>NZ_MUGW01000028.1 GCF_002217285.1 Flavobacterium hercynium | reverse complement strand
TTTTGGGGCATGTTCAAAATTACTTTTAAGGGCTTTTATTATTTCAAATTTATCTAAATCGTATTTTAAACTATTTTTATTTCTGTAATAGAATCAGCGGGAGTGTTCTTCTTGAAAGGAAAAACCTTTCTGTAACTTGCAGATCTCCATAACCATTCGATAGGACCATAATTGAATTTAGACAGCCACCACTTACTGATGAAAAGCTGCAGAATAAAAACAAAAATAGCCAGAGAAAAGTAAAACCAATACGGCATAGTATTGGCGATTCCCAGACCAATTCCGGAAAAAAGAAAAGCACCTAATACATTTTGCACCATATAATTGGTTAACGTCATTTTTCCGCCATAACTAAAGTAGCTGAAAACCGTTTTAAGTTTGTTATTTAAGAATAATAAGCAAATTCCGGTTGCGATAAAAACCATCGTACACAGAACAAGCCAATAAAGCGGATGGAAGAATTTCAGAAAAACAGCTTTGTTTTCAACAGCAAAATAAAAACCAACGCCAATAGCAACTGAAACGATAAAAGTAGTAAGACAGATATTTTTCAGCAGTTTTTTAAATTCAGGTAAACGATTAAAGAAATTGATTTTGTGCAGCACAACGCCCAAAAACATACAGCCCAACATAACAAGGTGAGCATTAATCGCATATCCCGGAATAATGATTTGTTCATAAACAGAAGCAAGCAGATTAAATTGGAAAAACTCAATCCAGTTGCCCGACATATAAAGTTTTAAATACTCCGGATTATTCGTGATTTCAGGATGTTCTACCGTAAACGAATTAACGAATGGCATAATAACCGGAATCAAAAGGAAAATAGCACCGGAAAGAATAGCTAGGGTTTTTGCCGAACTTTTGTAGAAAAGTAACAATACAAGTCCTAAGAAAGCATAATCTTTTAGAATATCGCCAAGCCAAAACGACGAATTGATGAATGCCAAAACAAAAAGCAACAGCATTCGCCAGGAAAAAAAGGCAATAGGATTTTTGCCCTTAGCCGCAATATTATCTATTAAAATAGCAAAGCCAAAACCAAAAAGAAGGGTTAGTAAAGTCCATGATTTAGCCGCAAAAAAGTAACGGTTTATGTATAACAGTATTTCAGAGAAAACACTGTGGTTGATTTTTTCAGGTACAATACCTATGTATAAAAAATCAACATAATTGCCAATAGCAACACCCAATAAAGCCCATCCGCGCAGAATGTCGACAATTGGAGTTCTTTTAGTCTGTTCGACAGGATGATAAGAATTTGTCATTTGATTAACGTTTTTTGTTGTGATTTGATTGATGATTTTAGATAAATTTGAAATTATCTTAACGAGGTCAAAAGTAACAAAATAAAGTAATCATAGTATTTTCGGTATAAGTATTTTCAAACAAAAAACGCACTGTTCTAAAAGTTTCCTTTAAGACAGCGCGTTTCTGATAATATTGTATTTGCAGACTAGCCTAAATGCTCCAGCATATCTTTAGTCATCGATTCAAGATCAAAAGTATGTTTCCAGTTCCAGTCTTCACGAGCAGAAGAATCATCAATACTCGCAGGCCAGCTATCCGCAATTTTTTGACGGAAATCAGGCTCATAAGTAATCGTAAAATCAGGAATATGTTTTTTAATTTCTGCAGCAATTTCCGTAGGCGTAAAACTCATTGCAGCCAAATTGTATGAAGAATGTATTTTGATTTTTTCTTTTGGAGCCTGCATAATATTTATCGTAGCATCAATCGCATCATCCATATACATCATAGGCATTTTGGTTTCAGACGATAAAAAGCATTCGTATTTTTTATCAGCAATAGCTTTGTAGAAAATATCAACAGCATAATCTGTAGTTCCGCCACCAGGAGGCGTAGACCAGCTAATTAAACCAGGATAACGAATACTGCGAACATCAACACCATAAATGTTATGGTAGTACTCGCACCATCTTTCACCCGCTTGTTTACTAATTCCGTAAACCGTAGAAGGTTCCATTACGGTATATTGAGGTGTATTTTCTTTAGGAGTTGTAGGCCCAAAAACAGCAATACTCGAAGGCCAGAAAACCTTTTGTATTTTTTTTGCTTTCGCTAAATTTAAAACATGAAACAAAGAATTCATATTTAAATCCCATGCAAAGGCAGGGTTTTTCTCAGCTGTAGCAGACAAAAGTGCCGCCATTAGGTAAACATCTGTAATTTTATGCAATTCAACCAGATGCTCAATCTGATTAAAATCCAAAGCATTGACAACTTCAAAAGGTCCTGAATTAACAACGTCAGTATTTAGTTTTCGAATATCAGAAGCAATTACATTTTCTGTACCGTACAACTTACGCAATTTTTGGGTTAACTCCGTCCCAATCTGACCGCAAGCCCCAATAATTAATATTTTTGGATTCATTTATCAAGATTTTAGTTAATGCAAATATAACGTTTTCGCAAATATTTTTACTTTTCCTGTAAACAAATTATAAATTTAACAATGATGAAGATGCTTTTTTAGATTATTCGCTGTTGAAGTCTTTGATTATACATTGTCGTATTGAAATTTTCCGCTACGAATTCACAAATTTTAGTATAATAATTTGCAAGAAGAAAATTCGTGAATTCATGGCGAAAAAGCTTTGTTTTTATCTTAGAATCACAATTCGTAATTGTAAATTTACTTTGTAACTTTGTAGCTTAATGTTTTACCAAATGAAATATAAAATATCTCTTTTTCTACTTTTTGTTTTTGTACTCAATTCGTGTCAGGGCGAAGATGAAAAACGTCGTGCAGAAAACAAAAAAGCAGCTAAAAAAAAGGAAGCCATTTTTAACAACATCAACAAAGGATGGGTTTTTATGGATGAGCCAATCAATGAAGTTTCTGAAAAGAACGTTAGAGAATGGGCAGAATGGCGTGATTTCCTAAAAGAGATTGGAGAAAAACCAAAGAAAACAATCGGGGCATTCCAAAAAAAGTCTTCGGCAATTGCTAAAAAAGCTACAGGATTAAGCATTAATATTCCAATAGAATTTAATAAACCACAGATCAGAAGCCGAATTTCTATTTTGATTACCAAAGTCAAAATGATGGATTTATATATTCACCTGAATACAGTTCCAGATGATAAAGTCGTTTTTTTGATTGGAGAAATCAACAAAGAAATGGTTTCATTAGAAAGACAAATGGATAAAATTGTAGAAAAAAGTAAAATTCCAAAAGAAGAGTACGAAGCTGATTTTCTAAGAATGTTAGATACCACACGTGCAATACCAAATACATTTGCAGATCCAAAATAAATAAAAGTTGAGTAAAAAAGCCTTATATACTACGTATGATAATTTGCCTAAAGCAGCGCAGATATCCTCTCAATTACTAGAGAACAAGCAAGTAAAAATGCATCTTAGCGGATTGTTGGGTTCAGCGGTTTCGTTTATCATTCGTGCTGTTTTTAAGAAAACCGAACTGCCTTTTTTAATTATTTTAGACAATAAAGAAGAAGCGGCCTATTATCTTAACGATCTCGAGCAAATGATCGGTGAGCAGGACGTTTTGTTCTATCCTGGCTCTTTTCGTCGTCCGTATCAGATAGAAGAAACAGACAATGCCAATGTTCTGTTACGTGCTGAGGTTTTAAACCGAATTAATTCGCGTAAAAAACCAGCCATCATTGTTACCTATCCCGAAGCGCTTTTTGAAAAAGTAGTTACAAGAAGAGAACTCGATAAAAACACATTAAAAGTTGCTTTAAACGACAAAATTTCGATCGATTTTATCAACGAAGTATTGTTCGAATACGAGTTTAAGCGAGTAGATTTTATTACAGAACCAGGCGAATTTTCGGTTCGTGGAGGAATTGTCGATGTCTTCTCTTTTTCGAACGATCATCCGTACCGAATAGAATTTTTTGGTAACGAAGTAGACAGTATCCGAAGCTTCGATGTCGAAACACAATTATCAGTTGAAACCCATAAAAAAATCACGATTATTCCCAATGTCGAAAACAAAATCTTTCAGGAAAACCGCGAAAGCTTCTTAGACTACATTGCAGAGAAAACTGTTATTTTTATTCAAAATACTGACGGACTTTTTAGTCAGTTAGACAAACAATTTGCCAGAGCAGGCGAAGCTTTTGAGAAATTATCAAAAGAAATCAAACACGCAGAACCGGAAAAACTATTCTTAAATCAGGCATCGTTTATCAAGCGTGCTTTAGATTTCTCCATTGTAGAATGGGCTTCTAAACCCATTTTTAAAACCAGCGCCAAGCACGAATTTCACATACAGCCACAGCCGTCATTCAATAAACAATTCGATTTGTTATTGAACAATCTAAGCGAAAATCATTTCAACGGATACGTTAATTACTTGTTCTGTTCTAATGAAACGCAGGCAAAGCGATTTCATGATATCTTTGAAAGCTTAGACGAAGCCAACTCAGAGAACATCAGAAAACAATATAATACCGTCGTATTGCCATTATACCAAGGCTTTATCGACGAAGAAAATCAAATTACCGCATATACAGACCATCAAATATTTGAGCGTTACCACAAGTTCAACATCAAAAACGGATATTCTAAAAAGCAAAACATAACCCTAAAAGAGTTAACTGCGCTTTCTGTCGGAGATTATGTAACGCATATCGATCACGGAATCGGGAAATTTGGCGGATTGCAAAAAATTCAGGTTGAAGGCAAAACGCAGGAAGCCATAAAACTGGTGTATGCCGATAATGATATTGTTTACGTCAGCATACACTCGCTGCACAAGATTTCCAAATACAACGGAAAAGACGGAACGCCGCCTAAAATATACAAGTTAGGATCGAACGCGTGGAAAATTTTAAAACAAAAAACCAAAGCGCGTGTCAAACATATTGCCTTCAACCTAATTCAGTTATACGCAAAGCGAAGACTCGAAAAAGGATTTCAGTTTGCGCCCGATAGTTATTTACAAAACGAATTAGAAAGCTCGTTTATCTACGAAGATACGCCCGATCAAACCAAGTCAACGCAGGAAGTAAAAGCCGACATGGAAAGCGATCGTCCAATGGATCGTTTGGTTTGTGGGGATGTAGGTTTCGGAAAAACAGAAGTAGCCATTCGTGCCGCCTTCAAAGCTGTTGACAACAGCAAGCAGGTGGCCATTCTAGTTCCCACAACTATTTTGGCATACCAGCATTACAGAACGTTTACAGAGCGATTAAAAGATATGCCGGTGAATATTGGCTACTTAAACCGCTTTAGAACCGCGAAACAAAAAACACAAACCTTAAAAGATCTGGCAGAAGGAAAACTCGATATTGTCATAGGAACACACCAGCTAGTCAATAAAAATGTAGTTTTCAAAGACCTTGGTTTACTTATTGTTGATGAGGAACAAAAGTTTGGAGTAAACGTAAAAGACAAGCTCAAAACCATTGCAGCCAATGTCGATACGCTAACGTTAACGGCAACGCCAATTCCAAGAACGCTTCAGTTCTCGTTAATGGCCGCAAGAGATTTATCCGTAATTACAACACCTCCGCCAAACCGATATCCAATCGAAACCAACGTTGTAGGTTTTAATGAAGAAATAATTCGCGATGCTATTTCGTACGAAATTCAGCGTAACGGACAAGTTTTCTTTATCAATAACCGAATCGAAAACATAAAAGAAGTAGCCGGAATGATTCAGCGTTTAGTGCCTAATGCACGTGTGGGAATTGGTCACGGACAAATGGACGGAGCGAAACTGGAAGAACTCATGCTTGGTTTTATGAACGGAGATTTTGATGTTTTGGTAGCCACAACGATTATCGAAAGCGGACTTGATGTGCCTAATGCCAATACCATTTTCATTAACAATGCCAATAATTTCGGATTGTCAGATTTGCATCAGATGCGTGGTCGTGTAGGGCGAAGCAATAAAAAAGCATTCTGTTACTTCATTTGCCCGCCATATTCCTCAATGACCGAAGATGCCAGAAAGCGTATTCAGGCCCTAGAGCAGTTTAGCGAATTAGGAAGCGGTTTTAATATTGCCATGAAAGATCTTGAAATTCGAGGTGCAGGAGATTTATTAGGAGGCGAACAAAGCGGTTTCATCAACGAAATTGGATTTGATACCTACCAAAAAATCATGAACGAAGCCATCGATGAATTAAAAGAAAACGAATTCAAAGACTTATATCCAGAGGAAAATAATATCGATACCAAAGAATACGTCAAAGACATTCAGATCGATGCCGATTTTGAGTTACTATTCCCGGACGAATACATCAATAATGTTTCAGAACGTTTGGTTTTATACAACGAATTAGGTGCGATAAAAGACGAAGCAGGTTTGCAGGAATTCGAAAGAAAACTAATCGACCGTTTCGGGCCTTTACCAAAACAAGCCACAGCATTGCTCAACAGCATCAGAATAAAATGGATTGCAACCAAAGTCGGAATCGAAAAATTAGTCCTGAAACAAGGCAAAATGATAGGTTATTTCGTTTCAGATCAGCAATCCGATTATTATCAGTCCGTCAAATTCAGAAACGTGTTGCAATTTGTACAAAAACAAAGCACAGTCTGCAAGATGAAAGAAAAACAAACCGTAAACGGATTACGTTTATTACTGACCTTCGAAAACGTAAAATCAATAAAACGAGCACTGGAGTTAATGGAATTGTTTGAAGAGTAAAATCTTTTTTAGAAGCACACCATTTCGTTTTTACAACACCAGTAGTCCCGCTATCCCTTACAATCTTTTGTGCCGAACCCCGGCACAAAAGGATTTTCAGTCCTATCGGGGCTAGAGAAGAGGTGTAGTGTTTATTATTAGATTATTGTAAACTCCTAACGGTTAAGATTTATTTATGTTTTAATTAAGAAACAACTTAACAGCAATTCGTTTTCTTTGGCGAAAATTTCAAAAGACACAAAAGCATATATGCGATACCACATTATTCTGCTGCTTCTATTTTTTGGAGCAGTATCAGTTGCTGCTCAGGAACAAGATAAAATTGTTTTCAAGGATTCTGTTAAGCTACAAGAAATCGATCCGTTACGTCCTGCTAAAGCAGCATTTTATTCCGCAATCTTACCCGGTTTAGGACAGATTTACAATAAAAAGTATTGGAAACTTCCTTTAGTATATGGTGCAATTGGAACAAGTACCTATCTGTACATCGACAACCAGAAAAAATACAACATGTACCGAAACGAGTATAAACGAAGACTCGAAGGCACCACAAAAGAATCTGATTTTTTAGCCCGACTAAGCGAAAGTCAATTGATCACCGCACAAAAACAATTTCAGCGAAACAGAGATTTGTCAGCCTTATTCATAGTTGGTTTTTATGTTCTGAATATTGTAGATGCTAATATCGATGCTGCTTTGTCGCAGTTTAATGTAAACGAAAGATTATCCTTTAAACCTACATTGATAAACAGCGATGCAAACTTCGCTAATAACAATGTTGGTTTTGAATTGAACTACTCGTTTTAAAAACATAAAAAAGACGTTCTTGTAACTCCGATATATATCTAACAGATACCTAACAGGTTTTGGAAACCTGTTAGGAGACTGAGTAATTAATTAGACATTAGTATAAAAAATATTTTCTTGAGATACGTTCATCCTGCAAGGTTTTCAAAACCTTGTAGGTATTTCTCAAGTGTAGATAAGATAAGCAAGAGATTTTCTTTTGTAGAATAAGTATCCTAACAGGTTTCCAAAACCTGTTAGGTATTCTAAAAATACAAAGACGACCTTACTAAGGATTAATTTTATTAATTCCAATAATCCATAGAAAAAGGGCTTGATTTACTAAAAATCAAGCCCTTTTTTTAAAATAGCAGAAAAGAAATTATAATTTTTTCAAACCTTTCAATTCCTGATCATTTCCTTCTTTAATACTAATAGCAACACCACCTCCGGCAGCTAAAAATTGTTTTAAAACAGTTTTAGAAGTTACTACAGCTTTAGTAACCGTATATTTTTGTGGATTTTTGTTCCAGTTAGCGTCTTTTGTATCAGCATAAATAGTAGCAATGAATTTTTTTCCAGCCGGAAGATAATCAAACGTAATGTTTGCCGTTCTCGCATTTTCATCTGTAATACCACCAACAAACCATGCTTCTTTACCTTTTGCTTTACGGGCGATCGTAATATAATCTCCAGGTTCAGCCTCCAGAATATAGCTATTATCCCAATCTACAGCAACATCTTTAATAAACTGAAAAGCATCTGGAAAACGCTCATAATTCCCCGGAATATCAGCCGCCATTTGCAATGGGCTGTACATCGTTACATAATACGCCAATTGTTTCACCAAAGTAGTATTAACGCGTTGTGTACTTCCCGTTCCGTAGTACGAAAGATCAGTCTGGAAAATCCCAGGAGTGTAATCCATTGGTCCGCCCATCAATCTGGTAAAAGGTAAAATAGTAGTATGATCCGGAGCTAAACCGCCCATAGATTCAAACTCCGTTCCACGGGCAGACTCTTGTGCAATCCAGTTCGGATAAGTTCTGTTAAGTCCCGTCGGACGAACCGCTTCATGACTGTTCACCATAATTTTATAATCGGCAGCACGTTTCGCTACATGAATGTAGTGATTCACCATCCATTGCCCGTCATGATGCTCACCACGTGGAATAATTTGCCCCACATAACCTGTTTTCACAGCATCATAACCATTATCATTCATAAACTGAAAAGCACGGTCTAAACGGCGCTCATAATTAGTAGCAGAACCCGAAGTTTCGTGGTGCATAATAATTTTCACACCTTTAGAAGCAGCATATTCGCGAACCGCTTTTACATCAAAATCAGGATAAGCCGTTACGTAATCAAAAACTTCTTCTTTCCAGTTACCAATCCAGTCTTCCCAGCCAATGTTCCATCCTTCAATAAGAATAGCGTCAAAACCATTTTTAGAAGCAAAATCAATATATTCTTTAGCACGTTCCGTAGTGGCACCGTGTTTTCCGTTTGGCGTTAGTTTAGTAAAATCATCCGTCAATTTTACATTGTTTTCTTTTCCAAAAGCCCAGGTACTTTTTCCCGCTACGAAATATTCCCACCAGATTCCGATATATTTTACCGGTTTAATCCACGAAACATCAGCATAACTTGTTGGTTCGTTAAGGTTCAGAATTAGTTTTGAAGCTAAGATATCTATGGCCTTATCACTTACCACTACCGTTCTCCAAGGCGATTGCGTATCCGTTTGGATATATCCTTTAGCCCCAACAGCATCCGGAGCTAAATGACTAATCATTTTATTGGTTTTAGCATCAACTTCAAGATACATAGCAGGATAATTAATCAAACCGGCTTCATGAATATTAATATACAAACCATCATCAGATTTCATCATAGAAGGCGTCTGAACAGATAATTCTTTAATAGGCCATTGCGCATTGATTTCGATTGTCGCTTTCTGCATCAAGGCAGGAATCTCAGAAATTTTAGAAGTCGTATAAGCGTATTCGTTTGTATCATAATCACCCGGAATCCAGAAAATTTTATGATTTCCCGCTAAATTAAATTCAGTACGTTCCTCTTTAATCACAAAATAATTCAAATCAGTTTGTTTAGGGAACTCATATCTAAAGCCTAAGCCGTCGTTAAACAATCGGAAACGAATACGTATATATCTGTTATTGTTTTTTGCCTGTGCTAAAGTCACAACCAATTCGTTGTAGTTGTTACGAATTGTTTTTTCTTCACCCAAAACAGGATTCCAGCTATCATCAACCGTAGATTGTGCAGTGTTGGTAACAGTGAAACCATCCATAAAAGAAGGTAAATTTTTAAGCTCTAAACCTAGCGAACTTGGTTTAATAACAGCTTTTTGTTTGTATGACAATTGGTATGATGGAACTCCGTTTTCTTTTAATTCAAATTTTAAAGAAAGATTTTTGTTAGGCGAAGTTATTTCCTGTGCCTGTATCCAAAACGAATTGGCGCAGACAAGAAACAAAACCGCCAGCTTTTTGCTTCGGGTTTGAAACATTGTTTTTTTAGATTGAAAATTCATATTAGTTTAGTTTTTTGCAAATCTAAAAGTATTAAAAGCTTTTCTACTGCTTTTTTAAGATTAAATAACAAAACAGTCGTTAAATTTAATGTTCGCGGCTATAGAAATCGGGTTCTTTTAGTTTTGGTATTAAAATTTAGGCAGCAGGCAAAAAAAATCCTTTCCTCTTTTGAAGAGAGAAAAGGATGGTATTAATTTAAATCCGCTAAATGTAGATTATTTATACCTACAAGGTTCTGAAAACCTTGCAGGATGATAATTGAAATAGAAACTAGTTCTTAAGGTCTTTAATTACTTTAAAAGCAACATCAACCTGATCTTCTCCTACTAGAATAGTAAATTCGTTAGAAGTAGAAATAACCTCGTTTATAATAATTCCTTCCCACGCCAGACGCTGAAAAATAAAGTAGTAAATACCCGGAACCACAATGTTTTCCTTTGGTAATTTTACAGTAATAGAAGCCAGATTATCCAGTTTCTGAATTAGTTTTTCGCGCATAAAATGTTTTTCAACTAAATGGTTTACGCTGCTGCTTACTACAATATTGGTTTCATTTACACCACGTGATGAGGTATAAAATATATCAGACAAGGCATTAATATCAGAGATCAGATCCGCTTGTTTGTTTAAAACAGTATCAGATGCAGAGAAAGTATAATCCGTTAATTCTGAACGAACCGTAATTTCGCCAATATTCTTAATGACCTTATTTATTTTATGATTCAATTTAAAATCTAATTCTTCTGTAAGACGTTTAAGTGACATTACAACAGCACCTTGTTTTACTTCTTTGCCAAATTCTTCATCTAACTCAGACATAATGTTCCGAGAAAGCGAGGTCAGGTTAATAATTCCCAGCGATAACGCATTCAATAAAAAAGGCTTGGTCTTAATGTAGTTTTCTACAATGGAAGAAACAGTTTTCATAATTTTTCTTTTTTTTGGTGGTATTTTTTTTTTTGGTTTTTTGGTCGATTTATGAGTTTACGATGTTATAAATCTTTGCAAAGATAAATAAAAAAACAAAATGTTACAAATATAACAATAGAAAAATGCATTAAAAGTGATAAAAAGCATCGGTAAGATGTTCAACAGCAAATGATTCACCATTTTTTTGAACCGCAATGATGTCAAAACGGACATCTAAATCTATATCCCTATAGTTTACGTAGGCATTTACTGCTTTTACCAAAAGCTGAATCTTTTTCGGTTTAACGAAATCCTGAGGTAAACCAAAATCGATACTTGATCTGGTTTTAACTTCAATTACGGCTAAAACAGCCTCTTTTTGAGCGATTATATCTATTTCAGCTTTCCTATAAGTCCAATTACGTTCTAAAATAGTGTAACCTTCTTCAAGAAGATAAGCTACAGCAAGTTCTTCTCCTTTTTTTCCTAATTCATTATGTTCAGCCATACCAATACCTATTATAAATTGTGATAAATAATTACATGCAAAAACAGAAAGGAGCAAAGAGTATATTTCTCTGTCCTTTCTGTTTTCGTTAAATTTTTGGTGTGGTATTTAGTTCTCCTGAAATCAGGAGATTTTAAGTGCTGTTTTATTTTTGAAAAACAACCGTACTTCCGGATGCGTTAACATCAATTGTAACTGTGCTTCCCATAACAAGTGCTCTGTTGTCCTGAATATGTCCGGCAGGGAAATTAAAAATAACCGGAATATTGTATTTTTTGGTAATATCATCTACAATTTCAACCGCATTTTTCCCCCACGGGATATCGTTGTCTTTCATTTTGGTCATAGAACCAACAACAATACCTTTTAGGTTTTCAATACAGCCGTTGCGTCTCAGGTTCATCATCATACGATCAATATGATAAAGGTATTCATCCAGATCTTCGATAAATAAAATTTTATCCCTGCAATCAATAGCCGATTGTGATCCTAATAAACTATATAAAATAGATAAATTTCCACCGACTAATTCTCCGGTAGCTTTTCCAAAACGATTCATTTTGTCCGGACCGATAGCATAAGATAAAGGTTCTCCAAACAAACTCGATTTCATAGAACTAACCGCTGCAGGTGTAGCACGTGGAATCGTTACCGGCATGATACCGTGAATCGATTTATAGCCCATCGTGTTTAAATGGTTGTGCAGTACAGTAACATCACTAAAACCAATAATCCATTTTGGATGTTGTTTGAATTTAGTAAAATCCAGTAAATCCAGCATTCTTACCGTTCCATAACCGCCTCGAACACACCAGATCGCTTTAATATTCGGGTTGTCCATTTGTTTCTGAAAATCAGCAGCACGTTGTTCGTCAGTTCCGGCAAGCTGATTAAGATCAAGACCAATCGAGCTTCCAATAACCCCTTCAAGTCCCCAGCTATGCAATAAGTCCAAAGTGGGTTTTAAGTTGTCATCGATATTTTTTCGGGCAGTTGCTAAAATAGCAACAGTATCTCCTTTTTGTAAATAAGGTGGTGTTATCATTTTTTGTTGAGATTGGCAGGTGAATGATTGTAGCGCAAAAGTAAAAAATAGCAATTTACAAATGGTAAAGTGTCGCTTTAAGTCTTGTAAGTTGTTTCGTTTCATATTTTCTTTTGCCTAAATTATAAACTATTTTTAGATTAATCAAATGATTAACCTCCGTATTCTTTTTCCAGCTTGTCTAAAACTAACAGCAAGCCTTTGTCTGCTTCTTCAGATTGCACATTGGCAAACAGAATAAAAGCCTTGTCGATATTCTTGCAAAGATACACTTTGGTTAAAAATGTTCCGGGATTTCCGTTATGAAAAGAATACTTCAACTGATTCTCTTCTTTGATTTCTGAATTCCATCCAAAGGAAAATTCAGGTAAACCATAATGCATTTTATCAAAGTCCTCAGCCGTCAGGACTTTAGACTTTCCTAATAATCCCTGAAGTTGCATTTGTGTAAATTTACAATAATCAGGTAAACTAACATTGATATTTCCTGCAGATGAAAGCCAGTTTAATTTATAATTCAAAGCAGGTTTTTCCGGGACTAAATCTTCATCATGTCCCCAAGGCTGGTTTTTGTCTTTTAGATTAGGAGCTCCAAAATCAAATGCAACGCCTAAATTTTTTCCAAGTTCTTTTACAAGAGTTTCATAGCTTTTTCCGGTTGCTTTTTCGAGCATAAGTCCGGCAGCAACATAACTAGGATTAGACCAATAAATAGCTTGTTTTTCGAGAACAGGATTTTGCTTTAAAAACCAGGCTATAAATTCATAACGCTGTTGCTGATTGTTTCCCTTTATTTCCTTTTGCGTAGGCGTATCATTTCCGTAAGACCATGTATTGATGTTTGCCTTAAAAGTCAAAAAATCCTCCAAAGTAAAATCATAAGTCGCAGGATTACTTGAAGCCTTAAGCTCAGGATACAAATCAAAAAACTTCGTTTCCCATTTTATTTTTCCTTCTTTAACCAGGATTGTAGCAATATAACTTGTAATTGTTTTGGTGATAGAACCCAAACGAAATTTATCGGATAATTTTGCTTTCAATTTGGTATTGATGCGCTGATATCCGAGTGCATCTATTTCTAAAATACGATCAGATGAAACAACAGCATACGAAAGTTCCGGAATCTTGTATTGTATCCTGATGCTATCTACAAAAGCACTATTTTTTTGACAATAGCAAGAACTGAAAATGAACACCAAGATAAGAGAAAAAAGATTTTTTTTCATTTTGTGAAATACAGGATTGAGTCAGCAAGTTACGAGACAAGCTGAAATAAAAAAAGGAAATTTAGTATTTAGAAAATTTCCTGCAACATATAAATTTCCCTATTGTGGACACAAAACTATAGAGATTAGAATTGAACACGAATTTCACCAATCTATTCAGGTGTTTTTTGGCTTATAGTATTAATTTTAAAATAAAATAATTCGTGCCAATTCGTGAAATTTGTGTTGCTTTTTTATTTAATATTTTATGCGCCCTTTTATATTTCAGTTTCTCCTTATTTTCTTTTCTTTCGTTAATGATGTACAAGCACAATCTCAAAAATTTACGATTCATACGATTGCCTTTTATAATTTAGAAAATCTTTTTGATACCATAAATGATCCTGCGACTCGTGATGATGAATGGACACCGAATGGCGCTCAGAATTGGACAAACGAAAAATACCAAAAGAAGCTAAGTAATCTTTCAAAGGTTCTATCCGAAATAGGTACTTCGGAAAATACAAATGCAGCCTCTTTAATTGGCGTTGCCGAAATAGAAAACCGAGGCGTATTAGAAGATCTGATCAAACAGCCTAATTTACAGCATTTAGATTATGGTATTGTTCATTTTGATTCGCCTGATAAACGTGGAATAGACGTTGCGTTGCTTTTTAGAAAAAAATATTTCAGACCCAATTCTTATTCCAGTATTCCGTTATTCATTTTCAAAAACAAAAACGACAACAAAAAAGACACAAGCGAAGACTTAGAAACAGAACAGGAAAAAACGATTCAGAATAACAGAGTTTTTACACGTGATCAATTATTGGTAACAGGATTTTTAGAGAATGAAGAAATTAGTATTATCGTCAATCATTGGCCTTCGCGTTCCGGTGGTGAAAAAGCTTCAAGTATTTATCGGGAAGAAGCTGGCAAGCTCAACAAGAAAATTATCGACTCCTTACAGCGAATAAATCCTAATGCAAAAATTATTACCATGGGCGATTTTAATGATGGTCCGTATAACAAAAGCATAAAAACAGCATTAGGAGCAAAAGCCAAAAAAGCTGATGTTACTGAATTTGGAATTTTCAATCCTTTTGAAGCTATGTTTTATAAAGGAATGGGAACGCTGGCTTTTAGAGATTCCTGGGACATTTTTGACCAGATTATAATAACAGAACCTTTCATCAGTCCCGATTTTTCATCGTTTAAATTTTGGAAAGCCGGTATTTTCAACAAACCGTATCTTATTCAGACAACAGGAAAATACAAAGGATATCCGTTACGGCATACACTCAATGAAGTTGGATTTAGCGATCATTTCGCGGTCTACCTTTATTTAATCAGAGAACTAAAATAGAATGAGTTTCAGCAAACAAGTTCCGGTAAACCACCGCTTCGGCTAGAAACTTTTTAGTAACTTAGCTACATTATAATTTAGTATATCAAAAAATGGCAATAGCAAAACCTTTCAATCTCAATAAATGGATCGACGAAAACCGTCATTTACTTAAACCGCCCGTTGCAAATAAAAATCTTTATGTAGATTCAGGCGATTACATCGTTATGATTGTTGCAGGTCCGAATGCCCGTAAAGATTATCATTACAATGAAACTGAAGAACTTTTCTATCAGCTTGAAGGCAGTATAAAAGTTATTATTCAGGAAGATGGCGAGCGCAAAGAAATGGAATTACATGCCG
The DNA here is from genome assembly GCF_002217285.1 of Flavobacterium hercynium. Taxonomy (GTDB): domain Bacteria; phylum Bacteroidota; class Bacteroidia; order Flavobacteriales; family Flavobacteriaceae; genus Flavobacterium; species Flavobacterium hercynium. The sequence goes on along the minus strand of NZ_MUGW01000028.1, from coordinate 10,409 downwards.
GAGATATGTACTTGCATCCTGCTAAAGTTCCGCATTCTCCTGTTCGTTCTGAAGGTTCGATTGGTTTGGTAATAGAACGCAAACGTGCCGGAAAAGGGTATACAGATGGATTGCTTTGGCATTGTGATAATTGCAACCACAAATTGTATGAAGTGCTTTTTGAGTTGCACAATATCGAGAAAGATTTTTTACCTCACTTTGAGCATTTCTACAATTCAACCGATTTAAGAACCTGTGATAAATGCGGAACGGTAATGGAAGCCGATCCAAGATTTGTAGCGAAGAAATAAGTTTTATAAGATTGGAATGTAATAGTTTACAAATGCAAATTTCATCGTTCTTGGGAAAGCAAAAACGATGAAATTTGTTTACATAAGTGAACTTTTTTAGCGCAAATTATAGTTCAAAACGTTTTCCCTGTTCAGGATAAATCAACTTCAATCCTAAATCATTTTGCGCCTTTAGCTGCTCTTTTATCTTTGTGATGTTTTTCGTTGGTGGTTTTAAATGTGTAACAATAATTTTAAAACCTTTCAGCGCATCTTTTCCAGCTAAATCTTCCAGAATATGAAGCTCTTGCATTAAATACTTTGGAGTTAAATGTCCAAATAAAAATTGATCCGGCTGTTCATTAGGAAAAGATACTTCAATAAAAATACCCTTTAACTGTTTGTTTTTTATCAAAGGAGCAACAGCTGTCCATAAAGATTTAAGGTTTTCGCTTTTCTCAACCGTATCAGGTCCCGTATCACCTAAATACAAAGCATAATCATCATTGCTTTTTACAAGAAAAGCAGTGCTTTCAAACGGATTGACGTGACTTAACGGAAAAGCCTTTACCGTCATTGAAGTATTCGTTATAGGCGTTTCTTCTCCCGTTTGTAAAGTTTGAAAGTGATATTTCTTTAACGGAAAACCAACTCCTTTATCTCCAAAATTAGCCCAGGTCTGGTCATTAAAATAATGGTTTTCCATCATTTCCATGCATTTATGGGTAGCATAAACAGTTTTAGAAGAATCAGCAGGCGAATTTATAATCAATCCTGAAACGTGATCTAAATGTGCATGTGAAATCAAATATCCTTTGATATATTTTCGAAGTACTTCGCTTGTAGAAACTTTAAAAATTTTGTTTTCAATTGCTTTTTCGATTCCTGCATTAACCGTTCCTGCATCAAGGCATACATAATCTTTAGTATTTGCGGGAGCTAATAAATAAGCAGATAAGTTTTTTTCATCTATTCCGCCTTTTATTCCCAGAGGAACAACTTCAAAAGCAGATTTTTGTGCTTTTTGCGAAAAAGCAGTAAACGAAACTAAAAACAAGCAAAGCAACAATCGGTTGAAAATAGACATGTAAAAATATTTAAGTAGCACAAAGTTCCTCATTTATGCTGAATAAATTACGTTTTAGAGCGATAATTGATGTTATTTAACGCTAAATTTACTTTGATTTTAACAACAGAATTCAATTGAAATTCGGTTCGAAATAATATCTTTACATAAAAATATAACAATTTTAACTAAAAAAGTTACAATGACAACAATAGCATCACAATTTGGAATGAATGAGGCTCTGGAAAAATTGGGCATTAAATTGATAAATGAAGGAACATCTACCGGTGTAGAAAATTTTTCATCAGGAGAAGTTTTAGACAGCTTTTCTCCCGTTGACGGAAAATTGATTGCTTCAGTAAAAATGTCGACACCTGAGGATTACGAAAAAGTAATGCGTTCAGCAACAGAAGCATTTAAACAATTTCGTTTAATTCCTGCTCCACAACGTGGTGAAATTGTACGTCAGTTTGGACAAAAGTTACGCGAAAATAAAGAAGCATTAGGTAAATTGGTTTCGTATGAAATGGGTAAATCATTGCAGGAAGGTTATGGCGAAGTACAGGAGATGATCGATATCTGCGATTTTGCTGTTGGATTATCACGTCAGCTTCACGGATTGACGATGCATTCAGAAAGACCAGGACACCGTATGTACGAGCAATATCATTCTTTGGGTGTAGTTGGAATTATTTCTGCGTTTAATTTTCCGGTTGCTGTTTGGTCTTGGAACACAGCATTAGCTTGGATTTCGGGAGATGTTTGCGTGTGGAAACCTTCTGAAAAAACACCTTTGTGCGGAATAGCATGTCAAAATATTATTGCTCAGGTTATCAAAGAAAACAATCTTCCGGAAGGTATTTCATGCCTAATCAACGGAGATTATAAAATAGGCGAATTAATGACTGCCGATACGCGCATTCCATTAGTTTCAGCAACAGGTTCAACCCGAATGGGTAAAATTGTAGCTCAAGCAGTTGCGGGGCGTTTAGGGAAATCATTATTAGAATTAGGAGGAAATAATTCTATTATCGTTACTCCTGATGCCGATATAAAAATGACCGTTATTGGTGCTGTTTTTGGCGCAGTAGGAACAGCTGGACAACGTTGTACATCAACACGCCGATTGATCATTCACGAAAGTATATATGATAAGGTAAAAGATGCTTTAGTTGCTGCTTACAAACAATTACGCATCGGAAATCCGCTTGACGAAAACAATCACGTTGGACCACTTATCGATACGCATGCAGTAGAAATGTACGCGATTGCTTTGAATAAGGTAGTTGCAGAGGGTGGAAACATTTTAGTAGAAGGCGGTGTGCTTTCAGGAGAAGGTTACGAAAGTGGCTGCTATGTAAAACCGGCTATTGCTGAGGCTCAAAATTCATTCGAAATTGTACAGCACGAAACTTTTGCACCTGTTTTATACTTAATCAAATATTCCGGTGAGGTAGACAATGCAATCGAACTACAAAATGGCGTAGCACAAGGATTATCATCAGCAATTATGACTAACAATTTGCGTGAAGCTGAAAGGTTTTTATCGGTTACAGGTTCTGATTGTGGAATTGCTAACGTAAATATTGGTACTTCAGGTGCTGAAATTGGTGGTGCTTTTGGTGGTGAAAAAGAAACAGGAGGCGGACGTGAGTCTGGTTCTGATGCATGGAAAATCTACATGCGCAGACAAACCAATACAATCAATTACACCACAAGTTTGCCTTTAGCACAAGGAATCAAATTTGATTTGTAAAAAATAGCTTTTTAAATACAGCAACCGCTTTTTTCAGTTTATTGATAAAAGCGGTTTTTTTATGCTTGTCTTTTATAGTAATTTACTTAAGTTTGGGCTGAGATTAAAATTGACAAACAAATATTGAAGAAAACAGGTTTATTTTTGATGCGTTTTCAGATAGCCAATCAATATAATTTTAAGTACCAGTTCAGTAGTACATATAACAGCATTTTAGATGAAATTATTTTTTTTAGCAGGACTTACAATTGCAGGTTATGGATTTTTTGCAGTTTTGATTTTCTCATTTATACTGGCTTATTTTTGGTTAAAACCAGCAGATAAAAACAAAAGTACAGGTTGTGTTTCAGTGGGAATTGCCGGAGCTATCATCTTTTTTATTTTAATGTTTCCGATTTTAATTTCTATTGAAATTTTTGATCGGGGAATCCAAATAGAGCAAATTGCAGTATTGCTTTTCTGGGTTTTGATTTTTACCTTTTTTGGATATGTTATATTTGCAAAAGACAGAGCAAAAGTAAAAGAGTTTAGCCTTTCTCTTTTTGTTAAAATTTTTCTATCAATAGCAGGTATTCTTTTTCTTGTATTATTTTTCGGAATGGTTTATTTCTTGTATTTAAGATTTTTTACCAATGAGCAAAACACTTCACCTATATGGGTTTCGTTTATCTGTATTTTCTTTGTTGCTGTAATAATATTTATAGTGAGTGGCTTTATAATTAAATACAAGGATGACGATAAAAATAAAAAAGAGAAGACTTTTTATGTCAATTTAGACAAAGCAAAGCTAAAACCTGATTTTGTTATAGAATTAGATTTGTCGGACAGTAAGTTAGATTCTTTTCCGATGGAAATCCTTCAGTTTAAAAATATAAAGTTTCTGATTTTATCGGATAATAATATTAGCGAAATTCCAAGTGATATTAATAAATTGAAAATGTTAGTAGGTCTGGATATAAGCAGAAATCCTATTTCGGTTGAAGAAAGAAACAGATTGAGAACGTTGCTTTCAAGTCGTGTCGAAGTCGTTTTTTAAAACAATCATTTTATAATCCAAAATAATCAAAGCCTAATATAGCATAATGAATGATATAGCAAATTTTCTTAATGAATCAGAAGTAAACGCCGGAATGGTTATTTTCTTTATGCTTTTTAGTCTCGGTGTAGCCTTGTTTCAAACCGTTTTCTTCTCTTCTTTGTATAATTTAAAGTTTCCAAATTGGTTGTTTTTTGTATTAAATCCTTCTCTTATTGGAATAAGTTATTTAATACATCCTAAATATGCTTTAGCTGTTTTTCTATTTCTGGTGTTGTCGTTTTTTTTCTTTGCCCTTATTGGTTGCGTAATCGCTATTTTTAGAGAGAGTAGAGATGCAAAAAAGAAACGTGATAACTTTAATAGAATACACAATATTCCTAAAACACCTCTAATGGTCAAGTTAGGTTTAATAGCACTTGTCATTGGCGGATTTACAGCTTTTCAGTGGGCAGGAGAAAATGGCCATCTTCCACTGCTTTTTATCATTATTCCTGTTTTAATAATTGTAAAAAGAATATTTTTCCCGAGCAGCAAAAGAAAGTTTTTGAAGCTTCAGGAAGTACTGCCTACTTCAAAAATGAATGGTATTGCTATGGGAATTGTTGAGGTTCAGGGAGATTTGGAAGAAATAGAACCATTAATTTCACCGTACTTTAAAAAACCGTGTATCGGCTATTTTTATAGAATAGAAGAAGAAAGCCGTCCGGATAAAGAAGGTCGTACTACATACAGTACCATTCATAGCGAAATGAAGGTAGGTGTGTTCAAAATAAAAGACGAAACCGGAGCAGTAACCGTAAACGGGGAAGGGTTAGAATTTCATTTTGACAGAGTTGATAAGCAGCGTGGCGGTAAAGTCAGGTATTCTGAAACCTACTTACTCACCAATGATAACATGCTTCTTATAGGTTATGCAGATTCAGATAATGGCGAAACCATTATACGAAAAGGAGATGATAATACTATTTTTGGTGTTGCTATTCCAGATAAAATTACATTTCGAAATCAATATATGCCATTATTGAATTCATTTTTAATGACTTTATTTTTTATTACCCTTATACTCATTTACATCATTTTAAACTAAACAAACATGAGCGCTCAAAACATTGCACTAATCGTTGGAATACTGTTGGTTATTATATTTTTCAATTTGATTATCAAGATTTACAATAAACTGGTTCTGTTGAAAAACAATTATCAAAAAGCATTTGGTAATATCGATGTTATTTTAATGCAAAGAGCTGATGAGGTTCCGGATTTAGTAAAAGTGGCTTCTAAATTTATGGAACACGAAACAGCGATGTTAACCAATCTTACCAAATTAAGAACTGATTTTCTGAATGCCAAAACAGTAGATGAAAAAATAGAAAATTCGCAAGAGTTTTCCAAAAGCCTGAAGTCTCTGTTTGCAGTTTCAGAAAACTATCCAACACTATTGTCGAATGGTAATTTTCTTGAAATACAAAGAAGAGTTTCGCAATTAGAAGATAAAATTGCAGATAGAAGAGAGTTTTTTAATGATTCTGTGAATTTATATAATGTAGGTATTCAGGAATTTCCAAATGTTATTTTGGCAAAAATAGCAGGTTACCGCGAGCAAAGTTTATTTATTGTTTTACCGGAAGAAAAAGAATACAATGGGATACAGTTTTAATACCTTTTTTGGTTACGAAAATGAAATTAACCGAGCAAATGATTTGGTTCTGATTTACGGTTTTGCTGTGATTATTTTTGGCATGTTGGGACTAACAATGTTGGGCGGAATCATAAGAAGGATGGGCTTTCAAAGCATTAATAGTTTTTTGCTTTCTCCATTAATTTTATCGCTGGGACTTACTTTGCTAATTTCGATATTACCTACCATTGTGTTTTATGCGGTAGCTTCAGATATTTCAGGAGTAAAGATTTTGTACAGCTGGATTACCATTTTTACAGGAATGACACTTTTTGTTTTCCTTAATTTGCCAGAGATTAAGAGTTACTTTCATAGTTTTGGCAAAGTTTCAGAGCGTGAAGAATTTAGAAACAGAAGAAGAAAATAGGATTTAATTTCCTAACAGGTCTTCAAGACCTGTTAGGTATAATATTTTATGCAATCTATTTAGTTATAAAATACAAAAGGCTTCCATTTGGAAGCCTTTTTCGTAGATATTAGTTTGGTTATTTTTTAATGATGGTTTTATTAAAAGACCCCGTGCTGGTGTGTACTTTTACTAAATACGTTCCGGGGTTTAATCTGCTTAAATCGATACTTTCGGTGTCTTTTTCTGCCGTAACAACAGTTGTTCCTGAAATGTTATAAATAACTACCTTTTCTATGTTTTCATCTGCTTTAGTGATGTGCAACGAATTGATAACCGGATTAGGATATAGTACAGTTTTTGCAGCTGTGTTTTGTGCTGTTTTTAGTGTACCAGAATTATCGTTTTCCTCGGCGTCTTTGTCAGTTGTATCTGGATTTGTACTATTGTTTGAAGTACTGTACGCCGTTTTTATGTAGAATAAATTGGCAACAGATCCTTTTGTTATAGTATTAGTTCCTGCAGGAATACTGGCCGTCACGATTCCTGCGCTGGCGGTATACGAAGTATTGTTTACTTTGACAGTTCCTGTAAAATTAGAGTCAAAAACCAGCGTCAACGTTGATGCGCTTGTGGTTGTATAAACTATTGATGTATTTGATTCAAGTTTAATACGTGCCGTCAGCGATAATCCCTGATACGTAACCGCTCCAGCTGTTGAATTCATATTTCCTGTAATAGTATAGAAACTACTTGTTTTTCCAGAGGTTGTAAAATTGTGAATTTGGTCTCCGGTGGTTGGTGTTCCGGTTGTCACAGTAATTGTACCCGATCCGGTAACCGCAGTTCCTGTTCCAATAGTCGCAATAGAGTACGAAACATTCGCGGTTGGTGTACCGCTGATTGTAACGGTCTTGGCTGAGGTATTTTTGGAAAAAGTAATTCCAGATGCCGGCAATCCCGTCACGGTAACATCGGTTGCACTTCCTCCCCAGGTATAAACGATAGAAGAAATGGCTGTTCCTGTTGTAACCGTTTGGCTGGTAGTACCTGAAGCAACCAATGTTTGACTGCTGACAGGTGGATTACCTTCTCCTTGCACCGCTACCAGAGTTCCGTTGTAATTCGTCAAGGCTGATTTCAATGCTGTAATTACAGCAGACGAAGTATCATCGGTTGCATTGTTGAAAGTCCACTGCAAGTCACCGCCAGAAACACGTCCTGCATATTGTGTTGTTTTGGTTTTAGCCACCGCAGGCTGATCGATTACCAGATTCTTTACGTATAAAGCTGCATTCGTGTCAAAATTGTTGTAAGTGTTAGCACCTGATTTCGATTTAACAGTATTACTTATGACTTCACCTCTTGTTGTTGCCACATAAGCATCAAAATCTGTAGTTGAACTAATTTTACCAGCAATGTTATAAAGTGGATTCGGGTCATTATAAGCAACAAAACGCATCGAATTGGTTCCATTGGATGCTTCAAAAGTATTGTTGAATGCCTTTATTGTACCACCCGCTTCGCTCGAAAAAGTTCCCATAGTTCCAGGATTATTAACCTGATTGTTTTGATCCCAAATATCCGTTCCTTGTAATGACGTTAACATTGGGTGTTTGCTGTTTCGGTAATAATTACCTTCAATAAACAAAGAAGATCCAAGTGTTGATCCCGAGCCGTATTTGGAGTTGCCATCAAAGTAATTGTTATAAATATGAGCAGAATAATAACGTACGCGCGGATGACGTGAGTCGGAATGATCGAACCAGTTGTGATGATAGGTAATATATAAACCGGTTGTAGTACCTTCGCTCAATCCTAATAAACTTGCTTTTCCGCTATCCCAAAAATGATTGTAGGATAGTGTAATGTACGTTGATGATTTATTGTCTAATGCACCGTCACCTTTTATCTGATCAGCATCACTTCCTGCGTCACCGTAAAATAAATCACAATTGTGCACCCAAATATGATCGTTGGATTGCTGCATTCCGATATTATCACCTGCAGTACTATTGCAATTCATAAAACCAATATTGCTGACTTCGATGTTCGATGCTGACTTAAGACGAACACCCCAGCCGTTGGCCACAGCATCGTTACCAACACCTTCTAAAGTTACGTAACTAGCAGCATTGTTTGAATTTTCAATAACAACATCTCCACCTTCCATAACAGTCATATCAGTAATATTTCCGATAAGACGAATAATGAACGGGCGAGTGTCTTTTCCTTTTTTAATAGCGTAAAGAATGTTTTGTAAACCTACACACGGATTAGAACTTGCTCCGGTAATGTTAATTGAAATGGTGTTTTTTGTATTTGGAGTAATATAAAGTATTACAGCATTATCTTTTGGTGTTCCATCAGCTTTATAACCTCCCGGAACACGTCCTCCGTCAAAAGCAAAACCATTACGGTCGTGAGCCAGAACAGTTAAATTTCCGGTGGTAGATCCTGATCCTTCCGTTCCGGAGATTACAGGTTTTACTTTCACGGTATAAGTACCTGCTTTTAATCCCGGTATATCTGCACGAAAGTAACTTCCATAGCTTCGAATAAGCTGATCGTCTATTTTTTTATCAACTTGACCATTTCCTGTATAATAGACATTATACGATTGAGCATTAGAAACGGGTTGCCATTTTACAAAAGCTGATTCAAGCCAGCCTTGCGCTTCGTTAATTTGAATTTGTTGTGCCCACGTTTGCAGGCAAGACAGAAAGAAAGCTAAAAAAAGTATATTTTTCTTCATGATGTGGTTTGGTTAATGGTTAGATAGTAATTTTTTGTTTTTTTGGGTAGCTACAGTTTAATTGTAATCGATTGCACAAAAATATATAAAATTTCTATATTCAAAATTATTTAGCTATAAAAAAACATATATAATAAAAAATTAAATGTTTGATTGTTTATAATGTAATAAATTGCATTAATTGTAACTTATTACACGTTGACTAAATATCTTGTTAGGTCTTAATTTTACTACAGCTGAGAATTATGTAATTTTGAATTATTTAAAAAAGAAGTATTAATTTTGGATTTATGCTTCGTTTTATGCTAAAATTTTATAAATAAGATTATTTTGGTTAAAATTATTTGCTTTTGATGCAAAAGGACTTGATTTTGAGTGACAAACCATTTTTGTAATAGAATAATTTCACAAAAAAAGGGCAGAAGTGGAGATGCTGTTTTCTGTTTTAAAGCTTTTTTAAGTGTGGATTTAGAATTGAAAACAAGAAGAAAATCTTTAATTGAAGTGTTGTTTTTCGAGCATAAAAAAAGCCTTTATGATCGTCATAAAGGCTTTTGAATATGTTGTAGTAAAGAAACTAGTCTTTACTTGATAATTTTGATAATAATCTTAAAAACTCAATGTACAACCATACTAGCGTTACCATTAAGCCCATTGCGCCATACCATTCCATGAATTTCGGCATTCTTTCCTGAACACCTTTTTCGATTTGATCGAAGTCTAAAAACAAGTTTAAGGCAGCAACAATAATGACAAAAACACTAATTCCAATACTCATCATAGAATTACCGTGGTGAACAGGAGTAAAGCTTGTGAACATTGAAACTAACCATGAAATTAAGTAATATGTTGCAATTGCCAATGTAGCAGCAATTACGACAGATCTAAATTGCTCGTTAACTTTTACAATTTTAAAGCGGTACAAACCTAAGCATACTAAAAACGTAACTAAAGTTGCGCCAACAGCATTGATTACGATTCCAGGAAATTTAGCCTCGAAAATAGCAGAAATACCTCCAATAAATAAACCTTCGAATAAGGCATAACCTGGAGCTAAATAAGGAGAGTATTGTGGTTTGAAAGCTGAAATTACTACTAATATTAGTCCAACAATCGCACCGCCAAATGCAGGAAGCATAATGTTCATTCCGTTAAATGCCATCCACCATGTAACCATAGCAGCACCACATAGAATCAGAAACAAAATAACAGTTTTGTTAATAGTTCCGGACAATGTCATTTCCTGATTGTAATCAATAATTTTTGCTTCGTGCACTTCTTCAGCTTTAGACACAGCATTTGATGAAAAACGCTTGTTGCTTAAAAAAGGATTTTTTGAATTAAAGTTCATAATGTAATTGGTTTTAAAACTCTTCAAATATAATTGATATTTTTTGATGTGTCATTACTCCTGTATATATTTTAACACTAAACAATCGCTTACCAGTACTGATTTTCTATAAAATAAAAAAGCCATCATAAATAGACTGCACCCAAAAG
>NZ_MUGW01000027.1 GCF_002217285.1 Flavobacterium hercynium | reverse complement strand
TGACTTAACACCAGCTTTAGGAGCTGCCACAACAGTTTCTAATTCATCAGTAGTAAACGCTTTGGTAACTACAGTAAATGGGGTTGTTGCGCCATCAGTTAATATTGTTAATTCAAATAATATTACAGCAATAGATGGAAAATTAGTTTCTAGTGTGAATGGTGTTGTGAGTACAAATACTGTTGATGTTTTAATTTCAGCAAGTAATGGCTTAACAGTTACAAATGGAGATGTTGCTTTAGGAGGTACTTTAGCAAATCCTACAACGGTTACTACTTCAGCTGCAAATACATTAGCAATAAGTGGTTTACAAGCGACAAGTTCTATTAGCACAGATAAAATTTTAGTTGTCGATGGAACGACAGGAGTATTAAAAACTACGTCTTCTATAGTAAATGCGATTTCAACTAAAACAAGTAATTACACTGCATTAGCAACAGATGAAACTCTTTTGGTAAATGCAACTGGAGGAAATGTAACAATCACATTGCCTTCTGCAAGTTCTTCACTTGGGAAAAAATATGCTATCAAGAAAATTGATAATTCAACTAATAATGTAGTTATAACGACTGCTGGAGGTACAATTGATACACAAGCTTCTATAACTGGTAGTGTTTGGTTACAAAGATGGGTTATTCAATCAGACGGAACCAACTGGTATATCATTAATTAATATTTTTAGAGGTCGGTATTTATTACATTTAAAATAGAAATCGGCCTCTAATTTATTTAGAATGTTAGGTTGTTGGTAGAAAAATTATTAGAGAGAACAAAATATCTTCTTTGCAAGAATGATAAATTTATCTTTCAGTTTTCTGTAAGCCAATAACCTAATTATTTCTATAAAAAAATAAAAAGATATGAATGTAAATAAAATATTATTCTTTTTACCATTCTGCTGGTGTGCTGTAGAGGCTCAGGTTGTTAGTAATACTGGTGTTATAACGATAAATCCAAAAACAACAATGAGTATTGTTTCAGATTTTGATAATAAAAGTAATGGAACACTCTGGAATGATGGCGAATTGTCATTGTTAGGTCATTTTAATAATGATGGTTTGGTAACCTTCAGTCCAACAATAAAAGACGGAAATACTCGATTTGATGGTAATTCGAAACAAGTAATTACAGGGACAGAAATTCCTGAATTTCAAAATATAATGTTTAATAATAGTGCTGCACAACCTGCAATTGAATTACATAATGAAATAAATATATCAGGAACAGCAGATTTTGCACAAGGTATTGTTAATAATCAAGATTTCGGAGGAATGGTTGTTTTTGAAGAAAATGGAAATCATGTTCACACAAATACATCCAGTTTCGCTACCGGAGAGGTTACAAAAAAAGGAGGTACATCCTTTACGTTTCCTGTTGGTGCTGGTGATCATTTCAGACATTCAGAAATTACGGGATCAAAAGATGCGTCAAATGTGTTTTTAGCAAATTATTTTACTAAAAATTCTAATCCTTCATGGCCTCACAGCAAGAAAATTGAAGAAATTGATGTTATCGATGATAGAGAATATTGGACTTTAGAAAAAAAAGGAGGTAAAGGGGATGTAATGCTTACTTTGAGTTGGGATGAATCCTCAACTACTCCAGGTGATATTGCTAATGCTGAAGAAGAAAATCTACATATAGTGCGTTGGAGTACAGAAAAAAATATGTGGGTAGATGAAGGAGGTGTTGTAGATGTTAGTAATAAAACAGTTTCAACTCCAGTAAGTGTATCCGGTTATGGTGTATTTACGCTTGCAAAAGTTTTTGCTTTTCTACCTTGTAAGTTAATAGTATATAATGCTGTTTCGCCAAATGGTGACGGTATGAACGATTACTTTAGAGTAGAAGGTTTAAATGCATGCTCGATAAGTCATAATTCCGTACAAATATTCAATCGCTGGGGTGTAATGGTTTACGAAGAAAGTGGTTATGGTGAAAGCGGAAAGCTTTTTAGAGGGTACTCAAATAAATTACCAAATAAACTATTGCCTGCCGGTACTTATTTTTATATTATTAATATGAGTTATGATGCTGGAGGAAAAAGCCAATCACACAAAAAATCCGGATATCTGTATTTGAATTAAACGTTTAAAGTTTTTTTCTCATAGTTCAGATTCGTTTTAGTAGTGATTAGTGTTTTTTTGTACTTTTAAGTTTGTTAAATTAATATAAAGGTATTTATGAAATAAATATTAAATCATTATGAAAACTGAGAATAAAATTGAAAAGTTTGATAAAACTGATACTTTGCGTCTTGCATTTTTAATTGGGTATTTGATAGTTATTTTTTTTCCCTCTTTTAATGCAATTGAAGCTTTTAGTTTTCAGTATTTGTATTTAGCATTAATCAATATAATCATTGGCCTATATATTTATTATAGGCCTTTAATTTTTCCTTTAGATACATTTATTTTATTTAGAAAGAGTAGTATTTTTAAAATGTATGTACTGTTTCTTTTTCTTTGTGGTATATCCATATTTAATGCAGGTAACATTTCTCAGGCTTTAGTAAGTTTTAGTGAACTACTAATAGTATTTGGAATGTTAGTTAATATTACAATATTACTCTATAATAGATTGAATGTTATTTATATACTTTTTTTTCTGTTTGGTATTAATGTCCTGGCACAAGTCTTAATAGTTCTGTTTGATTTTACGAAGTCACTTGATTTGTCTCTACTTAAAGGCAACATGGGAAATATTAATATCCTAGCTGCAAGTCTGAATATAAAAATTCCATTTCTTCTTTTGGGTTTATTATACTTCTCAAATACGAAAAGAGCCGTTTTAATAGTAGCTTTTTTATTAAGTACAATTATTATTTTACTGACGAGCTCAAGAGCTGCTTTCTTAGGCTTATCTGCACAACTTATCATTGTTATATTGTGTTTTAAGAACACTTTTTTTCAGAATAAAAAAGATTATGCTAAATTATTGTACATAATTATACCGTTTGTTATTTCAATTTTTATTGTGAATATTATTTTTGATAAAGTTGGTAATTCAGATCGATATAAGTCAGTTGAAAACCGAATTAGCCAAATTGTATCGGAAGAAAGTTCTTCACAATTAAGGCTCGATTTCTGGAATAATGCAATGGAGATAAGTATTAAAAAACCATTATTTGGAATTGGTATAGGAAATTGGAAATTAGAAAGTTTACCATATGAAAAAATAATCATAGCCGGATCAGGTATTTCGAGTAATGTACACAATGATTTTTTAGAAATTACGGCAGAAACCGGAGTAATAAATGGACTACTTTATTTATCTCTTATTTTAAGTATGCTTTTTATTAATTTAAAGCGAATCATATATGGTAAAGAAAAAGAACCAAAAATAACTGCAATTCTTTGCCTGATGTTAGCTGTTAGTTATTTTATTGATGCTTTCTTCAATTTTCCACAATATATTCCAGCAATGCAGATAGGATTCTGTTTTTTGGTTGCACTGACAATATTGAACACTCCAAATAATGTTGAGAATAAAAATACTGGTTATCGTTCAAAAAGTATATTGATTTTTCTGATTCTTGGAGTGGTATGTAGTTTTTTTGCCTTTTCTAAATTTAAAGCTTCCCAATTAGAAAATAAATTTAAAATTTATCAAATTTTATATCGTGCAAATGAAACGCTGCCAACTAATGAATATAAATTGGAATCAAAAGAAATTATATCCAATTTACCTAATTTTCCCAATATAAGTAATTATGCAGAACCATTTATGGAGTATGCAGGTGTAGCACTGTATTATGAGAAAAAAGAGGAAGAAGCCTTAAAGTATTTTAAAGAAGCGCTTAAAATAAATCCTTATATGGGGATTTCTGATTGGTACATACATAAAATTGAATTTAATAAAGGAAATATTGAGAATGCATACAAACATGCCAAGATTGCATTTTATAAGAGACCGAGAAACATAGATTTTTTTCACACTTCAATTAAAATGGCAAATGAAAAAAAGGACACGTTAGAAATGTTGAAGATTCATGACTTATTTACTAAATACCATAAGAAAGCTGACTATTGGATTTATACTGCAGATGCACTCCAGCTATCAAATTACAGCCGTAAAAATTTAATTGCATTTGTTGATAAAGGCCTTAAAGAATTTCCAAAGGATACGATTTTAACAGCAAAAAAAGATAGCTATATATATTTAGAAAGAGATCTTTATATAAAAAAAGCTGATGAATTTGCTGCTAAATTACAATTTGATCAAGCGATTTTTTATTACAAAAAAGCTTTAAACCAAGATCCAAATAACGAGATACTAATTCAAAATTTAGGAATTTTATATTTTAAACTAAATCAATTTGAAACTGCAAAATCGTATTTGTCAAAAATTGTATCAAAATCAAGTTTGAAGGATGGTAAGACAGAATATGTTTTAGGAGTTTGTTTCATTGTTTTACAAAATAAAGAGAGAGGATGCTTTTATCTAAATGAAGCTAAGAATAGAAACTATGTTGGATCTGAATATCTATTAGATAAATACTGTAAATAGAACCAGTTCTGCAATTTTTTTATCAAAAAGCATTAATTTATTAATATCAAAATAATAGTAAAAATGAAAAATATGAATTTAATAATTTTTATGATTGTTGCTTCAATTTTTGTTCTTGGATTAAGAATAATAAAGAAAGTTAATGAACTGAAATAGATAGCACTTGTGAAAAAACACAATTAGTTTGATTTACTCCGGAGAAGAATGGAATTATGGCAAAGAAAAGAGCACTTGTATATGACAGTCAAAAAGGTTTCTCAAGATTTTTAAAATATGAATTCAAAGAGTAATATACATTTGATGTATATACGAATTTTAAGCAATTTGATGATGAAATAGAAAAGTATTCAATAATGTTGTTTGTAGTGTATTCAGATAAAGAAGTGCTGGACCTGTTAAGAATATACAAAAGAGGAATTCCCTTAATAGTTTCTACATTAAATCATGAAATGAAGTCTAAACTTGAAAATATTAAAGATATTTTACTTTTTGATCCGGATAAAGTGAAAAGCGAAATGCGAAAGGAATTAAAATTTTATTTAAATATTGTATCAAGCAACTAATAATTGACAGCCAAATCAATCTGTTTTTTAGTGTTTACATAATGAAGTGCTCTTTACTTTAGTGAAAATCTTGTCCTTTTAACTATATGTTCTTTTGTCTTTAGCTAAATTATGTCTTATTCTGATATTATTTAGATGTCATTAAATCAAAATATTCCTTCTCTTTGTAAAAGAAAATAGTAAAGCAAATTAATGTATTAAATATTCATCCTGCAGATGTAATTTTTATCTAATATTTCTCAATAAATCTGTTAGATGATTAAGATGGCTTTTAAAATTAATTTTAATTATTAAAAAATAAATAAGATGATGATCGCAATAAGACAATTATTCTTTTTTTTAGTGTTAAGCAATTTTATTGGATATGCGCAAATGAATTATACTGTTAAAGGTAATTTTCCGCAAGTTAAGAATAAGCAAATAGAATTAATTGGTTTTGAGGTTTTAAAAGATACCATTATCTCTAAAACTAAAAGTGATCATTTGGGGAATTTTGAACTTTCCTATTCAAAGAAGTATGTGGGTGGAGCATTATTAAAAGTAAAAGGTGAAAGTGTTCAGGAAGATATAACATTAGTTGTACTGCTTAATAAAGAAAATTTTGTCATCAATTGGTTAGATCTTGCAGATTATAAAACGCTTCATTTTGAGAATTCATTAGAGAATGATACATTTTTTAAAGGAATGACTTTATATCAGGAATCAGAATCTATTTTAGCCGGATTAAAGTATTTAAAACCTTTATATAAAAAGCAAGGCAATGAACTGAAATGGCTGGAAAAGGAAATAAAAGTAAAAGAGAGTATGCTGCCTTCTATGCTAAGTAAATTAGCAGAAACAAATTACGCAGGATATTATCTAAAAATTAGAAAGTTAGTTGCTGACATGCCTGTTACCGCTAGTAGTTATTCAGAAAGAATACCGGATACAGAAAAGCAATTTAAGACTATTAATTTTAAGGATGAGAGATTATTAAAATCCGGATTGCTGACACAATTAATTGAAGGATACTATCAGTTAATGGAAAGTTATGGAGATACAGAAATAGTTACGGAGCATTGTAACAGTGCTACTGATGCACTATTAAAAAGCCTGAACGGAAATAATGTGCTTAAACAAGAGATTGCAATATTTTTATTTAAGGTATTAGAAAAACGAAGTTTGTTTAAAAGTGCAGAACATGTTGCATTATACATGTTAAATGATAATTCTTGTTCACTTGACGATAGAAGTATTGGTTTTTACGAACAATACAGAAAAATGGCGGTGGGCAATCAGGCACCAGAAATAAAATTAGTTTCTGACAATAAAGAAATTAAAACGCTGTCTTCAATTAAAGCAGATTATAAGTTAGTTGTTTTTGGCAGTAGTTGGTGTAATAAATGCAAAGAAGAAGTCGTAGAGCTAAAAAATCAATATAAAGATTGGAAAGAAAATTACAATCTTGAAATAGTGTTTATAGCCCTAGATAGTGAGAAAGAAGCTTATGATGCTTTTATAAGTGATTTTGCCTGGATATCCAGTTGCGATTTTAAAGGATGGAAGACGCAAGCAGCAGTTGATTATTTCATTTTTGCTACACCAACATTATATTTATTAGATAGTAATGATAAAATACTCCTTAAGCCTTTTAGTGGTGCACAAGTAAATTCTTGGCTAATTGGCAATGGGAAAAAATAGAAAAAAATTATAAAAATGAAATAAATAACAAAATATAAGCAACCCTTAAAAGCTATATTTATTTCAGGATGATTAGTAACTCGGGGGGCAAATGATTGTTTTAAAGTTTGAATTCTTTTGTAGGTATTTGTTTTCAAGGTAGATCATCCCGAACGAAGACTCCGAAATGTCGTTATTTATTGTATCGTATTTAAGTCTTAACGCGATATTACATTTTATGCGCACAGTTTTAAACTGTGCGCTTTTTTTTGCTCTAATATTTTGCATTTAGATGCGAAAGCTAAATAATTTAAAATATATCAAAACCTATTTACAACTTAAAAGATGTCCTATTCTGTTATAAATAGAGCGTAATTAGATCAGTTTTTTTTGTCACTTTGTTAATATAAAAAGTATGTTTTTTTAGTGATTAACTTTTAAGAGTAAGTCACTAAAATTAATGTGAATTCTGGTAAAAAGACTAATTAGTTATTAAAATGATGTACGACGATTTAAAATATTGGTATTTGCGCGATCATGAATTGTTTACGAGTCTGAGTTTATCTCAACTAAAACAATTATCTATTATCACCGGATTTAAGAAAGCTTCTAAAGGAGAAATTGTTTATCTGTCATCGTCTGATGTTCCACGGATTTTTTTACTTAAAAAAGGTAATATCAAAATTGTAGCTGTTGATGAAGATGGTAACGAAAATATTAAAGACATTATTAAAAAAGATGATCTATTTGGAGAACTAAGCTTAGATACTGGTGGACAGTACGAAGAATATGCAAAAGTGCTTTCAGACGATGTAGCTATATGCAGTTTTTTAATGTCAGATTTTGAAAATCTTTTGCTTCAAAATCCAAGTTTAGCCCTTTCTTACACTAAACTAGTTGGGTTAAAAATGAAGCGTTTAAAAAATAATTATGATAATTTACTTTCTAAAGATGCTAGAATGAGATTATATCAGTTTTTGAAGGAATGGGGAGAAAATGAAGGAATTAAAAACGGAAATAGTATAAGTATCGAAAATTACTTAACTCAGAGTGAAATCGGTCAGTTGATTTGTACTTCAAGACAAACGACTACACAATTACTAAACGAAATGGAATTAAATAACCTTTTGACTTACAATAGAAAAGAGATCATTATTAATGATATTAGGAAACTATAAGTTTTTTGATTTTAAATAAATCGTTGTACTGATAGAGAACATATTTGAAATCAATAATAGATATAAAATTTGTAAATATATATGATTATGAAAATTGAAATAGTAACATTTTGGATTTTTAAATTAATAGCAGCTGGTATTTTACTTCACACGCTGTTTTTCAAATTTTTTGCGATAAAAGAGAATGTTTACATTTTTTCAGCATTAGGAATTGAAATGGATGGTATTATATGTCTAAGCCTACTTGAGTTGTTGATAGCTATTTTAATTTTAATTCCTACGACTACTATTTCAGGTGCAATATTAGGTAGTATTATGATGATAGGTGCTATTATTTCGCATTTATGGGTATTTGGAATCGAAATACAAAACGATAACGGATTTCTTTTTGTGCGGGCAGTAATAACCTTAATCTGCTGTCAACGTTTACTCTTTTTTACTAAAAATAAGTTATTCGAAATCTTAAAATTAAGGTATGCTTGTTATTAATGGACAAGTATTATATAAATGAATCAAATAATAAATATGACTTGGAATTTTTTAAATACTTTATAAATAAAAAATTTTATTGTCGTTTTTCATAATACATATAGAAAGCATGAGTACAGTAAGTTTTGTAAATAAAAATGGAGTTGTTACTATTACTTTAAACCGTAACGAAAAGGTGAGTCGTTCAACCGCGATTGCTCCAAGAAATTATAATCATAATGGTAAAAATGTATTTTATCCAAAAGATGTAAAATCAGGTGGGACATGGTGTTCTGTTGCTGAAAATGGGACAGTTTTAGTTCTTTTGAATGGCGGAAATAAATGTCACTTACGCAGACCTTTTTATCGCAAAAGCCGAGGATTAGTTGTGTTAGATTTGATATCGAAGTCGTCTCCTAAAGATTCCTGGAATGAAATTAATTTATCAGATATCGAGCCCTTTACTTTAATATTATATCAAGCACAAAAATTGTATAAATTAATTTGGGATGGAGTTGGAAAAAGAAAAATAATGTTGGATGAAACAAAAAATCATATTTGGTCATCGGCAACTTTACAAAATGAAGATATTATAGAAAAAAAGATAAATTATTTCTTTGATTTTTTAGAAGAAAACCCAATATATTCAGCATCTGAAATCATGCATCTTCATAATCAGTATAAAGATTTTTATTGTCAGGATAATTTGATACTTAGCGAAGAGGATACTGTAAAAATGGTAAGTATTACTCAGGTAATTGTAGATAAAAATAGAGGAGTTATAAGATATTATGATGTACTTAATGAAAAAAAGGCATTATGTACTTTCAGTCATAATTAAAATATTTTAGGTGTTATTCATTGTTTATAAAGAGCTTAAAATTTAACTGCTAAGAAGCTTCATATTATACTCAATAATCACTTTCACAATATATGAGGTTATCATACCTGTAAAAAATTTAATTCTTAGATTTTGTCTTAGATAGAAATATTTGTAGAAAGAATTTATTTTTCGATGTAAGTATCTCTTGTTTAGTTGTTTATTGTGTTTTTAGTATCGTGTATCGGCTTGTTTTCATCTTTTCAAAAAAGTCCTGAATTGATAGGATTTGAAAATATTTATTCGTCAATTTTTAGTCTCTTTGTATAGTAAAATTACTATCATTCTGAGATACATAATAAGAGTTTTATTTTAAAATTCAATCATTTGTAAAATACCCACTAGTAAAATTTACTTCAACATAGATTCGGTTTTTCAAAACCGGAAAAATTAAAAATTAAATTTTAGAGAACATTGTTTTTATTTTTAAATTATGAGAAAAATAGTACACAGTTATGGGGTTGAGTTAGATTGGGTTGAGCCATATGCAAAAAAAATGGGAGGTGAAGTGGTAGGAAATTTTGTTGTAATACCGGATAATATAAATACAGGAACAAGTTATTTTTTAAATTGTGATTTTGGAATTTCGGCGTTTTATCTGGATGTTTTATATCAAAAGCAAATTCATTTTAGACAAGTAAATAAGTCAAAAGATTTTATAGGTATATATTTTAATCTTACTGAAGGAGAAGCTATTTTAACAGCTGATGATGTAGCAAATCCAATTGGTAAATGGGGATACAATTTAGCTATTGTAGATAGTTCTTTTAAGTATGATTATATAGTGAATTCGGGATGTTCTGCTTTTGCGCTGTGTATATTTGTTAAAAAAGATGTTATAAAAAAATACTTTTTAAATACACCATCTCTAAAGGATCATGTTACCAAAATTTTTGATCCTAAGTTAAATACCATCGTCAAGTTTACCCGTATGAGTAATGATAGCTATCATTTGTTGATGGATTTGCGTTCAAAGGAGATACAGAGTCCAACATTCGATTTATATTTAAAAGGAACCATTCAATGTCTATTGGCTGAATATATTGAAAGACTGACTATTGAAGATATTGTAATAGATACGGTGAATGATAGAGACTTAATCGAAATTTTAAAGTCACAGGAATATTTACTAGGCAATTTAAAAGAGCCTTTCCCAAGTATCGCTTACTTAGCTAAGAAGGCAAATATGTCAGGATCAAAGTATAAAAACTTGTTTAAAAAAATTACTGGTTTAACACCTAATGGATATTTTTTTAATAACAAGCTTTTAGAATCAAAAAAGCTTTTAGGAAAAAAGACGCTAACAATAGCGCAGGTATCTGCTGAATTAAATTTTTCTAATCATTCTTATTTTGCAGCAAAATTTAAGGAATTCTTTGGAATGTCTCCAAATCATTTCATTAAACAATTGTTATGACCATTTAAGAATACGAAGGGGAAATTATTTTATATAGAAATTTAAATTAAGGAATTGTTAATAGATTAAATGGAATAAAGCTTTAAGCCTCTCAATCAATGTAGTAGTATATAGATTTGTTATTTTGGTTGATTTTGATTTCTGTAATTGAGAGAAGGTACGTTGAGAGGTTTTTTTTTAGACCATTTAAAGATTTGTTTATTAGCAATGAATATTTTTTAGGCAGTTTAAGTCAGCGTAAAACAAATCTAAAATTTTCTGTTCCTCTTGATCAATGAAAGAGAGAGAAACTATTATTGGCTTTAATATCTGAAAATTAAAGTGGGAAGGTCAAGAGGATGAAGATTTTTTTAAACAATACTTATTGTTCATAAATAACTATGATCAAGGATTAATTTTTATTTTCTAAAATTATTAAGTATTGCCAAACTATATTATACAACAATCACTGTAAAATGAAAGAGATAAATCACTACTATACACTTACATCAGAATGGCATAATGCATTAGCAAAACAACTTGGTGCGACTGTAAAAAATAATAAATTATTATGTTTACCGGAATCCATAGGCAAGGGGCATTCTTTATTTTTAGAAGTTGTTCCAGGTCTTTCGGCTTTGCTATTGGATATTGAGTTATCTGTTCCCCTTAAAATTACAAGATTAGAAGGCGAAAATGATTTGCGAATCTTCCATTTTGATTTAAGTGATGAAGTAAATTCTATTCAAGTAGAAGACTCTATTTATCCAATTGGATATACTGCAAATTTAGGTTTCGCAATGACAAGTAATGATGTTGAAAATACACACAAGTATGATACAAATAAGAGAATATATTCTTTAAGATTAATAGTTGACAGGGAGCTTTTTGACCCTATATTAGAGGATTTAAACAAGTACGAGAACAATAAAGATACTTTTAATCAAAAAGCCTTATATTTTAGTGATTACATCGATAGTAACAGTAAAATTTTGCTCTATTCTATTAAGAATAAATCGATTTTAGATAATGCTTTTGATTTTCATCTAAAAGGAATCTCTTTAAGCTTACTTGCTAATTTTGTTAACAGATATGCAAAGTCAACTACAGTAAGTCGGTACATTAAAGAGTCAGATTTAGAGAGATTTAGAAATTCTACACAGTATTTGAGGGATAATTTAAAAGATAAATTCCCTGGCGTACCTTATTTGGCTAAAAAAGCTGAAATGTCTGCTAGTAAATATAAAAGCCTTTTTCAGAAAATTGAGAAAACAACTCCATACATCTATTTTGTAAGGAATAAAATGCTTCTTGCCAGAAAGCTTATTAAAAGTGGATCTTATTTATCAATAAAAGAAGTAGTCTGCGAATTAAATTATAAAAGGAAGGATTATTTTTCTGTTAGATATTACGAATACACGGGACGAAAACCCTCTGCAGATTTTGTAAAAAAGAAATAGTCATTTTGTTAAAATCTAATATTGTCTTAAAGTGATATTATGTAGACGTAATTATTAACTAATTCTTCGTCTCTTTGTAGTGTAGATTTTAGTAATTAATTTTTTTCTATGTTACATTGTGTGAAAAAAAGAAAAAGAATATTTGCTGGAAAAACACTAGAATGTTCTAATGATTGATATCGTATAATTAAGAAATATATAGTGATTAACACCACTGCAAAGATTTTATTTAGTTAGTTTTTTACGTTAGTTTTAGTTAGTAAGAAGAGACCGGTTTGTAGAGAGCTGGTCTTTTTTTGTATAAAAGTTTTTGTTGCTGATTAGAGAAATAATTAGTCTTAAAGTGATATTATGTAGACGTAATTATTAACTAATTCTTCGTCTCTTTGTAGTGTAGATTTTTAGTAATTAATCTTTTTCTCTATTAAATTTTGTAAAAAAAGAAAAAGAATATTTGCGAGAAAAACACTAGAATGTTCTAATGATTGATATCGTATAATTAAGAAATATATAGTGATTAACACCACTGCAAAGATTTTATTTAGTTAGTTTTTTAAGTTAGTTTTAGTTAGTAAGAAGAGACCGGTTTGTAGAGAGCTGGTCTTTTTTTGTATAAGAGTTTTTATTGCTGATTATTAGAGAAATAACTTTGTCTTTAAGTGTTATTAATTAAACGTATTTATTGGCTAATTCTTCGTCTCTTTGTAAGGTAGATTTTTACCAACAAATCTTTTTTCTGTTATACTTTGCTTTAAAAGAGAATAAAGAATACTTGTAAAAAAATGATAGGACTTCGACAGGAATGTTTCGATGATCACTAACAAAAATAGTAGTATTAGAATTAAAAAAAAGAAAAGATTTCTATAGAGTAAGATTACTACACAGACTTTATTTAGTTTATAAGAAAGACCGGTTTGTAGAGAGCTGGTCTTTTTTTTGTATAAGAGTTTTTATTACTGATTATCAGAGAAATAACTTTGTCTTTAAGTGTTATTAATTAAACGTATTTATTGGCTAATTCTTCGTCTCTTTGTAAGGTAGATTTTTACCAACAAATCTTTTTTCTGTTATACTTTGCTTAAAAAGAGAATAAAGAATACTTGTAAAAAATGATAGGACTTCGACAGGAATGTTTCGATGATCGCTAACAAAAATATTAGTATTGAAATTCAAAAAAAGAAAAGATTTCTATAGAGTAAGATTACTACACAGACTTTATTTAGTTTATAAGAAAGACCGGTTTGTAGAGAGCTGGTCTTTTTTTGTATAAAAATTTTTGTTGCTGATTATTAGAGAAATAACTTTGTCTTAAAGTGATATTATGTAGACGTATTTATTAGCTAATTCTTCGTCTCTTTGTAGTGTGGATTTTTAGTAATTAATCTTTTTCTCTGTTATATTATGTAAAAAAAAGAAAAATAATATTTTCAAATATAATACTAGAATATTTATAATGATAGATATCGTATAATTAAGAAATATATAGTGAGTAGCACCACTGCAAAGATTTTATTTAGTTAGTTTTTTAAGTTAGTTTTAGTTAGTAAGAAGAGACCGGTTTGTAGAGAGCTGGTCTTTTTTTATATAAGAGTTTTATTAAAAATTATTAGAGAAATAACTTTGTCTTTAAGTGTTATTAATTAAACGTATTTATTAGCTTATTCTTCGTCTCTTTGTATTGTAGATTTTGAATAACGAATCTTTTTATCTGCTGAGTTATGTTTTAAGAGAAAAAAAGAATACAGTTAAAATCACTTAGATTATTGTGATGATTTATATAGTATAATTGAAAATATAAAGTGATAACCTCACTGCAAAGATTTTATTTAGTTAGTTTTTTGAGTTAGTTTTAGTTAGTAAGAAAAGACCAGTTTGTTAAGAGCTGGTCTTTTTTTATTTGCAATAATTAAGGATTATTGATTTTTAATAAATAAAACTTTAATGGTTGATAATCACTAAAATAATTTTGTCTTAAAGTAATATAATGTGAATGTATTTATTTGCCGATTCTTCGTCTCTTTGTAATGTAGATTTTGAGTAACAAATCTTTTTTTTGAGTTTTACTTTTATGAAAGGATAAATACTTTGAAAGGAATGTTTCGATGATCGCTACCAAAATAAAAGTATTCAAATTCAAAAATAAAAGATATTTAATGATCAGTATTATTATAAAGATTTAGTTGGTTTAGTTAGTTTTAGTTAGTAAGAAGAGACCGGTTCGTTAAGAGCTGGTCTTTTTTTATTTGCAATAATTAAGGATTATTGATTTTTAATAAATAAAACTTTGATGGTTGATAATCACTAAAATAATTTTGTCTTAAAGTAATATAATGTGAATGTATTTATTTGTCGATTCTTCGTCTCTTTGTAATGTAGATTTTGAGTAACAAATCTTTTTTTTAGTTATACTTTTTTAAAAGGATAAAAGATACTTATGAAAAGGAAGAAGACTTTGACAGGAATGTTTCGATGATCGCTACCAAAATAGCAGTATTCAAATTCAAAAATAAAAGATATTTAATAATCAGTATTGTTATAAAGATTTAGTTGGTTTAGTTAGTTTTTTAAGTTAGTAAGAAGAGACCGGTTCGTTAAGAGCTGGTCTTTTTTTTGTTAAGACTAAGAACAATTATGTCTTTATCTGATAGCATTTAGAAATATTTATATCGGGCGATGTCTTAAATTTCAGCGATGAAATATTTATTAATTATTGGCATTAAAAGGAAATTCATCTAAAAAAATAATGTCAGAAAATCCATTTTTTATTTATGAAAAGAAAATTATCTATTTCTGTGCTAAGCTTATTTTGCTTTTTAGTACTAATGTCTTCCTGTGACAAAGATAGCATACGGGTAGAAGATCCTAAAACAGAAAAGCCTGAGGTACCAAATCCAGAAAACCCAGCCCCGGAAAATCCAAATCCAGAAGTTCCGAATCCGGAAATTCCACTTCCAGGTTCCGGTGAAAATCAAATCGAAAAGCTTATTACTCCTGAGCAATTTTTAGAATTGTTTCCATATCGCTATGGAGCAGATGTAAATAATAATTGGATAATTGATCCTTCAAAAGACTTTTATACTTATGATGCTTTAATTAAAGCCGCTAATCAAATTGCAGATGTTAAAGTTGTAATTGAAAGAAAAGGTTTCTTTAAAAAAATTACTCGTACTCAAAAATCGACCAATCAAACAAAAATAATTAAAGAAGATCCTGAATTTAGTGCTTCGTGGAATAATGAACCTCTAATAAAGGACGAAGTTGATTATGCACATTTTATTAATACAGGTTCTCTTGAGGATCGTAAAAAAGAACTTGCCGCCTTTTTAGCTAATATATCTCATGAAACTACAGGAGGCTGGGCAACAGCTCCGGGAGGACCATTTTCATGGGGATTGCATTTTCGTGAAGAAGTTGGTTATGAAAATGGAGGTCTTGGCTACAGACAGGACAATGCAGATTTTCCGCCTGCTCCGGGACAATCATATCATGGTCGTGGACCAATTCAATTAAGTTGGAATTACAACTACGGACAAATGAGTGAGTTTTTGTATGGAGATAAAAATATTCTACTTAAAAATCCAGGAAATGTAACAAAGGATGCAGCATTGGCATTTCAAACTGCAATATGGTTCTGGATGACACCTCAGGCTCCTAAACCTTCATGTCACGCAGTAATGGTTGGAGCCTGGAAGCCAACCCAAGAAGATATTACTGCCGGACGTAAACCAGGTTTTGGTATGACAATTAATATTATTAATGGAGGACTAGAATGTAGAAGACCTGATAGTGATAAAACACAAGATAGAAGAGGTTTTTATCAAAGATACCTTACTGTGCTAAATGCTAGTGATCCTAATTGTGAGTGTAAATGTGATACAATGCAATTTTACTAAATGGTAACAATCTATTAATTCAATATAAACGGGATAAATTTTCGGAATTATCCCGTTTTATAATAATCTAGATAGTTACAACTGCTTATCTTCAAATCGTTAAAGATTAATTGTGTCCTTATCTAATACTTATTGAAAGTATTAATTTTCAGACATTACCTTACTTTGCATAGTTGATTATTTAGAAACATTGCCCGTTACAAATCCTAAGTATGATGCTTAATGAAAATATTAATCAATACGCTTAAATTAAAATAACAACGTATTAATTCTTAAAATTATGAAAACTGCAAATACCACACTTTACTTTTATCTATTACTTTTAATTCCATTCTTTTCGCAGCTAACCGCTCAAAAAAAAGATGTGAAAATAAAATTCGAAAATAGTATTAGCCTTGATTCTGTAAAAAAATCATTTGTAAAGGATGATATGGTAGCCCGTGTTGACAGTTTATGGTTACATGAACTAGTAAGCCTAAACTCTTTAAATGATCTGGATGAAAATAGTACAGAAGATGTAAATAATGAGAAAGTTAATTTAGAATTACCAACACAGCTGCTTAAAGAGAGATTGGCTGAAATGAATGCTAAATCTCCATTTAATATAGAGTATAATGAAGGGCTTGAAAGTCTTATTAAATCGTTTCTTAAGTACAGAAAGAAATCATTTGGCAGATTACTAGCAGTTTCAGAATATTACTTTCCTATGTTTGAAGAGGCTCTGGCAAAAGAAAAAGTTCCATTGGAGATTAAATATTTAGCCGTTGTAGAATCAGCTTTAAATCCCAGAGCAGTTTCTAAAATGGGAGCAACTGGTCTTTGGCAATTTATGTATCATACAGGAAAACAATACAATCTTAAAATTGATTCGTATGTTGATGAACGACATGATCCTTTAAAAGCATCTGCTGCAGCCGCAAGATATATGAGCAGCATGCATAAAGTTTTTGGAGATTGGGATTTGGTATTGGCATCCTACAATTCAGGACCAGGTAACGTTTCTAAAGCAATTAGACGTTCTGGAGGAAAGAAGAATTACTGGAATATTAGAAAACAACTTCCAAAAGAAACACAAGGTTATCTTCCTGCATTTTTGGCAACAATGTATCTTTATGAATACCATACACAACATGGTATTGAATCTGAAAAATCGTTGTTACAGCACTTTGGAACAGATACGGTAATGGTTAAAAATAAAATAAACTTTAAACAAATCTCTGATCTGATCGATATTCCGGTTAAAGAATTAGAACTTTTGAATCCAAGTTATAAACTTAATACAATTCCGGTTTATAACAACCAGAAACATTACTTGAGATTGCCATTAGATAAAATAGCTGTTTTTACTTCTAATGAAGATAAAATATATGCTTATGTTGCAAGTCAATCTAGTCTTCGTGAGCGACCAATGCAATCATCAAAAGCAATCGCAGGTAAATCTAAAAATAGTGGTAATAATGCATTACAATTGTACACCATAAAAAAAGGAGATACATTAGGAAGTATTGCCAGAAAGTTTGCAGTAAGTGTTACCGATTTAAAGAAATGGAATAAGATAAACGGAAATAAAATTGCCATGGGCAAAAGTTTAAAAATAAAAGCAAAAATCAATTAATAACTAAGTGATTACCACCCTTTGACCCCCAAAATCTAAGTATAATAAATAATACATTTTAGTTATTAAAAAAGCTGTACCTTCTGGCACAGCTTTTTTGCATTTATGTGATTAGCCCTTGGTATGATTAGTGTATTATCTTTACTCTTTCAGGAATACGTTTTGGCGCTGTAGGCGTTTCAGCAGCATAACCTAATGATATGTTGATAGAAACTTCATAACCTTCCGGAATATTAAGTAACTTAAGGATATCCTGATTTTCAGGAAGATTTAAAATAGGAACAAGTGAACCAATTGGACATGTGCCTAAACCTATTGCATGCGAACTTAAAAGTATATTTTGCAATATGATACCGCTGTCTAGAGAACTTGTACCGCTATTTTTGTCTCTCGCAATAACAATAAGTGTTGGCGAATTATGAAAAATACTAAATCCCGGTTCGCGATAATGAGCGGCACTTCCCTGAAATTCTTTGCCTTGAGCAAAATTCAAAAAACGATCATTTATTTCTTTTAAAATCTGTTTGTTCTGAACTACTCGTACTTCCCAAGGTTGTTTGTTTAAGGCACTAGGCGCAAAAATGGCACATTTCATTATAGTGTCAATTTGGGCTTGCGTTACTTGCTGGTCAGTATATTTACGAATTGATCTGCGGGTTAAGATATTGTCAAGTATCGCTTGCTGTGATGTACCTTTATACACTTTTTGTTCGACTGGAGTATCCTGTTTGCAAGAGAGCATCGTAATTAAGATGGTGCTGATAAGAATTATTTTTCTCATGTTTTATATGGGATTATGAATGTTTTTTATAAATGAAAAATTGAATTTGAAAGTAATGTAAACAATATAGATGTAAATAAGATATTTAATAAAATCATAGTAGTGTAAAGTTATTATAGCTAATGCAACTGTAATAATAGCCAGCGTTAAAAGGAATATTTTTTCTGTTTTAACGGCATAGTCTACTTTTTCTCCCCAAGCTCTCGGTCTGAATATTTGGTTTATAAAAGGAGTGAATCCGTTTAGTAATAAGATAGAGTAGGATAAGTATTCAAAGCGGACATTCCCTAAAATAAAGAATATAGAAACTAATCCAATCATACTTCCGTAGTAAAGCATGCCGGGATAACCATTTGGACTTGATGGCATATCTGTTGCCATAAAAATGCTGCCCAAGACCATTCCTGCTATTGAATATTTTAATTCTAAATCGTAAGCACTACTAATCCATGTACCACATAGAAAAATGGTAAGAATTGTAAAGGGAATATGCCATGAGATACGTTTTCTGATAATTAGATATAGACCTCCAAGAACAATAAACAGCATAGAATATTCTCCTAATGCACCTGTAGTTTTAAATACCAGATTATTACTATACATTCCTAACAAACTATCATTTGCAAACAAGTGGAAATCTTTGATGTTACGAATCGAATTGGTTGACCAAATAGCAGCTGTAGACATTATAGGAAAAAAGGCAGTCATAAATTCTCTGCCCAAAAGTGCCGGATTAAAACGGTTTTTACCTAATCCGCCCCACAATAATTTTCCGAATACAATGGCACAAAACGAACCAAATGCAACAACATACCAAGGAGTGAGAGGAGATACTGTAAAAGATAATAGTAATGCGGTGATAATAGCTGATCCGTCAAGGAATGAATTGTATTTTTTAGCGTACAAAGCATTGAATAAGAAGTCAGTTACTAGACAAGTTATTACAGCAGTAGTAATAAGCCAGATAGCCGTAAAGCCAAATGCTGCATAAGCAGCCAATACAAGTGGCACTAGTGCAATAATGACATCAAACATAATGGCAGATACAGAATTTTTCTTTGCTTTTATATGGGGATTTAGATTCATTATAGTGCAATAGTGTTTTGTAAAATTTCTTTACCATGATAAATACTTCTCATAAGCGGTACATCGCTGGGGCATATATAAGCACAAGCACCACATTCTATACAATCCAAAAGACGGTGTGACAGCAATTGTGTTGTATTTTCTGTTTTAGCATAGCGGGCAAATTCCATTGGCATTAATCTTTGTGGACAGGCATTAGCACAATATCCGCATTCAATACAGTTGTATTTTTCGTTTTGAATCTCAGGTAAAATCAATACACCTCCGGTTCCTTTAGTTACAGGACTTTTATAATCTGTCACGGCTTTACCCATCATAGGTCCACCTAATACGATTTGTTGTCTTTCTTTTTTTGAAGCAGATAAATTAAATAAATGAGAGACCGGAGTTCCAATTTTTACATAGAAATTACCTTTTTTAACAGCATCTTCTCCTGATAACGTAATGACACGTTCTACATACGGTTTATTGTGAAATAAGGCATTATAAATTGCCCAAAGTGTTCCAATATTACTCAACACAATTCTGTGATCTAAAGGTCTGCTGCCTTTGGGTAATTCTTTTTTAGTAATAGATTTAATAAGCTGTAATTCTCCTCCTTGCGGATAAGTATTTGGCAATAGTTTGATTTCTACCGGAAAATCGCATAAACTGTAAAAGGCTTTTAGAATAGTTACTAATTCCTTATTTTGTTTTTCGATACCAAAAACAACTTTTTTCGCTTTTATTATTTTTTGAATACTGATTATAGATTTGAATAATGCTTCTGTTTTATTTTGCATTAAGGCATAATCAGCAGTAAGATAAGGTTCGCATTCGGCTCCGTTGATAATAAAAACATCAACATCCTCATTCCTTAAATTATATTTTAAGTGCGTAGGAAAACGTGCACCTCCGCTTCCTTCAATTCCGTATTGTTTTAGAATTTCAAGTATTGCTGCTGGTTCTAATTGTACTGACTTTTGTAAAGGAAGATCAATTGCAGTTTCTTTAAAATCATTTACAAGTTTAAGATGCGGTTTTCCTTCTATGATTTCAATGCCTTCAATAATTCCTGATGCAGGTGCATGCATTGCAGTCGAAAAAAGATCTTCGGCCTGAGCAAGCAATTCATATTTTTTTACATATTGTCCCGTTTCTACAATAGTCTTTAATACACCTTTATAACCATATAGTGGTAAATAAAACTCAGGAGGATCTGGAATGTTTTCTATCAGCACGTGTTTTGTAATATGTTTGAGTGAAAGTATATGCATTGTTTGTGTACTGTAATTATTGTAATTGTTCTTCGTTCAGAACAAATTGATTATTGAGAATACTGCCATTTTCATCCGTTAGAAATGATTTGAATTCAAAGTGCGCCTTGAGTTTTTCATTTAAATCATTAAAATTTTGAGCATCACAACTAAACAAGGCGGAGGAAAGTACATCTGATACAAAAGCATCTTTTGCTATAACACCACATTGAAGATTTGTTGACGGATATCCCGTCGCTGCATTGATGATATGACCATAGCGTTTTCCGTTGATCTCTTTGTACTGTTTTTTTACAGCAGAGAAAGAAAAACATTCATTTTGCAATGTTATTCGGGCAAGTGAATTGGTTTCATGAAAAGCATCTGGTATGTTGATTCCCCAATAAGGATGCTCGTTATTGTTTAATGTATAAATGGTGCTCCCACCGGCATTTACAATTCCGTCTGAAACACCTTCTTCTTTTAGCATCTTAATAACCTGATCCACTGCAAAAGCTTTGATAAATGATCCCGTAATAATTTCCTGTCCTTTTAGAATTTTTACGCAGTTATCTTTTATTTCAATATTTTGATATCCTACTTTTATTAAAGTCTCATTTATTGCAGAGGTAGAGGGAAGATTATTTTTGTTATGGTAAAATCCCCAGAGTTTAAGCAATGGCATCGCTGTAATGTCATAAGTTCCGTTGGTAAGCTCGCTTACGAGAATCAGCGTTTTTAATAGTTCAGTGACATGATCATCAACTTCTACCCATTCACCTGCATGTTTATTGATATTAAAAAAATGAGATCCGCTCTGATAGGAATTATACATTAGATCAGTTGTCTCCAGAATACTGAAAGCTTTATCGATTAAACTTTCACTAAAGTATACAGGGATTTTAATTTTTACATTACAGTAAAAAAGCTGACGGGATTGTGTTATGTATAAATTATTGACTGTCTGAGGCATTTTCGTCCGTATCAGTTTCTATAGTTGTTTTATTTTTCTTTAAAGCTTTAAAGTTTATTTTGCCTACATTAATTACCTGAAAATAGAAATTAGGATTACTCCATTTCTTAGAAACAGAATCATATTTTAGTTCCTGAATTTCAAAACGTTTTTCTACATCGTCGTTTGCGGCAAGAAGTAATTTGGCTTCTTTTTCGTCTTCTTTAGATTTGATATATTTTTCCCAAAATTCTCTATTGCCAAATAAAAAAAGAGCAATAGCCAAAAGGAATAATAAGATTGATTTCAATTTCATGCTTTGTAATTATGATTAAAGGCTCATAATTACAAATATAAGGTTCTAATGGGGATAGATTTGAATTTAAATGACGAATTAAATTCATCCTTATGACCTTTATCTTTGAGTTTTTTTAATTATAATAGCCGATAGGATTAAGAATAGTTAATATTTTTAGCGTGTTGTTGCTTATATTAGATAAAGCTTTATTTTTGCTTATTAAGACCACATTACCTATAATTTTTTGCTATGACGACAAATTCAGATATATCTCAGCCTTTTTTAAGTAATTTAAAAACTAAAACAGCTTCTTCTCATCAAAAACTGGAAAGTTTACCAGTTTCTGCTTCTATACTTTCTCCTAATATGAAAATGAATGATTATGCTCATTATCTTAGTTTAATGCATGATGTTCATACAAATTTAGAAGAAGAAATTTTTCCTTTATTGACTGATATAATTGATGATTTAAAAGCAAGAGAGAAAAAAGAACTTCTTGAGGCTGATCTTTCCTATCTTAATTATACTAAAACTAATTCAAATAGAGTTTTTAATAAAGAGAAAGTTTCAACTGCATTTGCTCTTGGAATTTTTTATGTAGTAGAAGGTTCAACATTAGGAGGAAGGTTTATTTTGAAGAACCTTGAAACAATTCCGGGATTAACAGAAGAAAAAGGAGTGTCTTATTTTAATGGATATGGAAATAAAACAGGAAGTTACTGGAAATCGTTTTTGAATTTACTTAGCACTTATGAAGAAGAGCATAATTGCGAGAATGAAATCATTGACGGCGCAATCTATGCTTTTGATTGCATCCACGACCATTTCCTGAATACGCGAAAGAATGAAAATTAAAGACATAGTTAACCGTGATATTGTTACCCTTACCAATTGCGAACATGAGCCAATTCATATTCCAGGAAGTATACAGCCCCACGGATTTTTATTAGGACTTACTGCAGATTGGAAAATTGACTTTGTTACAGCAAATACAGAAGTCTTTACGGGTTTGTCGTATACACAAATTATTGGAAAAGATTTTAGTGAAGTTTTTGGAAACGCTGCACAGAAAAACATAGAAGAATATTTTCTTAGAGATGAATCTCAGTTTGTTTTACCTATTGAAACTGAGCTTTTAGAGAATAAATATCAGCTCACTATTCATAAAAGCAACGATATTTATGTTCTGGAAGCAGAACCACAATTTTGTGAAAAAGAAAAACTTCCTGATGTGTACTCACAAACGATTCAGTTTGTGGCGCACATGAATAATACTCGTTCGCTTCAGGAACTGTGTGCTTTTGTTGCCGATGGTATTCAGCAAGTAACAGGCTATGACAGGGTAATGATTTATCGTTTTGATGAAGATTACAACGGAGAAGTATTTGCAGAGAATTGCCGTGAAGATCTGGAACCTTTTCTGGGATTGCATTATCCGCATACCGATATACCACCGCAGGCAAGAGAATTGTATTTAAAGAATCAGCTTCGATTGATTGTTGATCTTGATTACGACCCTGTTCCTGTTTTTACAACAGATGATCAGGATAATAAAAATCTAGATTTAAGTTTGTCCATTCTTAGAAGTACTTCCCCCATTCACGTTCAATATCTTAAAAATATGGGCGTAGGTGCAACGCTTACGATTTCTCTCATCCATAAAGATCGTCTTTGGGGACTAATAGCCTGCCATCATTATTCTGCTAAAAATATTTCTCCGGAAATTCGTCTGGCAGCTAAGCTTCAGGGACAATTTATTACTTCTCAGATTGATTTACGTCAATCAACAGAAGAATATCAAGTGGCACGAAGGACATCGCTGGCTCTGGAAAAACTTACGGGACTGGATTTACCATTAGGACATGAACAATTTCAAACACTGGTTGATAGTCCGTATTTATTACGTTTGTGTAATGCGGCCGGCGTTTCAATCTCAGTGGGAGGTGTTATTTATAAAAATGGTATTACTCCTGATGAAGATGAAATTAAAAATATTGTTACAGCAATTACCAATCATACCAAAGAACAAACATTTACAACCAAAAAGTTAAGTGGTGATTTTCCGCAATTGAATCATCATACCGATGTTGCCGGGGTTATTTTTCATGCATTGGGGAGTGATGACCATATAATTTGGTACAGACCACAAACCATATCAGAAATTAAATGGGCTGGTGATCCTGCAAAAGCAATTATAAAAGATAGTAAAGGACTGCATCCAAGAAACTCTTTTAATGTCTGGAAGCAAATTGTAAAGAACCAAAGTAGTACTTGGCTACAGCCGGAAATTAATTCTGCGGCTAACTATGCGCATGCGTTACACAAACAGATCATAATGTTAATGCTTCGGGAAGAAGAAGAAAAATACCGTTCGCAAAGTCTTGTTTTAAAAGAGACCAACTCAGAATTAGAAAATATTAACTGGATCAGTACGCATGACCTTCAGGAACCGCTTCGTAAAATTCAAATGATTATCTCTAAACTCCTAACTGAAATAGACGATGTTCCTGCAGCTTCGGTATTAGAATCGTTACAGCGAGTTTCTAAATCAGCCAATAGAATGCAAATTCTGCTGGAAGATATATTGAAATACACACGTATAAAATATACTAAAGACGCTTTGCAGAAAATCAATATGAACTTTATTATGGAGTCTACTCTTGATGAAATGAAAGACGTTATCTCTGAGAATAATGTTGTGATTGAATGCGAAAGCTTACCCGAAATTCATGGAATCAATTTCCTGATGAAACAATTGTTTTCTAACCTGCTTCAGAATTCAATAAAGTATGCATCGGCAGAAAGAGACTTGGTTATTAAAGTAACAGCATCACAAGAGCCGGAAATTAATATTTATTCGAATAATGTTTATTGTTACTGGATTACTTTCTCAGATAACGGAATAGGTTTCGATCAGCAATATGCAGATTCTATTTTTAAAATATTTACAAGACTTCACAATCAGGATGAATATAAAGGATCAGGTGTTGGACTTGCCCTTTGTAAAAAAATTATGCAAACCTGCGGCGGAAATATAAGAGCTGAAGGTAAAGTAGGCGAGGGTGCGGCAATCACCGTTTATTTTCCTTGTGATCCTGAGGATTCACTATTTTAAACAATAGGTAAAATATAATGAAAAAAGGGAATATTTAAAACAAGCGTTTATAATATTCCCTTTTTTGTTTGTTTCCTATCTGAATAATATCAATTAATTAAATAAAAAATCGGTTGTGTTTTTTCGCTCTATTGTACATTGCTTAATAACAATTTGAGCTGTGGTAATCATGTTAGAAAGTTCAATGACCGGAAGAATTATTTCACTTCTGTTAATCATTGCTACTGTTGCGTTTTTAATTCTTTCTACTTTTGCTTTAATGTTATTAATATCACTGTCTTCATTCGTATAAAATGTGGTCATAATATTTTGAAGTTCTTTTTTTAATGCATTTGTTTTTTCGCATTCTGTTTTGATTTTAGCAAAAGGAAGCTGTGGAACAAATACTTTAATAGAAAAAGGAAATTCTTTAATGGTATTGCAGATATTTTCAGAAGCCTGGTGTGCAAAAACAATTGCTTCGAGAAGTGAATTAGAAGCCAGACGGTTTTTACCATGCAAACCAGTTCTGGAGCATTCGCCTATGGCATATAAATTTTTGATTTTTGTTGCTCCATTCTCATCGACTTTAATACCTCCACACTGATAATGAGCGGCAGGAACGATCGGAATCAGGTCTTTTTCAGGATATAACCCTAATTTGTTACAATGCGCTGTAATGACCGGAAAATGCTTGTAAAATGCTGTTTTGTCTAAATGTCTACAATCTAAATAAACATGATCAGTTTGTGATTGCTGCATTTCCATGCTTATTCCTTGCGAAACAATATCACGTGTCGCCAATTCACCTCTCGAATCATATTTAAACAGAAATCTTTTTTCGTCTTTATTAACAACATGAGCACCAAATCCCCGAACAGCTTCTGATATTAAGAAGAAAGGATTTTTTTCTCCTGCATATAAAGCAGTGGGATGAAACTGAATGTATTGCATGTCTTCAATTTCAAGTCCAAGTCTTTCTGCCATAGCAACACCATCGCCAGTTGCTATTTCAGGATTGGTAGTATTCTCAAATATTTGCCCTGATCCGCCAGTGCATAAAACAATGGTACGGCTGTTGATATATTTAATCTGATTATTGGACTGATCGTAATAGAATGCACCACTACAAACCGTTTCGTCTCTTTTCTCTGTGTTGAGGTCAATTACAAGATGATGTTCCAGAAGATGAATATTAGGCATATTTTCTAAACTTCTCAATAGCGATTGCTCAATTTCTAATCCAGAACTGTCTTTATGATGCAGAATACGATTGTGGGAGTGTCCGCCTTCTAAACCAAGATCCCAATTTCCTTCCTGATTTTTATCAAATGAAGTGCCTAATGCTATTAATTCTTTAAGTCGTTGAGGTGCTTGTCGTATTACCATATTGACGATATTCTCATCACAATGTCCGCCACCGGACTGCAAAGTATCTTCAATATGTTTTTCGAAACTATCATTTACTAAATCGGTTACTACAGCAATACCGCCCTGAGCCATTTGTGTATTTGTTCTTTCAGCACTTCCTTTAGTCATGATGACAATAGATAAATCAGGACGTTTTTGAGCTGTTTTTAAGGCAAAGAAAAGTCCGGCAATACCGGAACCAATTATAAGTATATCTGTTTTAATCATGGTATTTTTTTAATGGTATTTTAATTTTTTATGACAACTCAAGCATTTTTGTGATAGGTTCAAGTGCTTGGATTCTAAGTTTCTCATTGATTGAAATTTCCGGACCTTCATTTTTAAGGCATTGAAAAAGTTTTTCTAGTGTATTAATCTTCATGTAAGCACATTCGCTACACGCACAGGTATTGTCCTGTACAGAGGGTGCCGGAATCAACGTTTTTTCAGGAACAGTTTTGGCAAGCTGGTGCAATATACCTGCCTCTGTAGCAACAATAAATGTGGTAGCGGTATCCGTTTTTATAAAATTCAATATTCCGGAAGTCGAACCAATATAATGTGCTGTTTTCAGAATATGACTTTCAGACTCAGGATGAGCTGCGATTTTTGCGGTGGGATTGTTTTTATAGATTTCAATTAACTTGTCTAAAGAAAATGCTTCATGCACAACGCAGGAACCCTCCCAAAGAATTAAATCCCGCTTTGTTTGCTTTGAGAGGTAATTTCCTAAGTTGCGATCGGGGGCAAAAAGAATATTTTTGCTCGATGGTATTGAATTTATAATTTTTTCAGCATTTGAGGATGTACAAACGATATCGCTCAAAGCTTTTATTTCCGCAGAACAATTAATGTATGTTACGACAACATGCTCGGGATATTTTTCTTTAAATAATTTAAAATCATCATGATGACAACCGTCAGCAAGAGAGCATCCGGCATTGATATCCGGAAGTAAAACTTTTTTATTAGGGTTCAGTATTTTTGCCGTTTCTGCCATAAAGTAAACACCAGCAAAAACAATAATGTCAGCATCTGTTGTTTGTGCTTTTTTTGATAGTTCAAGACTGTCTCCCACAAAATCTGCGATTTCCTGTATGTCTTCACTTTGGTAATAGTGAGCCAGTATAATGGCATTTTTTTCGGTTTTTAATCTGTTTATTTCAGAAATCAGATAGGATTTGTTCATTCTCGACGGATTATAAAAATGATTTAGACATAGGTATTTCCTAATATCTTATGTTATCAATTAAATTTGTTTTCTGCGATCATCCTTTACGAACAAAAAACAAATATTTAAGAAACAATTTAAGACTAAGAATCTAAGAGGTGTTTTCATAATGTATTATTTTTGAACATTTTATGGATAAATTTTCATGATGCAAAAATAATAACGCTAACTTTCTTAAAACATGATTATAATCATGCTGTATGAATTTTATTTTACTTTTTTAAGGAAATATTTGATGAGACACTGAATCTATTGTGAATAGAGTTGAAAAAAAACATTTAAGGACAATAAATATTAAATTTATTCACAAAGGAGGTTAGTAAGTTGTTGATAAATAGTGGTTTGTGTTGGTTGTTTTGTAGCTGTATTAATCAATTTAATTTCTAAATTTGAGTATTGACAAGGTGAGTGCTAATTTAAAAATAGCTATGATGGAAAAAGCAATACAATTAAAAGTTCGGAAAGAACTAAACAATCAGCAACAGTTTAATGTTATCAAATTAAAAGGCAGTTTAATTTCTAGCGGGTATACAGAAATTATTCATATTGTAGATGAGGATGAAGAGTATCATATTAACTCTTTTGAGACAGCCTCTGGAAGTAAAAACGAAGTGCATGATTTTATTACAGCCTTTATTACCAGAGAAAATCTGGAAGACACAATCTCAATTTTAGATAAAAAATTTACAGATAGATTGTTTACTATTTAAAAAGGATCGGTGTCTGAAATACTAAGATCTGAAATACTATAATTTGTTTTTTTATGGGTTGTTCTTTACCAGAATAGACTTTTTGACTTCAGTGGTAACCTTTTCATTGTTTCTTGATGAGGTTGATTTTATTGTTGTTTTCTTGTCAGAAGTTCTGCTGCTTGAAACGTTGTTTTTATGATTTGAAGTAGTCATAATTATGATTTTTATTTAATTATAAAGTCATTTTCTTTTAGGGCTTCTGCTACTTTAATTACCACTTCTGATCGGTGTTTACCGTCTGTGATGGTTCTGTCTGTAACAACCCAATAACGAACATTAATTTGAATGGTACTTCCTGTAATGCCGGACACTACAGCTGAGTTAGAGTAACCTTTATCTACAACAGCATTGTCTGTTTCCATTACCTGAGTGATGATTTCAATAGCTTTTCGGTAATCTGATCCGTATTCAAGACCAATAGTAAAGTCCTGCAATAAAAAGCCCTCACTATTAAAATTTACAAGGGTGTTTTTAACTAAAAGGGCATTAGGAATATAAATGTTCTTACTGTCGCTTTTTACTTGTGTATCACGCAGGTTAAGCGCAACAACTTTACCTTTTACTCCATTGCTTTCGATGATGTCGCCTACAGAAAAAGGACGTTTAAAAGCGAGCAATATTCCAGCAAGGAAATTTTCTCCAATATCTTTTAAGGCAAAACCAATTACAAATGCTGATATTCCAGCACCGGCGAGTACACTTTGTGCTACTCCTGTAAGACCAATAACGCGGAACATAAAAAGTAAACCAATTACAATAAGAACCGCTTTTATTAAATTGGCAATAAAAGTGGCTAGTAATGGGTCGTGC
Source organism: Flavobacterium hercynium (assembly GCF_002217285.1). GTDB lineage: Bacteria > Bacteroidota > Bacteroidia > Flavobacteriales > Flavobacteriaceae > Flavobacterium > Flavobacterium hercynium. Next base: position 22,140 of record NZ_MUGW01000027.1, on the reverse strand, counting down.
ATTCTTGTTTTTAATCTTCGGTCTGCAAATGTTTTAACACGTGCTGCAATAAACCAGGAGATTAAAACTACAAGTATAGCCAGAAGTATCTTGGGTGTTATGTCGACAAGGCCATAATAGTAACCTTCCAGATGTTTAAAAATATCACTAATAAATTCCATATAGTTTTGAATTGTCTTAAACAATAAAATTAAAAATCGTCGTCGACATTATTTTACATGATAATAAGGCATGTTTTATATAATCTTTAGATATATTTAAGTTAAAATGTATAGTATAATGCATACAATAAAACCATTAGTTTGTTACTAATGGTTTTATGATCTTACTTAAAGTTATTTTTAAAGTAGTGTAATATTAATTGCTTATATTTAAATTCTTATGATTTATTATCCATAAATTTTTGCCCTTTATCTTCTATTGGAGGATTTGCTCTGGAAGAAAATTTACTTAAATATACAGCTTCATCACCCCAACACAAGAGTTCTTCTTTCGTAGAAAAATAAGGTATGTTTTGATCAACTTGTTCTTCATACATAGAAGTAGCGGTAGAGATAGAATTGTTTTGATTTTGTTCGATGGAGTTGTTTGGTGTCATAGCTTTATTTGTTAAGTTTAGATAGTAAAAGTCAGGATATAGTAAATAATTTTTGTAACGCAATGAGGATGTAAATGTAGAGAGAAGGTTTGTCAATTATTTACATGATTTTTAATAATAGTTATTTAATTGTCAGTTTATTATGCTATTTTTCTATTCAAGTTTAGAGAGGATTTCTGAAATAGAAAATTGCGCACCACAGACAAATTCATCAGCAGCTCCGTAATAAACAGTAAGCGTATCGCCATCGACAACATGTCCGTTAGTAAAAACAACGTAACCAAAGAAACCACTTAATTCATAGCTTTCTGTTGGTACCATTATAGGATCGATAGTTCTGGCTAGTACTTTTGAGGGATCTTCCAGATCCATTAGAAAAGCCCCCAGACAATATTGATGTTGGGCGTTTGCTCCATGATATATTTCCAGCCATCCCATAGCTGTTTTGATAGGCACAGCACCGGCACCAACTCTGGCACTATCCCAAAATCCAGGTCTTGTGCCTAAAAGAAATTTATGATTGCCCCAATGAATACCATCTGGAGATTCTGCGAGCCAGATAAAATTCCCTCCAATCTGCGGACTCGAAGGTCTGTGTAGAGCGTAATACGTACCATTTATTAATTCTTCAAAAATAGCACAGTCTTTATTGTGAGGAGGGAAAATCAGACCTTTGTAATCAAAATTTTTCCAGTCTTTAGTAATTCGAAGTCCCACACCAACACCGCTCGATGATACTGCTGTATACGTTATGTAATATTGATCGCCAAGTTTGCTGACACGCGCATCTTCGATACCAAATTGCTCGAGTTTTCCTGAGCCTAATAAAAGTGATAGGTCATTAGGTTCTGAAAAATGTATTCCGTCTTCGCTTGATAACAATCGTAAATGCGAAAGAGTAGTAAGATAATCTAAACCTTTATATTGTACAATTCTGGCATCTGTGGCGACTAGATCAGGATCAGAAAGAGATACTTCGATAATTTCTATTTCGCCAGCTGCATTTACTATCGGAAAAAATAAAACACCTTCTTTTTCAGCGATTGATTCTGCTACCCGAACCAATAACCATATTTTGCCTTCAAAAACAAAAACACCGGGGTTCAGTAAACTAATAATTTTGAGATCCTTGTTGCTGGGTTGCAAATCTTTAGGCTCTAAAAGTGGATTTTGTCTAAATCTGCGGGCAATATCACTCATACGATTTTGAATTTATTTCTACTAGTCTGAAGTTGTAACAGATTTGAAATTGCAAAATTTATATGCTAATAAAACATCATAATGAATTGAATTATAGCGTTGTAAAGTAAGTGATTAGGCTGGTTTTTCATTTTATACAATAAATAGCGAATGTTATAATATTCACATTCAATAAGATATCTAATGTAAAAAGAATAAAATAATAAGTTTATTTATTGCGTTACCAATAGAATGCTAATAAATAATAAAAAGCCTAGACAGAATATAAAACTAGCAGGATAATGTTATAAAATCTTCATGAAGCTGATTATGTAATTTTGTATTTGTACTACTAAAACAATTATTAGAAATATTCACATTGTTTAAAAGCGATAGAATAGGTTTTTAATATCTTAAAGTAGTTGTTCAAGTAATTTATTTTATTAATTTGATATTTAATTTATTAAATGATATAATAAAATCTATTTTTTTCAGTTAAAGGAAAATAGAATTAATATATGAAAAATAGTAAGAGCACTTAGGGGAAATAAATTTTACCTTAGTGGTTGATTATTTATTTATTTTTCTTGCCCGCGGTGTCTCATAGCGCTGCGGGTTTTTATTTGCTGTTTTTAAAGGCTTTAATTGAGTTTACTTAACTGTTTAGATTAATAAATAAAATCGCCACGAATTCACGAATTATTTTTATACGCTACTATAAAAAAGCGTATTCATTCGTGAATTTGTGGCGAAAAAACAATTTGGAAAGTCTCCAAAAAAAAAGCGTTAGATTCATATCCAACGCTTTTAGTTTTTTTTTTAAACTAATGAATAGATTCCATATATACCTGAAGATTTTTGATATCGTCGTTTACCATTTTTTCAAAATAAGGATTCAATAATTTTGCTGCGCTTTCTCCTGCAATTCCTAGTGGTGCGCGATAGGATATCATAACTTCAATTTCGGTTTTGTAACCTTGTGCTTTAAAAAGCACTTTACCAAAATTTTTAATAGGTGCATTAGGAAGCGATTGCCAGCTAATAACTTTCTCTTTTCGGTCTTTTATAATTTCCGCATTCCATGAAAGAGTTCCTATTCCTCCTGGTCCTTTCACTGTCCATTCTGATTGTGTATCACTAATTGTTTTTACCGAAGCCAGGTGATTCATAAACTTAGGCAGGTTTTCCAGATTACGCCAGAAAGAATATACGTAGCTAATTGGTCGGTTGATAACAATACTTGTTCTGATATTTACGTTCGTTGGTTTATCATTTTTTAAATGATCTACAGCGTTATAAATAGGGCAGTAGCCACTAATTCCTCTTGCCAGCATCGCACCTCCTGAACTGATTTGCGCAAGACTTTTATTTTCCTGTGCAAGTCCTTTATATAAAAGATACGAACCGCTTGTTACCATTAATATACGCTCTAATGTCGAAACATTGGCGGTACTTTTAGATGTTGATTTCGTTTCCATGTTTTAGATTTTTAATTAATATTTTCTATTGTTTTTTAAGATAGAATTTTTTGCCAGTTAGATTTTAGTCAGTAGCAAAATCTTCAGATTCGCTGTAGTTTTGATCAAAATCTTCTTCAAGATTATCGTCTTCACCACGTTGTTGCAGTTGCTCTTCATTGTAGTTTTCATTTTGAATGTGATCTACAGTTTCCGGATTATTCTGAATGTTATCATACTGGTTTTTGTTTTCGTCTGTTTTCATCTTATTGTAATTTAAATTTGCAATTGACTTTGTCATTAAACAGAATGACATCATTCAAATTTAGGCATGAGACGATAAAATAATTTTATAGAATTACAATTGAGATTTCTGTAATTACAAGTGTTTTAACTTGTACGGTGCTGTTTTTTTAGTTGTTTGTAATTACTCGTACTTGTTAAGAAATAACTCGTACGGATAATTTCGGAGAGAAATGCGTACGAGTATTTTCATTCGGTCGTGTAGGAATAGTATCTGCTGCATATTTGCATCAGAATAATTTTTTAAACCAAAACACCATATCATGAAAACATCATTTAAATTTTTAGCAGGACTATTATTAGTAACTACTTTTTCTATTGCACAGGATATTACAAAAAGAATTGATTCGATTATACAAGTTAATTATCAAAAAAATCCAAACGTAGGTATGAGTATTGGTTTTGTCAAAGACAATAAAGAATATTTTACAGCCCAAGGTAATTTGAATGCGAAAAGTAAAATTCAGATTGATAAAAATTCAGTATTCGAAATTGCTTCTGTCACAAAAATTATCACCTCAAATTTTATAGCGCAGGCCGTTTTAGAAAAAAAGATTAATATAGACGATTACATCGATGACTTTTTGCCAAAACAATATGCGCTTCAGGATAATCTTAAAATGAAAATAAGAATTTCAGATTTAGCGTCTCATCAATCAGGTTTACCGGATATTGATTTTGCAAAATTAATAGCGCTCAATCCACAACAGCCTATAAGCAATGTAACTTCTGAAACGTTGGCAAATTTGGTTAACAATTGCGCTGAACTAAAAGATTATGGCAAGTACCGCTATTCAACTATTGGTTACACCTTACTTGGGCAAATATTAGAAAAGGTATACAACAAAAGTTACGATCAGATTGTGAAAGAAAAAATGATCGCACCATTGAAGCTGAAAAACACTTTAACTAAAAATTTTGATGTCTCAAATACTACAGATGGTCAAAGTCCTGATGGAGCAAGCCAGCAATTTATGGAATGGAACGTTACTGCTCCTGCAGGATTAATAAAATCCAGTGCTTCTGATGTAGTAGCCTATTTAAAAGCTGTTCTGAATAAAGAAAGTACAATAGGAAAGGCCGCACTGTTAACAGAAAAAACATTTTATAAAGTAGACAACAGAGAATTAGGTCTTGGCGTAAATATCATGAGGGAAGATAAGAATACCGTTTATTTAAAGTCTGGAGATTCTATGGGGCAATCTTGTATAATTGCATATGACAGAGCTAAAAATTGGGGTATTATTATATTATTGAATGAAAGAAATTCAAAATTGAGACAGAGTATATTAGATCAGATTTATGAGACGGTACTTAAATAATTTTAGATAATAAAATTTTAATTTTTCGTATTTTTTAAGCAATAAATTCTTGTTATATTGTAAAGTATTGATTAGTGAAAAGTATTACAGAAAGAAAGATTTTAGTTAATAAAATCATGTAATATTTTTGTTTTTTATTAAGAATTATAGGGGTAAAATAGTGTTTTTTAAATGTAACTATTTGATTTAATGATAATTGTTAATTGTAAATATAATTTTATTAAATTTAGTTTGTTGAAACAAAATTATTTCTATTTTTACTGCATAATTAAATAAATAATTTAAATCTAAACATTATGTCATTCTTAACTACATTAACCGTTGCAGGTAAAGATTACAAAGTATTAAACGTGAGCTATGACTTAGCTCAAGAAACAGATGCTTCAGGGCGTCCATCTACAGTAACACGTGGAGGAAGAATTATGATTCAGGTTGAATCAACTGGTGGTACAGAATTGTTCGAATGGATGACTAACAACTTCGAAAGAAAAGAAGGTTCAGTAAAATTCATCAAACGTGATTCTAATGCTACTTTAAAAGAGTTAAAGTTTACTGAAGCTTACATGGTGAAGTACAAAGAAAACTTTGATCATAACAGTGAAAATCCGTTAACGGAGACTTTTATGATTTCTGCACGTAAAATTTCAATGGGTGGAGGAGAATTTGATAATGCTTGGGTTTAATCCTTTAGTATTATTTAAACTTTATCACACATAAAAACCATAAAAGGGAGTTCATGATGTGGACTTCCTTTTTTGCTTTAAACTGAAAACTTCTCGATGGGGCAGAAGCTTTTATAATTCACTAATCTACAATCTAAACACCACAGCAAAATGAGTTTTTTATCTAAATTACACATAGACGGAGAAGAATATAATGTTCTCGATTTTAATATTAGTTTTAAACAAGAAATAGACACAGCCAGCAAGCCAACAGGCGGAGCAAAAGGCGGTGTGATCAAAATAACAATTGAGGCAAACCAAAACACCGACTTTTTAAGCTGGATGTTAAACGGTGACCTTACTAAAGATGGTAAAATAGTTTTTTACAGACGAGATGCTTTAAGTAAAATGAAAGAATTAAGTTTTACGAAATCATTTTGTGTTGGCTATGACGAACAGTTTTCAAGCACCAACGATGTTCCAATGAAAATTACAATGGAAGTCGTAGCTAAAGATCTGACATTTGGAGATGCAAAATTCTCTAATAACTGGATTTCTTTAGCATAATTAGAGAAAGTAAATAAAGCTAATTAAAAAACAAGTACATCATGTCACATTTTTCAGAACAAGTTCATATTTCAGTAGGAAGTTTTAGCCAAAACGTTGTATATTATGATTTAAAGGTTTCTCAGAAAATGGGCGATCACCATCATTTTTCATTCGTTTGGCAATACACCGGTAAAGCAATTATAAACCCGGCAGATCAGGCAAAAGCTTTGAGAAGTTACTTAGGCGACGAAGTAATCTTTACTTTCAAAAGCCTTACTGGAATTAAGTTAATGAGCAAAGGTATTATTACTGAACTAACCTCAATTGATCTTCACGGAGGTCCGGCAGGATTACACGTTTCAGGAGTAAGTCACAGTATCGTTTTGGATGATATGAAAAGATCAAGATCTTTTAAAGAACGCACTATGGACGATATCGTAGTGAGTATTTTTGGCGAAGGTCCCGGCGAATTCTACCAAAGAGATTCTATTAAATCAACCTACCGCAAAGAATTCAAAAATCTGGTTCAGTACAACGAAAGTAATTTCGAATTTATAAACAGATTATCAAAACGTTACGCACAATGGTTTTATTTTGACGGAATGCGTATGCAATTCGGGCAAACCAAAGAAAGCAAAGTAAAACTGGTAAACGGAGCTTCACTTCATGGTTTTACGATACAAACGAATATGGCTTCTCACAAAATAGCTGTAGAAGGTTTTGATTATAATAGTGTTTCAACGCTTAAAAATTCCTCAGCCAAAACAGCTACAGGAAGTAAAGATAGTTTTGCAACGGTAATTGGTTACAATCAAGGAACCGTTACTAATCCCAATCTAAATGACGGAGTGTACACTGCAAACGCCAACAATAAAGAAGAGATCGAAGAAATGGTAACGATGCAAACCGCAGGAAGTGACGCCAACAGCGTTTACTACAGTGGAACATCGTATTTCCCAATTGGTGTTGGACAAGTATTTACTATTCAAAACCAAACGGTAGAACACGAACTTATTGCAATTGAAGTGGTTCACCATTCAGAAGTACACGGAAATTACTCTTGTGAATTCAAAGCAATTCCAGCCGATGTAAGTGCTCCACATTACACTGATGTACATGCTTTCGCAAAAGCAGAAACACAACCTGCACAGGTAAAAGACAACAACGATCCCGAAGGATTAGGAAGAGTAAAAGTAGAATTCTACGGCGCAAGTGGAACTGCTGTAACGGAATGGATTCGTATGGTACAGCCGTATTCCGGATCTGGAAAAGGTTTCTACTTTATCCCGGAAATTGGCGAAGAAGTACTAATAGGTTTTGAAGGAAACAATGTTCAGAATCCGTATGTAATTGGAACACAATACAACGGAAATGATAAAAGTGCCTATTCCGATAGTAAAAACAGCTTAAAAGCGATTCACACGCGTTCCGGAACTAAAATGATCTTTAATGACGAAGACGGAAGTGTTCTAATCGAAGACATTGGAGGCAGCAGCTGGTTAATGGATGGGAAAGGAAACATTAACGTTACCGCTGCTAAAGACATTACCATAAATGCAGGAGAGAATCTGAATATTACTGCAGGTAAAAATGTTTCTGTTAGTGCAGGCGAGAATATGGAACATTCTGCTAATAAAGATATAATGCAAACAGCAGGAGGGGATCTTAATATAAATGCTGCTGGGGATATTTTAGAAAATTCAGACAATCGAACAGAGATTTCAACAGAAACAACATCTCGTCAGTCAAAAAAATCAGAGTTGTTTTCTGATGAGATTGATATTAATAGTACAAAAGAGAATATAAAAATGAACAGTTCCAAAACGATAGAGTGGAATAGTGCAGAACAATCAAATCTTTTTTAGTTATGGCTATAAATAAAATTGCTAAAAATATTATTACAGTATCACAAAATAAAGAAGTTAGTATTTCTAAAAAATTTGTAGAAACAACAGAAGAAAAATATGTTGAGGCTACAAATGGTAATTTAGTTTTAACTTCTATGAAAAAAATCTTTTCAAATGGCAACACCTAATAATTCTTTCGGAAATTACGTAGCGGGGAAACCGACGGTATTGATCCCACCAACATTATCCTTATTTTGCGAAAAAATAAATACTTTACCAGCTAATAAAAAAATTTTATTAAAGTTTGTTGTTAGTGGAATTAGCAAAAAAGATTGGGGAGGTAAATATTCATTAAAACTGGTTCCTTCAGATCCTAAAATCAAATTATCGACTAATGAATTTGAAGTTGAGGAGGGGTGGACTATTCAGACAAATATTGAATCTAAGGCTGAAATTAAAGGCTCCTATTTGCAAGTCAAGATTAATGATAAGGATAGTAGTAGAATTAGTATAGACTTTACAAGTGATATTAAAAAGGATATTTTTTCAGATGTTGCGATAAAAAGATTACTAGATGAAAATACAAAACTAGCAGAACTTGTTGATTCGGACCACCCATTGCCTGAGTATGCAGGTAATTATTGTATGGCTGCTGCTGAGAGGGGAATTTCCGAATTACTTCAAGATTATAAAAATTTTTATGCGATAGATAAAAAAACTCAAAAAAGAAAGAATTCGGTATATTTTACAGGAAAGACTGCAATTGATAGAGGTAATGTTATGCATGGCCTGGGAAATGTAAAATCTAAATGGGAATTTGATAAATATAAGATAGATCACGATTTGTTAAAGAAATTAAACAGTTCAAAAAATAATAGTGATGCTAATAATGTTTTTCAATCAATCAATAATGACATAATAACGATATCAGAGGAATCTAAAAAAGCATTATATAATTTATTTTTAAAAGATATATCTTCCGTATTTGGTTTTCATGTTTATTATTTCTGTATTGTTGGTGGTTTTCATACGCTACTTCTTATCATCGATTCTACAAAAGGTCCTTGTGAATCTACCTATGCAATGTATGATCAGCATGGTATTAAATCAAAAGGACAGGGAAAATTAAGTGAAATAGGAGAAGGATTTAGAGCACAATCTAGTTTTAATTTTGCAAATTCATGTCTAAATAGATTTAAAGGCGGAAAAACAAAATATTGGGATTCAACAAAAACGTATCTATGGAAAATACAAAAAAAATAGTTTTATTACTTATCATATCTTTTTTTAGTTTAACAGGTTGTAAGTCGCAAAATAAAGAAATAAAATTACTAAGTAATAATTTATATAAAGATGATAAAGGGAATATTATTTTCCGTATTCGTGATCTTGAAGGTTTAAAAGAAGAGAAAGGATTAACTGTTAAAAATGATACTTTAAATTTTAGCCATGTATACGATAGTAAGACTAATACATATATAAAAAATAACGAAGTTATCGATTGGGAAACCTTTGATAATATATTCAATGACCCTAAGAATGTTGAAAAAACTAAGGAAAAACAAAATGGAATAACTTTTTACTGTTATTTTTCAGACAAAAACAATATGTATCTCTATCCTTTTTTAAGTACCAGATTACTATTCATTAAAGGAAATGATTATGAAGTTTTGGGTGGTGCTTATTTAAAAGTAAACAATGAAATATACTGGAAGGCAAAAAAACTTGAATCTGTCGATATAAAAACATTTAAAACAATTCAAGTTATTAATGCTGCTGATTATCATGAATCTTCAATTGGTTCAGATAAAAATCATTTATATATTGGAAGTAAAATAATGAGTTATGAAATATTTAAATATAGATATAGTGAATATCAAGAGTTAAAGAATAAGTATTTTAAAGATGATATTTAATTTATTACATCTGTTTATTTTTTTACTTTAATATTAAATGAAAATTAACGAGATATCACTTCTTTAAGGGAATTTGTTATTTACAAATCAGTTTATTGAGGTGGTAACAATGGTTTGGAAAAGTTGTTAATGTTCACAGAGGTAAAAAATTAAAGAGAAATGCAGATTTTGATGAATATGGAAATGTTTACGCAACAGGAAGGATATGTCGTTAAGATTTTAAATTCGATAAAGAATGCGTAAAAAAAAAATATTAATAACTGTTCTATTTGTTTTTCAAGTAATTACTGCGCAAGATAAAAGTAATTTACCAGTTTATTCTAAAAAGGTAATAATAGGTTTTGTAAATGAAGATTCCAAAGTTGAGAGCTGTAATGAATGTTATGTATTAGATACTTTAAAAGTATTAACTAAAAATATTTTAGTTAAATCAGAAGTTCAAATAACTAAAGTAGCTGATAAAACTAAGTTTGCCAGATTGTATACTGTAGAATATATTCAAAAAAATAAAAATGGAATATTGAAGTTTAATAATATAATAAACTCAACATTTAATGAATTGTACATAAAGAATATTAATGGTAAATTATTAATATTTAGACAGCTTACTTATAGTAATTCATCTGCAAAAATAAAAATCAATGAGGACGATTATGTGGATTTCCCTTCTAGTTTAATTTGTATGCAAAATTGTAATATTACAATAGAAAATAATACTTTAGATTTTATTGATTTATTTAATTATAAGAAAGATGTTGAATGTTTTAACTGTCCAAATAGATATTCTTTACAAGAATGTATCATGATTAAAAAGAAAAAACAAAAATTTTCCTGGAAATGACACATATTATAAAAATGAATAAAACAGTTTTATATTTACTATTGTTAGTGCTTCTTATCAGTTGTAAAGCGCAAAATAAAGAAATAAAATTACTAAGTAATAATTTATACAAAGATGATAAAGGGAATATTATTTTCCGTATTCGTGATCTTGAAGGTTTAAAAGAAGAGAAAGGAATGACTGTTAAAAATGATTCTTTAAATTTCAGTCATGTTTACGATAGTAAGACTAATACATATATAAAAAATAACGAAGTTATCGATTGGGAAACCTTTGATAATATATTCAATGACCCTAAGAATGTTGAAAAAACTAAGGAAAAACAAAATGGAATAACTTTTTACTGTTATTTTTCAGACAAAAATAATACGTATCTATATCCTTTTTTAAGTACCAGATTACTATTGATTAAAGGAAATGATTATGAAGTTTTGGGTGGTGCTTATTTAAAAGTAAACAATGAAATATACTGGAAGGCAAAAAAACTTAAATCTGTCGATATAGAAACATTTAAAACCGTTCAACTTGTTAATACTGCTGATTATCATGAACTTTCGATTGGTTCAGACAAAGATCACTTATATGGTGGAAATGAAATAATGAGTTATAAAGAATTTAAAGATAGATATAGAACAGATGAAGAGCTAGAGCGTAAGTATTTTAAAAAATGATTAAGAAGAGCATTTTAAGTATAGCTGGAGAACTATTATTTTACAATAACTAAAAAGAAGAATACGCATTAAATAATACATGAAAAAAAACAAATTAAAACTATTCTTATTAGCAATAGGAATTATTCTTTCGGTTATAACTGTAAAACTAATGTATGATAGTACTAATTATTTAAACAATGCCAAACGTGCATGGGCTACTGTTACAGGGTACAATGTTAAATTAGTGGAAGAAGATATAAAGCGAAATGGAAGAACGGTAACAGAAAAGAGAAATTATTATTATCATAAATTTCAGTTTAGAGATCAAAAAAATAGAGTAATACAAGTAGAGTCTAGTATAGGAAATGGAGATTCAGGTGCCTATCAAATTGGAACTAAAGTGATGGTACTCTATATGGAAGACAATCCTAAAGATGCAATGATAAATAATTTTACAAATTTGTGGTTAAGAGCTTTTATCTTAGGATTTTTTGCATTCGTTTTTTTACTTATTGGTTACAACTGATGTTTTACTGTTTTAAAATCCAATTGATAACATCGTTTAACATAGCAGGATTGATAGTATGATCTTCGCTATACTGATGAAAATTAGGATTTAATTCCTTAGATTTCAGGTAATCCTGAGCATCAAGAGCATATTGAAATTTCAATACAGAATCATGCGTACCGTGCGAAATAAAGATTTTCAGTTTCTTAAGTCTGCTTTTATCAGCAACAACAGGCTTTATTTCGGGAAGTAATCTTCCACTCATTACCGCAATTCCGGCGATCTTTTCAGGTTCAGTCAGTGCTACACTATAACTCATAATTCCGCCTTGGCTAAAACCCATTAAATAAACTTGATTTTCATCGAAGCTTTCTATTGTTTTTAGATCTTCAATAAATTTCAAAATTTCTTTACGGGAGCTTTCTGCCTGAACTTCATTAATTACAGATCCGGCGGCAGTAAATTGTACCTGAAACCAAGCAAAACTATTAGCGCCTAATGTTATTGGTCCTCGTGCAGAAACGACTAGAAAATGATCCGGAAGCGCATTAACAAATGAAAACATATTTTGTTCGTTACCACCAACGCCATGCATCAGGATTAACAAAGGTGGTTTTTGAGATTGTATTTTTGGATGCCTTACTATATAATGTAAAGCAGGTTTTTGTTTGGGTATCATAGTAAAATTTAAACTAATTATAACAACTAAAAGTAACAATGCGGAAATCCACAGGAATTTGGATTTTATCATGCCTTATTGATTATGACAGACATCATATTGAGTGATCCCGCAACAAGCGCATCATTAAATATTGTGGCTTTTTCGTCTTTTTCCTGTAATCCCAAAATATAAAGTAATGGATTGTAATGTTCCGGAGTTGGAATCGAAAGTTGTACTTCTTTACCCAGTTTATCATAACGTATTAATGACTGATGATCTCCATCCGTAATCAGGTGTTTGATTTTTTCATTAGCAGCAATTGCCCAGTCAAAACCATATCCAGGAATCATCATTTTGTCCCAGGCAGCCATTCGTAGGTTATGGATCGTGTTTCCACTTCCTACTATAAGCACTCCTTTTCTTCTCAAGGCAGCTAATTCTCGACCTAATGCATAATGATATTCAGGACCTTTAGTGTAATCCATACTCATTTCTATGATCGGAATGTCGGCATCAGGATAAAGGAATTTAACCACTGTCCAACAACCGTGATCTAATCCCCATTGATCGCTTAAACCAACTTCTGTAGAAGTAATGAGTTTTTGAGTCTCTAATGCAAGTTCCGGACTTCCAGGCGCAGGATATTGTACATCAAACAAAGCTTGCGGAAATCCACCAAAATCGTGAATCGTTTCCGGATGTTCTGCTGATGTTACAAAGGTACCTTTGGTTTCCCAGTGTGCCGATATACAAAGTATTGCTTTTGGTTTTGGTAACGTCTTTGCAATAGATTGAAAACCTTGGGTAAAAACATTGTCCTCGATGGCATTCATTGGGTTTCCGTGTCCTAAAAAAAGTATAGGCATTCGTTCCGTTGGTGCTAAGGTATCGGTAATATGGTGTAATGAATTTAGTTTCATAGCTGCTGCTCCTAGTGGCAAAAGTGCCATTGTTTTTAAAAAATCTTTTCTATTCATAACTACTTAAACAGATTTAGTATTGGTTTACTGCCTCTTTTAAAATTGTAGTACAAAGTTCTAAAATAATGACACCAAAAGAGTAACACAAATCAGAAGAATAGTTGTGGTTTTAGGAAATAAGCTTGGCCATTTCTTTGCGGTATTCGGTTGGGGTGAATCCGGATTTTTTCTTGAAGGCATGCGTGAAATAGGTTTTTTCATTAAAACCCAGTTCGTAGCCTATCTCAGCGATAGTTTTATCGGTAGTGATTAAAAGATTTTTTGCCTCAGTGAGTTTTCGGGTTTCTATAATTTCAGAAACACTTCGGTTTAAAATTTCCTGACAAATGATGTTTAGATTTCGGGTAGTCATAAAAAGCTTTTCGGCATAGAAATTTACATCTTTGGATTCTTTGTAATGTTCGTCCAGAAGTTTTAGAAAATTTTTGAAGGTATGACTTTGAATCTTTTTAGATTCATCATTGTTGAGATTCAGTTTTTTTCTTTCGGATTCAATAATTGTAAATAAACTGCTCAAAAGTTGTCTGATTATAGAAAGGTCAGGAGCAGGCTGAAGATATTCGTCATACATCATCGAACATAATACATCCAGACGCTCAAAACATTGATCTGACTGAAGTGAAATATTGGCTTTATCATGGTAAGACGAATAGAGCTGAAAAACCGTTTCGGCAATAAATTCGCTTTTAAAACGGATAGCCCAGAGGTCACATTCTCCGTTTTTAGCCATAGGTTTAACGCGATGGACTTTCCCCTGCGCAATGAAGCTAACAAAAGGCGCGTCTATTACTTGTGATTTCGAATCTATAAAATGTTCTAATTGACCGTTTTTTCCAATCAAAAGTTCTTCAAAATCATGATTGTGTGGTTCATTTGGAATTTCACTAATTCTTTCGGCTTCTGCAGCATCAACTTTGAATATTTTAAAAATTTCGGTCATCTAAGGAAAATAAAATATAAATGTAATCAAAAAAAAATCCCATTTCAAAAGAAATGGGATTAGAAAACTACAACGCTGAACCACTAATTCAAAGGGTAAAAGCATTATTGACCAACATTTAACTAATTTATTCCTCCTCCTAATGCTTTATACAATAGGATTTGAGAATTAGCATTCCTAAGTTGAATATCAACAAAATCAAGTTCAGCCTGCAGTTTGTTTTTTTGTGCATTGATTATTTCCAGATAATTGGCATAACCACTCAAATACAGATCATTGGATACGTTTACAGCTATTTCCAGATGATCAATTTCTTTCATTTTATATTCCAGAACATCTTCAAAAGCTTCATTTCGATGCAGTAAAGCACTCAATTCATTAAAAGCGGTTGTAACAGCATTTTGGTATTGTAGAAAAGAAATTTCCTGTCTTCTGTTCGAAACATAAAATTCCTGTTTAATTTGCCCTTTATTGAAAACTGGAGCCGTTAAGCCGCCTAATAATTGCCAGGCAAAAGATCCCGCATCAAAAAAAGTATTAAAAGAAAACGAGTTAAATCCAGCATATCCACCCAAATTTACCGTTGGAAAGAAGGCAGCACGAGCTGATTTCGCATCGGCATTACTGGCTAATAACTCAAAGTAGGCTTCAGCAACATCAGGTCTTTTGTGAACAATAGAATCTACACTTATCTTTTGGTTTAAAACCTCAAGATGACCTGATAAAAAATCAGTACTTCTGTCTATTTTTCCGCCATATTCGCCTAAAAGCGTTAGTAAAGCTTTCTCTGTTTGATCTATACTTAAATGTAATTCTGTTGCTTGAGCATAAATGTTGTTGTTTTGCGCATTAAACTGCTGTACAGCTAATTCTGTAGCTTTACCCACAGAACGTTGAGCTGAAACAATATCAAGTGCTTTTTCCTGCGTTTTTAAGTTATTCTCGTAGATTGCAGCTTGTTTGTCTAAGGCAATAAGTTTGAAATACAAATCGGCAACATCGGTCAAAAGTTTCGTTTGCAATAAACGCATACCTTGTTGTGATGCAAAATAGCGCTGACGTGCCGCTTTTTTACGATTACTCAGTTTACCCCAAATATCAGCTTCCCAGGAAACCTTTGCGCCAAGAAATAAGTTAGGCGTAACATCCGTATTGATTCTTTGTTTATCAGTAATATTCTGAGAAAAATTAGTATCATAATTACCAACACCATCCATCGTGTATTTACCATAACGAGTTCCTGAAATATCTGCCTGAAGATCTAATGAAGGAAGAAGTGCTAGTTTTGCCACTTTCAAATGAGAATTAGCAATTAGAATTCTTTCTTGCATGATTAGGAAATCAGGATTTTGAGCAACAGCTTTCTTTAGTAACTGTTCTAACTTTGGATCTTTAAAATACGTTTCTGTTTTTAAAGGAATAAACGGAGCTGAAACGTTTGAGGTGTCTTTTCTTTTCGCATCAAAGTTTTCAGGAAGTTTCGCAGCCGCTAACTTATCACTGATTTTGGGTGCAGAACAGGCAGTCAGAAGTAAAATTCCAACTAGCACAGCTGCACCTTTAAATTTTTTATATCGTTTAAATATGTCTTTCATTGTTTAAATTTATTTATTCATTCCTTTTTCAAGTTTTGCAAACAGTATGTAAAGTCCCGGAATAATCACCAGACCGAACACAGTTCCAATAAACATTCCACCCGCAGCCGCAGTACCAATCGAACGGTTACCAACAGCTCCTGCACCTGTAGCGATACAAAGCGGAATCAATCCTGAAATAAAAGCAAAAGAAGTCATAAGAATAGGTCGAAAACGAAGTCTTGCTCCTTCAATAGCCGCTTCCGTAATATCACGCCCAATTTTGTTTTGAGCCATAGCAAACTCTACAATCAAAATGGCATTCTTGGCGAGCAGACCAATCAGCATGACGAGTGCTACCTGAGCATAAATATTATTGTCTAACCCAACAGCTAGCAGTGCCAGATACGAACCGAAAACTCCAACAGGAAGACTTAGTAATACCGGAAATGGAAGTAATAAACTTTCGTATTGTGCTGCAAGCAATAAATACACAAAGAGTATACACAAAGCAAAAATGTAAATGGTTTGGTTTCCGGACAAAATTTCCTCGCGTGTCATACCAGACCATTCCAGTTCAAAACGGCTAGGCAGTTTTTCGGCAGCAATTTTTTCAACAGCTGCAATAGCTTCACCAGAACTAAAACCTTCCGCTGGTTCACCGTTAATCATTGCTGACATATACATGTTGTAGCGCGTTAAAACTTCTGGTCCGTACACTCTTTCCAATTTTATAAAAGTCGAAAACGGAACCATTTCTCCTGCGTCATTTTTCAGATACATGTCCAGAATGCTTTCCGGATTTTTACGGAATTGCGGACTTGCTTGCACCATAACTTTATACATTTGAGAAAAACGAATAAAATTGGTAGCATAAAACGAACCTAGCATAGTCTGCAAGGTCGACATGGCATTGTCTACTGAAATTCCTTTTTTAGCCGCCTGATCATAATCAATATGAATTAAATACTGCGGGAAAGTAGCATCAAAACTCGTAAAAGAGTTCTGAATTTCAGGTGAAGCATTTAGTTCTTTAATGAAATTTTTAGTTACTTCATCAGTATTCGTAATGCTTCCTCCGGATTTATCGAGTAAACGAAGCTCGAAACCGCTGGTATTACCAAAACCGGGAACAGTTGGCGGTGCAAAAATCTCGATCTGAGCATCGTTTATTCCTTTTGTTTTTTCAGTTAACTGTGCAATAAAATCAGTTACAGAAATATCGCGTTCGCTCCAGTCTTTCAGGTTAATCATTCCCATTCCGTAAGAAGCACCGGCAATTTCAGTAACAATACTATATCCGGCAAGTGTCGTAACGTTGTCTACACCTTTAATCCCTTTTGCAATTCGCGTTACCTCGTCTAATGCTTTTTCAGTACGTTCTACCGTAGCACCTTGTGGCGTAGTTACACTTACGTACACCATTCCCTGATCTTCAGACGGAATAAATCCGGATGGTAAGAACTTACTTGTTCCCCAAGTTAGTAAGCAGAAAAGCACTAATAAACCAACGGTAATCGAAGTTCGGTCAGCAAATTTTATTAAAACTCTAATATATTTTGAAGTGATATTATCAAACCAAGTATTGAATTTGTGGAAGAAACGATCCAGTAAAGATTTTTTCTCTTTATTAGGATCATGAGCCTTTAGCATAATAGCACAAAGAGCAGGAGTAAGGGTAAGGGCGTTGATTCCTGAAATTACAATACTAATTGCCATTGTCAGAGAGAATTGCCTGTAGAAAACCCCAACAGGACCACTTAAAAAAGCAACCGGAATAAATACCGCTGCCATTACAATCGTAATCGCAATTACGGCGCCCGTAATTTCTTTCATAGCGCTAATTGTTGCCGGCAAAGGTTCCATGTGTTCTTCGGAAATCTTTACGTGAACAGCTTCGACGACGACAATGGCATTATCGACCACAATTCCGATCGAAAGAACCAAAGCAAAAAGCGTTAGTAAGTTGATCGAGAATCCCATCATCGACATAAAAGTAAACGAACCAATAAGTGCTACAGGTACTGCCAAAACAGGAATTAAAGTCGATCTCCAATCCTGAAGGAAGATAAAAACAACAAAAGCCACCAAAATAAACGCTTCGATTAACGTTCTGATAACTTCGTGTATGGAAGCATCAAGGAAACGCGATACATCATAAGCAATATTAAAATCCATTCCCGGAGGAAAAGAAGTCCCTTTTAGTTCTTCCATTTTTGCTTTAACACTTGCAATTACTTCAGAAGCATTTGAACCCGGACGCTGTTTCAACATGATCGATGCAGAAGGTTTTCCATCGGTTTTAGAAACCATTCCGTAACTCATTGCACCAAATTCAATATTCGAAATATCTTTTAATCTTAAGATGGTACCGTCAGGATTTGCTCTTAAAGCGATTTCTTCATATTGCTTCGGTTCAAAGAATTTTCCTCCGTACTTAATTACATATTGCAATTGATTGTCCATTTGTCCGGATCCTTCACCAACTTTACCGGGTGCAGCAGAAATGTTTTGTTTTTGAAGTGAATTAATCACTTCGTTTGCTGAAATATTATACGAAAGCATCTTTTGCGGATCAAGCCAGACACGCATCGAATATTCTTTCTGTCCCATAATTTCAGCACGTCCAACACCATCAATACGCTTTAATTCCTGAAGAATATTAATATCCGTAAAGTTGAAGATAAACTGCTCATCCTGAGTTTTATCCGTACTGGTGATGTTTAGATACATCAACATACTATTCACCTCTTTTTCGGTAGTAACTCCGGCACGAATTACCTCTTCCGGAAGCTCATCCAGAATGGTGGTAACCCTATTTTGAACGTTTACGGCAGCTAAATCAGGATCTGTTCCTACTTCAAAGAAAACCTGAATAAGCGTTAATCCATCATTAGAAGTTACGGTAGACATGTACGTCATGCCCGGTACACCGTTTATGGCTCTTTCCAGCGGAAGCGCGACGGCATTGGCAGAAACCTCTGCATTGGCTCCTGTATATTTTGCTGTTACCGTTACAGACGGTGGTACAATATCGGGAAATTGGGTTATGGGAAGCTGAAACAAAGCCAGTAATCCCAAAAGTACGATCATAACCGAGATGATTAATGACAATATTTTTCTTTTGATAAATAACTCTATCATTATATTTTGTTTAGATTAATAATTAAAAAATGATTACGAAGTCAAAAATTACATTTGTTTAATGTTGATTTTATCGCCGTCTCTCAATGATTGTGCTCCTTCTTGTACAATCAGGTCATCTGTTTTCAGACCTTCATTTAAGATATAAACATCATCAAGAGTGCTTCCAATAGTTACATTGGTCATTTTAACTACTCCATCTTTTTGCACTACAAATACATATTGTTTGTCCTGAATAGAAAAAACAGCTTTCTGCGGAATTAATATCGCATTCGTTATCGGTTCTGAAATAATAAGTTTTCCAGATGTTCCGTGTTTGATAAATCCTTTCGGATTGTGAAATTTTGCTTTGTATTGAATGGAACCGGTTTCTCTGTCGATTTCTCCGTCAGCTGTTCTTAATTGGCCTTTTTGGTCGTACACCATTCCGTTTGGCAACACAAGTTCGATATCACCTTGTTTTTCAAGTGTTTTGTTTTCCATCATTTGGAAGTAGGTATTCTCCGGAATAGAGAAATAGGCGTACACATCATCCAATTGTGAAACAGTGGTTAGTAATGAACCATTTTCGATAAGACTTCCTTCTTTAAACGGAATTCTGTCAACCGTGCCGTCAAATGGGGCGCGAATTGTAGTAAAGTTTATTTGCTGGTTGATCGCTTTTCTTTCTGCTACAGCGTGTGCTACTTTTGCAGAAGCAGCATCATGTTTTGCCTTAGATAATTCTAATTCTTTATCGGCGATTACTTTTTTATTGAATAGGGTTTGCGCTTGTTCTTGTTCGACTGTTGCGATTCTTAAATCAGCCATTGCGCTTTTATAAATAGCTTCGGCTTTCAAAAGTTGAATCTGAAGTTCAACATCACTTATTTTGAATAAGATTTGTCCTTTTTTTACTTTTTGCCCTTCGCTTACATATACTTTATCAAGTAAGCCGGGAATACGAACGTGAATTTCTACATTGTTTTTAGCATGTACATCGGCAACAAATTTGCTCGAAATTATTGTGTCTTTTAACGTGACTTTGTAGACAGGAAGTGTTTTTATGTTGTTAGCATTCTTTTTTGCTTTATCGCCACACGAGACTAATACTAATAATGCTAAAGCATACAAAAGGAAAGGATTTTTATAAATGTTCATGATTTGGTATTAAAAAATTATATAAACTAGGTGACCTCCCTTATCGTTAAATAGGGAGTTTGAGTTTTGGAATTGGATACCGAAAAATTATCGGAATATTAAATAATAATAATGTGTACGAACACTTTCTTTTTTGAAAGCACCGTTTAAGGAATGTTTTTTAAGGCAGTAATAACAGCACTACATAGTACAACCATTACATAAATAAATACGTTATCATTCCAGAAATATCTGAAAGAGCATAAAAAACAAAAAAATATCTGAAATCTAGAAAAGCTGATACAAATGCAAATGGGTATGCCTTTGTATCTGGTATATTGAAGCTATACCATATATTAAACTCTTTTTATAAAGTTTGAAGTTGACTAAGTTGCTGAAATAAGGAATTTTGATTGTCGTACTTTGTTCTAAAGTAGCACGGCTTTTTGCTTTTTTCTTGACTTTGTAATGAACTTCTAAATTATTAGAAGAAAAATCAGAAGAATAGAAGATAATGTCGTCTGCCGCAACACTGTCTAAAGTAATACAATTATTGACAAAAACCTGGTGCTGTTGCGTTTCGGTGCCTCTAAAAAAAGAGAGCATCGATAGTAAAACGATATATATATACTTCGTATATTTCATTTATAGCACAGCCGTAAATAGCAGTTTTTAATTAAAAAGGCTTATAATTGTTGATGAAGCGCCAAATATAGCATTTTGAAAAAGAACAATTCTTAATTTTTTTTTAAAACTGTTAAGAATTAAAAATTTGATAATTTTTGGAAGGAGTTTTTATTGTTTTTGATTTTTAAATATATATTCGTTAAGCTTTTTTTATCAGCATAGACGATTAAATTGTTGCAAATGTAAAGTAGCGGACAAAGCACTTTTTTTATGAAGTATACATTTGAAAATTAAATCTTCTTATTATGAAAAAGTATCAGCTAATAGTATTTTTTAGTTTTTTAAACTTCTTATCTTATGCACAAGGTTGCAGCGATGCCGGAATTTGTTCAATTGGCAGTAATTTTATAGGAGAATCAGATAAATCAAGAAACACAATTGAAGTAGGAACCATATTTGGAAAAGGTCAGTCTGATGTAAGCTACATCTCTCCTTATGTACTATATAAACGCAATCTTACAGACCAGTTCTCGCTAAGTGGAAAAGTAACCTATTCATCATCCAAAGGTGGTTTCGGTACGATAGGTCAGTTGGGAGATGCTTACCTTGTTGGTAATTATACGTTTGAAAAGAAAGATAATTTACAATGGAGTAGTACTGTTGGAATTAAAGTTCCTTTTTCGGATTCTAATTCAAAAATTAATAACATTTCTTTACCAATGGATTATCAGGCAAGCTTAGGTACATACGATCTAATTGTTGGTGCTGATTTGCAATATAATAATTGGGGTTTTAATACATCACTGCAACTACCAGTTATAAACAACAATAAGAATTCATATTTTGATGAATATTCAACTTCTAATGACTTTGTATCGACCAATTTATTCGAAAGAAAAGCAGATGGTTTGTTGAGGGTATTTTATACTATTAATAAGCTTAACAGTAAGTTTAGCTTTAAGCCTAATGTATTGTTTATTTATCATTTTGGAAAAGACAGTTACCAGACAACTCTTGGAGAAAGAAAACAGATTGCAGGATCAGAAGGGGCGACTATAAATGGAAATCTAATAAGTTCTTATGCTATTAATAGTAAAAACAGTATTGAACTATCACTTGCAACTCCATTTTTATTTAGAAAAGTTAGACCGGATGGATTGACCCGCTCATTTACTGCCGCGTTAGTTTATCGATATAGTTTTTAATTGAGTTTTAATAATTCTATTAACGTCAGATATTGAATTTAAAAAACCGAATCTC
>NZ_MUGW01000026.1 GCF_002217285.1 Flavobacterium hercynium | reverse complement strand
AAAAAAAGACCAGCTCTCTACAAACCGGTCTTTTCTTACTAACTAAAACTAACTTAAAAAACTAACTAAATAAAATCTTTTCAGTGATCTGATCACTTTATATATCTAAACTATATTTTTCTATATCTGTAAAACATTTTAATTCTTTATCTACTTTTATTATTATTCGATAAAAAAGAATTGTTACCAAAAATCTACATTACAAAGAGACGAAGAATCTGCTAAAGAATACATTCACATTATGTCATTTTAAGACAAAGTTGTTATTATCAGCTTTTTTTTAGAATAGGCAGCAAAAAAAAAGCTCAACTGTATCAGTTGAGCCTTTTCTACTTTAAGCAAAAATTTTATCTTACTTTATTTGATGATTGTAAAATCAATCTGAGACTAAGTCTGCAAAGTCAAAGATTTCGATTTACCAAGAATCTACTCTCTTAAGTTCACATCTTTTTTCTCGCCATCCTTATCTATCGTTACACGTTTCTCAACATTGGCTTTATCGTTATAAGACTGTCTTGCTGAACCGTAATTTGTTGTAGAACCTGTATAACCAAAATAATTATAATGATTAGTATAACCTGACACATAAGAGTAATTATAAGAGTTGGTAAAATCAAAGCTAGCCATAATAACATATGTTCCCGGCATTAAGTCCGCAAACTCAAAATGCCCCTGATCATCATACACTTTTGCTTTTTTTACACCATAACCAAAATCAGCATCCAAAGGAACTTCTGCAACTAATTTCTTTTTACGGATTTTCTTGTTGACTTCTTCCCACTCATCATAATAAGCTGAACTTGGAAAAATTGTAATTTCAGTACCTTTTGGAGCATACTGTTTCTTAGCAGTATTGACCAAACCACCCAATCTCTTCCCAGTGTCTGCTTTTGCATAGGCTGTACCAACTATAACACTATTACCTTTATAAATTTGCTGAGAAACGCGATCTTTATCAAATTTGTTTTTTATAGGCTGATAATCCAACTCCTCATTGGTTGTAATTTCCCACATACCACTCATAGACATTTCACGTTGCCATAAACGGTGATCCTTTTTATCAATGATGTAATTATACATAGCACCAGTGGCTTCTTCTAAAACATACACAACCCATGAATCGTGTTTACCTGTTCTCGGAGAGTTATAGACATAACTTTTTACCTCCTTAATGGTGTAATATTCTACAAGTACATTCGGCGACTCATCATTGTAATAAAACTGGGGGACACGCGCTTTGTAACCTACATCTAATGGTAATGTTGTAAGTAGAAAATCAAACCAGGTAAAGTCTACAAAGTCTTCTTTGGGCTGTAATTTCAGCTTTTTATCTTTTTTGGTTTTCTTTGAATAAAAATTACCTGTAGTGATTTGTGCAAAATTCAGCGTTAACTTTGAATCCTTGCCTTCTCCGAAATAACTAATCGGCTTTAGTGTTTGGGCATCTGCTACACTGTTTCGCGTACGAGAACTGGTTTTTGTATTGTCATTTGGAGTAAAATAATCTGATAAACTAAACTGATTATTAGCTAAAGTGATATCATAATTTACCGTCCCCATTTTTTTCCAGTCCGTATCTTTGACATAATATACAGTATAAAGTGATTTTTCAGGTTTGATATACTTGGTGTTGATATCTTTGCTGCCGGGTGCAACTGTCTTTTGACAAAATGCAGCAAATGGAAGCAGGTTTACTGCTAAAACAAGTGCGAATAATTTCATAAGAATAAGACGAAGGTTAAAGAAGAATAAATTGATTTTGTTTGTTAAATATGAAATTCAAAAATAGCAAAAAAGTTTTTATTAACCTGCAGAACCAATGTGCTTTTACCCCTTAAAAACCTACCTGATTAGAGGTAAATTTCATAGTAATCTATTCTCAACATCATAAATTAGCACAAATCAGTCTCCTTATAAGGTGTTAATCTGATAAGAAAAAGGATTTATTGTATAACGCGAAAAAAGATAACAGATCTAATTTTGATCATTCGATTAGAGCTAAATGTTGTAAGCAATTAATAAAGCATTATTTCACTATAAATACATTATTTTAAGATATTCCAGTTAATTAAACTACATTCGTTCCAAATCAAAAAAATCTAAATTTCTATTAAGATTTCCTTTTTAAATAAATATTAAAATATAGGTGCTTTTCCAGCAAATTACTGCCATTATTTTTTTCAAACACAACTTCGCTTTATGAGCATCAAAGAAAAAAATGGCGATAAGGAAACGGTCCTGTCCCATCAGGAAGAAATCATTAAATGCCTTGAAGAAAAACTTCTTGCAAAGGAGCAACAACTAAGAAATCAAATCAATGCTATTGACACTACAAATGCAACTATTGAATTTGACCTCGACGGTAATATTCTAAATGCCAACAAGAATTTCATCAAAATCATGGGATACACCGCCAAAGATTTGATTGGAAAACATCACAGCCTTTTGGTTGATCCTGCTTATGCGAATTCAAATGCATATCAGTTTTTCTGGAATAATCTAAGAAAAGGAATCTATCAAAAAGACGAATTCATAACGGTTGCCAAAAACGGAAAATTAATATGGTTCTTGGGTAGTTACAATCCTATTTTCGATACATCGGGCAAACCTTATGGAATTCTGAAAATTGCTACTGATATTACACTTGCCAAAACACAATTTTTGCAATTGGCAGTTGAGACCCAGGAAAAAGAAAAAAGGGCATCTGAACTTATTATTGCCAATAAAGAACTTGCATTTCAGAACAAAGAAAAGGAAAACCGTGCAGCAGAATTGATTATCGCCAATAAAGAATTAAAATTTCAAAATGAACAAAAAGAAAAAAGAGCATCTGAATTAATTATTGCCAATAAAGAACTTGCCATCCAGAGTAAAGAGAAAGAAAAACGTGCTGCCGAGCTTATAATTGCCAATAAAAAACTTGCTTCTGAAAGTATTCTAAAGGAAAAAAGAAAAGTCGAAAAACTAAAACGGGCAGCAGAATTGATTGTTACGAATCAGGAACTTGCCTATCAGGAAAAGCGAAGTATCGAGCTTACTCTGGCTAATGATGAACTAAAAAAAGCACAAGAAGAATTAGGATCATTCTCCTACTCTGTTTCTCATGATTTGCGTGCTCCAATTAGGGCGATCAATGGTTACACGCAAATCCTGATAGAGGATCATGCCGATTCGATAGATGATGACGGAAAAAAAATCATACAAGCCATCATTAATAATTCTGCTAAAATGGGCGTTTTGATAGATGACCTACTTGCTTTCAGTAAATTAGGACGTAAAGAGGTCTCCTCTGTTAATGTAAATATGACAGCCCTAGTAAATGGTGTTGTAAGTGAAATAACGATTGAAAAAGGTGATACCATACCCTTATTTGAAATTGAAGAACTTGCTCATTCGCACGGAGATCCTTCACTAATTAAGCAAGTTTGGATCAATCTGATCTCTAATGCTATTAAATATTCAAAATATAAATCAGAAATCAGAATTAAGATTACTTCAACCAAACAAAACGATAAAATTATTTACAGCGTAAAAGACTGGGGCGCTGGATTCGATATGGCGTACTATGATAAATTGTTTGGTGTATTTCAGCGTCTTCACTCACAGGACGAATTTACAGGAACAGGAATTGGACTGGCTATTGTGCAAAAAATAGTCAATAGACATTCGGGAGCCGTTTGGGCAGAATCAAAACCAGATGCAGGTGCTACTTTTTTCTTTAGCCTGCCGAATATAAAACATTAAAAACAAAAAAAATGGACTACGAAGATATTGAAATTTTATTTGCCGAAGACAGTATGGAAGATGCCATGCTAACAGTACGTGCCCTTAATAAAAGCGGTTTTACCAACAAACTCCTGCATGTAAAAGATGGTGCCGAAGCACTTGATTTTTTATATTGCAGAGGAATGTATTCTGAAAGAAATCCAAAATCACATCCAAAGTTGCTACTCTTGGATTTAAAAATGCCAAAGATGTCCGGAATGCAGGTACTTGAAAAAGTAAAAAGTGACGAAAATCTAAAATCTATTCCAATAGTGATACTTACTTCCTCACAGGAAGATCCTGATATTGCAAAATGTTATAGTCTTGGTGCTAACAGTTACATTGTTAAACCTGTAGACAGCAATAATTTTTTTAATGCCATAAAAGAACTTGGAATGTACTGGATGATATTAAGCCAGCCAGCCTTTTAAGTTTTAAGTACTAAATCCAACAATGATTCGTCTCAAATGAAAAAAGTTATTAGAGCATTGATATTAGAAGACAATACAGCTGATGCAGATTTATTAGTCCGTCACTTGACAAAATCCGGACTGTCATTTGTATCAAAAATAATTGAATCCAGAAAAGTTTTTGAGGAATGTCTTGATACCTTTTTGCCCGATATTATACTATCAGATTTTTCACTTCCTTCATTTGATGCTGTTTCTGCATTTAAAATTATAAAACGGAAAAATCTTAATATTCCTTTTATCATAATCTCAGGTACTATTGGTGAGGAAAATGCTGTAATGCTTATCAAAGAAGGTGTTACCGATTATGTATCTAAAAACAATTATTCATCGCTTATTCAAAAAATAAATCGCGCGCTCAAAGAAGCTGAAGAATTAGTGCAGAAAGAAGATCTTATCGAAAAGCTAAAAATACAGACTGCGGCTCTGCTCCTGGCAAACCAGGAATTAGAGCTTCAGAATGCTGAAAAAGAAAAAAGGGCAATTGAATTAGTAAATGTCAATAAAGAATTACTTGCCTTTAATTTTATCTCAAGTCACGATCTTCAGGAACCTTTACGGAAAATTCAAGTCTTTATCTCTATTATTATGGACAAGGAAATGGAAAAAATGAGTGAAGCCGGAAGAAATAATCTAAAACGCATACATGTCTCAGCAACAAGAATGAGACAGCTTATTGAAGATTTATTAGATTTTTCACGAGTCAGCGTTGTAGATCATCCTTACGAAATAAATGATTTGAGTGCTATCATTGAAGATGTAAAATTAGAACTTTCGGATACGATTTCTCAAAAAAAGGCTGTTTTTAAAGTAGATACATTAATGCCTGCCTTTATAAGACCATTCCAATTTCGCCAGCTTATTTACAACTTAATCAGTAACTCTTTAAAATTCTCAATTCCGGAAAGAGTGCTTGAAATTACGATGCAATCTGTTATTCTTAAATATGATGAATTCAAACTGCTTAATCTTTCTAACGTAACACAAATTTGTGATTATTGGAATTTTACTTTTAAAGATAATGGAATTGGTTTTGATCCACAATACAACCAAATTATTTTTATCATTTTTCAAAGACTTCATCACAGGGAAGAATATTCAGGAACAGGAATTGGTCTGGCTATTGTAAAAAAGATAGTAGATAACCACAACGGAATTATCATAGCTCATGGCAATCTGAACAAAGGAGTAACCTTTAATATCTACATTCCAATAATGGAGTAAAATGCTTTAACTACCAGCCTTCTTTAAGTCCATCCTGAAGTGCAATTTTATACTTTTCGATATTAAATCGATAAAGGTTTGGTGCTTTATGTGCTTTGCCTTCCATTCTTGGTTCATCCATCTTATCTAAGATATCATACCCGATCATCTTTCTGTAAAAATTTCCCCTGTTGAGCTTTTTGTCGAGGATAATTTCATAAAGCCTTTGTAATTCAGGCATTGTAAATTCATCGGGAAGCAAATTATAACCAATTGGTTTGTAATTAAGTTCTTTCCGAAGTTTTAATAACGCCTGATCCAGAATTGTTCTATGATCCATCATCATTACGGGCAACTCATTTATATCGATCCACTCGCAGGTACTTGAAAAAATGTCTATAACTGGATTAACTTTTTCATAATCAGCCAAAGCATAAAAACCTAAAGAAATAAAACGCTGTTTGTTCCACAATCCATCTTCAAAATCTTTAAAAAATTCCTCGCTTCTATTCTTATCTGCAAAAACACTGAATTGCTGCAAATAAATATCATGAGCACCTGTTCTGTCAATTAAAATTCTATTTGCTGCTTCTTTTATATCTTCTTCTTTTCTGATATATCCGCCCGGCAATGACCAAAGTTCCTGATCTTTCAGTTTTACCAAAAGTACTTTCATAGTAGCGGCATTGTAACCAAAGACAACACAGTCTATTGATAAGTGCGGTAAATATTCATTCCATGCTGTTTGAGAAAATTCCTTTACAAGTTCTTTTAATGTGTTTTCCATTTATGTAACCTTCTCTTCGATAAAATAATTTATCGCTTTTTTATAATGTTATTTAGTGTACTCCGTTTCATTAACTGCATCCAGCCAGATCGTTTCTCCTTTTTCTCTTCCTGTTATTGCAACTTGAACAAATTTAGTATCTGTACTAGCACCATGCCAATGCGGAATATCAGCCGGGCATTTGATAACATCACCTTTATTTACAATAATTTTCGAGTTTCCTTTTTCCTGATAATACCCAACTCCATCAAGAGCAAGTATAATTTGTCCCGCAGGATGACTGTGCCACTTAGTTCTTGCACCAGGTTCAAAAGTTACGCTTCCAACAGCATTCTGATTGATGCTGTCTGCCTGTGCCAGATTATTCAGCCAGACTTCTCCTGTAAAATTATCATTTGTAATTTTTTCTCCTTTTGGAAAAATAACATTTGAACTTAATATACTATCAATTGTTTGTTCTTCCTTTTTCTTATTGCAGGATAGAATTCCTATTGAAATGCAGCATATAAAAAGTATTATTCTGCCTTTTTTAAAATTTATTTTCTCCATTATTTCCTGAGTATTTTAAAGATTACTTTGATAAAAAGTTTTTAATTTAGTTACTGCTTGTGCCACATATTCAGGCTTCCAATAGGTTTGTATATGCGTCGCGCCTTCAATGACAAATAACTCCTTATTTTTAGCATTGGTTACTTTATCAAATGCCTCATCTGTCATGTATTTTGTATCGGCTTTGCTTCCGGCAATCATTAGTAAAGACTGATTGATTAAATCTAAATTCGTCGCAGCATCCCAAGTCATTAAATCCATCAGGCTGCTCATGGTGTATAAAAAGGTAGAATTTGGATGAGCATGACTTCTGTAATAGTACTCATAACCTTCGCGATATAAATCGGTTGAAGTTTTAGCAATTTCTTCGTCTGTAATACTTGCCACACCCGCATATATTATTTTACCTCCTGCTGCTTCCTGTGCACGTGCATCTGAAGCTTTTTTAAGGCGCTCCTGAATTGTCGCCAATTGAGAATTCTGAAAACCATTGCGTCTTACCTCGCCTGAATTGAACATACTCAGTGTAGCCACTGCTTTGAAACGTTTGTCTGCTTGTACAGCTTTCAATGTATAGCCTCCACCACCACAAATACCTAAAACTCCCAAACGATTTGCATCTGTTCCGGGATATTGCGTAATAAAATCTGCCATTCCAAAAATATCTTCTATGCGATTTGCCGGTTTATCAGTATGACGAGGTTCTCCTCCGCTAGCACCCTGATAAGCTGCATCTGACGTGATCGTTATATAACCTGATTCTGCTAATCGCTGTGCATACAATCCGGCTGTCTGCTCCTTTATTCCACCATTAGGATGTGCAACAACAATTGCAGGATATTTTTTTGAAGCATCATAATTTGCGGGTGTATATACATTAGCAGAAATCGTAATTCCATTTAGTTGATAAAAAACAGGATGAATGTTTACCTTTCCTTTTTCATTTTTGATTATAGCTCCTTCATACACCAAAGTATAAGGATTTTGTTCATACCTCTTTTGAGTTGATTGTGCATTTGTCATATCTGTAAAACTCATAAAGGCAATTATATAGGCTATTTTTTTCATCATTTCTACATTTAAATTTTGCTTTTTGTTTTTAGAACTTCATCCAGCACTTTTTGCGCTGCCTTAGCTTCTTTCTTACCTACAGTTGCTCTAATAACACTTATGAAATCATGAAGCTGGACAGGTGTTAAACCAACATTTAGAGCTATATTCAAATGCGACTGCAACATAGGTTCTGCATCTCCTATACTTGCTATCACAGAAATTGTTACCAATTCTCTTTCTGCATACGTTAAAATATCACGCTCAAAAATATCCGCAAAAAGATGTTCTTTTAGAAAAATATCTATCTCAGGTGCAAATGCAGAATACCCTTTTTTTGGACCATCCTGTTTTGTTTCAGTCAGTTTTTCTAAAATTACCTGGCCTCTTTCGTATTTACTTCTATCGGTTTTTATTGGTGAAGCTTCTGCTCCAACAACATCAGTAATACCTTTGACTTTTCGTTCTTCCAAGACGGTCATAAATGTCTGTAAGCCTCGGATACTTCGTGGAAATCCACAATAAGCATAAAGATGTACGATAGCTTCCTTGATTTGATTAATTGTTAAACCGGCATCAAGTCCTGTATTCAATTCTTCTTTAAGTTTTGATAGATCGCCTTTAGCCGTTGTTGAAGCTATACCTACAATTGCTTTTTGCTTGTCATTCAAATTTTGATTTATATTGTTTTGAGCATTCATAATTGTTGTTGCAAGTAATAGGATTATAAATAATACTGGTCTCAAATGTGTTTTCATTTTTATCTTTTTTTATTAGTTACCCAAACCTATTTTCTTGAGCCATTTTTTGATTTCACCTTGAACTTCCTTTTCTTTTTCACCTTCAATCACAAATAAAATCCCATCTCTTTCTTTACCGCCTTTAACTGAAAAACCTTCTAATATTTTGCTTTTAGGAGCTAATTCTTTTACAGTTTGAAAAGTGCTCCCAATTCCGTAACCTGCATTAGTATTAAATGGAATTATTGTTTTTCCTTCTAAATCATATTGTTTCAAAAAACTTTTCATTGGCGGTGGCAGCTGCATACCCCAAGTTGGAAAGCCCACAAACACAATATCAAACTTTTCAATATTTTCAATTTTTGTTTTAAGAGGAGGCAAATAGTCCATTTCATTTTCTTTGGCAACCTGACTGACTATCATTTTGTAATCTGCCGGATAAGGATTTTGCAATTCAATCTCTACTAATGATCCGCCTGTATTCTTATGGATCATTTCAGCAACTGCTTTGGTGTTTTTAGTTCGTGATAAATACACAATCAATATATTTTTATCAGATTTTATTTCGTCTTTATTTTGAAGGTTTTCCTGTGCTTTGCTACAACCGGAAAACATGCAAAAGACTGTTGTTATCAGAACCAAAAGTGTAGTTAATTTTTTCATTTTAGATGCTTCAATGAGTTTACTTGTCCAATCCCTTTTCTTTCAGCCACGAAGACATTAAATCTGCGACTTGGATATTATTTAAATCCAAAAACGGAAAATGAGTATTGCCTTTAAGACCTGCTTCTGGAAGGTGAACTACTGTAGCATCACCACCTTTTTTATTCACCGCATCACGCCACAGTCTCGCCATTTCCAAACGTGCTCTCCAACCGTCTGCACCTGAGTTTTTTGATGGTTGATCCGGAATATTATCTCCATAATAAATTATTATTGGAATTTTAGTCAGCTTCAGGAAATCCTGAAGAGGTATACCTGTGGCTTCTAAAGCACCTGCTGAACTGGCTATTGGTGACGGTACTTCACCTTCGGGAAATAAAAATCCGCTTCCGGGTTCATAAGATACAATGGCTTTCACATTTTGATTTTTAATGGCTGTAATCCATCCCATACCGCCAGAGTGAGAATGAGTAACCAGAATGGCAGGACCAATTTTATTGAATAGTGCAGAAGCTGCATCCGTAGTAACATTCAAATCTATTGTTCCTAAATTTGGAGTCATGGAACGAAAGTATTGATTCAGTGTCTCCGGATCACGTGCAAATTGTACTCCTTCATAATAATCTGGCCAAATTCCTATACGAAAAACACCAAACCATTGCTGTTCATCGGGAATAGGTTTAACCGAAGCGACATCTGTACTTCTTCCTGCATTTCCTCTTCTGGGCTGGTCTAAAAGATAGACAGGGAATTTTCTGCGAAGAAATATGTTTTGAAATCCATCTCGCCCATCTGGTGTTGTTTCCCAGGTTTTAGAAAACTGACCTATACCATGCCACATTACCAAAGGATATTTGCGTGATTCAGCCGGTACCTGATAAAAAACATACGCATGATCGCCGCGAAAAGTCTGTCCTGCCGGAGTGATGTTATACGGATCAAATGTGCCTGGGTTCTCAATCATAGTTCCTCCCACAGCAAAGCTTCCCTGTTCTTCAATAATGAGTGGCTTTTGCTTTACTTTTTTTTGTGCTGAAAGTGATGAACTTGTCATAATCAGTGACAGGCATAAAACAGTCCAGCAAGTAATGATTTTATTATTCATCTTATTTTTTTTTAATTTTATTGTCCTGGTGTTATTAATTTAGTGAATGACAATGAACCTAGTTTCCAGTCATTATCACGCTTTATGTATACTTCTGTTACTATAAACGGATTGGTAACTTCATTGCCTCCTACTACAGCTAAAAGTGTGATTTTATTCAAAAGTATAGCCGTGTTATCCATAATGTTTACGGAAACTTCATGAATGTCAGCTTTCTTGTAATGAATTCCTCCACTTTTAATCACATTGATTTCCTGAGTCTTTCCCCAACTTCCGCCCATATGAACAAACACAGCTTTATCATCAAACAATGGTGTAAGTTTATTTACATTTTTATCAGCCATCCATTCCCATTTTTGCTTTGAAAGCTGAATTACTTCCTGTTCTGCAACAGTCTTTTGGGCAAAAGAATTGCTTGCGGCCAACATGAGTATAAGTAGTTTTGGAAATATCTTTTTCATAATGATAGTCGTTTTCAATTAGTATATTTTTTATTTACCAACTCTGTCTTGCAATTGCTGAGGATAACGTGCACCAACAATTTCTATATTTTTAAGTGCCAAATCAATATTACTTAGTTCTTCTTTGCTTAAATGAACTTTTGCTCCACCAATATTTTCTGTTAGACGATTCAACTTTGTAGTTCCTGGGATTGGAACGATCCAGGACTTTTGAGCCAATAACCAGGCTAAAGCAATTTGTGAAGCTGCCGCTCCTTTTTCTCCAGCAATTGATTTTACTAAATCTACCAATGTCTGATTGGCTTTTCTGTTTTCTTCAGAAAATCTTGGAACAATATTTCTAAAATCAGAAGCTTCAAATTTAGTTTCTTCGTTTATTGCTCCCGTCAGAAATCCTTTTCCTAAAGGACTAAAAGGGACAAAACCAATT
The DNA here is from genome assembly GCF_002217285.1 of Flavobacterium hercynium. Classification (GTDB taxonomy): domain Bacteria; phylum Bacteroidota; class Bacteroidia; order Flavobacteriales; family Flavobacteriaceae; genus Flavobacterium; species Flavobacterium hercynium. The sequence goes on along the minus strand of NZ_MUGW01000026.1, from coordinate 229,618 downwards.
CCCAATTCTTCTAAAGTTGGAATAATTTCTTTTTCTGGTTCACGGTAAAATAAAGAATATTCACTTTGCAATGCCGAAACATGTTGCACGCTGTGGGCTCTGCGAATGGTTTCTGCACTTGCTTCTGAAAGACCAAAGTATTTTACCTTACCTTCTTGTATTAAATCCTTTACGGTTCCGGCAACTTCTTCAATGGGTACATTAGGATCAACTCGATGCTGATAAAGCAAATCAATAGAATCTGTTCTTAATCTTTTAAGTGAAGCTTCAACTACTGCTCTGATTCTTGCAGGACTGCTATCTAAACCTTTTGTAGAATCTCCGTCCTGAAAACCAAATTTGGTTGCAATAATCACTTCTTTACGAAATGGTTCGAGTGCTTCTCCTACTACTTCTTCATTTACAAACGGACCGTAACATTCTGCAGTATCAAAAAAAGTAATACCTTGTTCAAATGCTGCTCTGATTAATGCAATTGCTTCACTTTTTTCCGTTGGCTTACCATAGCCAAAACTCAATCCCATGCAGCCTAACCCTAATGCAGATACTTCTAATCCTTTATTTCCTAAAACTCTCTTTTCCATTTTCTTAATTTTTAATAATTAAAATATATTTTTTACCTGCTTATTTTATATTCACTTAACCACTTCACCATATTTGGATCTCTGTGATCGAAAAAGAGACTCGCATTGGTATCTAAAGTTTGAACTGTGGTCATGTCTTCGTTTGATAGTTCAAAATCAAATATGTTGAAATTTTCTGCCATTCTTTCTTTACGAACCGTTTTCGGAATAACAACAACTCCTCTTTGAGTCAGCCATCTAAGAATAATCTGTGCTGTAGATTTATTGTGTTTTTGAGCAATTGCTTTTAAAATTTCATTCTGAAAAATTTCATTCTTTCCTTCAGCGAAAGGCCCCCATGATTCAATTTGAATATTATGCTCCTGAAGGAATTTTTGTGTTTCATTCTGCTGGTGAAAAGGATGCGTCTCTATTTGGTTTACCGCTGGAGCAAAACCAGTATTGGCAACTAAGTCCATTACTCTGTCAGGATGAAAGTTAGAAACGCCTATTGCTTTTATTTTTCCTTCGTGATACAATTCCTGCATGGCACGCCATGATCCGTAAACATCTCCATAAGGCTGATGAATCAGATACAAATCCAGATAATCTAATTGCAGAAGGTCTAAAGATTTTTGAAAAGCAGCTTTAGTATTTTCATAACCTGCATCACTTATCCAAAGTTTTGTGGTTACAAACATTTGTTCTCTTGCAATACCACTTTTTATAATAGCTTTTCCAACTGCTTCTTCATTCATATAAGAAGCCGCAGTATCAATTAATCTGTAACCCGTTTCAATTGCATCTAAAACAGCCTGCTCACATTCTGCCGCATCCTGCATTTGAAAGACACCAAACCCTAAAATGGGCATTTCTACACCATTGTTTAATTTTATATTGTACATTGTATATGATTTATAATTTTTGTATTACAAATTTCCGAACTTAATATGACGGTACTGGTATACAGATTACGGAATCTCCTACCAAGATTACTGATTCGAAACCTACTGGTTTTTTAAATAGCTAAATTTGTAGCATAAATAATGAAAAGATATGGAACAGGTATTTAACTTCGAAACTATTAGTGAATACAATGATTTTAATAATCATGAAACTTTGCATCCATTAGTTAGTATAATTGATTTTTCTAAAGCTAAACCAAGAACAGGTTCTAAAATGAATTTTGAACTTTATTGCATATTCCTAAAACAGGTAAAATGCGGGGATTTAAAATACGGTCGTAATTATTATGATTATCAGGAAGGAACCTTAGTTTTTGTATCACCAGGTCAGACGATCGATGTAGAAAATAAGATAGATTATTATCAGCCGGCAGGTCATGGGCTAGTTTTTCACTCCGATTTAATCCGCGGTACATCACTGGCAAAAAGTATTAGTGAATATAGTTTTTTCAGTTACAATACCAGTGAAGCGCTGCACCTATCAGAAAAAGAAAGACAACTTGTCCTGGACTGCTTCGCCAAAATCGAAATTGAATTAAAACAATCTATCGACAAACACAGCAAAAAACTTATAGCGTCTAATATTGAGCTGTTTTTTAATTACTGCGAAAGATTCTACGATAGGCAATTTATTACCAGAGATACTACCAATAAAAGCATTGTTGCCAAATTTGAAGAACTCTTAAACAGTTATTTTTCTTCTGAAAAACCTAATACAATAGGATTACCTTCCGTTGCTTACTATGCCGGTGAACTTAATTTATCACCTAATTATTTTGGTGACCTGATTAAAAAAGAAACCGGAAAATCTGCTCAGGAATACATTCAAAATAAAATTATTGATACTGCCAAAAACAAAATTTTTGATTCTTCAAAAACCATTAATGAGATCGCGTATGAATTAGGCTTTAAATATCCGCAGCATTTTACTCGTTTTTTCAAACAGCATGTTGGTAATACTCCTAATGAATACAGGATTATGAACTAGGTTTACTAATTCCTAAATTTTCATTTTTGTGTAAATCAGGCTGATCAATAATTTTAGAAATAAACAATGCAATACTTTTTCTGGAAATGGCTGATCCAGTTTCCGGAGTTCCTTTCTGCGTTAGCGCATAATCGATTTCATTTGTATTGGTAAACCAATCAGGTCGCAGAATAGTATACTCTAATCCGGAATTTTCAATAACATCTGCTAATTTTCTATACGGTACTAAAACAGGCTTTAAAGGTGTTTCGTAAATACCTATTGAACTTATTGCGATGATACGCCTAACATCATTTTCCTGCATTGATCTGACAATGTTTTTTATCATAGGTTCTAAATTTCCCGCAAGGTTTACATATACTACATCTTGTCCAGCAATAGCTTTTTTAACATCGTCGTACTTCATTGCATCACCTTCGATAATAGTGCAGTTCTCTGATTCATTTTTTGACAAACGGTTACTGCTTCTCAAAAATAAAGTTAGTTCAATGTTCCCAAGTTCTTTTATTGCTCCTATAACATACTTGGCGAGACTTCCTCCCGCCCCTATAATAATTACTTTTCTCATAAATACTTGTTTAATTAGTACTCCATTTTAATTTTTGGTACGAGATTATTATTTAAAATGTTGTTGCCACAGACTTCAGAATAATCCACTTATCATTCCTCTTTTCAAGTTGCATTGTTTGTTGCAAGCGCCAATTGTTCTGCATGCCCCAAATTTTGGCATCCAGCAGATTTTGACCAATAAATACAGCCTTTGCTCCATCAATTTTTACTGAAGTAGTAATTTCAGAAAACGAATAATATCTCATTGTTTCATTTTCAATTTCTGAAAACCATTCTTCCTTCGACTGAACATAACCAGTAATATGCGTCAGCGTAAAATTTCCATCTAAGATCTTACTCATTTCAACTGTATTTTTGTCAATCATTGACTGTGTCAGTTGGCGGGTCAGATCAAGAATTTTCTCGATATCATCTTCTACTTTATTAAACATATCTCTGGTTTTTATTATTCTTCAGATAAACCAAGTAAGCCTTCGTTTAGTCTCGCTCCCTGAAAAGTAATATTTGTAAGTCCATCTTCAATTTCCTGTAAATCTTTAATTGAAAGTTCTACCCCAACCGATTTGATATTATCCTCTAAAAATTCGATTTTATCCATTCCCGGAATCGGTACTATAAACGATTTTTGAGCTAAAAGCCAAGCCAATGCTATTTGAACAGGCGTAGCGTTTTTACGATTTGCAATTCTTGTTAGTAATTCAATGACAGGCATGTTGGCTCTAATCGCTTCTGGTGTAAAACGCGGAAAAGCAGCACGGAGATCAGTATCAGTATCAAATTTGGTATCGGGTGTAATTTTACCAGTTAAAAAACCGGTTCCTATTGGCGCCCAAGGCACAAAACCAATTCCTAATGTTTCACAAAGTGGCAAAACACTGGCTTCCGGTTCTCTTGTCCAGATTGAATACTGGTTCTGAACAGCAGAGACAGGCTGAATACTATGAGCACGCTGAATCGTATTAGCACCAGCTTCTGACAGTCCAAAATATTTTACTTTTCCTTCCTGAATTAAATCTTTAATTGTTCCTGCCACATCTTCAATAGGAACTTTTGGATCAACTCTATGCTGATACAACAAATCAATATAATCTGTTTGCAATCTTTTTAGAGAAGCTTCAACCACTTTACGGATATGCTGTGGTTGACTGTTTATTCCTGTTTCTGAGATCATTCCAAATTTTGTGGCAATAATAACATCTTTACGAAAGGGTTTCAGTGCTTCTCCAACGAGTTCTTCATTTGTAAAAGGACCGTAAGCTTCAGCGGTATCAAAAAAAGTAATCCCTTTTTCATAAGCAGATCGAATTACTTTAATTCCATCATTTACTGCAACTGCTTTTCCTGTTCCAAAACTTAAATTCATACATCCCATTCCTAATGCAGAAACTTCTAAACCTTGTGTACCTAATATTCTTGTCTTCATTTGATAAATTTGATAAATTTTTGTGTAGTAGTTTGTTAATTTTTGATGGTACAAAGTTCTTTTAATAGCGCTTTTGAAACAGTATACATATTACTGCTATTGCTACCATTTTTACTGTTTTGAATGTTTAGCCTAACTAATTAGCACACTGCGTAGTATATTTGTACTTTATTTTAAATGAAGGCAAGATGGAGCAAATTATAAAAATTGAACAAATCGCAAAGTACAATGATCTTAAAGGTGTTGAAACCAAGCATCCGCTAATCAGTGTGTTTAATAATTCAGATACAAAAGCATTGCCTAATAACAGTCGCCTGCATTTTGATTTTTACGCCATTTTTTTGAAAGCCGGAAATTGCGGTGAACTAAAATACGGTCGCAACAATTATGATTATGATGACGGAACTATGGTTTTTATTGCACCGGGACAAGTAATAGAAGTTAACAATCCTATTGATTACAAACCTACCGGAATGGCATTGCTTTTTCATCCTGATTTAATAAAGGGAACTGCTTTAGGAAAGCAAATGAATCAATATTCCTTCTTTTCTTATGATTCGAATGAAGGGCTTCATTTGTCATTGAAGGAGCAACAAATCATTAGGGACTTATTTTCTAAATTAGAATATGAACTAAGTCAGTCTATAGATAAACACAGTAAAAATATTATAACAAACAATATTGAATTGCTGTTAAATTATTGTGTTCGTTTTTATGACAGGCAATTCATAACCCGGGAAAATATTAATACTGATATTTTATCAAAATTTGAAAATCTGCTAAATGACTATTTTCAATCAGAAAACGCGCAGGATACAGGTTTGCCTTTAGTTGGTTACTTTGCTAATCTTTTAAATCTTTCTCCTAATTATTTTGGTGACTTAATAAAAAAAGAAACAGGGAAATCTGCTCAGGAACACATTCAATTGAAATTGATTAGCTTAGCCAAAGAAAGGATTTTTGACACCACCAAATCTATTAGTCAGATTGCATTTGAACTAGGATTTAAGTATCCACAGCATTTTAATCGAATGTTTAAAAAAAATACGGGATATACTCCTGTTGAGTATCGAAATTTAAATTAAAAACAACTGCTCAATTCTTTCTACCACTGATTCTATTGATCTATAAATCAACATCTTTAATGGATTAAACTTTTATTTTAGCTACGCATTCTTTTCTGTATCAGCAATTAGCCTCAAAAATATGTCTTTTGTAGTATCGCCACTATAGCCGTTTATAGACTGACCTGTCCAAATACCCACAAAATCAGCATTTTTATGGGCTTTTGCTTCTTTTCGCAATTCAGCTGTAAGCTTATTTTGGTACGGATAAGGCAATATATGTGGCGTTGCCTCTATTAATCGTGAAAATTCTGTAACGAGACCTCTGGCGTAACGTCCGGAATAACTTTTGGAAAGTATGATATCTTTTTCTGAAGATTGTCTTAGTTTTTGCTTTTCAAATTCTAAAAGTGCACTTTCAGCAGATCCCAAAAGCAGACTTCCAACCTGAAATCCCTGAGCGCCCAAAGTTTTCATGGCAAGCAAAGTTTTTCCGTTGTAAATTCCGCCTCCGTAAATCAAAGGTACTTTTACGCTTTCATAAACTTGTGATAAAAGCGATAATCCACCAATTTGCGGTATAATTTCGGTCTCAAAACTTCCTCTGTGACCGCCAGCTTCTATTCCCTGTACGCAAATTACATCGATTCCTGCTGCTTCAAGTAATTTAGCCTCACGAACAGAGGTGCAAGTACCTACAAGAATAACATTATTTCGCTTTAGTTTTTCGATACTGTTATCATCAAGCTGACCAAAAATAAAACTTAAGATTTTACAATTCTCCCCTATAGCAGCATCAACCTGATCTCTGTAATCTGTAATTTGTAAAGTATCAAGATCGTGAAGTTTGACTTCTAAATTTTTGCTTCTTGCCAAATCCTCGATATAGGACTTAGTCTGATTATACTTTTCTATTAAGTCTGGTGTAATAGCGGGATATTCATAAACAAATAAATTTACTGCAAAAGGTTTATCAGTAAGCTTTCTGGTCGTTCGGATCAGTTCGATACATTTTTCGGGAGGCAAATCACCTAAAGGAAGCGAGCCTAAAACATTTGCATCTGTAGCTGATTTTACCATTTCAGGTGTTGCCACGCCAAACATAGGAGCTTGTACGATGGGATATTTTGTTTTAAACAAGTTTGTTATTTCGTTTGCCCATTTCATATTTTGAATTTTAATAGTGCTAAAATTAGCTGTCTTTCTATCAAAATTACAAATCAATGTTGGTAAAACCAAAGTTGTTATTAAAAGAAAATTTGCTTAATTATTTTATCTTTACTTTTGAAAAAATGTATCTCTTAAAATAAAATTTAATGTCTGATATTGAGACTTCAAGGCTTTCAAGATTAATTACCTTATTGACATTACTTCAAACAAAAAGATTGTTCACTGCGTCTGACTTTGCCCGAAAATTTGAAGTAAGTACCAGAACTATTTATCGTGACCTACAAACTTTAGAAAAAGCAGGAATTCCAATTTTAATGGAAGAAGGTAAAGGTTATACTTTAATGGATGGCTATAAATTGCCTCCGGTTATGTTTACTGAAGAGGAAGCAAATGCTTTAATAACCGCCGAAAAGCTTGTTTCAATAAATAAAGATGTTTCATTGAGTAAAAATTACAGCGAAGCCATTATAAAAATAAAGTCTGTATTACGTTATCATACTAAAGACAAAGTCAATCTTCTATCGAATCGCGTTGAATTTTGGCAGGATCCTACTGTTATTTTTGAATTTAGTAATTTACTTTCTTCTATTCAAAATTCAATTACCAATTTTAATGTACTTGAAATTGAATATCAAGGTGCTCAAAAGGATGAAACCACTAAAAGGTGTGTCGAACCTTTTGCTGTCATCAATAAAGTTGGAGAAAATTGGTATTTAATTGCATTGTGTCGTACCCGAAAAGACTTTAGGCTTTTTAGATTTGACAGAATAAAAAAATTACAAACCCTGGAGGATAATTTTACTCCTCATAAAATCAGTCTTAAAGAATATCTTGAAAAATACAGACAAGATACTTTTTCAAACCCTTGACATAAGGCTGTCACAACACAGATTAATTTTGCTACATAATCAAAACAATCAGTATTATGTACAACAAAAAAAGCAAAATTAAAACAGTTCCGGAAAACTATTCAACTGTTACGCCTTGGATTATATCTAAATCTACGGAAAAATTGATCGAATTTCTTAAGAATGCATTTAATGCTATAGAAGTTCCAAACAGTGTGATAAAAAACGAAAATGGTATCGTAATCCATGCAGTGGTAAAAATTGGTGATTCCATGTTGCTACTTTTTGATTCAAGAAAAGGATGGGTTCCAACGCCCGGTTTTCTAAATTTATATGTAGAAGATATCGAAAAATCGCATGAAAAAGCATTAGCGTTTGGAGGAACATCGGTAACAGATATTACTAAGCTATGGTTTGGTGAAAAGGTTTGCAGAATTTTAGATCCTTTTGGAAATCTTTGGTGGATTAACGAGCGTATCGAAGAATTTGATTTTACCAATCCTGATGAGGCTCAAAAAAGAGCGTCTGCTCCAGATGCAATAGAAAACATTTCGTATATTCAAAAATCGCTGGATGAAGCTATTAATGCTCAAAAACAATTTTTCCAAAAGAAATAATAGTTTGAATATTCTTAAATCATTATACCGCAAAAGACAATCCTACTTATAAATAGGATTGCCTTTTGTTTTTGGAATTATTATAATATTAGACACTCTAATTAAACCCCGCCCGAAACTCCATTGGGGTTTGTTTGGTATATTTTTTAAATAGTTTGCTGAAAGACTGCGGAAACTCAAAACCGAGTTCATACGCAATTTCACCCACAGATAAAGTGGTGGTGCTCAGTTTTTCTTTTGCTTTTTCTATCAGTTTACTGTGAATGTATTCCTGAGGCGTTTTACCGATTAGATTTTTCAATAAACTTCTTAGATAGCTGGGCGAAATATGAAGTTCATCGCATAAAAATTGTACTGTGATACTGCCTTTTTCTGCTAATTCAGCAGAATGAATCCGTTGATTCAAAAGCTGGTCTATTTGACTCAAAATCGTATGATTTACTTTTTTGCGGGTAATAAACTGTCTTTGGTAATAGCGTTGTGAATAGTTCAGTAATGTTTCTATTTGAGAAATAATGATATTCTGGCTGAACTGATCGATCGCTGCTTCATATTCCTTTTTGATATTTTGAAGCAATAAAATCATATTTTGCTCTTCATCTTCAGATAAAAACAAGGCTTCATTAACCGAATATTCAAAAAAATCATTCTGATGTATGGTAGTAGCTAAAGACGTATTCCAAATAAAATCAGGATGTATCATGAGCATCCAGCCCGATGGACGTACCCCATTTACAGGAGCTTTAACTTTGAGCACCTGATTGGGAGCCATAAAAAACACGGTACCATTATTAAAGTCAAATTCGTATTCCTGTTCACCATATTTGTATTTATGATCCATTCCTTTCTTGACAGAAATGGTGTAAAATGAAAATGACAACTGGATATCATGTTGTTGTGGTGAACTATATTTAACATCTGCAAAATTGATGAGGCTAATCAGCGGATGCTTTGGTTTTGGCAAACCACGCAACTCGTGAAATTCTGTAATGGTTTTAATAAACTGTACTGCCATTTGCTGTAGTTTTTGAAGATTAAATATACTGTTTTATAAATATTGTCTTTAGTCTTCTTTGAAATAAACATTGCCCTCTAGATCCTCAAGTAGCTCAGGATGTTGTGGTTTCCAATTTAGTTCTTGCTGCGTCCAGGCGCCGGAAGAAGGATTATCAAACATTGCAAAATGAGTAAACCATGTAAAATAAGCTGCTGCTTCCTCTTCTTTAATGCGTTTAAATGGCAATTTTAAATGATCTGAAATAGCCCCCGCAATGGCATCCATTTTAACACCCTGCTCTGCTACTGCATGATAACGTGTACCTGGTTCAGGATTTTTTTCTATTGCCAGACGAAATACTCTGGCAGCATCTAAGCGGTGAATTGCAGGCCAGACATTCATTCCTTCATTAATCACAGCCACAATGCCTTTTTCTTTTGCTATTCTGATTAAAATTGGTACAAACCCACCTATATCTCCATCACCGTGAACAGACGGCGGAAAACGAACTACTGAAGCACGAATTCCTTTTGCAGCAAGTGCATTGACCGCTAATTCTGTCGCGGTACGCGGATTTGGTGTTTCAACTACTACGTCACTTTCTAAAGCAATTCCTTGCTTTCTCAAAATTCCTGTTCCAGAAGTAACGATAAAAGGTTTTTCAGTTCCAATTAATACTGAACCGACTGTTTCAATTGCTTTTCTGTCTACTTCGCACATTTCTGCGAAACGGGTAAAGTCATGAATAAATCCCAAATGAGCAACGGCATCTGCTGCTAGCGCTCCTTTTTTAAGACTTTCTAAATCGGTCAAATCACCGTAAAGTGGTTCTACCCCAACACTCTTAAGTTTTTCAGCGGCAGCTTCTGATCGTGCCAATCCTAAAACCTGATGTCCATTTGCTATTAATTCATTAACAACTGCCGATCCAATAAATCCCGTTGCTCCCGTTACAAATACTTTCATTGTTTCTAAATTTTAAATTCAGTTACAAAGTTGCGGACAAATCACAGCTTGTTTGGGTTCAAATCGACTATTCTTGTAGCCCAAAGTGCCTTATTTTGAAAATCTATAACAGACTAATCTGTTTTATTTTCTTTTACTTTAATTCTTTTATCACAACATTACGGTACCAAACTTTGTTTCCGTGATCCTGTAACGCTATTTTTCCTTTTTTGAATGTTCCAAAACCTGGCCAGTTGGCAAACTTACTTTGAGCTATTAATGTATTAAAATTATCATCCCAAAGTGTTGTTTCTACAACGACAACTCCATTTAAAATAAAGGTTAATTTACCTTTCACGCTTATGATTTCTGCTGTATTCCATTCTCCGACTTTTTTCACCGGTTCTGATTTACTTTGAATCAAATCGTATAAATCGCCTGCACGGTGTTTTGTTATTTTTCCGTCAGGATGTCCTTCATTGTCCAGAACCTGCATTTCTAAACCTGTATTGTATGTGTTTTCATATTTTTGAGGATCTTCATTTACATAAAAAATAATACCGCTATTACCATTTTCGGAGATTTTCCAATCTAATTTTAAATGGAAATTTTCAAATGGTGCATCCGTCACTAAATCTCCTCCTTGCCCATTTTTAGCTGCTTCGGGATCAAAATACAAAACACCTTTTTCCGCTTTCCAACCAGCTCCGGCGTTGTTTTTCCCGTAGGTATGCCAGCCCTTTGTTGTTTTGCCATCAAAAAGCGCTTTAAAATCTTTCTGCGCATTTATTATTTGAGTAAAAGATAAAATCAATATCGCTGTTATAACTTTGGTCATCTGTTGTATTTTTAAGGTTAAAATAAAAATGAACCTGACTTTCAATTTTAGTTTAAAAATCAGGTTCATACAGTAAATTTATGTAAAAAATTATAAATCGTTGTGGCTAATCTGTCTTCAGATTAAATCGAAGGAAAAAGACTTGTTCTGATCATTTTCTCTGATGAAAACTCAACCGAAAGTCCTTCGCCATAGTTCTCCTGAAAATATTCTAAACGAATTGGTAAAAGTCCTTTCTTTAAAATTATTTCAGATTTCTTCTCATCAAAACCATGTAAACCATCATTATCGATAACTAGTTTGTCATTGATGTAAAGTTTACTGCCATCGTCTGAAGCTAGGTAAAAAGTATATTTTCCATCTTCTGGAATGTTGATGTACCCGTTATAAAGCAATCCGTAATTGTTGCTGTCATGTTTGATTTTATTCAAATCAAAATCAGGTGCATATCCTTTCTCAACTGGTGTAAGTTTGCTAAAATCAGGAATTTTACTCCATTTGCCTTTGTACAGATTATAATTTAATCCCGTTTTCTTATTGTAAAATATCTTGGAGATCACAGAGCTGCAAGAACCATCTCCCGCAGGGCAGGCTATCGCATTTACACGTGCCGGTACTGCGACTTCAAATGCTTTTGTGTAAAGCTGTGAACTGCGCGTTGGTACAGAACCATCTGTGGTGTAATAGATTTTGTCAGTGCCTTTCTGAATGAACTCTACCTTTGTTTTTGTTGTAGATTCTACTTCCTGATCTTTAGCAAATTCAGGTCTTTCTGCAATTTTTCCAAACATTTTAAGAAATTCATAGTAAGGCTTGTACACTTTATTGGTTTCACTGGCAGATTGAATCGTTAATAATGCTGCATTCCATCGATTAGAGAATCCATCAACCTCTTTTTTAATAGCTGCAATATTATATTCGATGTTTTGACCAAACTGCGTCAGAGACATTATTTCAAATGGACTGTTTAATCCGTCATTCCAATCGTTTAAAAGTCGGAATGTTTCAAAATTTTTCAAGTATTTAATTTGTCCTTTTTTACCTGAAAGAAGCTGCTGATCGTAATCCGGAAATTGCAACTCAACAGCAACTTTTGTGTTGGTTGGCATTTCTGATAAGTAAACTCTTGTTTCAAAATCATTTCCTTTGTATGTCCAGCTTCCTGCTTTATCTTCTTCGCTGTATGGAATTTTCTGCCCGTTTACTGAAACCGCTGTTGGAGGAAATGAACAAGGAAAACGAAGTTCATAACCTCTTGAAGTTAGCATTCCTGTAAAAGAGCCTTCTGCAGGTGCTATTACAATATTCATTTTATTCCCTGTTTGTTCTGAAGTTACAGGTGTGTAGGTAAAAGCATTCTTCTTGAAATTGTTATTATTTCCTTCGTCTTCATACAATTTCAGAGTTCCTTTTTTCCCAGGATAAAAAGAAAGAATTAGCGGGTTCAGTGGTTTCTCGTCTGTTCTTTCTACTTTTGACTGCATCGGAATGATAGCGCCTTCTTTTACAAAAACAGGAATATCACCAAAAGTAAAAGGCATTACAACTTTTTTACCGCCATTTATGATACTTCCGGTACTGGTTTCGAACCATTTCCCTTCCGGTAACCAGGTTTCGTGTGATAAAAAGATACTTTCTTTATCGATTGGTTTCGTAATGGGATGCACAATCATATCTCGTCCAAACATGTATTGGTTTGGCATAGCATACGCATTTTCATCTTTTGGGTAATCATAATACATAGGATGAACTGTAGAAACACCGGTTTCATACGTATTACGTGCTTCATTATACAAATAAGGGATCAAAGCATATCTCGTTTGGTATGCTTCTCGCATGATTAAAAAATTGTCGAGCGGATACGCCCAAATTCGTCTTTCGTGCTGTGGTGAAGCGGTAGCATGCGTTCTAAATATCGGACTAAAAACACCCCATTGAATCCATCTTGTGTACAATTCAGCTGTTCCTGCATCGCCCTGGTGCCCTCCAATGTCATGACTCCAATATCCGAATCCTACGTTTGCAGCAGTGGACGTAAAATAAGGCTGATAATTGAGTGATTCCCAAGTGACATGTGTATCTCCCGAAAATCCGATTTGATACCTGTGATTTCCGAGTCCTCCCCAACGGTGAAAAATAAGTGGTCGTACTTTATTTTGACGTTCCATATCGCTGTAATGCACATAATTTAAGTAAATGGTTGGATTTACTCCCGGAATATTCGTACTTCCCCATTGTTGCCAGTCCAGCCACCAAAAATCTACACCTGCTTTTTCTATAGGATGCAACACAAGGTTCATGTAGTTTGTTGCAAATTTTTTATCGGTTATATCAAAAGGTACATATTTTTTTGTTGCAGGATCAATTCCCATTGCTTTTGCCATTTCCGGATATACTTCTTCAAATGGTTGTATTCCTGAAGCAGGATGAAGATTTAAACACGTTTTAAGGTGCTGTTCATTTGTCCATTTTAAGAATTTTTCCGGTGAGGGAAACAAATTTTTATTCCATGTAAAACCAGTCCATCCGGCATCTTCTCCCGCCTGATCTCTTTGTCTTTGTCCGTTTTTAAAAAATTCAGGCAATGATTTTACATGCCAGTCCATGTCAATTACAAATACATCCAAAGGCACATCGTGCATTTTGAATTCCCCCACAAGATCACGAAATTCAGTATCAGAGTATTCTCTGTAGCGTGACCACCAGGCACCAAAAGCAAATCTCGGAGGCATGGCTATCTTTCCTGCAATATCTGTATAATCTTTTAAAGCCGCTTTATAATCAGAATCATAAGCAAAAAGGTATAAATCCTGCGGTTTATCTCCCGGACGCGCCATAACCCAAGGCCACTCCGAATTATCAAAAAGAGGTCGCTCGCTGTCGTCTATTAAATACCAGCCATCACGGGAGATGATTCCTTTTTCCAGTTCCTTAGCAGGGCCGTCGACTCCATCTAAGGTGCGTGTAGTTCCTAACAAGTTTTTAGTATTCGCTAAACCCGGTTTCCATGTTGTTGGTTTACCATTTACGATGAACTCTACACTTAAATTTTTGTCATTAAAATTACCTGATTCTTTTTTATATTTAAGTTTTACTACATCGGTTGCAATTTGCAGTATACCATTGTTTTCTTTTTTGGTAAACGATGGTACAGGAAGGTTTCGGTTTACAAATGTCAGTGAAGCATTGTCTGTAAACTTACCATCTGAACTCCATTCCATACGAATTACACGCGGAGAAAGTACTGTAAATCGAGCATTGCCTGATACCACAACTGCCTTTGAATTGGCTTCTGACTTATATTCCTGAGCTGCTAAAGCTCCGAAAGTAAGGCAAAGGATTGCGACTAAAAATTGTTTTGTTTTCATATTGTATTTTAAAATTAATCTTAAAAACATACTTACCCAATATCTAAGGTAAGTATGTAATTTTTATGCTGCTCTTATTCTTTTATAAATTGTTTTGTGATTTTGGTGTTGTCTTTTTCAAATACCGCAAAGTAAATTCCTGATGTAAGACCTGATACGTCTACACTATTATCTATATTTCGCTGTACTTTTACCAAACTTCCTGTTTGAGAAAAAATACTAATCTTCATGTCTTTGATTTCAGAATTAATGAAAAGTCTGTTTTTTACCGGATTTGGATAAATAGTAACCGTGTTTGCTAAAGCTTCATCTTGATTTCCTACTATAGATTTTGATGACTTTGCTGTACTTGAAGGAGTTACAGGTTTTATCAAATCAAGTTTCCAGCGTTGTGCATCGTTATTATTATCTGTCCATTGGTGTACATTTGTTCCTGGTTCAGCTGAGTTATTTGCTACATCCAGACATTGATTGGTTCCTTTGTGTGTTAGTTTAAAATAACCATCACTCATCAGTTCGATTTTCCAACGCTGCGCATCGGTGCCAAGATCTGACCATTGCTGTACATTAGCTCCCGGCTGGCTACTATTGTTATCAACATCTAAACATTGGTTGGTTCCTTTATGCGTTAATTTATAAAAACCATCGGATTCTTTTGTAATAACCCAACGCTGAGCGTCAGTATCATTGCCTGTATATTGCTGTACATTTGCCCCTTGCTGGGTGCTTCCGTCGCTTACGTCCAGACATTGGTTTGTTCCTTTATGGGTTAACTTATAAACTCCTCCGGAAACAATTGGAACTTCAATTAAATCCAGTTTCCATCGTTGCGCATCTGTACCAAGATCTGTCCATTGCTGTACGTTAGCACCAGACTGATTACTGTTGTCTTTTACATCTAAACATTGATTTGTTCCCTTGTGGGTAAGCTTGCAATAACCATCTGACATCAATTCGATTTTCCAGCGTTGGGCATCGTTATTATTGTCAACCCATTGCTGTACATTGGCTCCAGGCTGATTACTATTGTTCGCAACATCTAAACATTGATTAGTTCCTTTGTGCGTTAGTTTATAATAACCATCAGCTTCAAGCGTAATAACCCAGCGTTGCGCATCATTGCCATTGTCTGTACTTTGCTGCACGTTTATTCCTGACTGGCTTGCATTATTAACTACATCAAGACATTGATTGGTTCCTTTGTGCGTTAGTTTATAAATACCTCCGGAAGTAATGTTTTGTGTAGGGCAAGATTGATCCGGTACTCTTGGTGCAACACCATAATTGGTCATATTAACAGGTTCTATGAGATCATTGGAGTTGAAATACATTCTGTCTATTGCAATTTTCCTTTCTCCCGAAGTGCCATTTTCGTAACGATGGTACACCATATAATATTCATCGCAGTTTCCTATTTTTAGCACTCCATGATGACCAGGGCCTTTATCTTCTGCATTTGAACTTAGTACTTTGCCTCTGTAAGTCCAAGGTCCCATAGGAGAATTAGATGTAGAATATTGTACATTATAAGAATCATTAAACCAAGCACCGTTTGAATACATCATGTAGTAAATTCCTTTTCTCTTTACCATATAAGGTCCTTCAGTATAATTTTGAGGTGTTATATCAGTAGGTCCGGTTGCCAGAGAAATCATGTCTGCATTTAATTTGCGAACAACCATTCTGCTTTTGCCTGATCCTCCGTAATAAATATAAGCTTGTCCGTCATCATCGATAAAAACATTGGCATCTATGATATCATCGGTGTAAGGATCGGTTGCAATAAGCGGTGCGCCAATATCTGTAAAAGGACCAATGGGTGTATTACCAACTGCCAAACCTATTTTGGTTTCGGCAGTATAGTAAAAGTAATATTTGTTATTTCGAAAAACGACTGCGGGAGCCCAACCATTGTATTGCGCCCAGGGACTATCGGGAAAAAGATCAAAAATTAATCCTTCATCATGCCAGTTGGTCAAATCATTTGAAGAATAAGCATGAAACTGCGTCCCGTAAATAGCCGTAGTATAGATATAATACTTATTGTTAAAGTAATGAATTTCAGGATCGGCTCCTGTAAAAAGAGGATTGCCGCTTAATTGTGCATGTGCAGGAATTACTATTCCGATCAGCATTAAAAATACTGCAATACGTAATCTCAATTTATTACTAAGACTACAGCTATTTATTTCGACTCTTATCATATCTTTTTTCTTTAAATCTATTCGTACTAAATTCTAAGTTCGTCAATGAATGCTTTTTATTTTTTCTTATAGTTTTTTCAATGCAATAGTCATTTTAGCAGGGTTTACGGTAAGTTCATATTCACCTGAAGTTTCAATAACCCATTTATTATCCGGCTGGCCATTTGGCATTAAGAGCATTACAGGATCATCTGTTGCTTCTCCTTTGAGTATGACACCATTTGTAGAAGGCATTAAATTTTTACCGCCCCAATTACCCAATTCTAATGGAAGTTTAAATTCACCTGCATCAAATTGTCCTGTATAAACAAATACTTCCGGATTCTTAGAATCCCATGTCATTGGTTTGGCTTTTCCAATATCCCAGCCTATTCCTGTTATGGCGTTTCCAACCATGTAAACATTCTCATAAGGCGCATAACCCAACACATAAGTTCCCTGATCTATATCGAGGTAGAAAGAATGACGGCCTGCCTGTTCTACTTTAAAAACATTTTCAGCTGTTTTTGGATTGGTTTCGTTGTAAATAATTTTGTTATCTTCTACAGGATCATAAGAAGGCAGCTCATTGCCTGGTTTTTCAATAACTTTGAATGAACCTACTGAAAAATCTCCTATAAAATGGTAAATTGTTCTTTCTGTTTTTTCAGGTAAGCTTTTGCCTGCATTGTAATCCCAGCCACCACTTATAGCATCTCCAACCATAAAAAGCGGTAATGGTCCCGGACTAAAGCTTGTTACAGAAAAACTAGACACTGCTACTTCCGGAAGCTGAAATTGCGTTGCATTTTCTACTCTTGCTATTATTTGTACTTCCAGTTTTGTAACGGTTCCCCCCAGACGTTTAAAGTTTTTTAGCAATAAAGAATTTAATTCTTCTACGGTATACGATTTGGTAAAAACACCTGCCGGAATTTCTTCTGTGATCGTTGTAATGGTTCCGGGTGCGGCATCTTCTCCAAAATTATTTCCGGCTATGTCCATTCGGAAAAAATAGGTTAAACTCGTTCCGGCTCCTCTGTCGTTTGCTGGTGTCCAGGTAAACGTTATTGCGTTTGCTTCTTCATTATCTTTACTCAATACGATTTCTTCACCTGAAAGTGTAATCTTCAAAGGATTCGTAAAAGTGGGTTCTTGTAACCAATCTACATTTTCAAGTCCGTGGTCTTCACAGGAAACAAAAACCAAACTCATTATGATAAAGGAGATAATACTTTTTATATTTTTCATTTTGCTATGATTTTTAGTTATTTATCCCAGAAAGGTGCCTGAATTAAATTTGGATTCTTTTCGATTTCTGCTACGTAGATCGGAAACCAGTAAAAAGATTTTCTGTAAACTCTGGTCTGATATGCTGTTCTTTGATAAAACTCAGCTGCATTTTTACCGTTGAAGTTCATTCCGTAAAAAGGACCGTTCAAAACGGTTTCTGCTAATTTCCATCTTCTTAAATCATCGTAGCGAATTCCTTCGGTACAGAGTTCGACCCTGCGTTCCATCCTGATGATCTTTCTGATACTTTCCTGATCATTGTCTACATGTATGTTTTCAGCATCAGTTCCTCCAGTTGTGTAGGTTCTAACTCCTGCTCTTTCTCTAATTTTATTCAAGTAAAATAAAGCTTCGGGATTTCCGGGATCTGATTCGTTCAGTGCTTCAGCATAATTAAGATAGGCTTCTCCCAATCGGTATAAAATTCCGTGACGCGGTGCAAAATAATCTATGACTGGATTTCTTGAAGGATCTGTTCTTTTTCTTGCCAAATAACCATTTTGCGGTGCATCGTGTTTATTGTTGTTGTCTTTTTTACCGTTAAAAAATTCCAGCTTTCTGCCTTTGTCTTTTCCTGCATTATCTCCATCTGTATACCATGCTCCATCAAAATTTACCGCCAGATAAAATCTTGGTTCACGATTGCAATACATATTGTAAGTATCCGCAAGCGTTACCAAACCGGGACTTTTGACTTCATTAAATTTTGTTACTCCATTCGTCCAAAATCCATCCTGAGTAGAAAATCCCGTTTCTACATATCCTGAATTAGGATCGCTTATCGGAAGACCATTTGCGGTAAAAAAAGCATCTACTAATGATTGTGTCACACCATAACCTCCTGCTCCTCCGCTTCCGCCTGGTGCCGTATGTCTGTCGTACTCTTTGGACTCTACATTGGGACGTGCAAACAATACTTCTGTATTTCCTCTGCTGGCTTCGATTAAGTGTAAATTTTGGCAAGATAAAAAGGGATCAATTTTGCCTACAGCATTCATTTCGGTATATAACTTATGTCCTGCTGCTTCTGCGCTTAGAATTAAATCTTTACTTGCCTCTGCTGCTATTTTCCACTTATTGGCATCATACGCACTATTAAATAGCGTTTTACCGTCTTTAGTAATATGACCGGCATATTCTGCATTGTCATTTACAAGCGGACTTGCAGCAAAAAGCAGCATTCTGGCTCTAACAGCTTTGCACATGATTGAAGTTGCACGGCCAAATTTTCTGCCGTCTGAATACGAAGGAGGTAAAATCTTTTCTACCTCTTTCAGTTCCTTATCAATCCAGCTTACGATTTCATCATACGGAGTTTGTCCTATTTGTAAATCGGAAAGATTATAATCTACGGGTGTAATTTCATCGGGACTAAAAGGAATTGGGCCATAAGTATTTAGCAGCAATGAGTAATAGTAAGCTTTTAAAAAACGGCATTCTCCAATCATCAAACGAACTTCGTCTTCGTTTAAATTTTGATCCTGTAATGGCTTAACATTTTTGATAAGCAGGTTACACTCTCGTATTCTCTGTGGAAGATTATTCCAATAACCGGGACTCCATTGCGAACCTACTGACCAGTCACCTAAAGCAAAGGGAATTACCTGCCAGTCGTATTGGCGCCATCTTTCAGATGGTGTCATATCATCGCCCAAAATCTCCCATCCCAAACTGCGGGTATAGCCCCAGGTTGGATCCGGAATTCGGGAATAACAAGATGCAAGCCAGTTTTCTGTTTTTGTTTTACTCACAAAAACACCATCCAAAGAAAGTTCGGTATCCGTTTCTTTATCTAAATAATCAGAGCAGGATGACGATAGTACTATTCCTAAAAAGAGAATAATTGATCTAATGTATATCTTTTTCATTTTTAAAATCTTTTTAAATTTATAGTCCTATTGATAAGCCAAAAAGGACTGATCTTGTTGATGGATATTTTAAACCTGTGGCTGTAGACAACTCGGGATCCCAAAGTTTAAAATTAGAGGCATACCACAAATTATTCCCGCTGATGTAAATTCTTAATCCTTGGAGATAAAGCTTTTCTACCGTCTTTTTGTTTAATGTATAACCTACTTCCATTGTTTTTAAACGACCAAAACTCATGTCTTTTTTCCACCATGTAGATGGAACAGAATTATTAGCATTAGGACCATAGCTCAATCTTGGCCAAAACACATCCTGGCTCGGATTTTCTTCTGTCCATCGATCGTTGTAGTTTGAATAAATATTTCCTAATGTTCCTGTACCGCTTCCCGGTATAAAATTAGAACCGCCAATAATGCGTTCTGATTTGGCTACACCCTGAAAGAAAAAGCTAAAATCAAATTGTTTGTACTTTAAGTTGTTTCCAAAGCCGTAAATAATCTGAGGGTCATTTGTACCGCCAATAAAACCTTCATCTAAACCGCTGATTATTCCGTCTCCATTTCTGTCCTCGTATTTGATATCTCCCGGTCGTAACGCTGTCCCAAATGTGGGTACTGCCAATCCCGGTGCTAAAACGCCCGGTGCTGTAAAATCTTCACTGGTATACAATCCGGTTGCTTTATATCCATACAATGTATTGTTTTGAATTCCTGTTCCGGAACGGTAAGTACCTTTTACTGCGTCTGCTTCATCTCTTTCGGTTACTTTATTTTCAACAAAAGTAAAAGTGGCACGCCAGCTCATAAAGAAATCCGGAGTTACTTGTTTGTTTAGATTCAAAGCTACCTCGATACCTTTATTTTCCATTTTTCCAAAATTGGCCCAAGGCGCGTTAATAAATCCGGCCTGAGTTGGTACTGTATTACGTTCTACAAAAATGTCTTTCCTTTTTTCCTGAAATACATCTACTGTTAAATCGATCATATTAAATAATCCAAGCTCGATACCGATATCGGCTTTTGCTACTTTTTCCCACGTTAGATCGCTTACTCCAATCTGACCTTCTTCAATTCCTTCGAACTTTACTCCCTGCCCGGTACCAAACCAGTAGTCTGAATTATTATCGTCGCTAATGGTAGTCAGGTAGGCAAATCTTCTGTTTCCTCCAATGTTATCATTTCCAACTAATCCGTAAGAACCGCGAAGCTTAATTTTATTGAAAATATGGGTTACAGGCTCCATAAATTTTTCTTCTGATACGATCCAGCCCATGGCTACAGACGGAAAAAATCCGAATCGTTTTCCTTTGGCGAAATTCTCCGATCCGTTGTACCCAAAGTTAAATTCACCTATATACCTTCTATCAAATGTGTATGACGTTCTTCCTGCCAGACCTTGATGTTTAAAAGCCTGAGGAGCTGTTCCATCATTAAAACTGTCCTGATTGTACAATAAAAGTCCGCTTAGATCATGTTTCCCAAAAGAACGGTTATAGTTTGTGTTGGCTTCCAGATACACACGTCTGTTGCCAAACTCCGGTTTTTTTTCATATCCCAGATAAGCCTGACCATACGCCTGAACAGTTCCGTGTATTAAACTCCCGTCGAGATCACGATCTGTAGCTACATGATAATAGTCTGGTGATTTGCCACGTACAATTCTGTTTTCAGAATAAGAATCAAACGAATAGGTAAACTTTGCTTTTAGTCCGGGTGTAATGGCTTTAAAATCCTGTTCTAGTGATACCAGACTTTCTATCTTACTGCCACCTTGTTTGTAATATCCTTGTTGTGTACTCATCGCCCACGGGTTTTGACGTCCAAAAATTCTCGGAATAGTACCATCTGAATATATTGCCGGATGAACAAAAGGAGTTGTTTCGAAGGCTTTATCGAACAATTCATCCGTATTACTGTTTCCTTTGTCTATATTTTGTAAAAAACCTCCAATATTTACTCGTAACAATGTTGATTTCGAAAGATTGACGTCTACGTTTGTACGTATGTTGGTTCTGTTTAATTTTGTTTCTGAATCATACGTTTGTTTTGGATCTGCGGCGAGTATTCCTTTTTCACTATAATAAGAAGCTGTTAAAGCATATCTTAAAATTTCTGATCCTCCTGCAACGTTTAAATTGGTTCTGGACGTAAATGCATAATCTTTGGTAATTGCGCCTACCCAATCTACATCAGGATATAAATCAGGATCGTATCGGTTTGTCGTTTTTGTAATGCGGTCTTCAGAAAAGAGAACTCCTTTGCCCTGCTCGGCTGCTAATTCATTTAACAATCTCATATAAGGTGCGGCAGTAATGAATTCCGGTAATTTAGTAGGCTGCTGAATGGAGTATTCTGTTCTAACCTGTATTGTCGGAGTACCTACGAAACCTCTTTTTGTATTAATTAAAATAACACCATTCGCCCCTCGAACACCATAAACAGCACTTGCGGCAGCATCTTTTAAAACGGAGAAAGATTCAATTTCTGAGGGATCAAGGTCATTCAAATTTCTTTCAATTCCATCTACTAATACGAGCGGATTGGTTGATCCTTTGAATGTGGAGATTCCACGAATCTTTATATCCGACTGATCGTAACCTGGTTCTCCTGATCGCTGAACAGCCATTACTCCCGCAATTTGACCTGCCAGGTTATTTCCTAAGGTTCGGGAAGTTCCTACTTGCAATAAAGAAGGTTTTATTGTGCTTATCGCGCCCACAACTGAAGCCTTTTTCTGGGTACCGTATCCTACTACAACAACTGCCTGAAGATCATTGGTTTCATCTTCCATAGTTACGGTTACTTTTGTAGCATTATTCAAAGCCATTTCCGTTTCTTTCATTCCAATAAACTTAAAAACAAGAATCGCCTGCGGAGAAGAAACGGTAATAGTAAAGCTACCATCAAAATCAGTACTTGTGGCATTTTTTGTGCCTTTCTCGAGCACTGTAGCACTAGGCAAGGATAAGCCTTTTGAGTCTACTACAGTTCCTGTTACTTTTACTGCGCTTTGTCCATTGGTGTTCTGCGCATAATTATTTACAGAACAGAGCAAAAGAAACGAAAGGTAAATTAGTCCTGTCTCACTAAACTTTAATTTACGCCAGGCAAATAAGCTCAGAGAAATAGACGAAAATTTCCAGATTGGTTTAATTTTCATTTCGGTTAATTTTTGGTTGGTTACTTAGTTAGTTTTTTAAATCAAATTTGATTTTTAGAAGGATTACTATTGCTAGTTATAAGATTAAAAAATCAAGAGCGTAAAAAGTATTCATTACGCTCTGATTTTAACACATCTCAAAAAATTACTACCTATTTTTATAGATATCGTAATTTAAACCTAAAAAAAATATCATTTAATTCGTGACCAAATTAGCGCATTAACCACCCATTTTTTATCCCATTTCGTTTCAAAATTGTGTTCAAACGTCCCATACATCCTTCGAAAACACTGAACGTTAGTGATCTGACACAAATCATATAGAATATGACCAGATAAAAAGTTTGTTTTTTTAAAGAGGGCATCAGAATAAAAAACAAGACAAAAAAATAACGCAGTAATGCGTTATCTTTTATCTTTTACAATCTTATATTTTATTTAATCACCTTCGCCGATACTCCTTCGTTTGTTATAATTACGGGTTTGATAAAACCTTTTTCATCAAAATGCATTTCTTCTATGCAGGTTTCTCTGGAATTTGCGTGTGTTTCGTTAATTGGTCTTCTGTGGTACACAATATAATATTTCTCCTCGTTTGGTATTTTTATAACCGAATGATGTCCTGCACCTACAGCAATTTTAGCGTCTTGTTCTAAGATTTTCCCAATTCTTTTAAAGGGGCCTAAAGGTGAATCTGCAATTGCATAAGCCACACAATAGTCTGGTCCTGTCCAGCCTCCTTCTGACCACATAAAATAGTATTTATTATTTCGAATAAACATAAAAGGACCTTCAACGTAGTTTTCGGGTGTCACTTCTTTAAAAACAGTCTTATCTTCAAAAGGTACAAAGCCGGTAAAGTCAGCTTTTAGTTTCGCTACATTACAATGTTTCCATCCTCCGTAAAACAAATAATGCTGTCCGTCTTTGTCCCTAAATACAAACTGATCAATTGGCTGTGCTCCATTGTAAAATTTATCAACTAATGGTTTTCCTAAATAATCTTTGTATGGTCCTTCCGGTTTTGATGCTACTGCTATACCTATTCCTCCAATTTCATTATCACTCTGAATATCATTTGCTCCAAAAAACAAAAAGTATTTGTTTTTATTTTTGATAATTGAAGGCGCCCAAATAGCTTTTTTTGCCCATTTTACTGCCGTTGTATCTAAAATCCTCGAATGTTTTGTCCAATGAACTAAATCTTTTGATGAAAAAGCATTTAATAAAATCTGATCTTCGTAGCGAGCAGAAAAAGTGGGATACACCCAATACGTTTTATCAAAAATGATCGCTTCCGGATCAGCATACCAGCCTTTAAAAATCGGATTATTGCTTTTTAGCTGATTAGAAACACTTGCTTGTGCCATTGTTTTTGAACAAGATAAAATCAGAAATAAATAAAATACTTGCTTCATAATGTTTCGTTTTGGTTAAAGGATTACTGTACGATTGTAACTTTTAATTGTCCCATGTTGTTACCGGCTTTGAATCTACTTTCATGTTTAATGTACCTCCTTTTTTAATGGCTTCCAGATCAATTGAAAGTTCCCTTACGTTCGTATCATTCAGTTTTACTTCCTGCAGATAGACATTGCTTTTTGTATTATTTTTTACATTAATAGTGAAATTAGCATTACGTGCTTTTCCTAATTTCTTAATTGTAATTTTATCAAACAATGGGCTTCCTATTTGAAACGAAGGATTTATATCCGTTAATCCTTTTACATCAAACAAACCAATTGACGACATAACATACCAGGCTCCCAATTGTCCCTGATCTTCGTCCTGACCGTAACCGTATCCGTGAATTCCTTCTGTTCCGTAAAATTCGTCGCAGATTGCATGAACCCATTTTTGTGTCAGCGCTGGTTTTCCTGAGAAATTAAAAAGCCATGAAATATGCAAGTTCGGTTGATTTCCATGATTGTAAAAACCTGATAAACCAGCAAATGCATCAATGGTAGTACCTCCGCCAAAGACATTCTTTTGTGATTTCGTAAAAATAGTATTCAAACGCTCGTTAAAAGTATCTTTTCCTAAAACCGATACTAATTCCGGAACATTGTGCGGAACATAAAAAGTATATTGCCATGCGTTACCTTCCTGAAAACCTCGCCACGGCTGCGATGGATCAAAATTTTTTATAAATTCTCCATTAGCATATTTAGGGCGTATAAATGCTGTTTCTTTATCATAAATCAGTTTCCATCCATCAGCTAATTTTATCAGCTTCTCGTAGTCTTTTGTTTTACCTAAAGCCTTTGCAAATTGGGCTACAGCATAAGCACTAAATGAATATTCTAAAGTATGCGAAGCTGAAAATCCTGAGCCTTCTGTATTGGTTTTAAAATCCATATTATCCAGATATGGAGAATAGCCCAATGCTACAAACTGTTTCACATCCATTTTACCTGCGCCTTGTATCCGGTCCTTCCATTCTAATTCATTTTTTAGCGCTGCCTCATATCCTTTTTCTACATCGAAATTGTGAATCCCGGAATTATAAGCGGAAGCTATAGCAAGCCCTGTAAAGTTCGTTCCTACACCGGATACATATTTACTATTTGCAATACCATCACCCAGCCATCCGGCATCTTTGTACACCAACAATTGTCCTTGTACCCAGTCTGCATAATATTCAGGATAAGCGAGTGCCCACAATTGGGTCAGGTTCCAAAAGCCTCCCCAAATGGCATCGGTATTGTAGTAATTGTGCTGAGGTTGTCCTTTTGCATCTAATGGTATCTGTCCAACTTTTCCGTTATTCATAGGATAAGCACCATTTACATCACTTCCCAGTCCGCGTCCTAATAATGCATGATATAATCCTGTGTAAAATTTAATCTTATCCTTTTCATTTTTACCTTCTACAGCTATCCTTCCAAGATACTCGTTCCAAGTTGTCTGACTTTGTTTTTTTGCTGCTGCAAAATCTAAATTCTTTGCTTCAGTATCTAAATTAAGTCTGGCATTGGCTATTGAAGTATACGACAATCCTATTTTTACGGTCACCATTTCATTTTCTTTAGTATCAAAAGTTAAATAAACTCCGGCACCTTCTCCTGTAATTTCCTTTACACTTGCCTGAACTCCTTGTTTATTGAATGTTCCGAAGCTTGTTGGCTTTTTGTCTAAAACCGCCGAGAAATACATGGCAACATCGGCTCCTGCCTGATAAATTTTCACATATTCCGGCATCGTAATCACATAACCTTCTATTCTTCCATCTTCTGTGATCGTAACTTTAGACTCCTTTACAGCTCCACTTTCTCCTTGTCTGTTTCCAATGTCAAAAATTATATTAGACTGAGATGATTTCGGAAACGTATAACGCTGAAAACCTACTCTTTTTGTTGCGGTAAGTTCTGCTTTCACTTTATAATCTTTCAGCAATACAGAATAATAACCTGCTGTGGCATACTCGTCTTTTCGATCAAATCTCGATCTGTACCCTTCTTCCGGTTTATCAAGACTTCCTGGTATAGTCTGCAGTTTACCAACAGAAGGTGCCAGTACGATACCACCAACCTGAAACTCATGCAAACACGCAAAACCTTCTATAGATGTATCTCTGTCATCATAACCGGTGGCCTCCCAACCTTGTACATTCCCAAGATGGCCGTTAGTCGATGGTCCCAGTTTTGCAAGTCCAAATGGCATTGCTCCCGGAGTATAAAAAAACCAACGGCTGTGTGCTGTTCCTATATTGGGTTTTACATAATCGGACCATTTTTTAGCTGACTGCTGACCAAAAGTCATCATACTCGCCAAAAAAAGCATTGCCATACAAGTGAATCTTACTAAAATCTTTTTCATATCTAAATCTAATTATTCTGTTTGCTATTGTAACGTTATGGAATTTATTTTAAATCTATTGTAATTCCATCTTTAAAAGTTCCGTTTCCTGAATAGGCTTTACCATTCCAAAACACACTTGCATTTATTTTGTTTATTTCTTTACTATTTCTTTTACCAACTACATCAGAAACTTTAATTATAAGGGAATTATCTTTCTTTTCAGCTTTAAAAGTTACTAAAGCATAATCTTGTTTCTCAAAGCCAAAACCATCTCCATCGTCAAGATACAAGTTGCCAATCGCTTTACCATTTTTGTCCAGACCTACGAAAAGACTTAACGGATCGAACGAGTTTTCGCCTGCATTCTGGATAATTTTTCCTGCCGGAATAATACTGCCGCCTTTTATAAGCAGCTTAGCCTGATACTTATCTTGCTTTTCTCCTTCTACAAGATTAATCTCTTCCCATATTCCGGATGGTAAAACAGGATCTTTAGCAAATGCAGGAACTACCAAAAGATTTTCTCCTAATAGAAAAGCTTGTTCTTCGGTTCTTAGACGCAAATCTTTACTATCTGCAAAAAATACGGGAGCCATAACTGGCATTCCTGTTTTAGAAGATTCATAAAAAAGTGTATACAAATAAGGCAATAAGCGATAACGTCTTTCTAATGCAATTCGCGATGTTTTTTCTATTTCTGCTCCGTAAGCCCAAGGTTCTTTGTCATTCGTTCCTGCACAGGCATGTCCGCGTGCAAAAGGCATTAATGCGCCAAAGCCAAGCCAGCTAGCCCATAAATCGCCATCTGTATTTCCTAAAAATCCTCCAATATCAGGTCCATTAAACGGCTGACCCGATAATCCTAATGTAAGTGACATGGGCACAGAAAGTTTTAAATGTTCCCAACTCGCATAGTTATCACCTGTCCAGGTTGCTGCGTAACGCTGTCCGCCCATCAAATTGGAACGTGTGAGAAGGAAAGGACGTTTGGATGGATTTGTTTTTAAGATTCCTTCATAAGAAGCTTCCACCATTAAACGTCCGTAAGCATTGTGATAAAGCAAATGAGAACCCTGAGGTAAATTTCCTCCACCTTTGTGTGGCGTATCATAAGGCATTGTTCCCAAACGTTGTGCTTCAGGAAAATCATTGTCGTTTACAGCAGGTTCATTCATATCATTCCAGACACCATCAATTCCGGTACTCATGAAATCTTTATAAAGTCCTGCCCACCAATTTCTGGTTTTTGGAGACGTAAAATCTGGAAATGCACAATCTCCCGGCCATACTTTTCCGTGGTATTCTTCTCCGTTAGGTTTCTTTACCCAGACATCATTTTGTGTGCCTGACTTATATATTGCATATTCCTTATCTACTTTTACTCCTGGATCGATCATATACACGGCACGAAAACCTTTTTTGTGCAGGTTATCATTTAATATTTTTGGATTGCGGAATCGAATACTGTCAAAAGTAAATACTCTGTAACCTTGCATATAATCAATATCCATCCAGATTACGTCGCATGGAATTTTCTTTTCTCTAAAAGTATCCGCAATTTCCATTACCCGTTTTTCACTGTCGTAAGAGAACCTACATTGATGATATCCCAACGCCCAACGTGGCGGTAATTTTATGGTACCTGTTAATTCTGATAGCCCTTTTATAACTTCCTGTGGTGATTTTCGATCAATAATATAAACTCTAAATAAGGCGCCTTCTGAATTGTAAATGATCTGATCGGAGTTGGTTATTAACTCCGCTTTCCAAGTGCTGTCAAATATGATTCCGAATGCAGAACCATCAGCTCGAACACCCATAACCCACGGATGTGTCTGATACAATCTTTTGCCGCCTTCAACACTATAAGCTCCGGTATCGGTATTCCATAATTTTATAGCTTGTCCATTGCGTAAAAGAGGTCCGGTAACTTCTCCTCCTCCGTAGAGGCTTATTTCTCCTTTGAGGTTAAGAACGGCACTTGCTTTATTATTGTTGAATGAAAATTGCGGAATCAAAGACCAATCTGCCGGTAGTTTTCCGCTAGATTTCGGTTCAGAAGAAAGTATTAACGATGGTGTTTTGTTTTTATCAAATCCTTTAGGTATAAATTCTGCAATTCCGTTACCTACAAGTGACGATTTTGATAAGGCTATTTCCTGAGCAGTTGATGTGGTTATTCCTGCTGAAGAAAAAAAAAGGGTAAGTAAGATAGATTTTAAATTCATGTTAGAAATTTAAATGTTATAAACTATAATGAATTGGTAAATGCTAATATACTAAAACGTTTTAGTATATCTGTCACATAATGAAATATTTTGTTTGTTTTAAAATGTTAATCGTTTCTGTTTTGTTTTTTTAGCTGTTATTAGGGATTAATAAGTTTTTCAAATTTCGTTTTGTTTTACTAAAAATATAACTAATATTGCAATCACTTTAACGATGCTTATTTTGAGTCCTTTCAAAATATTTTACTTATTTTTTAGCAATACCATAATTTATATATTAAAAAAATATCAATTTAATTTTTGACCAAAGTAGCGTATTGCTACTGTTATTTTAATGTCATTTTGTTTCACAATTGTGTCGAAATGGTTCAGAATCCTTTTAAACATCACTAAATACAGGATAAAAACCAAATTGAATACTGATGACACAGAC
Organism: Flavobacterium hercynium; assembly: GCF_002217285.1. Classification (GTDB taxonomy): domain Bacteria; phylum Bacteroidota; class Bacteroidia; order Flavobacteriales; family Flavobacteriaceae; genus Flavobacterium; species Flavobacterium hercynium. The sequence continues at coordinate 200,296 of NZ_MUGW01000026.1, read as the reverse complement.
GAAGCAATTATTTTATAAATTAAAAACATATACATGCAGCATTTTTTAAAAATTGGAACTTTATTGTATCTTCTCTTTTTCTCGACTTCCATTTTTAGTCAGGAGTATTATTTTAAACATTATAAGGTAGAAAATGGTATGTCTAATAATACTGTTTTGGCTTCTATTCAGGATCAAGACGGATTTCTATGGTTTGGAACTAAAGATGGATTGAATCGTTTCGACGGCTATCATTTTAAAACATTTAGAAGTGGTACTGATCCCAGAACTTCATTGGGAATAAACTATATTCAGTCTTTGCATGAATTTAAAAACTATATCTGGGTAGGAACTGATAAGGGACTTTATTCGTATGATAAAAAGCTCGAGAAATTTACCTTTATAAACGAGGCAATCAATAATCGTATTAATGATATTGACAATGATTTGAAAAATAACTTATGGTTTATATCTATCGGAACTTTAATTAAATACAATGTCGATACCAAAGAAACAAGAATGTTTGATGGCGCTAATTCTTTTTTTGCCACTTCGATAACCTGCGATAAAAATGGTGTCATTTGGGTATCGTCGTATGATGATTTATACCGTTACTCCGAAGCTACTCAGAGTTTTGATAAAATTAAGGTACAACTGCCAAACAATACCTTTTCAATTTCTGCAATCTATTCCTTAGATACTAATTCTGTTTTAATTGGTACCCGCGATCATGGTGTTTATAAGTATGATGTATCAAGCGGAAAGACAACCCCATTCATGACCGAAAAACCTATTTTTGTCCGACAATTCAAGAGAGACAAAAATGAATTGTGGATTACCAGCGAATCAGGTGTTTACATTTACAATCTCGAACATAAAACGGTTAGAAATTTACGAAAAAGCCCTAGCGATCCTTATGCTATTTCAGATAATGCAGCATATTGCATTACTATTGATAAAGAAAATGGCGTCTGGATTGGAACTTATTTTGGCGGTGTAAATTATCATCAAAAGCAATACGATCAGTTTAAGAAATACTTTCCGCGAAAAAGTGAAAATGCGATTGTAGGCAATGCTGTTCGCGAAATTCAGAAGGATGATAAGGGAAATCTCTGGATTGGTACTGAAGATGCAGGAATCAACAAATTTAATCTGGAGACCAAAAAATTCGTAAACTTTCAGCCGGACAAGACAAAAGCAGGACTTTCATTTTATAATATCCACGGCGTTTTACCTAGAGGAAATCAAATCTGGATAGGAACTTTTGAACATGGTCTGGACATTATGGATGCTGCTTCAGGAAAAATTGTAAAGCATTATGACCATACAAACAGTACTTTTAAAAGTGATTTTATTGTTTCGTTTTATGAAACGCCAAAAAAGGAATTATATGTCATAACTTCTGTTGGTATTTATTTGTATGATGAAAAAAAGGAAAACTTTACCATTTCAAATTATTTTTCAGAAAGCACGCATTTTACCTGCATGTTCAATGACAGGCATGGAAATTTATGGGCGGGATCGTATCGCGACGGACTGTTTTATTATAATCCAAAAACAAAAGAAAAAGTAGTTTACCGCCATGACTTTAAAAATGATAAAAGTATTAGTAATGATTTTATCACTTCGATTTTTCAGGACAAACAAAATAACTTGTGGATTGCAACTGAAAATGGTTTGAATTTATTTGATCCCCGAACCAAAGCATTTAAAAAATTCACCACTAAAGATGGTTTCCCAAGTAGTGTTATTTATTCTATTTTACAGGATGAGCAACAAAATTTATGCATCACGACTTCAAAAGGGCTCGTTAAATTTAATTACAAAACAAAGGCTGTAAAAATCTTTACGACTGCAAACGGCTTACTGAGTGATCAGTTTAATTACAGTTCTGCTTTTAAGGATTCTAATGGAGATATGTATTTTGGAAATCTTAACGGAATGATTAGTTTTAATCCTAAGAACTTCACGACGTATAAATATAATCCTCCCATTTTTATAACGGGGCTTCAAATCAACAATCAGGATGTGATTGTAAATGATGAAGATTCGCCATTGGATGAATCTGTTTCTTATATCAAAAAGATTACTTTAAAAAATTATCAATCTAATTTTAATATTGATTTTGCTGCTTTAAGTTATACCGCTCCTGAGCTGACACAATATTGGTATAAACTGGATGGAATAAGCGATGATTGGGTTTATCTGAATAAAAACAATAAAGTTTTCTTTACGGAACTTCCCTCGGGTGATTATAAATTTAGAGTAAAATCTTTAAGCGCAAGCGGTATCTGGAGTAAAGAAGCTATTGTGGGTATTACGATTTTACCTCCTTTTTGGGCTAGCAGTTATGCTTTTGTCTTTTATTTTTTATTAATCGCTGGATGTCTGTACTGGCTTTTACGCCGCTATCATCATATAACTATTAAAGAGAATAATCAAAAAATTGAAAAGCTTAATAACGAGAAAGAAAAAGAAATTTATCACGCTAAAATTGAATTCTTCACCAACGTTGCCCATGAAATTCGAACGCCGCTTACTTTGATTAAAAGTCCTCTGGAAAGTTTGCTGAAAAAGAATTATGAATCTCCTGAAATCATACCAAGTTTGTCTCTGATGGAGAAAAATACCTCCCGCTTACTGAATTTAGTGAATGAATTACTGGATTTTAGAAAAACAGAAATGGAAGGTCTTGGACTTACTTTTGTGGAAACCAATATTTCTTCCTTAGTAAAACAATTACAATCGGAATTTACGCCGCTTATTGAAGAAAAGAAAATTCAGGTACAATGGGAATTGGGCGAAAAAAACATCTATGCCTTTGTGGATGAAGAAGCGATTCGAAAAATACTAAGCAACTTAATAAGTAATGCTGTTAAATACACTAAAAACGAAGTGATTATAACGCTTTTTAGAGATGAAACCTTTTTGGAATTTATAGTTAAGAATGATGGAAATTTAATTCCGAAGAGTCTTAAAAGTAAAATCTTTGAACCGTTTTTCAGAATCTTAGGTTCTGAAACGCAAACCGGAACCGGAATTGGATTATCTCTTGCGCATTCTTTAACGGAACTGCACAACGGAACGCTAAAACTGCAATTCTTAGATGATTCTATGAATACGTTTGTACTGCGTTTACCACTTCGTCAGCAAAGTGAATTCCATCTTTACAAAGATGCTTCAGAAACGATGAAGGAAAATGATGAAGAGTTTGAAAATGAGATTACTGCTAAGAATACAAAAACGCAAATTCTTCTTGTAGAAGACAATCTGGAGCTGCTTAATTTTATGAGCAAAGAGATTGGAAAGGAATATAAAATCTTTAAAGCGGCTAACGGAGAAGAAGCTTTAAAAATTATTCACAATCAAAGCATTCATATTGTTATCAGCGATATCACAATGCCTGTCATGGATGGAATCGAATTATGCCGCCGCATTAAATCTAATATTGAAACCAGTCACACGCCTGTTATTTTGTTAACGGCTTTGAGTGCTGTTCAAACACGAATAAAAGGTCTTGAATCCGGTGCTGACGCTTATATTCCGAAACCATTTTCAATGGATTTTATATTGGCTCAGATCGATAATTTGTTATCGAACAGACGTCATGTTATGGAATTTTATGCAAGTTCTCCCCTGTCTCATTTAAAAACGATTGCTCATAATACTATTGACGAAGAATTCATTAAAAAACTGGATGAAATTATAGATCAGAATATGGCAGATACAAGTTTAAGTGTAGAATCATTGGCTGATATTCTGCACATGAGCCGTTCTACTTTATACCGAAAAATAAAGGACATATCGAGCTTAAGCCCTAATGAATTGATTAACAATGCGCGTCTGAAAAAAGCAGCTGAATTATTGCTTTCCGGCAAATACAAGGTTTATGAAATTGCAGAAATAGTGGGCTACAATTCGCAGTCCAGTTTTAGCAGAAACTTTCAAAAAAGTTTTTCCATGTCGCCTTCAGAATTTATAAGCAATGGAAATCAGGAAACAAAATAGTCTTAATTCATTATTTATTCTATAAAAATTGCCCAAAAAAAGTCAGTTACTTTTTGGGGGCAATTGTATTTTGTTATTTAGTTATAACTTGTATTTCACCCCCATTTTTAAATAAATCGTGGGAGATATAATAACTGTTTATTTTCGAACCATTTACTTTTATAGCTTCCAAATCTCTCTTTCCGTTAGGATTTTTTATCGTTACTTTTTTTCCTTCCGGTGTGGTCCATGCCACTTCTTTAAAAATAGGAACAGTCACAATATATTCAGGATCAGCCGGCGATAATGGATAAAGACCTAAAGCTCCAAACACATACCACGAAGACATTTCGCCCGCATCATCCATACCGCTCATCGCCAGTTTTTCAGGGCCAATTCCGTACATCGTATCTAAAATCTCATCGATTATTTTTTGTGATTTTTCAGGTTTGTTTACAAAATAATAGGAAAATGGCGCTTCGTGATCCGGCTGGTTTCCGTGACAATATTGTCCAATAAATCCGGAAATATTCCAGGCAATGTATTCCGGGTTCCATGGTTTTGTAAAAAACGTATCCAGTTTATCTTCAAAAGGTTTTTTACCTCCATAAAGTTGTACTAATCCCGGCATATCATGTGGTACGAAAAAGGAAAGCTGCCAAGCATTTGCTTCTCTGTACATGTATTCATAATACGGAAACTCAGGATTAAAGGGCGTAACCCATTTACGATCTGCAAGTCGTCCTCTCATAAAAGCCGATTCTTTATCGAAGACGTTTGCATAATTTTTAGAACGTTTTACCAAATCATTATAATGTTTGGTGTCATTGAGTTCTTTGGCTAATAAAGAAAGTGCATGATCGTCGTAAGCATATTCTAAGGTTTTTGTAACTCCGGCATTGGCTACTGTTTCTACCACAGGATTTTTAATATCTTGCTCGGGAACGTATCCTTTTTCGATATAATCCGCAATATGAGGTCTTGTTCCTCCTTCTTTGTAAGCGTTATTTAGTAATAATTCGTAGGCTTTTTTAACATCATACTTTCGAATTCCTCTCATATAAGATCCTGCAATAAAGGAAGCGGCATGATCTCCGTGAAAAAATGTTGGAATGAAACCTTTTATTTCTCCTTCATTGATAATCGAACTAATGACATCGCTGGTTACATCTGGTGAAAAAATGCTTAATAAAACCAGTTTATTTCTATAATCATCCCATAAAGAAGGAAGTGTGTAATAGTGGTAATTTTCTTTGCGTACTTTTCCGGCTTCATCTATAAACTGTCCGTTGACATCGCTTCGTAAAGCTGGCCACAGAAATGATCTGTACAACATACTGTAGAACATTACATTTTGCTGTTCATTTCCTCCTTTTACCTGAATTTTAGAAAGCAGTTTTTCCCACTCTTTACTTCCTTGTTCAAAAATGGCAGTGAAATTTTTATTTCCTGTTTCAGCTTTTAAATTATCGACGGCATTTTCAACACTCACAAAAGATAACGCTATTTTAACGGTTACAGATTTAGTGTCTCCGTCTTTGATATTCACCAAAGTATAACCGCCGCTCTTTGCAATATCTTTAGAATCTAATTTTTCTATTGGACTGCTAAAAGTGGCGTAAAAGTATATTTTTTCGCCTCCGGTTCTTTGAAATCCGCTCACAGCGTTGGCTCCTTCTTGCTTGATCTGCCAATCATCCACATTATTATTGGCTTTGCCAAGATCAAAAAGAACTTTTCTTTGTTTATTATTTTTGAAAGTGTATTCGTGAATACCACAACGTAAGGTCGAAGTTAGTTTCACCTGAACATCATAATCCTTTAGATATACTTCATAATATGCCGGACTTGCTTTTTCCTGATCGTGACTAAATGCTGATTTGTACGGAAAAGAAGCCCCTTGCGAAACGGGCAAAAGCGGAATATGGCATAGGTTCCAATGTCCTTTGTTGGTGTGTGTAAAACCCAGAATTTCTGTGTCTTCATATTCATATCCAGCTCCGGATTTGTATTTCGTCATTGGACTCAGCTGCACCATTGCATTGGGTACAGAAGAACCCGGAAAAACCAAACCAGCCCAAACGCGCATGTCTTTTGGCGGTGTATAACCAATTATTTTTGTATCTAATAAAGGAGCGGTTCCAATAAAGGGATTTACTAACACGGTATATTTTCCTTTTGCAGCGCCTCCACCCGATTTTTGAGCAATAGCATTCTGGCTCGTGAAAGACACTGTTAGTGCTACGAGTATTATTTTATTTCTTAATTTCATAATTTTAAAAAATTAGAATCGGTTACAGCTTATAACTCAAGCAATTTTGGATTGGTTTTATAGGTGTCCCACAACAGTTCTCCAAATAAGGTGTTTGTCCAAGCAAACCATGATCTGGTGAAATTTTTGGCATCGTCTTTATGAAAGGATTCGTGCATAAAACCAGTATCTCCGTGTGAAGCTTTAAGCATTCTGATACAATTTTTAATTTCATTTCCATCAGAAGTTGTATAAGCTCTCATAACTAGCGACATAGGCCAGATCATATCCATGCCTACGTGAGGACCTCCAACACCTTCGGCTACTTTTCCTTTAAAGAAAAATGGGTTATCTTCTGAAAGGATAAATTTTCTTGTATTTTGATAAATCGGATCTTTTACATCAATCGCATCTAAGTACGGCAAGCTCAATAAACTTGGTACATTCGAATCATCCATTAGTAAATGACCTCCAAAACCATCTACTTCAAAAGCAAAAATATCGCCATATTTAGGGTGTTTTACAATTCCATGTTCTTTGATTGCTTTGGCCACTTCAGTCCCTAAATCTCTTAACTCTTTTGCAGTACTATTGTCTTTTTTAATGGTTTCTAACATTTCAGCAGCCTGATTCATACTGGCTACAATAAAAAAGTTGGAAGGAATAAGGAAAGAAAAAACAGTAGCGTCATCACTCGGTCTGAAAGCAGAACAAACTAATCCCACAGGTTTAACCGGATATCCGTACCCTTTCAGAGGTCGCGTATCTGTAGCAAATTGTGTTGTTCTCTGAAAATTGTATGGATTGGTACCGTCTTTTTGCTGCTGATCTTTAAATACTTTTAAAGTTGCTTTAATGGCTTTTACCCAATTTTCATCAAATGGTGCTGTGTCACCGGTATTTTTCCAATAGTTATACGATAATCTGATGGGGTAACAAAGCGAATCGATTTCATATTTTCTTTCGTGAACGCCTGGTTTCATATCAGTGTGATCTGTTGTCCACTCGCCTTTTTTATTGGGATCATTGTAAAACGCGTTCGCATACGGGTCTTTCAAAATATATTCGGTCTGTCTGTTTATAACACCTGCAATCAGATTTTTAAGCTTTTGATCTTTGCCTGCAAAAGCCATATACGGCCAAACCTGCGCTGAACTGTCTCTTAACCACATGGCATCGATGTCACCTGTAATAACATAAGTATCGGGTCTTCCATTTTTTTGTGAATACGTTACCGTTGTATCCAGCGTGTTCGGAAAACAGTTATTGAATAACCAGCCTAATTCTTTGTCTTTTACATTCTTTTGAAATTCTGCTATTGTTTTTTCAATAAAATCACTTTCAAAATTTCTCTTTTGTTTAGCAACCCTAACGACTGGGAAATCTTTTTCGACTTTAGTTCCGGCAAAAATTTCGATTGGATTGATCAGTGCCAAACTTCCAAATAATGCTGTGTTCTGTATAAATTTTCTTCTTTGCATGCTTATTATATTTTATTTTGAGGCAAAAAATTGCCCTAATTATTACTTATTAGATAGAATAAATTCTTTTTTTTGCTTAGCTAACTAAAGATACTATAAAACCTGAAGGATTTTGATTTCCTTCAGGCGTTACAGAAATTACTAAAAAAACTACTCAAACTATATTAATTAAAAAATCCGTCTTTATCCAGCTTTGCAGCTGCTTCAATCAACATCACGCCGCTTAACTGAGTGGTAAGATCTACATTTGCACCCGCTTTTGGAGCCGTCATCCAGTTGTTTCCGGAAAGCATTGTTGGTCTTAGTATTCCTTTGCTGTAAAATGACTGCGCATTAAATTTTAAAAAAGCAGCAAATTTCTCTGAATCTGTAGCGTTGATAGTTGGCTGTTCGATTAACTCTGTAAAATAGCGTACTAAAATACCTTTAAACAATCCACCGTCTCCCTGACCTTCATCTCTAAGCAGACCTTCTGAAACTAATTTTGGACTTGTTAAAACTGTTCTTCCGGATTTTACAGCATCATCCAGATAAGTCTGCTCTTTTGTTGTTTCATACAATCTTAATCCAGCCCCAATCCAGGTTCCCATGTTATAGGTAAAAACCCAGTCTTTGTTTGTCGTAACTACACCATTTGTTTCTGAAATATTATCCCAAACTGCACCTGAAACGGGATCAACAAGATTATTCTTTTGCCACTCATAAATTTTCTTAGCCCAGTCCAGATCATCCGGATTCTTGTCTATTGCATAAAGTCTCATCGCAAGAATTACAGCGGGTGCATTTGATACAGCATTTTTTTGTCTTGGTGTATCTTGTTTCCACGTAATACCGCCGCCAAAAACGTTATCACTCCAGCTCAATTTGATTCTTTCCCATAAAAAGTCGGCAACATCTTTATAATCCTGATCCTGTGTAGCATCAAAAGCGCGAAGGCAGGAATTGGCAAGCCAGAGCATATCATCATTAAAAACGTTGTCATACGTATTTCCGTTTTTAATTTTAATTCCTTGTACCAAAGCTTTCATTTTGGTTTTGTAATTCTCATTTCCGGTTCTTAAAAATCCGTCTACAAGTACATCGAGAACATGTGCATTTGGCCAATAATGAAACGTGCTGTTTCCAGTATTGTTTTCTACAAATGTGGCATTAGCCCCTAAATAATTGTTATATGTGGCAAGTTGCAAAGAGTCTGCTGTTTGAGCCCAGGTATATTTGAATGCTGTTCCGCCTCCTGAATTGGGATCACGCAACGGTATAGCATCATCATCACAGGAAACGGTTAATAACCCTAATCCGGCCACGCATAACAATGTGATGTAATAACGTGTTGAAAATAATTTTTTCATAATCTATTTCATTTAATAAACGTCTCTTAAAGACGATCTTCAAGAGACGTCAGGGTTATTTATAAAATTGTAAAACTATGTGTGTATGCTGGTGAAGCTGCACTAAAGTTAATTTCTGCATTTACACTTTTGTTATCTACTTCTGATGCAAACTTGAAACTGTTTTTCCAGAAATCATTAGTTACCGGAACCATATACCAGAATGATGCAGGTGTTTTTGGGTCATCCGGACGATTGTTGTCACCATTTACACTTCCGTACCATTCTTCGCTTGTAGTTGATCCGTTTACGACTGTGAATTTAAATTTATAACGCTCATCTCTACCCCAACTTTCTTGTTTGAAACTTATAGCTTTGTTATCTGCTTTCCAAATACCGCCACCTGAGTACGTATATTCGAATAAGTAAGCGCTTAAAGGAGGAAACCACAATTCTATCTTTTGAATTTCTGTCATTGTTGTAGAACCATCGCTGAAATCAACTTTAATTTTATATACTTTACTATCCCCTTCGTAAGTAGTTGCACCGTCTTGTTTTATCTTATCATCACCGATATAGAAAACTTCCGGAGTTCCATTTTTTCTGGTAATGAATTTATACGTACCGGCACTTAGTTTGGTGTAAATTTCAAATGTCGTAGCTCCTGTTTTCTTAAAAGCCTGTGCATCAGAAACGGTTTCTCCTTTTTCCGAGCCTGAACCAGTAATAAAGAGCTGATCCGGAGTTGGGAATCCACTAGGGCGCTGTACTTCAATGATATTAGATACTGTTGATTTTTGTACATTGATACCTTTAGAAGAATAAACAGTCCACTTTAGTTTTCCAATTGCTTCCGCCTCTATTCCTGCTAAAGTGGCAATTTTATTTAATTCTGAAAATGAAAGATTTAATATTTTCTGAAATCCGTTTCCATCAGAAGGCATTACATAAACAGGTTTAGAAAAATCACCGTCTTCGCGGTCAAAAAGTACATCGTAAAGTATAGCGCCATTGTCTTCTGCTTTTGCGCCTTCCCATTCGAAAACAGCAGAGCTCTGAGCTGCCAGATCATAAAATTTATTATTTGCAGGAGAATATAATGTGCTGACTGCGCTTACATTTGTATGACTCAATTCGTCATTGTCACAGCTTACAATAAATACTGCGCATAGTATCAATAATAATGTTGAATATAGACTTTTCATGTTTTTATGTTTTAGGTTAGTTAGTTCGTATTACCAGTTAGGATTTTGAGATAAGTTGGTGTTAATCAAACGCTCATCTCTTGGTATTGGCCATAAATAATGTTTATCAGGATCAAAAGTTCTTAAGTTTACTCTCAAATATCCGTTGTCTACAGATTGTATTCCGAATTTTGCTCCGTGTGCATAGCCATTCAAAACATTCTCTGCTATTTTCCATCTTCTGATATCAAATATTCTTAAACCTTCCATCCCAAATTCTGTTCGGCGTTCATTTCTTATTACTTCTTTAAGTCCTGCCTGACCTAATGTAGCGTCAAATACTAAAGCTGCCGGATCCGTAAAACCCGCACGAACTCTCAGTGCTCCAACAGTCTGATCCCAAACGGAACTATTCATCTGTCCAAGCTCATTTTTAGCTTCTGCATACATCAATAATACATCGGCATAGCGAATTAGCATTAAATTTAAACCTGATTGTAAAGAGGTTAAATGTTTTGTATCGTAATATTTTCTCGTGTAATAGCCTGTTGGTGTTGCAGAAGATCCTTGTACAAATTCATCAGCTGTATTTCCTCCGGAACCAGGCTTGATCGTAATAACACGTGTACTGCCATCAGCTTCTTTCCAATTGTACTGATCATAAACTACTGTAGCTGTAAGTCTTGGATCTCTATTTGTGTAAGGATCATTTTCGTCGTATAATGATCCTGCTTCGTTAATTTTCTTTCCGTTGAGCATCAAATAACTGTCAACCAATTCTTGTGTAGGAGCCAATGCATTCAATCGTGCACCGGCAGACAATGGAGCCATGTCAAAAAACTCTCCCCACATTCTAAATTGTGGTACGTATTGAATGCTTAGGATATCTTCGTTGCTGTATTCATTCTGAGTTTCAAAAAGACCTTCGTAAGACGGAAACAAACTGTATTGTCCGTAAGTCGATGCCATTAACTGTTCTGTTACCTGTACTACTTCTGCCCATCTTCCTTCATACAAAAGAACTCTTGCTTTTAATGCTGCTGCGGCACCTGAAGTTACTTTTCCTCTGTCTGCATCAGCATACTGTATATTTTTTGGAAGAACTGGAATTACAGCATCAAGTTCGCTTAATATAAACTGAACAACTTCTGCATGAGAGGTTCTGCTTATAGTTGTTGCTTCCTGGAGTGATGGATCTTTTACCAAAAGCGGAATATCACCGAACCAAGTTGTTAACTGAAAATGCTGAAACGCTCTTAGAAAACGAGTTTCGGCTTTCATTTTCTCAATTACAGCAGGATCTGCATTTGGAATACGGTCAATGTTCTCTAATATAAGATTACATGTTTTAATTCCTGCGTATCGATCATTCCATTCTTGTTTAATTCTGGGTAAAGAAGGATCATAAATTCCGGCACCAATTGATGCCGCGCCCGCGTTATCTCCTCTACCATTAAAAGCATTATCTGACAATGCCTCGTTGTAAAAGAAATATTCACTTTTCTGCATTTGTGAATATGCTGTATTTAGAAAAGTCTGAGCTTTATCTATTCTTGTCCAGTAAGTTGCATCTGTAAATTGATTTTCAGGAGCAAGCTCAAGGTCTTCGCAACTTACAAAAAGCAATAGCAAAGCCGGTATAAATTTTAGATGTTTATATATGTTTTTCATTTTGATTTTATTTTAGAAGCTAATATCAAGTCCCATTCCGTAATACACCTGTGTAGGATAAGCTCTTCCGCTGTTTGCTCCTGTCGTAGACATATTATTATTGAATTCAGAAAGCTCCGGATCTACAAATTTTACTTTTGATAATGTCAGCAGGTTCTGGCCGGAAATGTATACGCGAAAACTGCTCATTCCTAAATTTTGAACTACATCACTTGGTAAAGAATATCCTAACTGTATGTTTTTAAGTCTGGCGTAGGCACCATCATACAGGTACATGTCTGAACCTCTTCTAAAATTATTTGTATTAGATTGTGTTCCGTTGTTTGCCAGTCTTGGGTATCTTGCATCAGGATTTTGAGGTGTCCAGTAATCCAACTGATGCGTGTACATGGTCATACCATAATTGTAGTGAAACGGCTCTACCATTTCTCCTCTGATCATCATCGTTCTTTTCCCCACACCTTGTAAAAAGATGCTCAAATCGAAGTTTTTATAATCTACATTATACGTTACTCCGAAAGTATATCTCGGAAAAGGGTTTCCGAAAATGAATTTATCATTGTCATCGATTTTTCCGTCTTTGTTAGCATCTACATATCTATTATCACCGGGCTGAACTGTAATTCCTGCAGGAACCGCTGCGCCCTGAATTTGCTCTGCATTTTGGAAATATCCGTCTCTTTTTAAACCTACGTACGAATTAAAAGGAAGTCCTTCGCGAAGAATAACCTGTAGTTCTTCTACTCCTGTTAATCTTTCCTGTCCGTTAAAATCAAGTACTTTATTCTTTGAATCACCAAAATTTACCGTAACACTTTGGTTCAATGCTTTTCCTTTGTGTCTGTATGTAGCACTAATTTCCCATCCTCTGTTCCCTACTTTTCCTGCGTTGAAATCAGGAAGGTTCGTACCGTAAACTCCCGGTACCTGAGGTGCTACTAAAATGTCTGACGTTACTTTATCAAAGAAATCGAATGAAAAAGACAATGCTCCTTTGAAGAAATCGGCATCGATTCCGGCATTAAAGATGGCTGCTTTCTCCCATCGAATATCAGGATTTGCAAAGTTATATCCCGTTCCGCTTACGCCTGAATTATTAAAACCATAAGCATTTTGGAAAGTAAAATACGTCGTCTGATATTGGTAGTTACCCACATTTTGATTCCCAAGAATTCCGTATGAAGAGCGGAGTTTTATGTTCCCTACATTGTTGTTGTAGCTTTCCATAAAACTTTCTTTTGTTAAAGCATAACCAACGGTTGCAGAAGGAAAGAATCCCCATCTTACATCATCTCTGAATTTTGATGAACCATCGTATCTAAAACTAAACTCTGCAAAATATTTATCATTGTAATCGTAAGACAAACGTCCGAAAAGTGAATTAAGGCTATTTTTGAAAGAAGCCGGATTTCCATCAGGATCAGTTCCGTTTGAGTTATATGAATCCTCACCAATCACGGTTTCACTTGTTGGAGTTCCTAAATCCTCATCCGTAAATTTTTTGTAAATACCAGTACGGCGTTCTGAGTGATTCTCATTAGAAACTCCTACCAAAGCCCCCACATTGTGATTACTAAATGACTTTGTATACTCTAGCATAAACTGCGTATTCAAATCCAGACTTTTTTTAGATTCATCTCTGGTATCTCTGTCTGCACCATAAATACCTTGTGGAAAAAAATTAACCATCTTAGTACGGCTGTATAAATTTCCTGACCATAAACGCCCTCCAAATACTCCTTTTACTTTTAAGGCATCACTTAGTTTGTATTCGGCATTAAATGATCCAAAAATATCGTCATTATCATATTTTCTAAAACCACCCTGCTCCAGAACTCCCAATGAATTAAACTGCTGTAGTACATCGTTTGTCAGGAAGTTACCGTTTTCATCTTTCTGATTGTAATATAGCGGCACTCTGAAGGCATCTACCATTAAAGTGCTGGTACTCGAGGAATGGTCGCTGATTTTTTGTTTTGAATAGGCCAATGAAGATATTAATTTGAACTTACCATATTCATTCGAAAGGTTTATTCTGAAATTGTAACGCTCCATTCCTTTTTTAGGACCTACGAAATTACTTTCCTGATCTAAATAACCCAAAGAAACTAAATAAGTTGAATTTTCGTTTCCGCCCGAAATAGAGAGATTTTGATTTAGCTGAACGGCCGGTCTTACAATTTCTTCTGCAAACCATTTAGTATCGCCATTTGCTTTTAATTCAGCAATTTTTTCACCAGTAAATACAGCTGTGGTTTCACCGGAATTAAAAGCAGCTTCGTTTCTTAACATCGCATTTTCATATCCATGTACAGGCTGCGTAAAGAATTTCGGTGTATTGTATCCCGTAAGACTGCTGTACTGAATAGACATTGGTTTCCCTTTACTTCCTTTTTTTGTGGTAATAAGGACCACTCCATTGCTGGCTCTCGAACCGTAAATTGCAGCACTACCCGCGTCTTTTAGCACTGTAACGCTGTCTATGTCAGCTGGGTTTAAGGCATTAATATCGCCTCCTACTATACCGTCTATAACAATAAGAGGGCTATTATTTCCTAACGTACTAACACCTCTAATGTTTAAGTTAAGACCTGCTCCAGGCTCTGAGTTCGTCTGTTGAATTGTTAAACTTGGGGCTTTTCCTTGTAATGCAAGTGTTGTATTAACGTTTGGTCTTCCTTTAAAAGCTTCGTTATTGACCTGATCAACAGCTCCAACAACTTTTCTTTTCTTTTGAGTTCCGTATCCTACAACGACTACTTCGTCTAGTGCAGATACATCGAGATCCATAGCTACATTAATAGTGGCTCTGTTATTTACTTTTATTTCCACTGGTTTAAATCCCAGCATCGTGAACTTCAAACTTCCGTTACCATTTTTTAATTTTATTGTATAACGGCCATCAAAATCTGCATTTACTGCATTTCTGGGATCACTTGTATCTACAATAGTAACACCAGGAAGCGATAAATTATCTGATATTGAAGTAACAACTCCCGAAACCTGAGTTGTTTGGTCTTGTGCGGCGGCGTACTGATACCCACCGCAAATGAAGAGAATTGTGAGAAAAAAATGCAGTCTGCGCATTCTTTTCCTTCTGCAGTTTAATGATTTCATGTTAAAAAATTAGGTTAGTTAGTTACACTAGATTGATAACAAAAATTAGAGAAGCGATTTAAAAGCACTTTCCAGTGGTTATTAGTATTGATGTGATTTAATTAAAAGGTCCGGAATCTTTTAATTTTGAAAATCTAAATACTATGTTAAATTATCAACCGAAACAAACTTACTAAAACGTTTTAGTATAAAAAACATTTTTTTCATTAAATATAATTTTATTGTTAATTTTATAAATTATGAATTAATTTAAGGCCTTATATTAATTTTTTATCAATAAAAACCAACGAAAACGTTATAATAATTGTTAAAACTAAAGAATAAAAAAAGTAGTTCTTATCTCAGTAAATCAAATTATATCTGCAAATGAGACAAAATGAGTATAAATTGAGACAAAATGGGTACAAAAAAAATCTGATAATCAACGAATAAGTTGAAAATCAGATTATTTATATTTTTTTATGTTGTTTTTTTTTTAAAACAGTCAGGTATACTATTTCGCTAATGATGATTCGCGTATTAATAACTCTGTTTTTAGAACTACTTTTTGAGGTATTTCGCTTCCCTCTTTTTTCTTTAAAAGCGGTAACATAAGTTCCATTAATTTTATACTGATTTCTACTAAAGGCTGAGCAACAGAAGTAATAGCGGGATCGTATATTTTAAACATATCATTGTCATCAAAAGCTATTATTCCCAAATCTTTAATGAGTTTTTGATTTTTTTCTTTTAGAACTTC
Source organism: Flavobacterium hercynium (assembly GCF_002217285.1). Taxonomy (GTDB): domain Bacteria; phylum Bacteroidota; class Bacteroidia; order Flavobacteriales; family Flavobacteriaceae; genus Flavobacterium; species Flavobacterium hercynium. Next base: position 184,559 of record NZ_MUGW01000026.1, on the reverse strand, counting down.
TAATCCGCTTTGCGCCAGGTAATTTGTGGCAAAAAACATAGCATCGAGCTCAGGATGATTATTTAAAAAATTATGAACATACGCCTTGCCTCTTCCTTTTATAATTTCGTTAAACGGAATTTGAAGCGTATGCGGTTTTAAACCATTTGTTTTAATCGCATTTTCATAACCGGACAAACGTCCTCCCATTTGACTTTGGTTAGTAGCTGTGGTAACAAAACCAATATTTTTGAATTTATTATCTATTAAATGCTGTGTAGCATCAAAAGAAGCCTGAGCATTATCAATCACGACACTGCAACAATCCAATTCTTCAAAAAATCTATCCAGAAGAACAACAGGTACATTATCTTTTACTAATTCTTCAATTGTATCTTTAAGTCCCGGAGAGGGAACAATAATAAAACCATCTACTTGTCTGAAATTAAACAGTGTGATAAGCTCAATTGATTTTTCATCATTATTTTCATTAGAACAAAAAATAACTTTATATCCTTTCTCGTATGCTATGTCTTCAAAAATACGGGCAAGTTTAGAGAAAAAACTATTTGAAATATCTTCGACCATAAAAACCAATAATTTTGATTTTCCGGTTCGAAGACTTTGCGCAATTTGATTGGGTCTGTAGTTTATTAATTTGGCGTAATCTAAAACCTTCTTGGTAAGTTCTTTAGAAATATGTTTTTCTTTTGCCTTACCGTTTAAAACAAATGATACTGTAGTTACAGATATATTAAGTTCACTAGCAATATGTTTTATAGAAACAGGTTTCTTTTTCATTTGTAATTATTTTAGACCAAGCCGTCATTTGCGTTCAAATATACTAAAAGTTATAGTTGTGTTTTACATCTCTCTTCAACTATAACTTTTACAATATATTCTATACCAAAACTGTGATCTCTCTACAATTTTATTACATTAAAACTTTGGAAGATTGTTTTTTATTTTATCCCAAAATGTTTCATCAAAAAGACAAGAAGCACCAATGATACCGGTTTCTTCTGTATTTTCTATCGTACAAATTTGCAGTTCGATTCCCTTCTTTCTAAAATTGCTTTCCAAATGGGGTAAAAATAAGCGACTGGATTTGGTTATATTCCCTCCGATTATAAGCACATCTGCTTTAAAATCTGAGATATACGGCGCTAAGAATTCACTTAAGTTAAGAGCAAAATCCTCAAAAATCACCATTGCGGTTTCATCATTCAGATTGGCTAATTCTTTAACTCCATCTTTTAAAATGGTTCCTGTTCGACTTTCGTATTGATTAATAAACCACCTGGTAGAAAAGTAATTATCAGCCAGATCGCCATTGAATTCCTTATCCCACAAAGATCCATTCTCCGGAACATTTTCGCCATTGGTAATGGGCAAATTGTTTTCCAGAAAGGCGGCTCCAAAACCTGTCCCCAATGTTATAGCTAAAATTTTCTGAGAAGCTGCTTCTTTTGTGTGCATAAAAGCACCTCCAATACCAAAGCAGGAGGCATCATTAAGAAATCTGAAGCTTGTATTTTCTGTATTTAAGTATTTTAAAAGTTCATCACCAACACAAACATTATACAAAGACTGGTATTTGTCATTTCCCTCAAACATTGCAATTCCGGTACTGTAATCAAACGGTCCGGGCATTGAAAATGCTATTCCAATATTCTGTTTTCCATTGACTTCTGCTGCGTCCTGTGCGATCTGTATCGTTTGATTTATTACCGCTGCCCAATTTTTTAAAATAAGTTCTTTAGAAGCTTTAGAATCAATAGGACCACAACGATATGTGTTTTCAATTATTTTAAGTTCTTTATTATGAATTGCCGCACTGCTGATATGGCTTCCTCCTATATCCACACCTATTGTTATAGACATCTAATCCTGTTTTTAAGTTATTAATTTAGTTCGAAATCTGATTTTCAAATTCATATTACCTTTAGTACGATTCCGGCTCAAACCTAAATAAAATGAATTAAAAACTGCGATACTTTATTATCAAAAGAAGGTACTATTTACTGTTGTAGACATTACAATAGATTTTTCTTAACCAAGCGTCAAAAACCTTCAATACTACTTATGCTATAATATTTTAACTATTGAAAACATTTATTAGCAACATCTACCCCTCATTACAGACAATAATTTTGTCTTGTAGTATAAAAGCAAATATACTAAAACGTTTTAGCAAACAAAATTTAAAGATTGCTTTTTTTTAACAAAAGCGAGATGCAGAAATGAATTATTATATCAGTTAATGATCATACTGCATAAATTTTCATTAATAATAGCTGTTATTTATTTATTTTTGATTGGTAAATAAACTATTATAATATAAACCCACTGAAATGAATACAGGAGAAAAAGATTTAAATATTTTATTGAAATCGATGAAACCCATATTGAATGATGGAGAATATGTTTTTTACTCAACCAAAGATACAGACGAAATAAAAAGCAGTGATATTATCTCTCTTTTTCATGAGAAAGAAGGAATAAGTTTAATTCTGGCAAAAGAAACAGCCGATAATCTTAAATTGAATTATAATTATGTGGCAAGCTGGATTACACTTGAAATTCATTCTTCGTTAGAAGCCGTAGGATTGACCGCCGCATTTTCTAAAGCATTATCCGAAGAAAACATCAGCTGCAATGTTGTAGCGGCTTTTTACCACGACCATATTTTTGTAGCCAAAGAAGATGCAGAAAAAGCAATGACTATTTTATTAGCATTTTTAAAATAGAAAACATCCAATACCGCTAATCACAGGTTTGTTTGCATTAATTTATTTTAAAAAATTAAAAAAGCACAAATCATTAAGAATTAAAAATTAGTAAACCTGCCTCCTATTCTATAAATAAAAGATTCCGATTCGCTGTTGTAATTTCATTAGAACATTATCTTTGCAAAAAATTATTAGAAAAAAATATGAAAGCAATCACTGTATTTTGCGGATCAAGTTTTGGAAGTTTAAAAATATTTGAAGAGCAAGCCTACTTACTTGGAAAAAAATTAGCGGAAAGAAACATCGATTTAATTTACGGAGGAGCAAATGTGGGGCTCATGGGAGCTGTTGCGAATGGTGCCGTTGAAAACAAAGGAAAAGTTATTGGTGTTTTGCCTAATTTTTTGAAGGGAAAAGAAATCGCGCACGAGCATTTAAGCGAGTTGATTATCGTAGAAACGATGCACGAGCGAAAAACCAAAATGAATGAACTGTCTGATGGGGTAATTACGTTGCCGGGCGGTTATGGTACATTAGAAGAGTTTTTTGAAATGCTAACCTGGGCGCAATTGGGACTACACAAAAAACCAATAGCAATTTTGAATATTGATGGCTTTTATGATGAGCTTTTGTCTTTGGTTCAGACTATGGTTGATAAAGGTTTTTTAAAAGAAATAAACCAGCAAATGCTTTTAGTTAGCGACAATATAGAGGAACTGCTAAATAAAATGGCTGAATACAAAGCGCCATTAGCCGAAAAATGGGTTACTAAACAGACTGTTTAAATTGATATGAAAGATACATCACTTGTCACTTTACCAACTGTTGGATTATTGATCATCAATGATAACAAGCTTCTTTTAGCGTATAGCAAAAATAAAAAAGCCTGGTATCTGCCGGGAGGTAAAGTTGATTCTGGTGAAACATCGTTAGAATCTTTACAAAGGGAAATAAGAGAAGAATTAAATATAATACTCGAGCCTTCTTTAATCACTTATTATTGTCATATTCAGGCACCCGCCTTTGGAGAAGAAAGCAATATAATAATGGAACAGGATTGTTATCTCTATACATTTGATCAGGAAATTACGCCTAGCAATGAAATTGAAGCTGTACAATACTTTGATTTAAAAACCTATTTAAAAGAACCACAACAAGTTGTTGGTGTACTTGAAGTTTTTAAAAACCTGACTAATGATAAGCTTTTAGTAAATCAATAAATTTAATTGTTTACTTACGATTCTTTCCATATATCTAACACCAACAGATTAGCAGAATTGAGCATAAGAACATCAAGTACAGTTTATTAGAAAATAAAAAAAAATCCAACACGAAAATAGTAATCAAATTTTATTGTATATTTGGTGTATCAAATTCAATGTATCATGAGTAAAATAGAACAACCTAAAGAAAAGGCTTCAATTAAAGCATCTTACAGAGCTCCTGAAATTGGAAGCGGCTTAGTTAGAATTGCTCATAAAATAAGCTCTATTAGTTCTGAACCACAAGTTGTGCGAATTGGCGACAGGTATTTTAGAGTTAGAGAGCTGGGCTAATATATGAATATTGCATTCACTACAATTTTACTTTTTATTATTCTTGCACCTGGCTTTACTGCCAGAAATGCTTACAATTCCTCTAAATTAAGTATTATTGACCGTAATAGAAATCTTGTAAATGATTTAACGTGGTCTATAATTCCATCACTGGCTTTACATACTTTTTTTATTGTTATACTTCACAATACAACTAATTACTATATTGACTTCGAACAGCTTGGAAATTTAATTCTGGGTGTTGCAAATAAATCAGAAGCTAGTTTCAGACAACTCGGTGATTATAAATATGCTATTTTCATTTATAATTTAATACTGTTTACAACATCATTTTTTGCCGGTTTTTTAATTAAAGAAACCGTTCGAAAATTTAATCTCGATAGAAAAATCAGGTACTTCCGATTTTCTAATAAATGGCATTATATTTTTACTGGTGAATGTTTGGATTTTCCTGATGTTCCGGATCATTACGAAGAAATAACAGATAAAATTATAAATGTGCTTTGCAAAGTCAATGGTAGAAACATTTTATATACCGGCGAATATTTCAATTATTATATTGACAGCAAAGGCGATCTGGAAGCGGTTCATCTTAGAAACCCAATTAGAAGATATTTAGAAAATGACGAAGTTTCAGATCAAAAATACTATGTTATTTCGAGCAGATATTTAGTTATTCCGAACTCGGACATCATAAATATCAATTTTAGATATCTGGCTATGCAGGAAATAGACGAAGCAGATATTACACCATCTGAAAGAGAAAACATAATTGAATTTGATTCTGATCAAGATCCGTTATACATTTAATTTATCACCATAAACAGAAAAAGCTAAATCTTCCGATTTAGCTTTTTCTGTTTATAAATAATTTTTAATTGCCATTAACCACATCCATATAAGGAAGATTAAAAACGCCATCTGTAATTTCTATTGCTTTTCCCGAATCCATATTTCGAACCTTTCCTGAGAATGTACCTTTGATACCTTTTTTACTAATCGATTCTATTTTTACTGTAAAAACATCATCTGCTGTCCTTGTACTATAAAGTATCGTTCCATTTGACGTTTGAATAGCGTATCGGGAAACCATTTCTTGATCAACAGGTGTTGAATATGCTCCTGCTTTAATGTCTCCTCCTAATTTCCATATTTCGAAATCTAACGATGGTGGCATCAGTTCCCCTGCTTTAGTAGGATGTGGTCCTTCAAATCCACCAACTGTGACATGTTCAAAGCGATTGTCATTGCCTCCACCCTGAAAGTTTACCGTTTTAAAGTCTATTTTTCGTCCATCCAGATTTGCTCTGAAATAATAATCTGATCCTGAATCCGGTTCTGAATCTGATCCTCCACCGTCGCTTGAACAGGCCGAAGAAAATAACACAAGAAGCAATCCTAAAAAAAATTGTTTTACTAAACCTGTGTTTTTATTTTTAAAAAATGTCGATTTTAGTATTAATAACGAATTACTAAATTTGTTTATCATTGTAAGTGTTTTTTAGTTTACAACAAATTTAACAGCAGCAATTACGAAAAACAATACCTGATTTCATGGTTATTTTAGCTGAGAAAAAGCATATCTAGTGATATATTAGAAAAGACCTATTCAAAAATGTTATATGTCAAAAGAGCACTTCTTTTACACATATATTTCATTAATCGAACAGGCCTTTTTTCTTTAAAACTATTTCCTGTAACAAACTTAGCAGAGTTCCGTCTAATAAAATTGGACGGAAGTCAGAAATATAGTAATGAACATTATATTTATTAAAACAATCTATTCAACTCGTACTATTTAACTCTTAAAAACCACCTCGATGCTTAGAAAAATCGCTTTTTTTATTATTTCACTTGTATTTGTAAATTGTTATAGCCAATCTGGTACAATAGAACCAAAATTAGATGCTCTATTCCATAATTTGAATACTACTAAAGCTTTTAATGGAAACGTTCTGATTGCGCAAAAAGGGAAAATAGTATACGAAAAAGCTTTTGGACAGGCCGATGCGAATAAATCAAGTGAATTAACTACAAAATATCGCTTTCATATCGGTTCGATCGCAAAAGAGTTCAGCGCTGTTGGAATAATGATGCTAAAGGAACAAAAAAAATTAAATCTGGATGATTCTGTTTCTAAATTTCTACCCGAGCTTCCTTCATGGGCTAATAAAATTAAGATTATTCATTTGCTGCAATATACAAGTGGTCTTCCGCAAATAAAATGGAATCAGGTTAATCAGGATTCGGATAATATGGCATTTCTAAAAAAAACTTTAAATCTTGATTTTAAACCGGGAACAAAATATGATTACAACAACAACAATATATTTCTGCAAAGAAGAATTATTGAGAAAATAACGAATATGCCCTTTAACTCTTTTGTCATAAAAAAAGTACTTGCTCCTATTGGTATAAAAAATGCACTTGTGGATCCTGATGAAAATGAAAAAGATTTTGCAAAATCATTTAATAATAAAGGAGTACAGGATGCACTAAAATATAACATTTCAGGCTGGACTGCTGTTAACCTAAAAGATTTTTATAAATGGTCAGAAGCTATAAACTCGTTTAAACTTATTTCTCCTGAATCTACTCAACAACTTTTTATCCCTTTTTCTGAGGGAAGCCAAACAGGTCTTGGAGAGGGAATTATTGAACAAGGAAAGGTTATTGGTCATATACATGATGGAGCTGCTTTTAATTATCAGTCATTGTTAGTAAGCGATACTAAGTTTACCATTATCCTGATGTCTAATAACAAACAAGGTAATTTGGAAGAAATCAGCGATTCAATACAAGTAATACTTAGATAAAATTCAGCAAATTAATGTTTGTTTAAGGGCATTGACAAAGAAGGAATAACAATTTCTTTAAAAAAAATTAGTACCAGGAAGGCTAAATAGTGAGAACTTTTTCATAATTTCAACTTTTAAAATTCATTTAGAACTAATTATTAATCAAAAACAATACAAATGAAAAAATTAAGCGTATTATCATTAGCTGTAGTTACTTTATTTTTAACGTCTTGCGGAAAAAAAACTTCTGAAGAAACAACAACTGCTGAAGAGCAACAGGTTGCTGAAAAAACAGGTGAAGTATTAGCTGTTAATTTAGAAACTTCTAAAGTAGACTGGAAAGCATTTCACAAAGGTGGTTTTGCTCCACGTTGGGGAACTCTTTCTCTTACATCAGGTGAAGTATCTGTAGAAGGTGAAGAACTTACTGCCGGTGATTTTGTAATCGATATGAAATCTATTAAAGTAGATCCTGCTTCTGTTACAGAAAAAGATAAAAAACCTGCTGATTTAGAAGCACACTTAAAAAATGCTGACTTTTTTGATGTAGAGAAAAACCCAACTGCTGCTTTCAAAATTACTAAAGTTGCTGCTTTAGATGCTACTGCAACCGGAGCTATTGAAGGTGCTAATAAAACTGTAAGCGGTAATCTAACTTTAAAAGGAAAATCATTAAATGTTACTTTCCCTGCAAAAGTTATTGTTGCAAACGGAACTGCTTCTATTCAAGCTAAATTTACTGTTAACCGTACTGACTGGGATATCAAATTTGGTACTTCTGAGGCTGATCCTGCAGAATGGATGATTAGTAAAGATATTGAAATTGGTATCAATGTAAACGCTGCTAAATAATAGCATACTTTTCATTACACATAAGAAAGCCCCTTTTCAGGGGCTTTTTCAGTTTATATCGTTTTTCAGTAAACCTGCTTTATACTTTATTTTAGTTTTTGATTGGCATCACTACTGATAAAGATGGCATTTTTATGCTCAGAGATTATTTCAATGAACCTTTCGTAATGTTTTAACACATCGCTTATAAGCTCGTTTTTTGTGAATAAACGCACATCATATCCTTCACGTGCATCTCCAAAATAAGATTCCGGATAAAAGGTATTATTATGCTCATAATCCGGTAAGTTTCCTTCTTTTACTAAATATTCAGAAACTGATCTTGACTGTGTTTTTACGCCATACACAAAATTATTCACGACATCGTACTGGATTTCAATTTCAATTTTCTTGGGATCGGTAAAATAATTTACTTTTGCTTCAATGCCATGATCTGCAAACTCTTTTTCTAATTCTTCCAAAGCGGCTTTTACGGTATCATCTATAAAATTGTCAATTGAGGTTCGATCATTAAAAGAAACTATTCGGCGTAATCGTTCTTTCCAAAACTCCCCTGACCAAGGAACGGTCGTAGCCGAAAATTCACGATCATAATAGTCCTTATCGATAATTAATGCTTTAGCCAGACTCACAATAAATAAAATTATAATGAGCGAAAAAGGGAGCGCTGTAATCAATGTCATGCTTTGCAGTGCATTTAGTCCTCCGGCATTTAAAACCATCAATGCCAAGGCTGCTAAAAGTATTCCCCATCCTACTGTTTGCCATTTTGGTGAAACTTTTGCGTTTCTTGTTGCAATACCATTCATTACAAAAATCCCGGAATCTGCAGAAGTAACAAAGAAAATGATAATAATTAGAATCACCATAATACTCACCAAACTTGATAACGGGAGATAATCTAAAAATCGAAACATCAATACATCCGGATTTCCTGCAAGTGCGCTTAAAGCTCCTCCTGCGGTATTTTTATCAAACCATATCGCACTGCTGCCAAATACGGACATCCAAATAAAATTAAAAATGGTAGGCAATATCAATACAGCTGCAATAAATTCACGTATTGTACGCCCTTTTGAAATTTTAGCAATAAAAAGACCAACATAAGGTGACCATGAAATCCACCATGCCCAATACAAGATTGTCCATTTATAGAACCACGGCAAGGTTTCTTCTTCATAAACGTGAGTACCGAATGTCAGGTTAAAGAAGTTATTAAAATAGTTTCCCAATCCTTCTGTAAAACTTCCTATAATGTAAACAGTTGGTCCAATAAAGAGAACAAAAAGCATTAATGTAATGGCTGCAAGAATATTAACATTACTTAAAATACGAACTCCTTTGTCTACTCCGCTCACGGCTGAAAAAATAGAAATAGAGACTAAAACACAAACAATTATAACCTGGTAACCAAAACTGGTTTCGGGAACTATATTCAGAATTTTTAATCCCGAATTAATCTGCACCACACCAAAACCCAATGTTGTTGTAATTCCGAAAAAAGTACTGCAGAGTGCAAAAACATCTATGGCGTTTCCCCACCTGCCATTAATCTTATCTTTAAGTATGGGATACAAACAGCTTCTAAGGGACAAAGGCAATCTGTAACGATACGAAAAATAAGCCAGAGATAACCCCACAATTCCATAAATGGCCCACGCATGTATGCCCCAATGGAAAAAAGTATAGAGCTGTGCATTTTTTGCCCTGTTAATATGATGTCCGCCCTCAAATATTTCATTAGAATAATGTTGTATCGGTTCGGCCACGCTAAAATACATCAGCCCAATCCCCATTCCTGCAGCAAAAAGCATCGAAATCCAGGAGAAAAAAGAATATTCCGGTCTGCTGTCATTTCTTCCCAACCTGATGTTTCCGTACCTGCTAAACATAAGATAAACCAAGAAAATAACGAAGATCGTAACGGACCAGACATAAATCCAGTTTAGATTAATGAAGATGTAACCTTTTATAGAATCTAACAGGTTTTCAGTCAATTGAGGAAATACAGCAGAAAGTACACAGACTCCAATTATAAAAATTAAACTAGGTACTGTAACTCCTGCGCTAAATGTGTGTTTTATATATTTTTTAATCATACAGAGTTGTTTAAACGGCCTTAAAATAGATTTTACGGTATAAAAAAACTATTGTTTTTGGAGAGGAAAGCCAGAAGCTTTAAAAATAGAATTGCTTAGCAGCAGCAGGCGGCGTTTTTACAAATATACGAAGTATTTTTTATTCGATTTAGGAGATAGATTGTTGCTCTACATAAAGCAAAATTCCAAAATCAACATAAATAACTAAAAATCAAACAATTAAACCAAAATCAACATCGAAAAATGGAAGACAGATGGCGAAAAAATGTCTTAAAATAATACGAATCAGACAATTAATCGGTCTTATTATGAAGAGCGTTTCTATATCCTGCTCCCCATTTTGCAATTTCGTCAATAATAGGTTCTAGAGTTCTGCCGTAATCTGTAATTTCATATTCTACTGTTACGGGTTTTGTATTAAGTACGGTACGGCTTATTAAATGATTCATTTCCATATCCTGTAATTCTTTTGAAAGCATTTTCGATCCTATACCGTCAACTTCCCTTAACAAATCCATAAAGCGAAGTTTACCACCTTGCATAATAGTACCCAAAATATGGAATTTCCATTTTCCTGAAAGGATTTCCATCGTGTCTTTAATGGCTAATATTCTGCCTTTGCAAATTAGTGTATTATTGATAATAGGTTCTTTTTTCATTTTTATAAATTTAATTGGAACTGTTATTTTACGAAGATAAAAAATACTGTTATAGTTTCCTAAAGGAAAGCACTTCCCAAAAGGAAACTAATAGCATATATAAATTCAATTCACTTTAGATTTGCATTATTCTATTAAAAGAAAAAATTAAAAAGAAAAAAAGTATGAATTTAGATTTTGGCTTAAAAAAAATTAAATGAATTCGACTAAAACATTATTACTATTGTTCTTTGTTAGTTGGTTTTACAGCTGTAACGGACAAGCAAAAAACACTAAAAGAGATACTAAAATGACAAAAGAAGCAACCAACACTAATCCGTTATTATGTGATCCTGCTGAAGGTATTTGTGGAATTCCGGATAATTCAGCGCAATCAAATGTAAAAGTTCAGCATACAGAAAAAACAGTTAAAGTAATTTACTTTACGGATCCTATTTGTTCTTCTTGCTGGGGTATTGAACCACAGCTAAGAAAATTAAAACTAGAATATGGAAACAATATTGAAATTGAATATCGCATGGGAGGTTTATTACCGGATTGGAGTTACAACAGCGGTGGTATTAGCAAACCTTCGGATGTTGCGCATCACTGGGATGAAGCAAGCCAATATTATGATATGCCAATTGATGGTGATGTATGGCTTGAAGATCCGTTAGACTCTTCTTACCCGCCTTCAATAGCATTTAAAGCTGCTGAAATTCAAAGTGACGACAAAGCCATTTTATTTTTAAGAGCCTTACGTGAACTGGTATTTCTAAAGAAAAAAAACATTGCCAAATGGGAAAACATTGCAGACGCCGCAAAAAAAGCAGGACTTGATGTTAACCAGCTAAAAACGGATTATGAAGGTCAGGCAAAAACTTTATTTCAAAACGATTTAAAACTGGCCAAGGAATTTGGTGTGCGAGGATTTCCAACCATGATTTTTGTTGACAATAATGGCGCAAAAGAAACGGTTTATGGTTCTAAACCTTATCCTTTTTATGAAACTGCTATATTGACGATAAACCCTAAAATTGTTAAACAGGAATACAATAAAAACTGGGAAGCTTTATTCTCCAAATACAATTCCCTTTCGGCAAAAGAGTTTGCTGAATTATCCGGCAACAACAGAGCTGAAAGCGAAAAAACGTTAAATGAATTAGTCACAAATGGAAAGTTAGAAAAACTTACTACTAAAAATGGCGCTTTGTGGACGCTGAAATAAACCCCAAATCTACCGTCTTAAAATAAAATTTGAGGCGGTTTTTTTATTCCTGTTCTGAGTATTTTGCATTCCACAAAGTCATAAGATTTAGTATAGGAAGAAGTTCTAAACCTTTCTCTGTCAAATGATACTCTACTCTTGGCGGAATTTCCTTGTACGCTATTCTGTTAATGATGCCATCTTCTTCCAATTCTTTGAGCTGGTCGGTCAATACTTTTTTTGATATTATCTCGATACGCACTAATATCTGACCAAAACGCAGCGTGCGTTCTCCTAACGCATAAATAATAATAGGTTTCCATTTAGAACCTATAGTTGCCATAGTTCTTGTCATAGGACAATTACTGCAGGTAAAAAAATCTTTATTCATTAGTGGTTACTTTATTGTTACCAGTATCGGATTACATTAGTTACAAAAATAAACTATTTTTAGTCTCTTTGCAGTACTAATTTAAAATAGAATAAAATGAAACGTAATTTTTTGTATCTCTTCTTAGTCTTAGCAAGCTTTAACAATGTTTCTGCTCAGCAAAAAAAATATACTGCGGGATATTATACCATCAAAACAGGAGAATTTACTGTTACCGCATTACTCGATGGAACAGTACCTGTAGACGCTCATAAATTATTAGATTATGGCAATAGCAAACAAGTAGATCAGCTTTTGGAAGAATCAGACATACATAATCCTGTTGAAACCTCTATAAATGCTTACTTAATCAAAGCAAATGATAAACTTATATTGGTTGATACCGGCGCGGGAGAATTGTTTAAAAATCCTGCTTCAGGTAATGTAACAGAAAGTATCAAAAATGCAGGTTACACACCTGAACAAATTACAGATATACTGTTAACTCATATTCATGTCGATCATTCCGGAGGTTTAACAAAAGGCGGAATTATTCAGTTTCCTAACGCTGTTGTACACCTTGATAAAAAGGAAATTGACTTTTGGTCACAACATGAAAAACCAATAAAAGACGAACCTTTGGGCTATACTTCTAACCGTCCGGCTTATTTGGCTTTAAAACCTTATCTCGAAAAAGGAAGCGTTAAAACTTTTGAAGGAGCTGCTTCTTTATTTCCGGGTATTAGTGCTGTTCCGTATTACGGGCATACTTATGGACACTGTGTATATATAATAGAAAGTAATAACGAAAAACTTGTTTTTATTGGTGACCTGGTTCATATTGGTGCCGTTCAGTTTCGAGTTCCTCTGGCGGCGAACGGATTTGATTTTGATAAAGTTAAAGCAGCTGAACAACGAAAAAAGATTTATGAAGAAGCTTCTACTGAACATTATCTTATCGCTGCTGATCATATTCCGTTTCCGGGATTAGGCAGATTAAAAAAAGGAGACAATAGTTATGATTGGCTTCCTGTTAACTTTAGCAGTATTGGAAATACTAAATAGTTATTTTTAGGAGAGCTATAAATCCAGAATAATTTTTACTAACATTTGAATTACATTTTCCTTATTGAGCGGAAGGACATTACTCACTATTGAGTATCCTTCTGCGTAAGGAACAAGCAGACTTACAACAACTTCCGGTTTTTCAGAGAATGTAGCAATAAGACTCACCATCCAGTTGCAGTAATTCTTATAATACGTTTCTACGGCGATCTCCAGTTCTTTATTTCTTGATGAAAGTGCCCAGATTTCCTGAAACATCATCAGATGCGCATTAGATTTGCCATTTAGAAGCAATAAATCTAATAGTTTTTCTAAGAAGGTTTTAATTGAAGGTTCACTTTCTATTTGCAATTGATTTAATTCGGCTGTTAATTCTTCTTTACAGCTTTCAAAATAATGTTTTACAGTAGCGAACAACAACGTATCTTTATCTTTATAGTAATATTGAAGATTGCTCAAAGAAAGAGCTGCAGACTTTGCTACTTTTCGCATAGAAAGCTTTTCGGCACCTTCGCTACTCAGTATCGTTATCGTTGCCTGCAAAATTTGATTCAGTCGCTCCTCTTTCTTATCCATTTCACTATATTTTTCAAGTAAAAGTAAAAAAAATATTTTTAGCGCTATTTTTTAGGTCAATTGACCTATCTTTGCATTATTAGGTCAGTCGACCTATTTTTAAAATTTTCACTTTTAAAATTTAAATAGATATGGTTTCATCAAAAATATTGATTATCGTAATTCATCCTGATCTTGAAAACTCTGTTGTAAACAAGCGCTGGATCAACGAACTCAAAAAATATCCTGAAAAATATGTGGTTCATAATTTGTACAACGTGTATCCTAACGGTCAGATCGATGTGAAAAAAGAACAAGAACTTGTAGAAGGTTTTGATAAAATAATTTTCCAATTTCCGTTTTTCTGGTTCAATTGTCCGCCTTTATTTAAGCAATGGCTTGATGAAGTATTACTTTACGGATGGGCTTTTGGTTCTAATAGTGGTTACAAATTGGGCAGTAAAAAAATTGCATTGGCGATTAGTGCAGCTATTGACAAAGACGATTATCATCCGTCTGGTAAATACAAATATACAATGGAACACCTTCTTGCTCCTTTTGAACTGACTTTTGATTATATCAAAGCTGACTATCGACCTGCTTTTATTCTTTACGGATTGGAATTTCATGCTACTGAAGAACGAATTGAAAACAGTGCTCAGCAATATCTCGACTATCTTTCGACTTTTTAGTTTGCAGCAAATTATTGTATTAAGCGTAGATGACTTCTTCCAAAGGCTTCTACGCTTTTTTCATTCTTTAAAATCAAATTAAAAAAAAGCCCATAAAAATTTACAAATTGTAAATATTTACAGGCCAATAGAATTAAAACAAATTAAGAAGCAAAAAAATATACAATCTAAACTATAGATTTCTGTGCATAGCTACTCACAACTACGCACAAAACAAAAAAACAATATTCTAATGTAATGAAGCATTTTCTTCTTGTACCTTCTTAACTAAGATTCTAATTCTTTTATGAATTAAACTTCGTGTCGCTCTTTTTTTGAGTTCATAATTTCTGCCGCAGGTTTCTAGTTCTGCAAGTAATGACTTAAATTTCATGTACAATACGGAAAGATCTTCCATCTCTTTTTGAATCTTGAAATCTTCATCAGACATGACGTTGCTTTTGGCAATGATGGACATTTGCTCATATTTAAAAAATACATCCAGTAAATTACGATGTTCTCTATTGTCAATTCCTTGCATAATTATAGTACTCAATATCATCAATAAAAATAAAACCGGATTACGGTTTTACGAAAAGTAAAGGATCAACAGATGCATTTGTAACAGCTAGCGGTAACGATTGTACTACCGGTGTTGCTTGTTTTACTGTATTTCCCAGTATAGTATTTAATGCTGTTTTTAATAAAATTTCTGAACGGTCACCAAGTGCAAAAACGGCAGGACTTTGAATTTCGTTAGTATACAGTATTGGATTAATTCCCTTTGCATAATCCCCTTCTCCCTTGGCATTAAAAAGTTTATAAATTGCAGGATACAAAATCCAGCCTTTTTTACCCGCAATCCGATCATCTTCGATAGGAAAACTGGCTACATCCTTACCAAATGTTTTTTCTCCTATGGTAATAACATCCATATAAGGTTTTAGATTGTTAATGATAAGTTCTGAAGCTGAAGCTGTGTGATTTCCACATAAAACATATACTCTGTTTATTGCCGGATGGACGCTTCGTAATGCTTCAAAACTTACTTTGGCTTCATTACTTTTTAATGCTTCTAAAAAGGTTTGGTTTACATTTCCTCCATTGGCATTTCCTTCAAATTTTATAAACAAATCGCCTGACTGGATATTTGGTGCCAAAATGATACTCAACGCTGTTGTGCTTGCAATATCTCCTCCTCCATTGTATCTTAAATCTAAAACCAGATCAGTAATCGCTTTACTTTTTAATTCCTGAAAAATGTGCAGAAATGATTGTGCCATACCAACATCAAAATGTGGTATTTCTACATATCCAATTTTTCTGTTCTGCTCTTCGATGATTTGAGATGAAATAGGCTGCAGGAATGTAAAGCCTCGTAAAACAGAAACTTCTTTTATGCCAGAAAAACCAAATTGTGTTGAATAAGACGTTATCCCTAAATTGACTTGAGAAGAAGTAATCATACTTTGATACAATTGATCATAATTAGATTTAGTTACAACTGTTCCGTCTATTTTGGTAATAAACTGACCTCTTTTTAGACCATTTCGTTGTGCCGGTGAATCTGCTAAAACATACAGAATTGTTCCATACGCTTTTCCTTCAAATTCAAAAAAAGAAACATCAAAGCCAAATTTTCCTCTAAGCGTTTGTGGTGCCGTTTCCGGTAATTCGGGATGTATTGCATAAGAATAGATATCTTCTTTTTGTAACAATCCTGTAAAATACTCTTTTGAATTAATGGTCAAATTGGTTTTCTTGGGCATTGTTGTGTTCCAGCGATAATATCTTTTCATTTGCTGGTACATCCAATCGTTAACGTATTCATTTGAACCTTCTTCATAAACAGGAACTTTAGCATCTTCCGTAGTACACGAAACAATACTAAACAGTACAGAAAACAAGCAGAAGATAAAAACAGAAGAATATTTCTTCATTTGATGCATTTGAAATTTATAAATCCGAGCTTTAATTTTAAAATGATAGAAAATATTATTTGTACGTAAAGTAATCTGCTAAATTCAGGGTTCCTTCTACTCCAGTAAAATTACCGGCAGCATCTTCTTTTTCTTGCAATATAATCAGCTTCGATTTATTAACAGACATGGTTATGTTTACTCGTACACGCTTGCCGGGAACATACGATTCTGTGGTGCCATGTTTTACAATATCTAAAAAGATGGTTGGAGGTGAACTGTATGGAAATTCGATAAAGTCGCTGTATTCTGTCGTATTTATATTTTCTACGACTCCCAAAATCTGACCGTTAATCCTGCGTACAATTCCGTCTAGTTTTCCGTTGTAATCGGTTTTTGAATACAGATTAAAGGTTGGAAAAACAAATCTAAATCCGTTGTAACTCGGTTGTTTTAAAACTCCGGGCTTTAATGATACTACTTTATCTAACCAAATATTCTCTTCGGAAAAGAAAGAAAGTGTATCCTTTGTTTTTTTCGCATCAAAATGATACGTTCGCAATACCTGATTGGTTGTTTTACTGGTAATTTCAAAAGTTTTCTCCTCGTCACCGTGGTATACAAATTCATAATCTAATTCGACTTTTTTGGCAAAAGAAGAACGCTTTTCTTTTCCTACTTCTATTTCTATTGGCTTTTTATTTACCATTATTTGAATCGAATCACTTAATCCGCTGTATCCTATAACAACTACTTTTCCAGGCTGATTTTTTTCAGTTCCGTAAAGTGGTGTAAGTTCATCATTGGCGCACGATGCCAAAAAAGCAATGATAAGCGAAAAAACGAAAACTCTTGTCAATATATTCTTCATATTAATTTATTTGTATTGCAATAACTGGTTGATAGGAAATTGTAAAACTTGGTAATTTTATTTTTTAATAAATTTTAATTTTCTTGTAATGCTTTTATCTGCTACTAAAAGGAAATAAACACCTTGTCTTAGCTCGCTTACGCTTACGTCATCTTTTTTATAAAGTGTTTCTTTTACTAATGCTCCATTAGTATTATAAATTTTCAGTGTAGTTTCATCACTTTGAAATTGTGCTCCTAAGTCTAAATCTAAGTAGTCCTGAACAGGATTTTGATTCAGCTTGCATACTTGCGAAATTGGCTCGTTATCTTCTAATCCTAAACCAATTAATGATTCTGCGCTTACCGAAATTTTATCTATTTCATAACCAATGAAATTATATTCTTTGTTATTTCCTAACGCTATGTATAAGTTTGTTTGTCCTAAAAACTGTGAAATATCTAAGGTGTAATTCTTGAATTCAATATCTTCAGCTGTTGCTCTTTCTAAAGTAATTTTACCAATTTGTACAAAAGATGCAGGATCAGTTGAAGTTGATCCATAAACATATAAATCCTGATTTGCATCATAAATAGAAGGTTGTGCATTTATAACCAATGAAACTTTTCCTGCATAAAATGACAAATCAATAACCGGTGATATTGCTAAATTATTTTCTAATGTTGTAATAGCCGATCCTGTTGTCAGATCAATATTATAAGTTCCTAAAATATTATAAGTTCCATTAGCTATCAATCCTGTATTGGTATCAAATCTGATATTTTTTCTGGGATGCCAATTACTTCCGTTTCCATCTTGATCCAGTAAAATCCAGTCAGAAGCTTCTGCATCATCAAAATCATCTTCCCAAACTGTAAATTGTGCTGACGATACAGCTGAAACCATCATAACTAATAATAAAAGTAGATTTTTTTTCATTTTTTTTAAATTTTAAAAACATGGACAGAAATATTCTGCCCCATGCTCTTTATTAACAATTAACCTAATTAAAAATTTGTAAACTTTGTCCAGTTAGCTACCCAATTAGCCTCTGTTTTAAATGCTCCGGTATTTCCTGCGAAGTTTAATGGACCATCATTAAAGAATGGCTGTGTAATTGACCATTTTTCAGCTGGGTTTGCTGTTGATACAGAATTACCTATACCTCCTAAAACAGTACCAGATGGGTAAGTTGGATCTGTAAAAGCGTGAGCCCATACTCTTGTTGTAACAGAGTTTGTTGGTAAAGATGGAGAATCCCATCTTAATCCTGTTTTATATCCTGATATAGTAACATCAGTCAACGATATTCTACCAGCTCTACGTACGTGAATAGCATTTTCGTATAAAGCAGCTACTGTTGAAGAATTAACACCAATGATTGATAATTGAGATATAACTGGTCTTGTAATAATTGTAGTTACTGTTCCTCCTGCATTGTTATCTAACTCAATACCGTTAGAATCAGGGCTTCCTCCACTTAAACTGTGCGTAGAATTAGCATCCGCAATAGCAATTGCTTTTGTAATTGTACCAGTATAACCAAGATCAAAATCAAAATTATCATCATCTGCAGCAAATGATACTAAATGCGTTGCGTTTACTGTACCTCCAAAAAATTCATAAGAATCGTCTCTTCCGTAAGAAACCTGAATGTGGTTTACAACAGTTCCGTTACCAACTCCACCAAATGTTAATCCGTTGATCTCAACATCTGTATCTAAAATACGTCCAGCGTACTCGATACGAACGTAAGTCAATGAACCTGCGTTATGAGCATTGTTTGTACCTCCATAGTAGAATTCTTCAAAATTAGACTGATCGTCTAGTCCTTCCACTATATTTGTAGTCAAACCATTGTTTACTTGAGCATTACCTAATAAAACAACACCTCCAAAATCTCCAGGTGCTCCTACAGTATTTGCATTACCATCTAATAGATTATAACTTGTGAAAACTACTGGTGCAGCTGCTGTTCCCTGTGCATCTATCTGACCTGTTTTTGTAATTACAAGTACTCCTGTTGCTACTCCTGGAGCTAACGGTTTTGCTTTGATAAAAGTTCCTGCCTGAATAGTAAGTTTAGCACCATTTTTTACAGTAATAACACCATCAATTTCCCAAACTTTATCACTTGTCCATGTAGTATTGGTTGTTATAGCACCGCTTACTGTTTGAACAGCTGCAGGATATCCTGTATAATCAGCACCTGAAGCTTTCATAGAAAAAGATGAATCTGCAGTAACATCATCATTTTGGCAAGAGCTCACTAAAAGAGCTACCATTGCGAATACAAAAAATTTTTTCATATTAATTTAATTATTGCTATATTTGCCGCTATTACAATTGGGCCTTTGGAGAGAGCAGCAAAATATCTTTCCTTGGGTCTTTCTCTTTTTTAGTAAAGATTCTTTTTCAATAAAAGATTCCGCTTTACCATCGGTGTTTGTACCTAAAACCTATCTTTCACTCTTAGGTTTTCTTTTCTCGCAGTGAAGATTCACTTTCCATTCTTTTACAACTTCATATAAAATGAGCAACATTTTTATTTCAATTTTAAAAGACCTTCTGAAAGTATTTTTCTTCATTTCTATTTAATGCACTAAACAAAAAAGAAATCTAATACTTACATCTACATACATTAGATTTTGAAAACTTAAAATATCATCCCTATTTTTTATTGTTAACGGTTTCTTAATATCTACACCTTCTAAGTAGCTTTTTATTAATATACTGCCCCTTAAAATGTATAATTAAGAGAAAATGATAGTGTTCTTCCTGTGAATGCTTTAAATACGACCTGATCAATATTTTCATCGTATTTCTTGCTGGCATTAGCTCCTAAGCTGTAGCGGTCTCTAGGGTTGGAACCGTATTCTACATCTTCGATATGCGAATAACTGTTGACGTTGTTATACGTTTCGATACCAGCATCAAACATATTTTTGACACTAAACTTTAGTTCAAGATTTCTTTCTTTAAAAAATTTATAACTTACCTGAGCATCGGTTAAAGCATACGGCATTCTGATTTCTTCTGATTCATAGGCATATCCAACCAAAATATACTGATCTCCGATAGCATTATATCTCAAACTGAATCCTAGTCGTTCGCCTACATAATCTAATCCTAAGTTATACGTATAAGGCGACTGTCCGTATAAAGGTCTGTTGGCTTCGTAAAGTCCTCCACTTCCGTCAAGGTTTACATAAGAAGTCACTTTTGTATCATTAAAAGAAGCATTTCCGTAAGTAAATATCTTTTTCAAAGTTTCTCCTTCTCCTAAAAATGATAAACTCTTGTAGAACTCCATTTCAACGCCCCATAATTTGGCATTATTAGAGTTAAGGTTATAAATGTTTCTGATTCTTGAAGGCGTATAATTACCAACCGATTCTATAGGATTGTCGATGTCTTTATGGTACACACCAAAAGATAAAATTTCTCCTCCGGACGGGAACCATTCTGCTTTGAAATCATAATTGTTAGCAACACTCGAAACCATTCCGTTTGAATAGTTATAAATTTTTGCAGATCGAATTGGATCAAAATAAGGAATACTTAAGCGTTCTGCAAATTGTGGTCGTAAAACGGATTTATTGTAACCTAAACGAAAATTTACTTTATTCGTAGGACTATAAACAAAACTTGCTGAAGGTAAAAATTGCCATTGTTTATCGTCTTTTTGCTCTATGATAAAATCACTTGCAGATTCTGCCTGACTTGCAATCTGAGTGTAGATATAACTTTCTGCACGTAGACCCCAAACAAATCTAAAAGAGTTACTGAACTTGTTATCCAGCATTAAATAAGGAGAATGTATTTTGACATCACCTTCGTATTTATCTCCAAAACGCCCGTAATTTCTCCATCCAAATCCTCCGTAATAGTATTTTGAACCATCAAATAATTCAGAAAGCGGTCCATAAATATCAGCACGATCTACAGTGGCTCCTTGTCCTACTACAACCAGTGCGTTTGAAGTTTGCTGATTGGTTGCTTTTTTATACGTACCAAAATAACCTGCTTTGATGGTATTGGTAAAAGTATCGCTAAAATCAAAAGGATGACTTAGGTTAATCGCCCAGTTATAATCATTTTCATCGTTCTTATAATTGTCTCTACTGATTGGAAATTTACTTGTACTGTTGTAGACCTGATGGTATTCTAATTCATCATCGCCTACTTTTTTGCGGTACAAATCTATAAAAGTAGCGTCTTTAGTATCTTTATTCACACTTCCGTAAGCTGCATACCAATCAACTTGCAGTTTATTAAACTGATGATTTCCTTCTAATTTAGTTTGAATAAAAGTTTGAAAAACCGGATAACTGGTCTCAGATGTAAAAGGAAGTGCTGTACCGTTTATAATTTCCTCATTCCCAACATTATCTCTCCAACCTGTTATTTGAGTTAATTGATTATTGTAGGTATGCATAGCGGTGTTACGCAAGGTAATTTTATGATCGCCTAACTGAATTGCGGTATTAAACATTCCGCCCAAAGTAGAATTGAACGTATAACTGGCACCACTATTTTTAAAACCGTATTTTTCAAAAATAGAATATTCTCTATTTTCTTCTCCTTCCTGTACAAATTGAGAATTACTCATAAAGTTTCCTCTTTCTGTATGTTCGATATCTAATTTTTCCTGAGTATTCTTAAAAATCAAAGAACCAACAAATCCCCATTTGTTATTGTCTTTCAATTTATACGAACGTCCTAACGCAAACTGAAGCGTTGTTCCAGGTGCAGCATACGTTTTATAAGTAGAAAAATTATCTTGTGTAAATCGTTTAGACTGCTCGATAAAAGGTCCAGAATCTGCTTCGTTTATTGGAATATCTAAAGGTGCAAGATTAGATGGATAACTGCGCTTTCCGTCATCAAAGCCTAAATAATCGTACTCGCCTTCTTGTTTGGTAAGCCTTTCTTTGAATACGCTTCGGCTGTTATAAGAGGAACTTACAGAAATGCTTGTAAAATCTTCTTTAGGAATATCTTTGGTTTTGATTTCTACAAATCCTCCCGCAAAATTCGCGTACATATCCGGAGTTGCTGTTTTGCTAACCACAATACTTTCTACCATTGCGGTAGGAATGATATCGAAAGAAAAATTTTGCTGATACGCATCTGTACTTGGAAGGGTAATTCCGTCCATTACCGCCTGATTCCAGCGTTCTCCCATCGAACGAACTACCACGTATTTGTTATCGATTGTGGTGACTCCTGTAATACGCTTAAGCGAACTTGCCACATCTCTGTCCGGTGTTCTGGCAATTTGTTCTGCCGAAATTCCATCAGAAAACTGTGCTGCTTTTTTTTGCTGTAACAACATTCCTTGTACTGAAGCGGTTGCCTGTTTGTAATTCTGAACAATTACTACCTCTTTTAGCGATTGAGCATCCTCTTTTAAAGATACAACCAATGGCGTTTCAGCACCTTCCAACACTTTAACACCTGTAATTTTTTGTGTTTGAAAAGAGATAACGCTAATTTCTACAGTATAATCACCTGATTCTAATTCCAGTACATAATTACCATCGATATCAGATTGTGTACCAAAACCTCCTTCGGCTATTATTACGTTTGCTCCCGGTAACGAAAGTCCGTTGATATCTACGACTTTACCTGTAATTTTTCCTTTCTTTTTTTTTTTGCCGGGATCTTTACTATTTACGGCTATATTATTCTCATTTCTTCTAAAATTTAAGTGGCTTTGGTTTTCTAAATCACTTAAAATTTCATCGATAGAAACATTGTCTTTTTTAAGTGTAATTAAAGGCACACTTAAATCCAAATCTTTTTGATATACAAATTGATAAGGGGTACGGGATTTTAAGTTATCAATAATTTTTTGAGGCGATGCGTTCTTGTAATCAACTGATACGGTTCCGGTTTGCGAATACATCGCATTTATTCCGCAGAAAAAGCCAAAAAATAAAATCCAAAAGGCAAATTGCCTGGAAAAGTCATTGTTCATAATTGATGATTGTTAGTTTGTTGTAATTGATTTTAATGTGATTATTTTGGATGAATAATTTTGAATTAATGCAATAGAAAGCCTGTCGCTAATAAGCGATACAATGGTTTTCAGAAAAAATAGGATGTTCTATCTGCTAATCAGATAAGTGTTGTTGCCCGTTACCCTTATTTTTATTTCGAGAGCAAATGCAATGGTTTGCAGCATTTCATACAAACCTTGCCTCGAATCCAGCGTTCCCTGAATGGTTAGGTCTTTTAAATCGCCTTCTAAATACGTTACCTCAAACTTATGATCTGCCTTTAGTTTTGTTAGTGCCTGATCTAATGTTAATCCGTCTACATAAATTAAAACCTTCTTCCATTCGGGTTCTGATACGGTTGCTTTCTGCTTTTGC
The DNA here is from genome assembly GCF_002217285.1 of Flavobacterium hercynium. Taxonomy (GTDB): domain Bacteria; phylum Bacteroidota; class Bacteroidia; order Flavobacteriales; family Flavobacteriaceae; genus Flavobacterium; species Flavobacterium hercynium. Next base: position 160,888 of record NZ_MUGW01000026.1, on the reverse strand, counting down.
AGCAATGCCGTTTTTGCTCCATAAACGGCCATGTATCCTTTTTCAAGTATTACTTTATTCTGTATGCTTTCCACTTTAACTTTACCGGAACTTACATTTACCTCTGGTTTATCATTATTGTATGCTTTAACATTAAAAGAGGTTCCCAAAACAGTCGTTTTTATCTCTCCCGAAGTAATGATAAAAGGTCTTGAAGGATCACGCTTTACCTCAAAAAAGGCTTCTCCTTTTAGGTTCACGGTTCTTTCATGTTTCAAAAATTTGACAGGATATTCAATTTCAGAATTTTCGTTTAGCCACACACGCGTTCCGTCTGACAAACACAAAAGTCGTACGTCATCATTAAATGTTTTGGTACTTGCAATTTCAACATTATCTTTATCTCTGTTAATTTGCGTGAAAATCTGATAACTTGTAATAGAAAATATAAAAAGGATACAAGCAACGGCTGTCCAATTGTAAAGACTTTTGTATTTATCAATTGTAGCTTCACATATATTGTCCCACATACGTGATTTAGCCTCATTTGGAAGAATCCCTCTATTGGGTATTGCGTTCCATTCTTCTCTTAATTTTCTAGATCCCATTTACATTTACTATTTAAAAAAATCAGGTATACATTTTTTAGATTCAACTACATTAGATTTCTGATCTATTAAATGTCACGGGCTAACATTACTATTAACGTTTTGTTAATCTAAGAGCCGATTATCATAACATTGATTTTGGTGCTAAAAATGTGTTTACATTATTAAATCCGGTGCAAAATGACTTAAAATATAAAAGTGATACTAAAAATACTATTACGACACCAGCTCTGACTGGCTGATAAAGAATAAGGCAAACCAATAAAGTTCATGATTTTTTACGGCATTCTTTTTAAGGAATTGCAAGGTCTTCGAAATTTGATTCGCCACAGCACTTTGCGACATGTTCATTTCTTCGGCAATCTCTTTGTAACTGCGGTCTTCGAATTTGTGCAGGCTAAAAATCTTTCTTCGTTTTTCTGGTATTTTATTTAGGAGATATTCTATTTCTTTTAATTTTGAAGTAATGTCTTCTTCTACTTCTGCTGCGGTATCCAGCTCTTTTATTAACTGATCATTCTCAAATGAAAAAATTCTGTTTTGTTTTTTATACCACCTTGAAATTTCCTGCTTTGAACTTTTAAATAAAATAGCTTCCAAATCGGTTCCTGAATCTAGTTTTGTTCTGTATTTCCAGAGATGGATAAAGACATTTTGGGTCACATCTTCTGCATCTGCAAGTTGTGAGGTATATTTTTTTACAAAACAAAAAACTTTAAAATGATACAAATCATAAATTTCTTTAAAGCTGGAATCATCTCCGGCGCGTAAGCTAATTAGCAAATTAGAATTCATAAAACTACTGTTGATATATTAGAGAAGACCCTTACAAAAGTATAATAAACCGTATTCCATAATTTCATCAATCTGCGATTTAATAATTTATTAATATTGCAATTTGTGTACGAACCAACAAATAATAATATTGATTTTAAATTAAAATCTACCTTGTTTTTAGATACAAAAAAAAGCTAAATCAAATGATTTAGCTTTTTCTATAAATTTCACTAATTGAAAAATTAATTATTAAAAAACATTGTGTAATTCTTCTACAATACCAATGTATTGTTTTTTGATGGCACTAAAGCTGTAATAATCTTCAGGTTTCCAATCTGGTTTCCAGTTGCTGCTGCTAAAACTGTAAACATTTAAATCTTTCATTGCTTTAATCGCATTATCAAGGTGTTGGTTTATATTTTTAATAGCTCCCACGTTGGTGCTTATACTTTGCCCTACCCAAGAAGAAGGAATGTCTTTGGCAGCATCAAAACGAATCGGATAAAGAATCACATCACCTTTTTTCAATACACGTTTTTCTTTATCTACCGTTAGTTTAGCGGCAATTAGGGGATTTTTAGAAAATATTGCTCCATCATCGTTAATTTGATTAAGCAGCATTTGAGAAGGTCCAAAAGCATACACATCCCCATTTGGTGTTATAAACGGAATTACTTTTAAAAAATCACTAAATGCACTGTAATTTTTAGGTAAAAAAGAGCAATTATCAGTCTTGTACCACACTTTTGTATAAGTTGAATGCTCTGTTTTTATAACAGTACCGGTTACAGACTTTTTACCTTCATACATAATACCTAAACCTAATTCTGCACTACGTAAAAATTTAATATCATTCCATTTTGTATAAATTTTCTGAGCCTCAATACTTAATTCATCAAAGGCATTTTTTATCACATTCTCGGCATCAAAATTATCTCGTATATATCCAGCTTGCTTACTAAAAGAAACTGCAATTTGAGTAAAAGAATCCATATTAAAATCGTTATGAGAAATTCCACTCGCATCAAGCATAAAATAGGTTTTTCCTAAGGTAAGGAAATCCTGAATCATACATTGTTTTTTAATAATTGCTTGTGTCGAGCTTACATCATCTATAGCATTTAAATAACCTGTAGCCATCCATGGAAATAAATCAGACCAATTACTAATCCATACTCCCAGTACAGTATAATTATCATCTTTCTTTTCCAATGTAGGTTCTTCAGCAATACTATTTTCAGGCAATCCAATTGTTTTAAAACTTATAGAATGGTTTGCAATTGATTGTATCACTTTATTTGGCTCTACATCTAAATCATTAGCATTAACCTTATCTTTAAGATCATTAACCTGCTTAGGATTTGCCTTTTCTGCAGCACGTCTTAAAAATTCATCTAATGTTAAATCTTTCTCTGTTTGCTTCGCTTTCTCGTAAGCAGCTGCTTTAGCAAATGCCTCTAAACCACTCAAGTCGCTTATTTCTTTTATTTTATCCGTAACCTTCGAATCTTTTGCTGGTGTTTTAAATTCTGGTACTTTTGGAGGGTCTTTTACTGCACTAAGTTGAGGGGCTTTTTCTAACAGACTAATCGAACTAATATCATTAAAAGCCTTACCTTCTACAATTTCACTCCACTTTTTAACTTGATCTGCAACACAGCCACCACTAGAATAGGAAGTTGTACTAACATCTACCTCTGATTCTCTTTTAGCATTACTTCCGTCGTAAGCCGCTTCTACAGTTATAGCTTTTCCAACTCCTGAATACGTAAAATTACCTTTTGTACCGTATTTCCAGCTGCTTTCGCCAGATTTGCTTATCATCTCTAAAGAAACCGTTCCCATACCTCCCCACACTACACCAAGAACAATTCCATCTCCATGATCTCTAAAAAACAGTTGAACAGATTTTACCCATTCCTCAACCATTTCAATAACTTCTGGATTGTCCTTCGGATTTTGCATAATGGTTAGCAAATCAGTTTTACCAATTTTCTTGATCAATTGATTATAATTATCTAATGCTCTCAATGCCATTTGTTTTGGATTTGCCTGTAGAGAATTAATTAAATCCGCTGTATTCAAATCGTTAAGGTTGATATATTCAACACCAGATAACATTTGCACATTGTAATTGACCGCTACTTTCTTGGTAAGCTTAGCTACAGAATTACCTGCATATACTGATAATCCAGCATTAATATTTGCAAGTCCCGAAATCCCGTAAGAACCTGAAACACCAACAGATCCTTGATTTAAGCTATCAGTGTAGGCATAAGAGCTGCTTCCTGTCATGGTTTGCTTTACTTCTTTATCCGGAATCATTCTCGTAATAGCACCTTTTATTATAGATGCCTGAAAACGTCCGATATCGCCTCGTATAACACTTCCAACCTCGACTGCATAAAAAGGATTAGCAACACCGTTTTTCTCATTTACACTATTCTTTGTGTCATTTACGGTATTATTCTCCGTGCTAATTAATGTATTACTCTCTATATTTTCCATATTATTTGTAATTATTTAATGTGTAGAAATTAGGTTGTTTTTTAAACTAATCTTTTATATAATTCGTTACACTATATTTTAACACATGTAATGGTAATATTTCCAATTGCCCCAGAATCCTTATTACCACCTTCCATATTTGTACTATAGGTTTTCTTAGTAGCCTCTACCTGAGTCCAATTAAAGTGATTCGTCTTTTTCCAATATGGACAATCCCAGCCAAACTCTCCAATTTTGGTATCTCCTTCGAAAAGCTCAAAACGACCTTCAGTACCTGTAGAAGAACCAGAACGTCCACACGAACATACATAATCAATCTTACCGGAAGCGATCGTTATTTTATTAATATCAGCAATACTAATAGTATGGTCTTTATTGTCTTTTTTATAAAACTTCCCATAATCTAATTTCGCGTTTTGCACTTTTAAAGTCATGTTTTCTGATACAATTTTTACCACAACCCATTGAGAATATGCCATAATTTCTAATAATTTAGTTCGTTTTTTAAGGTGGGATCTGCTCCACTCTATATACAATTTTTGATTGTTTTTGTTACACAAGTATTAACCTGTACTATAACAAAATGATTTAGCGATTATAAATGTATATGAAATGAAAATCTATATCTGATAAACTGTCATGAGTAGTCGTTTTTCAGGTATGAACTAATGAATTAAGTGTCATTAAAAAAAGAATAATTTATTATAAGTCTCTTTAAGAATACCTGAATGCTTCTATAAAAAAATTAAAGAATGGTAAAAGACAAATTGTGTAGCCAATGTTGAGAAAAACCTAATTTAATAGTACTTTTGAAATAACAACATTAAAAACTATCCTATAATGGAAAACAAAATTTTCAAGTATGAACTTACTATTAAAGAATTTCATCTTGACACTTTCGGTCACGTAAATAATGCTACTTACCTTCAAATCTATGAAGAAGCCCGTTGGGAGTTTATCAGCGAAAACGGTTATGGTTTAGATACCATTAAAAACACAGGATTGGGGCCTGTAATCTTAGAAATCAAACTTAGATTTATAAAAGAACTTAAACTTAGAAAAAAAATAATCATTCACTCTCAAACTGGCGAATACTCAGGAAAAATCGGCACCATCAAACAATGGATTACCGATAGTGATAATAATGTGTACTCTGACGTAGAAATGAAAATTGGTTTGTTTGATACTAAGGAGCGAAAATTGGTTGCTCCAACAGAGCAATGGCTAAATGCTATCAAATAACATACACTCCTTATAATATCCTTCAATTTGATTAGCACTTTCCCAAATTGAAGGATGTTATTTTATTCTAAATATTAGCTCAATGACTTCTCTATCATATCTACTATTGTTTCAAGGGTGAAAATGGTTTTTAATCGGGTACCACAACTTAAATGTATCCATGTACCCAAAGATTCTTCTACCGGAAACATACACGTAATTTGATCGATATTAACTGTATACTGCGTCAGATCATCGGTTCTAAATTGAATTGTTTTCATATATAAAAAATGTAGATGGCTAATATATTCAAGTCAAAGTTATTTAGGATCATTTGATTATAATGACAAATAGTTTTAAATTAACATCAATCTTATTATGATTATTTTAGTGTTTTGTAAACTGTAACTTTTTTTATTGTGAAGTTATAGTCTTACAATCTTATTTCTTTCCAAAACATTTTTTTTGAACTAAATACTTTTTATTGGAAAACCGCATAAATACAGCTAATTCGCTCTTGAGTTACTTCTGTAAGAAAAATAATTCTCTTACTCCATTTGCCGTTTCCATTTTACAATTAGATTACAAAAATCGGTTATTAAGGTTTATCTTAACATAACATTTATTTAACATGCAAGCTTTTAAATGTTATAATTTTGCTAAAAATAAACAAACTTAATATTGTAAAAAAAAATGAGAAAAATTATTTTAATTTTTATTCTTTTTCTATCTGCTTTAGGTCATGCTCAGGTTACGACTTCGGCCATGTCTGGAATTGTTAGATCAAACAAAGGAGAAGCTCTTCCTGGTGCAACAGTAGAAATTGTGCACAAGCCAACAGGAACGAAATACTTCACCACATCTGATTTTGACGGAGGTTACGCCGTTCAGGGATTAAGACCAGGTGGTCCTTACTCCGTAAAAGTAACCTACATTGGTTTCAAAACAACTGAAATCACTGACATCAACGTAGGTTTAGGAAACAACCTTACTGTAAATGTTAAAATCGAAGAAGATGCTAATGCACTTCAAGAAGTTGTTGTTACAACTAAATCAAGCGGAAACTTTAACAAAGGAAGAACTGGAGCTTCGCAACAGTTTTCAAACAGAGAAATTGCAGCTGTTCCTGTTTTAGGATCACGTTCTGTAACTGCTGTAACAAAATATAATGCAAATGCTGGTGCAAACGGAACGTTTGGTGGTCAGGATTCAAGACTAAATAACTTTACTATCGACGGATCTGTTTTTAATAACGGATTTGGTTTAGGTTCAGAGTCACAAGCAGGTGGTAGAACAGGTTCTACTGCTATCTCACTTGATGCGATTGAGCAAATTCAGGTAAATATTGCGCCTTACGATGTACGTCAGTCCGGATTTTTAGGATCTGGAATTAATGCGGTAACACGAAGCGGAACAAACGATGTTGAAGGATCTGTTTATAATTCTTTTAGAAGCAATAAATCTAGCTTTATAGGAACACACCCAGGAAAAGATGTTACTATCGTTCCAGGAAAATTTGATGAAAAAATTTGGGGAGCTCGTCTTGGAGCACCAATCATCAAAGACAAATTATTCTTCTTTGGTAACTTTGAAACTATCGAAAATACAAGCCCTGCTACTACATGGACTTCTACAGGATCTCCAAACGGAGGTGCTCAGGTTTCTGAACCAACTTATCAGGAAATGGAAACGCTTTCTAATTTCATGAAAGAAAAATTCAACTACACTACTGGTCCTTGGGAAGGGTATGATGCACCAAAAACATCTAAAAAATTCTTAACCAGAATTGACTGGAACATTAACGATAATCACAAACTTACTGCTCGTTACGTACACCACAACTCATCTTCTTCTGAATTAACTTCAAACTCAAACTCATTAGGTTTTGGTAACAGAAGAACAAGTACTTTGGCAATGTCTTTCCAAAATAGTGGTTATACTATCTTAGACAATACGAGATCTATCGTAGTAGAATTAAACAGTAAATTTGGTCCATGGTACAACAACTTCATTGCTGGTTACGACAAGCAAATTGAAGACAGAGGTTTACAAGGTGGTGGATTATTCCCTACAATTGATATCAAAAAAGGAACTGCAACTTATATTTCAGTAGGTTTAGATCCTTTTACACAAGGAAATAAACTTTCTTATTCTACATTACACTTTACAGACAACGTAACAAGAACTATTGGAAAACATTCACTTGTTTTAGGTGCTAACTTTGAGTACTTCAAATCAAGTAACTTATTCTTCTCAGGTTCAAACGGAGTTTATGTATTCAACTCTTTGGCTGATTTTTATGCTGCTGCTAACGAATCTGCTGCTAATGGTGGTGCTCCATCAAGTACAACAGCTACTTCACCAGCTCGTTTTCAGTACAGATATTCAGCTTTACCGGGAGCTGCTGAACCAATACAAATCTTAAAAACAAATAAATTAGATTTATACGCTCAGGACGAAATTAAAGTAAGTGATCAATTTAAAGTATCTGTTGGTCTTAGAGCTTCTAGAGTTTGGTATGCAAATACTGGTTTAGAGAACCCTGCAGTTACAGCTATGACTTTTGCTAATGGTGAACAATTCAACACAGCAAAATTACCGGACGCACAATATTTATTTGAGCCAAGAGTTGGTTTCAACTTAGACTTAAATGCAGATGCTGCAACAATTATTCGTGGAGGTTCAGGAATTTTCACAGGTAGAGCTCCTTCTGTATACTTATCGAACCAAATTGGAAACAATGGTGTTCTTACTGGTTTCGTAGATGCTAGTGGTGCTGCTATCACTGCCGGAGGATATGGTTTTACACCAAGACCTGCTGAGTATTTTACTCCTACAACTCCAACATTACCTTCTACATTTGACTTAGCTTTTACAGATAAGAATTTCAAATACCCACAAGTATGGAAAACAACCATGGCAGTTGATCAAAAACTTCCATTCGGATTTACAGGTACTGTTGAAGGTGTAATTCAGAAAAACATCAACGCAATCAATTATTACAATGCGAACTTTGATGCTCCTGTTGGAACTTTCGAAGGAACAGATAACAGACCAAGATATTCTCGTAATGATGCAGGAACAAGAATTAATGACAACGTTTCAAACGGAATCGTTTTAACAAATTCTGATAAAGGATATTACTACTCTACTACATTCAAATTAGAATATCCTTACCAAAATGGTTTATGGGGATCATTTGCTTATACACACTCTCAAGCAACTGATTTAATTTCTCCGGGATCTATTGCTTCTGGTTCATGGACTGGTGCAAGATCGGTAAACGGAAACAATGATTTAGATGTTTCTTTATCAAATAACAATACACCTCACCGTTTGGTTGGAGTTGTTGGATACAGAATTGAATACGGAAAAGGTTTAGGTGGAGCAACTTCAATTAACTTAGGATACATTGGAGAAACAGCAAATCCTTTTACTTATGCTTACAGTGGAGATATGAACGGAGACAGAGTTAACGGAAACGACCTTCTTTATGTACCAAACAGTGCAAATGAAATAAGTTTTGCTCCAGTTACAGTATCAAGCGTAGTAAACGGTGTTACAACAAATAGAACGTATACAGAAGCTGAACAAAGAACTGCTTTTGATGCTTATATCGATCAAGACAAGTACTTACGTACAAGAAGAGGTCAATATGCTGAAAGAAATGGTGCTATTTTACCAATGCTACACAGATTAGATTTATCTATCACTCAAGATATTAACATCAAAATCGCTGGTAAAAAGAACTCTTTCCAATTTAGAGCTGATATCTTAAACTTTACGAATATGATCAATAAAGATTGGGGAATTACGCAAAGAGCAACTAATCCAAACGTATTAGCATATTCTACAACATCAACGTCTAATGTACCGGTTTATACTTTGGCTACTCAGACAGATCCTAATGGAAACAGATATTTAATTAAAGACACTTTCCAAAAGAACGGTTCTACGTTTGATGTATGGCAGGCACAATTTACAATTAGATACATCTTTGGTAAATAATTGATAAAAAAACAGGTTACAAAAACGGCATTGACTTTTAGTTAATGCCGTTTTTTTTTTTGCTCTGAACAATTAAATAGGTTTAAAAAAGATCCTAAAAACATAGATGAGCAAGACGTGGATCATAAAATAATTAAAAACTCAGCCTCTTCTTCCAAGAGGCTTTTTTACGTATAAAAATTGTAAATAAATTAAAAATGTAATCCATTAAATTTTAACAATAATAATACACATATCTCTATTTATTATAATTATTATTAAATTATTTTGCTATTATTACTATTTAGACTACATTTGAAATGTTAATTTTTAACATAATATTTTTTTACAATATCATCATATATAACTGCAGCATGATTATTATGATGATCACATATAGTTACAACACACTTTTTGGCATGTGTAATTACGCATTTCTTATAGAAAAAAACAGGTTCTTTTACTACCAAAAATATGTCTTAATCTGACACACTTTGAATTTAATAAGACTTGATAGGGATTTAAATTTGTAAACATAAATTAATGATCAAGAGTAGTCAATAATACTCTTTTGGACTCAATATTAATCTGTCTACCTTTTTTTAGGGCGATCTCAAAAAGAAACGGAATGAATTCATTTATTACTTGCAATTGTTCAAAGATTAAATTATCTGTGGTTTGTTTACCACTACTTTTAATTATTTCAATTGTATTGTTCCTTTATGTTCAGGATGCCCTTTGTGCCGAGTCATATATACAAATTCAAAAAGATTATTTCTTTTTTATAAATGCTAAATTATCTCAATATCCAAGCACACAGAATAACCTTACCCAATTTGGCAACGCACTGATCATCCTCTCATTTTTGAGTATTTTCGTTGTATATGCACCTAAAATTTGGGAGTATTTAGCTTCATCATTACTTATTTCACTTATTTTTTGTTGCCTGTTAAAAAAGACATTTGCAGTACCAAGACCTGCTGCAGTATATGATCACAGCAGTTTTTCGATTATAGGAGAAACATTAACAGGTCATAACAGCACGCCTTCCGGGCATTCTTTAACGGTCTTTGCCGTAATTTCTGTTTTGTTATTTGCTTTCATGCCAAAAAAACGTATTAATCAAATTTTTTGGTCCGCTTTTATTCTTATGATTGGATTATTAATCGTATTTACAAGAGTAGGTGTCGGGGCACATCATCCTCTAGATGTAGTTTTAGGCAGTGCAATTGGCTTTATTATTGGAGTCATCGGAATTCTCATTAATCAAAAATATAATATTTGGATCTGGATTAATAACAAAAAATATTATCCCTTTTTTATGCTTGCCTTTTTAATGTCTGGTTTTGCATTGATAATGAAAATTATAAATGAAAATTTAATCATATTTTATATATCTTTAATCATTCTTATCGTATCCTTATACAAAATCACTACTGTGTATGTTAAAAAATAAGCTTCAAACAATTCATTTTGCATTATTGCTAAGTTTTTTCAATTTTTTATTCTTTCATTTTCCTTTCTTTCGTTTTGTCTTTGATAATCTTGACTATAAAAGTTTTAATGGTATTTTGACGATTGTTAGTTTGGTTATTCTAATGCTTGTTCTAAATTTTTTAGTCTTTTATATCTTTCTGTTTATTTCCAATTTTGTTGCGCGGTTATTGTTTGTACTGTTTTTTCTTATCAATGCAGTTTCCGTTTATTTCATTAATACCTATAGCGTTATTATAGACGAAAGTATGATTGGTAACATACTCAATACCAATTATGACGAGTCCAGCAGTTTTTTTTCTATTAAGTTGATAGTGTACTTAATATTGTTCGGAATCATTCCAAGTATTTTTATTATCAAAATAAAAACGGTTAAAGCAACAGGCAAACAGTTTTTAACTACTTGTTCACTTACTTTATTATTTGTATTGATTTTGGTTTTTGTAAATGCCAGTAACTGGTTATGGATCGATAAAAATTCAAAAACTTTAGGCGGACTTGCTATGCCCTGGTCCTATTCAGTAAATACTTCCCTATTCTATATTCACCAACATAAGAAGAATGAAAAAGAAATTTTACTGCCTGATGCCGTAATAAAAGACAATAAAAAATCGGTAGTTGTTTTAGTAATTGGCGAATCTGCACGAAGCCAGAATTTCTCTTTGTACGGATATAAGAAAGACACCAATCCGTATCTTTCTCAAACAGAAAATTTATCTCATTTTAATGCTGTATCTTCTGCAACTTACACTACTGCAGGTGTAAAAGCTATTTTAGAACACAAGCAAACCAATGATTTATATGAAATTCTACCTAACTATTTGTACCGAAATAATGTAGAAGTAATATGGAGAACCACAAACTGGGGAGAACCTCCTGTTCATATAAAAAATTATCAGGACAGAACGGCCTTAATGCAAAATTGTAAAGGTGTAGGCTGTGATTATGATGAAATTTTACTCACCCGACTTAAAGAACAAATTCTGGCAAGTACCAAAAATAAAATATTAATCGTCCTGCATACCAGTACTAGCCACGGACCTACATACAGCAAGAAATATCCTTCTCCATTTGGAACTTTTAGACCTGTTTGTAATAGTGTCGAATTAGGGAATTGTTCACAAGAAGAGTTATTAAATGCTTATGACAATACAATTGTGTATACCGATTACATTCTTCACAGTGTAATTGAAAACCTGAAACAATTAAAAGACTATAATAGTACCATGCTTTTTGTTTCTGATCACGGTGAATCATTAGGCGAAAAAAATCTGTACATGCATGGACTTCCTATGAGCATTGCTCCTAAAGAACAGTATGAAATCCCTTTTATTGTTTGGGTATCTGATAATTCTAAACAATTGAAAAAGAAAGAAGTGCTATCACAAGGTCATGTTTTTCATAGTGTTTTAAAATTCCTGAATATTCAAAGTCCAATCTATAACGAAGAATTGAATATTTTTAAATAGTCACAAAATCAAATAGAATAACCTGAAATCTCCTTTATCATAAAAATTGATAAGGGAGATTTTTTTGTTAATAATTTATTTTTCTAAAATAGGCGATATAAAACATTAAAAACAACACTACAGTACTATATTTCAACATGTTAAGCTCTAACCCGCAACTATCTCCAATTCAGTCATAATAACCAGATATATCCTGTTATATAATAAAATTAAATAAAATCTGTTTATAAAAAACATACCAAATATTAACAATAAAAATTATACCAAAATTTTGATGAAAAATCTACAAGAAGCGTCTGAACGTTGGAAAAACGAAGGACACGAATACAAAACCGCTATTAATGAATGGCTGGATATTATCTATATTAATAAAGAAAATCCAACAACAGAATGTCCGGAAGAAACCAGAAGAGATATGGCAGAATATGTCCTGGAGGAACTTATCGAACATAATAAAAACGGTAAACATAAAGAATTTCGCGAATTATTTCCAGCTGATAATGATCCCTTATTTAATCTTCTAGATGATGCAACGTGGCAAAAAGTTCGAAAAGTAGCAATACTCCAAGACAATCGTATAGTTGCTAAAATTGGAGATTATTATGACTGGCAAGGTGTTTACATCATCAAAGACGATGAAATAACACTGGTAGATGGTTTAATTGGATATGGCTTTTCTGACGACAAGAAATATTTTGCAAAAGTTCATCTCACAAAAATTGATGTGCACGAAGGTTGGGATGGGCCAATTGTATCAACATTTAGTATACCATACGGTACTACTTTTGAAGAACACCAATATGAAAGTATTGAGGTTTTCTCTACAGGAAAACAAGTAGTATTAGTTACTTACGGAGAAATTTTTATACTTAATGAAGATGGTTTCGAAGTAATACATGCCTATCCCAAAGATGAAAATGAGGAAGAAGAAGATGAGGACGAGGAAGAAGAAGAAATGTTTCTTCATTATCCAAATGCCGCAGTTTCACCTGACGACAAATATATTGTAGTTGGATCGCAAAGTTCCTATCATATTGTACTTAAGAATGAAAATGGAAAATGGGTAGAAACGGCTAATATAGAACCACGCTCTTCTTATCCTCATAAAGTTTGTTTCAATTACAGAACTAACCAACCTTTACTTGCCTTAAGCTCTTGTCATTTTTCGCATAGTTCAACTTTAGGCGTATTCGTTAATGATATTGAAGGTTTGCAAGCTTCCGGTTATAGTATGGATAGCGAGAAAATTTTTGTTGTTGATGACAGAAGATGGATATTTAGTATTTATCCATCAGCTCGAGGATTCTATCTTGGTTCAAATGATGGTTATTTGTGGTTAAAAATTACAGATCAAGAAGCATCTTATGTACATCTTGGTGGTACAATCATGTCGATAGATGTTGCTCCTGACAGACAGCATATTGTTGTTGGTACATTTTCAGGACAAATAATCTTACTACGTTGGCAAGATGTGGTACCTGTTGAAGGCAAAAACATGCGTGTTGACCCTTACCTTATTACAAATTTACCAGTTATTGATGAAAAAAGATACCTGTTTAGAACTGATAATGAACCGTTAATTTGGTAAAAGAAGTTATCTTCATTATTATAAATAAAAAATCCACCAGCAATGCGATCTGCAAAACTGGTGGATTTTTAACTTTCAACGATTAAGATGACGATTACTCTACCCCGCCGCCTAAAGCGCGATACAGATTTATCGCTGCATTTAATTTTTCAAGTTTTATCGTTACGACATCAAGATCATTTTGAAGTGAACTGTTCTGAGCCGTTATAACTTCCAGATAATTTGCCATTCCGCTTTTGTAAAGCAAAGAAGCATCTGAAGTTGCTTTTTCTAATGATGCTGCTTTTTCTTTGGCTAAAACAATACGTTCATCTGCATATTTTACTCGTACCATCGCATCGTTTACTTCACCAACAGCCGTAATAAAAGACTGTTTAAATTGAACAACTGCTTTTTCCTGTTCCAAGACCGCTACTTGATAAGCTGTTCTTAATGCTTTTTTTCTAAAAATAGGCTGTGCCAGATTCGCCGCAATTGTTTTGGTAACAGAACCAGGGAAATTAAACCAATTGTCAAATTCAAATGAGTTTACACCAACCGAAGGACTTAAACTCAAAGTCGGATACATCGTTGCTTTTGCCAGTCCGGTTTTTGCAGTGGCAGACATTACTGCGTATTCACTAGCTTTTACATCAGGTCTTCTGCTTAAAAGCGAAACAGGAACTCCGGCCGAAAATTCAACAGAAATTTCAGCAGCATCTATATTCCCGGAACGTTCAATACGATCCGGATATTCACCACATAAAATCTGCAAGGCGTTTTCCTGAATAGCGATATTTGTTTTAGCTAAAGGCACTAATAATTCAGCCGTTTTCTTTTGTGCTTCGGTCTGATTGACAGCCAGAGAACTAACGGAACCTGAATTATACTGCAACTGTGTCATCGTTAACGTATTGCTGGTTAATTCGATGTTTTTCTCTGCTATTTTCAGCTGTTCGTCTAAACCTAAAAGATTGTAGTAAGCCTGAGCAACCTGAACAATAATTCGCGTTTTTAAAGCCGAAAGATTTTCTTTTTGAGCAAAATAAGCCGCTTTAGCATCTCTTTTCTGCATTGTCGCCTTACCCCAAATATCAACTTCCCACGACATGCGCAGATTAGCATTATAGTCATCCATATAATCCTTACCAATAAACTGCGCACTTAATGAGCCATTTAAGGAATTTTTAGATTGATACGATCGGCTTGCTCCAGCATCAAAATCAAGTGTTGGTAGCAAACCTAACTTTGCTTGTTTGTAACTAAGATCAAGCTGCTCCATACTTTTCATGGCAATGACAACTTCATTATTTTTAACCAACGCTTTTTCAATAAGGCTAACCAAAAGAGGATCTTTGTAATAACTTTTCCACGGCATTATAACCGTATCTCCAGTAACTGCAATTTCTTCTCGAAATTTTTCCGGAGCATTTAATTCTGTACGGGAATATTTTTTTCCTACCACGCACGATGTCATCATCGTTCCGGTAAGCAAAACCATTCCTATTTTATATAGTGATTTCATTATTATTCTTTTATTGTTTGAACTTGAACTGCGATTTTTTTACCTGATACTTTTTCCTGTAAATACTGAAATACAATAAAAAGCAACGGAATAACAAAAATCCCTAAAACAACCCCACTAAACATTCCGATCGATGCGCTGACACTGATTGATCGGTTACCAACTGCTGTTCCTCCTGAAGCAAACATTAACGGAATCATACCTACAATAAAGGCCAAGGAAGTCATGATAATTGGTCGTAACCTTGATCTTGCTCCTTCAATCGCAGCTTCAACAATACTTAATCCGGCAAGGCGTCTTTGCAATGCAAATTCTACAATAAGAATCGCATTCTTGGCGAGAAGCCCGACAAGCATAATTAATCCGACCTGAACATAAATGTTGTTGTCTAATCCAACCGCTTTAATTCCTGCAAAGGCACCCAAAATTCCTGTTGGTATTGAAAGCAATACAGCAAGAGGCAACAAATAACTTTCGTATTGAGCAGCCAATAAAAAGAATACAAACAGTAAACACAATCCAAAGATGGCGACAGTCTGACTTCCTCCCGCTTTTTCCTCTAAACTTAAACCTGTCCATTCGTAACTGTAATCAGATGGAAGTTTATTTAAAACATTTTCTAAATTATCCATAATCTGTCCATTACTATAACCAGGCAAAGCCATTGCTGTAATATTTACAGAATTATAAAGGTTATAACGATTTACTGATTCAGGTCCATAAACTTTATGCAGTTTTACAATTGATTTTACAGGAACCATTTGCATATCAGCGTTTCTAACAAATATTTCATTAAAAGCATCCTGATCCATTCTAAAAACACCATCAGCTTTTACATTGACTCTGTAAAATTTACCAAATCTTGAAAAATCTGCTGATTGATCTCCGGCAAAATACGTTTGAATATTTCCTAAAAGCTCTCGCATATTTACGCCCATCTGACGTGCTTTATCTTCGTCAACTTCTAATTCTAACTGCGGATAATCTGCTCTGAAAGTTGTGTAAGCATATTGTACTCCGGGTTGTTGCATAAGCTGACCAATTACTTTATCAGACATTGCTTTTAGCTTTTCCGGACTTCTCGACATTCTGTCCTGCAATACAATTTCGGCACCACTTGTTACTCCAAAACCTTCAACCGGAGGCATTCTGAATACCATGATTGATCCTTCTTTTATAAAAGCTAATTTGCCATTTACGATATTCATGATTTCATCAATATCCTTAACAGCTCCTCTGTCTTTTTTAGGTTTTAATTTTATAAATCCTAAACCATAAGCAGGACTGGCACTGTTGCTCAAAATATTAAAACCAGTAATACTTGTATTATTATCAATTGCTTCTACTGTACCAAGTACGGCTTCCATTTTTGTAACTACTTCAGTCGTTCTGTCCAGTGCAGTTCCAGGAGGCATCGATAAACTGTACACCATAAATCCGTCGTCTTCCAGCGGCACGAAACTTTTTGGTGTAGACATCATCATATAAATGGCAATAGCTGTAATTCCGGTAACTAATCCTGCGGCAAGCCATTTTCTTCCTATTAAGAAACGAACTCCTTTAATGTATTTACCCGTTAGATTATCAAAACCTTTATTGAAACCTATAAAGAAACGTTGCTTAAAAGTCGATTTATCTTCGTGATCTCCATGTTTTGCTCCATGATTCTTTAACAAAAGCGCACACAATGCCGGAGTAAGCGTAAGGGCATTTACTGCGGAAATGATAATGGCGATTGCCAATGTATAAGCAAATTGTTTGTAGAAAATCCCCGAAGATCCGGTCATAAAACCAATTGGAATAAATACTGCCGACATTACTAACGTAATCGAAACTACTGCTCCTGTAATTTCTGCCATAGCACTGTGTGTGGCTTCTTTAGCCGAAATCCCTGCATCTTCTTCCATTTTACTGTGTACGGCTTCTACAACCACAATAGCATCATCGACCACAATTCCGATGGCAAGAACCAAGGCAAAAAGCGTCAAAATATTGATCGTAAAACCAAATACTAAAAGAAAGAAAAATGTTCCTACAATCGCTACCGGAACGGCAATTGCCGGAATGATCGTCGAGCGAATATCCTGAAGGAAAATAAATACTACGATAAATACCAGAATAAAAGCTTCAAATAGAGTCGATTTTACCTGTCCTGTCGCTTCATCCAATCTTTCTTTAGTACTCATAACGTTGACATACTTTATTCCCGGAGGAAAAGATTTTGACAGTCTTTCTACTTCATTATTAATTCCAATTTCAATATCGTTTGCATTAGAACCCGAAGTTTGCAAAATCGCCATTGTTACAGCATTTTTTCCACTTGACTTATTGTCACCGCTATACGAAATCGAACCAAATTCTACGCGGGCAACGTCTTTTAATCTTAAAACATTGCTTCCGTTATTTTTAACGACAATATTTTCATATTGTTCCGGTTTGTTCTTTTTCCCTTTGTACCGAATTACATATTCTAAAGCTGCTGTAGATTCTTCACCCAGTTTCCCCGGAGCCGATTCTAAACTTTGTTCTGCTATCGCCTGTGTAACATCTGAAGGAATTAATCCTGCACTTGCCATTTTTCGGGGATCTAACCAAATTCGCATGGAATAGTCCTTCTGTCCAAAAATCTGAACTTGCCCTACTCCTGATACACGTTTTAACTGCGGAACCAGGTTGATGTTGGCATAATTCTGCAAAAACAATTCATCGTATTTTTTGTTATCTTCTGTGTATAAGTTAAAGATAACAATCATACTATTTTGTTGCTTAGAAGTCGTAAGTCCCATTCGGATAACTTCCTGCGGTAATTTTGGTGTTGCCTGCTGTACTCTGTTTTGTACGTTAACCGCAGCCTGATCAGGATCAACACCTTGTTTAAAAATTACACTAATCGAAAAAGTTCCATCATTACTGGCAGTAGATTTTATGTACTGCATATTCTCTACTCCGTTTATCTGTTCTTCTAATGGCGTAACCACAGAACGAATAACGGTTTCACTGTTTCCTCCCGGATATGAACCACTTACCATAACAGTTGGCGGTGAAATATCAGGAAATCTCGTTACGGATAATCTGGTAAGACCTATGATCCCCAATATCACCAGAACAATGGAGATAACCGTAGCCAATACTGGCCTGTCTATTATTTTCTTTAACATGGAAATGTTATTTTATATTATATCTAAAATTATTTGCTGCTTACTTTATTAGCAGCAGTTTTTGGAACAACCTCCATACTATCATAAAGTACATCGATAGAATTTAAGGCTACTTTGTCTCCTGGTTTTAAACCTGATTTTACGAAGTAATCAGATCCTGCGCTTCCTGCAATTTCGATAGGAACCATGGAAACTTTATTTCCTTCTCCTAAAACAAAAACAAAAAATTTATCCTGAATGTCTTTTACGCTCGCCATTGGAATGGTTATTACCGAAGACAAACTTTTGTTCAGAATCACACGTGCTGAACCACCGGAACGCAATTGTTTTTTTGGATTTGAGAAAATAGCTTTTAAAGCAATTGTTCCTGTTGCACGATCGATATTTCCACTCGCAACTTCCAGCTTTCCTTTTTGCTCGTATTCGCTGTCATCTGCCATAATTAAACTTACGGACTGATTTGATTTTGAATCTTTGGAGAAAGCAAGATAATCGGCTTCTGTTAGTGAGAAGTATACAAAAACAGTATTGATATCTGATAAAACGGTCAACGGTACAGCATCTGTTGGGGTAACTAAATTTCCAACACGATTTGGGATTCTGCTGATGTAACCGCTCACAGGAGCTTTAATCAAAGAAAAGTCAGCATTTAATTGGGAAGAACCTAAGGCTGCTTTTGCCTGCGCCACCTGAGCTGTTGCCGCTTCGTAACTTGCCTGTGCTGTTTTTAACTGCATATCAGAGAAAACTTTACCGTCTACCAGCGGTTTAATTTTTTCTACTTCCAGTTTTGCATTGGCCTGATTAGCTAAAGCACTTTTATATGATGCACGGCTATTATTAACCTGCTCCACATATACATCACCTTTAATTTTAAATAGCGATTGCCCTTTGGTTACATAATCTCCTTCTTTTACATAAATCGCTTCAAGATATCCTGATACTTGTGCTTTAATATCTACGTTTACAGTTCCTTCTACTGTTCCGGGATATTTTTTTTCTACTTCGCCGGTTACAGCATTCGTTTGTAAAAAGTCAACTTCTGGTTTTGGAGCTGCCATTGCCTGCGCATCTGCCCCATTCTTTCCACAGGAAGAGAAAGAAATCATTATCAATAAAACTGCAATCTTGCCAATTGCTTTGTTATTTTGAAAAAACTGTTTTGTCATTTTATATCATTTTAGATGAATACATCAAATTTGACGGCAAAATAACAGCTGAAAACAGCTATAATATGGGATAAAGTTACCCAAACGGAATATTTCGATACCGAAACGAGAGGTGCTTCTCTTACCTATCCATCCACTGTTTAAAAAACGGAGCTTTTTCCCTACTAATAAGAACTTCGCGCTCGGGATCGGCTTTAAGTTGAATTTTTAGTTTTGCATTAAAGTAATTAGAAATTGATTTTATACTCTCTGCACGAATAAAGAATTGTCGGTTTGCACGGAAAAATAAGTTTGGATCAAGTTCCTGTTCCAATTCTTCCATTGTCTGTGGAATAGCAATAATAATACCGGATTCCAGAAATAAATTCGTGGTTTTAAATTCGGAGTAAATGAAGTCAATATCAGCAACATCAACACTTTTATAACCATCACGATACGTTACTAAAAAACGTAAACGGTATTTTGGCTTGTGGATCAGTTCTTTTAAAATTCCAGTAATATTGGTAACATCGGTTTCTGTTTTTGCCAAAGATTTAAATTTTGACAAAGCATATTCGAGTTCGTTCTTTTCGATAGGTTTCATCAAATAATCGATGCTGTTTACCTTAAAAGCGCGAATTGCATATTCATCATAAGCGGTGGTAAAAATAATGGGACACGTAATGGTTGTTTCTTCAAAAATAGAAAAACTTAATCCGTCTGCTAATCGAATATCCATCGTAATTAAATCGGGAGTTGGATTCGATTTCAACCATGCAACTGTATCTACAACAGTATCAATAATTTCTAAAATCTCGCAATCCGGTTCTAATTCTTCCAATAGTCTTTTAAGACGACTGGCATTTATGCTTTCGTCTTCTACAATTAAAATCTTCATGTTCTTTTAAATTAAGGGCAGACGTACGTAATAATATTCCTTTGATGTACTAAAAACCGGCATTCGGTCGCATAATATTTTATATCGAAATTCTATATTTTTATTTCCAATTCCATTAGAAAGTAAACTCTTTCCCGCTGTTGCCTGCAAATTGTTTCTCACCACAATATCTCCTAAATCAGAGTAAATAGCAATTATCAACGGATTCGATAAGGTTGCCATATTATGTTTTATTGCATTCTCGACCAATAACTGCAACGTTAAAGGTGGTAAATGAAGTGACATACAGGATTCGTCGACAAATATTTTTAGTTCGATCTTTTCACCAAGTCTTTTCTTTAAAAGATAAAAATAAGCGTTCAAAAATTCTAATTCTTCTTTTACATTGATTGTATCTTTATTCAGGTTAGAAATCATATAGCGATACACTCTTGTAATATTTTCCAGAAAAGAGGCCGCTTCTTTTTGATCTTCATAGATTAACTCTGTCAAAGTACTAAAGTTATTAAACACAAAATGAGGATCGAGCTGCAGTTTCAACGATTCTAACTGGGATCTGGTTACCGCTTCCTGAAGTTCTGATGCTTTGATTTTGAGTTCTGCTGCTTCTACAGATGTTAGACGCCATCTGTTTAATAAAAAAATAGCGGTGTGAATAGAACTGATAAATAGTGTTAATATTGCAGCTACAATATTAGACTGCCAGATAATAACAAGTTCGCTTTCTTTTATGGCAACTCCGGGATAAAAGTAATCCCATATATTAGAAAAAATAGAGTTTAAAAGAATATTTCCGGCAATCAGACATATAAATTGTGCCAAAGCCCTAAAAAATGGATTTTGCTCCCAACTTATATAATAATTCAGCTTTCTGCCTACAAATAAACTTAGTTCTGTAAGGGTAGCACAATAGACCAAAAGAATCACAAAATCGAAATACTTATCTAAACAAAGTAAACCTTCTTTTTCGTAAATGAGAGACGGATTCAAAAAATAATACGAAGAAATATAAACTATAAAAACAACCGGAATTACTATAAACCTGTAGTATTTATATAAAAAATTCTTTCCGGATGTTTTATTTTGATTACGTAACCTCATTTACGAATAACTGTTTTATTGTCTGTTCTAATGGCCTATTCTAAATTTAACGTAATTTAAGAATGAAGCCTGTTATAAAACTAGTGCGCTACTAAAACGCTCTCTTTTCTATTACTTGTCTGTACTGATTTTACAGTTCGTTTTTCGCGCATTACACCCCATTTTAAACAAGTTGCTCCCCATGAAAATCCGGCACCAAAGGTTGTGATAAGAAGGTTTTGTCCTTCTTTAAAATCATCTTTGAAATCCCATAAACATAACGGAATTGTTGCCGATGTTGTATTACCATAACGCTCGATGTTCACTTTTACTTTATCTGATTCAATGCCCAGACTATCGCCCACCGCATTTATGATACGCAGATTAGCCTGATGCGGAACTACCCAGTCAATTTCGTTTGTGTGTAATTCATTTTTAACTAATACTTCCTGCGAAACTTTACTCATCGAAGAAACAGCTTTTTTGAAAACAAATGATCCGTCTTGTTTTAAGTAATGCATTCTATGCAAAAGACTTGGCATCGTAGCTGGAGTTTTAGAACCTCCTGCGGGTACCACTAGTGATTCAATACCACTTCCGTCTGTATGTAAAATGCTTTTCATTAATCCGTAGCTTGATTCTGTTTTTTCTAATAAAACAGCTCCTGCTCCATCACCAAAAAGAATACAGGTATTGCGGTCTTCGTAATCTACGATTGAACTCATTTTATCTGCGCCTACTACGATTATTCTCTCGTAACGTCCGCTTTCGATCATACTTGTCGCCGTTTCAAGCGCATATAAGAATCCGCTGCAAGCGGCATTTAAATCTACTCCAAAAGCATTTTTAAGACCCGCATTTTCGCATACTTTACTGGCTGTTGGTGCCAAAATATGATCCGGAGTTGCTGTCGCCAAAACTAAGGCCTGAATCTCTAAAGGATCTACCTTAAAATTTCTGATAAGATCATCAATAGCAGCACTCGCAAGATCAGATGTTGCCACATCATCAGCTGCGATTCTACGTTCTTTGATTCCCGTTCTTTTTACAATCCATTCATCAGAAGTATCTACTGTTTCAGATATCTGTTTATTGGTTAGAATTGATGGCGGAACGAATCCACCTATGGCTGTTATGACTGCATTCATTTTTTTTGTTTTTTGACCTTTTATTTTCCAACCGCAAGTAAATAATTTTTCCTCTTATTTTATTTCATTTTATGATATAATTATCACAAATACGGGAAATAACACCTCGATTAATACATAATTTTCAAAAGATCAATTTTAGAAAATATTTTGGGTAAAATATAACTTAGGATTAATAACCCGGAAATGACAATAACGGTATGTCAAGACCTGTTGCCATAATCCTTGTTTTGCTTTTATGAACCAATGAATCCCAGAATCCATATTTCTGCGGAACCATGATAAGCATATCAGCATTATAGTTTTTTATTTCTTCTTTTATCTCGTTTATAACAGCGTTTGATCGTACTGTTTTATACAAATATTTCACGTTCTCAAATTCTTTCTCTATTGATGAATGTAAAAAGATTTCATTTTGTTGTTTCTTTAAATCATCCAGCTTTTCATCTACACTAAAAAATTCTACTTCCGCTTCCAGACTGCTAACTGTTTGTTTTAGCCAGCTCAGTCTTTTAATTGAAGTAAAATTCAAAGTATCACACGCATAAAGTATTTTCTTTATTCCTTGAAAACGAGCATTTTCAGGAACTGCCAATACTGGAATATCCACGTTTTTTATAACCAAAGTTGTTGCATTACCTAATAATTCCTGCTCAAAAGAGCGCTCTGCCATTCCCATTACTACTAAGCTCGCTTCTGTATTCTTTATTATAGAATCTAATTCCACTTCTAAAAGCGAATAACTACAGAATGAATCTACCTCTATTTTAAACATTGATGATAATTCTGACCCAAGCGTTTCAAGTCTAGACGTTGCCTTTGTGATCTGCTTTTGCATTGCATCAGCCGTGATAAGCGAATTGGCACTGTGCACACTCAAAGAAAATGAATTAAATAAAACTAATTTTGCTCCTGTTGCTTTTGCAAGCGCGGCAGCATAATTAACCGCATTATTGGCTATAGGAGAAAAATTCGTAGCAGCTATTATAGTTAGTGGTGAAGTCATAAAAGTATGAATTAGCAGATTTTGCTGTAAAATTCACCAATTAACTGTTATAAAATATTTTAAAATAACCGAAGTATCATTATTTACTCCTCAACCGTAAAAATTGGATTCTGAAAATAGGTTTTAATAAAAAATAATATCGTTTTTTAGGAAATAGAACGTGCGTTCTAGTTTTAGAAATGATTCAATAGATTAGTTCCGTTAACGAAATAGTTATTGTTATATAAAATTATTTACTACATCTTAAATAAAGAGATTTAATTTAAAGCCTAAAGTTCTATTATGAAAAGTTCCGTAGGAACGACACATTTTGCAGCAACGGATTTTAATCCACTGATTAGATAGCGATTATACTAAGAGTTCAATAGGAACGGTACATTTTTTTTGCTTTGCGTATGAGATATCGGCCGATCCTATGGATCTTTTCTTTCTGTTGTCTATAATAAAGCCGGATTAAAATCCGGCTCTACAATATCGTTCGAGCCGATGGCTCTTTTAAAATGATTATTAATTATTTGGAAAAAATAATAATGATACTAGCGAAATATTTCGGTTTGTTTGCTATATAACGATTATAACTAAAGTTCCGTAGGAACGACACATTTTGCAGCAACGGATTTTAATCCACTGATTAGATAGCGATTATATTAAGAGTTCAATAGGAACGGTACATTTTTTTTGCTTTGCGTATGAGATATCGGCCGATCCTATGGATCTTTTCTTTCTGTTGTCTATAATAAAGCCGGATTAAAATCCGGCTCTACAATATCGTTCGAGCCGATGGCTCTTTTAAATTCATTATTAATTATTTCGAAAAAATAATAATGATAATAGCGAAATATTTCGGTTTGTTTTCTATATAACGATTGCAACTAAAGTTCCGTAGGAACGATGTATTTTGTAGCAACGGATTTTAATCCGTTGATTAAATAACGATTATATGAAAGTTCCATAGTAACGGTACATTTTTTTTGCTTTGCGTTTGATATCGGCCGATCCTATGGATCTTTTCTTTCTGTTGTCTATAATAAAACCGGATTAAAATCCGGCTCTACAATATCGGTCGAGCCGATGGCTCTTTACCACATTATTCTGACTTTGATTGATTCTTACCAAATATTAATTAGATTTGAAAAAAAACTGGTTGAGTAAAATATAAAAAGAGGGTCATTTACATAAAAAAACAGCTTGCAAATCTATTGTTTTTTTTCATATAATTAAAATCTTACAAAAATAACAAAACAGCTGTTTTCGAACAAACAACAAACAACAAACAACAAACAATAAACAATAAACAATAAACAATAAACACAATATCAATGAACAACAACAGCATTCCAACACATTATTTAAGTCGATCTTCCTTTTGCTTTCTTGCGATTGAAGATGCAGATGATGATACTTTTGATGGATTGCATCGGCATGATTTTTTTGAATTAATTTGGTTTACAAAAGCAGGCAATGATAGTGTTGTTGAGATCGATTTTAAGCACTATTCCATTAACGATAATACCATTTGTATCATTACTCCCGGTCAGGTTACTAATTTTGATCGTACGCTGGAAGAAGGGCATGTTTTGGCTTTCTCTAAAGAACTGTTTAATGAATTAATGGTTGAAACATCTGCTTACAAGGCTGGAATGTTACCACAAAATCTTACTGAGACTTCGCTGGAACCCATGCGCATTTTAACCACACTTATTAAGCAGGAACAAGATGCTGAGAATCGTTTTCAATTGATGAAGGCTTACCTTACTTCGTTTCTTATTCATGCTATGTCGTCGGTAATCGAAACGAAAACAGATGATGAAGATCGTATTAACAAACTAGCGAGCGTTATTGAGCAGCATTATCTTGAACATAAAGAAATTGCATTTTATGCTTCTTATTTTAATATCAGTGCGAAACGGCTTAACGAAATATCAAAAAAAGTTCGTGGTCTGACTGTGAAAGAGCTTATTACGGAGCGTATATTACTTGAAGCAAAACGGGAAATTCATTTTGGAAAATTGACTTTCAAAGAAATTGCCTATAAACTTGGCTTTTCTGATGCAGCTTACTTTTCAAGATTCTTCAAATCCCAAACAGGATTAACTGCGGCTCAATTTAAGGAGTCAACTTCGAGCTTTAAAATTAATTGAAGCTTGGGTAAATTTGTCCAAGCTGACCGGCACTTTGTCCATTGTTAAAGTTCTACTGCGTGTATAGCTTTGCAGTATGAAAACAAACCAATACATCGTTCCGATACTTGCTATTATTACGGCACTTGAATCTCTTAGCATTGATTTATACCTTCCTGCGTTTACTCATATTACTCAAGATTTACAAACTACAATGGGAAATGTTCAGATTTCTGTATCACTTTTTCTATGTGGATTTGCAACGGGACAGTTACTTTGGGGGCCATTATCGGATAAGTACGGAAGAAAACCAATATTACTAATTGGATTGGTCGTTTTTGTATTGAGTTCTGCTGCAATACCTTTTGCTGATTATATTGAACTTTTATGGATTTTACGTTTTATGCAGGCGTTTGGCGGATGTGCGGGAATTGTGATGTCGAGGGCTGTTGTTGCAGATTTATTTTCTAAAGAAGCCGCTATTAAAATATTTTCTACACAATCGCAAATTAGTGGTATTGCGCCTATCATTGCACCAATAATGGGAAGTGTACTTCTTAATCTTTGGGGCTGGAGAAGCATTTTTTTCTTTTTAGCATTATTAGGAACATTGTCGATTGGAACGGTTTTAAAATGGATTCCGGAAACTCACGCTCGTTCACGAAATGATAAACGTACTTCAAAATCATCTTTAAAAGAAAATGTAGTCGCTTTATCGAAAAACAAATCGTTTTTGCTTTTTACGCTTATTGGTGCAATGGCATATAGCGCACTTATGATTTACATTTCGAGCGCACCATTTGTACTTATTACTAAAGCTGGTTTAAGCGAAACCGAATTTGGTCTGGCATTTGGGTTCAATTCTGTTGCTTTGATCTTTGCTGCCTACATTACGCCAAAACTTTACAAATTCATGCCTATCAAAACTTTAGTTAAAACTGCTACAATTGCACTTGTCTTATTTTGCACTGCTTCTTTACTATTTTCTCTTGCTAATGCATCGGTTATTATTACGATTGCAACGTTGTTTTTATCGTTAATTCCACTCGGAATATTATTTCCTATTACGACCGCTTTGGCTTTAGAGACTATCGAAGACGGAAAAGGAACAGCCGCCGCCGTAATGGGATTTTCTCAATTAATGATTTCTTTTTTACTTTCTGCGATAACCGGATTAGTGCAAAATAATGAAGTATGGCCCATCGAAGTTATTCGATTGGGTGTTAGTCTTTTTGCTGTTGTACTGGCTATGTCGGGAATTCGTAGTCGAAAGTTTACTCCATTGGCTTCTAAAACTATGTAATCTTTGGTTTAGAATTTCATTCTTTGAATTCGTACGGCATTAAGAATGGCAATTAGAGCTACGCCAACATCTGCAAAAACAGCTTCCCACATGATCGCTAAACCTCCGGCACCCAAAATAAGCACAACCGCTTTTACTATAAATGCAAAAGTGATATTCTGCCAAACGATTTTTTTTGTTTGCCTTCCAATAGCAATCGCCATTGGAATTTTAGATGGTTTGTCGTCTTGTATTACCACATCGGCGGTTTCAATTGTTACATCGCTGCCTAATCCTCCCATTGCTATTCCTACGTCACTCAAAGCTACTACAGGTGCATCGTTGACTCCGTCACCAACAAAAGCTACTGTTCCTCTTTGCGCTTTAATTTCTTTTACTTTATTGACTTTATCTTCAGGAAGCAAATCTCCAAATGCATTTTCTATTCCTAATTGGTCTGCAACGAACTTTACGACACTGCTTTTGTCTCCGCTAAGCATTGTTACTTTTATATTTAGCTTGTGCAAAAGATTGATTGTTTGCTGTGCATCTTCTTTAATCTGGTCGGCGATTGTTATGTAGCCTACGTACTTTTTATCATAACTTATTGCAATTGTTGTGTAAATTATAGCAGAAGGATTAAAATCATAAGTAATTCCAAACTTGTCCATCAATTTAAAATTACCTGCCAATAACTCTTTTCCGTTAATAATTGCTTTTAATCCATGTCCTGCAATTTCTTGGTTGGTATCCATTATTACAGTGCTGTCTACCTTCCCTACATATTCACGTATTGCAGTTGCTACAGGGTGCGAACTAAGATTTTCAATTGCATTGACCATTCTTAATATTTCTGCCTTATCAAACTCATGTTTAAAAACGGTTTCCTTAACTTTGAAAACGCCTTCGGTCATGGTTCCAGTTTTATCCATCACTACATTTTGGATAGAAGCCATTACATCTAAAAAATTACTTCCTTTAAACAAAATTCCGTTTCGGCTTGCTGCTCCTATACCTCCAAAATAACCAAGCGGAATCGATATTACTAAAGCACAAGGACAAGAAATTACCAAAAACACTAATGCTCTGTACAACCAATCGTTAAAATCATAATTTTCCACAATTAAGAACGGAATAAAGCAAATTGCTATAGCGAGGAACACCACGATGGGTGTATATATTTTTGCGAACTTGCGTATAAATAGCTCTGTTGGTGCTTTTTGCGCAGTGGCATTTTGTACGAGTTCTAAAATTCGGCTTAGTTTACTATCGGCATAAGCTGCTGTTACTTTTACTTGTGCTGCACTATTCAAATTAATCATTCCTGCCAAAACCGTTTCGCCTTTTCCTTTTGTATCTGGTTTACTTTCTCCCGTAAGAGCAGCGGTATTAAAGGATGCACCATCCGTTAACAGTTCTCCGTCAAGACCTAATTTTTCTCCTGGTTTTAATTGTATTATAGTGCCAATCTCAGCATCTTCTGCTTTAATGATTTTGGTTTTTCCATCTACTAAAATTGTAACTTCATCCGGCCTTTGATCTAAAAGACTTTTTATATTGCGCTGCGCTCTTGAAACAGCAAGCGTCTGAAAAACTTCACCTACGGCATAAAACAGCATTACTGCAACCGCTTCCGGATATTCTCCTATGGCAAATGCTCCAATAGTAGCAATTCCCATCAAAAGAAACTCTGAAAATACATCGCCTCTGATAATACTATTTACTGCATCTTTAATTACTTCTAAACCAACAATTAAATACGCTACAAAATACCATATAAACCTACAGGTTCCGATAAACCAGATCTGCTCCACCCAATTGTCTAAAATGATCGCTCCCAATAAAAGAATTAAAGCCAAAATGGAAGGCAAAAACATTTTAAGCCTACTTCCATCTACATTGCTGTGATCATGACCGTCATGATCGTGGTGGTTATGATTATGATTATGATTATGTTCGTCGTGGTTATGTTTATGTTCCATGTTTATTATTTTATGAATTATCTAATAAGCAATGTCAGTACAATTCAAGTTGTATTACAAACTCAATCTTAGACATTTGTCGCATATTCCTTTTGCCAATATTTGTATTTCATCAATCTGAAGCTGGTTATCCATACTTTCAGGAAAAATTATTTCTTCTCTGCAAGTTGTCTCTTTACAATTTTTACAGTAAAAATGTAAATGACGATCATTGTGATTTTCCTCAGCGCAGGTTTCTGCACAAAGCTTATATTTAACGACGTTTTCATCTGTAATTTTATGAACCAGACCCTTTTCCTGAAATGTTTGGAGCGTTCTGTAAATCGTTACTTTGTCGGCTTTGTGAAAGAATTTTTCAATGTCAGATAACGAAAGGGCTGCTGTAACGGTTTCTAAATATTCATAAATAAGAATACGCATTGTAGTCAGGCGGATATTCTTGCCCGCGAAGGCATCTTCTGTTGCTTTCTTCATATCAATCATAGTTTACAAAATAAAATCATCTGACTTCACTGTATCAAATACTAGTAAATTTACGAAGCTTTGTTTGAACTTTAGCTTGTTGATTCTTATTGTAATTTATTCTTTTATATAAATTTATTAATGTTCGTGCCCTCCGGAATTACTCAATGTGGCATTTACGAAAAAAGTACCTTTAGTCACGATTTTTGTTCCTTCCGGAATTTTCTTAACTGTCGTAATAGCTGTATATCCAACTTCTGAAACACCTTTTGAAACTTCTATTTTTTCAAAATTCATAGTAGCGGCTTCTGCTTTCTTTTCTTCCCCTTCGTTGTGTTTTTCTTCTCCTTCAGCACCATGTCCGTGTTCTGCTTCAGGTTTCTTTTCTGTTTGCGCAAAAATGTAGAATTTTCCATCTGCTTCTGCAATAGCTGCATTGGGTACAGCAGCTGTCAAAGCACTTCCAACACTTACCATTGCGGTAATATTCATACCATCGATTAATCCGCTTTTATTTCCGGTCACTGTACAATGAACCGCCACTGTTTTACTTTCATTTTCAAACGAAGATCCAATATTGAATACTTTAGCGGTATACGATATAGCAGGATTATTAGTCAAAGTGAAATTTACTACTTGTCCAATTTTGATCATAGGTAGGTCTTTTTCAAAAATCTGTAGATCAAGATGGATTAATCCGTTATCTACAATTTCTACAACTGGTGAAGAAACATCAACATAACTTCCAATTTTTGCAAACTCACTGCTTACCGTTCCACTTACCGGACTGGTCACTGTCAAAGCTGATTTTAAATTTGAATAAGTGATTCCGCCTGGATTAATTCCCATAAGCTGAATCTGTTTTTGAAGGGATGCTTTACGCCCTCTAAGTGCATTCATTTCTGCTGTAGCACTTTGCAAATTCTTTAATGCTCCTGCATTTCCTTCTTGCAGTTCTTGTTGACGTCTTAGTTCCTGATCGGCTAATATAATCTTGCTTCCAATCGTCAGATACTCTTCCTGCAATTGTATAAATTGTGGATTTTCGATCGTAGCAATGACTTGTCCTTTTTTTACATAATCACCAAGCTGTACTTTTAGTGTTTTTATAACGCCTCCGTACAATGATGTGGCATTGGCTTTATTGTTATTCGGAACCCGTAAAGCACCATTTGCTTTTATAACCGCAGTAAGATTTTTGTTTTCAATCGTACCCAGTGTAATTCCAACGGCTTTCATTTGATCCTGCGTTAACTCTGCAATAGAAGAAGTTTCTTCTCCGTGTTCTTCTTTTCCTGCTTCCGTTTTTTCAGATGCCACTTCTTTAGTATCTCCTTCGTTGTTCTTTTGCCCACAACCGATCAACGTCAGCAGGGATAAAGCAACTACTACTATTTTAATTTTGACTTTCATTTTTTTTATTTTTAAAAATTACACCATAAAATCTGTCTTTTAAACTTTGATTTTCAAGACAGAAAACAAAGGAATTTGTGCCTGTTATTTATTATTAAAATAATTAAACTGAACTGCTGACAGATTATACTGGTTTAGAACATCTAAGTAATTCTGACGTATTCCTACCGCCTGACTTAAAAACTGACCCAATTCAGCAAAACTAATTTCTCCTGATCTGTAACTTAATGTCGCTGCTTTTATAATTTCTTCTGATTGTTTTAATCCTGATGTTTCATAAAAATTCAGTAACGAAAGATTCTTCTCGATATCTGCAATAGCCGATGCTTTTTGAGTCTGCAGCTGTTGCGTTTGATAGGTCAGATTCTTTTCCTGCACGTCTTTTTCAGCTGCCGCTGCCTTTACTTTATTGTGTGCTGATCCTGCTCCAAAAAGAGGGAAAGAAGCTGTAGCAGAAAATCCGGTATAGGGATCATTTGCTCCCCAAAGACGCTGGCTAAAAACTCTTCCTGAGAATTCGGGCATGTTGGTATTTCGTTGTACGGAAACATTGGATGTTGCAATTTTTACATTTTGTTCCTGCAATACCAACAAAGGATGAAGTCCATTTGTTTCAGATAACACGACATCAGCCTTTCCTAACGGAGCTTCTACAGGAAGCAACCATGTATTCTGATTTAATAACAGCATCAATTGTTGTTGCTGCACGGTCATATCTTTTTTATTCTGATCTGAAAAAGCTTTTAACTCGTACAATTTTGCTTCGGCTGCAATTCTGTCCAGTTTTGCTACGTCACCAGCTTTTAAACGAACTTCCGCTGTCTTAAAAAGTAAGGTATAAATACTGTCTAAACGTGTGTACAATAATTGTTTATCCTGCAAATACCAAAGTTTGTAATACGCAGTTCGCACTTCTCTTTTTATTGTCGCATTTAAAACTCCCGTATTTAATTCTGCGTGCTTTAACTGTTCTTTAAAATATGTTTTTCTGGCTGCATACAATCCAGGCCATGCAACACTTTGTGAGATACCAATCTTTAATATCCCAACATTATCAGTCGGACGAAGGTCTTCGTTTTCCGCAAATATTCCGGTTTTTGGTATATCAATGGCAGTTTTTACATTAAATCCCGCACTTCGAATTTCAGCTTCATTGATGTCTAATTGCTGATTGTTTTGCAAAGCAGTTTCAACGGCCTGATCCATAGAGATTCTTTCCTGAGCGTTAACAGATCCCAGACCAGCCAAACAAAACAGTACAATTAAGGTTGCATTTTTCATCTTGAATTTACCTGTAAAATTGAATTTAGAATTAAAAATAATATACAGCAAAGGCAGTACAAACAAGGTAAGGAATGTCGCTGTAATCAAACCTCCTATTACTACTGTTGCCAGCGGTTTTTGTACCTCTGCTCCTGCACTGCTGCTAATGGCCATTGGTAAAAAACCTAATGAAGCAACAGTTGCTGTCATTAATACAGGACGAAGCCTTGTCATCGTTCCTTCTTTTACTCTTTGTAAAATATCTGTTATACCTTCTTTTTCAAGCTGGTTAAAAGTTCCAATCAAAACAATACCGTTTAGGACTGCTACACCAAACAAGGCAATAAATCCAATTCCGGCACTGATACTAAAGGGCATTCCTCTTAGCATCAAAGCAAAAATACCTCCGATTGCACTCATTGGAATGGCGGTGAATATTAAAATAGCCTGTTTAAAAGAACGAAATGTAAAATACAACAAACCAAAAATTAATAACAGCGATACCGGAACGGCAACCAGTAAACGGGCGCTTGCTTGTTGCAGGTTCTCAAACTGACCTCCATACGTAAAATAATAACCCGGAGGCAATTTTACTTTTTCTGACAATTTCTCCTGAATATCTTCTACCACACTTTGAACATCGCGTCCCGCTACGTTAAATCCTACTACAATTCTGCGTTTTCCTGCTTCTCTGCTTATTTGCGCGGGACCTAGTTTATAGTCTATATTGGCTACTTGTGATAACGGAATTTGATTTCCGGTATTGGTTGGAATCATAAGGTTGCTTACATCATCGATACTGCTTCTGTGAATGCTGTCTAAACGAACAACTAAATCAAAACGTCTTTCGTTTTCATATACCTGACCTGCACTTTTTCCGGCAAAAGCGGTACTTACAACATCATTTACGTCTTCTATTGTTAATCCGTAATTGGCGATGCGGGTCCTGTCGTATTCGATATTTATTTGAGGCAATCCGCTTACTCTTTCTACCTGTGGTGAAGTTGCACCGGGAACGCTTTTAATAACCTCACTGACTTCTTTGGCATATTGCGAAAGTGTGTTCAGATTTTCTCCAAATATTTTTACGGCAACATCTTGTCGGATTCCTGTCATCAATTCGTTAAACCTCATTTGAATAGGCTGATTCTTTTCGAAGAAAACGCCGGGAATAACTTCTAATTTTTCTATAATTGCGTCTGCAAGTTCATTGTAAGTTCGTCCTGATTTCCATTCGCTTTGGGGTTTAAGCACTACCATTAAATCTGTTGCTTCGGGCGGCATTGGATCTGTTGGTACTTCGGCAGCTCCAGTTTTTCCTACCACCATTTTAACTTCATCAAATTCTTTGATTATTCTCGAAGCCTGCATAGAGGTTTCGATACTCTGATTCAAGGAACTTCCTTGTGGCAAAATACAATGAAATGCATAATCGCCTTCTTGTAACTGAGGAATAAACTCACCTCCCATTCTGGTAAAAAAGATAATCGAAACTACAAATAATAAACCTGTAAAACCTACGACAGCATACTTAACATTGATTACTTTTTGAAGTAAAGGCTGGTAAATATTTTGCAGTTTTTGCATCATTTTATCACTAAAATTCTCTTTATGATTGGGTTTCTTGGATAAGAACAATGCACACATCATCGGAATGTAAGTCAGTGACAAAATCAGTGCTCCAAAAATGGCAAAACCTACAGTCTGCGCCATCGGACGAAACATTTTTCCTTCTACGCCCACAAGTGTCAGAATTGGAATGTAAACAATTAAAATTATGATTTCACCAAATGCAGCACTTGTACGTATTTTAGAGGCCGACTGAAAAACTTCTTCGTCCATTTCGTCTTGGGTAAGACTTCGGAGTGTTTTTCGCATTCCTAAATGATGTAAAGTCGCTTCTACTACAATAACGGCACCGTCGACAATAAGTCCAAAATCGATAGCGCCAAGCGACATTAAATTAGCACTTACGCCAAAAACGTTCATCATTCCCAAAGCAAAAAGCATCGCAAGCGGAATAGCGGAAGCAACGATTAGTCCGGCACGAA
The DNA here is from genome assembly GCF_002217285.1 of Flavobacterium hercynium. Taxonomy (GTDB): domain Bacteria; phylum Bacteroidota; class Bacteroidia; order Flavobacteriales; family Flavobacteriaceae; genus Flavobacterium; species Flavobacterium hercynium. Next base: position 126,742 of record NZ_MUGW01000026.1, on the reverse strand, counting down.
GATTTCCCAGAAACAATACCAGTACAAAAATTACGATCAAAGCACCTTCGACAAGGTTTTTTTCTACGGTACTTATGGCTCTTCCTACCAAATCTGTACGGTCTAAATAGGGTTCGATTACAACATCATTCGGAAGTGATTTTTGAATCGTAGGCAGTTTTTCCTTAATTCGTTTTACTACTTCGTTGCTGTTCTCGCCTTTTAGCATCATGACAACACCACCAACGGCATCAACTTCGCCATTGTAGGTCAAAGCGCCATATCGAACGGCTTGTCCAAATCGTACATTAGCAACATCGCTAACATAAATTGGTGCTGCTCCTGTATTTTTTACGACGATCTTTTTAATGTCTTCTAAGGAAGTTACTAAACCAATTCCCCTTATAAAATAAGCATTTGGCTTCTTATCAATATAAGCACCTCCCGTATTCTGATTGTTCTTTTGCAAAGCAGTAAAAATATCAGGAATACTCACACCCATTGCTTTCAATCGGTCCGGATTTACGGCCACTTCGTATTGTTTGAGTTCTCCTCCAAAGCTGTTTACCTCTGCAATTCCGGGTGTTCCGTACAATTGTCTGGCCACAATCCAGTCCTGCATGGTGCGCAAATCTTTGGCATTATATTTATTCTTACTTCCTTTTTTAGGATGAATAATATACTGATACACTTCTCCAAGTCCTGTGCTTACTGGAGCCATTTCCGGAGTTCCTGCACCTTGTGGAATTTTATCCTGAGCTTCTTTCAATCTTTCATTGATAAGCTGTCGGGCAAAATAAATATCGGTTTCATCGTCAAACACAACGGTAATTACCGAAAGTCCAAATCTTGAAATACTTCTGATTTCCTGAATTTTTGGAACTGTTGCTATACTTTGTTCTATCGGAAATGTTACGAGCTGTTCTACTTCCTGTGCGGCAAGTGTAGGACTGCTGGTAAAGATCTGTACCTGATTGTTGGTGATGTCAGGCACGGCATCTATGGGCAATTTGGTAGCGCTCCAGGCACCCCAAATAATAAGAAGCAATGTCATTAAACCAATAATGATTTTGTTCTTAATGCTGAATTTAATTATATTATCTAACACGATGTAACTAATTTAAAGTTTAGAAAATAGTTTCTTTCACCATATAAAATGAAGAAAATTAGAATGTGCGCGCAGAAAAGACCTGTGATTACAGGAATTTAAGATACATCACGATACTGGTGATTTATCCAAAGAAAAATTACCATGTGAGTAAAGCACAATTCAAAAATAAATTCTAGACGAAAAGTTTAGGCGGTTGCCATATATTTCCGGAGTAACGGGAAATAACCTGACAGTCTCTTAATACTACATTTCTAACACTGATTAGTTGTTGTGGAAGATTAAATTCCGGTAGTTTAAAAGTAAATTTAAGAGCTGAAACACTACAGCAGGAACATTGGCAAAAAGGTGTGCAATGATCATCATTGTCGTCGCTGTGACTGTGAGTCAGTTCTGTTTGGCTGGATGAAGAATCTTCGCAACTATTATATACATCACTGCACGGAACTGCAAGAAGTCCTAGTATGTAAATTAATAATATTGTTGTTTTCCATCTCATATAGTACAAATGTATGAAATAATTTATGCAATCAGATTGCAAAGTTAGTCGTGATAATGTAATACCTATGATTCTGATACTTTCTTAAAAGCTTATTTTTATAGTGCATTACATTAATTTACTTTACAGTTATTCCAGCTTAACAAAGCAAAACAAAACTTTCGTAAAAATACCTTTAAATTATAATAGAATAGGACATAATTTTAGAATCAAAAAAAGCGAACTGTATATAATTCGCTTTTCCATTTTATTACTATCTCTAAACCGAGTGAAAGGTTTTATTCCTCTAGATTGGATACAACAAAATTGTTGCAGAATACCTTCCTTTTGTTTTGGTTTTTATAATGGTATTTAACTTAGTAGCAGCATGTGCAGTATATTCATCTGTTAAAACCAAAATATGAAAATGAGTATGTTCTGCATACGATTCCATGTCATGGGAAGACGGATTTTTAATATTTTTGATTTCCCTTCTTTCCAAAAAACAATGTATTTTTTTGGTACTAATACTTTCCTTAATAATTTTACTTACTATCTGCAATCCTGCACTGTCAATCACCTTCATAATTTTTATTAGTTATTTAATTTATCTACACGAAAAACTTATTTTCCGTCTAATATGGCGCAAGTAAGCTATTGATTTTCTAGTACGGTACTATACGGATAGTACCGTACTAAACGGTTTTATTTTTGTACCAAGTGCTTTTAAACACCACGAACAGCTTAATAACAACAACTTACACAATCTTGTCATTTCGACGAAGGAGAAATCTTCGTTGCAAAGTCGACAAAGATTGCACTCTCTTTGTGGAGTCACTTACGAAGATTTCTCCTTCGTCGAAATGACATACAATGACAAATACCTTTATCCAATAATTATGTTAATCATTTTAGCATCCATATATTCTTGAACAAAAATAATAAAAAATTCGACTTATAAGTCGAATTTAATTTTAAAAATGCTGATTTGACTTCTTTTTCTTTGTTAAATGAAGCACATTGAAAAATTAGAGTCCGAATTAGTCGAAAGAATTTATAATTTATTCCTTGTAAAATATGAAGGAAATAAAAGTTCTTTTGCCAGAGATAGCAACTGTACTGAAACTACGATTCGAAGAATTCTCCGAAACGAACAAGGTATCACTATAAATTTACTAATAAGAATTGCAAATGCACTGGATACAACTCCAAGTGAACTTTTAAAAGGTGTGCAATTGAAAAAGGACGAATAACTTCACTACAACCAATCAAGTGTAAAAGTAACCTCGATTTTTGTTCCGGAATTAACGCTGGAAACCACAATAAACTTTCCGTTGAGAGAACTTACTCTGTCTCTCATATTGCTTAAACCAATTCCTGCTTTTCTGTTTTTCACATCAAATCCAACGCCATCATCGGTTATGGTAAGTTTTAGAATGTTGTGTTTCTTTTTATAAATCTTTACTTCGCAACTTTTGGCATTTGCATATTTATTGACATTCAGAATGGCCTCCTGAATTATTCTGTAGAGGTTTATTTTGTAAATAATTTGAATGCTTCTCCAGTCGATCGTTTCATTATCTGTGTAAACAAACTTGGTATCGCTTATCTCTTTTTGATGATCTACTAAAGTTAATAGCAAATTATTGAAATCGTTATGTTCTAAGAAAGCGCTGTTACTTAAACCGTGTGAAATCGTGCGGACTTCTGTTTCAATATGTTGTAATTCGGTTATGTAGTATTTTCTTTTTTCTACAATCTCGTTACCGTTTTGCGAATTAAAAAAACCTAAATTCATTCTGACACTATAAATTTTATTCATAATGCCGTCATGTAATTCCTTGGCTATTTTGGTTTTTTCGTTTTCTCGCGCGGTGGTTATTTTCTCATGCTGATCCATCAATAATTGATAAATCACTTCATTTGCCTGTTGCTCTTTTTTAAAGAACTTCATTTCCAGATTTTTATATTTTAATCCTCTAAAAAGCGTAAAGATTAATAAAGCTAAGATTAAAACAAATGATGAAATTAAGATGTAAAAGTTTTTCTTAGTTAAAATTTTATTCTCGTCCTCGATTCTTGAAGTTTCGTATTCGATTCGCGAATATTTATCATGAGCATTTTTTTGCACTGCATTGATGCTATCACTAAGTTTGATGTATTCTTTGGTGTAGAACAGCATCTTTTTTTTATCTGTTTTATACAGAAATCGCAATGTCGTTAAAATCTCATTACTGCTGTTTAACGTTACTGCCAGATGATTTGCTTCTTCTAAAGTACTAATAGCATTTAGAGTATCTTTTTGAGACAGATAATATTCTCCTATTCGAATTTTTTTATATAAAATATCTGGACCTAAACCTATGCTATCGACTATTTTTAGTGACTCGAGCAACATTGGTTTTACATTTTCATAGTCTTTATTTTTCATCTTTGAGTACGCCAGATTACTCATGACATTGGCGTACAATCGCGGCCATTTTTTTCTTAAGTCGGGAGTTAAAAGTGGTTCTAGTATTTTTGCCGATTTTGCATACTCACCTTGTAAATCATACAGATTACAGACATTTATTATAGAACTGACATTGTACTTATTAATATCATCTTTACCTGTGAATTTCATTTTGCCCAACACCTCCAAAGCGGTAGCATGGTACTGTAAAGCCTGATCGTATTTAACTAATTTTTCGAGGCAATTGCCCATTAACGTATTACAACTATAGATTAGTTCGTAATCTTTAGATCCTTTTAAATAACTTAAAGCTTTAGAAATTTCAACACTGCATTCTACGTAATTACCATCATAAAATAAAACATAGCCTTTGCTAAAAAGCATCCTGGCAACATTGTCATAATCCTGAAGTTTATGATATAATTTCTCAGCCTGCAGATAATAAAAATAGGCACTGTCTTTTCGTGTATTTTCATAACAATCTCCCACAAAATAAGACGCCTTTGCCATTCTGATACTATCATTGGCACGTTTTGAAAGTTCTAAAGCTTTTAAGCTTACCGCTAACGATTTTTTAGAACTATTGATATAATAATACTCTGATGCTATTTCAAGATAGACATCCCGCAGTTCTGCATTATTCCGGATCTTCTTCAAAAGATAAAGGCTGGAATCTAAATATTCCTCCTTTTTTTGATTCTCTAAACTAGTCGCGTAATTTTTATCAAATAGATGTGTTACGCTGTTTTTATAATTCGTCGAATCATTTTTTTTACAAGAAAAAAAAATGAGAACAATAAAGATGTAAAAAAATCGAGTTTGAATAGTCAAGTTAAAAATGGTATTTTTATTACAACAAATATATCATTTTGAAATAAATCAGAACATAATACTATTAATAATCGCTAAATAAATGCCTAGCGTCTAGGTGGTTTAGGATTACTTGGATCTCCATAAACATTTTCACCTCCATTGTCCGGCAATGGCTGTGCTCCCACAATGATCGAATCTGGTTTTTGAGTCGCCAACTCATTCCGTTTTTCAAATTTAACGCCTTTAACATCTTGATTTTCAAGTTCATCAGTTGAACAAGAAAATACTGAAAGAGAAATAAAGACAAGCCCCAAAATGTACAATTTACTTTTCATAAGATAATATTTTTTTTAGTTATTATGAATTATCCGTAAAAGAAAAACATTATTTTTTTTAAATTGTACGGGATTTCCGTAGTATTTTAACTATATTTGGTTCAAATTGAATTTTAATTTATGAGTTTAAACATTTTTATCGTTGATGATCATCCTATGACTGTTGACAGTTACATTAATTTATTATCATATAATGGGCTTAAAGAACAGGATTTGCATTTTATCAAAAGTTATAATGGTGAAGAAGCATTCAATAAAATAGAACTTTACGAAAAACAAAAAACTTCAATACATTTTGCTTTATTAGATATCAGCATTCCGCCTTATAAAGCTCAGAATATCAATAATGGGGTTGATTTAGCTATACTTCTTAGAAAAAAATTTCCTTCCTGCAAAGTAGTTCTTCTTACTATGCATAGCGAACCTTTGACTGTTGACAAGATCATTAAAGAAATAAAACCGGAAGGATTTATTGCAAAAAGCGATATAAACTTCGAACTATTTCCGGTAATCTGTCAAAAAATTCTAAATGGTGAATTTTTTAAAAGCCAGACTATAAAAGATTCTCAAAGAGAATTGTTCAAAAAAAATATCAATTGGGACAATCATGATAGTCAAATTTTAATATTATTATCAGAAGGTGTCAAAACTGTTAATCTTCCCAATTACATTCCGCTTTCTATGAGCGCCATCGAAAAACGTAAAGCCAATATCAAAGACCAAATCCTCGATACCAAAGGCGGTGATAAAGACCTGATTGATAAAGCGAGGAAACTCGGACTTTTATAATGGTGAATTTTGAATGGTGAATTGTAAATGTTGAATCGTTGATTTGTTTAATCGATAATTCGTTTAACTTCTATAACTCACCATTTACCATTCTCAAAAAAATCCCCAATACAGGAAATATACATTTATCAGTACAAAAGAAAACAGGATCGTTGAGATTACGCCTCCGTTTGAAACCGATTTAATTCTTAGTGCAAAATAAAGTACTGAGAATATGGTTAAGGCAACAAATATCCATTGTATAACGAATAAATAATCGAAGGTATGCGACAAGCCAAAAGCTAATATGTAAAAATTGTCTTGTACTGTGCTTAATAATGCCATAACAAATCCAACAATGGCAAACAAACCTAAGATCGAGGTTATTACAATTAAACCTTTCATCAGTTTATTTTGTTTTACATCTTTTTTATTTCTGATTAATGTATAAACAAAATTGAAAATTGCAACAATCAGAATTAACATTGCAATAATAAAAGGAGCAAAAAACAGCCAATTCAGCTCTCCTACACTATTCGCAAAATTGGAAACTCCACCGTTAATTTTTACATTCGTAACAAAACTGACTTTTTGATCGGCATCGAGTTTTTTAGTACTTGGCTTTTGAGTTGGATTCTTAAGAAAATCAGCCACAATTTCAAATCCTTCTATTGAAAAGCTTGGTCCGTGTCCTGAAACGGGAGCACTTACTAAATAGGCTTTTTTGAAAATATCAGTGGTTTTTGTTCCGTTTTCTGTTGGTGTAACAGGATCATATTTTCCTGAGAGCACTAAAACTGGTGCACTTAACGAAGCCAGATTCGATAAATCACTTGGTGTCGTTGCTGTTGCGGTAATTCCCTGATTCCATTTATCACATACCAAAAAATCAGATTTATAAAAAGACAATCCGCCTTTTAGTTTATTGTTTTTCTGAGCATCTTTATTGAAAGCTTCAAACGAATTATACGGCAAAGCTTCGTCGCAAATTGTACAATAAAACAATCCATAATCTAAACTTAAAGCTCCTGAGAAAGCCGCCACCAAAGAACTCAGCGTATTTTTGTTTTCTTTATTGAATTCTGTAATTAGTAAAGGAATTACCTGAATTAGTTCTTTTCTGTAAAGAGATTGCTGAATGCAAACCTTAAAATCTTCTGTGTTATAGGTAAATTCACCCGTAGGAATTATTTTTTTATCTACCTTAACCGTAATTGGTTTTTTATCTAATTTATCTATTATTTCATAATATGCTTTTTCAAGATTTGGGTATTGTTCATTGCAATTAGGATCATTTTTACAGGCATCAAAAACTTTTTCTAAACTGCTTATGTAATTTGTAGTGTTTTGATTATAATATGATTTTGAAATATCCGGAATCGAAGAATCTAAAATTAATGTTTTAACATCTTGCGGAAAATCATTAGCATATACCTGAGCTGTGTAGGTACCGTATGAAACACTGTAAACATTCCAATTTTCATATTGCAACGCTTTTTTTAAGGCATTCAAATCTTTAGCAATCGATTTGCTGTTGTATGCTTTGAGGTCGATATCTCTTTTTACCAAATCTTGCTTACAATCCATTGCAGCGAGTACTTTTTGCTGTTCGTCTTCGCTCTTGCTTTGATTTTTGGATAGAATTTCTAAAAACTTTGTTCCTAATTCAGGACAAAATTTAGGGAAAGAAAATCCAACTCCGCGTAAGTCAACCAAAACAATATCACTTTGCTCTCGAATTGGGTTTTGCAGCCATGTCCAGATGCCGCGAATTTCTCCGGCTCCAGGTCCGCCTTCTACAAAAAGAACTGGATTTGAACTCCCTTTTTTTGAAGTGCTTTTTAGAATCGCAACAGCCAGTTTAATGGTTTTTCCCTGAGGTTTGTCCCAGTTTTCCGGAACAGTCAGGTACTTCCATTCGATATTGTCGTCATTTATCATTTTTTCATCAGGAAAAAACGATGCAGTTTTTTCAAGCTTAACATTTGCTGTCTGAGCATGCAAGCAAGTGGTGAACAGACTTAGAAATAAAAAAAATCCGGTTAGTTTTTTTAGGTTGTATTTCATTTTGGTTTTAATTAAAGTATTTCGTTATGGTTAAATTCTTTTATTGTTATACTGCTGTTATTCGTTTTTAAGGCGAGGTAACATTTGTATTTTTCATTAATATTGAGCTGTTGCAAATAATATTCTTCATTATGAATTGTGGTTGTATTGTCCACAATTTCAAATGAGGTTAGCGGAATTGATAATCCATGACCGTGTGTTTTTATAACCGCTTCTTTTTGAGCCCAATACTCAAAAAAAGAATGATTTGCATTAGCTGCTAAAGCAATCTTTTGCCACTCGTTTTCAGTAAGCTGTGATCTGAAATCGGCTATTTTAATGTCGGATACAATTTCAATATCAATTCCTATTTCTTGTTCATCACTTAAGGCGCAAACTACTATTTCTCCTGAGTGCGAGATATTAAACTGAATTTTATCATTATCAAAATAAGGCTTGTTGTATTCGGTATGCTTAATTATTTTGGTATGAGGATTCTGTTTATAAATTTCTTCTACTCCTTTGTACAATAATATTCGTCCTAAAAGCGATAATTGTGCATCTTCCCATCGTCTAAAGCGTTTAATTTTCTCCTGATAATCAACTGGAAACTTATGCAAATACTGTTTCAACAGCTTCTCATGATTTTCATAGGATAAATACGCAAAATAGATGTGAACTAAAGCTTCCGGTTTTCTAGAAATTGAATTCAAAGTCGAATGCTGTATTTTTTTCAAATCCTAAACTGGCATCAATTCCCCCTACTTCTATCGATGGATTGCTTATTGCCTGCTCTAAAATTTTGCTGAATTTTTGTGTAATAATTTCTATCGTGTTTTCATCAAATAAATCAGCATTGTAATCTACAATTGCTTTTAGTTTATGATCGCTTTCAAAAAAGTTAAACACAACCGACAATCTACTGTACTTGTTATCAATAGGATAAGTCGTTAATTTAAAGCCTTTTAAATCTTCAATATCTCCAAATGAAAACTCAGGATTCTGATACACTAACAGTACATCAAAAACGGATTTTGAAAATGTCGTAAGCGGAACATCCTGATATTCATTTACTTCTAATAAATTATCTTGCGTATTTTTTAACAACGTTACAAAAGTTTGCTCAGGTTCAATTTTAGTTCGTAGCACCATTGTTTTAGCAAACATTCCGATTTGATTGTTCAATTCCGGAATTGTTCTGCCTGAATTTACCGTTCCGATGCAAATATCATTATGGTTGGAGAATTTGTAAATCAAGACATTCAGCGCTGCCATTAAAATGGTATATAAGGTGACTTGCTCTTTTAGTGCTGTTTCTTTTAATGCTAAAGTATCTTCTGTTGTTAATTCAAAAAGAAACTTACCCCCATTTTGATGATCGTTTGCACTACTGGAATCGTGATCAAAAGAAGGTTCAGGACGATAATCTTCAAGATAATTTTCCCAAAACAACTCGTTTTTAACCGCTTGCTCTTCTGCAATTCTATTGAACCATTCGGAGTAATCTTTGAACTGAAACTGCAAATGATCTTCGGTACTTATTGCTAGATTCTCGCTGCTATTGTAATTTTGAATAAATGCTTCAATAAAGATTTCCAGAGACAAACCATCCATAACTATGTGATGCGTAGCAAAAAGCAATACAAATTGATCGTTTTCTAATTGAAGTACATTTACTCTAAGCAATACAGCTGTTTCCAGATCGAATGCTGTATTTAGTAACTGTTCTATTTTTTGATCAATATTTTCGCTTTTGACCTGATCAATAGCTATGTTAAATTGAATAGCATCAATCGGATTGATTTTTTGAAACGGAAGTCCGTCGATTTCTATAAAATTCGTTCTTAGAATTTCATACTTACTGATAATCTTCTTTATTGCGTCTTCAATTCCTTGTACATTAAGAGTTCCTGTAACATGGTAGGCAGCAGACATATTATAGGCAATCGATCCTTTTTCTTGTTGCGATGCCAGCCAGATGTTGTACTGTGAAGGTGTTACGTTATAAAAACTTTTAGTTTCGGCTGTCGTTAATGCCATTGCCTGATCCTGTTTAAGATCCTGCAAATGATTTGCTAATGTCTCAATTGTAGGATAGTCGAAAATAGTTTTTAAGCTAATGGTAAATGAAAGCTCTTTACTCACTAATCCGATTAGTTTTACCGCATTCAGAGAATGTCCGCCCAAAGCGAAAAAATTATCGTTTACACTAATAGATTCTTTGGTATGCAGGACTTGTTTCCAATAATAGGCAAGCTTTTTTTCTAAATCAGATGTTGGTGCTGTAAAATCGGCTTCACTTATATTTTGCTGAATATCCAGTTGCAACAAGGCTTTTCTGTCTACTTTTTGATTCGGCGTAAGCGGAAATTTTTCTAAGGTAATAATGCTATGCGGAATCATATAATACGGAAGATTCGCCTTCAATATCGTATTGATTTTTTGTTCTTCGGGATTGTTATCATTTTTAAGAATAAACGCTACCAAAAAAGCTTCTTGCTGATTTCCTTTTTTAGCCAGTACAACAGCATTTTCAATACCCTCGATCTGATTTAATTGCGTTTCGATATCACCAAGTTCAATTCGATATCCTCTAATTTTTACCTGATTGTCATTTCTTCCTAAAAATTCTATTTCACCTTCACTGTTCCATTTCCCAACATCGCCCGTTTCATATAGTAAACTTGCATTGCTAAACGGATTTGCAATAAACTTTTCTTTGCTTAGTTCTTCATTTTTATAATATCCTTTTGCCAATCCGTCTCCAGCGATGTAAATGGCTCCTGTAGTTCCAATTGGTTTAGGATTCAGAAATTGATCTAAAATATAAAACTGCGTGTTGTTTATGGGTTTACCAATGTTTGATGCTTGATTTGGCTGTTCTATTTTCTTTTGGCTTGACCAGATGGTCGTTTCGGTTGGTCCGTACATATTCCAGATTTCTAAACAATTGTCTACCAGTTTTTCTGCCAGCGTTTCGCTTAGCAAATCGCCTCCACACAGTACTTTCAATCGTTTGTCTCCTTGCCAGTCTGCATGAAACAACATTTGATAAAAACTTGGCGTTGCCTGAATAACGGTAGGCTGCACTTCTTTTAGTTTTTCTATGACCAAATACGGATCTGAAAGTACTTCGTGATTCGCCATATACAAAGTAGCGCCTGCAATCAAGGGTGTAAAGAATTCTAAAATTGAAATATCAAATGAATAGGTTGTAACAGAAAAGAACAAATCTTTTGCGCTTACTCCCGGCTCAATCTGAATACTGGTCAGGAAATTAAGCAACGATTGATGCCCAATTTCAACTCCTTTAGGATTTCCTGTTGATCCCGATGTATAAATTATATAAGCGGTATTGTTTGGAGAAACGGGTTTTCCCGAAGCACCTTTGAAACTGTCTAGAATTTCAAAAATACTTTCTGCCGATATTACAACTTCATCATTCGCAGTGTTTAAGCTGTATTCTTTTTCATTAATCAATAGCTTACTTTGACTGTTCCCGATAATGTAATTGAGCCTTTCTTCAGGAAATGTGGGATCCAGCGGAATATAAGGTCTGCCCGATTTTAGTATTCCTAATAAAATGACCACCATGTTGGCAGATCGTTCTAATAATACGGCAATGGGAGATTTGTCTTTCTTACCATGAGAAGCGATCAAATATTCTGCTATTTGATTGGATACTTTGTTAAGCTCCGCATAAGAATACGAACGTAAATCATCACACAAAGCTTCTTTTCCCGGGAATTGCTCCACTTGTTGATGAAACAAATCCAAAAAGGTTTTATCTTTAGGGTAAGCGGTTTCAGTATCATTGAATCCTACCAAAATTTGATTGTTTTCTTCTGCTGTTAAGTAAGTAAACTCTTTTAGTTTTTTATCAGGATGTGCTAAAACGTGTTTCAATAGATTCTGAAAATGACTTACTACTTGTTTGATTTCTAAATCATTGAAGTAGTTTACATTGTAATCAAAATCAATTTTCACGTCTTCCTGCTCGTCAAACTCACGTATGTAAATTGCCAAAGCAACACGTTCCGATTCATGTGTTAGCGGAATAACTCGTGTTTGTGTATGGGCAAAATTGGTTGCGTAATTTTGCTTTTCGTAGGAAAGTGTGATGTTAAATATCTTTTCTTTTTCCTTAAAAGCCTGAAGTTCCTGAATCAGTTTCCCCAAAGGAAAGCGTTGATGACGGTAGTCCTGTCGCAACTGATTTTTTATCTGAAGGACTAAATCTTCGAAAGTTGCCTCAAAATCAAGTGGAATCCTCAAAGGTGAAACGCCCATAAAAAGACCTACCGTTTTTTTGTAAATCGCTTTACTTCTGTTTAATACCGGCAAACCTATCGCAAAATCATTGTTCTGGTGTTTTCTACCAAAATAGGTGTACAAAACCGCCAGAATCAAATGAAAGGAAGATGATTTGTACGCTGCCGCCAATTGATTTAATTCATTGTATAGTTCTCTTTTGATGATGAGTTCTTTGCGGGAACTTTTATTGACTTGATTTATATTTTTTATACTTGCTGATTCTTTTTCTAATAAAGCTTCCGGCAATGCTGCAAACTTTTCAACCCAATACGCTTTGTCTTCGGCAAAAGATACTGAGTTTTGGTAATCAAAATCATCTTCGGCAAAATCCTTATAACTAAACGGATATGCTGTTTTAACCTCACCAAATTCCAAAATCTCGTTGTAATTCTGTACCAGTCTTTGAAACATCAATGAAGTTCCCCAACCATCGGTTATGATGTGATGGTATACTGAAAACAAGTAATGGAAACTGTCGCTTACTTTTACCAATGTAAAAACATGCAGCAGTTTTTCATCAAACAAATCAAAAGGCTTTGTAAACTCCTTTCGCATATAAACAGCGGCTTGTTCTGCGGCATTATCAGCTGTAGAAAAGTCAACCCAGCCTAATTCAGACTGGTGCTCTTCTATTACTTTCATGCTAACATCTTCCTGATTTTTCAGCAAAATACTTCTATAGGTATCGTGCTGGTCAATCAGTTTTTTATATGCTTCCTTAAATACCGCGACATTTATGGCTCCTTTGATTTCGATCTTAGCGCCAATATTGTAAATTGGATCATTTGGAAACAGTAATTGTTCGAAATAAACATCTTGTTGAGAAAGTGTAAGTTTCATGCTAAAATGATGTTTTTAATTGTTAGTAATTTCTTTATGCCATAAACTTTCGGCATGCAGGATTTCGCCGTTTACTTTAAAATCATTTACTATTTCGCCATAATCGAATTTTAGAATTCGGTCTGCATATCTAAAATAAGCATCATCGTGTGTTACTGCAATAATGGTTTTGCCTTGTTGTTTTAACTTTGGCAATAAGTTTTCGTAAAAATACTTTCTGAAATGAGGATCCTGATCTGCCGCCCATTCATCTAAAACTAAAATTGGTTTGTCTTCTAAGAGTGCAAAAATCAAAGACATTCTCTTGCTTTGTCCTTTAGAAAAAGGTCGTCTTGCAGAATCTTCTTTGTCATCCAGAATCACCTTGTCCAATTCCATTATGCGTAACAATTCCTGATATTCTTTGTTGTTCTCCAGCGCATAATTATCATAGTTCTGAGAAAAGATATGATTGTCTGTAAAAACTGCAGAAATCAGATGTTGTACAGTACTATTGCTCTTATCATTTACTACAACTGTTCCTTCTGAAGGCTGATACAAACCTGTCAGGATGTTGATAAAAGTACTTTTTCCACTTCCGTTTCCACCAATTATAAAAATAGTTTCTCCTTTTTCAATAGAAAGATTTACAGGACCTAAAGCAAAAGACTTTTCGCTACTCTCATTTTCATAAGCAAAGGCAATATCTTTAAAAATCAATGAATTAAATACTTCTGATGTTGTGTTATCAATTACAGCAACTTCTTCAATGGCATCAAAATCTTTTAGAAAGTCTTTTATTCTGGTATTAGCTACAGCTAATCTTGTATAAATATTCTGCATGTTGATCAGGTTATTGATAGGTCCTGAAATGAATAACAGAATAACTACATACGAAATGACATCTGCTCTATCAAGCAAGCCTATTACCGGTAATAAAAACAATACAACACCAATTACTAAATACAATCCGTATTGGCTTATCAAATTGATCGATAAAAAAACATAATTGATTTTGAAATCCAAAACTTTAGCATCTTCTCTGTTAGGAGACAGGTGTTTTTTCATCAAATTTTCTCTTCTTTGTCTGCTTAGTTTAAATCCTTTAAATCCTTTTATCACATCATCTACATACTCGTAATAAAACTCATTGTACTTTCTCAGAATTTCTACTTTACTTGTCATCGTACTGATCACAAGGAAATAGGTAACGGCAATAACTACAATCAATGCAATAACGGTTAAAGCTCCTGAAACCGACAGTGTAAACAAATACGCCATGCAAAGCAACAGCATAAGTAAGGAGTTTATAGAATGTGTGACTACCTCGGGAAAAGTGGCGAACATTCTTAAATCTTCGATTACGGTGTAGAAACGCTGTGATCCTAGCTTTTCGAGCGTAATTAAGGGCGTTTTTAATATTTTGTCGAATATCTTTTTTTCATTTTCATACAATATCTCAAAAGAGTGCTCATTGATTTTCTTTTGGAAAATAATGTTGAGCAAATACGTATAAATTACTACCGATACGAATACGATACCCATGTAATCTGTCAAAAAACCTTCTGTTCCTGATATCACATTGTTCATGATATAAATAATTCCGAAACTTAGAACGGTATTGGGAATAGCGTAGAGCAAAAGGTAAAGGGCTTGTGAAAATTTTAGCTTTAGCATAGTCGTTTTAGTAGGTTAATTGTTTTTTAAATTCGTTTGCAAAAATATTTGCCAGTTCTGCTGCATTGTTATGGATGAAAAAATGATTTCCAGTCAATATCTGATGCGTAAATCTTGTATGCGTATACTTATTCCAATTCTCAATTTGATCAAAATTCTCTTCGTTAGTTCCCATCAAGGCGCAGATAGCGGTTTTTACTTTTTGATGCTCTTCTGAAAAAGGATCTTTCTCGAGACATTCAAAATCGGCTCTGATAATCGGTGAAAAATAATTGAAGAGTTCCTCGTTTTCAATAACTTCTGTTGGAATTCCGCCTAATTCTAAGAGCTCTTCTTTAAATCGTGCATCATTCAATTCGTGATACAAAAAATCTTTAGTGCTCTTAATGCCTGGTCCTGCGTTTCCAGAAACAATAAGCAATTCAGGAGCATCTTCTGCTGTTTCTAATTTTGCAGCCACAGAGAGCCCTAAAATGGCTCCCATGCTGTGACCGTAAATAATATAAGGCTCGCCGTTTCGTAAGGCTTTTATTTGATTGTAATAATCGTCTATCGCTTCACTTTTATTCTTTATGAGCGCTTCCCTATGTCTTTTTCCTCTCCCCGGTAATTCGAGTGGAATAAAATCGACATTGGGCATCTCTTTTTTAAGAAATTCAAATGAATATCGGTTCCCTCCTGCAAAGTGAAGTAAAAACAACTGGTATTTGGTTTGGTTATTCATGGTTAGCCTTGTTTTTATTCCGTTCTGTTTGTTCATTCAGTACTTGGTTGAGTACTTGTTTTACTCCGCTTATTTCACTTCGGCTCTGCCGTAAATTTTATCTACAATGTACCATTGATCTTTTAGCTTCAATAAATTAAAGTAATCTGTAATCACTACTTCCGGTGTTCTGATTTCAGATTTTACCGCTGCCGTATTTCCTGTTATATCGATGGCAAGAACTTTTCCTTCTACACCTTTTGCTTTAGGATGTGGCTGAAACCTGCTCAAATAGGTTTTTCTGTCTGTTACTACAATTTGGTCGTCTACAATATTTTTTAGCTTACAAGTAGCATGTATTACTTTTCCCAGCTTAATTGTGTCTCCAGTTTGCCAGCCATCAAGATAGGATTGCATTGCTTTTTCGATAAGGGCTTTTTCCTGACTTTGTGCGTTGATACTTGAAAATAAAGCAATAAGTACTACTAATAATGTTGTTCTAGTTCTCATTTTAAATTGGTTTTATGTATTAATAAATAGTTTAAATTTTTATACGGTTTCTATCTGTAGTAATCGTTTATGTTTTGTGATGTTCTTTCGGAGTACTCTAATTTTTTATTACCAAACTTGTAGGATATAGCGATTTTAAAAGATCTTGGGTCCCAATAATTTCTAAATTTCTGGTGCACATTATCAACCGTAGAAACCGCATACTCATTCAGAGATCTCAGGGCGTCAGTTGCGCTAAGATTAATCGTTAAATTTTGTTTAGGTAATAAGATCTTCATTCCTAAATCCAGAGCATAGCGCTCCTCATACAAAAACTCTGCATCGTTGGTTTTAGATTTGTACCAGAAATTCAAATTCGCTGATATTGTTTTGGATTTGTTTAGATTAAACTGATTGTTGAGCATTCCGTACCATCCCCAAATCCAATTATCATTAATCTCAGGAATAAGCGATTCGTTGGTTTTATAAAAACCCTGTAGCTGAGCGCTGGATTCCATAAAATCAAGAACCGTAAAACTGGCATTTGCAGTAAGCTGATAAGTACTTATATCAAAATAATTACGGATCTTATGACGTATGACATAATCGGTATCAAAAGTTGCCAGTCCACCAGTATTGTCCTTTATCTTTGTATACGCAAAACCGACATTGTATTTTGATTTGAAAGTATAGACCAAATTCAAAATATCTACGAATGATGGTTTTACAAGTGGGCTTCCCTGATAAGTTTCATAAGCATTATAAACTCCCAAAGCCGGACTTAAAAACCTGAAAGGAGGTCTGTTGATGCTTTTTTCATAACCTAAAGCCAAATTATTCTGCTCGCTAAAGCTGTATTTAACATTCGCAGAAGGAAACAGGTTGTTAAACTTACTGTCGTAATTTTGCTTTGCTACATCCAGAACGGAGCTTTTTATGATGGTATTTTCAAATTTCAATCCTGCCTGAAGCTCCCACTTCCCTACTGTTTTTTTGAAATCCGTAAAAACAGATTGTCTGTTTTCATTGTAGTCAAAAAGCGGTGAAAATGCTAAATCCAGAATATAATCGGCATCGAACTTTTGAGCTAAAGTTGTGTGAGCATCTACATCGATAAACGCCCATTTACCCCCAATAGTAAAATCAAACCATTTGGTAGGCGTACTAAATAACACGTTTGCTGTGTACACATCAAAATCAAAAGTACCATTATTGAATACGTCATAATTACGATTTGGAACCGCTGCTCCCGTTGCATCGTAATCCTGCCCGTACGTGTATTGGTAATAGGATCCTGCTTTTTGCACCCAATCTGCTTCGGCAGTAAAATATTTATTTGGCGTTTCGAAATCATGTCGCAATAAAGCATTAACTGCGTTTCGGTTATAATCGGAGTCGGATCTTCTGTTTCCTGCATAATTTCCAGTATATACATTTGAATAATTGTACATTCTGATATCATCTGTAGAACTCAATACGTCACGATTCCTATCATTAATGGTATATACATTAATTTTTGTCCTATCCGAAATCTGATACTGAACATCAACGAAAGAGTTCAGCAAATTAGAATCTAAATAGCTTTTTTTTCTCCCCACAAACAGCCTGTCAGCGTAATACGTATCTCTGTCATTTTCCCAAAAGCTTTCTTCATAATTGTAAGCCAGATTGGCGTTAATCTTCCACTTTTTATAATCGTATACGATATTTACATTGTTGTTGTAACTTGAATATCTACTTTGCTGTCTATAACTTGAATTTAAAGTAACACTATAGCGATCCTCTGTAGTATTCTGCAAAGAATCTGCTGTATTTATCTGCGAAAAACTCACAAATGGCACTAGGAGTAATAGGTATATGAAAATGCTTCTCATTATTTTTTTGTTTAATCGTTTATTTGTTGAAACCGTTTATTTGTTGGAATCGTTTATTTGTTAAATCGTGGAATCGGTTAATCGTTTGTTGTTGGATCGTTTATTTGTTTAATCGTTGAAGGCATTAATTGTTAAATCAGTTAAAATTTTCAAGTCACAACTAACATTTTCAATTCACAATTCACAATTCACAACTCACATTTCACAATCCAGAACTCATTAAATCTTTCAATTTTTCAATCTTTAAATTAGTATTCAACATCTTATTCAACACTTTCTTATTGTATTTTAGGTTATCGTCTTTTAGCATTTGATAGTGCTCTCCTTGTCCTTCCGTGTAGATAACATTTTCAAAGAATTCTTCCCATCTTTCGTGTGGAGCATCGCTTACTTTAACGAGTTCAAGGTTTACGTTTAGTTTTTGTTTGTATTCTACGGTTTTTAAATAGTTGATGTAACTCATTAGTTTTTCTTCGGCTTTTATTAATATTTCCTTCATATAGTCTTCGGTTTTTTCATCGGGATCTTGTATGGCAAAAAGAAAATCATCGTTGATTGTTTCCTTGTCGATAACAATAGAATCAAACATGATTATTCTGGATACTTTTCTATTCAATTTAGTAGTCAGCTGATTGGCAACTTCATAAGATAAAATTCCTCCTGCTGACCAGCCAAACAAAACGATATCGCCCTTTGGCTGCATTTCGTTAATTCTATTCGCGTAATATGTTGCCGGACTATTTTCGTTTTCTATGAAATTGAAGGCAATAAATTTCCAGTCGTCATTGTTGTGGAATAAATCTCTGTACCCATTTCCAAAACCTGATATTGGAGGAAATGCAAAAAGTACATTCTCCGATTTATTGTTGCCAAACTCAAAGTAATCCTTGTTTAGCGTAGCGTTTACGTGGTATTTTACCAATTCTGCAATACTGTTGTAATGAAATAAGGAATCCAGCGGATAATTGATTGAAAACTCTTTATTGATTCTGGTTGTCACATTGATTGCCGAAATACTGTGTCCGCCCAGCTCAAAGAAGTTATCTGTAATTCCTACCTGATCTACACACAGAACTTCTTGCCAGATTTCTGCCATTCTTTGCTCCGTTTTATCTCTCGGCGCTACATATTCATTGTGAATGGTATCTTCTCCTGAAATGCCTGGTAAAGCTTTTCGGTCTATTTTTCCGTTTGGTGTTAATGGCAAGCTTTCTAAGGCAACATAGAAGGTTGGCACCATGTATTCCGGTAGTTTGCTTTGAAGATAAGCTCTGATTTCGCTTTTACTGATTTCATTCTCAGAAGCAAAATAAGCAACTAACAACTTTTCACCTTTTACTTCCTTAGGCTCTACCACCACTTGTTTGATCTGCTCAGAGAACTGTAAAAGTCGGGCTTCTATCTCTCCTAATTCGATTCTGAATCCTCTTATTTTTACCTGATGATCTTTTCTCCCTAAAAATTCAATTGTTCCATCCGGTAACCAGCGACCTAGATCACCTGTATCGTACATGATACCGTTTGATTGAAACGGATTAGTAACAAATTTCTCCGCTGTTAATTCCGGTTTATTTAAATATCCTCTTGCAACGCCATCTCCTGCAACATAAATTTTACCAAATACACCACGCGAAACGACTTGCAGTTGTGCATCTAAAATATATACCTGACTGTTTGTAATTGGTTTTCCAATTGGAATTGATGGATATTCTTTTTGTTTGATTTTAAAGTACGTGCTGTACGTCGTATCTTCTGAAGGTCCGTATAAATTGTACACTTCTATCTGATCGACTGGTAATCTTTGAATTATATTTGGAGCAATTGGTTCTCCTGCCATATTTAGAATTCCCACTGAATCAAAAGAAACATTATCATCTAAAAGTTGACTTACCACAGATGGAACGGTATTGATTAAGGTATTTTTATCTTTTTCAATGTGATTTTTAAGTTCTAATCCGTTCTTTAAAATCTTAATTTTCTTGCCTATTGAAAGCGTGTAAAAGATCTCAAAAACTGACAAATCAAAGCAATACGACGTTACGGCATAAACAGTATCAAACCTTGTGGAGTCAAACTCTGCCTGCGACCAATGAATTAATGCTACAGCGTTGCTATGTTCAATCATGACACCTTTTGGATTTCCTGTTGTTCCCGAAGTGTAAATGATATACGCTAAATCATTCGCAGAATTGATTTTCTTTAAATTCGTTGTATCGTATTGATTTTGAGCAGCGTAAAATTGTTCTAAAACCTGCTGATCGATAACAATTTTAGCATTACTGTCTTTCTCGATGTATTCGATTCTTTCTTGTGGATACGCCAAATCAATTGGCACATACGCCGCTCCTGATTTTAAAATCCCAAGCAAAGTCACAATCATGTTCTCGCTTCGCTCTAACTTGATTCCGATTAAATCATCGGTTTTTATAGCATGATTGGCGCGTAAATAATGTCCTAACTGATTGGCTTTTTCATTTAATTCCTGATATGTAAGTGTTGTCTCTTCAAAAAGAACGGCGATATTGTTTGGTGTTTTCGCAACCTGTTCTTCGAACAAATCGATCATTGTTTTATCCTTTGGATATTGGGCTTGTGTGTTGTTAAGACCTTCTATTATTCCTGTTTTCTCTCCAATAGTTAAATAATCTAAGACATCTTTGGATTGCGTTGGATCACTGATTATCTGATCATACACATTTTCAAGATGCTCAAATATACTTTCTGTAAATTCAGCATCGTAGATATCCGTATTGTAAGTGATATTCAGTAGTAATTGTTCTGCTTCCACGAAAGTGAAACTCAAATCAAACTTTGCTGTATTGTTTTCAAAATCAAAACCTTCTACCTGCAATCCTGCTAAATTCGTGTCATTGTTTACATTATTCAGCTGTGCCTGGTTTTGAAGCACGACCATGACATCAAACAAAGCAGAACGGCTTAAATCTCTTTTTAGATTTAAATTCCCAACCAATTCATCAAATGGATAATTCTGATGTTGATACGCATTGAGAAGGGTTTCTTTTTCTTTGTTTAAAAGCGTTAAAAAATTGTCACTTTCTTCGAATTTTGTTCTAATAACCAGTGTGTTAAGATACAATCCGATTTGGTTTTCCAAATCCGGATGCTCTCTTCCTGCGATTGGTGTTCCGATGATAATATCGTCCTGACCTGCATATTTGCTCAATAAAACTTTGATTCCTGTCATCAAAGTCATAAACAAAGTCAGATCGTGATTTTTAGAGAAAGTCTTTACTTTTTCTAAAAATTCACTAGAAAACTGATATGCTGTGTCTGCACCGTTGTAAGTCTGCACCAAAGGTCGTTTCTTGAAAGTTGGCAGTTCCAGTGCAGGCAATTCTCCTGAAAACTGATTCAGCCAATACATTTTTGACTTTTGGTATTTTTCCTGCTGAATCGCCTCGTTCATCCAAACTGCATAATCTTTGTAATGAATGTTCAATTTTGGTAAAGCAGCTTCATTACCTTCGATTATGGCATTGTAGATTTTTACAATTTCTGAAACTAAAAGCTCCATCGACCAGCCATCGCCAATAATATGGTGAATGTTCAAGTAAAAAACATATTCGTTTTCCTTCAATTTGATCAAAGAAGCTCGTACTAAAGGCGCTTGTTCGAGATTAAAAACGATGTTATTTTGTTCCTGTAAATAGTCTAAAACGGCTTGTTTCTGTCCTGTTTTATTAGTAAAATCTTTCTCTTTTACTTTGAAAATAATAGAGTCCGAAGCTGTTATGTATTGACGAATTTGTTCGTTTTCGTCGTTTTTAAAGCTTGTTCGTAAGATTTCGTGTCTTTGTATCAGGTGTTTGAAACTTTCTTCAAATTTTTGAGTATTTAATTTCCCTTTCAATTTTATAGCCGATGGCATATTGTACGCCAAAGAACTGCCTTCCAACTGACTCAAAATCCAGAATCGGTATTGAGATGGTGTCAAAGGATAGCTTTCCATGCCAATTGCTTGTGGAATCGCTACATATTCATTTTGATTTAAAACTGTAAAAAGCGATTCAATTGTTGGATTTGCAAAGAAATCTTTGAATGAGATCGTATGATTTAATTGTTTGCTGAATCGGTTAATGACCTGCGCTACAAGCAAACTATGTCCGCCCAAATCAAAGAAATTGTCTGTTATTCCCACTTGCTCCACACCTAAAACTTCCTGCCAAATAGCTGCAATTTGCTGCTCAGTTTCATTTCTTGGTGCTGTATATTCTTTTCTAATCGTATCTTCTCCTGAAATGCCTGGTAAAGCTTTTCGGTCTATTTTTCCATTTGGAGTTAATGGCAAACTTTCTAAGTCAACATAGAATGTTGGCACCATGTATTCCGGCAGTTTACTTTGAAGATAAGTTCTGATTTCACTTTTACTAAGTTCATTTTCAGAAGCAAAATAAGCGACTAATAACTTTTCTCCTTTAACTTCCTTAGGCTCCACCACGACTTGCTTGATCTGCTCAGAAAATTGTAAAAGCCTTGCTTCGATCTCGCCTAATTCGATTCTAAACCCTCTGATTTTTACCTGATGGTCTTTTCGTCCTAAAAATTCTATTGTTCCATCTGGCAACCAACGACCTAAATCGCCTGTGTCGTACATGATCTTACCAGATTTAAATGGATTGGCAACAAATTTCTCTGCTGTTAATTCGGGTTTGTTCAAATATCCTCTGGCTACTCCGTCACCTGCAACATAGATTTTACCGAATACACCACGCGAAACGACTTGCAGCTGCGCATCTAAAATATATACCTGACTGTTCGTAATCGGTTTCCCAATTGGAATTGATGGATATTCTTTTTGCGTGATTTTAAAGTAGGTGCTGTACGTCGTATCTTCTGAAGGTCCATACAAATTGTACACTTCTATCTTATCAACCGGTAATCTTTGAATGATGTTTGGCGCAATTGGTTCTCCTGCCATATTCAGAATTCCTACTGAATCAAAAGACACATTATCATCTAAAAGCTGACTCACCACAGACGGAACGGTGTTGATTAAAGTGTTTTTATCTTCTTCAATGTGATTTTTAAGTTCCAGACCGTTCTTTAAAATCTTGATTTTCTTGCCTATCGAAAGGGTATAAAAGATCTCAAAAACTGACAAATCAAAGCAATATGATGTTACCGCATAAACAGTATCGAACCTTGTGGTGTCAAACTCTGCTTGCGACCAATGAATTAATGCAACAGCGTTGCTATGTTCGATCATTACCCCTTTTGGATTTCCTGTCGTTCCAGATGTGTAAATGATATACGCCAAATCATTCGGTGAATTGATCTTCGTTAAATTCGTTGTATCGTATTGCTCACGAACTTTAAAAAAAGATTCCAAAACCTGCTGATCGATAACAATTTTGGCATTACTGTCTTTCTCGATGTATTCGATTCTTTCCTGTGGATAGGCTAAATCAATTGGCACATAAGCTGCACCTGATTTCAAGATTCCAAGCAAAGTCGCAATCATATTCTCGCTTCGCTCCAGCTTAATTCCAATTAAATCATCAGTTTTTATAGCATGATTCGATCGCAAATAATGTCCTAACTGATTGGCTTTTTTGTTTAATTCCTTATATGTAAGTGTATTTTCTTCAAAAAGAACGGCAATATTGTTTGGTGTTTTCTCTACTTGTTCTTCGAACAAATCGATCATCGATTTATCCTTTGGATATTCGGCTTTGGTTTTATTAAATTCCAATAACAATTGCAATTCTTCAGCAATCGTTAAGTAGTCTAATGTTTCAATAGCCAATGTAGGATCATCCAACACTTCATTAAATACATTTTCCAAGTGGTTGAATATAGAAGCCACAAAAACAGCATCATACACATCCGGATTAAAGTCGATATTAAGCATTAAAGCTTCTGTTTCTACAAAAGTAAAACTAATATCTAATTTGGATGTTTTGTCCTCAAATTCAAACGGTTCTACTTGTAAACCTGTCAAACTTGTAGTGTTGTCAATATTGTTTAACTGTGCCTGATTTTGAAGCACGAGCATGACATCAAACAAAGCAGAACGGCTTAAATCGCGTTTCAAATTTAAACTTCCTACTAATTCATCAAAAGGATAAATCTGATGTTGATACGCATTCAAAAGTGTTTCTTTTTCTTTGCTTAAAACAGTGAGAAAGTCGTCTCCTTCTTCAAATTTTGTTCTAATAGCCAACGTGTTAAGATACAATCCGATTTGGTTTTCCAGATCCGGATGCTCTCTTCCTGCTATAGGCGTTCCAATGATAATATCGTTTTGCCCTGTGTAGCGTTGCAATAATGTTTTTATACCCGCCATTAGTGTCATAAACAAGGTAACGTCCTGCGCTTTAGAGAATGCTTTTAGTTTTTCTAAAAATACGCCAGAGAATTCACGGGACTGATTTTCACCATTATAAGTTTGAACCAACGGTCGTTTCTTGAAGCTAGGAAGCTCTAAAACAGGCATTTCTCCTGAAAATTGATTCAGCCAATATGCTTTTGACTTTTGGTATTTTTCCTGCTGAATCGCCTCATTCATCCAGACTGCATAATCTTTGTAATGAATTTTTAGAGGTTGTAAATCAGCATCATTTTCTTCAATTACAGCGTTATAGGTTTTTACAATTTCGGAAACCAAAAGCTCCATCGACCAGCCATCGCCAATGATGTGGTGGATGTTCAGGTAAAAAACATGTTCGTTTTCATTAAGTTTTATCAAAGAAGCACGCAACAAAGGTGCTTGTTCCAAATCAAACGTAATGCTGTTTTGTTGTTCCAGATACTGTAAAACAGCCTCTTTCTGCTGCTCCTGATTGGTAAAATCTTTTTGAGTTACTTCAAAGTTTATTTCATTTGAAGGTGTAATGTATTGGCGAATTTGCCCTTTTTCGTTGTTTTTAAAGCTTGTTCTTAAGATTTCGTGTCTCTGTGTCAAAAGTCTTAAAATCTCTTCAAATTTGCGCGTATTTAAAGCTCCCTTCAGTTTTATAGCTGCTGGCATGTTGTATGCCAAAGAACTGCCTTCCAACTGATTCAAAATCCAGAATCGGTATTGAGAAGGTGTCAAAGGATAACTTTCCATCGCAACTGCTTGCGGGATAGCCATATACTCATCCTGATTTAAAGCTGTAAAAAGCGATTCGATTGTTGGATTTGCAAAGAAATCTTTGAATGAGATCGTTTGATTCAATTGTTTACTGAATCGGTTAATGACCTGTGCGACAAGCAAACTATGTCCGCCCAAATCAAAGAAATTATCTGTAATACCCACTTGATCTACGCCTAAAACTTCCTGCCAAATAGCCGCAATTTGCTGTTCTGTCTCGTTTCTTGGTGCTATATATTCTTTTCGAATCGTATCTTCTCCTGAAATGCCAGGCAAAGCTTTTCGGTCTATTTTTCCATTTGGAGTCAATGGTAAACTTTCTAAAGCAACATAGAAGATTGGTACCATGTATTCCGGTAGTTTGCTTTGCAGATAAGCTCTGATTTCGCTTTTACTAAGTTCATTATCAGAAGCAAAATAAGCGACTAACAGCTTTTCTCCTTTAACTTCTTTAGGCTCTACCACTACTTGCTTGATCTGCTCAGAAAATTGTAAAAGCCTTGCTTCTATCTCGCCTAATTCGATTCTAAACCCTCTGATTTTTACCTGATGGTCTTTTCGTCCTAAAAACTCAATTGTTCCATCTGGCAACCAACGACCTAAATCGCCTGTATCGTACATGATACCGTTGGATTGAAACGGATTAGCAACAAATTTCTCCGCTGTTAATTCCGGTTTGTTTAAATATCCTCTGGCTACACCATCTCCTGCAACATAAATTTTACCAAATACGCCACGTGAAACGACTTGCAATTGATTATCAAGAATATACACCTGACTGTTCGTAATCGGTTTACCAATTGGGATTGATGGATATTCTTTTTGTGTGATCTTAAAGTATGTGCTATAAGTCGTGTCTTCTGAAGGTCCGTACAAGTTGTACACTTCGATCTGATCGACCGGTAAACGTTGAATGATATTGGGCGCGATTGGTTCACCAGCCATGTTCAAAATACCAACAGCATCAAAAGAAACATTATCATCTAAAAGTTGACTTACCACAGATGGAACGGTATTAATCAACGTATTTTTATCTTTTCCGATATGATTTTTAAGTTCCAGACCGTTCTTTAAAATCTTGATTTTCTTGCCTATAGAAAGCGTATAAAAGATCTCAAAAACCGACAAATCAAAACAATACGATGTTACCGCATAAACAGTATCAAACCTTGTGGCGTCAAATTCTGCCTGCGACCAGTGAATTAATGCAACAGCGTTGCTATGTTCGATCATTACCCCTTTTGGATTCCCTGTTGTTCCCGAAGTATAAATGATATAAGCCAAATCATTCACTGAATTAATCTTTTCTAAATTCGTTGTATCGTATTGATTTTGAACAGCGTAAAATTGTTCTAAGACCTGCTGATCGATAACAATTTTAGCATTACTGTCTTTCTCGATGTATTCAATTCTTTCCTGCGGATATGCTAAATCAATTGGCACATAAGCGGCTCCTGATTTCAAGATTCCAAGCAAAGTCACAATCATATTCTCGCTTCGCTCTAATTTGATACCGATTAAATCATCGGTTTTTATAGCGTGATTCGCTCTTAAATAATGCCCTAACTGATTGGCTTTTTCATTTAGTTGCTGATATGTCAGTGTTGTTTCTTCAAAAAGAACGGCGATGTTGTTTGGTGTTTTCGCTACTTGTTCTTCGAACAAATCGATTATGGTTTTATCCTTTGGATATTCAGCGTGAGTGTTGTTAAGACCTTCAATTATCCTTGTTTTCTCCGCAATAGTCAAATAATCTATGGAGTCTTTGGATTGCGCTGGATTGCTGATTATCTGATCGTAAACATTTTCAAGGTGCTCAAATATACTTTCTACAAATTCAGCATCGTAGATATCCGTATTGTAGGTGATATTCAGCATCAATTGTTCTGCTTCCACGAAAGTGAAATTCAAATCAAACTTTGCTGTATTGTTTTCAAAATCAAAACCTTCTACCTGCAATCCGGCTAAATTGGTGTCATTTGTCACATTATTCAGCTGTGCCTGATTTTGAAGCACTACCATAACATCAAACAAGGCAGAACGGCTTAAATCTCTCTTTAAATTTAAATTCCCAACCAACTCATCAAAAGGATAATTCTGGTGCTGATACGCATTGAGAAGCGTTTCTTTTTCCTTGTTTAAAAGCATTGAGAAATTGTCGCCTTCTTCAAATGTTGTTCTAATAGCCAATGTATTCAGATACAATCCGATTTGGTTTTCCAAATCCGGATGCTCTCTTCCAGCGATTGGTGTACCAATGATAATATCGTCCTGACCAGCATATTTGCTCAACAAAACTTTAATTCCTGTCATCAAAGTCATGAACAAAGTCAGATCGTGGTTTTTAGAAAAAGTCTTTATTTTTTCTAAAAACGAAGCCGAAAATGCATGTGCTATATCAGCTCCATTGTACGTTTGTGCTAAAGGTCTTTTTTTGAAAGTTGGCAGTTCCAGCGCAGGCAATTGTCCTGTAAACTGATTTAACCAAAATTCTTTTGATTTTTGGAATTCTTCTTCCTTTGTTTTCTCATTTATCCAGACTGCATAATCCTTGTACTGTATATTTAACCTAGGCAGGTCAACAGCTTGATTTTCAATACCTGCATTGTAAATCTTTACTATCTCATTAACAATCAATTCCATAGACCATCCATCACCAATAATATGGTGCATAGAAAGGAAAAACACATGCTCTTTTTCATTTAATTTTAGCAATGAAGCCCGAATCAAAGGCGCTTTTTCAAGATCAAAAGCGAAGCTATTTTGTTCATTCAAATACTCTAAAACCGCTACTTCCTGATTGCTTACATGGGTAAAATCTTTTTCGCTTACGCTAAAGTTAATTTCCTCTGTTGGAGTTATAAATTGACGCACGTTTCCTGCTGCATCAGATTTAAAACTGGTTCTTAATATTTCGTGTCTTTGAATTAATTGGGTGAAGGTTTCATTGAATTTAACTTTATCCAAATCTCCTTTTAATTTTACAACAGAAGGCATGTTATAGGCTACCGAACCATTTTCTAACTGGCTCATAATCCACAATCTGTATTGTGAACCTGTTAACGGATAACTTTCACTAATAACAGCCTGAGGGATAACCAAATACTCAACCTGACTTAAAACCTTACACAAAGTTTCTATTGTAGGGTTTGCAAAGAAATTTTTAAACGAAACGGTCTGATTTAATTGTTTGTTGATTCTGTTTATGATCTGTGCAACCATTAAACTGTGCCCACCCAATTCAAAGAAATTATCGGTGATCCCTACTCTTTCAATACCAAAAACTTCCTGCCATATCTCGGCTACTTTTTGTTCTGTTGGGTTACGTGGCGCTACATATTCTTTTCGAATACTGTCTTCTCCCGAAATTCCAGGCAAAGCTTTTCGATCGACTTTTCCATTTGGTGTCAATGGCAAACTTTCTAAGGCTACATAAAAAGAAGGTACCATGTATTCCGGTAACTTGCTTTGAAGATAGTTTCTTATTTCGCTTTTATCCAATTCAACCTCAGCGATATAATACGCCACTAATGTTTTTTCTTGATGTAATTCTTTTACCTCAACAACAACTTCTTTTATGTCTGCAGAGAATTGTAAAAGGCTGGTTTCAATTTCTCCCAGTTCGATTCTATATCCTCTAACTTTTACCTGATGATCGTTTCTGCCTAAAAATTCGATCGTTCCATCAGGCAACCAACGTCCTAAATCGCCTGTATCATACATTTTAGTGCCCAATTCAAACGGATTTTCAATGAATTTTTCTGCTGTAAGCTCCGGTTTATTCAGATATCCTCTGGTAACTCCTGCTCCGGAAATGTATATTTTGCCCCAAACATTTACTGGTGTTGGCTGTAACGTATTGGCAAGTATGTAAACCTGTGTATTGCCAATTGGACGACCAATGCTGAAAGGTGCTTTTGAATCGTATAAAAATTCTATCGAAGTAACGGTTGTTTCTGTTGGACCGTATTCGTTATAAAAATCACAAATGGTTTCCCAAGATGCTGCCAGTTTTTCTGAGCACGTATCACCACCGGACACAACACGCTTTAAACTGAATTTATCCGAAGGTTTTAATTTACTTACTACGGAAGGAACGGAATGAAAGTGCGTGATTTTATTTTCAAATATAAAATGCTCTAATGCCGTATCATCCACCAAGACTCTTTTCGGTAAAATATACAAAGCAGCTCCGTTACAAAGGGCTAAAAATATTTGCTCGACAGAAGCATCAAAGGAAAGATTGGAAACCTGCAGAATGCGCTCGGTTTCATCAATTTTAAATTCCTCTGTTTGTGTTTTTATTAAGTTGACCACGTTTCGGTGCTCGACCATTACTCCTTTTGGATTTCCTGTGGTTCCTGAAGTGTAAATGATATACGCCAGATCGTTTAGCTGAATGTTAGTCTCAGGATTTGATGCTGCATATTCGTTGCGAACCTGCTCAAATTGTTCAAAGCTATCGGCATCAATTATAATTTTGCATGCGGCATCTTTTTCTATATACTCAATTCTTTCTTGCGGATATGTAGGATCAATAGGCACATAAGCTGCTCCGGATTTTAGAATTCCTAATAAGGCCACAATCATTTTTTCGCTGCGATCTAATTTTATTCCAACCAAATTGTCTGCTGCAATAGCATAATTCTTTTTTAAATAATGCCCTAATTGATTTGTGATTTCGTTAAGCTCTTTATACGTAAGTTCCGTATCCTCATAAACAACTGCAACTGCATTAGGCGTTTTTAGTGCCTGATCGTTTAATAGATCAACAATTGTTTTGTTTTGAGGGTAATTTAGGTTTGTTGCATTAAAATCGCTTAAAAGCTGTTTTGTTTCATTCGGAGCTAAATAGTCCAATTCTGAAACTGGAATATCCGATTCTTCAATTACATTTTGCAGGATATTACTAAAATGCGTGGCGATGTTCTCTGCAAACTCAAACGTGTAGATTTCAGTATTGAAGGTCAGATTAAAATTTAATTCGCTATTGAACTCATTAAACGTTAATTCCAGATCGAACTTGCTTAGTATTTTTTCTTCAACAGCATAATCCTGAATTTGCAAACCTCCTGTCTGATGTGATTTGGTTTCGAAATTATCTATATTTTGTAACGTTAAAAGGCTTTCAAACAAAGGATTTTTGTTGGGTTCTCTTTTTAAGTTTATGTTTTCTATTAACTCGTCAAATGGGTAAATCTGATGTTCGAATGCTCCCAACGTAACAGTTCTGACCTTAGACAATATTTCGCTAAAACTGTTTTTTTCTTCAAACTGGGTGCGTAGTGCTAAGGTATTTACGTAAAATCCAATCTGATTTTGTAAATCGGCATGTACTCTTCCCGCAATCGGACTTCCAATAATAATATCCGTTTGGCTGGTATATTTGTAAAACAAGATGTTCCATACGCTTACTAATCCCATAAAGAGTGTAGCGTCCTGCGATTGGCATAAACCTGAGAACTTCTTTAGTACCTCAGCCTCAATTTTTGTATTAATTGAATTGCCTTTAGCAGAGTTGTTCAATAACTTCGAATGGCTTACTGGTAAATCTACTCTGGAAACTTCTCCTTCAAATTGTTTTAACCAAAACTTTTTATGCGCCTGATTGTCTTCTTGTGTAATCTGGTTTTGTTGCCATAAAGCGTAATCTTTGTATTGTATCGGCAAAGGTAGTAACGGGTTTTCGTAACCACTCAAAAACACATTGTATAACGTAAACAATTCGTTGACCATGATTTCCATAGACCA
The DNA here is from genome assembly GCF_002217285.1 of Flavobacterium hercynium. GTDB lineage: Bacteria > Bacteroidota > Bacteroidia > Flavobacteriales > Flavobacteriaceae > Flavobacterium > Flavobacterium hercynium. Next base: position 96,040 of record NZ_MUGW01000026.1, on the reverse strand, counting down.
GCCATCGCTTACGATATGATGAATTACTAAAACAAAAACAAAATGATCTTCTGCCTTTTCCAGTAAACTTACGCGCACTAAACAATCTTCTGCCAAATCAAACGGACGCTGTATTTCTTTTTCAATAGACTCTTTCAGCATTGCTTCTGGCTGATTGCTGTAATCGATTTGGGCAATCTTAAAATTAAGATCATTCACAGCCACAATTCGTTGTCTGATTTCAGCTGATGGTGTTTCTACAAACACGGTTCTTAAGGATTCATGTCGTTCCAATAAAGCTGCAAATGCTTTTTGGAGTACTTCGGTATTCAAATCACCTTTAAATTCTAATACTCTGGAAATATTGTAAGCAGCACTCTGATCTTCATGCTGACAGATGAGCCAAAGTCTTTTTTGTGCTGACGATATGGTATAGTTTTCCTGCTGTTCTATGACAGGTATGCTGATATGATTACTGTTGGCACTTTGAGAACGCTCGATAAAATCAATTATACTTTCTTTCTTTAGTTTGATCTCTTCAAGCAGTTCCTTGGTCATTACACCTTTTGGAGCCTTTATATCTAGCTTTCCGTCATACAAAGCAAGCTTGATATGTAGTGAATTTAGTTTTTTTAGTAATACTTGCATATTTAGTTAGTGGTTAATCTGGCAGTCCGCAATGCTTACCTGGTCTGTTTTTGGTTTAGTTTTTTAGCTGGCTAATCTTTTTATGGATTAACTATTGTTTTTTTATTCTTTTAAATTCTGGCTCTACAATATCGGCCGATCCTATGGATCTTTTTTGCCTTGCCGGATTTGTTAAACTGGGTTAAAACCCGGTCCTACAATATGAACCGTTCCTCCGGAACTTTTACGTTATCCTAACAGGTTTTCAAAACCTGTTAGGTATTCTTTATGCTGGCTACATTTTGAAATATAATCGGGTCCCTACGGATCTCTTTTGACCTGATCGATCCTTAAAGATCTTTTAATTACCTGTTCTTGCTCTTTCGTCTGTGTTACCAGTTTCTCTTCTGCTTACATTCAATTTTTTGTTTCCAAATTTGTAATTCAGAGACAATTGTATCAATCTTGTATCGGTATAATAATTGGAATCGCGGTAAACGCCACTTACGGTGGAGTTAAATCTCATATTGTCTGTTTTAAAAATATTGTTTCCTCTTAGTGTAATTCTCAAATCTTTATTGAGTAATAAATACTGAAGGGAAACAGAAGTTGAACTTGATAAGTCTAGTTTGTTTACGCCATACGTTCCGACCGGCATACATTCGAAATAGACATTGAACAATACGGTTTTGCTTTTGTTTAAAACAAAATCATTATTCGTAGAGAAGTTGACATAATAACCGTCTACTGCTTGTGCGGCTGGATCAGTACTTTCAGAAGTTAAATAGTTTAAATCGAACGTAGAATAACTATTCCACCAACTGAATTTGTCGAAAATATAGATTTCAGAAATTCCATATCGGTTGATGTTGAACAAGTTTCTGTTGGTCAAACGAACATTGTACGTATCTGAATCCGGAAAACCAATCTGATTGTAGGCATTATTCTCTCTAACGAAATAAGCTTTGCTTTCTAATTTTTTATATCCAAAACTGAATTCAATATTATCCACTGTAAAAGGTCTTAAGAAAGGATTTCCTTCTACGGTCAAGAAAGGATTGATGTAGGTAACGTTAGGATTTAATTCCGCGAAATTAGGTCTGACAATTCTTCTGCTGTAATTCAATCCTAAGGTTGTGTTTTCTTTTGGCGTATACACCATATTCAGCGTTGGGAACAATTTGGTATAATCGTTAGTGATCGCTTGTGCTAAATTGGCATTGAACGATTCTGTCTGTGTTGCTTCTAATCTAAGTCCGAACTGAACTTCGAAATTATCGGCAAACTTTTTACTTCCCGAAACATAGGCTGCCTGTATGTCTTCATCATACGATGAGTTATTGGTAATTTCCGGCATATTCGTTACTGGATCAGTAACCAATCCACTGTTAAAAGCGGACAAAATGTTTTCTGTTCTTAGAATCGTAACCTTTCCTCCAAAGCTCCAATTAATGGCTTTCGTTGGTAAGTCAAAATCAACTTTACCCGAAAAATTGCTCGTTTGCTGATCGTTAGAGTTTATTCCTCTAAAGTATTGCAGTGAATCCGGGTTATATTCTGCTATTGTTCCGTCATAAGGTCTTGTGTCTTTATTCGAATATTTAAAGTAATCCAGATTTACCGTTAGCTTCTTCCCAATGGTATCAAGCTTAAAGGCATTGAACAAGTTTACTGAATGGAAGTTTGGCTTTTGATCGATGTGTGTATCTGATAATACATTTTTTACAACAGCATTGGTATCATAAGCATTTACTACTGTATTTCCTGCTCTTAAACCATCAATGTGGTTGAAATTGGTAATGTACTGCACTCCAGAAGTCCATTTTGGAGTTATTACATATTCGATATTCACGATACCGTTTCCTCTTTTGTAATCTCTTTGAAAAACCTGATTAGAGTTCCACAATTCGTCCGGAAAGTGTATTACATCTCTGTATTTAAACGTTTCTCCTCCTTCTCTGTAATTCAATGAAGCGGTTAGACTTAAGGCGTCTTTGTTGTACATGAAATTACTCGTTACTGCTCCTTCTCCATCATAAGTTCTGCGCAAGTAACTTGTTCCTAAAGAAAGGCTGGTAAGGTCTTTTTTAGCTCTTTTTAATTTAATATTAATCAGTCCGCTATTACCCGCAGCATCGTATTTGGCTGGAGGTGTTGTTATAACTTCAATACTTTTGATGTTATCTGACGGAATTGATTTTAATAAATTCGCTAGTTCTTCTTGTCCCAGCTCCAGCATTTTATCGTCCAGCAAAACCCTTACGGTACTTCTGCCGACCATTGTAATATTATCGTTTCGTACCTGAAGTCCCGGTGTTACTCTTAAAGCATCCATGGCATCACCTCCGGCTGCACTAATGGTATTTTCTACATTAAAAACAAGTCTATCTATTTTTCGTTCTACAACTGGTTTCGCTTTAGTAATGACTACGTTTTCTAATACATTAGTCGTATTTACGGTTATACTTCCCGCATCATAATCTGAATTTACCGTTATTAAATTACTGTGTAAGATTTCCTTAAACTGACGGATTTCTAACTTATATGTACCTGCCTGATGTTCTATGCTAAAATCTCCTTTTTCATTGGTAAGGCTGTTTTTTAAAGGAATGTTTGCTTCTGAAAAAAGGGTTACTTCTGCAAATTCTATTGGGCTGTTATCAAGTGTAACTACTTTTCCTGAAATTTTTACTTGTGCTGATAAGGTGCTGCTGATAATAAATACAATAAATAATAAACGATTCATTTTTTGATTTTTTTTAATATTAATATTTCAATCTGAAGAAGCTATACTGTAAAATCTTCTGTTTCTTCTATTGAAACATCTTCATTTGTATTGGTGCTGTATGCTATGGTATTTTCGATAAAAAGGGCTAATTCTTCAAGGGTAATGTTGTTGAACAAATCGACAATCGACAGTTTGACATTGAATTGCTTGTGAATGACACTAATCAATTTGGTTGCATTAAGACTATGTCCTCCTAATTCAAAGAAACTGTCTGTTGCGCCTACTTTTTCAAGTCCCAGAACTTCCTGCCATATTGTTGCCAATTGCTGTTCGGTTTCGTTTCTTGGTTCGACGTATTCTTTTCGAATAACATTTTCTCCTGAAATGTCCGGCAATGCTTTTCTGTCTGTTTTTCCATTAGCAGTTAATGGCATATTTTCTAAAACAACATAGAACGATGGCACCATGTATTCCGGTAATTTACTTTGCAGATACGTTTTGATAGCTGTTTTGTCTATTTCTGTCTGAGCAGTGTAATAAGCGACTAAAACCTTTTGGTCATTTAGTTCCTTTACTTCTACTACGGCCTGTCCAATTTCTTCTGAAAACTGAAGAAGACTAGTTTCTATCTCGCCTAATTCAATTCTAAAACCTCTGATTTTGACCTGCTGATCGTTTCTGCCTAAAAACTCTATGTTTCCATCCGGCAACCAACGACCTAAATCGCCTGTGTTGTACATCTTCGTGCCTGAAACAAAAGGATTGTCGATAAACTTTTCTGCTGTTAGTTCCGGATTGTTCAGATAACCTCTTGCAACTCCTGCTCCCGCAACATACAGTTTACCTGAAACTCCTACGTTTACAGGTTGTAAATAACTGTCTAATAAATAGGCTTGCGAGTTTGCAATTGGCTTACCAATTGGAATTGTAGTATACGCTGATGGCTTAATTTCATACGTAGTAGAAAAAGTGGTGTTTTCTGTTGGACCATAACCGTTTACAATAGTGATCGCAGGATATTGATCATACAATTTTTGTACGTGAATTGGTGATACGATATCTCCACCTACTATCAATTGTGTTATCGTTTCAAACAATTCAATTTTGTTTTCTACAACCTGATTAAACCAGGAAGCTGTCATCCAAAGACTGTTTACTTTATTCTGCTTAATAACATTTGCCAGTTCTTCTAAATCTAATTGTGTTTCCTGACGTACCAATACTAATTTTGCTCCGTTCAGTAATGTTCCAAAGTATTCTACGGTTGTAGCATCAAACGAGATTGATCCTGTGCTCAGCAATACTTTTTCCTCGTTTAAAGGAAAGTAATCACAAGGTTTAACCAATCGCACTACATTGCCCTGCTCTACCATCACGCCTTTTGGATTTCCTGTTGTTCCGGAAGTATAAATCACATACGCCAAATCATTAGGCTGATTAATGTTCTCCGGATTCAATATGGTATATTCAGCTTTAACCTCATCAAATTGCTGAAGCGTACTGTCATCCACCACTATTTTGCAATTGGTATCTTTTTCTATAAAAGCGATTCTTTCTTCCGGATAAGCATTATCGATTGGTACATACGCTGCACCCGATTTTAAAATTCCTAGAATAGAAACAATCATTCTTTCGCTTCGGTCAAGCCTAATGCCAATTAAATCATCAGCTTCGATATCATAGTTCTTTCTCAAATAATGACCAAACTGATTCGCCCGCTCGTTAAGTTCCTGATACGTTAATTGCTTTTCTTCAAAAACAAGCGCAATAGCATTTGGTGTTTTTTGTACCTGTTCTTCAAATATGGATATGATCGTTTTATCCTGTGGATATTCCGCTTTTGTATCATTGAATTCGTATACAAGCGTATTGAACTGCTCTTGATTGATTACAGCTATATCGGCTATTTTTTGCTCTGGTGTTCTTGTAAACTGTTCTAACGCATACGCAAAAGAAGTTGTCATGGAATCGATAAATTCAGAACTAAACACAGCTGTTTTGTATTCTAATTCCAATTCTATCGTATCTCCTACTTCAAAGAAGGCAAATGACAGGTTAAACCTTGATATTTCTGAAGCCTGATTGGTATCCGGCAAAATTTCAAAAGGCAAATCATTTTGAGTTAAAAGCCCTGATCTGCTGTCCTGATTTTGCAATACGACCAATACATCAAAAAAGGATTTCTTATCAGCTACATTCAAATCATTTAAGATCAAATCGTATGGATAGATTTGATATTCTAAAGCTTTGTTTATACTTGCTTTTTCATGCGTAAGACAATCTGTAAAGCGCTGTTCACCGTTAATTTCCGTATAAATTGGCAATGTATTGATGAACAAGCCAATTGTCGATTCGAATTCTTTTTTTACACGCCCTGAAACAGGTGTTCCTATAACAAAATTCTCCTGTGCCAATTTGTATAAAAAGGTTCGTACAGATGCAATTAATACTGTAAACAATGTGGTACGGTTTGTCGTAGCCAAATCATTTAGTTTTTGTCGTAAAGTGGCATCAATTGTATAGTTTATTCTGGCTCCATTAGCAGATGTTGCATTGGTATTGCCTAATTGCAGCTTCGTGTTCGCGTTTTTAAATTTGTTTTGCCAATAGGCGCTGTAAGTCGCTTTTTTATCAGCGCTTAAGTTTTCTCTTAACCAAACCAAATAGTCAAAATAATCGCTTTTGTTCACTTCAGGACTGTAGTTTTGGCTGATCAATTGCTGATACAGCGTTACAAAGTCTTTTACAAATACTCCAATAGACCAGCCATCAAAGATGATGTGATGAAAAACAAAAATAAGTTTAACATCTTCCTGACCTGATTCGATAATAGCGGCTTTAAACAAAGGTCCGTTTTCGAGATCAAATTGAAAATTCTTGAATTCTGTTCGTTTCTCTTCTGCCAATGCTGCATTGGTTTCTGAATAATGAGAAAAGAGATTATCAATATTTAAATCGGCTGTTTCTTTTACTTTTTGCAGAATTAAACCGTTTTCGTCTAATGTGAAAAAAGATCGCAACGAAGCATGTTTGTTTACCAGTTCCAGCAACGTTTCTTTAAAAACGTCGATGTTTATCACTCCTTTTACGGTATAAGACAAGTCGATATTGTAATACGATTCTATTTGCGACTCAATCCACATTCTTTGTTGTGAATTAGAAGCTTCAAAAACAGTTAGACCTGCTTTCTCTTCTTCTTTGCCTGCAACAGCTTTAGTTGTGTTTTTCCCTGATTCTTCTTTTACTAATGCTATGATGTCGTTGATCTCGTAGCAATTGAATAAGTCATCAAAAACAATTTCGATATCGAATGTTTCATTGATTCTATTGATAAACTGAACGCCTACAATAGAATTTCCGCCCAATTCAAAGAAATCATCGGTTAGCTTTATATCCGTGTTTTGTAAAACTTCTTGTAGCATCGCTACAATTATTTCTTCTTCGCTTGCATTTTGTAACTGTGGTTTGCTTTCTTCTTGTACGGTTGTTGGTGTGCTTCCGCCAAATAACAACGGATTAACAATTTCATTCCAACAGGATATTTTTTCAAAAGGATATGTTGGTGCTGCTACTTTTTGGTAAACGGCATTTGCATAAAATTTCTTCCAGTCAAAGCCCAAACCATTGTTGTATAAAGTGCTCCACAACGAATTCCAGTTTTTATCGGAAAGGGTTTTCAATAAATCAATACCAGTAATATGATCTTGCTGTAAGGTGGCAACAATGTTCTCTAACAAGGAACTGTTCCCTACTAATACCAGCAAAGTGTTGTTTTCATTACAGCTTTTGGCTAGTCCTTTTAGTTTTTCAAAGTCTAATTCGGCATTTATTTCAAAACTTAAATCAGTTGGAACAACATTGTTTCCATCAATAATCGCTTTAGAAACTTTTGCTAGGCTTCCGTTGCAAATAAGCTGATTAATCTTGAATCCTTTTTCTGAAAGGTATTTAAACAATGTAGTTTGAAATGCCAGCGTTTGCAATACACTCGGGTTCAATCCATTGCCATTAATTTCTTTTTGTTGCTTTTCGAAAATAGTATTGAACTCTGTATTACTTAAGAAATGCTCCAAATTCAAAACCTCATCAGAAAGATATAATAAAGCAATTTTAGTAAAACGTGCTGTATGGCTTTGTTCTATAGTTTCTTTTTGTGCTAAAAGAGATTGTTTTAATTCTTCAATGGTATTTCCATGTACTGCCAAACGGTATTTATAATCTGCTCTCCCTGTGTTTAACGTGTAAGCAAGATTGTTAATTTCAGTATCTTCTGTAATGAAATTGTATATATTGTCAATGTATTGTTTTAATGCATTTTTACTTTTTGCCGCTATTTTAAACCAAGTATCGTTTGCATTTAAGGATAACTGCTCTTTTTCTGACACATATTCTTCTAAGATAACATGTGCATTGGTTCCGCTTAAACCAAACGAACTTACTCCGGCTCTTCTTGGTTTATCACTCAGCCATTTATTTCCTTTTTTCTCTAAAACAATATTGTCATTTTCTTCTATAAATTTATTGACAGCCGAAAAATTAGCTAAAGGAAAAAACTCTTTTTCTTTAAGTACCGCAACCGCTTTTATAAATCCAAATAAACCTGCCATATTATCCAAGTGACCGATATTAGGTTTTAAAGTCCCTAAACGAACGGCATATTCTTCCTCGGTAGACGAAAAAGCATCTTTTATTCCTTTGTATTCGATTGGATCTCCTAATTTGGTTCCTGTTCCGTGTGTTTCAATATAACCAACAGAAGTAACAGGAATATTAGCTTTTTCACAGGCATCCAAAATCACACTTTTTTGTGCAGCGGGACTTGGTGCTGTTATACTGCTCGATCTGTTTCCGTCGTTATTGATGGCTGAACCTTTTATTACAGTCAGAATGTTATCGTTATCGCGTACTGCGTGGTCTAATCGTTTTAAAACAATGGCAGCCACACCTTCTCCTCCTGCTGTTCCTGAAGCTTCGCTGTCGAAGGCACGGCAAATTCCGTCGCTCGACATAATAGCATTGCTCTCGAAACTACCGGCACCATTAAACATAAATAACAAATGCGAACCTGCTACAATTGCGGTATTTACTGCTCCGCTATTGATATACTGAACCGCTTCGTGAACCGCAACTAATGAAGACGAGCAAGCGGTATCGATATTAAAAACCGGACCTCTGATATTTAAAATATTGGCTACTCTGCCTCCGCCAATGGAAGATATACCACCTACAAAATCTAATTCGCTATTTTTAGACTGGTAAAGCAAATTGTAAACTCCTGCCTGAGCAGTAGTAAACAATCCTGCGTCCTGCAAAGAACTATCTTCTAAACTGTAACCGCTGTTTTCTAGAGCCTGACATACGCTTTCTAACAGCATTCTGTGTCCGGGATCTATTGCATTTGCTTCTCCTTTTGACAGGTTAAAAAACTCATGATCAAAGAAATCTACTCTGTCCAAATAACCATAAGGATGAAAGTCTCCTTTTTGCTGTATTTTAGAATGTAAGATTCTTTCGGCTGTGGGCTGAACCATGCGCACTTCCTCATTTCGCAATAAATCGATGAATTGTTGTAGTGTATTTATATCGACAGCTTTCAGGCTTAATCCAATTAATGCAATATCCATAGTGTTTATTGTTTTATATTTCAAAAAATCTCATTTCTTCTGTTTCTTCTTCGGGTGCTTTTTCTTCTGCACTTTTATTGATGAAAAGCGCTATCTCTTTTATCGAATTAAATTCAAACAAATCTGAAATCACCAAACGCTGTGGCCATAACAAGTCGATTTGCTTGTGTAATTTGATGATTTGAAAAGAGGTTCCTCCTAATTCGAAGAAATTATCTGTGATTCCTATTTTTTCTATTTTCAGAATGTCTTGCCAAACTGCAACCAGTTTCTTTTCTGTTTCATTGTCCGGTGCTTCGTACTCACGTCTTATCAAATCATTTTCTGCTATAGCCGGAAGTGCTTTCCTGTCTATTTTACCATTAGACGTTAATGGCAGTTCTTGCAGTGAAACATAAAAGCCCGGAATCATATAATCAGGTAATTTCTTTTGCAGAAAAGCTCTTAAATCTGCTTTGTCAATCTCTGAAGATGCGACCAAATAAGCGACCAATACTTTTTCCTGATGGTTTTCTTTTACGGCAACTACAATTTGCTGTATGGTGTCTGAATACAAAGCAATGGCGGTTTCGATATCACCAAGTTCCATTCGGTATCCTCTTAGTTTCACCTGACTGTCGTTTCTGCCCAGAAATTCAATTTCACCTTTGTCGTTCCATTTCCCCATATCGCCTGTTTCGTAGAGTAAACTGTTATCGCTAAAAGGATTTTTAATGAATTTTTCCTGTGTCAGTTCTTCTTTTTTGTAATAACCTTTTGCTAAACCGTCTCCTGCAATATACAGTGCCCCTGAAACGCCAATTGGCATTGGAGACAGGAATTCATTTAAAATATAAAGCTGTGTATTGTTGATTGGTTGACCAATGTTCGAAGCATCTTTAGCCTGCTCAATCTTTTTCATACTCGACCAGATCGTAGTTTCCGTTGGACCGTACATGTTCCAGACTTCTAAATTGTGAGCCACCAGTTTTTCTGCTAAAGCTTCGCTTAACAAATCTCCTCCGCATAATACTTTCAGGTCTTTGCTTCCGTTCCAGTCTGCATTGAACAACATTTGGTAGAAATTTGGCGTAGCCTGAATGATGCTTGGTTGTACTTCTTGTATTTTCTGAATTAGCAACAACGGATTGGCAATAACGTCCTGACTTGTCATATACAATGTCGAACCTGATAAAAACGGCATGAAAAACTCCAGAATTGAAATATCAAAAGAATACGTTGTTACTGAAAACAAAGTATCGTTTGCTTCTAATTTTAGTTTTTGCTGCATGCTGGTTAGAAAATTCACTAACGACTGATGCCCTATTTCTACTCCTTTTGGATTTCCGGTTGAACCGGAAGTAAAAATGATATAAGCGGTATCTTCCGGTGTAATTGTTACCGAAACGGCTCCATCGTATTGATAGATTCCTTCCATAATACTTTCAACCGCTACACGCTCAATTGTACTTGTGGTGGCTACCGTGTATTCTTTTTCATATATCAGAATTTTGGTTTGGCTGTTTTCAATAATGTAAGCCAGACGTTCTTCCGGAAAGGTTGGATCTAATGGAATGTATGATCTGCCTGACTTTAATATTCCTAACAGAAACACAACCATATCTGCCGATCTGCCTAATAAAACGGCTATTGGCGACTTATCTTCCTGACCATACGTTGCAATTAAGTATTCTGCTATCTGATTCGAAAGTATGTCCAGTTCTAAATACGAATATGCTTTTTGATCGTCTTTTAATGCCTCATGATCCGGTGTTCTCGTTACTTGCTCTTCAAACAAGGCAACAATTGTCTTTTCTTTTGGATACGTAACCGTTGTATCATTAAAATCGACTAATAATTGCTGTTTTTCGGCTTCAGTAAGATAATCGGCTTGTGCAAGTAACGTTTGCGGCTGCTCTATGAACTGCGTTAACAAGTTCTCAAAATGCGCAAACATTCTTTGAATCAAATATTCATCATAAATAGCAGTGTTGTACTCAATACCCAATTCTAAGCCTTCGATTTCTGTAAAGGTGAATGTAATATCAAACTGAGATACTTTTCTGGAGAAAGGATAGTCTTTTACTTCCAGATTCACCAAGTCTTCTGTGTTGATGCTGTTTAATTGCCCTTGATTCTGCAACACTACAAAAACATCAAATAAAGCAGATCGGCTGGTATCGCGCTTTAAGTTTAACTTGCCTACTAAAGCATCAAAAGGATAGTTCTGATGATCGTAAGCCTCAAGTAAGGTTTCTTTTTGAACGTTTAATAAATCTAAAAAGTTTCCTTTTTCTTTCAGACGTGTACGAACAGCAAGCGTGTTAAGGTACAATCCGATTTGGTTTTCTAAGTCCGGATGTTCTCTTCCCGACATTGGCGTTCCAACGATCATATCATCCATTCCCGTGTAACGGTGCAGTAATGCATTTACGCCTGACATTAAGGTCATGAATAAGGTTACGTCTTTTTCTTTTGAAAATGCTTTTACCTTTTCTAAAAACGCCACAGAGAATTGATGACTAACATAATCTCCCTGATACGTGCGCACCAAAGGACGTGTTCTAAAACTCGGTAAATCAAGCACCGGTAATTCTCCCGTAAATTGATTCAGCCAATATTGTTCTGATGCTTTGTGTTTTTCCTGCTGTAAATCAGCATTCATCCATACGGCGTAATCTTTGAACTGAATGTTTAATTTCGGTAAGTTCAGTTCTCTATTTTGTACTAATGCGTTGTAGGTTTTCACTACTTCTGAGATCAACACTTCGATCGACCAACCGTCTCCAATGATATGATGCAACGATAAGAAAAACACATATTCGTTTTCTTTTGCTTTTACTAAACTGGCATTTACCAATGGCGCCTGCTCTAAGTCAAAAGGGGTGTCCATTGTGGTGCGCAGGTACGCTGCGATAGCTGTTTCCGCATCTTTTGCGGTACTGCAATCTTTTTGGGTTACTGCAAAATGCGTTTCTTCCGCAGGAATTATATATTGTCTGATATCGCCTTCTTCATTGGTTCTGAAACGAGTTCTTAAAATTTCGTGTCTTCCAATTAAAATTTGAAATGATTCATTGAATTTTTCCGTATCAATACTTCCTTTCAATACTACCGCTGCCGGCATATTGTACGCTAACGAACCGCCTTCAAGCTGACTCAATATCCACAACCTGCTTTGAGAATCGGTTAAAGGATATGATGGCGCTTCTGTGGCTTTTGGTATCGCCAAATACGTGTTACTTTGCAATTGCGTACTTAAACCTGCAATTGTAGGGCTGTTAAAAAAAGCTGTAAACGATACCGTTTGTCCTAATTGCTTATGAATTCTGTTTATGATTTGGGCCAACAATAAACTGTGTCCTCCTAATTCAAAAAAGTTATCGTTTACTCCTATTTTTTCAACATTTAAAACTTCCTGCCAGATACCTGCGATGGTTTTTTCAGCCTCTGTTTTTGGCGCAACATATTCTATTCCCGATGAGATTCTTGATTCTTCAGGGTTAGGTAATGCTTTTCTGTCTACTTTGCCGTTTGGCGTTAAAGGCAAGGCATCTATTTGCACAAAATAAGACGGAATCATGTAATTAGGTAAGTAAATCTGCAGATATGCTATTAAATTTTCCCTGTTTAGTACCGTACCAGAAATTAGGTATGCTACCAATACTTTGTCTCCCAACGAATTAGTTCTCGCTAAAACCACACAAGAATCGATATCTTTGTTTTTGTGTAACGTACTTTCTATTTCGCCAAGCTCGATACGATAACCGCGTATTTTAACCTGATTGTCTTTTCTGCCCGCAAAATCGATATTTCCGTCTGCAAACCAGCGTCCTAAATCGCCTGTTCGGTAAAGTTTTTCATTAGCATTAAACGGATTGGGTACAAATTTCTCTGCTGTTAGCGCTTCGTTGTTGAAATAACCTCTGGCTAATCCGTCACCTCCAATATAGATTTCTCCGTATACGCCGGTAGGAACTAAATTGCCGTAAGTATCGACGATTTTTATTTTTGAATTACAAAATGGTTTCCCAATTGGCGTAAATCCGTTTAGCTCTTTCTTGTAATCATCATAATACGTAGAATCGATTGTCGCTTCAGTAACACCATAACTGTTGATGATCTTAATGCTTGAACCAAATTTATCTTTTAAGGTATTGTAATCCTGATTGTTGAAACTGTCTGAACCAAAAATTACTATTTTCAGGAAGCTGTGTTCTTTTTTTTCTGTATAGATGTAATCCATTAAAGGCAACAACAATCCCGGAGTTCCTTCTAAAATTGATATTTCCTGCTTTTGCATTAATTCAAACAGATGTTCCGGATTTAACTTCACATCGTTCGAACAAATAATCATTTTACCTCCGTTTAGAATCGAACGACAAACGTCTCCAACAAATACATCAAACGAAATACTCGCCAATTGTAACAGGTTTACGGTAATCTGATCTAATTCGTAATGTTTTTTCCAGTTTTCAGAAATACTTGCTACACTAAAATGTTCTACCATAACACCTTTAGGATTCCCTGTGGTTCCTGAGGTGTAGATGATATAGGCTAAATCATGTGGCTGATTTATTTTTTCAATATTCTCCTTAGCATAATTGTTCTGAATTTGAGTAAATGCTTTTACACTTGCATCGTCCAATACAACTTTGCTTTTGCTGTCCTGCTCGATATAAGCAATTCTTTCTGCGGGATAATTTAGATCTATCGGCACATAAGCAGCACCGGATTTTAGAATTCCAAGAATAGCAATCATCATCCACTCGCTTCTGTCCAGTTTTATTCCAACTAAATCATTAGGCTGAATGGCGTAGTTCTCTCTTAAATAATACGCTAATTGATTCGCTTGTTCATTGAGTTGGGTATACGTCAATTCAACATTTTCAAAAACCACTGCGGTATGATCGGGTGTTTGGCTTACTTGCTCTTCGAACAAATCAACAATCGTTTTGTCTTTTGGATAATCAAAAACGGTTTCATTAAAACCAAGTAACAATTGTTGTTTTTCTGCAGCCGTGATATAATCTACTTCTGCAATTAATGACTCCGGTTGCGCTACAAGTGTGTCTAATAGATTTTCAAAATGAATAAACATTCTTGCAATCAGATAATCATCATAAATATCAGTGTTGTACTCGATACTCAGCTCTAATCCTGCTGTTTCAATAAAGGTAAAACTAATGTCAAGTTGCGATGTTTTTCGTTCCAATGGATACCCTTCGACTTCTAAATTTAAAAGTCCTTCATTGTTTAAATTAGTTACTTGTGCCTGATTTTGCAATACAACCAAAACATCAAATAAGGCTGAACGACTGGTATCACGCTTTAAATTTAACTTGCCTACCAAAGCATCAAAAGGATAACTTTGATGATCGTAAGCATTTAACAACGTTTCTTTCTGACGGTTTACGACGTCTAAAAAGCTGTTTTTTTCTTCTAAATGTGTTCTTATAGCAAGTGTATTCAGATACAAACCCATTTGATTTTCTAAATCCGGGTGTTCTCTTCCTGCAATTGGTGTTCCTATAATAATATCGTCTGAACCTGTGTAGCGATGTAAAAGTGTGTTCACACCTGCCATTAAGGTCATAAATAAGGTTACATCATTTTGTTTGGAGAACAATTTTAGTTTTTCTAAAAAAGCTGTCGAAAACTCATGTGTCTGATAATCTCCGTTGTAGGTTTGCACCAAAGGGCGTGTTTTAAAACTTGGCAAGTCTAAAACAGGTAACTCTCCCTGAAACTGTGCTATCCAATACGCTTCTGATACCTGATATTTTTCCTGTTGTAAAGCATCTTTAAGCCAAACCGCATAATCTTTGTATTGAATGTTTAACTCGGGCAGATTTACAGCTAATCCTTGCGTTAAGGCATTGTAGATTTTAACCACTTCTGAAATCAACAATGCTGTCGACCAGCCATCGCCAATGATATGGTGCACACACAAGAAAAATACGGATTCTTCTTCTTCCGTTTTTATTAAGCTGGCATTTAATAATGGCGCTTTTTCTAAATGGAACGGCGTGTTGATGATTGCTTCTAAATAACTTGCAATCGTGCTTTTAACATCTGCCGATGCGCTGAAATCTTTCTCTGTTATCGCAAAATTGGTTTGCTCTGACGGAATAATGTATTGTCTGATTTCCCCCGCTTCATTGGTTTTGAAACTGGTTCTTAAAATTTCATGACGATCAATTAACTGTTTAAAAGATTCTTTGAACTTTTCTGCATCAAGTTTACCTTTTAAGGTAACCGCTGCGGGCATGTTGTAGGCCAATGAACCACCTTCAAGTTGACTCAAAATCCATAATCTGCTTTGAGAATCAGTTAGCAGGTACGACAATGCTTCAGGAGCTTTTGGAATTGCCTGATATGCATTATGCTGTAAACGCTGACTTAGCCCTTGTATAGTTGGGTCTTCGAAAAAAGTGGTAAATGATACTGTTTGACCAAGTTGTTTGTGGATTCGGTTAATCACCTGAGCCACTATCAAACTATGACCTCCTAATTCAAAAAAATCATCTGCAATACCAATTTTTTCTACACCCAACATTTCCTGCCATATTGCAACAAGACTTTCTTCCTGTTCCGTTCTTGGCGCTTTATATTCTTTCTTTACAATATCCTGTTCTGATATTTCCGGCAATGCTTTTCTGTCAATTTTTCCGTTTGGCGTCAATGGTAAGGCTTCCATAGTAAGATAAAAACCCGGAATCATATAGTCCGGCAATTTATCCTGTAAAAAGCTTCGCAGCTCTGATTTGTCAATCACAACATTCGATACCAGATATGCTACCAGCACTTTATCCTGATTGGCTCCTTTTACACTAACAACAACTTCTTTTATTACTTCTGAATACTGTAAAATAGCACTCTCGATATCACCTAATTCAATTCGGTACCCTCTTATTTTTACCTGATTGTCGTTTCTGCCTAAAAATTCAATTTCGCCTTTATCGTTCCACTTACCCACATCGCCTGTTTCATAAAACAAAGTGTTTTCTTCAAACGGATTGTTTATGAACTTTTCCTTTGTCAATAAAGCATTTCTATAATATCCTTTTGCTAATCCGTCACCTGCAATGTAAAGTGCTCCTGTAACACCAAGCGCTTTTGGACGTAACAATTCGTCTACAATATAAAACTGTGTATTATTGAGCGGTTTTCCAATGTTGGAAGCGTCTTTTGGAACCTCAACCTTTTTCATACTTGACCAAATGGTCGTTTCTGTCGGACCGTACATATTCCATACTTCCTGAGTAGTGTCTATTAGTTTTTTAGCTAATGCTTCACTTAATAAATCACCTCCACAAAGTACTTTTAAAGCTTTATTCCCTGTCCAGCCTGCATTAAACAACATTTGGTAAAAACTTGGCGTTGCCTGAATAATAGTTGGCTGTACAGCATCGATTTTTGCAATAAGCGCAATCGGATCTGATAATATGTCCTGACTGGCTACATATAAAGCTGCACCAGAGATTAAAGGCGTAAAAAATTCTAAAATCGAAATATCAAACGAATAGGTTGTTACTGAAAATAAAATGTCATTTACTGTAACGCCAGGCTGTTGCTGGATACTCGTTAAGAAGTTCACCAATGATTGATGCCCAATTTCGACTCCTTTTGGTTTTCCTGTTGAACCTGAAGTGTAAATAATATAAGCGGTATCTTGTGGAGAAACCACCGTTGGTACTGCATCCTGATACTCGCTAATGCCTGCTAAAATGTTTTCCAGCGACAATACTGCTACATCATCACTGACTTTTAATTTGTATTCTTTTTCAAATACAAGTGTTTTACTTTGACTGTTTTCTATAATATACGCTAATCGGTCTTCCGGAAAAGAAGGATCAAGCGGAATATACGATCTTCCTGATTTTAATATGCCCAGCAAAAGCGCCACCATATCAGCAGAACGTCCTAATAAAACGGCAATTGGTAATTTTTCTTCTGCTGTAAAAGTAGCCGCAAGATAACCTGCTATCTGATCGGAGATTTTATTAAGTTCTGAATACGAATAAGATTTTGTATCGTCTTTTAAAGCAACATTCTCAGGTGTTGTTTTTGCCTGCTCTCTAAATAAGTCTACAACGGTTTTATCGCTTGGATACGTTACTGTAGTTTCATTAAACTCACTTACTTTGGCATTAATTTCTTCTAAATCTGCACTGGAAAGTAAAGAAACTTCTTTTACATTTACTTCTTTGTTTCCAACACATTGACGTAACAGATTCAACAGAAAATGGTGGTATTTGTAAATTGTTTCTTTTGTAAACAAATCAGTATTGTATTCTAATTCGTAAGCCAGTTCAGCTTCAGTATCAATAAATCTAAAAAACATATCGAACTGAGCACCTGAAAAATTATTTAATTCAAAGTCTCTGAATTTCAAATTATTAGTATCTAAGCTATCCAGTTCTTCTAAAATATCAATGTTTAAATGGTTCTGAACCGTAAACACAATGTCAAACAAAGGCGAACGGCTAAAATCCTTTTGCAATTGAATTTTCTCTAAAAGCAATTCCAATGGATAATTCTGGTGTTTGTAAGCCGCCTTGAAATTATTCGAGATCACTTTCAAAAAGTCTCTAAACGAAGTGTTGGTATCAAACTTAGATCGGATCGCCAAAGTGTTCAGGTACAATCCGATTTGATTTTCTAACTGTGACTGGTTTCGGTTTGTAATTGGTAAGCCCAGCGTAATGTCTGACTCTCCTGATAATTTAGACAAGAACAGATTTAAAATTGTACCTAAAAACATCGCCAGTGTAATTCCCTCCTCTTTTACCAATTCTTTGATGGAAACCGCCAATACTTCCGGTATTTTTAAGGTAACAACATCTCCGTTATAGGTTTTTAAAGCGGGTCTGTTTTGTTGCAATTCTAAATTTAAGCCACGCGGACTTTCTTTAAACTGCGTTAACCAAAAGGATTCGCTTTCTGTAAAAACAGCTTCTTTCGATTTTTCGATTTGCCACGCTGAATAATCTTTGTACTGAATTTGTAAAGGCTTCCAATGTACTTCTAGATTCGCGCATAAAGTGATGTAAACATTAAAAAACTCTTTTTGAAATAATGTAACCGACCAGCCATCGCAAATCAAATGATGCAATGTAATATTGATAATGTGCTGGTTTTCTTTTAATTTGATTAAAGTTGCACGAATAAGATTAGGGCTTTCCAGATCAAACGGTGCTTCTGTTAGATTTAGAATATAATCGTTAAGAGCTTCATTTGTCAATCCTTCTTTTTCTACGTGCTGAATTTTATTTGCTACATCCTCAAAACGATGTGTTTTTTGTTTTAATTGATCGTCAGCAAAAACAAAAGATGTTCTAAGCGATTCATGTCGCTCCAAAACCATTTGATAGGCTTTATCCAGATTAGCATTGTCCAGCTTTCCATCAATTACGATAGAAACCCCAACATTCAGACTTGATGTGTTGTCGGACATTTTGGCCAGTAACCAAAGTCTTTTTTGAGCAAAAGACACATCGTAAAGGTCTTGTTGCTTTGCTTTTTTAATAACACCAATCTCTTCTACTTCTACCTCTTTTACAGGTACTTTTACATTGCTTTTTAATTCTTCTTCAATAAGTACTGCCATTTCAAGCGGTGTCCCGTTATCAAACAAATGATCGATATTAAGGTCTAAGGAGAAGTTTTTATTGATTTTATTAATAAGTTGCAATCCGTTTAGGGAATGTCCTCCTAAATCAAAGAAATCGTCGTTTTCCTGTATCTCTGTCTTTAGCGTTTCACTCCATAATTGTTGTAACTGTTCTATAATAGGAAGATCTTCTTGTGGCGCTGTACTTTCGATTTCTATTCCCGAAGTATTTCGGCTAAATGGATTGTCTGTCGTGCGTAACCAACATCTTTTTTCGTTAAAGCGGTACGATGGCAATTCTACTTTAGAAAAATTTTCATTTTCAAAATAGCCGTTTGCATCCACATCAAAATTAAGATGGAATAAGTTTTCCAGATTATGGCTCAACGGCAATAAATGACCAATCGCCTGATACTGCACTTTATCTGTCGCTAAGCTGTCGAAAATATTTCCTAATCTACCCTGATATCCTATTCCTATTATTTTTACGCCATCGGCATATTTACTGATTAGTTTTAGTGCACGTGCCTGCAGTTCTGCTTCTGTGGTTGGATCTTGTTCAATATTCCCTGCGATTTTCAGCGCTTCTTCTAATGAAATCTCTTTCTTTAATACCTGCAATACTATTTTTCCGATCCCAATACCAATCATTTCCTTAACAGAAACACCGGATTGTACCAAAGATTGATAACTGAAATACTGGACAAACAAAGATTTTTGAGCATTTGTAACTAAAGCATCTTTGTAACTTGAGTAACTAACTAAACTTTCCAGTATTTCATCTGTTATCTTTACGGCATCATCAAATAATATTAAATGTTCCTGAACCTTTTCGGCACTATTCAGGATCATTTCGATTGTGGTATTTTCTAAAATTTCCAGCAGGTGTTTTTTGTTTTCTGCTACTATGATATATCGGTACTGAAATAAAGCTCTGCGATTGTTTAACGTAAAGGCGATATCGTGCAGACTATCTGTTGTTGTATTTAAATAGCTTTTAAAAGCAGTCAGGTATTTACTTAAACTGGTTTCGCTTTTGGCGCTGAAACACAATGTATATTCAGGATGACTGTCTTCAAAAGCGGTAAACTTTCTGGTATCGTAGGATTCTAAAATAAAGTGCGCATTGGTTCCCATTAAACCAAATGAACTTACTCCTGCTCTTTTTTTAGTTGTTTTTTGTACGGCATCCCAACTCATTGGTTCTGTAACAACGGCAACCTTCGCTTTTTCAAAATCAATAAAAGAGCTTAAAGGAAGTGCGTTAATAGACGGATAAATAATATTGTTTTTGAACGAAAGCAATACTTTTATCACGCCAACAAGTCCTGCTGTTCCGTCGGTATGCCCGATATTTGATTTTACGGCAGAAACATATACTCGTTCGTCATTGTCAAGTGCAGGACTAAAAACCTGTGCTACACCTTCGACTTCTATAGGATCTCCCAGTTTGGTAGCAGTTCCGTGAGCTTCGATAAAGGTGATGTCGTTTGGTGTAAGATTGGCTTTTTGCAGCGCCATACGAATTACGTCTGCCTGAGCTTCACTGCTTGGCGCCATAATACTTGCAGACTGACCTCCATCCTGATTTAAAGCAAAACCTTTTATAACACCGTAGATAATATCTCCATCTGCTTCTGCCTGCTCCAGCGATTTAAGTAAAACACCAGTAGCAGCTTCTCCGGTCATGGTTCCATCTGCATTTTCAGAAAACGTATTGCATCTTTCACTTTTCGCTTCAACTCCCAATACTATTTTGGAATCGTTTTCTGCAGGAATAACATTTATGTTTACACCACATACGAGTGCTAAATCTGTTTCTCCAAGTATCAGGTCTTTACATGCCAGGCTTAACGCTGTCAAGGCAGAGGAACAAGTTGTATCAACGTTTATTGCTGCCCCGCGCAAATCAAAGAATCTCGAAATTCTGCTGGCAAGCATTGCATTGGTATTTCCTGCAATCAAAGTTGGTGTTGATTCTTTGGCGAGCAAATAATAGTTTGTTGGTGCATTTGCCGCGTACACGGATGTATTAGATCCTTTTAAATCTTTTAATCGGTATCCTGCATTTTCAAAAGTTTTATACGCTTCCTGTAAAATTAAGCGCTGATGTGGCGTCATTTCTTCTGCCTCACCCAATGAAATATTAAAAAAATTATAATCAAAAAGTGTAATCTCTTCTAAATATCCTGATTTGTAATAATTACTTTCATCTGAGATTGTTGTATTGAATAATCTGGTCTTTGATATTTCTTTAATAGAACATTTTTTACTCAATAAATTCTCCGAGAATTCATTTACAGAATCTGCATCAGGAAAAACACCCGAAAATCCAATAATTGCTATATCTTTCATTTTCTGTCTTTTATAATTATTTTAAAAATCAATTTCTACAATGTTCACATTCTCCTCTTTTGTAGAACTTGATAAATGCTTGTTGATAAACTGTGCCTGCAAATGAATCGTGGTCATCGAAAATAAATGCGTCACATTTACGTCCTGCGATACGTCTTTTTTAATTAGCTCATACAGTTTTATTAGTTTTAAGCTGTGTCCTCCCAGTTCAAAGAAATCATCTTCGACACCTATTTTTTCAACATCCAGAACTTCGCTCCAAATAGCGGCCAGTTTTTCTTCAGTTTCATTTCGGGGCGCTACATACTGACGTCGGATCAAATCGTTGTCTACGATATCCGGCAAACCATTGCGATTGACTTTTCCGCTGGAAGTCATGGGTAAGTTTTCTAACTCCACATAAAAACCGGGATGCATATACGAAGGCAGTTTTTCCTGTAAATAAATACGAATGGCTGCTTTGTCGATTTCAGTCTCGTTTTCAAGCAGGTAGTATGCTACAAGTACTTTTTCATTCTTATAATTTTTAGCAATCACAACCGCCTGATTTACGCCATCATACTGCATCAATACTTTTTCGATCTCACCAAGCTCAATTCGGTTTCCTCTAATTTTTACCTGATTGTCCATTCTGCCCAGGTATTGAATGGAGCCGTCCGGTTTCCAATACGCAACATCGCCTGTACGGTATATGGCGTTGCCTGTTTTGAAAGGATCTGCTATAAAACGATCTTTTGTCAATTCCGGCAGATTCAGATATCCACTCGCGACTTGTATTCCTGAAATCAGCAATTCTCCTGGTACGCCAACAGGCTGTAAACCGAATGCATCGTTTACGATATAAATACTGGTATTCGAAACAGGTTTACCGATGCTTACACCTTCCTGCAAAACATCTACGTTACTTAAGTTTATTGCGGTAACGTCGATAGAGGCTTCGGTTGGACCGTATAAATTATGCAGTTGTGCATTTTTAAATCTTTCTTTAGATTCTGCTGCTGTAAGTACAGACAACTCTTCTCCGCTACAGATAATATGTTCTAAACTGCTGCATTTTTCTTTGTCTGCTTCCAATAGAAATGCATTTAACATGGAAGGCACAAAATGAATAATGCTCACTTGCTTTTCGCTGATAATTCCCTGTAAATAAGCGGTGTCTTTATGCCCTTCCGGCCTTGCGATAACAAGCGTGCTTCCGGTCATAAAAGGCAGAATAAGTTCCCAAACTGAAACGTCAAACGTATACGGTGTTTTTTGAAGGTACACTTCCTTCTCTCCTACTTCTAAGTACGCTTTCATCCACAACAAACGATTGTACAATCCGGCATGGTGATTTAATACACCTTTTGGATTTCCTGTAGATCCTGAGGTGTAAATGCAATACGCTAAATGATCGATTAAACCGCTCAATTTTGGAGCTGTTTTTGGAAATGATTCCTGTACTGCTCTGAATTTTACAAACTCATTTTCATTAATAGAAAGTTTCAGCTTAGCGTCGCTTGCTATATATGCGATTCTTTCTTCCGGATAAGTCACATCAATTGGTACGTAAGCACCTCCTGCTTTTAATATTCCGAAGATCGCAATGATCATCAATTCGCTTCTGTCGAGTTGTATACCAACTAAATCATCGGCTTGTATTTTGTAATTATCTCGTAAATAATGCGCTAATTGATTGGTTTGCTCATTGAGTTCAGCATAAGTTAGCGTTACATCTTCAAAAATAACGGCAACCTTATTTGGTGTTTTTGCTGCTTGTTCTTCAAATAAATCCAATACCGTTTTATCTTTTGGATAGTCGATTGCAGTAGCATTAAAATCAAACAATACTTCTTGCTTTTCTAAGGCTGTGATGTAATTTGCTTCTGCTATAAGCGATTGTGGCTGTTCTAAAAACTGGCTTAGCAAGTTTTCAAAATGAACAAAGATTCTTTCGATTAGATAGGCATCATAAATATCGGTATTGTAATCAATTTTGAGTCCTAATTCTCCTTTTTCAATAAAAGTAAAACTCATGTCGAACTGAGCTGTTTTTTTATCAAAATCATAGTCACTTACTTTCAGACTTGTCAGTTCTTCTGTGTTGAGATTATTTAATTGTGTCTGATTCTGCAACACAACCAATACATCAAACAAGGCGGAACGGCTCGTATCACGTTTTAAGTTTAATTTGCCCACTAAGGCATCAAAAGGATAACTTTGATGATCGTACGCTTTTAATAAAGTTTCTTTCTGATCCCTTAGCAAAGTCAAAAAGTTGCTTTTTTCTTGTAATCTGGTGCGTATTGCAAGCGTGTTAAGATACAATCCCATTTGATTTTCTAAATCCGGGTGTTCTCTTCCTGCAATTGGAGTTCCTACAATTATATCATCTGAGCCTGTATAGCGATGCAATAAAGCATTTACCCCCGTCATTAAGGTCATGAATATGGTAACGTCCTGCTCTTTTGAGAACGATTTTAACTGCTCTAAAAACGCTCCTGAAAATTGATGCGTACGATAATCTCCGTTATAAGTTTGTATTAAAGGACGTGTTTTGAAACTTGGCAGGTCTAAAACCGGTAATTCTCCGGCAAACTGCTCCAGCCAATAGTGTTCTGATACCTGATATTTTTCTTGCTGTAAAGCACTTTTAAGCCATACCGCATAATCTTTGTACTGAATGTTGAGCACAGGCAGGTTAACCTGTGTACCCTGCGTTAAAGCATTATAGATTTGTACCACTTCTGTTATCAGCAATTCTGTCGACCAGCCATCGCCAATAATATGATGTACACACAAGAAAAACACGTGCTGGTCTTCTTCTGTTTGAATTAAACTGGCATTTAATAATGGTGCTTTCTCTAAATTGAAAGCTGTATTGATAATTTGCTCCAAATAATTTGCAATCGCATTCTCTGGTTGTCCTATCGCTCTGAAATCCTTTTCTGTTATTCCAAAATTGATTTCTTCTGAAGGCGCAATATATTGTCGGACCTCACCATTTTCATTGGTTCTGAAACCAGTTCTTAAAATCTCATGACGATCAATTAGCAACTGAAACGATTCATTGAATTTACTACTATCTAAAGTTCCACTTAATGTTACCGCTGCCGGCATATTGTAAGCCTGTGAACCACCTTCCAGTTGACTCAAAATCCACAACCTACTTTGAGAATCGGTTAACGGATAAGATGCATCTTCCGTAGCTTTTGGGATCGCTTGATACTCATTGTTTTGCAAACGCTGACTTAATCCCTGAATGGTTGGGTTTTCGAAAAAAGCACTAAACGATACAGTTTGACCCAATTGTTTATAGATTCGATTGATGACCTGAGCGACCATTAAACTGTGTCCTCCTAAGGCAAAGAAATCATCTGCAGTTCCAATTTCCTGCGCACGCAATACTTCACTCCAAATGGCGACCAATTTTTCTTCAGTTTCATTTTGAGGTGCTGCATACTGACGTCGAATAAGGTCATTGTCTTCGATATCAGGCAATCCATTTCGGTTGACTTTACCGCTGGATGTCATTGGCAACGTTTCTAATTCTACATAGAAGCCCGGATGCATATAAGCAGGAAGTCTTTGCTGTAGATAATCACGAATTTCTGCTTTGTCTATTGTAGTATCTTTTGCAAACAAATAATACGCTACCAATACCTTTTCGTCATTATACTTTTTGGCAATAACAACAGCTTGATTGATTGCTTCGTGCTCCATCAATACTTTCTCGATCTCACCCAGCTCGATTCTGTTTCCTCTTATCTTTACCTGATTGTCTATTCTTCCCAGGTACTGAATGGAACCATCTGCTTTCCAATACGCAACGTCTCCTGTTCTGTAAATCTGATTGCCTTTTTTAAAGGGATCTGCTATAAAACGATCTTGTGTCAATTCCGGAAGATTCAGATATCCTCTTGCAACTTGTACTCCTGAGATCAGCAATTCTCCTGGCACGCCAACAGGCTGTAATCCGAATGCGTCGTTTACAATATAAATACTGGTATTCGAAACTGGTTTACCTATGCTTACACCTTCCTGCAACACATTGACTTTCGTTAAGTTTATAGCTGTAACGTCGATAGAAGCTTCGGTTGGACCATATAAATTATGCAATTGTGCGTTTTCTATAATTTCTTTGCATTTGTGAGCTGTTAAAACAGACAATTCTTCTCCGCTACAAATAACATGTGCTAAACTGCTTGTTTTTGTTGCTTCTGCTTCTACTAAAAAAGCATTCAGCATAGAAGGCACAAAGTGAATAACACTTACTTGCTTTTCGTTAATTATATTTTGTAAATAAACCGCATCTTTATGTGCTTCCGGTTTTGCTATAACAAGCGTACTTCCGGTCATAAAAGGCAAAATTAATTCCCAAACCGAAACGTCAAACGTATACGGTGTTTTTTGAAGGTATACTTCGTTCTCTCCTACTTCCAGATAGGCTTTCATCCACAACAAACGATTGTACAATCCTGCATGGTGATTTAGTACGCCTTTTGGTTTTCCCGTAGATCCTGAAGTGTAAATACAATATGCTAAATGATCGATTAAACCGCTCACTTTTGGAGCTGTTTTAGGTAAAGAGTCATTTACTACGCTAAATTTTTCAAACTCTATTTCATCAATAATAAGTTTTAGCCTGGCATCGCTTGCGATATAGGCGATTCTTTCTTCCGGATAGGTAACATCAAGTGGCACGTAAGCACCTCCTGCTTTTAGTATTCCGAAGATTGCCACGATCATTCGTTCGCTTCTGTCCAGCTTTATCCCAACCAGATCATCTGCTTTTATTTTGTAATTATCTTGTAAATAATGTGCTAACTGATTGGTTTGTTCGTTTAACTGAGCATAAGTTAAGGTTACATCTTCAAAAATAACTGCTACTTTATTTGGCGTTTTAACTGCTTGCTCTTCAAATAAATCTACTACCGTTTTATCTTTTGGATATTCGATCGAAGTAGCATTAAAATCAAATAATACTTGTTGTTTTTCTGAGTCTGTGATATAAACAGTTTCTGCTATTAGCGATTGTGGTTCTTCTAAAAATTGGTTTAACAAATTTTCAAAATGCACAAACATTTTTTCGATCAAACTGCTATCATAAATATCAGTATTGTACTCAATAGTAAGATTTAAGCTTTCTGCTTCTGCAAAAGTAAAACTGATGTCAAACTGGGCTGTTTTTCTCGGAAAACTATAATCGCTTATTGTAAGATTTACCAGTTCTTCTGTCTTCAGGTTGTTCAGCTGTGCCTGATTTTGCAATACGACCAAAACGTCAAACA
This sequence comes from Flavobacterium hercynium, assembly GCF_002217285.1. Taxonomy (GTDB): domain Bacteria; phylum Bacteroidota; class Bacteroidia; order Flavobacteriales; family Flavobacteriaceae; genus Flavobacterium; species Flavobacterium hercynium. Next base: position 69,862 of record NZ_MUGW01000026.1, on the reverse strand, counting down.
AAGCAGAACGGCTGGCGTCGCGCTTTAAATTTAATTTTCCCACTAAGGCATCAAAAGGATAACTTTGATGATCGTAGGCATTTAGTAACGTTTCTTTTTGATTTAAAATTAAATCCAGAAAACTGCTTTTCTCTTTTAGTCTTGTGCGTATCGCAAGCGTGTTGAGGTATAATCCAATTTGGTTTTCTAAATCCGGATGTTCTCTTCCTGCAATTGGTGTTCCTGTAATAATGTCGTCTGAGCCTGTGTAACGATGCAATAAAGCGTTTACTCCCGCCATTAATGTCATAAACAAAGTAACGTCCTGCTCTTTTGAAAATGTCTTTAATTTTTCTAAAAGTGATTTCGGAAATTGATGTGTGCTGTAATCTCCGTTATACGTTTGTACTGAAGGTCGTGTCTTAAAACTTGGTAAATCTAGAACCGGTAATTCTCCTGCAAATTGTTCCAGCCAATACTCTTCTGATTTCTGATATTTTTCCTGCTGCAAAGCTTCATTTAGCCATACTGCATAATCTTTATATTGAATGTTTAATTCCGGAAGCTTTACTGTTTTCTTTTGTGACAGCGCATTGTAGCTTTTTACAATTTCTGAAATTAACAATTCTATAGACCAGCCATCACCAATAATATGATGCAGGCATAAGAAAAACACATATTCATCAGACGCTATTTTAATTAAACTGGCTCTTACCAAAGGCGCTTGTTCTAAATTGAAAGGTGTATTTACTGTTTCTTGAAAATAAACCGCGATCTGATTTTCCTGATGATCAGCTGTACTAAAATCTTTTTCCGCGATTGAAAAGTTTATTTTTTTGGAAGGTGTTATAAATTGTTCGACATCACCATTTTCATTGGTTTTGAAGCTTGTTCTTAAAATCTCATGACGATCGATCAACAAACGGAATGATTCATTGAATTTATTTACATCTACACTTCCTGTTAGCTTTACTGCAGCCGGTATGTTGTATGCCAATGAACCGCCTTCAAGCTGACTCAATATCCATAATCTGTTTTGAGAAGCTGTTAACGGATAGGAATTTGCCTCCTTCGTTTTTGGTATTGCCAAATAATCGTTCTTTTGCAATTGTGCGCTTAAATCACCAATCGTTGGTTTTTCAAAAAAAGCGGTGAATGATACGGTCTGACCAAGTTCTTTATGAATTCTGTTGATGACCTGCGCTACAATTAAACTGTGTCCGCCCAAATCGAAAAAATTATCAGCAATACCTATTTTTTCAATACCCATCATTTCCTGCCATATCGTGGTCAGAATCTCTTCTGTTGCATTTCTTGGTGCTTCATATTCTTTCTTTACAATATCCTGCTCAGAAATGTTTGGTAATGCTTTTCTGTTAATTTTCCCATTATGAGTTAATGGCAATACTTCCAGCGTTATGTAGAATCCCGGAATCATATAATCCGGTAATTTTGCCTGCAGAAAAGTACGCAGTTCTGACCTGTCGATCACAGCATCAGATACCAGATAAGCAACCAGTATTTTTTCCTGATTGTTTACTTTTACATCTACAACTACTTGTTTTAAAACAGCTGAGTATTGCAAAATGGCATTCTCGATGTCTCCTAACTCAATGCGGTAACCTCTTATTTTTACCTGATGGTCTTTTCGTCCAAAATACTCGATGTTACCGTCGGGCAGCCAACTGGCTAAATCGCCTGAGTCGTATAACCTTTCGCCTTCTGTAAAAGGATTTGAAATGAATTTTTTAGCCGTTAATTCAGGAAGATTAAAATATCCTCTGGCTAAACCTAATCCGGCTACATACAACTCACCTGTAACACCAATAGGAACCATACGTTTGTTGGCATCTAAAATGTAGCATTTTAGTGTTGGAATGGGTTTACCAATATTAGATTGTTCTGAATGTATTTCTTTTTCTGTTATTTCTTTGTACGTAACATGCACTGTGGTTTCCGTTATCCCGTACATATTAATAAGTTTGGCATTGGGATATTTCCTGTGCCAGTCTGATAAAAGTGTCGGATTTAAAGCTTCTCCTCCAAAAATGACATATCTAAGCGTATTACATTTTTTTTCTCCCGACTTTTCACTATTGATTACATTATAAAATGCAGAGGGTGTCTGATTTAAAACCGTTACACCTTCCTGTTCTACTAAATCTAAAAATGCCGGTGTATTTTGAGCAATTTGTTTAGGAACCATTATCAATTTCCCTCCAAATAACAATGCTCCGTTGATCTCCCAGACAGAGAAATCAAAACTATACGAGTGAAACATGGTCCAGACATCCTTCTCATTAAAGTCAAATAAGGGTTTGTCTGTAAAAAACAGCCTTACTACATTTTTATGTTCCAGTAATGTTCCTTTAGGATTTCCGGTTGTACCGGAAGTATAGATTACGTAGATCAAATCATCCGGCGAATTGATTTTTTCGATATTAGAGGCTGCATATTGTTCGTGATTTGCATAAAATAATGCTAATACATTGTCATCAATAACAAGTTTACTATTGCTGTCTTTTTCGATATATTCGATTCTGTCTTGCGGATAATCCGGATCAATTGGCACATAAGCACCTCCTGATTTTAGAATTCCGAAGATCGCAATGATCATCTTTTCGCTTCTTTCCAGTTTTATTCCAACTAAATCGTCTGGCTGTATGGCGTAATTTGCTCTTAAATAATGTGCCAGCTGATTGGCTTGCTCATTAAGTTCTTTGTAGGTCAAGGTAATATCTCCAAAAGATACCGCTACATTATGTGGTGTTCTCGCTGCCTGTTCCTCAAACAAATCAACAATAGTCTTGTCTTTTGGATAATCGACAGTAGTATCGTTAAATTCAAATAAAAGTTGTTGCTTTTCAGCCGCTGTTAAATAATCAATTTCCTCAATAAAAAGATTTGGATACGCTAAAGCTTTCGTTGCAAAAAGATGAAAATGATCAAACATGCGCTCTATCAGAGCTGCGTCATAAATATCTGTATTGTATTCTGCGTTTAATTCTAATTGGTTATTGGATTCTGAGAAATTAAAACTAATATCAAATTGAGAAGTGTTTTTGCGAAGATTGTATTTTTCAAACGAAAGATTGTCAGCATCTTCTTTTTTACTGCCTAAATTTAATGACGATTGATTTTGATATACGACCATAATATCAAACAAAACAGAACGTCGTTGGTCTCTCTTTAAACTCAATTTCTGCACCAATTCGTCCAGTGAATACATTTGGTGTTCATTGGCTGCAATCAGGTTGTTTTTTTCTATTTGCAAAAGCTCCGCAAAAGTGTTTTTTTCATTAAACTGTGTTCGTATCGCCAGTGTATTTACGTACAATCCGATTTGTCTTTCTAAATCCGGATGTTCACGCCCTGCTACTGGAGTTCCCACAATAATATCATCCTGACCGGAATAGCGGTACAGTAACGCATTTACAATAGTCATTAAGGTTGTAAATAAGGTCACACCATTGTCTTCTGAAAACAATTTTATTTTAGCGGTAAGGGTTTCTGAAAATAAATGTGATATCGTATTTCCATTAAAAGTCTGGATAGCCGGTCTTTGTCTCGAAACCGGTAAAGTAAGCGAAGTCAGATCTCCTGCAAATTTGTTTACCCAGTATTGTTCTGCTTCCTTATATTTTGGACTTTGTTTTTCTGCTTCTACCCAAACAGCATAATCTTTGTATTGAAGTCCCAGCACAGGAACTCCATGTACTTTTCCTGCCAATAACGTATTGTATCGCTGAACAACCTCAGCAACAATAACTTCCATAGACCAGCCATCGCTGATGATATGATGCATACTTAATAGAAAAACGAATTCATTTTCCGTTATCTTAATTAATGTAACACTCAAAAGAGGACCATTTTCTAAATCAAATGCTTCCTTATTTTTAGCATCAAGGTATTCTTCTATTTTTTGAGGACTATCTGCAATTGTAGAATAATCCAGCGTTTCTACACTAAAATAAATTTCGTTTGCCGGCACGATATTTTGTCTGACTTCCAGTGTTTCCTCATCAGATTTGAAAACTGTTCTTAGAATTTCATGGTGTGCAATAAGTTCCCGAAATGCTTTTTCGAAAAAATAAAAATTAAGATCACCTGTTATTTTTGTAACAAATGACATATTGTAGGCCTGCGATCCTCCCTCGAACTGACTTAGTACCCATAATCTTTTCTGAGAAGCCGTTAAGGAATAACTCTTTTGTTCAGCGGTCTTTGGAATCGACTGATTTTTTTTGAAACTGGTTTTTTCCAGTAACATTTTTTTTAATGCTTCTTTGTGTTCTTTTAGTGATCCTAAAAGTTTATCATCGATTCCTGCATCGGGTAACTGACAAAAAAGTTTGTCTTCCCGCACAGAAAGTTTTACGTTATTATCAACCAGCTCTTTTAATAATATTTCTATACTCATAATTCAATATAATTATTGCCAATAGTATCATTCTCTACTTCTACCGATCCTACTAAGTCTTTAATAGTCACTTTTGAGTCTACTAAAACCGCCAATTCTTTGATCGAGATACACTCTGATAATTCTCTAAATAATAAGTTGATTTCGAACCTGTCTGATAATTGAGTCAATAGTTTTGTAGCTAACAAAGAGTTTCCGCCTACTTCAAAATAATTGTCTAATACACCTACCGGATTATAGCCTAATATATCCCCCCAATATTCTGCTATAATCTTTTCAGTGTTAGTATCTGGTGCAACAAATACATTGCTTACATTTCTTTTTTCGCTTTGTTTCACCGCTGTTGCTGAAGTTGTTGCGCTTTCTTCCACAATCTCATCATACAATGCTTCAACTGTATTATTGATGCTGTTTTGCGATGGAAAAAGCTTTTTAATATTGTTCAGATATTCAGTATGCAGCTTGTTTAAATCGTTTAACTTTTCCTCAGAGATTTGATTTATATCATCAAGCTGAATTTCTACAGAGGAGCGCAACCTGTTTTTCTGATATTGTGTATTAGTGTAATGATACGATGCTGTGATTTCATCAAAATTTTCGTGACTGATATTGATTTTAGGCTTCCAGAATCTGTTTTTAGAAAAGGCGTAACCCGGCATCGAAATTCTTTTTCCGCTATGTACCAAAGGCAAATCAAACTGTACTCCTTTTGCTAAAAGAATGGCTTTTGAAGCATAAAAAGTATCCAGTGCATTCTTTTTTACAGATGGTTTTGGAAGTAAATTAACTGCACTAATTTTGTTGCTGAAAATAGATTTCACAAAAGACGACAAACCATTTCCGGGTCCTACTTCTATAAAAACAGGATTCGAAAAATAAGCTGCTGCATTCTTAGCTGCCTGTAAAAATTTAACCGGATGAATAATTTGGTTTAACCAATATTCTTTAGAACAAAAATCTTTCTGTTCTACCAGATTGCCCGTATAGGTTGAAAAAATTACTGCGTCGAACTTATTAAACTTTACTTCAGAAAGTACTTTTTCGTATGCCGTTAAAGCATCGTGCATCATGTGTGTATGATACGCATGCGATACTTTTAAAGTTCGGTGTAAGATATTGTTTTGGTCTAAAACAGCTGCTTGTTGGTCGATCACCGATTTTGAGCCTCCAATTACCAGATTATCATCTGTATTGTACACACAAATAGCTACAGTATCTAACAACAATGATTGTAATTCACTTTCTGTCGATTGTACTAAAAGCATAGCACCTTCCGGCATCATCCCCATTAATCTTCCGCGGTGGCAAACTAATTTTAATGCATCGTCTAAGGAAATACAACCTGAAATACAAGCCGCTACATATTCTCCTAAACTATGTCCAATAATGGCATTTGGCTTAATGCCTGATCTTAAAAGTTCTTTGGCTAAGCAATATTCTACGATAAATAAGCTTATCTGCGTATTTTCAGTCTGGTCTAAAAGTGTATTTTCTTCAGAGAAGATAATTTCTTTGAAATTAACCGGACTTAAAGCTTTTAAATAGTCAAAACAATATTCCATGTCTTTTTTGAAAGCATCATTACTCTGATACAATTCAATCGCCATATTATGGTATTGACTTCCTTGACCCGGAAACATAAAAATACTTTGTGCTGCTGCACCGAAGCCTTCGTAACAACCATCATTTTGTGTTCCGTTTAGTTGTGTTTTTAATTCTTCTTTATCCTTAAAAACAGCTGTAAAACGATGTGGCATTGCTTTTCTTCCGTAAAGACTTGTAAACTCTAAATCAGCAGACGCTACGTTAGCATTTGCATCTATATAATCGTGTAATTTTTGTTTTTGTAATTGAAGGTTTTCTTCGTTTAAAGAAGATAATGCAAGTACATGCGGATGATTTTCTACCTCATCCTGTACTATAACTGGTGGCTGTTCTAATATGATATGAACGTTTGTTCCGCCAACGCCTAATGACGTTACTCCTGCTCTGCGTAATTCAAAATGTTTTGGCCAGGCGGCATTTTTCTGACTTACATAAAAAGGAGATGTATTTAAATTTAAAGCCGGATTGGCTTCCGTAAAATTAAGACTTGGTACTAAAACACCTTTATTTACACACAAAGCTGCTTTGATTATAGAAGCTATTCCTGCTGCTGCATCTAAATGTCCAATGTTACTTTTTACAGAACCAATCGCACAGTATTGATTTTCTGTTGTAAACTCTCTAAAAGCTTCGGTTAATGCCGAAACTTCAATTGGATCTCCAATATACGTTCCTGTGCCGTGTGCCTCAATCATTCCGATGGTTTCCGGATTAATATCTGCAATAGACAAGGCTTCTAAAATGACATCACGCTGAAAATCGACACTTGGCGTTGTATAACCTTGTTTGTTTGCGCCATCGTTGTTGGTAGCACTTCCTTTAATTAAAGCATAAATATGATCATTGTCTTTAAGGGCTTCTGTGGCTCTCTTTAATACAATAGAACCCACACCGTCACCGCTAATGGTTCCGGTTGCTTTGCTGTCAAAAGGACGGCAAACACCATCTTTAGAATAAATGGATTCCGGCATGTGTATGTATCCGATTTTCTCATTCGAATCAAAAGATACACCTCCCGCCAAAGCCATATCACATTCGTAACTCAATAAACTCTGACAAGCCAAATGAACCGCCAGCAATGAAGTCGAACAAGCTGTTTGCACCGTCATTGCAGGACCTGTTAGATTTAATTTATACGATATCCAGGTTGCCAGAAAGTCTTTTTCGTTTAAGATTCTGTACAGCAAAAGATCGTTTTGTTCCGTAGGAGATATCGTTTTTAGAACGCTCATTAAATAAGAGTTGGTCGACATACCGCAAAAGTTGGCAACAGATCCTTCGAACCTGCTCATGTCATAACCTGCATCTTCGATGGCGTGCCAGCTGGTTTGCAGCAACAACCTGATTTGTGGATCCATAATTACGGCTTCGCTATTGGCTAAACCAAAAAAATCAGCATCAAAATACTTGGCGTCTTCTAATTTTGAACTCACATTAACAAAGCGTTTGTGGTTCAAAACTTCTTTAGAAACACCTGAAGCAATAATTTCTTCCTCTGTTGCGGGATTGATGCTGTTTACACCTGCAACGAGATTTTGCCAATATTGTTCAATATTCTTAGCGTCAGGAAAACGTCCCGACATTCCTATGATTGCTATATCATTCTCCGTAACTTGTTTCATCTTTTCCAACTTCTCAGTTAATTTTATTTGCTCTTGCGTTTCTTCTGGATAATCCTTTGTTTACTGCTTTCTTGATCGCGTCTTCGCTTCCTGTCTCCCCGCTTTGATTAATGGCATTCTGAATTAATTTGGCTTGTTGTGGAATACTCGGATTACGGAAAAGTTCTATTAGCGAAAAAGTTGCCTTAAATTCGGTTTGCATTTTTTCGTGCAGCAATACAATTTCGATAGAACTTCCACCTGCTTCAAAAATGCTCACGTGATACGGAATATTTTCGCGTTTTAAAACTTCGCACCAAATGCGGTAAATGTCTAATTCTAATTGGTTGCTCAATGTAGCTGTAGTCGTAGTATCTGCTTTTTGAGGCTGAATTTCCTTTAACTTCACCATGTTTACCTTTCCATTTTCCATTAACGGAATAGATGGCACCAGGATAATGTCTCTTGGGTTCATATAATCCGGTAATTTCTTTTTCAAAAATTCACTAATCACTTTTTCGTCAATTTGTGTTCCGAAACTTTGTATAGCTATCTCTTTTTCTTTCACTGAGAAATTAGGATTAACAGCGTACAACATATAGGTATTTTCATCATTCTGTGTACTGGCATCGCTCATGACCAATTCATCGACTTGTACTTCGTAGTTTTTCTCTCGAAGTAAACTTAAAATTGCGTTTAAGTTGTTGTCTCCATCTACCTCGATCGCTAGCTGATGAATCATAGGCCAATGTTCGGCTCTAATTCCTTCTAAAACCAGACATTCACTTTTTTCAGCATCGACTTTTAGTAAATCAATCGATTGAATGTTGAAATCATCAATAACTGCTGAAATGGTTGTTAATTGACATTCTACTTCTTCAGTTTGGTACAAAGAAGAAATGTATTGTTTGTACTCTTCAGACAATCCGTTTGATTCCTCAATCGTATCATAAAAAGATTGTACTACTTTATGATCTTCACCCGATAACTTGGCATCATCTGTAGATGATTCTTTATTGTATTCAATGTATTTTCCAACTGCGTTTACAATCGTTTCCTGATCGGCAAATCTTCCTGATAAACCGGACATTTCTGGATAATAGTTAAATACAACACTTTCTTTTTTGTTGGATACACCATAATTCAAAATTCGTCCTTTGATCTGGCGGTGTTCAAAGTTTTGTTTTAATGCTGAAAAAATCTGCGGGATTGGTTCAAAAGCAATAATAGAAGCGCTTGGCTGTCTTTGATTGACATCGATACAAAAACCTCCCACGTTTGAACCAACATCCAGCACCAAACCATTTTCAGGGATAGAAATACCGTGTTTAAAATAAATTCCGTCTTCAAATATTTCAGTATACAGCATCGCCAACTGACGATCTGATTGATGGTACACTACGCTTCCGTCAGGAAAATGAAAAGGTCTCGCTTGCTTTTCAGCAGGAAGTGCTTTGTAGTCTCCGTAAACAATATCTTCTTTAACCACATAAGCGGCTAAATGTGTGGCATTGTTCTCTGTAATGGCAATAACTTTTGCATCCTTAACACCTGATAATTTAGAAAGTACACTTTCTATTTCGCCTGGTTCTACACGATATCCGTTTACTTTTACCTGATTATCTTTTCTACCAATATATTCAAAAGTACCATTGGCTTTCATTCGCATTAAATCACCTGTTTTGTAGAAACGGCTGTTTCCAAAATAAGCATTTGCGACTTCTTTAAAACTTTTATTGGTAAGCTCGCTGTTGTTGTAATAGCCTTTTGCTACGCCTAATCCGCCAATGTAAAGTTCTCCTACAACACCAACAGGAACTTGCTGTTCGTATTCGTTTAAGAGTAATAAATTGGTATTGTGAATAGGTGCTCCTATTTTAAAATCATCTTTGGTTATGGCTCTCCATGCAGACCAAACGGTTGTTTCTGTTGGACCATACATATTGTACAACTTACAATCGGTTAGCGTACTTAAATTTTCCATAAGGTCTTTGTTCAAAGGCTCTCCACCTATTAACCAATGACGTACAGAAGATAAATCTCTTGCTTTTGATTGTTTTGACTGTTGATACAAATCGATCGTAAGCTTAGATTGCGATGGCGTCATTTGAACGTGCGTTAGCTGATGCGCATCAATCAGGTCTAATTCTGTTCGCTGGCTTTCAGCATCTACTATTTTTGCCAATTCAACTTGAGCGTGGTACAGCGTTTTAGCTTCAACAATTTTTTCTAATCCTGCTAATACTTTTTCGTTTTCTACACCAAAATCAACCAGGCAAGCGACTTCTGTTACCCCAATACGCTGAATATTAAACAGCATGTTCTGGCACGATTCCGGACTTCCGATCAAGGTATTGTTTTTGCTGAATTTGGTATAGGCAATGTCTATTACTTCGCTGGTTTGCGTATCTAAGTCTAAACCTAATTCTTTTGCCAAAGGCTCCATCAATTTAATAGACGATTCTAAATAGGCTTTGAATGGTTTTTCACTAGTTGTTAACGCAGTTTGTTCTGTTTCGTCGATGTAGGTATGAATCATCAGCGTCACTTTTTTATCAGCGATACTAAATCCGTTCTCCTGCAATGCCTGATGGTAGATTTTAATGTTTTCTTCTAATTGTTCTACCGATTGTCCTAATACGTGTGTCAGAACATTAGCACCAATTTCTCCGGCGTATCTAAAGGTATCCGGATTTCCTGCCGCTGTTACCCAAATTGGCAATTCTGCCTGTATTGGCAACGGTCTGATTTTTATGGTAAAATCCTTGTCTACACCATTTTTACGAACAATGGCATCGCCTCTCCAAAGGCTTTTTAATTCTTTTATTCTGTCTTTAACTTCCTGATGACGATTGTGATAATCTGAATTAGCAAAAACAAAATCATTTGGATGCCATCCTGAAGCAATACTCAGACCTACACGTCCGTTGCTAAGATTATCTACAATCGACCATTCTTCAGCAACACGAATAGGGTCTTGTAATGGCAAAACAACACTTCCTGATCGAATGCTGATATTTTTTGTAAGTACCGCCAAAGCAGCACTTAATACCGACGGACTTGGAAAAGCGCCTCCAAATTCACCAAAATGACGTTCTGGTGTCCAAATGGCTGTAAAATCGTTATTATCAATATATTTTGCTGTATCTAACAGCAAGTCGTATTTATGTTCCTGTTTGTTATCTGCCCCAAAAAACATAACACTAAAATCCAGTTTCTTTGCCGGAACCAATCGTTCGTGTGCTAATAATTTGAAAGGATTTGATTGTTGTAATACAATAGAATGTCCTCGCGAAATCGTCCAGATCAGTTCTAATACCGAAATATCAAAATTGATGCTGGTTTGTGCCAGCCATTTTTGTGTGTCCTTGCTTCCATAAGAAACATCAAGGCTATACAGTAAATTGTTTAAATTACCCTGACTAACTTCTATTCCTTTTGGTTTTCCTGTAGTTCCGGAGGTAAAAATAATGTACGCACTATCATCATCAGAATAATCTACGCCTATCAATTGCGTAGCCGTTTGCACCTGAAGATCATCAACAAAAACAAAAGTTTCCTTAGTCAGTTTGTTTAAGAATAATTCTTTTAGCGGTTTTAATGTCACGATGCTTTTTGGTTCTGCATCTTCTATAATCTGATTGATTCTTTCTGAAGAATAAACTGGATCAAGCGGAATGTAACAAGCTCCTAGTTTGAAACAAGCAAAAATAGTCGCTACCATTTCTACACTTCGTACCAGACAAATCCCTACTTTATCACCTTGTTTTACACCTTTATTGGCCAATAACGTTGCGATAGCATCAACTTTATCACCTACTTCTTCATACGTATACGCGATATCATTGCAGGTTACAGCGGTACGATCCGGTGTGTTTTTTATTTGATATTCAAAAAGACTAATTGCATTTTCATTTTTAGTAAAATCTAATGCTTCCCCTTTTAAATGTTGGTAGATTTCTGTCGTTTCATTTTGTCCGATCAAGTTGGCTTTGAAAACATTTTCATCTGGATTACTAAGCAGTGAAGCAAGTAACGTATTGAAATGATCCGCCATACTGCTGATCGTTTGCGCTTCGAAAAGATCACTGTTGTATTCCCATGCCAATGTTAAACCATTTGCTGTTTCGGTAACATTTAAACTCAAATCGTATTTGGCGCTATTGGCAACCTTATAATTAACAGGCTCCATAACCAAGTCTGCTAATGCCAATGCATCCTGATCTGTATTTTGAAGCGTCAATAAAATCTGAAACAACGGATTGTGGCTCAGATTTCTTTTTCCGTCTAATTCCTGAACTAATTTTTCAAAAGGCATTTGCTGGTACTCATACGCTGATTCCAACATGGTTTTACTTTGTCTGATTAGTTCTCTAAAGCTTGGTTTTTGAGATAAATCACTTCGCAAAACCAATAAGTTCATGAAAAAACCAACTAAATCTGCTATTTCAGCTTTCTCGCGATTGGCAATCGGGCTTCCCACCACAATATCAGTTTCGTTACTGTAACGTGACAGCAAAGTGCTAAAAGCAGCGTGAATTCCCATAAATAAAGTCGCCACTTCTGACTGACAAAGATCCTGCAATCCTTTTAGTGTATTTTTATCTAACACCGAATGATACGTGTCTCCGTTAAAGCTTTGTGTCAGCGGTCGTACTTTATCTAACGGTAAACCGTGAAGCACAGGCAAATCTGCCAATTGCTTTTTCCAGTAATTCGTTTGTTCTTCTAATACTTCGCCCTTAAACCATTGACGTTGCCAATGTGCATAATCTGAATATTGAATGCTCAAATCGTCTAGTGGATTCGGCTCGTCTTTTCTGTAACTGTTGTAAAGGATATTAAATTCTTTGATCAAAACCCCCATCGACCAGCCGTCTGATGCAATATGGTGCATGGTTACCACCAGAATATGCTCTTCGTTGCTAATCATCAATAATCGGATGCTTAGTAACACATCTTTAGAAAGATCAAATATTTTGAAGGTTTCTTGTTCTACGACTTCGATAATGTATTGCTGTGTATTTTGAGATAATGCGTTAACATCTTCTACCGCAACATGATACTCGTTTACCGTTTGAACATTTTGAATCGGTTCGCCGGATTCATCAACAAAAAAATAACTGCGTAGACTTTCATGTCTTTGCAGAATCGTATTGAAGGTTTTGTTTAACGCTTCATAATTTATTTTACCTGTAAGTTTAAAAGTCGAGGTTAAGTTATAATGTGAGCTCCCGTTATTGATTTTATCAAGAAGCCATAAACCTTGTTGGGAAAAAGAAAGTGGAAGCGAAACACTTTTAGCTACTTTCTCGATTGTTATGGTTTCTCTGGTCTGGTTTTGAATTAAAGCAATAATAGCTTCTTTGTTTTCTCTTAAAAACTGTTTTTGCTCGTCATTTACGATGCTCAAATCCCCTTTTACCAACAGTTTATCCTGAGAAACTTCAAAATTGATACCTTGTTGAATTAATGCTGTTAAGTGCTCTTTAATACTTAAATTTCCCATACTTCTAAATTCTTGTTGGTTGCTAAATCTATGGTTCTGTTGGTTGTTATTCCTTTTACAAATACGATTTCATTTTCGATCATCTTAGCCAGTTCAATGATGTTTTGCAGTGCTAAGACATTTTTAATCTGAAGCTCAACTTCAAAAGTTCTATTGATTTGGTATAACATTTTGGTAACCTTAAGCGAATGCCCGCCCAATTCAAAAAAGTTATCTGTAGTTCCAATTTTTTCTATACCTAATACGTCCTGCCAAATCGCAACTAAATATTCTTCGGTCGAATTTCTAGGCGCTACATATTCTCTTCTGATGATATCGTGACTTGCGATTTCAGGCAATGCTTTTCGGTCTATTTTACCATTTGGCGTTAGCGGTAATTCTTTTAATGCTACATAAAATGCAGGAATCATATAATCCGGTAATCGCTTTTGAAGAAAACTGCGTAAATCTCCTTTTTCAAGATTGTTATTCGCTACGAAGTAAGCCACCAATACTTTTTCTTTATTGTTTTCTCGAACTTCAACAACTGCTTGTTTTACATTTTGTGAATATTGTAAAAGCGTATTTTCGATTTCTCCTAATTCGATTCTGTAACCGCGCACTTTTACCTGATAATCTTTTCTGCCTAAAAATTCAATATTTCCATCGGCTAACCAGCATCCTAAATCACCGGTATCGTACATCTTCTCTCCTTCATGAAAAGGATTTGTTATGAATTTCTCTGCAGTAAGTTCCGGTTTGTGCAAATAAGCTTTGGCTAAACCTGTTCCGGCAACGTATAGTTTTCCTGTAACTCCTATTGGTACAGGTTGTAAGGCTTCGTCTAAAATGTAAATCTTAGTATTGGCGATCGGTGTTCCAATCGGAATAATGGCTTTGTTATGATCTTGTTGTGTTACTTTATAGATCGAAACGCAAACCGCACATTCTGTTGGTCCGTAAGCATTGTAATAATCAATTCCGGCCTCTACAACCGCTAATGCTTTACTTGCATTGGCAGGTTCTCCAGCCGTGATAATGCATCGTAAACCTGCAAGCTCCTCTTCGGACAATAAGCCCAAATAACTTGGAGGAAACGTAACTACTGTAGCACTGGTTTCTTTTAAAAACGAAACAAATTGATGTTTGTCTTTAATCACTTCTTCGGTAGGAATACATAACGAAGCACCACTGTACAAACTCATCATAATCTCTGATATCGAAGCATCAAAGGCTACAGAAGCAAACCAAACTACTTTATCACTAGCCGTAACTTCAAAAGTTTTGATTTGATCTAAGGACATATTTACATTACTGCCGTGCGCTATTGCAACTCCTTTTGGATTTCCTGTTGAACCCGAAGTGTAAATTACATACGCTAAATCATCCGCTGTAATCGCAACATTCATATTATCAGAGAAAATAGCATCAAAGTTGATTGAATTGATGTTGATATTCTTAATCTGTGCAATCGCTAAAGTGTCACAATCACTGATAACTAATTTTAAAGCACTGTCCTGTACCAAATAATCGATTCTTTCCTGAGGATAATTGGTATCAATAGGCAGATAAACGGCGCCTAACTTCATAATGGCCAATAACGTAATAACGCCGTTATCTGACTTTGGCAAAAATGCTCCCACAATGTCCCCTTTATTTACTTTGTGGTTATCATTAATATATCGCGCCAATTGATTACTTCTTTCGTTTAATTCCTGATACGTTAACGTTGTATCTTTAAATACAACTGCTACAGCATTTGGAGTTTTTTCTACTTGCTCTTCGAATAGATCGACTATTGTTTTGTCTTTTGGATAAACAGCATCGGTAGCATTAAAATCGACTAATAATTGTTGTTTTTCGTTTTCTGAAAGTACTGAGTAAGCCGTTAAAGTGGTTCCCAAATTATGTTCTAAATCAACTATAAATCCTTCAAAATACGAAGCCAGATATTCTACGATGGCTTTGTTTACAAAACCTTCTACATACGAAACCTGAATGTCTAAATCCTGATTTTCTTTGATTTTTACAGCAAGTAAAACACCATTACAAACTGCTTCACTATTTGAGTTAATGCTGATTGCATAGTGAGACAAATTACTCAAAGTTGTAAAACCTGTTTTCTCTACTATTTGCACATTACTGTAATCAGCGTATTTTAAGGTCTCCAGAATTTCCTCTTTTACCTTTTGAAGATATTCTTTGAAAGTGATGTCTAACGTTGTTGGAAATGCCAAAAGCAAAGGATTTTCCTGTCCTTGATAATGAGATACTACAAATCCATCAAATTCGCTAATCAGTTTTTTGAGCAAAAAAGAATAAATAGCGTTAATAACAGTATATTGAGCCAACAAATTAGTATTGGTAAGCTTCGTGAAATACTGTAATTCTTCTCCTTTTATAGTAATGCTTTCCAGACTAATTTGTTTGTCTTTTGTTTCAAGAGCCTGTGCTCTGTTTATTGTTTTTTTTCTCCAATATCTTGAAGTTAAATTCTCGCTGTTTAATTCAATATTTCTTTCCATAATTTTCATCTTTTTTAGATCTAAATCCTTATGTTTTTAGCAGTAAAATCAGTTGTTAGATCATTAAACCTTAACTTTTGACATATTAGCATATTGATTTTTTACGAAAATAACAGTATCATCAATCTAAAAATTACGGACTTTTGAGGTATTAATTACGGGCTTAAAGAAACCAGGCTTTGCCAAAGCTTAAAATGTAAATTAATCTGGAATGGCGTTATTATAATGTTATCAGATAGTAGTTTAATTTGTTTTTTGAGCAAAAGACAGTAACGATTCCTATTTTTCAGTTGTTATTCGTAAATAGCACAAAATATCGGTCGTTCCTATGGAACTTTCTTCCTATTCTAACGACAAAAGCCGGATTAAAATCCGGCTCTACAATATTGGTCGAGCCTATGGCTCTTTGTAATTATAATCAGTCTTGTTATTTGGAATAACTTTATCAAAATTATCGTATCAAAGTTCCGTAGGAACGAAACATTTTGTAGCAACGGATTTTAATCCGTTGATTACAATAATGACCGATATTTATCAGATTTATTCGTAAATAGCACAAAATATAGGTCGTTCCTATGGAACTTTTTCCTATTCTAACGACAAAAGCCGGATTAAAATCCGGCCCTACAATATTGGTCGAGCCTATGGCTCTTTGTAATTATAATCAGTCTTGTTATTTGCAATAACTTTATCAAAATTATCGTATCAAAGTTCCGTAGGAACGAAACATTTTGTAGCAACGGATTTTAATCCGTTGATTACAATAATGACCGATATTAAAGTTCCATAGGAACGACCGATATTTATCAGATTTATTCGTAAATAGCACAAAATATCGGCCGTTCCTATGGAACTTTTTTCCTATTCTAATAACAAAAGCCGGATTAAAATCCGGCTCTACAATATGGGTCGAGCCTCTGGCTCTTTGGAATTATAATCAGTCTTGTTATTTGCAATAACTTTGTCAAAATTATCGTATCAAAATTCCGTAGGAACGAAACATTTTGTAGCAACGGATTTTAATCCGTTGATTACAATAATGACCGATATTAAAGTTCCATAAGAACGACCGATATTTATCAGATTTATTCGTAAATAGCACAAAATATCGGCCGTTCCTATGGAACTTTTTTCCTATTATAATGACAAAAGCCGGATTAAAATCCGGCTCTACAATATGGGTCGAGCCTCTGGCTCTTTGGAATTTATTCAATCTTGTTATCAAGAACAACTTTATCAAAATTATCGCATAAAAGTTCCGGAGGAACGACACATTTTGTAGCAACGGATTTTAATCCGTTGATCATAATAATGCCACCAACTAAAGTTCCATAGGAACGACCGATATTTATCAGCTTTATTCGTAAATAGCAAAAAATATCGGCCTTTCCTATGGAACTTTTTTCTATTCTAACGACAAAAGCCGGATTAAAATCCGGCCCTACAATATTGGTCGAGCCTCTGGCTCTTTCAAATTATACTCAGTCTTGTTATCGACAACAACTTTATCAAATCAAAGTTCCGGAGGAACGAAACATTTTTGTAGCAACGGATTTTAATCCGTTGATCATAATAATGCCACCAACTAAAGTTCCATAGGAACGACCGATATCTATCAGTATTATTCGTAAATAGCACAAAATATCGGTCGCTCCTATGGAACTTTTTCCTATTCTAACAATAAAAGCCGGATTAAAATCCGGCTCTACAATATTGGTCGAGCCTCTGGCTCTTTGGAATTAATTAAATCTTATCAATTTCTAAAATTTAATTATTTCTTGATTTTAGAAAAGACGTAAAACATTTCTGTTGCTATTTGCAAACTTCTTTGTGCATATATTTCATTCTGCATTAAAGTATTATCTGAAATTTTAGGGTCTTCAAATGTAATGGGAATTCTCTTTTCAGCACCTGCAATAAAAGGGCAACCTTCATCTGCTTGTGAGCACGTCATTATAGCTGCGAAATTAGAAACAGGATTAAAAGGATTATCATACTTTTTTGAAAAACCGATTATTGGTAACGAATTATCACTGTATTTGATGGCGTAAAGAGGATTATTGGTTTCATTAATTTTAAAAATATTAAATCCCTGATTAGATAATGTTTCTGCAACTTTAGGATACAATGCTGTTTCTTCTGTGCCTCCCGAATAACAAACCACATTCTCAATACCAAAGTAAGAAGCTGCAACTTGTGCCCAAACTTGTGATAGATGACTTCTACGTGAATTATGAGTGCAGATAAAATTGATGTTTATTTGCTTTTTATCCTTGACTTTTTGCTGAATAAAATCTACAAAAGGCTGTAATGTATTTTTACGTTCACTATTATTGAATGGTTTCCATTGTAGCTGTTGAATTGTTTTTGATAATAACGGATACATACTATCTTATATTCAAATTAACAACATCCTGAATCTGGAGTACAACAAGATCCTTCATTTACAGATAATTGTATTAAATTTTTCTTCTGCTTTTCAAAAGGAATACCGCAAGCATCCTGTGCCAGACAAGCCGTCGTTTTACTTTTCAGAATAAAGGTCTTTCCATTAAATTCAAGATCGTATTTACCAATGGTTTCGCTTTGATATTCTACTTCTATTTCGTTGTCTTCAATACCCAGTTTTTCTTCGGACAACTTGATGATATTTAATAATTTTACTGGCTTCAAACGATGTTCGTAATCATCGGCATTCCATAATTGAAAGTTTACTGTTTTTTCGTTTCGAATAACACCACCACAATCAATAAAGTTTTTAATAACCTGCCCCACTTCTGTAACATGAAAGTGTTCAGGTACAAATGTTCCGTTTTCTAATTGAAATTCAACATTCTCCAATGTTGGTAGAATTTCTTTGATTTCTGATAATTTCATAATAACTCAATTTTAAAATAATATAATCGATAATTAAACTAAAAACGTAATAAAGCAATATTACGATATTAAATGTTAAAAAAATGCTTTTAGCAGCATTCATCTACTTTTACATCCTGATTGAAAAAAAAGTTAAACTCTTCCTGAAATTGTTTCCACACTTTTTCTTCGATACAATAACAAACAGATTTCCCTTCTATTGAACCTTGAATGATTCCAATGTTTTTTAATTCTTTCAAATGTTGTGAAATTGTAGCCTGCGCTAATCCTAATTCCTCTACAAGATCATTACAAATACATGCTTTTTGATTAATGATGTATTGCAGGATTGCTATTCTGGCTGGATGTCCCAAAACTTTAAGAAGTGATGCCAGTTTGTTTTGTTCATCCTTATATATTTCTGTTTTTGTAACTCCCATTGCTGTATTTTTTAATATCGCAATATTACGATATTAAAATGACTAACAAAAAAATTTCTTCGTTTATTTTATATCTATCTGTAAAATTCAATAATTATGACCATCTAATATAAACAACAATAGGATCTAAATCCGAAGACTTAAATCCTATTGCTAAAATTATTTTCAATTATAAAAAACTAATTAATGCCCTGAAACATTTTTGCTGTGTTCTACAAAATGAAGCTTTTTCGAACAATATATTCCGAAGAAAAGAACGTATAAATAGCAGAAAACAGGAACTACAAATGATTTTTGTACGCCAAATTCAGAATCGGCAATAAAACCTTGAATTAATGGTACTAAAGCACCACCAAGAATCGCCATAACCAATAACGAAGAACCCTGGCTTGTGTATTTTCCTAGACCTGAAATACTCAAGGTAAAAATATTCGAGAACATAATAGAATTAAAAATCCCTACTCCCAACACGCCATACATTGCAATTTTTCCAGTAGATAAAATGGTAAAAATTAATAAAACAGCATTGATAGAAGCGAAAATTGCTAATGTTCTTGCCGGTTTCGATTTTCCGATAATGAATGCTATGAAATTCAATACTAAGAAAACCAGGAAGAAACTCATTTGACCAAATGTAAGATCAACAACACCATAAATAACAAGGAAAACGGCTGCAGCAGTCAAAATCATGTAAAGTGTTTTTTTAGTGTCGCTTAATCCTTGGTTTAATGAAATTGCCCCTAAAAAACGTCCGATCATTGAACCTCCCCAATACATGGCTAAGTAGTTCTTACTCATAGCTTCTGTTAATCCTGCAACGGTATCTAATTCTAAAAAACTAATAATAAAACTTCCAACTGCTACTTCTCCACCTACGTAAAAGAAAATAGCAAAAATTCCCAAACGTAAATGCGGAAACTTCAACGCTCCTAAACCTCCCTGCTCTGTTTCTTCAGACTGGAAAGAAGGCAATTTTACATTATAGATTAACAAGGCTACAAGAATTAGAATTCCTGCAAATACAAGGTACGGTATACGGGTTGCTTCGGCAGTGATAATGTGTTCTCCGCCTGATCCAAAAATTAAATAGCCTCCTAAAATAGGTGCGATTGTTGTACCAAAAGCATTAAATCCCTGTGTCATATTCAAACGTCCGGAAGCACTTTCTTCTGATCCTAATAAAGACACATAAGCATTTGCTGTAATTTGAAGAATGGTAAATCCAAGTCCTAAGACAAAAAGTGCGCCTAGAAATAATCCGTATACGGAGAAAGTCGCAGCAGGATAAAACAAAACGCAACCCACAGCTGACAATAAAATTCCGGCAAGCATTCCTTTTTTATAGCCTACTTTGTTGATAGGATCTCCTTTATAGTACGAAATGGTAAAATACAATAGCGATCCCAGAAAATAAGCCCCGAAAAAGCAAAACTGAACCAACATGGATTCAACAAAAGTTAAAGCGAATAATTTTTTTAAGTAAGGTATCAAAATATCATTCATACAGGTAATAAATCCCCACATGAAAAACAATAAGGTAATAGTAACCAACGGAACCGTGTAATTTGGCGCCGCTGCATTGGTGGTATTCTTAGTATTCATAAAGTATTTGTTTAATGCTGCAAAAGTAAGCATTGAGATTTACTTCTATTGTTAATTCGGTACTTCTTTTTTTATAAGCTGTAGGCTTTAAGCTTTAGGCAGTAGGCTTTGAACTGTGGGCAATCAACTTTCAGCTTTGAGCAATCATCAATCTAAATATCTAAATATCGAATAATCGAATAATCCAAAAATCTAAAATCTAAAAATCTAAAATCTAAAATCTGAAATCTGAAATTTACTTAAAAAGCGTAATCGTAAAAGTAGTTCCATTTCCGACAACGGAAGCAACATCGATTAAACCGTTATGAAGGCTAATAATTTGCTTGACAACAGACAATCCAACGCCGTAACCGTTGTCATAATTTTTGTTTTTTCCGCGATAAAATAAATTGTAGATCTGTTCGAGATCCGCTTCGGGGATTCCGATTCCGGTATCAGAAAACGTTAGCATGATTTTGTCTGATGACGCATTGATATCGACGTGACAAGAATGATTATCTGAGTATTTACAGGCGTTTTCCATAATATTCGAAAAAGCCATTTGCAGTAAATATGGATTTCCAAAGTAGTTGTAGTTGTTGGCATCTGTATCGTCAAGGTTCGTATAACTGATACCTATTTTATATTTGACTTCTTTTTTATTTAAAAGATTTAGTTTGGCATCAACCAGAACTTCATCTACTCGAAGATCAGCCATTTTAATTTGCGATCTATCATAATTAGCCCGTGCGAAATCGAGAAGCGATGTTGAAAGTTCAGACACGTGATTGGCTTCTTCTAAAGCATTGTCTAATGATGTCTTGTAATCGTCGATCGTTTTATTAAGTTCCTTTCCGAGTTCAATTTCAGCAATTAAAATCGAAAGGGGTGTTCGAAATTCATGTGAAATAGTGGTTACAAAATTCCGATGATTGTTGAAGGATTTCTCTAATCTATTGAAGGTTGCATTAAACGTTTGGGTAAGCTCATACAATTCATCTTTCGCTTTTGGAACGACAACACGTTTATCCAGATTATGCTCTGATATGTCTCTGATTTGAACAATGATGTCTTTTAACGGTTTTAGGGTGTAATACGAAAATCCAAAACCTATAATAAATATTAAAACAATCGAAATGAAATAAACATACAATACATTTTCCTTAAAAGCATTAATATGGTTCCAACCCGATACATCAATCGCTCTTCCGATAATATAATATTCTCTGTTATCGTCTGTATACAAAATACCTCTGTATTGGTACTTATGATCTGCCCAGTTTAGTGATCCCTTTTTTTTAATTGCCTTTAGAATCTTTTTATCACCAAGAGGCGGCATATTATCCGAAAAATAAAGGTCGGAGTTGCTGTCATAAACGCTAATATCTGCCTCATTCAGTACTTTTTTGTTTTTGGTGTGCAGAAATTTGATCAGTTCTTTATCGATCTGAGCATCAAATATAAACTCGGCTCTCCAGATAATTTTATAATCCAATCGATCATAGAATTCATCTTCTCTGTTTTTTTCGGATACGAAATAAACGCTGTAGGCAAAAACAAAAAGTATAAAAGCTGTTAAAATAGCATAAGCTAAAGCGGTTCTGGTTACTAATTTCATATCTTATTGCTTAAAATAAATCCCATTCCCACTTTGGTATGAATTAGTTTTTGCTCAAAACCTTTGTCAATTTTTTTTCTGAGGTAAGCAATGTAAACATCGATGTAATTGGTTCCGGTATCAAAATTATTGCCCCAAACATTATCAGCTATCTCATCGCGGGTCAGCAATCTTTCGGGATTTTGCATCATAAAGTGCAGTAAGTTAAACTCTTTTGGTGTCAGGTTTATAGTAAGTCCATCTCTGAAAATTACTTTTGTTCGTTTATCGAGAACAAGATCATTGTAGATAATTTGAGCGCTTTCTTCCTGCGATTGAACAGCATCGCTTTTACGATGTAATAAAGCCTTTACCCTTGCATACAATTCTCTTATCTCAAAAGGTTTTACGAGATAATCATCTGCTCCGGCATCAAATCCTTCGATCTTTTCATCGATAGTGCCAAGTGCGGTGAGCATAATGATAGGGATTTTTTTTCCTGAATGCCGAATTCGTTTGCAAAACGTAATACCATCCATGCCAACGAGCATAATGTCTGTAATAATTAAATCGAAATTTACTTTCTCAACAAGTATAAGTCCTTCCTCAGCCTCTTCTACAATATATACCTGATAACCCTGACTTTCTAATCCTCGTTTTAGCAGTGCAGAAACTCTATTGTTATCTTCAACTATTAAGATCTTCATTTGGTATTTGTTCATTTAAATCGAGATCAAATTTACAACAATAATTTGTTTTTCTAATAAGTCACTGTTTGCACTCTTAACAACCATCAACTCAAAAATCATTGTATTTCAACAACTTAAAACAAAAACAAGCGATTCTCTCATAACAATCTATAGCCTTTCTAATACTTTTCTAATAACCCAAACACCATGCTGAATCTACCTTTGTCTCATCAAAAACAAGTAGTAATCACTACCAAACAAAATGTAAATTCTAACGATACATGAAAACAAGTTATTTAAAAATTGGGATCTGCTTTTCTCTGTTAACAGGGTTAATCAATACGGTAAGTGCCCAAAAAAAGAACGATTTTGGAAACGCAACACTTACACATTATTTAAACGAAGAAAAAACTCGTTCGATACAATTTAGCGGTTACACCGAAATATGGGCACGTTACGCTGAACTTAATCCGGGAAGTCTTGTAAATGGCGAACAGGTCAATAGCATTTCAGACCTATCATTACGACGCGTACGTGTAAAAATGGCGTATCAGCCTACTGATAATTTTACGTTTGTATTGCAAGGTGGTTTAACAAATGTAAATGTGGCTTCTAAAACTACACCAACATTTGAACTTCTGGATGCTTACGCAGAATACAAATTCAACAATTTTATCGCTGCCGGTGCAGGACGATCTACGTGGAGAGGTTTATCGAGGTTTACTACAGGACCTTTGAACACTTTATTATATGATTTACCTTCTTATGCTACAGGAAATGCGGGTATTTCAGATGAAACAGTACGTCAATTAAGTGTTTATGCCAAAGGACAAGTCGGTAAATTCGATTATCGTTTGGTTATTGCAGACCCGTATACCAACGTAAGTGCTGATGCAAAATACAATGTAGCAAACTTCAGTAAAACACATCCGAATAAAGATTATTCAGGATACTTTAAATATGAGTTTTTTGAAACAGAAAACAACGCTTCACCTTTTCATTCCGGTACGTATAGCGGTAAAAAGAAAGTATTGGCATTAGGTGCAGGATTTGAATACATGCACAATGCTTTATGGCACTTAAACGAAACAGGAACCACGATAAATGATGATGAAAAGAGTTTTGCGGTTGATTTATTTTATGATACACCAATAAACAAAGATCGTGGAACCTCGTTTAGTGCTTATGCAATGGCAATGAACAATGATTATGGACCAAATTATACGCGTTACTCGGGAGTAAGTAATCCTGCAAGTGGCGTAAATGCTTCTATGAGCAGTCTTAATGGTGCCGGAAATACTTCTCCTGTTATTGGAACCGGTAATACTTACTATGTACAAATTGGCGGTACACTTCCGTACTTTAATAAAGCAAAAAACAATTTACAGTTACAGCCAGCAGGAAGTGTGATGTTATCTGATCTTGATGGATTACACGACAAAGCATTAACCTACGACGCAGGAGTTTCATTGCTAATGAATGGTATGTCGTCTCGCTTGACCTTAGATGCTCAAAACCGTCCTATCTATGCTTTAAATGACGCTAACCAAGCTACAGTATCCGATAGAAAATGGCAATATGTTTTAAAATACAGAATCGATTTTAACTAAAAACATACTATTATGGAAAGAAGAAATTTTATTATTAAGTCAGCAAGTGCGGGAGCCCTTGCCCTTACAGGAACAAAAGTATTGGCTAATACGATTGATGAAACAGCAATAGAAACAAAATCTAAAACAGTTTATTTTCATTACCTGTTGTTTTGGCTTAAACCTGAACTGACTGCTGCCGAGGTGAAGGATTTTCAGAACTTTTTTGAAGGACTTAAAAAACTGCCGTATGTAAAAAATGTACGCTACGGTGGTCCTGCAAATTCATCGCCAAGACCTGTTATGGATAACTCATTTACTTATAACGCTTCAATGGAATTTGATTCTTTAGAAGATTTAGAAACGTATGGTAAACTAGAAGGGCATCTTGCACTTGTGGCAAAATACAAACCTTTCTTTAACAAAATGATGGTACACGATTCCATCTACAATCAATAAAAAATAAAAAACAAACAATTTAAATTAACATCAAAATGAAAAAATTCTTAAACGGATTTATCCTAATTGCGGCCCTTATATTAGCCAACACCAACAATGCTCAAAGTCATAATCAAGTTAAAGTAAAAGCTCTGGAAGAAGAGTCTGATATTCCGGCTTACCGCCTAATCAATAAGGCTGATGGGTCTTGTTATTTCGAAAAGGGTTCTATTCCATCTTTAAAGCACATGAATACCGCTTCTTTCTGGTACAGCAACAAAACGGAAGAATGGGAAAAAAATGCGCATCCTGCACCTAGAAAACAATATGTGGTAACAGTAAAAGGAAAAATCAAATTTAAAGTATCTGATGGCACCACTTTTATAATAGAGCCTGGTGTTGTATTATTGGCAGAAGATCTAAAAGGTAAAGGACACAGCTGGGATATGGTAGATTCTGATGTTTGGGAGCGTCTTTATATTCCGATAACGGAAAATTCAGATGACCTTTTTGTAGCTGACAAATAATTTTCAGTTTTATAATTTTTAAGTAGACAAAAGCCTTCAAAGTCAATGATTTTGAAGGCTTTTTAAGTTTAAATATTCTTGCGTATTCTGCTTAACGATGATTGTGTAATTCCTAAATACGATGCCAGATACGAAAGCGGAACACGATTTGCCAGATTGGGAAAATTAGTTAGAAATTTAAGGTAACGTTCCTTTGCATCTTCTGTCATCATGGGGCTTATTCTATTTACTTTTTCCGCCAATGCTTTTGATGTAATTTTTGAAACAATTTTATCCCATTCAATAATGATACTTGACAATTCTTTCATTGCATTCTTCGATAATACTAAATATTTGCAATCCGTAACAGACTGAATATATTCGGTGGAAGGAATCTCTTGAGTATAGCTGTTAATATCTACCAGAAAATTGTTTTCATCAATAAAATACTTCGTTATTTCATCGCCTTTATGGTTAAAATAACAAATTCGCATAATTCCTTTTGTCAAAAAAATAACTTCATCAGGTATTTTTCCTGCTTCCTGATAATATTCTTCTTTTTTGATTTCCTTAAAATCAACTTTACTCTTGATCAATTCAATTTGTTGTTGATTCAGATTACCAAACTGTAGTAAATAATTAATTAGTCTTTCCATATCTTTATTTCATTTGACTCATCACCATTTTATCAAACAATCTATCTGATAATAATTTTCGTATCAATAAAAATGGCTTTGCATTACTTGCAGCATAACGTGCTTTTGGGCATTTTGCTTCGATACTTTTCGTGATAAGCTTTGCAATTTCAACTGCTTCTATCGCTTTATCTTTTTGGGTTGTATATGATTTTATTACCGCGTTTGCTAAATCTTTATAAACCGTTTCTCCTGAGACACGTTTTAAATCATCAGTTCCGCTTTCGATCATTTCAGATTTTGTTCCGCCTGGTTCAATTACAATTACATCTATACCAAATTGTTTTACTTCGTTTCGCAAACAGTCGCTTAATCCTTCGATTGCAAATTTGCTTGCGTGGTACCAACTACCTAATGGTAATCCGACTTTACCACCAATGGAAGAAATGTTTACAATTTTTCCAAATTTATTCTTTCGCATTTGCGGTAATACCAATTGTATCAAACGTGCCACACCAAATACATTTATTTCCATTTGATTTTTTGCTTCTGCCATCGAAACATCTTCTAAAGCTCCGTAAGATCCTAAACCTGCACTATTAATCAGGATATCTATACTTCCTGTTTCACTCAAAATAGCATTAACACAACTCACTATACTATCTTCTTTTGTAACATCTAAAACAATTGGTTTTACGCCACTTGCTTTTAAATCCTGCATTTTTTCTATTCTGCGTGCGGCACCGTAAACATTATAACCTTTCTGAGCCAAATAAATAGCTGTCGCTTTACCAATTCCTGCCGAAGCACCTGTAACCAAAACCGTTTTTTTCATTTTTAATGGATTGAAATTATTACGGTTGTAAAATTATTTCAACAAAAAAGAAAAGGATTTGCCATTTGGCAAAAAGTAATTTTGTACTTCTAAAAATTATTAATCGTACTTTCTAAATAGTACTGGCATTGTTTTGACATCTAATGCATCCATTTCTACGAGTTTCAACGACTTCACCATTTTAAGTGTGGAATTTTTATAAAGTAAAAAGTGAGGCGTTTTTAAATGTGCCTGATATGCTTCTTTGTCTGCGTAGATTTCAAGTATTCTAACTCGATTCGGATTTTCTTTTTCAAACATTGGAAAAATAGCGATTACACCTGGTTCCAATCTAACAGAAGCTTCTGACTCTTCTTTTAGTATCTTTTTGTATTCATCAAGATGTGCATGTTCAATTTCTATTTCAGCAATTCGTACCATTTGATCTTTCTTTTGTGCGAAAGCATTATTACAAATAAACAAAGATGAAAATGTGACAAACATTAAAACTGTATTTTTAGAAGGTATTTTCATAATTTATTGTTTCTTTTATTTTAGTGAAAATTTAAATGGAATATCATCAAATATAAAGTAAAATCAAAAATGAAAAGCGAATAAATCAAAAAAGGTAATCAACAGTTTTGTCGATTACCTTTTTTTACCATTTAATTTTTTAACGATCGTGCCTCAATAATAATAAAAAAACCGACACGCTCTTTGATAAGCCATTTTCCGTTTTCCAGAATGTATTGGTCTTCATATTTTACACTATAATCTGTAATAGTATCAGCTCCTTCATGCTCTCTAATCATTTTAATCTGTGAAAAAGAAACTCCAGAAGCAGTATCACCGTCAATTTTTACCGTATGTTGACCGTTCAATGTAAAATATGTTTTTACCAAAGATGCATGTCCGGTAAACTCCTTTTCCAAAACATCGGTTCCTTTAGTATTAGCAACTTCTACTCCGTTCATAAAAACCTTGTAAACAGCATCTTTTATAAAAAGCTGCATTACTTCTGAAATCTTTTTGTCATCGCCTAAATAAGCATAAGCATCAATTAAATTTCTTAAATCTTCTTTTGTTTTTAAAATTTCTAGTGTCATAATTGATTGTATTAATAGTTGAAAATTTATTTGTTTCTTTTTAAATCCTGAACAAAATTAATTTACATTTGCTTACATTTTATTACTTGTTACCTAAAGGTTAGCGAGTAACCAAACAAAAACGCTATTATGGAAAAGCAAAATGAAACACCGGAAGTCAATAAAGAATTTACTCAGGAATGCAATACAATACTAACAGCAGTAAGCGATGCACTATATGTGATTGGCGGTAAATGGAAGCTTATGATTATTATTGCGATGGCAAGAGGAAACAATCGTTTTTCAGAATTGCAACGACAGGTAAAAGGCATTTCTGCACGTGTACTTTCGAGTGAGCTCAAAGATCTTGAACTCAACGGATTCATTATAAAAAAAGTAGCGGTTGGATATCCTGTAACTATTGAATATGAATTGTTACCCTACAGCCATACATTAGAAGAACTTGTAGGCGCAATGACGAGATGGGGAATTCAACATAGAGAGAAAATCAAAAATGAGGGATGATAAAAATGCATTGTGTTATAAATTTAATTATCACAAAAGAATATTATAATTAAATTTTACTATATCAAAATGAGGTAAATTAGAAAAATCATTCTGTATAGCATTGACCACTTAAATTTTGGCTAGAGAATAAATCCCATATGACTTCATTACCTTCTAATTTAATTACTGTATTACTAACTTTAACCCCTTTAATATCTAATTTTTGATGAAAATTATCCCCAAAAAAGGATTTAATTTTCAAACTATAATAATTTCCAATTCTAATTTTTTTGCAATTATTATTTATTTGCTTCATTGAAACAATCTTTATAATTGAGTCATTTCTTCTCGCATATAATAAATAAATATTATCAATTGAATCCATTTTAACAATTTCAAATTTACCAACCTTACTCAATTCATTTTCTTTTTCTTTTAATTTTACCGTTTCTTTCATCTTACTTACACATGAAATAAATATAAAAAATGACATTAATACTATTATATATTTCTTCATAAACATATCTTAAAACTATTTTTGAATTATTAAAAGGCTTTATTTGGCATTAGATTTACATTGATGATAATTTTACTTATTATCGGTTTTTTTCCAAACCAAAGCCGACGCTTCGACGTCATTAATCATAACCCTTAATTTTTTATTGTTTTTTACAGAAAAGATTAATTCTTGCTTACTATTATTGGACAAAAGAGTTAGCACTGAACCTTTGGTATTCCAAATACCTTCTTCAATTTCTGTTTCGCGAATAATATTTCTTCTTGCAAGCTTTTTTGATCCATAGGTCTGAAATATTATTTTATATGTATTATCCACATACAGAGTTAACAAGTTAATATTATATGTTCTAAATTTTGGACTTTCTACTTTTCCTTCAAATCTATATGAAGTTGATTCTGCAATTTGAGCTTTGGTGGTATTAAAAAATAACATAAAGAATACTGCGATAAAGAATCTTATTTTTTTCATTATAATTTAATTTACATCAATTTGTGATGCTAATTTATTAGCTTTCTTATAAGACAATAGTACTGTTATATTTCTTAATTTACAAAAACAAAATTATATTTCAATATAAATTCAATTCCATAATCTATATTCTTACTAGTACTAAAAAACTAAACAAAAACTATTCCTCCCAAACTTTTTACCAAATGATAATTCATAAAAAAATAATTTTTCAGAACTTGCATTTATGAAAGAACTTGATGATTATATTTTGCAATTTGGTAATTTGAATGATCAACAATTAGCGTTTATCAAAAAAAAGGCAATAGCAATTGATCTTCAAAAAGACGATTATTTTTCTGAGGCAGGAAAAATTCCAATGCAGGTTGGTTTTATTGTCGAAGGTGTTATTCGGGGTTGTTATTACAACAATAAAGGAGAAGAAATAACACGCTGTTTTATTGCTGAAAATAGTTTTGTGGTCGATTATGTCAATTTAGAAGCTAATACTTCGTCTTCAGAATATCTGCAAGCTGCTACTGCCTGCAAACTTCTTGTGTTTTCTAAACAAGATTGGGAAGAACTGGCTCAAACTATTATAGGCTGGGATGTTATAAGAAGCAAAATATTTCAAAATTGCCTGTATCTAAAATCCAGAAAAGGTCCCGTTATTTCACAAGATGCAACCACACGTTATTTAGAATTTATGACTAATTATCCATCATTAATTAATCGGGTTCCGCTGGCATACATCGCATCGTATTTGGGTGTTACGCAACAATCTTTAAGCAGAATTAGAAAAAATATCCGCTGATCTCGTTTTTTACCAAATGGTAAACCATTTCATTTTTATACGTTGCAATTTTGCTTTGTTAAATATAAAAATTATGAAAATGAAATCAGTACTAATTACCGGAGCCAACAAAGGCATAGGCTTTGAAACAGCGAAACAATTATTACAACAAGGATTTTACGTATATCTCGGCAGTCGTGATCTGACAAACGGAAACGAAGCTGTTGAAAAACTAAAGCAAGAAGGTCTTACCAATGTAGAAACTGTAGAACTGGATGTTACGAATGAAAACTCAGTAAAAGCAGCCCGTGAAGCAATTGGAAAAAAAACAACCGAATTAGATATCCTCATTAACAATGCGGGAATAAACGGAGGAATGTCTTATACTGCGCTTGAAGCTAATAGTGATCAGTTTCTAAAAACTTTTGATACGAACGTATTTGGTGTAGCGAGAGTTACACAGGCATTTATTGACTTACTAAAAAAAGCAACAGCGCCCAGAATTGTAAATGTAAGTACAAGTGTAGGTTCACTAACCTTGCAAAGTGATCCCAACTGGCCAGCGTATGATTATGCCAAATATGCTGTTTATGGTGCATCAAAAGCAGCGTTGAACATGTATACCGTTCATTTGGCTTACGAATTGCGTGATACCAATATAAAGGTAAATGCCGTTTGTCCCGGTTACACCAAAACTGATTTTACCAATCATAACGGTGGTGAGGTGTCAACAGCAGCAAAACGAATTATAAAATATGCTTTGATCGATGAAAATGGTCCGAGTGGTAAATTTTTCAGTGAAGAAACGAATCCGGAAACTGGAGAAATTCCGTGGTAGAATAGCATTATACAATAAAAAAATGTAAAAGTCTCTCTACAATTGGAGACTTTTACATTCTTAAAAATTCAATTACTTAACTTCAGTAATAAAAATTTCTTTTGGAGTTCTCACTTTTTTCATGTTTACCAACCAATCGTTAGCTTCGTCTCTGTAACCAAGTGGTAAAATTACAGCACTTTTTAATCCTTTCTCTTTCAGACCTAAAATCTTATCCAATTCTTCCGGAAGAAAACCTTCCATTGGCGTTGCATCTACTTTTTGTTCTGCAGCTGCTGCCATTGCAATTCCTAATGCAATATAAGCCTGACGTGCTGCATGATTTGCATGCCATTCTTGTGAAAGTGGCTCATACATACCCCAAAGTCTTGCTTTATAATCGTCCATTGTATCAGCAGGAAGTCCTCTTTCTTCAAGTGTTCTTGCAAAAACTTTTTCGATTTTTTCTAGAGAATAACCATCCCAGGCAGCAAAAACCAATAAATGAGAACAATCCGTAATTTGACTTTGATCCCATCCGATAGCTTTAATTTTACCTAACAAATCAGCATTTGTTACTACAAATACTTCGTAAGGCTGTAATCCTGATGATGAAGGCGAAAGTCTTGTCGCTTCTATAATATAATCTACTTTTTCTTGTGGTACGATATTGCCATTCATTTTTTTGGTCGCATAGCGCCATTGCAAATCTTCTATTAAACTCATGTGTAGTATTTTTAAAATTTCTACTGTAAATTTATGAAATAATGACGCTTCGCAGAATATCAAAACACTATTAAAATGTAAAAAGTAATGAACATTTCAGTCTAACAAAATCTTCCTGTTTTTTAATACAAATGATATAATTTTTCATATAAAAAAAATCGATACAGCACATCTTCTATTTTATTTATCTCTAAATTGCTTGTATGGAAATAAATACAGATGTACTTATTATTGGCGGCGGACTTGCAGGACTGACAAGTGCAATTCACTTATCAAAATTAGGGTTAAGCGTAACCCTGATCGAAAAATCTGCTTATCCCAGACATAAAGTTTGTGGCGAGTATATTTCCAACGAAATTTTATCTTATTTAAACTGGCTTGAACTTGACGTATCAGAATTAAAGCCAACCAAGATCTCTCAATTTGAATTTACAACGCCACATAAAATTGCAAAAGCAAAACTTCCATTAGGAGGATTTGGCATTAGCCGTTTTGAACTCGATCAATTTTTATATAAAAAAGCACTCTCCAATGGCTGTTCTGTTATAATAGAAAATGTTACTGATGTTTCTTTTGACAATGAACTTTTTAAAGTTACAACCACCAATCAAATCCTAACAGCAAAAATTGTTCTGGGAGCTTATGGCAAACGCTCGAATATAGACCAGGTTTTGTCACGCAACTTTATTAAAAAAAAATCGCCTTGGCTGGCAGTCAAAGCGCATTACACAGGAAACATCGCTAATGATACCGTTGCTTTACACAATTTTAATGGCGGCTACTGCGGTGTATCTAAAGTTGAAAATGACATTATAAACATTTGCTATCTGGCGGATTACAAAACTTTCGGAAAATATAAAAACATCGAAGAATACCAGCAAAATATTCTTTACAAGAACAAAGATCTTAAGACTATTTTTGAGAATAGCACTCCCCTTTTCGATAAACCTATTACAATAAGTCAAATTTCTTTTGACAAAAAAGCTCCTGTAGAAAATCATATCATAATGATTGGCGATACTGCAGGACTTATTCATCCGCTGTGTGGAAACGGTATGGCAATGGCAATTCACAGCGCCAAAATAGCTACTGAATTAATTTTTGATTTTCATAATGGATTGCTTTCAAGATCGCAATTAGAAAAAAGATATTCAAAAGAGTGGAAAAAACAGTTTGGCTCAAGATTGTTATTCGGTAGGACGCTGTCTAAAATACTAACGCAAAAGAAAACTACAAATCTTCTTGTTGGGCTGTTGGCATCATTCCCAAGATTATTGCCTTTAATCATAAGAAAAACGCACGGTAAACCTATAGCAATTAATTAAATGGCACTAAATACGACATTCAGAACACAAGAAACGGAGATCATGGACGATTTCATGCTCGAAGGCGAAGAATTGCGTCTCGCTTTAGATCAGATCGCAAGCATAAATCAATTTTTAGGAGGTAATACTATTACGTTAGGTGGCATTAAAAAATTACTAAAAAAAACAAACGTTTCTCAACCAATAATAATCGTAGATGTAGGTTGTGGCAATGGCGATATGCTCAGAATGCTTGCTGATTACGGCACTAAAAACAATTTAAATTTTAAACTTATTGGAATCGATGCCAATGCTTTTACAATTAATTACGCTAAAAGATTATCTGAAAATTTCCCGAATATTGAATATCAATGTATCGATATTTTTAGTGAAGAATTTAGTGCTCTGAAATTTGATATTGTTTTATGCACCCTAACGCTACATCATTTTAGCAATGAAGAAATTTTAAATTTAATTACTACCTTTAATAAGAATGCAAGTCTGGGAGTTGTAATAAACGATTTAGAGCGCAGTAAACTCGCCTACCGACTTTTTCAATTGGTATGCATCGTTTTCAATTTAAATAAAATGTCACGAGAAGATGGTCAGGTTTCTATACTAAGAGGATTTAAACGCCAGGAACTGGAAGAATTTTCAAAAAAAATAAACCTAAAAAAATATACAATTAACTGGAAATGGGCTTTTAGATACCAATGGATAATTACTAAACAATGAGTGTAAAAATAACTACAGTTGCCAAGCAACTGCCAAAATATTCCCGTACAACCGAAGATATTCTTCCGCTTTTAGACGGCTGGCTTTACGGACAAGACGAACGCTTTATCAGGAAAGTAAAGAAGATTTTCGAAGGAGCCGCAGTAGACAAACGCTATTCTATAATGGAACCGCACGAAGTTTTTACGTCAACCTCTTTTGAAGAAAAAAATGATATTTACTGTCGGGAAGTCATTATTCTGGGTGAACAGGTGCTGGAAAAAGCACTGAACAAATCTTGTTGGGATCCTCAAACACTTGACTACATCATTACAGTAAGTTGTACCGGAATCATGATACCTTCTCTGGATGCTTATCTAATCAATAAAATGAATCTGCGTCAAGACATTGTTCGTTTACCAGTAACCGAAATGGGATGCGCAGCCGGAATATCAGGTATTATTTATGCTAAAAACTTTCTGAAAGCCAATCCAAACAAACGTGCTGCCGTTATTGCAGTAGAATCACCAACGGCTACTTTTCAGCTCGACGATTATTCAATGCCAAACATCGTAAGTGCCGCTATTTTTGGTGATGGTGCTGCGTGTTGCCTGCTATCGTCTTATGAAGAAGATGCCGGACCCGAAATTGTAGACGAGCAAATGTATCATTTTTATGATGCTGAACACATGATGGGTTTTAAACTCACTAATAATGGACTGCAAATGGTTTTAGATATCGAAGTTCCAAACACAATTGCAGACCATTTTGATGCGATCATTCATCCGTTTTTAGAGAAAAACAACTTAAATGTTACAGACATAGATCACATGATCTTTCATCCTGGAGGAAAAAAAATCATTACTACCGTTGAAGCCCTCTTTTCCGGATTAGGCAAAAACATTGATGATACGAAAGAAGTTCTCAAACAATATGGCAATATGTCGAGTGCAACGGTGTTGTACGTTTTAGAACGCATCATAGATAACAATCCAAAATCAGGAGAAAAAGGACTTATGCTTAGTTTTGGTCCCGGATTTTCGGCACAACGCATTTTATTACAATGGTAAAATTATAAAAAACAGATACTATGGATTTTAAAGATATTATAGCAAAACTTCCTTACAGCGAGCCTTTTTTGTTTGTAGATGAAATACTTCAAGCTGACGAAAATGGTATTACAGGAACGTATACTTTTAGAGAAGACCTTGATTTTTACAAAGGACATTTCAAAAATAATCCGGTTACACCCGGTGTCATTTTAACAGAAACAATGGCTCAAATCGGAATGGTTTGTCTGGGCATTTATTTAGTGGGCAACGATTTACAAAAAGAAACTGTCGTAGCGTTTACTTCTGCTGATATGCAATTTCTAAAACCAGTTTATCCTAACGAAAAAGTAACAGTAACGTCACAAAAAACATTTTTCAGATTTGGAAAACTCAAATGCGATGTAGTAATGAAAAACGAAGCGGGACAAGAAGTCTGTAAAGGCATTGTTGCCGGTATGATTACAACAAAGCTATGAAAAAGCGTGTGGTCATAACAGGTCTCGGTGTTGTTGCTCCTAACGGGGTTGGAATTCCAGCATTTACTCATGCGATAAAAAACGGAATCTCTGGTATACGTCACGATACACAATTAAAAGAACTTCAGTTTTCTTGTCAAATAGCGGGAAAACCTCAAATTTCTGATGCGCTAATTTCGCAATATTTTACAGAATTAGAACTGCGTGGTTTTAATAGTACCGGAATTCTATACGGCGTTATAGCGGGTATAGAAGCTTGGAAAAATGCAGGATTAGCTGTAGAAAACAATCCTGAACCGGATTGGGATAGCGGAACTATCTTTGGTTCCGGAACTTCGGGAATCGATAAATTTCGCGAAAGCATTTATAAAATAGACGATTTACAAACCCGCAGACTTGGCAGTACCGTTGTAGCACAAACCATGAACAGTGGTATAAGCGCTTATTTGGGTGGCAAATTAGGTCTGGGAAATATTGTTACAACCAATTCTTCGGCATGTTCTACGGGAACAGAAGCTATTATAATGGCTTACGATCGCATACAATCCGGTCAGGCAAAACGTATTCTGGCAGGAAGTACCGGAGATAGCGGACCTTATATATGGGCAGGATTTGATGCGTTGCGGGTTTGCAGTTCCAAATACAATGAAAATCCTGAGCAAGGTTCACGTCCGATGAGTGCTTCTGCTGCGGGGTTTGTACCCGGAAGCGGTGCGGGAGCTTTAGTCATCGAAGATTTAGAAACCGCCTTAGAACGTGGTGCAATTATTTATGCCGAAATTCTGGGTGGCAACGTAAACTCTGGTGGACAAAGAGGAAACGGAAGCATGACCGCACCCAACAGTACGGCAGTGCAACGATGCATCACAACCGCATTAGGTGTTTCTGCTATAACTGCAAATGATGTCGACGCTATAAACGGTCATCTTACTGCAACTACAAAAGATGGTCTGGAAATCGAAAATTGGGCAAAGGCTTTAGGCCGACATGGTGCTGACTTTCCGTATATCAACTCTTTAAAGTCATTAACCGGACATTGCCTTAGTGCTGCCGGAAGTATCGAAAGTGTTGCAAGCGTATTGCAGCTTCATGAAAATTTTATTTTCGGTAATACGAATTGTGACGATCTTCATCCCGAAATTGTAACTCATATTGATCCTTCCAGAATTCCATTAAAAACAATCGAAACAAGTCCTACTATTATTGCCAAAGCAAGTTTTGGTTTTGGTGATGTGAATGCTTGTGTCATTTTTAAAAAGTTCCAACAATAAACCCCAACATTATCATGAACAAAGACGAACTTATAGCTAAGCTAAAAACAATCATTAAACCATACACAACCAATACGGATGCGTATGACAACCTTACAGAAGAAACCGATTTTATTAATGACCTGAATATCAATTCAGCGAATCTGGTAGATATCATATTGGATATTGAAGAAGCTTTTGATATTGTAATAGACAACCCAGAAATGGAACGCATGCTCGATGTAAAAAGTGCTGTCGAAATTATTGAAACTAAACTTGCTTCAAAATAAGTATCGAATGATTGGCAATGATATAATTGATCTCCAACAGTCACGACTTGAAAGTAACTGGCAGCGGAAAGGTTTTATCGAAAAACTCTTTACGGTTGAAGAACAATTGCTTATTAAAAATAATGAGCAACCCGAAATTATGGTCTGGCTGCTTTGGAGCATGAAAGAAGCTGCTTATAAAATTTACAACAGAGAAACCAAAATAAGAGCGTTTATACCTCAAAAACTGATCTGTAATATCAGACAGCAAAATGATCTATTTGTATCTGGTAACGTTACATGTGATAAAAATATTTATCACACTAGAGCCATTGTTACCAAAAATTTTATTCATACTATAGCTGTTATCAATGAAAATGAATTGAATAATGTGATTGAAATTGAAAGAAAAGAAGTTGTTAAAGATTCTAATGGGATACCATTTTTGTCTTCCTCATTCAATTGGCAAAAGCCAGTTTCCATTAGTCATCACGGACAATTTGAAAAAATAGTTTGTCTTTCCTCTTAATGTAAAAGTGATATTTTATAACTTTTACATTGGATTGTATAAGCTTAAGTGCTGTTATTCAAGTAATTTTATAAAAATTAAAATTTACACATTATGAAAACGAATAATCAAACTCCGAGAACCGATTCGAAAAATGGTTTTGACAATCGAAGCGACACGAGAAAGCATCAATACAAAGATCATGATGAAGTGTTGACAAATGATGAAAATTACGATGTAAACACTCAAAAATTTAAAGGTGAAGAACCTGATTTTGATGATAAAATGACAAACGAAGAGAAAAAATAAAGTCTTCACATTCTTTTGAAAAATTTCTACTAAAATTTGCGCGAATACACTTGACTTCGCGCAATTTTTTTATTTATAGACGCTACCAATCAATATTGTTTCTACCAAAATATTCAGGGTATTTTTACTTAATTTTGCACAAGTCCGTTTCGATGGAGAATTTTTTTTAGCATAATTTCAGAGATTAAAAAGTGAAAGAGGAAGTCAAAAAGACACAAAATGATGCCGTAAGCTGGATCATGTGCAAAGATTGTCAAGGTCGTGGCAAAAAAAGTCGTGGACTGAGCAACAAAGCAAAACGTCAATACGAACTTGAACTCGATCAATTTGAAAAAAATAAAACGGAAGGAACAGCTCCCACTCTTCCAAAAGGTCACTTATATATTTGCTCAAAATGTTCCGGATCAGGTTTAGTCCCTTCTGATATTTATCCTCTGGCTGATACAGAGAATTTTCCTCATGTCGCGATTATTGGTGGTGGTATTGGTGGTGTTGCATTGGCAATAGCTTGTTTGCACCGTAAAATTCCCTTTAGCCTTTATGAACGTGACGACAGCTTCGAAGCCCGATCGCAAGGTTATGGACTCACTCTGCAACAAGCCAGCAAAGCGATTGAAGGTTTTGGTATTTTTTATTTAAAAGACGGAGTAATTTCTACACGACATCTTGTACATACAACAGACGGTAAAGTAATTGGCGAATGGGGAATTAGAAAATGGGTTCAGAATATTGAAAAAACCTCTCCAAAACGCTCCAACATACACATCGCCAGACAATCGTTGCGTTTAGCACTACTGGAACAACTCGGTAATAACGATGCTGTACATTGGGGACATCAATTGATAGATTTTCAGGAATCTAAAGAAGGTGTAACGCTTACTTTTCAGGCAAACGGAGCAACTAAAACTACAAAAGCTGATATTCTCGTGGGAGCTGATGGTATTCGAAGTTCAGTACGACGATTGCTTATTGGTGAAGAAAAAACGCCTTTGCGTTACTTAGACTGTATTGTCATTTTAGGAATTTGTCCATTGAGCGCAATCGAAGGTCTTGATAGTCCTTTATTAGATTCTGCTACGGTATTTCAAACTGCTAATGGTAATGAAAGAATTTACATTATGCCTTATACAGCAGATTCTGTAATGTGGCAACTTAGTTTTCCTATGTCCGAAGAAGAAGCTAAGACTTTAGGTGCACAGGGAATAAAGGCACTCAAAGAAGAAGCAATCCGAAGAACACAATGGCATGATCCTATTCCGCAGATTATGATGGCAACCCAGGAAGCTCAGATTTCCGGTTATCCTGTCTACGATCGCGAATTACTTAGCTCCGAATTACTTCAAAAAGGAAATCAGACAACGCTTATTGGAGACGCCGCGCATCCCATGAGTCCATTTAAGGGACAAGGTGCAAATCAGGCGCTTCTTGATGCACTTACACTTGCACGTACAATCGTAAAAAATGTCCGCTCAAATCCTGATTGGAAAACTACTGGAGTACGTAACAGCATCCTAAACGAATTTGAAGCAGAAATGTTAACCCGAAGCGCTGTTAAAGTTAAAGATTCAGCTGACGCCGCTAATTTCCTGCACTCAGAAATCGTACTTCACGAAGGTGATGAGCCCCGCGGACGAATTTCTAAATTGTAAGTTGTGAATTGTGAATTGTGATTGGTGAGCAGTCATTTGTGGGTTAAGCTTCTTTTACATTTTACATTTTACATTTTACATTCTACATTTTACATTCTACATACTACATCTTTCGACTTTTCACTTTCGACTTTAAGACTTATATTGATTTAAGAACGCATTTAGGGCTTTAGAAGGCAGATCATCATTTCTATAGATTAATAAAGTTGTCATTGTCGCGAGTTCTTTGCTAACGGGAAATGTTTTTATATTTCTGTTTTGATAATATAAATTGACTACTTCGGCCGGAAGTATACTTATACCTAATCCTGCTTCAACAAAATTTATAATTCCTTCAATAGAATTAACAATCGTACTTTTATAACGAAGTATCCCTTTTGATCCTAGCCATGTTTCTAATCTTGCCCTAAAAAAACAGCCTTGTCCAAATACTACTATTTTTAAAGGATCTTGTTTCAGGATCGTTTCGAGATCGTCGCCATCTTTCGCAGCGATTACAACCAATTGTTCATCCCGAACAATAAGTTGTTCTAATCCCGGAATATTTATTGGAGCAGCAACAAAAGCAGCGTCAAGTTTATAGTCGATAACATCGCGAATTAGTGTTGGAAGTACAGCAGAATGAAATTCTAATTCAACAAGCGGATAAAGCTCCGCAAAAGTTTTAATAATTTCCGGCACTTTAAGCGCCATTGTCGTTTCAATACATCCTATACGGATCGTACCTCCTATTTTATCAACACTCTGAATATCGCTTTTTGCATCGTCCAGTAAGCTGCCTATTTTTTTAGCATATTGTAAAAGTGTATATCCTGCTTCAGTAAGCACTACCTTTCGAGATACCCTTTTAAAAAGTTCAGCACCAAATTCTTCTTCAAGATTTTTTATTCGCGCCGTAACATTCGATTGTACAGTAAAAGTAGCTTCTGCAGCTTTTGTAAAGCTACCCAGCGTTGCGGCAGCTTCAAATATTTTAAGGTCGTTGCTATTCATATCATCATTATTAGTGATTAATAAGATCACTATATATCGTTTTTTAATATCAAATATAGAAAGTAAATTTGTATTAAACAATTGATACTATGAAAAATATAATTAAAACCTTATCAGCAGTACTTATGATTACAGGAGCAACTACAAACGCACAAATGAAGTCTATTGCAACTTCTAAAATTGAAAAATCAGATATTGAAGCAACACATTACAAAAATGTAAAATTACATGACCTCAATATATTTTACCGTGAAGCAGGAGATAAAAATGCTCCAACAATTTTATTACT
Source organism: Flavobacterium hercynium (assembly GCF_002217285.1). Classification (GTDB taxonomy): domain Bacteria; phylum Bacteroidota; class Bacteroidia; order Flavobacteriales; family Flavobacteriaceae; genus Flavobacterium; species Flavobacterium hercynium. The sequence goes on along the minus strand of NZ_MUGW01000026.1, from coordinate 29,391 downwards.
GCACGGCTATCCAACCTCTTCCCACATGTACAGAAATCTTATTCCAATTCTAAGTAAAAAGTACCATGTAATCGCACCAGACCTTCCCGGATTTGGTTTCTCAGATGCACCTGAGCACGATAAATTTCAATATACTTTTGACCACTTAGCTCATATTATGCAGGGATTTATCGATCAGCTTAAAATGAAACGATTTGCTCTTTATGTATTTGATTATGGAGCGCCAACAGGCTACAGACTTGCTCTAGCCAATCCGGAAAAGATTACAGGTATTATTTCTCAAAATGGAAATGCGTACGAAGAAGGACTAAGCACTGGATGGAATCCTATTCAAAAATATTGGAAAGATCCATCGCAAGCCAACAGAAATGCACTTAAAGACTTCGTATCCAAAGAAGCCACTTTCTTTCAATACCACGAAGGTACTTCTGATCCATCTCTTATTGCTCCCGAAGCTTATCTTCTAGATCAGCATTTTCTGGATCGTCCCGGAAATATTGAAATACAATTAGATCTATTAAAAGATTATAAAACCAATGTCGAAATGTATCCTCAATTTCAAGCTTATTTTAGAACTAAAAAACCAATGACATTAGCCGTTTGGGGTAGTCGCGATCCTTATTTTTTACCTGAAGGTGCCAAAGCATATAAACGTGATAACCCAAATGCAACAGTAAAATTTTATGAAACAGGGCATTTTGCATTAGAAACACATTACAAAGAAATTGGCGCAGATATTTTACTTTTTCTTTCAAAACTGCCTAAATAAAACATTTGTCATTAAAATAAAAAATGTAGAAACTCCTTTATTTAAAGGAGTTTTCGCATTTCTAAGCGTAGCAAAATGCAAAAAAATAATTTCATAGATTACCCAAAGCATACACAAACAATATAACACAATTCAAAGAACACAATTCATAGTTCACGATTCACAACTCACAATTAACAATTCATAATTCATAACTCATAATTAAAAACACGCCTTCTATTTCCTACAACATATTTGTTTTTAACCACTTAAACCGCCTTAGCGTTCATCTTCACTTTTTTATTCTTATTTTTGCAGTTCCTACTGTTACTATGAATTACAAAGAACAACTTATATCATCCCACGAACAAGATCGTCTAACTGCGTTAAAACGATACAATATCCTCGATACGCTCCCCGAGAATACTTTCGATGATGCCACAAAGCTAGTTTCCTATATCTGTGGTGTTCCAATTGCACATATTTCATTCATAGATGAAACCAGACAATGGATTAAATCTGAAATTGGCTTAGGTACCTCAGTCGTTCCCAGAGAAATTAGTTTTTGTCAATATACTATTTTAGACAGTAAATTGGTCGAGATTCCTGATACCTATCTAAACGATAGGTTTAAGAATGATCCCAATGTTATTGGCGGTTTGAAAATTAGATTTTATGCCGGTATTCCGCTTACTACACCCGATGGTTTCAATATAGGAACCATTTGTGCAATAGATCATGTATCAAGAGAACTTAATGATGAGCAGCGCAATGCGCTTTCTATTGTTGCAAAACACGTAATAAACCTTTTAGAACTGCGTACAAAAAACATTGAACTCGACGCTCAGAAAAAAATTGCAGAACATGCTGTGCTAACAAAAGATAATTTTTTAGCCAATATGAGTCACGATATCAGAACACCTCTTAACGCGATTATTGGTTTTACAGACTTGCTGGCGCAAACGGAACTAACTAGTCTGCAGCACGATTATATTGATAGTGTACAAAAAGCAGGTAATAACCTTTTGATATTGGTAAATGATATTCTCGACCTTTCTAAAATTGAATCGGGTCATGTAACCATTCATGAACAGCCTTTTAATGTAAAAAATACTTTAAAACACATTTACAATTTACTAAAGGTTAAGGCTACCAAAAATATTGAATTCAATCTTTTTTTAGATGCTGATTTACCTGAAATTGTAATTGGTGATCCCGGAAGATTAAATCAGATATTGGTTAATCTTACAGGAAATGCACTTAAGTTTACAGAAGAAGGTGAAGTGACGATTTCTGCAAAAATAGTAGCCGAAACAGAAAGCCAATATTCCATTCAGTTCTCAGTAAAAGATACCGGTATCGGAATTCCTGAAAACAAATTAAAAACGATATTCGAACGTTTTACACAAGCAGAAGATAGTATTACGCGACGATTTGGCGGAACTGGTCTTGGTCTTAACATTGTAAAACAATTAATTGAGCTGCATGGTACCGAAATTCATGTGAAAAGTGAAAAAGAATTAGGTTCAGAATTTTTCTTTGTTCTTAATTACAAGAAAACAAATCTTACTGATATTTTAACTCAGACAGTTCCAAAAGAAAATCTTGGTAAACTGAAAATATTACTTTGCGAAGACAATCTTCTAAATCAAAAATTGATTAAACAAGTCGTTACCAATTTCGGTTTTGAATTAGACATTGCTGAAAATGGTTCAATTGGAATCGATTTTTTAGCTCAAAATACTTACGATCTTATTTTAATGGATTTGCAGATGCCTGTTAAAGATGGCTATCAAACAACGCAATACATTAGAACCGAAATGAATTCTACTATTCCAATTATTGCTATGACCGCACATTCCCTTGTAAGCGAACAGGAACATTGTTATGATGCAGGAATGGATGGTTATGTTCCAAAACCTTTTAAACAAGAAGTACTTTTAGAAGCTATAAAAACGGTAATAAGCAAAAAAATTAAAAAGGATATCGATCTGACTTTTATAGACGAACTATCTAATGATGATCCTTCTTTTAAGCAGGATATTATTAATCTTTTTATAGAAAAAATTCCAAGTCAGGTAGCGCAACTGGAAGAAGCACTCATTATCAACGACCACGATACAGCACGAAAAGTAGCGCATAATATGAAATCGAGTCTCAACATATTTATGCTCAAAAATACCAGTGATTATATGTCACGTATCGAGGAAGAAGCCAAAACCGGTTCCTTTAGTGCAAAAACGGTAGATAAAATAAAAACTTTAAAGTTTGAAATGAGTGAAGTCGTAAAACATCTTCAAAAAATACAATAAAAAATACACACTCAAATTCTTAATAATGAATGCCGCCAGTTCAATCTTGCGGCTTTTTTTTTATTCAAAAAACAATAAAAACACCAAATACGAATAGTTGATTTAATAATTTTACGATATATCGTAATCAAAAAACTCATTAAAAAAACACAAACCCTTTGTTTATAATGATTTAAAAAAATGGCACTTGATTGGCTTACCTAATAGTAATTTTAAAATAAATTATTATGAAACCATCAGTAAACTTATTATCACCAGAAAATCATGCTTTAGTGCTAATTGATTTTGAAGGACAAATGGCATTTGCTACAACTAGTATTCCATTAAGCGAATTGCGTAATAATGTCGCTATTATTTGTGGCGCATCAAAAATTTTCAATGTACCAACAGTTGTTACAACCGTTGCCGAAGAAAGTTTTGCAGGTCCTGTTTTTCCGGAAATCGAAGAATATTACCCAATCGCAACTTCAGGATATATTGATCGTACTACAATGAATACCTGGGAAGATGAAGCAGCCTACAAAGCTATAACAGGTAAAAACAAACAAAAACTGGTTTTCGCAGGATTATGGACAGGAGTTTGCATCGTGGGACCAACTTTATCAGCAATCGAAGAAGGTTATGAAGTATACGTAATCACAGATGCCTGCGGCGATGTAAGCGACGAAGCACATGAGCGTGCTGTCCAAAGAATGATACAAGTGGGTGCAAGACCTATTACTTCTATTCAATATTTATTAGAACTTCAAAGAGACTGGGCACGTGAAGAAACGTATGTTCCGGTAACCAATTTAATGAAAAAACACGGTGGTTCTTATGGTTTAGGAATTCACTATGCACATAATATGCTAAAACACTAATAGCATCTAAATTTAATACAAATCTCTTACGCTTCATTATGTTGGAATCAACAAAATCCATATCAAAAAAGGTTCAAACCCTAATTCTTTTACTTTTTGCAAGCTGCATAGCACAGGCACAAAGTTTTAAGCTTTTGCGTTATGACGAAAATTATGAATTTCTAAAAGACTCTACTCGAAACTTTTACGGAAATTTAAAATTCATTCCATTAAACGATGATAAAGATTTTTATGTGTCCTTTGGTGGAGAAGCCCGATATGAATATGTCGATTTCAACAATGAAGATTGGGGCAGACTCAATATTGGCCGTAATAATTTCTTATTACAACGTTATGCCCTTCATGCTGATATTCATTTAAACAAAAAATTCAGGGTCTTTGCACAGCTTAGAAGTGCGCTTCAGGATGGCAGAATTAACGGTCCAAGAGGAATTGATGAAGATCAGCTCAATGTTCAAAATCTCTTTTTGGATGTAAATTTATGGCAGAAAGAAGATAAAAAACTTCTTGTTCGTGCCGGAAGACAGGAATTAGATTATGGCTCAGGACGCTTAATTTCTGTAAGAGAAGGTCCAAATGCAAGACTTTATTTTACAGGAGGAAAAATAATGTACTCCTCTGCCCGATTCTCGATTGATGGTTTTGCAATGATTGCGGATATTACCAATCCTGGCATATTTGACAATAAAATGACAGAGCAGCTAAATTTATGGGGGACTTACTCTAAAATAATATTTCCAAAGGCAGGAAATCTCGATCTTTATTACTTGGGAATCAAAAGAGACGAATCTGTTTTTGAAGAAGGAACTGCTACTGAAAAAAGACATACAATTGGAACAAGACTTTGGAAATACGGTGGCGGTTTTATTTATAATCTGGAAGCAGCATATCAATTTGGAAGTTTTGGTTCCGGTAATATCAATGCCTGGACGGGTTCTATTGACTTAGGTTATTCCTTTGAAGACATCAAATTCAAACCTACGATAAACCTTCGAAATGATTATATTTCAGGAGACAAAAGCAAAGGCGACGGAAATCTTCAGACTTTTAATCCGCTTTATCCAAAAGGAGGCTACTTTGGTTTTAGTCCGCAGGTAGGTCCAGTAAATCTAATCGACATTCATCCTTATGCCACTATGGATTTACTTCCGGAATTAAAGATGCAGGTTGATGTTGTTTTTAATTGGAGATATTCAATTCAGGATGGTGTATACAGACCAAGCGGCGTATTAAATCGTCCCGGAAACACATCAGATCAGCGGTATATTGGAACAGCTTATTTAGCTAATTTTACATACAGCGTCAACAAACATATAGCAGTCGTAAGCGGCATACAATATTTCAAAACAGGAGCTTTTATCAACGATATTATTCCAAATGCCCAAGACGGTATTTTCTTTAATGCAAGACTCGCATTCAAATTTTAACCTACTAAATTCAAAACAATGAACAATCTATTAATTTTAAAAAAATACAAACTTAGAACCGGTGTTCTAAGTCTTCTTATCAGTGTTTTATTTTCAGGTGTAACAGGCAATACTGCTTTGGCACAAACAGCTGCTATTGGTTCTACCGTAACTTGGGGTAAAGTAGACGGCGTTGCTGTAAACGGATTGGTTCAGGGACCATCTGCAGCCGAAGCAGAATTGCAAGTTGCCTGTGTATTCGAATATACAGAAGGGGATATTTTTAATCCTCCTGCCCTTCCCGCTAACCTAAACGGAATGGTACATCTTGACGAGGCTTTAAAAGGTAGTATTACCGAATTACGCAAAAGCGGAAAATTTACAGGTCACGCACTCGAAACTTTATTGATTACACCGCCAAAAGGTACACTGGCAGCAAAAAAACTATTGCTTATTGGTTTAGGCGATCGCAATAGCTTTACGCCCGAAATGATGGTGAGCGTAGGAAGTGTTGCCATGCGCGAGGCTTTACGTTTAGGAGTGAGCAATTTTTCTTTTGCAAGTGATATTAAAGATGCCGGAATCGATTCGCCAACAGCTTTAGTGGCGACGAATGTCGTTTTGGGATCTTTTGAAGCGTACAGAACACAAACGTACCTAAAACAACAAAAGTTATCGGATCATAAACCATTAACGAAAATAATTCTGCTTGCAGGACCTGCTTTTTACACTACAGCGGGTGAAGGAATAAAAACAGCAATCAACAAGCTAAATGCTAATTAATTATGAAAGCAGATTTAATTTTATTCAACGGAAAAATATACAGCTTTAATAGCGAAACACCAGATGTTACCGCTGTAGCGATCAAAGACGGAAAATTTATTGCTGTTGGAAGTGACAGCAATGTAATGGAATTCGCCAATGAAGCAACTAAGATAATTGACCTTCAAAACAAACGAGTAGTACCGGGAATCAACGATTCGCACATTCATTTAATTCGTGGTGGTTTAAACTACAATTTAGAATTGCGCTGGGATGGTGTTCCTTCTCTGGCAGATGCACTCCGCATGTTAAAGGAACAAGTTGACCGTACGCCAAATCCGCAATGGGTTCGTGTTGTTGGAGGCTGGTCTGAGTTTCAGTTTGCAGAACGCAGAATGCCAACTCTGGAAGAAATAAATGCCATAGCACCGGAAACGCCTGTTTTTATCCTGCATTTATACGACAGAGCGATTATGAACAGAGCAGCTTTAAAAGCGGTTGGTTATAACAAAAATACGCCTGCTCCTCCTGGTGGTCATATCGAAAGAGATGCTAGAGGAGAACCAACCGGACTTATTATTGCAACACCAAATGCCATGATTTTGTACTCGACTTTAGCAAAAGGTCCTACTCTTTCGTATGAACATCAGATCAATTCGACACGTCATTTTATGAAAGAACTGAATCGTTTTGGAATCACAAGCGTGATTGATGCCGGAGGTGGTTTTCAGAATTTCCCGGACGATTACAAAGTGGTTAATGAATTGAACGAAAAGAAACAGTTAACCGTTAGAATTGCGTACAACCTTTTTACTCAAAAACCAAAACACGAATTCGAAGATTTTGAAGATTGGATTGATACCGTAAAATTGTATCAGGGAGACGATATGTACCGCCACAATGGTGCGGGCGAAATGTTGGTATTTTCTGCGGCAGATTTTGAGGATTTCCTGCAGCCAAGACCTGATCTTCCTGAAACTATGGAAGCTGAACTGGAAAAAGTGGTACGCCTTTTAGTAGAAAATCGCTGGCCTTTTAGACTTCATGCTACTTATAATGAAAGTATTACAAGATTTCTGAATGTTTTTGAAAAAATAAATCAGGAGATTCCGTTTAACGGTTTACCGTGGATATTCGATCATGCTGAAACAATCGACGAACGCAATATTGAACGTGTAAAAGCTTTAGGCGGTGGAATTGCCATACAAAGCAGAATGGCATATCAGGGTGAATATTTTACAGATCGCTACGGTGCCAAAGCAGCCGAAAATACACCTCCAATTAAAAAAATGCTTGAAATGGAAGTTCCGGTTGGTGCCGGTTCTGATGCTACCAGAGTAAGCAGTTACAATCCGTGGGTTTCTATGTATTGGATGACTGTGGGTAAAACTATTGGAGGTTTACAATTGTACAATGAAACGAGATTAAACAGAACGACAGCTTTAGAACTCTACACCCGAGGAAGCGCTTGGTTCTCTCAGGAACAGGCAAAAAAAGGCGATATCAAAACAGGAATGTTTGCTGATTTAGTAGTGCTGGATCGCGATTATTTTACGGTTGAAGATGAAGACATCAAAAAAATAGAAGCTGATATGACTATTGTTGATGGAAAAATTGTGTACGCCAATGGTGACTTCTCCTCTTTTTCACCGCCACACATTCCAATTTTACCGGATTGGTCGCCAACTAATATTTACAACGGTTATCCTGCCAAAAGTACGTTGCAGCATGATATCGAAAAAAATGCTAAAGCAACGGCAAAACCAGCGCTTACTTCTCAGATTCACAGTTGTAGCGGAAGCTGCGATGTTCATGCACACAGCCATGATGTCGCCAGAATGAGCAATGTACCGGTAAATAATTATAATGCATTTTGGGGAGCACTTGGCTGTTCTTGCTTTGCTTTTTAAAACTTAAAACAATGATTGAAATTATAAAACAAATCCTTTATTCTGATTTAGGATCGTCCTTTAACAATGCAGCTTTTTTGCTGTTTAGATTTCTATTTGCATTTCAGCTGTTTAGAGTGCACGGACTTAAAAAGTTTAGATTAGAAAACGGACAAAAAGAACAAGTTCCTAATCCGCTTCATTTACCTGAAAAATTAAACGGCTTTGTAGCCTCCTTTTCAGATACGGTTATACCCTTTTTTATTATTCTGGGATTGGGTACCCGACTTGCTGTACTCCCAACAATAGCGGTAACAGCCGTAGGTTATTTTGTGGTTCATAGAAAAGATGCACTAGAAGTACGTGATGTTCCCTTTATGTATACCTTGTCCTTATCACTTATTCTGGCACTTGGAGCAGGAAAATACTCGCTGGATTATTACCTTTTAAACCTTATTTAAATTATGGAAGTACAAAAAAACATTGGGTACGTAACCCTATTGCTTACTATCATAGCCGGATATTGCGACACCGTAACTTTTGTTGCTGCTGATTCTATTTTCTCCGCACACGTTACGGGCAACTTTATTGTGTTTGCCTATCAGATCATCAAAGGTTCTGATGTACATGCTTGGATAAAATTATTAACCTTTCCCATCTTTATATTCGCTGTAATTACTGGAGGAAGAATTGCTCTCAGAAGTACCAACCGCTACACAATTTTATTTTGGGAAGGTACTATTCTGTTTCTGAGTGGTTTTGTGGTGTATGTTCTTAATTATTTGAATATTTTTTCAGAATGGACCATGTATACTATTGCTATGACAACCGTTTTTGCAATGGGACTTCAAAATGCTTTTGGTAAACTGTATAGTAAAGAAACGCATGGACCTACTACGATGATGACCGGAAATGTTACGCAGGCTTCACTTGATTTAGGAAGTCTGATAAAAAACGGTATCAAAGATGTGGAATCTCTTTTAAGCTTTAAAAAACAATTGGTTACCATTATTGGGTTTCTTATTGGTTGTTTTTTAGGAGCCGTTGCCGGAAAGTTTTTTGGACTGGGCACTTTAGTTTTACCAGGATTAGCGATGATCATCTGCTATTTGTACCATAGAAAAAACTAGACAAAACAGGATATGGATTTGCAGATTTCTTATAATAGATTACCTTTAAAAAATGAATTATAATACCGCAAAAACCAACAGAAACAGCCTATACATACTGTTTATGTTTACCATTTTATTGATGGGAAACATACAGAGCTATGCGCAGTTAACAGAAGATCCAAATCAACTAAAAATAACCATTGCAGGAGCTAAAAGTAATTCGGATAAAGCCGAATTACTTTTACGCTTAAGCAGTTTTTATCTCAATAAAGTAGGTGAATTTAAAACCGATCTTGATGAAGCTGCAACGCTGAGCAAGCAGGCAAGACAATTAAGTGAAAGTTTAAAATACAAACCCGGAATAGCAAAAGCAATGCTTCTTGAGGCAAAAATTTATCGGGAGAAAAATGATACCCTAAATGCGGTAAAAAAAGCCAACGAAGCTATTTCCTATTCCAAAAGCAATAACATGCTGGAGTTGCTTGCTGAAAGTTACGCCGAACGTTCCTTACATGAAGCTCCTATTGAGGAAAAGGCAAAATACAAAGAATTGGCAATACAGTTCTTTAAAAAAGCTGGGGCTAAAGAGAAACAAGCGAATACACTAAAAGAACTTGGTGAATTATACAGCATTAACGAAAGTGTAGAAAAAGCAGAAACTCATTTGAAGGAATCTCTAGCGCTCTACAAAGCGATAAAATATCAAAAATTACAAGGTGTTTACAATCTTTTATCAGAAGTAAATACACAAAAAGGAAATTATCCTGAATCTTTGAAATATGCGCTTCTGGCAGAAAAAACGGCATTGGCAGTCAATGATAATTCTTTGCAGTTAAGTTCTATTTACAATCACGTAGGATTGGTTTATTACTATTTGCGTCAAAATGATGATGCTGAAAAATATTGGTATAAAGCAATCGAAATTGCAAAGTATTACAAGGATACAGAATATGTGAGAACGATTGGTGAAAACCTTTGTTCTCTTCTTATCCGTCAACGTAAAGAAAAAGATGCGCTTAAGCTCATAAAGGAAATGCAGGTAAAATTTCCGACCTCTAACATTGAAAGGCAAATGAAAGAGAATTACCTGTTGTTTAATATTTACAGAATATTGCAAAACAATGCAACAGCAACAATTTATTATAAAAAACTAGCCGATTATTATGGTGAAAATGCAGATCGAAACGGAAACAGCATTGCTATTCTAAGAAGTTTTGCCTCGTATCATTATCAAATCAAAAAGTTTGATGATTTCTACAGAACGATAAAACATCTGGATGCTCTTGCAGCTGGTGCTGGCAATAATTTAATTAGAGCAGAAAGTTATCTTATTTGGTTTAAAGCTGATTCATCAAGAGGAAATTATTTGGATGCCATCAAACATTATCAACTTTATAAGAGCCTTTCGGATTCTGTTTTTAAAGGAGAAAAAAGTAAGCAGATTAACAGTTTACAAATAGAATTTGAAAGCGAGAAAAAGGATAAAAATATTGACTTGCTGAAACAACAGGCAAAGCTGCAGGAAATAACAATCAATAATGATGTAATCATCAGGTATTTATTTATTGCAAGTGTTATCATTTTAGTACTCTTTATTCTGCTTTTATACAATCGATTCAGATTGAAGAAAAAGTCAAACGAACAGCTCGAAATTAAAAGACAAAAGATTGACGAGCAAAACGAATTGAACAAGAAAATGCTGATTGAAAAAGAATGGCTTTTAAAAGAAATTCACCATCGTGTTAAGAATAATCTTCAGATTGTCATTAGTTTGTTAAACACGCAATCTGCCTATCTTGACAATGAAGATGCTTTAACAGCAATTCAAAACAGTCAGCACAGAATGCACGCCATGTCTTTGATTCATCAAAAACTATATCAGTCTGATAATCTGGCGAATATTGATATGTCGTGGTACATTTATGAGCTGATAAGTTATATGAGAGAATGTTTTGATACGGATAATCAAATCAAATTTGTACTGGATACAGAAAAAGTGTATCTCGATGTAGGACAAGCAGTTCCGTTAGGATTAATTATAAATGAAGCTATTAATAATGCTATCAAATATGCTTTCCCATCTGGTAAAAAAGGAAATGTAAGCATTGAACTTAAAAATACAGGAGCAAGTAATTATCAGCTTATTATTGCAGATGATGGTGTTGGTCTTCCTGAGAATTTTGATGATACCGAAAGAAATTCACTCGGTATGAACTTAATGATGGGGTTAACCGACCAAATTGATGGTGAGTATGATATGAAAAATGAAAACGGATTAAGAATAAAAATTACGTTTACAAAAAATACAGAATTTGAAGGAGCAGCAGAAAATGCAGAAATCATATAAATTTTAGGTAATGAAGGAAAAAATTCTAATTGTTGAAGATGAATTTATAGTAGCTAATGATCTAAAAATCATGTTGGTTAAAGCTGGTTATACCATTACCGGCATTGCTTCTTCTGTGGTTCAGGCGCGTAAATTAATCGAGGCTAAAAAACCGGATTGGGTTTTGCTTGATATTATGCTAAAAGGCGATCTTACCGGAATTGATCTTGCTTGGGAACTACGCAAAATGCAGTTGCCTTTTTTATACATTTCTGCCAATACCAATCAGTCAACTCTCGAAGCGGTAAAAGAAACGCATCCTTATGGTTTTATGGTAAAACCTTTTAGAGAGCGGGATCTTATTATAATGCTTGACATTGCAAAATACAGATACAACGAAGAAAAAGAAGTTTTTACTGCTATTCCCGCAACAGCCGGAACAGAAGAAATCGAAGGTATTATTGGCAACAGTGCTGCATTAAAAGAAGTAACAGAAAAGATCAAAATTGTAGCACCGGCAGAAACTTCTGTTTTGATTCTCGGCGAAAGCGGAACCGGAAAAGAAAGAGTTGCACACGCTATTCATGATCTTTCTGCTCATAAATCAAATAATATTGTGGTTGTAAATTGTGCTGCTTTACCACAATCCTTAATAGAATCAGAATTATTCGGTCATGAGAAAGGAGCTTTTACTGGAGCTAATACATTGCGTATCGGTAAATTTGAACAAGCACATAACGGAACTATTTTCTTAGATGAAATTGGTGAATTGCCATTAGAATCTCAGGTGAAATTATTGCGCGTTTTACAGGAAAAAGAAATTCAGCGTCTTGGTGGTAATTCTACCATTAAAATTAATGTGCGTGTTGTAGCTGCAACCAACAGATCTCTGGAAAAAGAAGTTGCAGAGGGCCGTTTCAGATTAGATTTGTATTACAGGCTAAACGTCTTCCCTATTCAATTGCCTCCATTAAAAGATCGTAAAAATGATATTGAAGCTTTAGCACATTACTTTTTAAAAAAATACGCAGCCAATGCCCGTAAAAATGTTTCGGGGATTTCTTCATCTGCTTTAGCGCAACTGATGCACTACGACTGGCCGGGTAATATTCGTGAACTGGAACACATGATCGAAAGAAACGTTTTACTGACCAGAACAAACGAAATTGAAAAATTCGATCTTCCTGCTAACATTTCTTTTTCTTCCGAAAACAACGGAAAAATGAAATCTATGGAGGAAATGGAAAAAGAGCATATTATGAATGCACTGCAAAATTGTGGAGGAAAGGTCTCAGGTGCCGGAGGTGCAGCAGAGTTACTACAAATGCAACCGCAAACATTGTATTCAAAAATGAAAAAATTAGGTATAAAACAAGGATATAATTAAGATATGGAAGCGATAAAACTAGAATTAGACGAGAAAAAACACGGTGCTTTTAACCTTTATGTTGATACTAAAAAACTGGGAGAAATGACAGTAAGTATCAAAGATGATTTGCTAACTGTTTACCATACTGGTGTTGAACCGGAGGGCGAAGGAAAGGGATATGCAAAAATGCTGCTTAACGAAATGACTTCGTATGTGCGCGCACATAACATGGTGGTATTACCTCTTTGTCCGTACGTGCATGCACAATTCAAAAAAAATCCGGAAGAATACCAAGACATCTGGAAAAAATAATTTAAAAAAAAGACGTATGAACTTAGACAATATAACAGCTGGAACACCTCTGAAAGAAGCAAAAAAAGCCTTAATCATGATTCATGGTCGTGGTGCAGGTTCCAACGATATTCTCTCAATTGCAAGATATCTAAATGTAGACGATTTTGCGTTGATTGCGCCACAAGCAGAAAACAGAACCTGGTATCCGTATTCTTTTTTAGTTCCCATTGCAGAGAATGAACCTTCATTTTCTAAATCATTGGCAACAATTGCAGATGTAGTAACGAAGATCGAGAAAAACGGAATCGAAAAAGAAAACATTTACTTCCTGGGATTCTCACAAGGCGCATGTCTTGCTTTAGAATTTACAGCCCGAAATGCTGCAAAATATGGTGGAGTTGTAGCTTTTACAGGCGGATTAATTGGTGATAAAGTATATGAAGAGCATTATGCCGGAAATTTCGAAAATACACCAATCTTCATCGGAACGAGCGATCCTGATTTTCACGTTCCTGTAGAACGAGTAAATGATACGGAAAAATTACTCACTAAAATGGGTGCAGCCGTTACTAAAAAAATCTATCCGGACATGGGACATACCATTAGTCAGGACGAAATTGACCTTGCCAACGAACTTGTTTTTACAAAAAAGTAATGATACAAATAACCCGCATTTACAGCGATACAAATGGTGAAAGCCATTTTGAAGATTTCGAAGTACCGTTGAAAAACAATGGTGCGATCGGATTTTTATCTGATGATGAACCTGTAAAATCAATCGTTTTTAGAGAAGTGATTCCATCTTATGATTATGATTTTCATAATGCTCCGGATCGTCAATATATTATTTTAATTGATGGCGGGGTACTAATCGAAACTTCTCTGGGTGAAAAAAGAACCTTTGCTACAGGATCCATATTGTTGGTAGAAGACACTACAGGCAAAGGACATAAAACTAAAAATATTGAACCGACTATGCGAAAGTCAATATTTATAAAAATATAAAAAATGGAAAAAGAAACTGTACGTATCGAGAATTTTAGCGATGCCGTTTTTGCCATTGCCATTACGCTTTTGGTGCTGGATCTTCATGCTCCCGATACCAACACTGTTAAAAATGGTATTCAATTACTGAATTACCTTAAAAGTGAATGGACAACTTATTTGGCATTTACGCTTTCATTTTTCAGTATTTTCATCATGTGGGTGAATCATCACAAGATTTTCAAACAAATTTACAGCCGTACAACCGCGCTTATGTTTGCCAACGGATTAATTCTATTTTTGGTTTCTGCTGTATCCTATCCAACAGCTTTACTGGCTCGTTTTTTTGAAGGAGAAGCTTCGGGTATCGCAGTAGCAATTTATACTGGTATTTTTGTTCTTATCAATATTTCATATAACCTTTTATGGTTTATTGCCAGTAATAATAAAAAATTGTTACGTCCCGGAATTACCAATTCCGCTATACAAAAAATCAGGAAAAATTATTTATACGGACTTCCAACCTACATTATTGCTTTTGCAATTTCTTTTCAATTTCCTGCTGTTGCATTGGCAATTAGCATGCTGTTATTGATTTTCTGGGCTATTTCTTCCGGTAAAATAAAGGTAACACAAGAATAATCAACTTAAAAATGCTTCTTTTTAATGCCTAATTTCTGCATTCTCGAAATAAGTGTTGTTGCAGGAACTCCTAATAAAATTGCGGCGCCCTGAGGACCTGAAATTCTTCCGCCGCATTTTTTTACAACTTTAAGAATGTGCTCCTTCTCTACTTCCTGTAATGTTTTGGTATAGAATTCTGTTTCGGTATCTTTTGATTCTGTTTTAAAAATTTCAGGAAAAATCATTTCCTTAATAACTTTTTCATTCGCAAATAAAACAGCGCGTTCTACCATATTTTCTAATTCCCTTACATTACCCTGCCAGCTGTTTGCAGTCATACTGTTTATTACCTTTTTAGAAAATCCGGTAATATTTTTTCCCATTTTAGCAGAATGCTTTTCTAAGAAAAATTGAGCCAATATTTCAATATCAGCCGAACGTTCGCGTAAAGCCGGAAGCAAAATTGGAAAAACATTCAGTCGATAATACAAATCACTTCTAAAACGGCCATCTGCCACTTCTTTTTCGAGTGATCGGTTTGTGGCTGCAATCACACGAACATTGATCTTCTTGGTGGTTCGACCTCCTATTCTTTCAATTTCTTTTTCCTGTAGTACACGCAATAATTTACCTTGAAGTTCAAGCGGTAATTCGCCTATTTCATCTAAGAAAATTGTTCCGTTATCAGCTTGTTCAAACTTTCCAATTCTCGAATCTAAAGCTCCTGTAAAAGCACCTTTTTCATGACCAAATAATTCACTTTCAATCAAATTTTCAGGAATCGAAGCACAATTTACTTTTACCATTTTTTCATTAGAAACCCTTGATAAAGTATGAATTGCCTTTGCTACAAGTTCTTTTCCCGTTCCTGTTTCACCACAAATCAAAACGGTAGATTGTGATGGCGCTACCTGACCAATCAATTCGTAAACCTCCTGCATTGCAGCACTATTGCCGATAATGCCATGAAAACCTGAGCTTTCTAATTTTACATTTGGTATTTGATTCTTATCAAAATTACGTTTCAAGCTGCTTAATTCTGCTAAACTATTTTGATAAGCTTCTGCTATTTTGATATTACCCACGGTTATAGATAATTGTGTGGCAATGCCTCGAAGTATTCGATTTGCTTCTCTGCTAAATCCTGCTGCATTTTTAAAAAAAAGAAACAATACATTGTGATTATTTCGATGATTAGGTAAACAAACTCCAATACCATTCTTAAAATCTTTCACATTTAGAAGATAAGCCGGAAGTGCATTTTTATTTTCTGTTAAACTTTTAATATCAAAAACCACCATATCAGCGGTATTCAGACAGACATCAAAAAAACCATCATTAGTAGAATAAATGGCATTACTTAACTTTTTTTGAGCAGTAAATTGATAGAAAACCTGATATTCTGTTTCATTTTCTTTAGACGAAGCCAAAATAAAATCTTCAAAAGAAAAATGATGCTTTAGAACATCATCAATAACATTATGAAATTCTGCACTAGTCAAAACTTCGGAAAGTGCTTTACAGATCGACAAAATAAGCATTTGCTCCTTTTCTCTTTCCTGCAATCGCTGTGTAATAAGCGCCGCCTGATCCTTTGACTTTTCCATAATAACTATTGTGGTATTGAATTGGTAATCGTGTAAATTTAAACAATAGCCTTAATAGAATTGCTATGGATTGTTGAAATAAAAAGAATCTCTATATATAAAATTACGATATATCGTATTTAAAAAATACGCCAAAACCACTTTAATAACTGATTTACAAATAATTAAACATAACGGAATGCAATTTGGATAGTAGTAGAATAACAAAAGAAAACAAGTTAGTATCACTTCTTAATCTACATTAACCGATGCATGTGGATTACCGAAGTAAATTTGTAAAAGAAAATCAATAACAATTTAATATATAGAAACCATGGAAAATAAAATTTTAGGCTTACACCATATTACTGCAATTGCAGGCGACGCTAAACGCAACTTCGACTTTTACTCCAAAATATTAGGATTACGTTTCATTAAAAAAACAGTAAACTTTGATGATCCGGGAACATACCATTTCTATTTTGGTGATGAAGTTGGAAGTGCAGGAACCATACTTACTTTTTTTCCTTGGGGAGAAGGAATTCAACAAGGCCGAAAAGGTTCTGGAATGGCAACCGAAATTGGATACTCTGTTCCTAAAGGAAGTTTGGATTTTTGGCAAAAACGTTTTGAGCAATACAATGTAATTTACAACAAACCAGCTGAAAAATTCGGCGAAAAATACCTTACGTTTTTAGATCCGGACGGTTTAAAATTAGAATTAATCGAATCTAAAACAGCAGACACAAGAAAAGCTTGGGAAACTGACGAAGTAAAGGCAGATGTTGCAACTAAAGGTTTTCATAATATTACCTTGACTTTAAACAGCATTAAAGCTACTGCGGCAATTTTAACTGAAATATTTGGTTATAAATTAATCGATCAGGATGTAAACCGTTTTCGCTACGCAACAGATGCTGTAGAAAACGCTGCCATTGTTGACTTAGTAGAATTAGCCGAAGAAAAACGCGGTCATGTGGCAAACGGATCTGTACATCATGTTGCTTTTCGTGTAGAAAATGATGCTATTTTAATGCATTTCCGTCAAAAAATAGAAGAATACGGATTGTCTATCACACCACAAATTGACAGAAACTATTTCCACTCTCTATATTTCAGAGAACCAGGTGGTGTTTTATTCGAAATCGCAACCGAAAATCCTGGGTTTATGGTAGACGAAAGTCTTGAAGAATTAGGTCAGAATTTAAAACTGCCTGCACAATACGAATCGGACAGAGCCAGCATTGAGGCACATTTGGTTAAAATCAACTAATTAAAACCTAAAAAAAAATAATACAAATTATTAATTAAAAAACTATAAAAAATGAGCACTATTACAGTAAAAGACGGAACTGAAATTTATTATAAAGACTGGGGAACTGGACAACCTATTGTTTTTCACCACGGCTGGCCCTTATCCGGGGATGATTGGGATACTCAAATGTTATTTTTTCTTGAGCAAGGTTACAGAGTAATTGCTCACGACCGAAGAGGACACGGGCGTTCCGGTCAAAGCGCCGAAGGAAACGATATGGATACTTATGTAGCAGATATTGCAGAACTAACTGCAGCACTTGATTTAAAAGATGCGATTCATATTGGACATTCCACCGGGGGTGGTGAAGTAATTCGTTACGTAGCCAAACATGGGAAAGGACGTGTTGCCAAAGCTATTTTAATTAGTGCTGTAACACCAATTATGATAAAAAATGACAACAATCCTGATGGTGTACCTGTATCTGTTTTTGATGAAATCAGAGAGCATGTTGCTACTGGCAGAGCACAATATTACTATGATTTTCCGATACCATTTTACGGATGGAATCGCGAAGGTACAACAGTAAAAGAAGGTATCAGACACAACTGGTGGCGTCAGGGAATGATGGGTTCTGCTTTGGCTCATTATAAAGGAGTTAAAGCTTTCTCTGAATCTGATTTTACAGAAGACCTTAAAAGTGTTGACGTTCCGGTTCTTGTTTTACACGGTGAAGATGATCAAATCGTACCTTACACTCAGGCTCCGGCAGCAGCTAAGTTATTAAAAAATGGAAAATTAATTACTTATCCTGGTTTCCCTCACGGAATGCCAACCACTGAAGCGGATACTATTAATAAAGATATTTTAGAATTTATTCGCTTATAAGAAGCTATTTATCAATAAACTGCCCCCAAAAGTTAAATACTATCCGGGGGCATTTTTTATATATTGAGATTTTTATTTTTAATAGTTTCTTCTTAAACAAAAGAAAAAATACTTGCAGAAGGACTAGCTTGCAAATTTGCTATAGCATCTTTTAAATCTGCTCCAAGACTTGCTGTTATAGAGTGTAATACATCTTTTAAATCTTTAAAACTATTTGGCTTAACAAAATAACAAAGAGCCCCAAGATTTGCGGCTGCTTCCATATCTTTTTTATGCGAAGAAGTCGAAATCATAATAACCGGGATGTTGTGATAACGTTTATCTTTTTTTAATGTTTTAAGACAATCCCAGCCATTCATAACCGGCATATTAAGATCCAGAAAAATAAGTTCTGGCTTAAAATCCAGAGCATCCAGTTTATTTAGTGCATCACTCCCATTATTTGCACATTCACAAACAATATTGTTATCGATCAGAGCCAAAGCTTCACAAAACATTTCTGTATCATCAAGATCATCATCAGCTAACAAAATTCTTTTTTTATTCATATTTAAATGTTGTTTTCTTTCTGCTGCAAAGGAAGTTTTATAGTAAAAACAGCTCCTTCATTTATTATTCCTGTTGCAGTAATTTTTCCTTCATGACGCTCTACTATTTTTTTGCAAAGCGCTAATCCTAAACCGGTACCTTCGTAATTATCTTTAGAATTAAGTCGGGTAAAGGTTTCAAATATTCGTTCTGCCATATCTGGTTCAAAACCAATTCCATTATCCGTTAGCGTAATTACGGCAAACTTTTTATTTTTCTCTTCTTTTATCTCAGACACAATTTTAATCTGAGGCGGTACATTTGCTTTAGCAAATTTTAAGGAGTTATTAATCAAATTATAGAAAAGTTGATAAATTAGTACCGATGCTCCTTCTAGTATTGCAAGATCATCATAATCGATTTTCCCACCTGTTCTTTGTAATGAAACTTCTAAATCAGTTTCGATATTTTTTATAACCTCATTGAGATCAACTACTGTTGGTTTTTGCAAATCTGCATTAATTTTAGAATAGGCTAAAACACCATCAATCATGTTAAACATACGATCTGTAGCAACATGAATTCTTTCGATATATCGGGTAGCAACTTCATCTAATTGCTCACTAAGGTGATCTTGTAAACGACTTGTAAACGTTTTTATTTTACGAACCGGCTCTTTTAAATCATGAGATGCTACATGGGCAAATTGTTGTAAATCTTCATTAGAACGTTGTAATTCCTTAGTACGATCGGCTACAAGGCTTTCTAATTTTTCAGTAATAGTTCGTTCTTCATGAATATCTGTGCAGGTACCAAACCATTCGATTACATTATTTTGATCATCTACTATAGGTACAGCTCTTGAAAAATTCCAGGTAAAAGTTCCATCAGCATTTAAAACACGATGCTCTAACTCAAATATTTTTTTGTTTTCTATAGATGCTTCAATAAAATGGACAGCCTGTTTACGATCGTCAGGATGAATGTATTTGTCTATCCAGTTAACAGAAGGAGCTTGCTGTTGATTAGTATCGAAGCCTTGCTCTTCTAAATTACGCAGTCCGGTAAAATCAGCGTTCATTCGGTATACTGCATCAGATGAAGCGGTTATCAAAGCACGAAAACGTTTCTCACTTTCTTCCAGTTTTTTTCGAGCCATTACATGTTCCGTTACATCGATAGCAACCTGAATCATTCCA
This sequence comes from Flavobacterium hercynium, assembly GCF_002217285.1. GTDB lineage: Bacteria > Bacteroidota > Bacteroidia > Flavobacteriales > Flavobacteriaceae > Flavobacterium > Flavobacterium hercynium. The sequence continues at coordinate 9,249 of NZ_MUGW01000026.1, read as the reverse complement.
ACTATTTGTCCGTTTTGAACTAGAGGACGATAAGCCAAATTGTAATAATAATCAACTGGTACACCTGTACGGTTATGCTGTACCAGGACTTCACTTTGATAAAACGGAATTCCTTTGTTATATACATTCTGAACCTGTTTCCAAACATATTGTCCCTCAAGTTCCGGTAGCACATCGATCAATGCTTTACCAATTATTTCTTCACCGCGTCCAATCATTTGCAACATGTGCTTATTGATTTGCTCAATAATCAAGTCCTTGCCCATCAGTACCAAGGTTGGCGCAGGCGTTTGATCTATTACCGATTTTAACCTGCTTTCGCTATCCTCCAATTTCCATCTTGCCAACACCTGTTCTGTTACATCCATTGCCATGTGCAACACCGCAGAACTGTCTTCAGCATCATTGATACAATCGAAAGAAAAATTAAAATAGCGACGTTCTGTCTCACCATTAACGACTAAATCAACTGGTTGTTCATATCCTCTATAAGGAATACCGGTTTTTTGTACTTGTACAACTGTTTGAAGTATTTGCTGGTCTGCAAGTTCCGGTAATGTATCAAATGCTTTTTTACCAAGAACCTCCTTTGCTGTTTTTTTATTTATAAACTGTAGCATTGGATTATTAATGCTCTCAATTATAACATCTTCACCTTTAGACAATAACATCGCTATTGGTGCTTGTTCGATCATACTTCGAAAACGCGTTTCACTTTGCTGAATTCTTTTTTCTGCTTGTTTGATTTCTGTAATATCCCGGGTTGTTCCGGCAATGGCTTCTACCTCTCCTTCTTCATTTAAAACCGGAGCAAGAATATAATCGTAAACCCTGTTTCCTAATTCAGCATGTGGAAAAGATACTGTTCCCCTAACTGTTTTTTTTGTGGCAACGACTTCATCAATTTCACGTTCATGCATTAGAGCATGCCATTCTTCATAACCATTTTCTCTTAAACCACGTCCTATAGAATCCTCTGCTGATTTACCCCACATAGTAAGCAAAGCTTTATTGGCATAGGTAAAAATATAAGACAGATCAAATACATATACAAGATCGGGTGTATTATTTGTGATAGAATCGTAAAATCGTTTTTGTTTTTCTGCTACTGTCAATGCAGTATCAAGTGTAATTTCTGCCTGTCGCAGTGCTGTTATATCTTCTGTTGTTACTACCAGCAAATCAGCTTGTTTTACGACAGTAAATTGAAAAGAATACTTTTTATTATTAATCGTAATAATGTTTTCAAAACTAGCCGTTACGCCCGTTTTCATTACTTCAATAAATTTTTCCTCTACAGCTGCCTCTTTCATCATAGGAAAAACTTCGCTATAGCTTTTGTTTTCATAAGATGTATTGCCAATAAAATGTAAAGCTGTAGAATTTAAAAGAAGTACCAAAAAATTTACTGTTTTATCTTTTTCATCATTAATAGATTGCAGTATTGTAATGCCGTTTGGAGAGGAGTTAAAAATGGCTTGAAAGAGTTCTTTATTTTCTATTAATTTCATTGTGGCGTTTATTGTAATAAGAAAAGTGGAAACCTACAAATGTTTACTTGAAACAAATCACTAGTCGTCCACATACGAAAGCTCTAACTTTTTCTAATGTTTAAAAACATTAAAAACCAATGTTTTACGATTGATTTACGCTGTACACTTACATTTTGGCAATGCTAATATAACACTATTTTTATTACGATAATAATTTTTTCATAACAAGGATTTCAATATTAGACTACTTTAATAATTACTGATAGTCGTTGATAATTAGAAAATTACCTTGTAAAACCTGCGTAAACAAATGATAAACAGCTGTTAACACCTAATTTTGATTTGAACATTAATTTATATAATTTGCAACAGCATAAATTTAGCCAGCAGCGCCAGATTCAATTTAAATAAGATACCAAACCGTAAATGACTACAAGTACAAGCCCATCGACAATTCTCCAGACCAAACAACATTTTAAAGTTTTAGACGGATTAAGAGGCTTTGCAGCATTGGCTGTTGTTATCTTTCATTTTATGGAATGGATTTATACAGATCCTAGTCAGAATTTCATAGGACATGGCTTTTTGGCTGTTGATTTTTTCTTTTGCCTCTCAGGATTTGTAATCGGGTATGCTTATGATGATCGCATTGCTAAAATGGGTATTCGCAATTTCTTTATATCCAGAATTATCAGGCTTCATCCTTTGGTTATAGCAGGTTCTGTTTTGGGACTTTTAGCATTTCTTTTAGATCCTTTTGCTAATTATCAGGAACTGTATAGTAATGGCAAAATCTTATTGACTTTTTTTTGTTCCTTATTTCTTATTCCACTGCCTGTAATAGCAGATCGGGCATTTAATCTTTTTAGTTTTAATGCTCCGGCATGGTCTTTATTTTGGGAATATATGGCAAATATTGTTTATGCCTTTATTCTTTATCGAATTAGCCGTAACTATTTGTTAATACTAACACTACTTTCTGCCGGAGCGATTTGTTTTGTCGGATATAGTGCCGGAAATTTATTAGGTGGCTGGAGCGGTCCTACCTTTTGGGATGGCTGTGCCAGAATCTCTTATTCTTTTTTAGCCGGATTACTTATCTATCGCTCTAATTGGATTATCAAAAATAAGCTGGGATTTGCAGGTCTTTCGCTATTATTGCTTTTAGCATTCATAATGCCATTTTCAAAATTAAATTGGCTAGCCGAACCTTTAATTGTATTGTTTTATTTTCCATTACTAATCGCTTTGGGTGCGGGAACTGAAGTGACACCACATCTCAAAAAGATTTGTAACTTTTCAGGAAATATTTCTTACCCTTTGTATATGACACATTATGCTGCAATTTGGATGTTTGGAAATTACTATACAAATTACAAGCCTGATACCGCACAATTAACACTTATAGTGATTCTTGGAGTAATTTTTCTTGTAATAATTGCTTACGTAGTCATGACTTTTTATGATATTCCGGTAAGGAAATATTTAAATAATAAAAGGAATCAAAAACTTCTCAGTTAAAAACTGAAAACGTTTAAAATTCCTTAAAGCTCTATTTTATATAATTAAAAAAAAACGCAATGGTTAAAACCGTAATTTTCGATATGGATGGTGTATTAGTTAACAGTGAACCATTACATCATGAAGTAAGTCTTATTCAATTTAAGAATTTAAATATTGAAGTAACAAATGAATTATTTGCCACATTTACTGGAAATTCAAATAAAACGATCTATAAAAAAATAAAAGATCAATTTAATCTTCCTCATACAATTGAAGAACTAATTTTAGCCAAAAACACCTTATTTCTGGAAGCATTTGATAAAAAAGAAGATTTGCATTTAATGCCTGGTGTAAAAGATTTAATTATTGATCTCCACAACAATGGAGTTCAATTGATTGTAGCTTCCTCTTCTGAAATGCAAGTTATCGATAAGGTTTTTGAGCGTTTTGATCTTAATCAATATTTTTCACATAAAATTAGCGGTAATGATTTCCCAGAGTCTAAACCACATCCTGCAATTTTCCTTAAAGCAGCATCTTACTCCAGTGCACCTAAAGAGGAATGCATTGTAATTGAAGATAGTACCAATGGAATTAAAGCAGCGAATGCAGCTGGAATATTTTGTATTGCTTACAAAAGTGAAGGTGTCGACACCCAAGATCAATCGTTGGCAGATACTATTATTTATACTTATAATGACTTAAATTATGAAAGCTTAAAAAATATAAATTCATAAGATGTTATTTGATAAAATATATCTATTCGAATGTATATCTTTTAAGCTTTAAACTTTTTTTTATTGGCGTAATCTGAATGCTGGAATTTGATACGTTTTACAGCATTCTAATGTACAGGACCTTGTGTACACGGACAGTTACTGATTGATCCCAGGAAGTCCATTCCAATGGTAATCATATGAGTACCTGAGTTATGGCTTCCTAAATCATTAAACATGACCTGATACGAATAACCAAAATAGAATTTAGATTTCATAAAACCTACCATAGGACCTGCTGATAAAGGTTTTAATAACTGATCATTCAAAAAGCGGTACGATACCCCAATCCAGTAATAATCTTCATAGCGGTTATAGCGTTTGTATTTGAAATTCAAATCGGTACTCGAACGCTGATCACTGGCAAAAAACTGGTAATACACAGAAGGTTCGTACTCTATATTTCTATTTTCACCATCTCTGAAAGTATATCCGCTATAAAGTTGAAAATTAGATAGCAAATCCGGCTCTACTCCTTTATACTTATCAATGTTTTTTCTTAAAATATTATTGGCATTAAGACTGGCAAAAAAATTCTCATAACGGTACAGCATACTAATATCAAAGTTGTTATTTTGAGTATAACGGTTATCTGTAATAGACGGATCTAAAATAGGCTGATTGGGCGTACTGTTAAATTCATCAATATTGATATGAAAACTATTAAAGTTATACGAAATACCAAAAGACAGGTATTGCTTGGAATAGTAATCTAAAATCAGGTGATGGGCAAAAGAAACTTTTGCTCCTGTTTGTCTTGTATAGCCGTTTTTATCATTGTAAACTGAGATTCCAATTCCGGAGCGGTCCAGGATACGAAAATCAGCAAAAACAGATTGATTCTGAGGCGCATCTTTGATTCCCACCCATTGTGTCAGACCATTGGCTCTGATTCTCAGGTTATCGCCAATACCAGCGTAAGCAGGAGATAATATAAAGGGACTATCTGCTAAATACTGGGTAAATACCGGCAGGTTTAGCTCCTGGCTGTAACCTGATGTTACAGCCATGAATACTAAGGATATAATAAGTTTTTTCATTGTATTTTTTTTAGATGATATAAAATCTATGACTGACTGGCTTGCTTATTATCGGTTAACGATATAAAGTAAAATGCCCGACAAACTCTCTGTTATCTTTTACATCATTCAGTTTAAGAACGTACCAATAATCTCCTGATGGTAATTCCTCACCATTGTATCTACCATCCCATTTTTCTCCATAGTGGTATTTGTTAATAACACGACCATATCTGTCAAAAATTGAGAATTCAAGATCCTTATAAATATTGGTACAACCAGGTCCCCACTCATCGTAAACTCCATCACCATTAGGTGTAAAGTAATCATCAATACAAACATCAACAAACTTTGCCGGAGCAATAATACTTGCCTCGCAACCATTTTCATCTCTTACAATTATATGGTAATCTCCAGATTCGCGAATTATAAATTTATTAGAAGAAGTAAATGGTCCTCCGTTAAAACTGTATACATAATTAGAAGTTCCCCCACTTGCTATTACAGTCAATATGTTCATCTCTTGTGTTACAGTAGGTTTTAGTTCTAATGGCTCATAAGACTCCACAAAAAATTGTGTTGAGAATTGGTAACAGCCATTATCATGAACCGCAGTTATAATATGATAACCAGGTGCTATATTGGTAAAGATGTTGCTATTTTGAACAGTAGCCGGATTTCCATCTAAATCATATTTCATAAGACTTGGATCTGTATTACTTTCATCTATTATAACTTCTACTCTGTTAGCCTGTGCATTATTAACACATTCATAGCTTACTGTAACTTTTGGTTCCAATACTACTGGTACAGGCAAATTTTCCATGACCATATTTGTACAACCTTTAGCATCAAGAATATATACTGCATGATATCCTCCATTAATACCTTTAAATTCAAATACAGTCTGACCGATAGCTCCTGGTATAAAAGGACCTTTCTCATTGTCTAAACTTACACTATAAGGACCTGTACCTCCTTTAATATAAATACTAAAGGCACCATTTTTGTCGTCTTTACATAGTTCCGGAACTATAGATTCTGGAATCTCTTCCATACTTAATGGATCAGGCTGATTAACAACAACTTCAGTGATAGCATAACATCCGTTTTCATCCTGCGCAATTACCGTATAAGTACCTGCTGTTAATTTTTCAAATGTATTAGCATAATCAAATCTGTTTAATTTAGGCGAAATAGCATATTTAGTAATTCCTGTTCCTCCTGTAGCGTTGACTACAATTCTACCATCATTTTCTCCAAAACAACTTACATCTGTAGGAATAAATGCCGCCTGAATTGCTGTTGCCGGCTGGGTAATGGTAATCAGTACTGAGCTTGCATCGCAATCCACACTGCTTACTTTTACCATATAGTTTCCAACAGCTAAGTTTTCAAATCTTCCATTGGCCTGAGCTGGTCTTACAAGACCTCCTGCTCCGTCTTCAAGGGTATAAACATAACTGCCTAAACCACCCGTAGCATTTGCCACTATAACTCCTGTTGACTCTCCTAAACATTTTATTACTGCATTACTCACATCTACATTCACTGTCAGAGGCTGTAATGGATCAATTGAAATTTCATTTGAAATAATGGCCACACATCCGCTAGCATCTTTTACATAATATTGGTATTTACCTACCGGAACAGAAAATGAAACAGAACTTGCAAAGGTTACTGTACTATATGAAATGCCATCAGCACTATACGTATAAGGACCATTTCCTCCCCCAGCACTTAAAGTAAGCTCTGACAGGGTTAAACAGGTTTGTGATTTGGACAATACCAGACTGGTGGTAACTTTTGTCGGCTCTGCAATTACAATATCCGCAGAGGTAGCCGAACAATTAAATCCATCAGTCACCGTTATGTTGTACGTTCCTGCTCCCAGGCCGCTGAAAATACCACTTGATTGTGGACCCGAAACAATAAACGGATTTACTGAAACCATATTTAAGGTGTACAGATAGTTACTTCCCTGTCCTCCGGTTGGAGCAGCAACTGTAATTACAGCTGTTCTGTCTCCAAAACAAGTTAACATAGTGGTACTGGCAGCAGCGGTAACTACGATAGGCGCCGGAATAACCAGTGTTTCTGTTGCACTGATACTACAGCCATGATTGTCTTTGGCATTAATAGTATAAGTTCCTGCGCTTAACTTAGTAAAGCTTCCATTTGTACTGTAAGGCACTACAACAGCTCCATTTAACATTAATTCATACTCATACGGTGCTCCCCAGCCTGCTGTTGCAATTGCTGTTATTTCTCCATCATTGCCCGGTATACATGTTATGGCCGATGTTGTAGTACTCAAGGCTAAAGGTGCCGATGGCTGCAGAATACTAAACACTGTTGTAACGATACACTGAGGACTTGCTATAAGCGTAGCGGTCACGGTATACTGACCTGCAGGCAGATTGGCAATGGTAATTGGACCTGCGCTGGCTGCACTTCCTGTAATAGGGACTGCGCCTCCTGTAATCACATAGTTAAAAGGACCTGCTTCATCTGTTGGAACAGGCTGGTTATCCACAAAGGTTAATTCTACTATTCCGTCACTGCTTCCAAAACAAATTTCTTTGGCAGTAACATTCGCTTTGATTTCAAAAGTATTAGGATCTGCAACATAATAGGTATCCTGAATACTGCATCCTGTTACCGGATTGGTAACGGTGATCAGATAACTTCCTATTCCAAGGCCGGTGAAAACACCTGTTGTGTTCGTTTGGTTATACGGATTACCAACTCCTGCAACAGTATAATCTAACGATGCCGGTGTTCCCCCTGTAGTCGCTACAGAGACTGTAATATCTTCGTCAGCAACACAGGTAATAGGTGTTTTTGACACATTTATAACATCTAAACTAATAAACGGATCAACTGTTACTACTGTTGTAGCTGCTGCTGTACATCCTTTGTCATCGGTAACATTTACGATATAATTACCTCCTAAGAAATCAGATTCTGTATACACATTTTGTGTTCCTTTCTGAACAGCAACACCGTTTCTGATAAACTCATACGTATACACTCCTGAACCTCCTGTAACACTTGCTACTGTTACCGTTGCATAATTAGACGTATTACTTCCTGCATTACAGGCATATTGTACCACTACCGGAGTTGCCGCTACAATTAAAGCCGGCTGTGTAACCTGAATGGTAATTGAATCCTGACAAGCTCTGCCTGAGGTAACCGTTACAGTATAACTTCCTGCCTCAAGGGTATCAAAAACAGGACTGGTTTGATTTGGTCTGGTAACTACTGCTCCTAAAACTGTAGTACCTGTTAAACTATACTCATACACAGGATTATCGTTTACACCCGGTGCGCTTGGCGCTAAACTGGCTGTTATACGGCCATCTGTACCTCCATTACACGTTACATCAGTTTTGGCTAATGCAAATCCGGTAATAAGTGTTGGTGATGAAACAACTACCTGTTGATCCACACTACAATTGGTTAGGGTGTCCGTTATTCTTATAGTATAGGTTCCGGCTGCAACATTAGTAAATACAGCAGGAGTTGTCGTTATTGGCGCTCCTCCGTTTAGCGTATAACTGTAATTAGCTGCACCTGAACCTCCGGTACCTGCAGCTGTTATGCTTCCGCCATTCGCTGCAGTACAACTAGGCAATGCAGTAATAACAGCATTTAATTGTAACACTGGTAAAATAGTTACCAGAGCCGGTACTGTAACCTGACAGCCATTTGCATCTCTAACCGTTACATCGTAGCTTCCCGGTACTTTTACTGTAAAAGTATTGCTGGTTTGAAAACCACTTCCCGGTATACTATATTCAAAAGGAGCAATTCCTGATCCTACATTCACTGTAAAGCTATAATCTCCCGTTGCAGATGGACAATGACTCAATACTGTCGCTGTAATGTTACCCGGTAACGGATCTATGGCTATTGTAATGTCAATATACGTCACACAATTATGTGCATCTTTTACATACGCTCTCCAGTTCAGTCCAAGAGCAGGATCTAAAACAGCATTAAAACTGTTGGTGTAATCTGCCGGTGTTGGTGTAACACCTGCTAAAACAAAAGCATATTCATAATTAGGAGTTCCTCCTGTTGCTGCAACCGAAACCTGAGCTCCTGTATTACAAGTAGCATTTATATTGCTTGTAACTGCTATTGCTAGTGGTGTAGGCTGGCTAACTGTTATTGTAGCATCAGCTGTACATCCTGTTATAGCATCTGTTACACGAACTGTATAAGTACCTGCCGGTGCATTGGTTAAGAAAACTTCTTTTCCTGTTTGGGTTAAAGTTGCTGTAGCAGGACCTGCTATTAAAGCGCTATTATAAATTATTGTAAAATTATCTACATCAAATTTAGCAGAACCATTAGAATCTCCATTACACACTACATCATTGATCAATTGTCCTGTTACGGTAATATTCACTAAAGCAGCTACAGTATATGTTATTTCATCTGTACAGC
>NZ_MUGW01000025.1 GCF_002217285.1 Flavobacterium hercynium | reverse complement strand
TAAAAGATTAAAAGATTATTCAGTTAGTCTCAGAATCGTAATATCTAACATTCTAATAATCTAACTATCTAAAAATTAAGCAGTCTAACAATCTAAAGATCTAAGCAAGTCTAAGCAAGTCTAAAAAAAATAAGGGAAATGAGGAAAACCGTAAGCTTTTGTATAAACTACGATGTAGCTTTGCGCCGCAGAAGTCACGTTTTAGTACTGTTTTCGTTTTTTTAGATATTTTTAGACTTCTGCTATCAAATGTTTTTTTGGAAAAAAGCAATTTAGTTAATAAATAAAATTTGACATATTCATCTGAATATAAGTAGCTTGTAGAAATGCGATACGTCTATATTTTATTTGGATTGTAGATTTGGTTATTCAGTTAACCAAATCTACCGATCTTTTTTCAGTTTTAAGTTTGAAACTTACTTCAATTAAATCTAAACAGATTCCCAATTCATTTTGAATTTTTGAGGCGAAAAACCATAGAAACTTTTAAAAGCTGCCGAAAAATGAGAGACATCTTTGTAGCCACATTTGTAGGCAACTTCACTTACTGTTGCAGCTTTATTTTTGAATAATTCTTTAGCGTGTTCCATTCGAAGTTTAATGACATAACTTTTCACAGTCGTGTTAAAACAAGCTTTAAACCCTTTTTTGAGTTTAAATTCGTTAAGCGAAATCATTCTGGACAGTTCTGGTAACGAAGGCGATTTTGCATAATTTACATCGAGAATTACTTTAGCTTCCTGTAATTTTTTTAAATCTTCTTCATCAATTTGTTCTATTGGCGTGGGCTTGTGCGTAAGAGCTTCAAGCTGTAGAATTAAAAGCTCTTTTATCTTAGTTTCGATGTACATTCTTTTGAGATCTTCCTGTAAAGTACAGTTTTTAATTTCATGAATAATCCATTGTACACCAGAAGAGAAGGGGATGTAATGCGTACTAAAATAAGTCGATTTTTTTGCCAGAATGTTTTTAGAAAATTTTTGATGCAGTTTCCAATTTTTGTTAATCAATTGAAGATAGAAATCAAGCGATAAAATAAAGGATAAATAATTGACAGGCTCAAATGCCGGAATTTGAAAAGTACCATTAAAATTATTGGCATAGAGAATGTTATGCGTGTTTTCTGTTGAAAATTTTTCACTTTCAAATTGCTCAATATGCGTTTCTACATTGTTGCAAAGAATAAAATTCATTACAATAGATTCCTTTTCGATTTCAAATTCTAATACTTGCGGGGTATCAAAATGCATTTGAGCATCAACAATAATCATTCCGCTGGTATGTAATTGATTACTTACAATTTCTTCATGAGATTCATTTTTTATATAAATTTTCTTTTCTGTTAATATACTTTTTGGATCGTATTGATCTTCAACCTCTAATGTTATAATGGGGTTTTTATGAGCTGAAATTTTCGATTTGATTTTCAAAATTTAATCCGTTTTTACAAAATAATAATCCGTTTTTACCTAACTTTTTTGGAGAAGTTGATGGTACTTTTGCGGCAAAGTTATTTATAATTAGTCTAATTAAAGATATGACAACTCACAAATTTTTATTTTCAAGTATATTTTTTCTATTTACGTTCTTATCATTTTCCCAGCAAAATCAAGGCTTAACGGTTAGTGGACAAGTGGTGGAAAATTCTGGTCAATCCATTCCATTTGCAACGCTTATCATCGAAAAAACAGATTTTAGTTTAATTTCTGATGAAAATGGAAACTTCACTTTCAAAAATATTCCCGCAGGAAAATACAATATCGTAATTACCGCAGTTGGATTTTCAACTCAAAAAAAACAGGTTGTTGTAGCAGAAAAAGATGTTACAGTTTCAGTTAAATTATCAAACGAATTAAACGAATTGGAAAGTGTTACAGTACTGGGACGTTCTCAGGTTGAAAAAGTAAACAAACAAGCGTATAACGTAACGGCGATTGACGCTAAAAAACTTCACAATTCAACTTTAGATTTAGCACATGCTTTAGACAGAGTTTCAGGGGTTCGTGTTCGTGAATCAGGAGGAGTAGGTTCACGTTCAGAACTTTCTATTAATGGTTTTACAGGAAATCAGGTTAAAATTTTTATTGATGGAGTTCCGATGGAAAACTTTGGTTCTTCGTTTCAAATGAATAATATTCCGATAAACCTTGCCGAAAGAGTAGAGGTTTATAAAGGAGTTGTACCAATCTGGTTAGGTGGAGATGCTTTAGGAGGTGCTGTGAATATTGTAACAAGCAGCAAACCACGTACGTATCTTGATGCTTCCTATTCTTTTGGATCATTCAATACACATCGCTCTACATTAAACGCAGGATATACAGCAAAAAGTGGTTTCACTACAGAAATCAATGCTTTCCAGAATTATTCGGATAATAATTATTGGGTAAATGTAGACATAGCCGACTTAAATACAGGTGCTTACTTTCCTAATCAACGTGTTAGAAAATTTCACGATCAGTATAAAAATGAAACGGTGATTTTTAACATTGGGGTTACAGGTAAAAAATATGCTGATAAATTATTGTTTGGGGTAACAGTGGGCGAAAACAAAGCTGATATTCAAACAGGAGCCAGAATGAAAAGTGTTTTTGGTAAAATGCAACAAAGAGGAAATACTTTGATGCCAACGGTAAAATATCAGGTTAGAGATTTATTCACAAAAGGTCTGAATGTTAACTTAACGGCGAATTACAACTTTGGTCAGGAGCAAAATATCGATACTGTTTTTAGAAGATACAATTGGTTTGGGGATTATAAAGAATATCCAGGTGATGGTTCAGAGCGTAGCCGTACGTTGCGAAAATTTAAAAACAACAACGGAATCTCGACTACCAACATTATGTATACTTTAAACGACAGACACTCTTTTACAGTAAACAATACATTTAGTTCTTCTGATCGTAAAGAAAGTGATGAGTTAGTACCGGAATCATTAGTATACCAGCAACCTAAAAAAATCCAGAAAAATATTTTAGGAGTAGGTTACAAATTTGACTACAATGAAAAGTGGAGTACATCAGTATTTGGAAAAAGTTACTTTCTAAAAAACATCTATTCCAGAAGTTATAATCCAAGTGGAAATGTGGGTGATGTTGCCTATCAACAATACGAAGATAAAACATCATCATACGGATTTGGTGGAGGTTCAAGCTATTACCTAAGACCAAATCTTCAACTAAAAGGAACTTTTGAAAAAAGTTATCGTTTGCCTTCTATCAATGAAGTTTTTGGAAATGTAAATGAAAACTTAGAAGGAAATCTTGATTTAAGACCTGAAACCAGCAACAATTTTAATCTTGGTTTTTCATATCAGACAAGTTTTAATAAAGTAAACGCTTTGACTTTTGATATGAACGTTTTGTATCGTGATGCGACTGATTTTATTCGCCCAACGCTAAACAACAATCAGACAATGACAACCAATGTCAATCAGGGAAGAGTAACCAATCACGGAATCGACGGTGAGATTCGCTATTCGTACCGCAATAAATTTACAGCCGGTATTAATGCCACATATCAGAATATCCGAAATATGACGGAATATGAACCGAATCAGGATTATGTATCTCCCGTTTACAAAGATCGTATTCCCAACATGCCTTATATGTTTGGTAATGCAGATGCAAGTTACATTTTTAATGATTTTGGACGCAAAGGAAATAACCTTGCTCTTGGTTACAATCTTTTATATGTACACGCTTACTATTTGTATTGGCCAAGTATGGGAGGATCAGACAAGCTGGATATTCCGGAGCAGTTTAACCATGATTTAAATGCGGTTTACACTTTTGCAAATGGTAAATACAATATCGCTTTAGAATGTAAAAATGTATTGGATAATAAGCTTTATGATAATTTTTCACTGCAAAAACCAAGTAGAGCATTCAACATAAAATTTAGATACTTTTTCTCTAAATCCACTAAATAATTTTAATAATTCAAACTATAATAAACATGAAAAGAAATAGCAAATTAGCTTCATTATTGGCTTTAATAGCTTTTACAACATTCTCTTGCAGCAGCGATTCTGATAATCCAGGAGAGGAAACAGGAGGAGGAGTTACATCAAAAACAAAATATATCATTACGGCTACAACAGGAGCTACAGGAGTTGCAGATTATTTACTAACTGCTGATGATGTTTCTACAGGATCGATTACCACAATTGGAAACGGTGTAGAACAAGATGGAACGTACCGTTACTACATTACGGCTGAAAACAACTTTTTCAGTTTACTTTACGGACAAGGAAATCCGGGAGCTGTAACAACTTATAATTTAGATGCTACAGGTAAATTGGTTAAAAAATCTGACTTCCAGGCAGAAACGGTACACGTTTTTGCACATATCAACAAAGATATCTTAACGATTAAAGTACCAAGAAGTGGTGCTGCCTCTATTGCTTCAATGTACAAAATTGACGCTGAACAATCAATCATTACAGGAGAAGCACAACAAGATACAAAGATTCTTGCCGGAAACGGAGAAAGAGCTTTCTTTACATGGGCTACACAAGTTGGTGAAAAAGTATTCATGCCTTATATGAGTATTAAAGGTGACGGAGTAGATAACTTTGGAACTGTAAATCCAGACAGTACTTGGGTTGCGGTATATAATTATCCAGAACTTAAATTAGAAAAAGTAATCAAAGATAACCGTACAAGTTACTTAGGTGCTTACTTTACAAACGGATTGTTTCAGGATGAAAAAGGAGATGCTTACGGTTTCTCTGGTGCAATTGCTACAAGTAATGCTGTTTTAGCTTCTAAAAAACCATCTGCTATTGTTAAAATTAAAAAAGGAACTACTGAGTTTGATCAGTCATACTTCTTTAATGTTGAAGAAAAATCAGGAGGATATAAAATCTCTTCTACAAGTTATATCTCAAACGGTAAATTTTTATTGTTAATGTACGGAAACGTTGGAGCAAACAGTGGAGCAGTTAAAATGGCTGTAGCCGATGTTTACAATCAAACTTTTACATGGGTAACAAATGTTCCCGCAACATTAACTTCTGCTACAACGCGTTATAATATTACTACAGAAGATGGTAATTCAGCTATAGTAGGTATCAACACACCGGAAGGAAACTGGATTTATACGATCAATGGTACAACAGCAGTTGCTACAAGAGGTATGAAAGTTGAAGGTGGTCAGATTACTGCAATCGCTAAATTAAAATACTAAATTGTTTTTTGGAACCGTAAGTCCTTCGGGGCTTGCGGTTTTTTTATTTATCTTTTTACACTCCTTTTATATATGTTTTCTTTTTCATCTAAAAATCCAAATAAGAAAAAAAGCAAGAAATCGCTTTTTAAGCGCGTTATGGCCTGGTTGCATCTATGGCTCGGATTGGCTTCCGGAATTATTGTGGTAATCGTAAGTCTTACAGGCTGTATTTATGTTTTTCAGGCTGAAATTAATGATTTTATAGAAGACTGGCGTTTTGTCGAACCGCAGGAAAAAGCCTTTTTGCTTCCTTCTCAAATGGTTGCCATTGCAGATAAAAAGATGAATGGTAAACACGCCACAAGCGTAACGCTTGGAGGTAAAGACGAAGCCGCCATTGTAGGATACTTTATCCAGAAAAAAGAAGGAGAAGGTAGAGAAAAAGTAAAAGACAGAGACAAGGGAAAAGACAACGATAATGGAAGTAAAAGAGTTTCGGCTACTGAAAAAAGTACAGAGAAAGGAAAAGAACCTGGAAAACAATTAGGTAAAGAAAAAGGCAAAGAAGATAAAGGTAAAAAGAGAAGAAGCGGAATCTTTACGAGCGTTTACATGAATCCTTATACGGGAGAAGTATTACATGTAAAGTCAGTTTCCAGGACAGATTCTCCGGACTTTTTTAGGTTTATCCTAAACGGACATCGTGCTTTATGGCTTCCTTATGATATTGGTCGTCCAATCGTGGGAGTTGCCGTTTTAATTTTTGTGTTTTTATTGCTTTCTGGATTAGTGTTATGGTGGCCAACCAAATGGATTAAATCAATTCGCGATAAGAGTTTTAAAATCAAATGGTCTGCTACTTTCAAGCGTGTTAATTATGATATGCACAATGTACTTGGATTTTATAGTATGATTTTCCTTTTGATAATTTCTTTAACGGGTTTAGTGTGGAGTTTTGGCTGGTTTAGCAAATCGTTATACTGGGTTACTTCAGGTGGAACACCATTATCAGATAATAGAGAAGCTCCAAAATCGGATACTACAAACATTAAAACCTTTAATGTAACTACAGTAGATAAAGTTTTACTGAATCTTTCGAAAGAAAACCCGCAGGCAGCAGGAATAATGGTAAGTATACCGGAAAAACCTTCTGGCGCAATTGGAGCTTTTGTATACAAGAAAAAGAACACGTATTACAATATGGATCGCTACAGTTTCGATCAGCAAACGCTGAAAGAAATCTCGATCAAAACACCATTTTCAGGAAAATATGCTGATGCCAATGTACCGGATAAAATACGCAGAATGAATTACGATATTCACGTAGGAAGCGTACTTGGACTTACAGGAAAATTTATAGCATTTTTTGCCAGCTTGATTTCGGCTAGTTTGCCTATTACCGGATTTTTGATTTGGTGGGGGAAACAGAAATTTGGCAAAAAATCAACAGCTAAACCTCAGGCAACGGGAAAAACAGTACCTAAGCCAAAACAAATAACAGAGAAGGAATTAGCGGTTTAAGAATTAAGATTTTTTTCGATCTTGTTTTTTTTTTTTTTTTTTGATTAGAAAAAGGCAAAACTTTATGAGTTTTGCCTTTTTTATTTAGAGTCTCTTTTAGTTTTTATAACCGTGATTTTTAAGCCATTCTTCGCAGTCTCTTGTCCAGAATTTACTCGTGTCTTTTACACCCAGACCAAAACCGTGACCGCCTTTTTCGTAGACATGTAATTCTGCTGCAACATTATTTTTTTTAAGCGCTAAATAGTATTCAATACTATTTTCAACCACCACAGCGCCATCATCTGTAGCATGTACTAAAAATGTCGGAGGTGTTTGTGCAGTAACTTTTTTCTCGTTGGAAAATTCATTAAGTAAAGTTTCAGAAGGATTGTTTCCTAATAAATTGGTTTGAGATCCTTTGTGTGTTATACTATTCTGCATCGAAATTACCGGATATAGTAAAAGTGAAAAATCAGGGCGTGCACTTACTTTATAGGTGCTTTCATAAACCTTATCGTCATAATGAGTAGATAAAGTCGCTGCCAGATGTCCTCCTGCAGAGAAACCCATAACTCCAATTTTGTTAGGATCGATACTGTATTTTGCAGCATTCTCACGTACATAACGAATAGATTCCTGTGCATCCTGCAAAGGGCCAATGTTTTTGTTTTTCATAATCAAATCACTTGGTAATCTGTATTTTAAAACAAAAGCTGCAATTCCTAAACTATTAAGCCATTGTGCTACTTTAGTACCTTCTTTATCAAAAGCAAGATGCATGTAACCACCTCCCGGACAAATAACTACAGCAGCTTGATTGGGTTTTGGTTTAGCAGGTAAAAAGATGCTTAAAGTTGGTACGCTGACTTTACTCGTGCTTTGTAGTTTTCCATCTTTAATGTCTTCATTCTCTTTGTAATCAGTAGCTTTTATTTCATCCGGAATTTTACTCCATAAAGGTATCGTTTGATTTTGTGCGTTAGATTGTGTAATAACTCCCATAAATAAAATCAGAATTAGTAATGCTTTTTCGGTAGTTAGTTTGTTGAAGTTTTTCAATGGTATAGATATTAATTAGTAATTTTTTGTAGGCTGAAATTCAAAAATAGATTTTTTTAATGAGTAAATGTAATTTTAAATGTAATAAAAATGCTCTTTTCATTTCAGTTACATTTTTAGTGATGAAAACGTTTTCGAATGCCTGATTTTAGTACATTTTAACATCAAAAAACATACCTTTTTCGATATTACTCATTTAACAAATATATTGTTTAATATGTAATTTTGGTTTGTATTTTTTATATGATATGTTTATTTAAGTAGTTAAAATAATTTTTTATATAATTTATTTGGAATATAAAGATTTAAAACTATATTTGTGCAATCGATTACATTATTTGATTTTTGTTGCATTTCAAATCTTTTGATGATTGAATACTACAGGAAGAAAATGAATGGGGTTGAATTTCCAAAAAATTATAAATTTATAATAACCGTTACCATGAACAAATCTGAAGTTACGATGAATCAAACCAATAAATCTGCTGGAAAGTATCGTTGGAGTATATGTGCCTTGTTGTTTTTTGCAACAACCATCAATTACCTGGACAGACAAGTACTTTCTTTAACATGGAGCGACTTCATCGCACCGGAATTTCATTGGACAAATAATGACTACGGAAACATTACAGCCTTATTTTCTATCTTTTATGCTGTTTCATTACTATTTGCAGGAAGATTTGTAGATTGGTTAGATACCAAAAAAGGTTTTTTATGGGCAATCGGTATTTGGTCATTTGGAGCCTGTCTTCATGCATTTTGTGGTATTGCAACATCAGGAATTATTACAGGTAACTGGTTTGTTGGTTTTCATGAATCACGAGATATAATCAATACAATAAACGATACCGGAATGGTTATCAATGTGAGTGTGAGCTTATTTATTTTTGCCCGCTTTATTTTGGCGATTGGAGAAGCCGGAAACTTTCCTGCAGCGATCAAGACGACAGCAGAATATTTTCCTAAAAAAGACAGAGCTTTTTCTACCAGTATTTTTAATGCAGGTGCTACAGTAGGCGCTTTAGCAGCTCCAATATCAATTCCGTTTATTGCAAAATCGTTTGGTTGGGAAATGGCGTTTATTATTATTGGTGCACTTGGATTTGTATGGATGGGATTCTGGGTGTTTATGTATGAAAAACCAGAGAAACACAAAAGAGTTAGTGCTGAAGAATTAGCTTATATTCAACAAGATGATATTGCTGACAGCAAATTAGCAGGTTATGTTCCGGAAACAACAACAAAGGTTTCTTTTGTAGATTGTTTTAGATACAAACAAACGTGGGCTTTTGCTTTTGGTAAATTTATGACAGATGGTGTTTGGTGGTTCTTTTTATTCTGGACTCCGGCGTATTTAAGCTCCGTTTACGGAATGGATTCTACAGAAGCAGCCCTTCCTTTATTTGTTCTTTATATGATTACATTATTGTCTATTATTGGAGGATGGTTACCAACCTATTTTGTAGAGAAAAAAGGAATGAATCCGTACGAAGGAAGAATGAAAGCCATGTTGATTTTTGCATTCTTTCCGTTATTAGCGCTAATCGCGCAACCTTTAGGATATATTAGCTATTGGTTACCGATTATTATAATCGGAATTTCAGGTGCGGCGCATCAATCATGGTCAGCCAATATATTTACAACGGTGGGAGATATGTTTCCTAAAAAAGCAATCGCTACGATTACCGGAATTGGTGGTCTTGCGGGTGGAATAGGTTCGACTTTAATCAACAAAGGATCAGGAGTTTTGTTTGATTATACTAAAGAAACAAACATGCATTTCTTAGGTTTTCAAGGAATTGAAGCAGGTTACTTTATTATTTTCTCCATTTGTGCAGTTTGTTACCTGACAGGTTGGGTAGTAATGAAATCGCTGGTTCCTAAATACGCTCCGATAACAGATTTATAAGATTACCAAAAATTTAATAGACTAAATTATGGTATTTAAAGATAAAAATATAATTTTGTGCAATCGATTACATTAAATAGAAATTATGACAAAATATAGCTCAAGATACGCGTCAAGCCCAGAGGCAGTTAAAAAATATGATACACAACAATTAAGAAAAGAATTCCTGATTGATGATCTAATGCAGGAAAACGAAATTGTATTGGTGTATTCCCATTACGACAGATACATTGCAGGTTCTGCAGTTCCTGTACAGGATTTGGTTCTTGAAAGTATTGATCCGCTAAAAGCAAGTTATTTTTTAGAAAGAAGAGAAATCGGAATCATTAATGTGGGTGGAAGCGGTTCTGTAATTGTAGAAGGAAAAACATACGCACTTGGATTTAAAGATGCGCTTTATATCGGAAGCGGAAATAAAGAAGTAATCTTTAAAAGCGACGACAGCAAAAATCCGGCTAAGTATTACATCAACTCAGCACCCGCTCATACGAGTTATCCGACAGTAAAAGTAAGTTTGGCTGAAGCTAATAAATTAGAATTGGGAACAATGGAAACGGCGAATCACCGTACGGTAAACCAAATGATTATTGGTAGTGTTGTAACTACTTGTCAATTGCAAATGGGAATGACGGAACTAAGACCAGGAAGCGTTTGGAACACAATGCCGGCTCACGTTCACGATCGTAGAATGGAAGTTTATTTTTATTTAGACATACCGGAGAATCAGGCTGTTTGTCATTTTATGGGAGAACCACAAGAAACAAGACACATCTGGATGAACAATCATCAGGCCGTTATTTCTCCACCTTGGTCCATTCATTCAGGCTCAGGAACAAGTAATTATACTTTTATTTGGGGAATGGCAGGTGAAAATCTAGATTACGGAGATATGGATGTTTGTAAAATAACAGATTTAAGATAAGAATCATGACGAACTTATTTGATATAAAAGGAAAAGTTGCCCTTATTACAGGAAGTACACACGGACTGGGAATGGCAATGGCAAAAGGATTGGGTCAGGCGGGCGCTACAATTGTAGTAAACGGAAACTCATCACAGCAAAAAATTGACGATGCAGTAAAAGAATTGCAAAGCGAAGGTATACAAGCGGTGGGTTACAAATTTAATGTAACAGACGAAAGCGAAGTAAAAGAAGCAGTTCAGAAAATTGAAAATGAAGTTGGACCAATCGCTATTTTGATTAACAACGCGGGAATCATTAAAAGAATTCCGTTAATCGAAATGGAAGTTGCTGATTTTAAAGAAGTAATCGATATCGATTTGGTAAGTCCTTTTATTGTTTCGAAGCATGTTGCAAAAGGAATGATCGAAAGAAGACAAGGGAAAATAATCAACATTTGCTCCATGATGAGCGAGTTGGGACGTAATACTGTTGGTGCGTATGCTGCTGCTAAAGGAGGCTTGAAAATGCTGACTAAAAATATGGCAACAGAATGGGCAAAATACAATGTTCAGATCAATGGTATTGGTCCGGGGTATTTTGCAACAGAACAAACGAAACCAATTCGTGTTGACGGACATCCGTTTAACGATTTTATTATTAGCCGTACTCCGGCTGCAAAATGGGGAGATCCGGGTGATTTAGCCGGAGCTGCTATATTTTTATCTTCTAAAGCAAGTGATTTTGTTAACGGGCATATTTTGTATGTAGATGGTGGAATTTTAGCGACCATTGGTAAACCGTCTAACGAAGAATAACTCTTAATTAAATTAAAAAGACATGAGCGCAAATCAAACATTCATAAACGATAACTTTTTACTTGAAAATAAATTCGCAGAAGAGTTATACCATACTTATTCAAAAAATCAGCCAATTATTGATTATCACAATCATTTGAATCCTCAGTTTATTGCTGAAGATAAAATTTTTGATAACATCACGCAGGTTTGGATTAATGGCGATCATTACAAATGGCGTGCAATGCGTACGTTGGGTGTAAATGAGCAATTCATTACCGGAAATGGTTCTGATAAAGATAAGTTCTTAAACTGGGGGAAAACGGTTCCGTATACGATGCGTAATCCGTTGTACCACTGGACACATTTAGAACTAGCACGTTATTTTGATATTTATGATTTGCTAAATGAAAAATCTGCTGAAAAAATATACATTGAAACTTCTGAAAAAATAAATTCAGGAGCATTCAGCACGCAAAACCTCCTTAAAAAAGTAAATGCTGAAGTAGTTTGTACAACAGAAGATCCGATTGATACTTTAGAACACCATCAAAAGTTGGCTAAAAATCCTTTCGGAACCAAAGTAAGTACCGCTTTCAGACCTGATAAAGCCATTTTGATTTCAAATGATGGTTATAATGCATATCTGGACACATTGGGGGATGTGTCCGGTATTGCAATCAATTCGTATGCTGATTTACGCAGCGCACTAAAAAACAGAATTGAATTTTTCGCAGCAAACGGCTGTAAATTAAGCGATCACGGTTTAGATCAGATTTATTTTGAAGATTTTACCGAAAATGAGGTAACTTCAATTTTCAAAAAGAAAAGAGAAAATCAGCCTATATCTCCTGAAGAAGCTTTAAAATTTCAAAGTGCTATATTGTTATTCCTTTCAGAAACGTACCATGAATTTGGATGGGTACAGCAATTTCACCTTGGAGCGCTTCGTAACAATAATGCAAGAATGCACAGAATTCTTGGCCCTGATACCGGATGGGATTCTATCGGAGATTATCCGCAGGCACAAAAACTATCGTCATTCTTAAATGCATTGGATAGCAAAGATAAATTGACAAAAACAATTATTTATAATCTGAATCCTGCTGACAATGAAGTTATGGCGACCATGATTGGAAACTTTAATGACGGAAGTGTTAAAGGAAAAGTACAGTTTGGTTCAGGATGGTGGTTTTTAGACCAAAAAGACGGAATGACCAAACAATTAAATGCACTGTCAAACATGGGATTAATTAGCTGTTTCATTGGAATGCTAACAGACTCCAGAAGCTTTTTATCTTTCCCAAGACACGAATATTTCAGACGTATTTTGTGTAATCTTTTAGGAGACGAAATCAAACGCGGAGAGTTACCAAACGACATGGAATGGATTGGAAAATTAGTTTCAGATATTTCATATAACAATGCTAAAGAGTATTTTAAGTTTTAGAATTTTAGATTTTTTGGATTGTTAGATTTTTAGATTGTTGGAATTTTAGATTTTTTGGATTGAAAAATTTAATGATTGAAGTATTTAAAGATTGAAGGATTCAACAAATTCATCGATTCCGCAAATTAACGAATTCAACGATTCAACAAATAATCGATTCAACGATTTACCAAATAAACGATTTAACGATTTAACGATTCAACAAATTTAACAAATAAACAAATAAACGATTCAACAATAAAAAGTATGAGTAAAGTAGTTGCATTCGGCGAAATAATGCTGCGCCTTTCGACAGAAAGTCATTTGCGTTTTTCACAGGCTAAAGCGTTTGGCGCATCTTACGGTGGCGGTGAATTTAATGTTTGCGTGTCATTGGCTAATTACGGAGTAAATGCAGAGTTTGTAACAAGATTGCCTGAAAATGAAATTGGAGCATCGGCTTTGAAAGAAATGCGAAAAATGAACGTCGAGTCAAAAAATGTTGTTTTTGGAGGCGAGCGTTTAGGAATTTATTTTCTGGAAACAGGAGCAGGAGCACGTGGCAGTAATGTCGTATATGATCGTGCACACAGCTCAATGGCAACTATTGAAAAAGGAACTATTGACTGGGAGAAAGTTTTAGAAAATGCAACCTGGTTTCATTGGAGTGGCATTACACCTGCAATTTCTGAAACTGCAGCTGAGGCCTGTTTAGAAGCTATTAAAGCAGCTCATAAATTTGGAATTACCATTTCATGCGACTTAAATTACAGATCAAAATTATGGCAATATGGTAAAACGCCAAGTGATGTTATGCCCGAAATGTTACAATATTGTAATGTTATTTTAGGAGATATTGACACAGCGTATTTTATGTTGGGAATCCCAAAAGTGAATCCAAATTATCAAGATGAAAAATCGCTTCCTGTTTTATATACAAAGTTATTTGATATGATTCCGAATTTAAAAACGGTGGCGACTACATTACGCTATTCCGTAAGTGCTTCTCATCAAAGAATTGGCGGTATTTTATTCGACGGAAAATCGGTTTATCATGCAGCAATAAAAGAAGTTAATCCCGTTGTTGACCGCGTAGGAAGCGGAGATGCTTTCATGGGCGGATTAATTTACGGATTGCAGGAATATCAAAATAATAATCAGAAAGCATTAGATTTTGCTGTAGCAGCTTGTTGTTTAAAACACACCATTGCAGGGGATTATAATCTGGTTACATTAAAAGAAGTAGAAAATATGTTAGATGGCAATGCTTCGGGATTGGTATCTAGATAATTGATAAAAATATGGCAAAATATTCAAGAATTGAAGTAGCATTAACAATGAAAGAAAATGGTATGGTGCCGTTGTTTTTTCACTCTGATATTGAAATTAGCAAAAAAGTTTTAAAAGCCTGCTACGATGGAGGTTCCCGATTGATGGAGTTTACCAGCAGAGGCGATTTTGCTCATGAAGTTTTTGGAGCTTTAAACAAATACGCCTTAGCAGAATTACCGGGAATGATACTGGGAGTTGGTTCTGTAACAGATGCAGCTGCTGCTTCATTGTATATGAGTTTAGGAGCAAACTTTATTGTTACTCCGGTATTTAGAGAAGATATTGCAATTGCCTGCAATCGTCGTAAAGTATTGTGGTCGCCAGGTTGCGGTTCGCTTACAGAAATTGCAAGAGCAGAAGAATTAGGCTGTGAAATTGTAAAATTATTTCCAGGTGATATCTACGGACCGGAATTTATAAAAGCAATAAAAGGACCTTGTCCGTGGACGAATATTATGCCAACCGGAGGTGTTTTGCCAACGGTAGAAAGTCTGAGTTCATGGCTTGGAGCCGGAGCACATTGTGTAGGGCTGGGTTCACAATTGATTTCGAAAGATATAATCGATAATAACGACTTCGAAGGTTTAAAAAACAAAGTAAGTCAGGTACTTGAGATTATTCAAAATATTAAAAATAAATAAGGGTTGCTCATACTGGTCCCTTATTGTGATGCGTTTTTTTTTAGAGTTTTAGAAGTTGTAATAGAACATTATGCTTTGAAATAGAGATTGTCACTCCTCACAGCAATTTTTATTTTATCATGAAGTATAATGTTTCTTTTACAATTTGAGGAGGTAATTTTCGAAAAGAGATAAGTCATTAAATGTGATTATTTATAAAGCTTTAAAGAATTTATAATGGAAAAAATAAACAGATCAAAAGTGGAGTTGACAAACAAACTTCCGATAAAAATAGTACAATTTGGAGAAGGTAATTTCTTAAGAGCCTTTGTAGAATATGCGTTTCAGAAATTAAATCAGGATGCTGATTTTAATGCCGGAATTGCGGTTGTACAGCCTATTGATAAAGGTTTAGTAAAAATGATTAATGATCAGGACGGACTGTATACATTATTCATGAAAGGCGTTAAAAAAGGTGAAGAAATTCAGGAAAAAGAATTGATTACCAATATTGTAAAAGCAGTTGATCCGTATGCATCTTTTCAGGACTTTTTAGCATTGGCAAGAGAAGAAGAATTGGCTTTTATCATCTCTAATACTACTGAGGCAGGTATCGAATACATTCAATCGGATCGTCCTGATATGCAGCCGCCTGTTTCTTTTCCTGCAAAACTAACGGTGCTTCTGCATGAACGATTTAAGCATTTTAAAGGTGATAAATCAAAAGCGCTGACTATTATTCCATGTGAATTAATTAATTATAACTCAGATACTTTAAAAGAAATTGTTTTAAAATATGCTGTAGACTGGCAATTAGAATCTGATTTTAAATTGTGGTTAATCAACGACTGTACTTTTCATAATACATTGGTAGATAGAATTGTACCGGGATATCCAAGAGATCAGATCGAAGAATACAACAGTAAGCTTGATTACAAAGACGATTTGATTGTAAGTGCAGAAAGCTTTTTCCTTTGGGTAATCGAAGGTGATGATAGGCTAAAAGCAAAATTACCATTTGAGAAAACAAGTCTTGATGTAAAAATTGTAAAAGACATGCAGCCTTATCGTACACGTAAAGTGAGAATCCTGAACGGTGCGCATACTGCAATGGTTCCTTTTTCATTGCTTTACGGAAATGAAACCGTTAAAGAAACCGTTGATAATTCATTTACAGGAGAATTTGTGAACAAAGCTGTTTTCGATGAAATAAACGAAACGCTAAACATGGATGCTGACGAATTAAAAAGTTTCTCTGAAGAAATTTTAGATCGTTTTAGAAATCCGTTTATCAAACATTTATTGTCATCGATAGCATTGAATTCTATTTCTAAATTCAAAGTGCGTGTTTTACCAAGTTTAACGGGTTATGTAGACATTCATCATAAATTACCGGTTCATTTAACGTTTGCTTTTGCAGCTTTAATTCGTTTTTACAAAGGAACATGGAAAGGCGAAAGTTTACCGGTAAACGACAGCGAAGATATAGTAGCTTTTTTTGATGGAGTTTGGAAGGCCGATGATTACAAGGAAGTAGCACGACTTACTTTGCAGAATAAAAGTTTTTGGGATGAAGATTTAACAGCAATTCCATCATTAACAGCTGCAATTGCAATTGCTTTAGAAGAAATTGATGCCAATGGTATTGAGCAAGGCTTTATCAATTTTCAAAAACAGATTAAATAAAATAAAAGAACTCACATACTCGTATAGTTATGGCAACGCAAAAACAATTAATAAAAGTCAATCCTACTGATAACGTAGCGGTGGCTTTAGTAAATCTGCAAGCTGGAGAGAGAATCGACTTTGAAGGAGAAACTATCACAGTGGAGTCTGATGTAAAAATGAAACATAAAATAGCTCTAAATCCGCTAAATGTTGGAGATAGAATTATTATGTATGGTGTTTTGGTTGGAAAAGCCAGCGCACGAATTGAAAAAGGCGGATTACTATCGACTTTAAATGTAAAACATGAAAGCGATAAAGTAACCGGAAAAACAGAAACAATCGGTTGGGATTCACCCAATATAGATAAATGGAAAGACAGAACTTTCCTGGGCTATCACAGAGAAGACGGGCAGGTAGGAACAGAAAATGTATGGTTGTTTTTTCCTTTGGTTTTTTGTGAAAACAGAAACATCGAAATCCTGAAAGATATTTTCGAAAAGGAGTTGATGAAACCAAAAGAAAACGATTATCAGTTGTTGCTTCGTTCATTAGTTAAATCAGAAAGCGGTGGCGTTGGTAATGAAGCAGCTTCAAACGATTCGAATTTGTTTAATAACATTGATGTAAAGTTTATTACGCATCAGGGTGGTTGTGGTGGAATTCGTCAGGATTCACATAGCTTAGCTAAATTGTTGGCAGGTTATGTAAACAATCCAAACGTTGCCGGAGCTACAGTTTTGAGTTTAGGTTGTCAAAATCTTCAAATTCAAATCTTTAAAGATGCTTTAGACGAAATAAATCCGAATAGTAAAAAGCCTGTTCTGATTTACGATCAACAGCAAATCGGAACAATTGAAACGATGTTGAGCAGTGTAGTAAAAGATACTTTTGAAGCAATTAAAAAAGCAAACGAACTGCAAAGAACACCAGCACCTTTATCAAAACTAAAAATTGGTTTAGAATGTGGTGGTTCAGACGGATTCTCCGGAATATCTGCTAACCCTACATTAGGTGTAACATCAGATTTACTGGCTGCATTAGGAGGAACAACAATTCTTTCTGAGTTCCCTGAGCTATGTGGTGTAGAGCAGGAGCTGGTAAACCGTTGTGTAGAAGACGAAGGTGGAAAGCGTTTTTTGGAATTGATGAAATGGTACGAAAAAACCGTTGTCGATGCCGGTTCGGGATTTGATATGAATCCGTCTCCGGGTAACATTAAAGATGGTTTAATTACAGATGCGATGAAATCTGCAGGAGCAGCCAAAAAAGGAGGAACGTCTCCAATTGTTGGTGTTTCGGATTATGGTGAATACATTACAAAACCAGGATTAAACCTGCTTTGTACACCAGGTAACGATGTGGAATGTACTACTGCAATGGTTGGTTCAGGAGCGAATATGGTCTTGTTTACAACCGGTTTAGGAACGCCAACAGGAAATCCAATTGCTCCTGTGGTAAAAATTTCATCGAATACTGAATTAGCGAAAAAAATGTCGGACATTATTGATATCGATACAGGTGGAATCATTACCGGAGAGAAATCAATTGATGAAATGGCAGATG
This sequence comes from Flavobacterium hercynium, assembly GCF_002217285.1. Classification (GTDB taxonomy): domain Bacteria; phylum Bacteroidota; class Bacteroidia; order Flavobacteriales; family Flavobacteriaceae; genus Flavobacterium; species Flavobacterium hercynium. The sequence continues at coordinate 187,954 of NZ_MUGW01000025.1, read as the reverse complement.
AAATGCTGGAGTTTATCATAGATGTTGCCAGCGGAACTATAAAAACCAAAGCAGCAATCTTAAACCAAAATGATTTTATTCCTTGGAAAAGAGGCGTTTCGCTTTAAGCAAAAATAATTTACAGTAAATTATAACTTCATACGACCTGCAAGGCTTTGAGAACCTTGCAGGTCTTTTTTTTTGTTTATTTATTTTGCGCTTAATTTTAGACGCTGATGACGTGGATTCGCTTCGCGAAAACACGGATTTCTACGGATTTGCACCCATTATTGTCATTTCGAGGAACGAGAAATCTTCGCAAGTAACTCCGTAAAGTATAGTCAATTGTCGAATTTCAAACGAAGATTTCTCGTTCCTCGAAATGACAATTGGGGAGAATAGCACGAGGCGTCGCAAGTAAACGGTGCAAACAAGAATGTCTAAAAAATAACAATTGCGATAAGAAAAAATCCGTGTAAATCTGTGTTTTCGCGAAGCGAATCCGCGTCATCCGCGTTTCATAATTTAAACCTATAAAAAAAACTGCCAGAAAATATACATCTCTGACAGTTTGGATCTACTTTTTTTTGGGGCAAAAAGATAGAAAAATTATTAAATAAACCGATTATAAAAAACGGCTTAAATTATATTAAGAAGAAGTTCTTGACGATGATTTACGAATGTGTAATTCCGGTGCAAGGACAACCTTTTTTTCAATTTTAATAGTTTCGGTTTTATCAACTTGTTCTAAAAATACACGAGCAGACATTTTACCCATTTCAAGTGGTGACTGATCAACAGATGTTATCGATAATTCCATAAATTTGGTAAACGGTTCATTACTAAAACCTGCTACACAAAACTGTTTCGGAATGCTAATGTTTCTTTCCTTCAATTCCTGAATAGCTCCCAATGCAGCAAAATCACTTGATGAAAATATAGCATCCGGTGCGATAGGTAATTTCAGTAATGTTTCTACGGCGTCTTTTCCTGCTTCAACAGCACTCTTTACATTAATTACATATTCCTCTTTAAAAGTCATTCCGTTGTCCAGCAAAGCTTGTTTGTAGCCTAAGAAACGATTTTTAAAGATAGCAAGTGATTGATCTCCGGAAAGATGCGCAATACATCTGCAACCTTCATCAATCAAATGTTTGGTAGCGATGTAACCACCTTTGAAGTCATTAATAGTTACAGAACTTACTCCGCTAATGTCTTTGCTTCTGTCAAAAAAGATAAGCGGGACGTTTTTCTCAAGTACATAATGAAATGCACCTGTATTTTCGTCTGCAACATCGGTAACGGACATCAGGATGCCATCAACCTGAGCATCTATTAAAGTATAAAGGTTTTCGTTTTCTCTTTGCGGATCTTCGTGAGTCTGGCAAATAATAACCTGATAACCGTGCGGTTGGAGTTCTTCTTCGATACCACGAATTACAGAGGCAAAAAAGTTGCTGTCGATACGTGGTACAATTACTCCTATGTTATTACTGCGTCCGCTTTTTAATGCTAAAGCAAGTTTGTTTTGCTTATAGTTCATTGAAGCTGCTGTTTTAAGAACCAACTCACGCGTACTTTCCTTAATCTTAGGATTGTTATTCAATGCTCGGGAAACTGTAGCGGCGGTGATATTTAGTTTCTTAGCAATATCATATATCGTTATCTTTTCGCTCATTCAATTGGTCGTTATATATTATTAACTGGACAAAAATACATTTTTTTTATATATCAATTATAAAATGTTATCGATTACCTTCTTTTAAAACTAAAACGTTTTCAGTTCTATTATGGTAATAAATTATGTGTTTTTTTACATTAAGTGTAATTATAATTTCAAATAAAAATTAAATATATAAAAAAAATCTAAATAAATTTGCTGTGATGAAACTATTTTTATACTTTCGTGTAATCGATTACATAATGTTATTGTTTTTTATAATAAATTAAAGAAAGAGCATAAATGATTACAAATAAGAATATACTGTTTAAATCAATTACTTTTTTTAGCACCTTATTAATGGTATTTTCTTGTTGTGCTCAACAAGCAACTGTTATTACCGAAACAGATCCGTGGAAAAGAATGGAGTTAATCATAAAAGGTATTCCGCAAACTCAATTTTCAGATAAAATATATAGTATAAAAAATTATGGTGCTGTAGCCGATGGTAAAACATTAAATACAGAAGCTTTTAGAAAAGCAATTAAAGCTTGTACTGAAAATGGCGGTGGGAAAGTGTTGGTTCCAAATGGTAAATACCTTACGGGATCAATTCACTTAGAAAATAATGTGAATTTACATTTAGAAGATAAAGCCGAAATACTTTTTAGTACAGATCCAAAAAATTATCCTTTAGTACATACATCATTTGAAGGAACAGAATTAATAAACTATTCACCTCTTATTTTTGCCCGTAACAAAACCAATGTTGCTGTTACCGGAAAAGGAACACTAAACGGTCAGGCAAATAATGACAATTGGTGGTCTTGGGCAGGAAGTAAATATTATGGATGGAAAAAAGGAGTTCCTTCTCAAAACGATCCTAAAAATAGAGAAACTTTAGTTGCAATGGCGGAAGAAAATGTTCCGGTTGAGAAAAGAGTTTTTGGAGACGGACATTATTTGCGTCCTAATTTTATTGAATTTTTTGAATGTAATACGGTACTTATTAAAGATGTCACAATCATTAATGCGCCATTTTGGATTTTACATCCATTAAAATCAAATAATGTTATTGTTGATGGTGTAACGATTACAAGCCACGGACCTAACAATGATGGTTGTGATCCGGAATATTCTCAGAACGTATTGATTAAGAACTGCACGTTTAATACTGGTGATGATTGCATTGCCATTAAATCAGGAAGAGATGCTGATGGAAGACGTGTTGGTATTCCAAGTAAAAATATTATTGTGCAAAATTGTAAAATGATAGACGGACATGGCGGTGTTGTTATGGGAAGCGAAATTTCTGCAGGTGTAAATAATGTTTTTGTAGAAAATTGCATCATGGACAGTCCAAATCTTGAAAGAGCAATCCGAATTAAAACAAATTCAAAACGAGGCGGTACTACAGAAGATATCTATGTTCGAAATATTGAAGTAGGAACTGTAAAAGAATGCGTTTTAAGAGCTACGATGTTTTACAATGTTTACGGTTCACAAAACGGTGATTTTATTCCCACAATAAAAAATATAAGCCTTGAAAATATAAAAGTAAAAAACGGAGGAAAATTTGGGATTTTAGCCGATGGCTACGAACAATCCCCAATAGAAAACATAACACTTAAAGATGTTATCATAGAAAAAGTAGACTCCGTTCACTCACTTAAAAACGTTAAAAACATAAACTTTATAAATACCTATATCAATGGGAAGAAGATTGAATTTTAGAATTTAGATTGTTGGATTATTAGATTTTTAGATAAAGTATTCACAATTTACATTTTACAATTCACAATTCACAATTCAAAAAAAAACTATCATTAACCAAACCAAAGCTAAACAATGAACATAACACAATTATTAAAGAAAAGAAAATACAATCTTGTATTTTTATTTTTCCTGAATGCAGTGTTCTGCAGTACAATGAATGCACAGTCTACTGTGATCGAAGGAAAAATTACGGATGCTGCCGGATTATCACTTCCGGGAGTTAATATTCAGGAGAAAGGAACTAAAAACGGAACTTCGACAGATTTCGAGGGAGGTTTTAAAATTAACGTTACCAATAATAAAGCGATATTAATTATTAGCTATTTAGGTTTTCAGACACAAGAAGTTAGCGTAGCAGGAAAAGCAAAAGTTAACGTAAGTCTTGCAGAACAATCCAATTCGCTTAGTGAAGTAGTTGTAGTAGGGTACGGTACGGCAAAGAAAACAGATCTTACTGGAGCGATCAATACTTTATCTGCTGCAAAAATTACAGAACGTAATGTAACCAACCCAATGGAAGCCATTCAGGGAAGTATTGCCGGAGTTCAGGTAACATCGAACTCAGGTCGTATTGGAGATGGTTTTAATGTAACGATCAGGGGAGCAAACTCTATTAATAAAGACGGATCTAAACCTCTTTTCGTTGTTGATGGTGTTCCAACAGATAATATCGACTTTTTGAATCCACAGGACATTGCCAGAATGGACGTATTGAAAGATGCTTCTTCTGCAGCGATCTACGGGTCAAGAGGAGGTAGCGGGGTTATCATTGTAACGACAAAAAGCGGATCAAGCGCTAAATCGGGAGTAACCGTTACTTTTGACAGTTCTTATGGTAACAAACAAGCTGTTCGATTACCAAAACTAATGAGTCCGGACAAATGGTGGTACTACCATCAATCAGCTTTTTTAGCAACAACAGTTTCTGCAACAAATCCAACTTATATGGATATTGATGCTAATGAGTTGAGTACAGCTGTAGGTCAGGGAGGAAGTAACAATGTTTTATTTCAAAGAGTTGCTGACAATAAATCGTATAATTGGCAGGATAACGTTTTGAAAGGCGGATATACTAAAAACAATTATTTGAATGTTTCAGGTCGTGCAGATAACGGATTGTCTTACAACATAGGTTTAGGAGCACAGACAGAAACAGGAGTTATCGATAAAGAAGGAATTGATAAGTACACGTTTAAAGCAGGTTTAAATCATAAAGTAAATGATAAAATTTCGTTTGGTGTAAATCTTACCGTTTCTAAAACAGATGAGCAACTGGGTAGTGCAACAGCAATGCAGGAAGCTTTCAGACAAAATCCATATACATCTCCTTGGGCAATTGATGCTGCCGGTAATGAAATCGTTGGAACTTACGCACAACAGCCGGGAACATTAAGATATCCAAATGGTAACCTTGCGATTAATAAAACAGGATCATACAATCCACTTTTGGAAATTGCAAATTCAAGCGATGAGATCAACAGATGGACAACTATTGGAAACGTTTTTGCAGAATACAAAGCAAACAGCTGGTTGTCCTTTAAATCTACTTTTTCAGGAGGAAAAATGGATGCAAGAGAAGGAAGATCTTCTGGAGCTCAAACTGATTTTGGTCTTAAAAATAAAAGTTTACCATCTGGAGACGTAACCAACGTTCAAAACTTTAATTTCACTTGGGATAACCAATTCAATATCAACTTTACCTTAAAAGATGCACACGTATTTAGTTTCTTAGGACTTCAGAGTTTTTATTCTAATACGACAGAAACGTATTTTCAGTCTTCAAGAGAAAATCCGTTCGAAACGAGCTTTTATAATTTAGGTTCAGGAGCTCAGGCAACTTATACCTTAACACCTACAGGAAATATCAATTTGATTCCTTCAGGAATTTTTATTCCATATTCAAGAAATACATTAGAATCGTACGCAGGTCGTTTTAATTATGCTTACAAAGGACGTTATTTGTTAACTGCTTCATTACGTTACGATGGTTCTTCTGTTTTATCAGATGATAACAAATGGACTGCTTTCCCTTCTGTAGCTTTAGGATGGAATATCCACGAAGAATCATTTTTACAAAATCAGAATGTAGTTTCTAATTTAAAATTACGTGCCAGTGTCGGAACAACCGGAAACGACAACGTAAGTCCGTATTCAAGTTTGAGTCTTTTGAGAGTTCCAACGTATTATGAATATGGCGCTACAACAGCAAACGGATATACAACTTCAAGTTTAGGAAATCCAAATTTGACTTGGGAGAAAACAAGAGAGGTTAACTTTGGTTTGGATTTTGGATTTGCAAAAAACAGAATCTCAGGTAGTGTTGACGTTTACGACAGATTATCAAAAGATTTATTATTCCAACAAGCTTTACCATTAGAAATGGGAGTTCCAACCATTACATCAAACGTTGGTTCTGTTAGTAACAAAGGTATTGAGATTGCTTTGACAACTAAAAATGTGCAGACTAAAGATGTAAGCTGGGAAACAAGTTTTACGTTTACTAAAAACGTAAACGAATTAGTTTCTATCTACGGGCAAGATAAAGTAGACGACGTGGGTAATAATTTATTTATTGGAGAAAATATTCACTCGTACTACAATTTTGTTTTTGATGGTGTATGGCAGGAAAGCGAAGCTGCACAAGCACTTTCTTACGGACAAAAACCAGGAGAAGCAAAAGTGAAAGATTTAAATAATGATGGAAGAATTGATGCGAATAATGATAGAGCAATTTTAGGAAACTACGATCCTAAATGGACAGGAAGTCTTTCTACTTCATTACGTGTAAAACAATTTGATTTATCAGTTTCAGTAATCACCAATCAGGGAATGACTGTATTTAGTGGTTTTCACGACAATTTCGCTGATGTTACAGACAGAGGTCGTCAAAAATTTGATTTAGGAGATTGGTACATTCCTGCAAATGGTGCAGGTCTTGCTCCTCAGTATTCTAATACCAACCCAATGCCACGTGGAGCGGGAGTTTATTATGATACGAATAACGTTGCTTTTTACAAAGATGCTTCTTTTGTAAAAGTTCAAAACATCGCTCTTGGATACAATCTTAACGATGATCTATTGACTAAATTAAAACTTAAGAGCATGCGTTTTTATGTGAATGTTTTAAATCCGTTTGTGTTTACAGATTACGAAGGATATGATCCTGAGTGGGCAACAGCCTCTTTAGCTGTAAACCGTGTGTCTACAATGACTGTTCAGATGGGTGTAAGTTTAAAATTTTAAATTAAAGAAAAATGAAAAAGTTCATATTATATATAGGGATATTGGCAACTACGCTTAATTCCTGTTCAGATTTTATCGAAGAAGAGAACAAAGCGTTTGGTTCAGCAGAGCAATATTATCTTACTGCTCCCGGGTTTGAATCATTAGTAAACACCAATTATTCTACATTAAAAGATATTTACGGTGGAGATCCGTGGTTGTTCGAAGCAGGTACTGACATGTATTCTGAAGGAAGAAACCAGGAACCGGAAGGATTGGCGAAATATTTAACTTTGTCATCATCATCATTAGGTGTTGACTTGTTGTACAGAACTTGTTATACTGCAATTCAGCAAGCTAATAAAGGAGTGTATTTTTCTACACTTACAGAAAGTTCAAGCACGCTGGAAACAAGAGTTGGAGAATTGAAATTTTTAAGAGCGAATGCTTATTTTCTTTTAGTTCAGACTTATGGTGGTGTGCCAATTGTACTTGATAATTTTAATAGTGCAGTTACGTCATTCGACAGAAATACGGCTGAAGAAGTATACGTTCAAATTTTAAAAGATTTGAATGAAGCACTTCCGGTAGTAAGTTCAGCAGGTTATACTGGACGTGTAAACAAAAGAGCAGTGCTAAATTTAATGGCAAAAGTTCACTTAACAAGAGGATACGAAACTTTTGCTGCAGCAGACGATTTTACAACAGCAGCAACTTTGGCAGATCAGGTAATTAATGGTCAGGCTCTAAATGTAACTTTTGAAGATGTAGTAAAACCAGGTAATGAGATGAATGCTGAAACAATCTTTTCAGTTCAGTTCTCAGAGCTTTCGAACGCAACAGGAAACACGGCTTTAGGAAATTCACAAAACTATTGGTTTGGTCCTTATTTAGGAGCAGCCGCGGCAGGAACTCCTTATCCAAACAGAAGTTATACACTTTGTCCAACCGTTTACGCATTATCATTATTCGAAAAAGGAGACAAGCGTTGGGAAAGTACTTTTATGCACGAAATCTTTACAAGATATTATGATTTCTATACATCGGCAGATAAATCAGCGTCTAAAGTAGCGCACTTTTACGAACCAAAATGGTTTACGCAGGTAGAGAGAGATGCATATTTGGCATCACATACTAACTTAGGAGCAATTAAAGCACCGGCAACATTGCCTCCGGGTTACCACCCTTGGGGATCGTATTCTTCAGCAGCACCTTCAGGAGCCGATTATAATTTAATTCCTGTTCGTAAGTTCGATGATCCAAAAGCACCTTACAGTGGCGCATCTAGTGCAAATTACAACACTACACCAATAACTCCGGCAACAAACAGAAGCAGTACACGTGATTTTATTATCGCACGTCTTGGTGAAACATATTTGATTGCGGCAGAAGCATACTTTAATGCGGGTAATTCTCCATTAGCTTTAGCACGTTTAAATGAAGTAAGAAGAAGAGCTGGTGGCGGTGTAGTAGGAGCAATTCCGGTACTAACAAGCATTGATATCAATACAATCTTAGACGAAAGAGGAAGAGAATTGTTAGGAGAATACCACCGTTGGTTCGATTTAAAACGTACAGGAACTTTAGTAGAAAGAACCGTTTTACACAATCCTAAAGTTACAAGTGCTAATGCTTTTGTTGGAGCAAACGGAAATCTTAAAATATTAAGACCAATACCACAATCAGCATTAGATTTAAATAGAAATAATAATTTCCCACAGAATCCTGCATATTAATTAGTTGGAAATTTGAATTAGTAATTAATGGTTTAAATTGTTGTTTTAATTAGTTAAAAAGGAGTTTGAATTACTCAGACTCCTTTCTTAACTATAAAAAGAGCTTGTAATGAAAAAAGCATTTTGGACTTTTCTACTCTTTTCTACTTTTGTTTTTGGACAAAATGGCTATAAAATTGACAGTTCTTATACTATAGAAAAGACGTATCAAAAGCTAATAAAGAAATATCCCTTCATTACCATTGCAAAATCTCAAAATCATAAAAATGTTACGCAGCTGAATGATATTAAATATCAGCAACTAGGAGAAAGAGTTTTGTATTTTAATGCTTTTTTTAATAAAGACAAAAAACAAAATCCAGCTGTAATTATGATTCACGGTGGCGGATGGCGCTCCGGTAATAAAAATCAAATGCAGGTTTTAGGGCAGGAAATAGCAGCAAAAGGATACGCTTGCTTTGCTATAGAATACAGACTATCATTAGAAGCAAAATATCCCGAAGGCATTCATGATGTTAAAAATGCGATTAAATTTATAAAAGACAATGCAAAGAAATTTCATGTAGATCCAGACAAAATTGCGATTTTAGGATGCTCCTCAGGAGGTCAAATGGCAGCTTTGATTGGTACAACAAACGAAAATTCAGCTTTTGAAGATCAGGCGTATAAAAGTAAGTCCTCTTCAAAAGTCAATGCAATCGTAAATATAGATGGTGTTTTAGCATTCAAGCATTCCGAATCGTCAGAAGGAGAAATGGCAAGCTTTTGGTTAGGTGGAACCTACGATGAAAATCAGGAGAATTGGAAAAAGGCATCAGCCTTGACACATACCGATAAAAATACACCGCCAATACTTTTTATAAACAGTAGTTTCGATCGGTTTCATGCCGGAAGAGATGATATGAGAGCGATATTGAATCAGTATAAAATTTACAGTGAGGTACAAACGATACCCGATTCGCCTCATTCGTTTTGGTTTTTTCAGCCTTGGTTGGATGAAACAGTACGGTACACGACACAATTTTTAGACAAAACATTAAAATAGAATAAAAATGAAAACAAAAATCACAATTGCGACCTTATTTTTATTAGGATTTTCAGCAGTAAATGCTCAAAAATATGATATTAAAACAGCTAAAACCTATGCCGAAATATCTGCAAAAACTGATGGTAAATGGGAAGGACGAAAATACATTGGCGGAACTGTTTTTAAAAACGTCGATGAATTAAAATTAGCTCCGGAACATACAGATCATTCATTTGATATTCGTTACGAAGGTCCGGGCTGGGAAAGCAACAAAGTAGGCTACCGCTTGTATCTGGATTGGAGAAATGCAATTGACATTTTCGGAAAAAAAACAGAAGCGATTATTCTGCCACAAGTAGGTCAGGATAACTTTGATTCGTATCATAACATGAGCGATTGGGGAGCGGACATTCTAAAAGCCGGAAAAGGAATTGGAATTGGTTCTATCGATCGTTATCTAAACAATGAAAAATTGCACTTTCGTGAAGTAGATTCTACTATCGCAAAAGTCGAAAACAAAACAAACGAATCTGTTGTAAAAGTGCGCTATTACGGATGGAAAACAGCTTCAGATAAAATTGATTTCACTTCGGAACTGACTATAAAACCAGATCAGCTGTACACACAACATACAATTAAGGCATCCAAAGAAATTAAAGGAATTTGTACCGGAATCGTAAAACAAAAAAACACCGAACTTCTTAAAAAAGAAAGCAAAAACAAAAAATGGGCTTACTTGGCAACTTATGGACAACAATCCTTAGTACCGGATAAACTAGGAATGGCTCTTTTTTATGAAGTTAAAACAATTGAAAGTGTAGAAGATACTTCTCTAGATTATCTTTTAGTTTTTAAACCAACAACTAAAGCAACTTCTTTTTACCTTTTAGGCGCTTGGGAACAACAAAAAGATGGAATAAAAACACAAGAAGAATTTGTTCAATATCTGGATCAAAAATTAGAAGTTCTGAACAAAAAAGGGAAACTTTAATTTTAGCAATCGCCGAATGTGGCAAATTATAAAACTTAAAAATATTCGAAATGAAAAATAATAAAAAACATAATTATTTTAAAGCGGTTGCCCTTATTTGTTTAGTAGCTTTTACAAGCTGTAAAGTTACTTCGCAAGAACCGTCAAATAAGGATATCGTGATTGCTAAAAATTTGAAATGGTCGGATAAAATGGCTTTGACTTTAATGAAACGTCATCCCGAAGCCTACATGATCGATGATTCTAAAACGCCAAAATGGGATTATGTTCACGGTTTGGTGTTGCATTCTATTGAAGAATTATATAAAAAAAATCCCGATGCCAGATATCCTGCTTACATAAAAGGATACGTTGATGCATTGGTTCAGGAAGATGGAACTATTAAAAGCTACGAGATCGAGAAATACAATATTGATATGGTTGTAGCAGGTCGTTTGCTTTTTAATATCTACAATAAAACCAAAGAAGAAAAGTATTTAAAAGCCATGCAATTGTTGCGCAAACAATTAACTGAACAGCCAAGAACAGCGAGCGGAGGATTTTGGCATAAAAAAATCTATCCTAATCAAATGTGGCTGGATGGTTTGTATATGGGAGAACCGTTTTATGCAGAATACACCACTGTTTTTGAAAAAGGAAAAGAACTGGATGATATCGCAAAACAATTCGAATTGATTCAAAAACATGCGACAGATCCTAAAACAGGTTTGTTATATCATGGGTGGGATGAAAGTAAAGCAATGCCTTGGGCAAATAAAGAAACCGGAACATCACCAAACTTTTGGTCAAGAGCATTGGGCTGGTATGTAATGGCTTTGGTAGATGTTTTAGATTACTTCCCAAAAGATCATCCAAAACAAAAAGAATTGGTTGGTTATTTAAATAATGCTTCTGCCAGTTTAGCAAAATATCAGGACAAATCAGGTTTATGGTATCAGGTTACAGATAAAGGCGGAAAAGAAGGAAACTATCTGGAAGCGTCTGGATCTGCAATGTTTGCTTATGCTTACGCAAAAGGCGCTAACAAAGGATACTTACCAGCAAATTATAAAAAATTAGCCAACAAAGCTTTCGACGGTTTAACTAAAAAATTAATTAAAGTTGAAGCAGATGGTGGTATTACTTTAACAGAAGCGTGTGCCGTAGCTGGTTTGGGTGGAAATCCATACAGAGACGGATCGTATGAATATTATGTAAAGGAAAGAAAGAAGGACAACGATCCTAAAGCGACAGGGCCATTTATCTTAGCCGCTTTAGAGCTGAACCGTTAATTTTTAAAAATACAAGCCAACAGGATTTAATAATTGCCAAAAGATGAAACGTATAAAAATCATTTTTCTTTTACTATCAGTATTCGCTATGCAGCACAGTTTTGCTCAGGCATGGATTGCTGATAACGGAGACGGAACGTACACAAATCCTATCATTCACGCTGATTATTCAGATCCTGATGTGGTGCGCGTGGGAGACGATTTTTATATGACAGCTTCTTCTTTTAACTGTATTCCGGGATTACCGATTTTGCATTCAAAAGATTTAGTAAATTGGAAAATTATCGGTCATGCCTTAATCAAACAACCGCCATTTGAAACCTACAATAAAGTACAACACGGCAATGGTGTTTGGGCGCCAAGTATAACGTTTCATAATAATGAATTTTATATTTATTATCCCGATCCTGATTTCGGAATTTACATGATTAAAGCTCCGAAGGCTACAGGACCTTGGTCAGAACCTCTTCTAGTTAAAGCAGGGCTAGGATTAATAGATCCAAGTCCGTTATGGGATGATGATGGAAAAGTCTATTTAACCCATGCTTTTGCAGGAAGTCGTGCAGGAATTAAAAGTTTGTTAGTGGTTTCTACTATGAATACTGAAGGAACAATTGCGAACAACGATGAAGTAATGATAATCGACGGACACGAAAGCGAAGGAACGATTGAAGGCCCTAAGTTTTACAAACGAAATGGGTATTACTATATTTTTGCTCCGGCCGGAGGTGTCGCAACAGGCTGGCAAACCATTTTAAGGTCAAAAAATGTCTTTGGGCCTTATGAGAAAAAGAAAGTTCTGGAACAAGGAAAAACCACAATCAATGGTCCGCATCAGGGCGCTTGGGTTCAGACACAAACCGGTGAAGACTGGTTTATACATTTTCAGGACAAAGGTGCTTACGGCAGAATTGTACATTTGCAACCTATGAAATGGGAAAAAGATTGGCCTGTAATGGGACAGGATTTTGATAAAAACGGAATTGGAGAACCGGTTACAACATTTAAAAAACCGAATGTTGGTAAACAATATCCAATCGAAAGTCCGGCAGAATCAGATGAGTTTAATGCACCAAAATTGGGTTTACAATGGCAATGGCAGGCAAATGCGCAGGTACATTGGGGATTTCCGACAAGTTTAGGATATCTTAATTTATTTTGTTTACCTACCATTACTTATAATAAAATAGCGGATGCACCCAATTTGTTGTTACAAAAATTCCCGGCAGAAACCTTTACTACAACAACTAAACTTACTTTTAACGCAAGACTAAACGGAGAATCAACAGGACTTTTAATCATGGGATTAGACTATAGTTATGCGTGTTTTAAAAATGAAAATGGCAAATTATACCTGAGTCAGAAAACAGGATCTTTTGATAAGAAAATCTGGGAAAAAGAAAGTGATCCTATTTTGATTTCCAACAATACCATCTATCTTCGGGTACACGTAAAAAAAGGCGGCGTTTGTAGTTTTTTTTATAGCTTAGATGATAAAAAATATTTACCGCTTGGTACAGATTTTACAGCAAAAGAAGGAAAATGGATTGGAGCAAAAGTGGGTCTTTTTGCGTTAAGTCAGAAAGTTACAAATGACTCCGGAAATGTAGCGGTCGATTGGTTTAGAATTACAAAATAATTGAGAAATGATTCCATCAAAAAAAATAACGATACTTTTTTTAGTACTGGGAAGCTTTGTTGCAAATGCGCAGAATACCTATAAAAACTGGTCAGACATTGTCCGCAAAAGTGATGCAGCCTGGTTTGCTTCGGCGGAAGCCAAAAAAATTGCCGAGAATGTATTGTTGTATCAACGCGATATTGGTGGCTGGCCAAAAAACATTCAGATGCAGCAGGAACTAACGCCTCAGCAGATCAAAGATTTAACAGTACTCAAAAAAACTGCTGTAGAAACGACAACAGATAATAGCGCAACTTCTCAGGAAATGTTGTTTATGTCGAAAATGTATGCTCAGGTAAAAGACGAACGTTACAAAGAATCTTTTTTAAAAGGATTGCAATATTTATTTGATGCACAATATGATAATGGAGGATGGCCTCAGTTTTATCCGTTAAAAAAGGGATATTATACGCATATTACCTACAATGATGATTCGATGGTAAACATCCTGCTCATTATGAAAAGAATTGTTGAAGAACCCGATTTTTACAGTATAAAACCATCGGCAGCAATTATAGAAAAAGCAAAAAAAGCGTTTGATAAAGGAATCGATTGTATCTTAAAAACACAATACAAACAAAACGAAGTTTTAACGGCATGGTGCGCACAACATGATGAAGTAACATTACTACCTGCAAAAGCAAGAGCGTATGAGTTACCTTCATTAAGCGGAAAAGAATCGGCAAAAATTACGTTATTGTTAATGTCTACGAAATCAACTCCGGAAATTGTAACAGCCGTTAAAGCCGCTTATGCTTGGTTTGATAAAACAAAAATTACAAATCTGGAAGAAAAGCGCACCTTGAACGATGCAGGGAAAATCATTGATAAAAAAATGATTGTTACTCAAAATGCGGCGCCAATTTGGGCAAGATTCATGGATTTAGAAACCAACGAACCATTCTTTAGTGATCGTGACGGTATTAAAAAGAAATCATTAGACGAAATAGGAGACGAGCGCAAAAATGGTTACGCTTGGTATACCGATGAACCCAAAGAAGTATTGAAAAAGTACGCTGCGTGGGCAGTTAAAAATGGCGTAAAAGTATCAGAAGCTGATAAATCGGTTAAAAAAAAAGATAACTATTTTACAGTAGCACAGGATGGTTCCGGCGATTTTACTAAAATTCAAGATGCTATAAATGCATGTCCCGCTTTTCCCTATGAAAAAATTACTGTATTTGTAAAAAACGGAATCTATACAGAGAAAGTCAAAATTCCGGAATGGAATACAAAAGTTGCTTTGCTAGGTGAAAGCAGAGAAAATACGATCATTAGTTTTGACGATAATTTTTCGAAAATAAATCTGGGACGAAACAGCACTTTTTACACTTACACCGTTTTGGTAGAAGGAGATGATTTTTCAGCATCAAATCTAACCATCAGAAATACTTCGGGACATAATGGTCAGGCAATTGCATTATCAATTGTTGCGAATCGTGCTAAGGTTTATAATTGTAACATTTTAGGAAATCAGGATACCTTGTATGTATCGGGTAAAGAAGTAAAACAGTATTTTAAAGATTGTTTTATCGAAGGTACAACCGATTTTATATTCGGAAGTGCGACGGCTTTGTTTGAGAATTGCAGTATCAACAGTATCAAGGATTCTTATATTACGGCAGCTTCAACACCCGAAGGAACAGCTTTTGGATTTGTTTTTAAGAATTGCAAAATCATTTCGAATGCAGAAACCAAAGAAGTATATCTCGGAAGACCTTGGCGCATTTATGCCAAAACCGTTTTTATAGATTGCGATATGGCAAAGCACATTAAACCGGAAGGTTGGGAAAACTGGTCGAAACCGGAAGCTGAAAAAACAGCCTTTTATGCGGAGTACAATTGCAAAGGCGAAGGATTTCAGCCCAATAAAAGAGTTTCGTGGTCGCATCAGCTGACGAAGAAGCAAGCATCGGTGTATACGATTGAAAATATTCTAAAAGATGATATACCAAACTGGTATTCGAAATAATGTAGAAAGAGAATTAAAAAACAAAATTAAAGTTATGAAGTATAAATATCTCTTTCTGGTATTGATTTCCTTTTTGTCTTTTGCCCAAAACAAAAATTTTCCAACAGCAAAAGTAGATTCAATTGTTGCGGCAATCCAACTTCCTGTTTTTCCGTCGTATCAAATCAATATTGCTAAACTTGGTGCAAAAGGAGATTCTGTAAGCAACAACAAAGCTGTTTTTGATAAAGCAATGGCACTTTGTAAAAAAAATAAAGGCGGAACCATTATTGTACCCAAAGGAATTTATAAAATTAATGGTCCGATTCATTTTGTAAGCAACGTAAATCTTAAAATCGAAAAAGGAGCTAAGATTAAGTTTAGTGATAATCCAAAAGATTATTTACCGCTGGTTCTAACGAGTTGGGAAGGTACAATGCTCTACAATTACAGTCCGCTAATTTATGCGTACGGATGTTCTGATATTGCCATAACCGGAGAAGGAACTATTGACGGAGAAGGCGCAAACATTTGGAAAAGCTTTAAAGCAAAAGAAGGTGCCGGCAAAAACTTAAGTCGGGATATGAACCATAACAATGCATCCTTAGAAGAACGAAAATTTGGCGAAGGTTATTTTTTAAGACCGCAAATGATTCAGTTTTTCAATTGTAAAAATATTTTGGTAGAAGGAATCCGAATTGAGAATTCTCCGTTTTGGTGTCTGCATTTGCTTAAATCAGAAAGCATTACCGTGCGCGGAATAAGTTACAAATCATTAAATCATAATAACGATGGTATTGATCCTGAGTACGCTAAGAATGTTTTAATCGAAAATGTGACCTTTGATAACGGAGACGATAATGTGGCTATAAAAGCCGGACGAGATCATGAAGGACGTGCCAATGCTGCAACACCAAGTGAAAACATCGTAATAAGAAACTGTCATTTCAAAGGGCTTCACGGTGTCGTTTTAGGCAGCGAAATGTCGGCCGGAATTCAGAATGTGTTTGTTGAAAACTGTAAAACCGTTGGTTATTTAAAAAGAGGTATTTACATTAAAACCAATGCAGACCGTGGCGGTTTTATCAGAAATGTTTTTGTGAATAATATAACCTTAGATGAAGTTGAAGATTGCTTGTACATGACAGCCAATTATCATGGTGAAGGCAAAGGTTTTCAGTCGGATATTTCCAATGTTCATTTTTCGAATATTGTGTGTACAAAAGCAAGAGAATCAGGCATTGTGATTCAGGGTTTCCCTGATAAGAAAATTCGAAACATCTCTTTGAATAATATTGAAATCAAATCGGTAAAAAACGCAATTTCAAGTGAGAATGCCGAAAATGTTATAATGAATGAAGTTTTTATAGGTCAAAGAGCTACTGTTCCCTCTGCTGCAAAATAATCGTTTAGAAATCTTACTAAGCCATTTTTATAATGAAATATTACATCTTAATTTTCTGTTTAGTAGCCATGAATTGTATGGCACAAAAGACAACTGTTTATTGTATTGGAGATTCTACAATGGCCAATAAAAAAGATCCGGATCGCAATCCTGAACATGGATGGGCGCAAGTTTTTCAGTCTTTTTTCAAAGAAAATATAGTAATTGAAAATAAAGCCGTGAACGGCAGAAGTACCAAGAGTTTTATTGCCGAAATGCGATGGGATTCTGTTTATAAAAAATTAAAAAAAGGCGACTACGTTTTTATAGAATTTGGGCATAATGATGAAAAAATAGAAGATTCTTTGCGCTACACCAATCCGCACACTGCGTACCGATACAATTTAATTCGTTTTGTAAAAGAAAGCCGTGAAAAGGGAGCAATACCAGTATTATTAACTTCTATCGCGAGAAGAAGCTTTAATGAAAAAGGTGTTCTAATCAGTACACATGGCGATTATCCCTTAGAAACCAGATTAGCGGCACAAGAATACAAAGTACCTTTTATCGATTTAGAATATTGGACAGAAAGATTAGAACAATCGTACGGACCTGAAAAATCAAAGCAATTGCATTTGCATTTTAAAGCAGGTGAAAATCCGTATTACGATAAAGACAAAGCAGATGATACACATCTTTCGTTATTGGGT
This sequence comes from Flavobacterium hercynium, assembly GCF_002217285.1. Taxonomy (GTDB): domain Bacteria; phylum Bacteroidota; class Bacteroidia; order Flavobacteriales; family Flavobacteriaceae; genus Flavobacterium; species Flavobacterium hercynium. The sequence goes on along the minus strand of NZ_MUGW01000025.1, from coordinate 170,566 downwards.
GCAACTGAAATCGCTAAAATAGTAATCAGTCAGATTAAACTTCTTGATAATCCATCTTTAGAAAAACTGAAAAAAGGAATTAAATAGTTTCTTTTTAGCAGAAAATAGACAATTGTCTAAATTTATAACATAAAATTACATTTTTGTGAAGTGAGAAATATTTTTCTTACGCTATTTTATTTTTTAGTACGTTTGCACCAAACAAATCTAATCCAAATTAGATCTGCTTTTTGAATACCACTCAATTCTATTATTGACTTAAAGTTTGATGAACCTTTTATCAGCTATAAACTTTAATCAATATACGCCTTGGCTTTACAAACCAACACAACAATTAAAATTGGTGCCATTACAATCACCAACTTCAGTAATTTAATCATCAATCAACAGATTCACGCTCACAATACCTTTTCGGTAGAAGTGCGTCAGGATTTACTTGTTCCCGAATTTAAAAGTGTCATGCCAGTCTCGCAAAGTTTGTATGGTGAGAAAGTAACAATCGAAGTCAAACCCATTGATGGATTGGATGACCTGATGATTTTTACAAACCGTAATGATTATGTGCTTCACTTTTCGGGAATCGTAACCAAAATCAAAACACGAAAATCCCGTTTTGAAGATCTCGAAGAAACCCTTTTTATTTCGGGTCACAGTTGTTCGATCCTTTTAGATGATGGTTTAAAATGCAATTCTTTCCATAATATGTCTTTAAACGATATTGTAACCGAAGCCAAAGCAGGTTATGATATTGATCTGAATATTTTTCCGTTTTACAAGAATATCCTACCCTATACGGTACAATACAACGAAACTACTTTTGATTTTTTAAATCGTCTTGCCAAACGATACGGGCATTATTTTTATGACAATGGTCGTGTGATGGTGTTTGGCGCTCCGGGAACTTCGGGCGGAGAACCCACGTTGGTGTATGGCGCGAACATGCAGGAGTTTAGTTATGAAATGAAAGTGTTGCCTTCTCAGCTTGAAATTATGGAGAACGACAATCGTACAGGAAATTTTTCGACAGATCAAACACTAAAGTACCGTAACGAATGCGATGGTTTTCAGCAGAATTTTTTAAACAAATCCAATGCTGTTTTTAACCAGACAGCGCAACAACAACTCAATCAGAATCCTGCCGGAGGAAGCGGTAAAACAGCTCTCGAAGAATACGCCAAAAACAAAATGCGTGCTGTGTTAGGCAAGCTAATGCAGGTAAACGCAAAAAGTGAAGTAGCGGGAATTACACTGGGCAACTCAGTACGTATAACCGGTGTAGACGTTCAGCTTGAAAGTTCGTATTGTGTAACAAGCATAACGCATTTTTGCGAAGACGAGGGAACTTACGAGAATCACTTTACTGCCGTGAACTTAAACGGTTCTGTTTTTTCTCCTCAAACCAATCCCGATTTAGTTCCACACTGTGTAAGCCAAACGGCAATAGTTACCGCCAACGCTGATCCCGATGGATTAAGTTTTGTTCAGGTGCAAATGCCGTGGCAACAAGCAAAAAACAAAACAACGCCTTATATTCCGATACTCCAGGATTATGGTGGAGCTGGCAGAGGTTCGCATATTATACCCGAAGTAGGTGACACTGTTTTGGTAGAGTTTCAGGGTAATAATGCTGAATTGCCTGTGGTTCGAGGCATAATGACCAATGCGAAACAAAAAAGTGGTTTCAGCACACCAAACAACGACCTCAAAGTACTCGCCACCAGAAGTGGTAATCAACTCGTGATGAATGACAGCGCCGGAAGCATTTTGCTTCAGGACGCTTCTAACAATAGTATAACGTTAGACGGCAATCATAACATTTCACTTAGAGCCGACACACTTAATATTGATGTAAAACAGCTCATTATCAACGCTTCAGAAAGTACCCAAATCACGACGAACGATTATACCCTTAATGCACTTAGTAAAATATACATTAGCAGTGTAAAACTAAAACAAGTCATCAAAGGATTTATGAACCTGTGCAGTGGTAAGGTTTTGATAAACAGCGATGATACGATTGATATCGAAGGAAAAGTGGTTAAACTACACGGTAAAAAACAGGCGATGGTGCATTCTGATGAAGCCGCGATGATCAATAGTTTGGGTACCGCAAAAATTCATGGTGCAAACGGAAACCATTTTACCAATACCCCCGAGAAAATCGAAGCTGTTCCCACAGCAGCTGTTGCCCTTGCGGTAGTTTATTTTAGACCTTCTCCGATTTGGAAAGGACAATATGGTTTTGACTGGCTTCGCGAAAAAGACAATGGTTTAAATTTGGAACCCGATTATGAAAGCATTATCGAAAGCGGTTACAAAGATGGCATCTCCAATCTAAGCAAAATCGAGGCTTTTGAAAAACTAAAAAAAGAATATGAAAGCATCCCGATCACCAGAAAAGACGCTACAGCCGGAACAACAGAATATTTTGTACCGTATCTCACGCTTTTTTCCAAAGAGTTTGTAGATGCTATGCCAGCCACAACAGCTATAAAGCCACAATATGAAGCCGAATTAAAATTGCTTTTCGACATTGAAGAAGATCTTGAAAAACTTGAATTTGAGTTTGATGAAACCTTGTTTAAAGTAAGCAGTAAAGTATTGCCTATAAAAACCAAAACCAATGGTCTGGAAGAAAAAAACACCATCATAAAATTCACCTGTTTAAAAGACCTTGACTGCGATTATAATATTGATCTGTATGCTTATCCCAAAGCCCGCACCAATGCTGCAGGCAAAAAAATACAACCCACGATCGAAGACAGAAAACTAGCGGGAAGAATTAGAGTGCTTAGGAATGATAGTACTGTGAGAAGGGAGGAGAAGATTGTGCTCGTGGAGGTGGAAACGAATATAAAAACTAGTAAGAACGGAAAAATCTATCCCAAAGAAAAACAAATTTTATACAACACACTCCATCAGGCACTCATTATCCCTTTTATTGAAGAAACAACCCTAGATTTATCAAATAATCTTGGATTTTTAAAAAATGCTACCTACGAAGGTAAACATATAACAAAATCAAAAATAAAGTATAAAATTTCAGAAATTAAGTATAATTCAGCTTTATATACAGATTGCAGAGATGAATTTTTACGATTTAAAAATTTAAACAGCATTTTAAATCATGCTGAATATCAAAAATATTTTACTGTGTTTAAGTTTGGAGTTTCATCCAATAAATTAAATTTAGCTGGCGCTGTTGAAAGTATTGGAACCCGCAACGTAATTATATATTCCGTTGAATTTCCTTATGTGGATAGTAATGATACATTACCCCATGAGATCTTACATGGCTTAGGATTATGCCACACTCATAGTGATTACGAGATAATACCAACAACAAGAGCTAATTATAAATATACTTTTATCAACTCAAGCAATATTAACAATATAATGAGCTACAGTTCTCTTAGATTTACAACTTGGCGTTGGCAATGGAAAATTATAAATTCTAATATTTTATAAGATGAAAAAAGTACTTTTTCTATTATTCATAATAACAACATATAGTTGTAATAGTCAAATTAAAGCGACATCTAAAAAAACTAAAAATAATCAAAATAAAAACGAAGTGCGATATTTTAATATAGAACAATATAAAGATTGGGAAATCGATAACCGTTATTCTCAAGCAGAAGATGATAAATTTCTCAAAAAAGATAGCGAACGAGTGCAAATATGGTCCCATAAAGGCAAAATACAGATAGAGAGAAGCTCCGTAATAAACCCATACAGAAGAACATATGTTTACGATAAAAAAACCGGTATTTTACGTGTTTTTGTTATGGAGTTTTATCAAATTTCCATAGGGATAGAAAAAACATACGATGAAAAAGGTGTACATCTTTATGAAATAGATAACGACAAACCCTATAAGTTTTCATTACAGCAACTTATTGAAAAAGTTAAAAAAGAATATGATATTGATTTGGAAGACAGAAGACAAAATGCTGTTGCAGACCGATGGTTGGAAGGCGATGCTCAAAAGCCTTATTATGAGGTTTATATGCGGTCTAAAAAATCTCCTAATTATGAAATGGATTGTATTATAATTGATGGCACAACAGGTGAAATATTATTTAAAACTATTCTCTCCAGATATGATGAACATGCAGTGCCCCCTTTTGACCAATATTTAGAGATCAAAGAAAAAAAAGAACAAGAAGACAACGCTTTTTACAAAAACTACAAAGGCAAAAACTACACTAAAAAAGAATGGGAAGCTTTTGAGGAAGAATGGTTTAGAGATTACGAAGAACGAAAAAAGGGAGGAAATTTTTTTCTTGATAACATTTTTAAGAAAAATCGATAGGATGAATAAATTAGTGATGATTTGGTGCTTAGTTTTAGCTTTTAATGGCTTAGCACAACAGAAAAATAAAATGGAATATTTTAATGCAGATATCTACAAAGATTGGGAAATAGATACAGATTGTAAAACGAGAGAAAATAAAAAAAATCTAAAAAAAGGTAGCGAACGTATTACTATAGATAATTACGATAATACAATAGATGTAAATAGAAGTTTCACAAAAAAAACACATGTAATAAAATCATATTATTACGGAAAAGACAAGCATTTAGAGCATCGTTCTATGACATTTTATGACATTAACATGCATTCTCATTTAGAATATGATGACAAAGGTGCTCCTTTTATGTATACTTCTATTGAATATTGGAGTTATTATTCAATAATTGAACTGGTTGAAAAAATTAAAAAAGAGTATAGTATTGATTTAGAAGACAAAACTCAGGGAGCTACAGTACGTAAATCTGAAGATAGAATTTCTTCAAAGATTTTTTACGAAGTACGTATGCAGTCCAAGAACAACAATGCAAAGATTAATTATGTTTTACTTGATGGAACAACAGGTGATATTTTGTTTGAAACTATATGCTCCAATTTACAAAGTGATACAGTTCCTCCTCCATATGATCAGTACTTGCTCGCTTTGCAAGAGAAAGAGAGAAAAAGTCAACAATTAAAGGACAACAATAGAAACATTGAATTCTTTAGCATGGAAAAATACAAAAGCTGGAAAAAGGACAAGTCTAAATCACAATCCAAAAGTCATAAATATTTAAGAAAAGGAAATGAACGTTTATCAATATCATTTTATAATCACAAAATACATGTAGAAAATACCTCTGTAGAAAATCTCTATCGAAAAGTAAAAGTATATAATGATTCTACTAAAACAATACTTAGAGAAGAAAATTACTTAAATGATCTTTCAATAGGAGTTGATAAAATCTATTATAAAAATGGTGGTTTGATTTTAGAAAAAAATAACGACGAACCTTATATTTTTTCACTAGCACAAGTTAGTGATAAAATTAAAAAAGAATGTAATGTGGACATAGCAGATCTAAAACTAAATATTAGGACAAAAAGATTTGTAAGTTTTAGTGATAAAAAAACTTATTATAAAGTTGAAATTGGATCCAAAAATAATCCTCATTATATGACGGATTGTTTTTTAATAGATGGAGCGACAGGTGAGATTTTACTTGAAACTGATTTTTATTATCCTAAGTGTAGAGTTAATGTGAAATTTCCCTCTCCTTACAGTAAATATTTTTATTTTTTAGACGAAGAAAATAAAGATAAAAATAACAACTCTTATTACAAGACGTACAAAGGTAAATCGTATACTAAAACAGAATGGGAAGACTTTGAAGAAAAATGGTTTAATAATAACGAAGATTAAAAAAAGCGCTAAATTTTTAGAAGTATTAATACCCCGTAAAAAGAATTGTTATATCTGTAAAAAGAAATAATTTAAAATTTCAATACACTACTTACAATGTAACTGATTCCTTTTTTGTTAAATAATATTATTTCCCTTGTCTGTTTAATATTTATTCTTAATTTAGGGAAATAAACACATGCTATTTTATCTCTTTTTGAATACCACTCAGCAATTGATTTAAAGTTTGAATAGCATGTTAATAACCAAACTTTAAATCAATAAATGCTATGGCATTGCAAACCAACGTAACCATTACAATTGGTGACATTACGATTACGAATTTCAGTAATTTAAAAATCAATCAGAAGATTCATGCTCACAATACCTTTTCAGTAGAAGTAAGGCAAGACTTTTTGGTGTCAGAATTTAAAAGCGTTATGCCCGTCTCGCAACGTTTGTATGGCGAAAAAGTTACCATCGAAATCAAACCCGTTGAAGGATTAGAGGATCTGATGCTTTTTACAAACTGTAACGATTACGTACTGCATTTTTCGGGCATTGTAACCAAAATCAAAACACGAAAATCCAGAATTGAGGATCTCGAAGAAACGCTATTTATTTCGGGTCACAGTTGTTCTGTACTTTTAGATGATGGTTTGAAATGCAACTCTTTTACCAACAAATCCTTAAACGATATTGTAACCGAGACCAAAGCGGGCTACGATATCGATCTGAATATTTTTCCGTTTTACAAGAATCTCCTGCCGTATACCGTTCAGTATAATGAAAGTACTTTTGATTTCTTAAACAGTCTTGCCAAACGGTACGGACATTACTTTTACGACAACGGCCGTGTGATGGTTTTTGGTGCTCCGGGAACTTCGGGAGGTGAACCAACATTGGTGTATGGTACAAACATGCAACAATTTGATTATACGATGAAAGTAGTTCCTTCTCTTTTTGAAGTTATAGAAAACGATAATCGCAGTGGAGATTATGCAAAAGATGATATCATGCAGTATCGCAATGAATGCGACGGTTTTCATCAGAATTTTTTAAACAAATCGGCTACGGTTTTTAATCAGAAATCACAACTACAGCTGAATCAAAATGCTGTTGGCGGACGGGGAAAATCAACTTTAGAAGAATATGCTAAAAATAAGATGCGCTCGGTTTTGGGTGAATTAATGGAGATAAAAGCAACAAGCGAGGTTCCCGGAATTACACTTGGTAATACAGTTCGCATAAAAGGTGTTGATGTACAGCTCGAAAGCACGTATTGTGTAACAGCTATATCACATTTTTGCGAAGATCAGGGAACTTACGAAAATCATTTTACAGCCGTAAACTTTAATGGTTCCGTTTTCTCTCCACAAACCAATCCCGATTTATTGCCACATTGCACAAGTCAGACTGCAATAGTAACCGCCAATGCTGATCCTGATGGATTAAGTGGCGTTCAGGTACAAATGCCCTGGCAACAAGCTAAAAATAAAACCACACCTTATATTCCATTACTTCAAAATTACGGAGGCAGCAGCAGAGGTTCGCATATTATTCCTGAGATTGGTGATACTGTTTTGGTAGATTTTCAGGGAGGCAATGCAGAACTGCCTGTTGTAAAAGGTATTATGACCAATAATAAAGAAAAAAGCGGTTTCAGTACCCCAAATAATGACCTTAAAGTATTAGCCACACGAAGCGGTAATCGCTTGGTAATGAATGATGGTGAAGGAAGTATTTTAGTTCAGGATGCTTCCAACAGTAAAATGGGGCTGAATGGAGATCACACTATCGATTTTAGAGCAGATATTTTAAAAATCGATGTTAAGAAGTTAATTATCAACGCATCAGAAACTACTCAGATTACGACGAATGATTATATACTTAACGCACTGAGTAAAATTTATATCAGCGGAAAAGAAATGAAGCAATACATAAAGGGTTTTATGAATTTATGTAGCGGTAAAGTTTTAATAAACAGTAACGATACGATTGATATCGAAGGTAAAGTAGTCAAAACGCATGGTAAAGAACAGGTAATAGTACATTCTGATGAAGAGGCCATTATCAACAGCCAGGGTACTGCAAAAATACACGGTGCTAATGGTAATAGCTTTACCAATTCGCCTGAAACAATAGAGGCTGCTCCTGTAGAGCATATTGCACTCGCTACAGTTTATTTTAGACCACTTTCAAGCTGGAAAGGAGAATTCGGTTTTGACTGGCTTCGCGAAAAAGACAATGGTTTAAGCACAGAACCCGATTATGAAAGTATTATTGAAAGCGGTTACAAAGACGGTAAAACCAATCTCACGAATGTAGAAGCTTTTGAAAAACTAAAACTGGAATATGAGTCCATACCCATTACAAGAAAAACGACGCCTGCAGCAGGAGCAGCATCTGTCCCGACAGAATACTTTGTACCTTATCTAACCTTATTTTCAGAAGATTTTGTAGACTCGTTGACTGATATACCTTTAGTTATGCCTCCTTATGAAGCTGAGTTAAAATTGCTTATTGATATCGAGGAAGACCTGGAGAAGTTAGAGTTTGAATATGATGATGATTTGTTAGAAGTTGATACGGATACGCTTAGCGAGAATACAAAAACAAACGGACTCGAAGATAAAAACATTACTATAAAAATAACCTGCCTGGAGGATCTTGATCGCGATCAGTATATTGATATTTATGCTTATCCAAAAATAGCTTCTAATGCTTCAGGAGGATCTGCTGCTACAGATATAGTAGAGCGAAAACTTGCAGGTAGACTAAAAGTTCTTAAAAATGATGAAACAGCGCGCCATGAAGAGAATTTTGTTTTAGTAGGCATTTGGACTGCTACAGATCCATCATTGCCTACAGAATATGCATCATTTTCTACCGAAGAAAAAGAAAATTTATACAAGACTTTACATCAAGCTCTAATTGTGCCTATTATGGAGGATACTACTTTGGATTTAAGTGAGTATCCGGATTTTACAAATTCAGGCAAATTTCTATCAGGATCAAGTATAAAACATATGATTGCTACGAACGGAAAAAGTGTACTAAATTCAGATTTATACGAAAAATGTAAAGAACTTTTTTTTATGTCTAAAGATGCAACCGGTGCTTTGGAGAATGAAAAATATGAGGATCATTTTACCATTTTCAAATTTGGAGTCAGTTCAAATGATGTAGGTACATTCGGCGAGGTTGAAGCTGTAGGGATGTCAAATGTTATAATGTATACAGATGTATCAAGCGGTTATGAACATGTATTAGCTCATGAGGTGCTTCATGGTCTGGGGCTTTATCATTCACATCGGGACCATGATGTAATACCGTCTCATACATCTAATTATAAATATACTTTTCCTAATGGAAAAGCTAATACTATTCAACCAGTATCCAATCCTACAAGTGCTACAAACAATGTAATGGGATATAGTAAAGAAGCTTATTCGACATGGTACTGGCAATGGAAAATCATAAATGATAATATCATTTAATGGCACTATTTTTTAATTAAATGATTAAGATATTCATAATGGTATGCCTGGTATCATTATGTCCTGCTTCACGGCAAATAGAACAGCAATACTAATCCTATAAACCAAAATAAAATGGAATATTTTACTATAGCTAAATATCAAGACTGGGAGATTGATCAAGACTGGACTTCATCAGAAAATGATAAGTTTTTGAAAAAAGGAAATGAGCGGGTACGCATTACTTCTCATAAAAATAAAATACAAATAAAGAGGAGTTTAACTTTTAATAGATATACCAAAACATGGATTTATGATAAAAAATCAGCTGTTTTAAGAGCTTATGTTATGTGTTTTAATCAATTTCCAATTGCTATTGGAAAATTTTATAATGAAAATGGGATCCTTATTAAAGAGACAGATCATGATGAACCGTACAGTTTTTCGTTAAAAGAATTAATTCTGAAAATTAAAAAAGAACATGATATTGACATCGATGATAACAAACAAAATGTCGTTGTAAGCCGGCGAATTGAGGACAAAATTAAGAAACCTGTTTATGAAGTTTATTTGCCATCGAAAGATTCAATTGGTAAAAGAGACTATATTCTGATAGATGGAACAACAGGCGATGTTTTATTTGAAACCGCTTATTATTCTCATGATAATCAATTGACACCTCCTTTTGATCAGTACTTGTATTCGTTAGAAAGCAAAGAAAAAGAAGATAACGCTTATTTTAAAACGTATAAAGGGAAATCATATACCAAAATAGAGTGGGAGCGTTTCCTGGACGAATGTCATGAAAATTATGAAGAAAGAAATACGAGTATAAATTTTTGGGGTAATGTATTAAATCGTAAATAGAAAAATATGTCGGAGAAAGTAACAGAAAAAGCAATTTTGCTTTGTGATAAAGGAGCAAAACCAAGTCAGTTAAAAGTAATGAGTCAGGATTTTTGCCTAATCGAAAACAAGCGTATCGCGACGGAGAGTGATATAGTTCCGGAACTCAATATTCCAAATTTTGGGGTGTGCAGTATTACGCAAAGTTCGTGTTGTCCGGTACCTGCAAAATGGCAAAAAACGGCATTAAAAGATAATATTAATAATTTTAAACTGCTAACTCAGGATTCATCTTGTCAATGTAGTCTTGGAGGTAAAATATCAATTCAATTTAAAGGATATACAGAAAGTCATAAAGTAAGTTAAAAGTTAGATGAATCAGGCCGTTTTAATAAGATGTGTAATTTATGAATTGTTAGTCCATTGAAAACCTTTTGATTGATTTTAAGTTGTTGATATTTAATTTTTTAGTTGTTGTTTTAAGGTGTTTTTAGAACGAAAAATTATGTCCTATATTGGTAATTTTAGCGTTTGTAAAAATGCCTTTTACTTTTAAGTTTAAGTAATTTTGTACAAAACCTACATGTGTACTATTGATTTTTTTTGAGAAAGAAAGGATCAGCAGACCTGTAAAATTAATACTAACTGCTATTATCTTAAATTAATATGAACACCTCTAAAATTTCTTTAGAATTTGAGTTAAATCTTACTGAAATCAGAAAGCTGAACAATATGTATTTTAGGCGCTTATGCAAAGAAAAAATCACTTTTTTTTTGATATTAATTTTATTCTACATTATTTTTTTTAATTTTTTCACTTTGAAAACAGAAGATGACCTCATAGAATGGGAACTTCAAAATTTAGTATTAATAATTTTGTCTATTACATTTTACTGTTTCTCTGTAAATGCAATTTGCAAAGTAATTCTCGAGTTAACAAGCAAGCTTGTTTTGTACACAGATTTTATTGGAAAGTACAAATTAAATTTTGCCGCTTCGAACATTTACGTACAAGCTCCATTAGGAACTTTTACCTACCAGTGGTGTCAGATAGAGAAAGCGGTGTTAACAAAAGATTTTTTCTTTCTATACATTAAAGATGATTCACATATTATTTCAATTTCTAACGATACCAGTGACGGTCGTAATATGAAGGAGCTGATCACTTTTGTAGAAAGCAATAGAATAAATATTATTAAGGTATAGATATGATAAATTTTGAAAATTAGAGAATATGAATCATAATACGATTACAAAGCATTATGATATTTGAATACATTTTTGACAAGTGTAAATGTAAAATAGGCATAGGTTAGTTTGTTCTTCGATTTTTGTTCGAAAAAACTAGAATCTTTACCTTACAAAAAACTACAATAAATTTCCAAATACGATAGTAAAACAAAAGTTTTTTTTAATTACTAAGCAGTGATTATGAAGTAGTAAGGTGAAAAAGTGTTTTGTAAAGTATTGAATATTAAGTTTTAAGCTTTTATGTTGATTTAATGTAAATAGTAAAGCCAAAAACATTCATAAATTTAACAGCTTTTTTGTTGTAACTATCGATCAAACTTCTATTTTTGTGCCCTAATTTAATAAGTATAAGCATGAAAGATCTATTATTAAAAATCAACGCCGAAATCGACACATTCAAAGCAGAGGCTGAATCATTAACAGAGAAAGGTGTTAAAGCTGCTGGACCTAGAGCACGTAAGTCAACTTTAGAAATTGAAAAACTTTTAAAAGAATTCAGAAAAGTTTCTATCGAAGAATCAAAAAAATAATATTTTTGTAGGAATTCAAAACCTCGTTTATAAATTATAAACGAGGTTTTTTTTTGCCTTTTTTTTACTGATAAAATAATATTTTCTATTGCAACACTAATTTGTAGCTTTTTTTATACCTAATAGGAATAAAGTTTGAAGCAGCAGCCCATTTATTAACGTCTTTTTTTTGAAATAGTTCCGATTTAATAAGTATGGGATTGTTAAAGATATTGTTTTTACACATTTAGGTCGAAATTCATTAAAATATTTTACAAAATCGATTTAGAATAACGCAGGTTGTTTCTTTTGGTAGAAGCAGCCTTTATTTTTTTGTATGTTGATAGGAGTCAGATTCATAAGAATTAGGATTAAAAAATTATATAAGTAAAATCAGCCAATCACAGAATCAAACGATAAGTAAAAATTGATAAGCGAGATTTAATTACAACTTTCAGTTATATTCTATAAGGAAGTTCTTAAGAAAAAAAAATAGGATAATGCGTAATATTGCGAAGCAGAGTGTTACGTTACATTGGATTTTCTTTCTTAATGCTAAAGTTAGAAATGCAATTTAAGGGATGCTTTGTAAGTTTTTATTACAACAATTTTATGTGCCTTTAAACGATTAATTACTATGTTCTTTACTCTTACTCACGATCAGGTTCAATTTCATTATGGATCAAAACGATGGCAGTACAATTTTAATGAAATTGTGGAGCTTGGTTTACTTAAAAAAAAGAAGTCTTACCTTCTTGAAAATGGTGCTTTTGCAGCCATTACTGCATTAGCGTATTATTTTATGGTTTTTTCAGATGTAGCAGAGTTGTATTACATTATTCCAACTTTATTAGCTTACACCATTCTTATCATATTGCGGTTTCATAATAGTATTGATTTCGAATATTATGTAATTGTCCGGGATATTTATAAAAACCAGACCAGAGTAAAAATAAATCCTTCAGACAGACCGGCAATAGGAAAACAAATCGATCAGTATTTAAACATACAATTCGATCATATATTGCAGGAGCAAAACCTAATACACTAAAAATAAAAATGTTACTATTAGATATACCAAAATACGAATTGGCTTTTATTGTCGTTGCTATTGTATATGGTTTCTTTATTACTACAAGAAAAGAATAAAAAAACTGCAGTATCAAATTACAATTGTAGTCGCATTTACGCATTAAAAGGTATAATTACAACAGCTACCCCCAAATACTTCTATTTGGCTGTTGGGTTATACAATACCACCCAAATAATCTTATGGCAGCTTCAATAAAAAACAAAATTAAAAGCATTAGAGAGTTAAAAAATTATACTCAGGAATACATGGCAGATCAATTAGGAGTTACGCAGGCAGGTTATAGTAAAATTGAAAAAGGTAAAACGATATTATCATTCGAAAAATTGGTCGAGATTGCCCGTATACTGGAGATAAGTGTTGAAGATATTATTAGTTTTGATAGTCAGCGCTACTTTAATAACTTTAATAGAGTAAAAGGAAATAATAATGGAAGTATCTTAATTAATTCGGATAACAGCGAAGCTTTAAAAAAGTTATACGAAGATAAAATTTCGCTTTTAGAAAAATTACTATACCAAACTGAGCAAGAATTGGAACGCTATAAAAAGAGGTTTGGTCAATTTTAGAAGAGCAACAAAAACGAGGTGGTAAGCCTCGTTTTTATTTTTATATATTTTTAAGCTGTCTGATCGTCTACAGTTGCTTCCGGTGCATTCGATTTTACTGATGCAATTCCGTTGTCTCTTGAAGCGGTACTTTCATACATTTCGCTTGTTCCAATAATTTGACCGTTTGTCGCTTTTAGGTTGAAATATGGTTTCCCGTTTTTAGCTTCTTTTTTGTCAAATCTTTCGTCAACCTGCGAATTTTTTTTCACTGATTCAATTCCGTTTGTACAAGCTGCTTTTGTTGTATAGCCCTCACTAGCTAAGATCGTCTGACCATTTCCGGCTTTTAAATTGAATTGAAATTCCCCGTTGGCTCTTTTAGTAATTACAAATTTTCCCATAATTTTCTTTTGGTTTAAGGTTATGTATAATTTATTTTGATCAACTAAAATACAAAACTTAGTTATATAAAATCATGTTGTCTTATTAAATTTTAATCATATAAAAGTTAGATAATAAGGTTTTTAAAATAATTTTTCAAAAATGGGTTGATTTTTGATAGCTCAAAAGCAACGTAATATAAAGAGTACAAATTCGAAGAATTGAAAATTAGTGTATTCTTTGTGATCCAATATTTAAAAATATAATTACATGAAGAAAATATTTTTAATACTATTAATTTCAAGCTTCGTTTTTTCTTGTAATTCAAGAAGAAGCGAAAGAGTTATGTATGCTGCTCCCTTGTCCGATATGCAAAGTTCTATTATTGCAGACACCAAAAGTTTAGAAGAAACCTCTACATACGAAGGTGTGTTGCCTTGCGCTGATTGCGCCGGAATACAAACAATCCTGAAAATATATCATGGAGACGGTACTATGGAAAGTCACAAGTTTGAATTAACTACTGTTTACAAAGGAAAATCACCGGAAAAAAAATTTTTTCAGAAAGGAAATTTTAATCTGGAAAGAGGACTTGAACAAGATCCAAACGGAACAATTTATATACTGAATTGGAATCTCCCTGAAGAAAAACAACTCTACTTTGGCTATAATGCAGGAGCTCCCAACAAACTATATTCTCTAGACCGCAAAAGAGAAAAAAACAAATCAGATTTAAATTATACACTTACCTTGAAAGAGTTATAAATTGTGAGTTGTGAGTTGTGAGTTGTGAATTGTGAGTTGCACGTGATTTATAAATTTTTAAGTTATGAATTATGCGTGATTAGTTTTTTCTCAGCGTAAAATTCTCAATTCACAATTTACAGCTCACAACTCACAACTCACAACTCACAACTCACAATTTTCTTAAATTCCTAAACGAAAATCTTTTACGCTTTTTTGTTGCAGACTGATTTCTTCAAAAATACTTTGTGTTCCTTTATCTACAGGACATTGGGTGCTAATTCCAGCCCAGAATTCACTAGGATAATTGTTTTTATATAAACGTACCATTTGCCAGTTTTTGTTGTTCAGCGAATAATAACTCGCTACAGTTTTAGTGTCAGATGAGATCTTCATGTAAATGGCAGGACTTGTTACTACATCATGATTATTATCGTCAGAGGTACCCATTGTTCGAACCGTTACAACACGATGATTGCCTCGTTCGTCCTGTTCGAAACAGAATTTCTGATAAAAATTATCATGAACATATAAGTATAAAACGCCAGCATTGTACAATCCTTTTTCGGTAAATTCAGGTGTCACTTTAGCCGTTAACGTAAAGGGTTTAGTATTGTCAATTTTTGAAAGTAAAATAGGAGCTGTATTATTAGAAAGTTTTCCATCAGGATCAGAAAAATAATCCGACTTTTCACCTGCACGAAATGTTATTTTTTCATTCGAATTAATTTTTGCAAGTGTATCAGCACCATTAATTGATTTTGTAAAATGAATGTTGGCAAGGTTGATATCACACGGAGAACCATTTACAAATCCGGAATCAATACTAATTTTAGATTGAGTTTCAGATGTTGGTTTAGTGTTGTTATTTCCGCAGCTTGTCAAAATAAATAATCCAAGAAGAGTGCAGATGCTGTAAAAGTTTGATTTCATAAAATGTTTTTTTTAGAAGTAGAAAAATTCTATTTTAGTTTGTCAAAAATACCATTGCCTGCTAAAAGGCACAATACGTAAAATTAACCAATTTATAAGCCCGGACATGTCAAATGCATCGATTGAAAATCAATTAACATCCACTTTATTAGAGCAAACATTTTCGATTAGTGAAGCAAATGATATTGAGACATACAAAAAGTTGGTGTCAGGATATGTAAGTATCGATCAGTGTGTAGCAGTATTATCAGATTTTCAGGCAGATTGCAGTTATATATATGCGGGTAATTTTGGGAATGTATTTGGTTTACCTGAAGAAAATTCTGTTATCGATTCCGCTTTTGAAGAATGCATCTTTAGTAAAATTCATCCTGAAGATGTTATAGAAAGACACATTTTAGAACTCAATTATTTTCAGTTTTTAAAAACCGTACCATACGAGGATTCTCAAAAGTACAGCACTTTTAGCCGAATTCGAACACAAAATATATCAGAGCATTGCAGTTATATTAATCATCGTACCATTTATCTCAAAACATTAAGTAATGGCAGTGTTTGGCTTGCACTTTGCTTGTATGCACCTTCGATTGATGTACAGCCTCGTTTGGGAATTGATGGAAAAATAGTAAACATTCAGACGGGAGAAATCATTGCAGCTGAAAAATACAAACAGTTTGAAAAAGCATTACTTTCTAAAAGAGAATTACAAACACTTAGCTTGGTAGCCAAAGGAAGTAGCAGCCTGCAAATTGCTAACGAGTTGAATATTTCAGTATACACAGTTCGCCGACACAGACAAAATATCATTGAGAAAATGAAAGTAGCTAATACAACTGAAGCAGTAAAAACTGCGTTGGTTATGGGATTGATTGCTATTTAACTATAATAGAAGAAATACTTTTGAGTTAATACTTTATCTGATTGCACCTTTCTTCAAATTATAATTATCTATTTTTGTTAGAGAATATCTACTATGAAAGAAATAAGTGAAATTTTAAAGGCGTATACACTAGCAAAGAAGTCAGGTAAAAAATCGGCTTTGGCAACAGTTGTAAAGGTAGAAGGTTCGTCATACAGACAGCCTGGTGCACGAATGCTTGTTACTGAAGACGGATTGCTTACAGGAGCCATTAGCGGAGGCTGTTTAGAAGGCGATGCGTTACGAAAAGCGCTTCTTTCTATAGATCAGCAACAAAACAAACTTATTACCTACAATACTACAAACGAAGACGACTCAGAAGTAGGTTTGCAACTAGGATGTAACGGTATTGTTCATATTCTCTTTGAATATATTGATGATACGCAAATCAATAATCCCATTCAGCTTTTACAGCAATTAGAAACAGATCGAAAAGACGCTGTAATACTTACTGTTTTTTCATTACAAAGAAAAGCCATTCAAATTGGAACCACGTTGTTTTACAGAGAAGGTTCAGAAGTATTATTTACGCACGAAGTAGCTTCTGCACTTTTACCAAATGCAGCTGAAGTTTTGAATGCGAAAACCACTCTAATAAAAAAGCTTTTAGATACCAATGACAATGAAGCGCTTTTAGAATACATTAGTCCGCCAATTTCACTTATTATTGCCGGTGCAGGTAATGATGTACAGCCTCTTGTAAAAATGACTAATATTTTGGGTTGGCAAATTATAGTAGGAGATGGGCGAGCTACTCATGCGATACAATCCAGATTTCCGGAAGCGAAAACAGTAAAAGTCATAAAACCAGAGCAGTTTTTAGATGGAATTCATATCGACGATCAGACGTACTTTGTTTTAATGACGCACAATTATAAGTATGATTTAGAACTGCTGAAAATACTCATAGCAACAAACTGCAAGTATATTGGATTATTAGGCCCCAAAACAAAGCTCAACCGCATGCTGGATGATTTACAAAATATCGGAATAACGTTAGACGAAGAGCAGCTTGATAAAATCTACGGACCAGTTGGTTTGGATATTGGTGCTGAAACTTCAGAAGAAATTGCATTATCAGTCGTTGCTGAAATTAAAGCAGTAATCAGCGGTAAAAAAGGAACTTCATTAAAATATAAAGCAGGAAAAATACATAATGCGGTTTCGTATGACAATTAAAGCAAAAGGCAACGTTGGTATTGTTATTCTGGCTGCTGGAAGTTCTTCGAGATTAGGAAGTCCTAAACAAATATTGCCGTATAAAAACACAACGCTTTTACAAAATACAATTCGCGAAGCTATCCTTGTGTCCAATGTACAAGTACTTGTTGTTACAGGAGCAAATAGGGAAATTGTACAAAACGAAATTACGCAAACAACTGTAAAAAGTAGTTCTAATCCTGATTGGGAGTCGGGAATGGCATCTTCTATTGTTCATGGTTTAAAAGAAATGCTACTCGTATTTCCTGAAACAGACGCCTGTATTTTTGCTGTTTGCGATCAGCCGTATGTGACAAGTACAATTTTTAGTCAGCTTATAAAAACATATCAAAAAAACACCAAAGGTATAATTGCTTCATCGTATGCGGATACTTTAGGAACACCTGTATTATTTCAGAAAAAATATTTTAAAGAATTATTTGAATTAATAGGTCAGGAAGGCGCTAAAAAAGTCATCAACAGATTTTTAGATGATACAATCGCCGTTCCGTTCGAGAAAGGAAATATTGATATAGATACGTTAGAGGACTATTCTCAATTGTGAATTAGTTCCTAGTACTTAGTACTTAGTTCTAGAGTTAAAAGCTCATAACTCATAATTCATAACTGTTCAATTAAAGAAGTAACTCTCACGATTGCTTCCTCAATTTCGGCTAAAGTGGTAAAGCGTCCAAGGCTAAACCGAATCGAACTTAATGCATTTTCATCAGACAAACCTAAAGCTTTTAAAACATGAGAAGGTGTAGAAGTGGCAGCAGAGCAGGAAGATCCGCTGGAGACTGAAATGTTTTTTAAGGCAATAATAAGTCTTTCCGAATTGACGCCTGGGAAGCAAATGTTTGAGGTGTTATAAATTCTGTTTAAAGTATTTCCATTTACAAACGAACCTTCAATTTTTAGTAAACTTTTTTCGAGATGATCTCTTAGTTTTTTGATTCTTTCTTCGTCTTTTTTCAGTTCATTTAAAGCAATTTCACATGCTTTACCTAAACCAATAATTGCGGGTACATTTAGTGTTCCGCTTCTCAATTTGCGTTGTTGCCCACCCCCATGTATTTGAGGCTGCAGTTTTATTTTTGCTTTTGCAGAAACATACAAAGCACCAATTCCTTTTGGACCATAAAATTTATGTGCAGAAATCGGTAAAAGATCAATTCTGAGTTTTTTTACGTCAATAGCAATTTTTCCAACAGCTTGAGTTGCATCACACATAAACAGCGCATTTTTGTTGTTTGCCATTTGTGAAATAGCGGCAATATCTTGTATGACACCAATTTCATTATTAGAAAACATTGCAATGACAATCAGTGTGTTATCAGTAATTGTTTCTTCTAAAAGATTAAGGTCTAAAAGTCCTTCAGAGCTAACAGATAAATAACTAACGGCAAAGCCAATAGTCTCCATATAGCGACATGTTTCTAATACAGCTTTGTGCTCTGTGGCAATTGTTACAATGTGTTTTTTCGGAGAATCAGACAAACCTTTAATTGCTAAATTTATCGCTTCTGTAGCTCCCGATGTAAAAATAATTTCATCTTCGTTTGCCCCAATTAAGTTAGCAGTTTGCCAGGCAGCCTCTTGAATACTTTCATTTACAGTTAATCCCGCAAGATGACTGCTTCCGGCATTGGCATACGAATCAGTCAGATAAGGAAGCATTGCGTCAAGAACTCTTTTGTCAAGTGGCGTTGTGGCATTATTGTCTAAATAGATGTGATCTTGGTGTGACATGATTAAGTAATTGATAAAGTAAAAGTACAATTTGTAAATTAAACTGTGTTTTTAAGAAGGAAATTAAGTTTTGTAAAGACAAAATATGTGAATTTTATAACTTTTTGTCGCGTAGCTTCCTTAAATTTGTTGAGAGTAAGATGTACTTTTTCCAAAATTTAAAGATAATATGCATGGCTGCAAAAAGAACAATTAAGAGCAAAGTAGTCGAAGAGGAGTCAAATTCGTCACGTCGGGACTTTATTAAGAAATCAAGCCTTTTAACAGCATTTGCATTAGCACCGCCTTCTTTTGTGCTTGCTTCTGAAAATAAATGGGATGAGAAGATTGCAGAATACCTTGAAACGGTTCCGCTTTCTATAGAAGTAAACGGTACGAAACATAACTTAAATGTTGAGCCCCGAACTACATTGCTCGATTTACTCAGAGAACAATTATTCCTTACCGGTACTAAAAAAGGTTGTGATCACGGACAATGCGGCGCTTGCACTGTACATGTAGATGGTGTTAGAATTTTGTCATGTTTATCACTTGCTTCTATGCAGCAAAATGCACAGGTAACTACGATAGAAGGACTTTCAAAAGGAAAGAAACTACATCCTATGCAGGAAGCTTTTATTAAAAATGACGGTTTTCAATGTGGATATTGCACGCCGGGACAAATCATGTCAGGTATTGCCTGTATAAAAGAAGGTCACGCCAACTCCAGAGAAGAAATAAGAGAATATATGAGCGGTAACATTTGCAGATGCGGCGCTTATCATAATATCGTAGATGCTATTACAGAAGTTAAGGAAGGAGGGAAAGCACTATGAAAAACTTTCAAATAATCAGAGCCTTATCCTCAAATTCAGCCGTTTCCAGTATTGCTAAAGAAAGTTCAGCCGCGTTTATTGCCGGTGGTACCAATTTGGTGGATTTAATGAAAAAAAATGTTGTCGCTCCAGACAAGTTAATTGATATCAACGGTATTGATTTAAAGAAAATTGAATTTCTTACCGGAAAAGTAACCATTGGCGCATTGGCTAAAAATAGTCAGGTTGCCGAAGATGAAGTTATAAAAGAAAAATATCCATTATTGGCATTGGCTTTAGCAGCCGGAGCATCACAACAAATCAGGCACATGGCTACAGTAGGAGGAAATATGTTACAGCGTACGCGTTGTTCTTATTTTTATAATACTGATATGCCATGCAATAAACGCGTTCCTAAAAGCGGATGCGGAGCCATTGGAGGATCAAACAGAATGCATGCCATTTTTGGAGCTTCAGATAGTTGTATTGCCGTTCATCCTAGTGATATGTGTATCGCTTTAGCGGCATTAGATGCAAAAGTATTTGTTGAAGGGCCAAAAGGGAAAAGAGAAATAAAGTTTACAGATTTTCACCGTCTTCCGGGAAATACACCTGAAAAAGATAATACGCTGGAAAACAAAGAAATCATCACTTCAATTGAAATTCCGAATAATAATTTTACTAAAAACATTCATTATCTAAAAGTACGTGACAGAACAAGTTATGCTTTTGCATTAGTTTCTGTGGCGGTAGGTTTAGACATCAAAAACAATATTATAAGTGAAGCAAGGCTAGCAATGGGCGGAGTAGCGCATAAACCGTGGCGACTTTTAGAAGCAGAACAATTTCTAAAAGGCAAAACAGTTTCGGAAGCAACTTTTAAACAAGCAGCCACTTTAGCCATGAAAGGTGCCAGAAGTTTCGGTGATAATGATTTTAAACTTACTCTTGGACCAAACTCGATTACAGAAGCCTTAACGATAGCAGCCGCTAAATAAGTAAAATTATGAGCAAGACAAGTAATATAAACAGAGTTGACGGATTTGCCAAAGTTACAGGAACCGCTACTTATTCGGCAGAGTATAAAACGCCAAATGTGGCGTATGCTTTTTTGGTTGGAAGTACCATTGCAAAAGGACGTATTAAATCAATAGATACTAAAAAAGCAGAGTGGGCTCCGGGAGTATTAGCTGTAATTACGCACCTAAATGTAGATAAACCCGCTGGTTACGAGCATCCAAAGGAGCGTGGTAATTTAGGACAGCCGCTTCAAATCTTCAAAGACGATACAATTCGTTATTACGATCAGCCTATTGCTTTAGTGATTGCTGATACTTTTGAGCGTATGCAATATGCAGCAAGTCTAATTAAAGCAGAATACCTTAAAGAAGAACATACTACAGAACTTCAGAAAGTAAAGGAGAAAGGAAAAACTCCAGAACGTGCCAAAGATTATAATCGTGGTATTGAAGATGGTTATAAAAATGCTGAAGTTTTTTTAGAAGAAGAATATATCATTCCGACGGAAGTTCATAATCCAATGGAATTAGCGAATATAATTGCTAAATGGGAAGGAAATAAACCCATTTTATACACAAAAAGTCAAGGTGTTGAAGGCACTAGAAAAAGTGTTGGAAATGTTTTTGGCATTGCACCGGAAAATGTTGAGGTGCACTCAGAATATCTGGGTGGAGCATTCGGAATGGGATTGCATACCTGGCCCTATGAAATTGCGGCGCTAATAGGATCCAAAAAGATTGGACGTCCTGTAAAGTTAGTGTTACATCGTGAGCAAATGTTTACCAACGTAGGATCACGTCCGTATACCATTCAAAAAATGGGTTTAGGAGCTACCAAGGAAGGAAAGCTTACCGGTTTAACACACGAAGCGGTGGCACAAACTTCCAACTATGAAGATTTTACAGAAGCTACCGTAAACATGTCACGCTTTATGTACGATTGTGCAAATGTTTCTACACGTTACAAAATTGTAGAAACAGATACTTGTACACCTATCTGGATGCGTGGTCCGGGAGAAGCTACAGGTTCATTTGCTTTAGAAAGCGCTATAGATGAATTAGCGCATAAATTGAATTTAGATCCTATTGATTTTAGAAAACAAAATCACGCTGATAAAGATCCTGAACTAAACAAACCATGGAGCAGTAAATATCTTTTGGAATGTTATGATGCCGGAATGGAAAGAATTGGCTGGAAAAACCGTAAAAATAAACCTGGATCCGTTAAAGAAGGAGATTGGTTTGTAGGATACGGAATGGGAACCGGAACTTTTGGATCTTTTAGAAATGCTACAGCGGTAAAAGCAAAATTTTCAGCAGATGGTTCTTTGGTATTGCAATGTAGTGTAAACGATATGGGACCCGGAACAGCAACGATGATGACTGCAATTGGAGCCGAAATAACCGGAATACCTTCTGAAAATGTAGTTATTGAAATGGGTAGAAGCGGACTTCCGAAAGGACCAACACAAGGAGGTTCTGCCACAACATCTTCCGTAGGATCTGCGGTTCATGATGCTTGTAATTTGTTGGTAAGTAAAGCTTTGGGATTGGCTGCTGAAAACAAAACCTTTAAAGGTGTACCTATTACTGATCTTGCTTTTGCAAACGGAACGATTACATCTAAAAAAGATAGTAAAAAAACAATAACACTTCAGGCTTTATTTGGCACAAATCAATTAGATGAATTGTCGGTAGAGAATGAATCAAAAGGATCAGAAGAAGCCAAAAAATATTCTATTTACTCTTTTTCTGTACATTTTGTAAAAGTGTTGGTAAATCCTAATTTGGGGAAAATCAGATTGGCGCATGTCGTTTCCTGTGCCGATATTGGAACCGTAATTAACCAAAAAACGTCTGCGGGACAAATGTACGGAGGAGCCGTTGGCGGTATTGGAATGGGATTGATGGAATCATTAGAAATTGATCACCGTTTTGGTCGTCCGATAAATAATAATTTTGCCGATTATCATGTACCGGTAAATGCAGATATAGAAAAACAAGAAGTATTTTTTGTCAATAAAAAAGATCCTATCAGTAATCCAATGGGAACAAAAGGCCTTGGTGAAACGGCCTTAGTAGGAATGGCACCCGCAATCGCAAACGCCGTTTTTAATGCCACAGGAAAACGAGTTAGAAATCTGCCCATTACTTTAGATAAAATTTTAGAACCAATCGCATAAAAACAAAAAAAACTCCGCAAGGAGTTTTTTTTGTGAATCTAAAAATCTAAAAATCTATTTAATAGTGATCGGTACTTCAACAGTTGTTTTGTCCCATCCAATAACCAAATTTGTTACATCACCTTTAGAAGTAAAAGCAATAGACAAAGCTTCAATTACTGCTGATACAGGTTTAACCGGAACCGTGATTTTTACAACATCTTTACTTTCATCGTAAGCGTATCCGCCCCATAAATCAAGTTCTTTGTTGATAATGATTGTCCATTTATCTTTTTCAGGAATAGCAAATAAGCTGTACGTTCCCGCTGCAACAGCAACACCATTGATCGTAACAGGTTTGTAGAATTTGATTTCTGTATTTTCGTTAGCACCAACGCGCCATACTTCACCAAACGGAATTAATTTTCCAAAAATCTCACGTCCCTTAACAGAAGGTCTTGCATAGATAACTTTGACAGAAGGTGAAGGATTATCTGTTTTTTTGAATTTTACTGCTTTATTTGGGAAATAT
Source organism: Flavobacterium hercynium (assembly GCF_002217285.1). Lineage (GTDB taxonomy): Bacteria > Bacteroidota > Bacteroidia > Flavobacteriales > Flavobacteriaceae > Flavobacterium > Flavobacterium hercynium. The sequence goes on along the minus strand of NZ_MUGW01000025.1, from coordinate 146,708 downwards.
GCAATATCAACCGGACTAGCGTCAAGCGGAGCAAATTTAACGTCTTGAGCATTAACTGAAAAGGCAAGTAATAAAGTAATTGCCAGTAAACTAAATTTTTTCATATGATATAATTTTTTTTGTGAGTTCATACAAAGTAAGAGAATAATAAAGAGAAATCATACAATTCCTGCTCTTTTTTGTATATTAATTCAAGTTGCTAATTAGATGCTTGAGGCAGAAAACCCTCCATCGATTTTAATAATCGTTCCGGTAACAAACTTAGACATGTCGCTACATAAAAATAGTAATGTACCTTCGATGTCTTCAGGAGTTCCAAATCTTTTCATTGGAGTAGATTCTATGATTTTTTCACCTCGTGGTGTTAGTTTTCCTTCGGGAGTAAGTAATAAAGACCTATTTTGTTCTCCAATAAAGAAGCCCGGAGAAATTGCATTTACTCTGATTCCTTCGCCATATTTTGTAGCCAGTTCAACCGACATCCACTTTGTGAAATTATCAATCGCTGCTTTAGAGGCAGAATAACCAACTACTCTTGTTAAAGGTCTTTCTGCCGTTGCTGAAGAGATGTTAATGATAATACCTTCTTTTTGCTGAGCGAATAGTTCAGAGAAAACCTGAGAAGGTAACATCGTTCCAATAATATTAAGGTCAACTACCTGTTGCAAAGATTCTACTTGTAAATCATAAATAGCCTGATCAGGAGCAATCGTTGCACCCGGCATATTTCCTCCTGCAGCATTGATAAGTATATCTAACCGACCGTATTTTTCGATGATAAAAGATTTTGCTTTTTCAAGGTCTTCTTTTTTTAATACGTTTGCCTGTATTGCAAAAGCTTTTCCGCCATTGCTTTCTATTGCTGCAACAATTTTATTTGCTTTATCTATTGATTGCGAAACAATTCCGGTAACAACGCCATGCTTGGCAAGAACATGAGCAAAACTGCTTCCCAACACACCAGCACCACCAGTAATTAAGGCAATTTTTCCTTCTAAGTTAAATATTGAATTCATTTTTTTTTAGACTTGCTTAGACTTTTTTAGACTTCTTAGATTTTTAGATCGTTAGACTTTCTTAGATCGTTGTTATTTTAAATTAAAAGATTTAATTATTGAAAAATTTAAAGAACTAAGAACTAAGAATTTCCCATTAGAATCTTTCAATTATTCAATCTTTCAATCATTAAATTAAACCGCAACTTTAATCACAATTTTTCTAAGCGCTCCTTCACCGATCATTGCAGAGTGAACGTCTTCCGGGAAAAGAATAGCGAATTGTTTTTCCTGTAATTCAAAAAATGTATCTGGTTTGTCATGAAAAAAACGAACGTCTCTTTCGTCGCTGTAAGTTCCGTTTGGATTGACGCATTTTTCTCTTGGTTTCCATGCAAATGTTTCAGGTCCTTGTATCGAAATTTGAATATCAATGTTTTTATCATGACATTCAAACCCCTTAATACTTTCTTCTTTAGTCGAGCCTTGACCTGAAATGGCAATAAGTTTTAAACCTTCACCTATTTCAATGGCACCGTCTTCGAGCTGAGAAATGTCATTTTGGTTTACGTAATCAAAAGCTTTTTTGAAGTTGGGATGTAAGCTGTAATATTTTGAAGCATTGTGTAATGAATCTACGATCATCTTATTCTATTTTGTTTTTAGTTATTGATTTTGAATTTTAAAGGGTAAAGAAAATCATTTTTTAATCTTCACGCTAAGCGGATTATTGATTTTACTGGCAAAAGTACTTAAATAAGCTTCCCATTCCTGTTTGGTCTGAAACGGACTTCCTTTTTTCCATCCAAAACCGGCATAATAAACCGCCTTATTGTTTTTTACAATAATGTTTCCGTATAAATTACTAAGTTCTTTTTGTTCGGTAACATAGTTATCAAAAGTAGGCATTGTTCCTTTTGAAGCAACAATTCCGGTACCCAATTCAGAATCATCCAGAGGTTCCCAATAGCTTAGCCAACCTTCTTTGATATTGTTTCCTGTTTGTCCTTTTTTATCATGAAGTGTTATCCCGGCAGAGATTGTTTTTGCGCCTGTAATGGCTATTTCAAAGCGTGAAAGATAGCTTCCGTAATCAAGGCTAATGTGTTTTGATTCGGTTATTTTATTACCATTAGCATCCCAATCGGCATAGGTTAAAACAAAACTGGTTCTGATAGGACCCGAAGTAATCGTTTTCCAGCTTATGAAATTTTTAGAAAAATAATATTTGTTATCGATTTTTACGGCAATTCCACCAATTCCGCGACTATCTCCAACAGCATAATTATCAAGTCCTTCACCAGTATCTTTGTGGTAGGTTCCTTTTCCTGAGGTCATTTTTTCGTACCATTTATTAATGATCGGATATTCAACTCTTTTTAGCCAGGCGTCAATACCGCTGGTTAGTGTTCCGCCTTCAATTTTGTCTTCAACCATTTTTTGTGCTACAGGACCATAAGTTCTAAAAGCAACTTTATTGTTTTCCCATGCATAATCGTCTGTGCGTTCCGGAACAAAGCGTGAATAGCATTTTATATCCTGAGAAACTGCAGTATTTGGAGTTAATACAATTTCGAAATCTTTTTGCGAAGAAGCACTTATTTTTGGTTGAAACAAAAGTACGTCCATAATGCCATCACCATCATTGTCGACAGCCTGAGTTTCTAGTACTACATCATTTTTTGCTTCTTTAACAGCATAGTTCTCCAGTTTTACTGTGGCAGGTAATCCTAAAGATTTTTTGGTAAGTTCTATAGTTTCGAATTCACGGTCGATAGCAAGAGAATTGGTTACAGTGATTGTTTTGGTTTGAGACTGAACAGCAAAACTACTTGCCAGGAGGGCGGTTAGTAAAAGGTGTTTTTTCAAAATATTTTTGATTTAGTTATGAATTATGAATCGTTAGTTCGTTCGTGTGATTTTTTTGAATTAGATATTTTAATGGATTTATTATTTTCTTAAAAATTGTAAACTGCACTAAATAGTTTTTAATAGGTTCTTATACTTTCTAATAAGGTGAAAATCGAAATTTAACTCAAATATATTTATTTTTCATAGACTCTCCTTTATTAAAACAAAAAAAGGTATATATACTTGTTAAAATTAGAATACTATTTTATACTTTTAGTATCTTAATAAATTATAAATCAATTTGATTTTTTGTTAAGTAGCTATTTGGCATTTATTTTAATTGCTTTTTCAATATATAGTATCCATAAATAAATAGAATTTTAGCGATTTTGTCATATATAATTAATTTAAAGATAACATTATACAATGAATACACGCGTAGAAAAAACATTGGAGAATGAAAGTAAAGCTGCTGCCAGCAGTGTACCAAAGCAGCAAAGCAATGGAGCATCTTCTTTTGAGCTTGTAAACAACAGACCTGAAGATATTGCGCAAAGGAGATTACAAGAAACAATTAACAATAGTCCGCGTGTCAAGCAACTCAAGAATCTTCAGGATATAGCTAATAATTTTAATTCTCAAACAGTTCAACAAAAAAAAGATATACAAGAAACATTGCAAGGGAAGTTTGAACCAGTTGAAAAAGAAGAAAACAAGACAGGTTTACCTGATAATTTAAAAAACGGTATTGAAAATCTCTCTGGTTACTCAATGAGTGATGTAAATGTGCATTACAATTCTGATAAACCTGCTCAGTTGCATGCACACGCCTATGCTCAGGGAACAGATATTCATCTATCCACCGGGCAGGAAAAATATCTTCCTCATGAAGCATGGCATGTTGTACAGCAAAAACAAGGTCGAGTAAAACCTACTGTTCAAATGAAAGGAGAAGTCAGTGTTAATGATGATACAGGATTAGAAAATGAGGCAGATCTAATGGGAATAAAATCTCAAAGCGCTGGCGAGTTAATTACAAAAGATAAAGTACAGCTCAAGAAAAAACTTAATGATACACCTCCAGCGCAACAAACTGTGATGCAAAAGGTCTCTTCTGTAATTGTAGGAGAATCTCATAGTAAACCCAAAATAAATGTAGTAAGGAAGGATGTTTTTTTTTCCACTAATCCTGGAAAAGGCTGGACAATGAGTTCAGAGCCAAGTAAACTGGCAGCTGCTCTTATTCAGCATAATGATTTTGTTCCGCCTGGTAATTTTAAAACTGAATTAGAGCGCCAAATGCGTACAAATGGAGGACTGAAAAATGTTATGACTACTGCTGAAAGTATTTCTAATGGGAATGAAAAAAGCTGGGGAGCAGAGGATTATATAATTGGATATGGAAGTACTGCAAGTGTTGGCAGTAATATTGCACCGAAAGATAAAAGAACTCATATAGAAAATCCTCAAGTGAGAGATAACGCAGTTTTCTTAAGAACGCTTTCAGCACTAGGTAATCACTCAATACCAAAAGCCTCTGTTAATTCAGGTTACCCTAATAAATCCGGTTATCAAATACTTGAATTGATGGGCGTGGCAAATGCAGAGGCTTTACTTGGTTCATTATCAATAGCAATACAAAATAAATGGACTGAATTAAAAAAATCAGATGGATTACTTGGAAGAGTCCATGTTTTGCCGCCATCAATTACACTTACAGATGAAAATAATGTTAATAGTACTTTAGTACCGCCGGCTACCATAGATAGCTGGATAAGTGAAACAACAAGTAATATTGAAAAAGGTTTACAGGAATTACTTGATGTTTCGATTACAGAAATCAGTAACTTATTGAGCGATGAATTTAATGATCCTTTAAAAAGTAAAAACCCGGGTGAGCAACTGATTAAAAATATTGCAAATCTTAAATATGGTGGTGAGGCAAGCGTATTAAGTAGAATGCATGCGGTAGCTAGTATTGCACGTACTATAACACAACTTAAAGGAATGTCTGATAATAATGAAGATTTTCAGAATGGAAAACCTCTACTTGCTACTTTGAATACAGGTTATGTAGTGGGAGATAGTCATTTAACAGATTTTGAAAAGATAAAGAGTGATCATAAAAAAAATGACAAATTGAGTTCTCTTATTGATAATACAACTATCGTCAGAGAAAGCCAATACAATGATTTAAAAAAATCAGCAAAAGAAGCGGTTATATCTACTAATCGTTCAAATACCTTGACAATTACTTAGAAATGGGGATTAAATCTACGAAATATTTATCATGTCTGTAGCGAAGCTGATAATAATCTATAAATTAAAAACAAAAAAGATGAGTAGTAACGCTCATCTTTTTTGTTTTTTTATTGTTTAATACATAATCTATTTTTAAGGTAAATCCGATTATTAAATGGTATCTTTAAATTAAAATTTTATTAAAGATGAAACAAAGTGTAGGCATACTACTTTATAAATTTATAGACAAGACCGTTTACTTTCTGCTTGTGCATCCCGGTGGTCCATTTTGGAAAAATAAAGATTTAGAAAGCTGGTCGATTCCAAAAGGAGAATTTATTGAAGGTGAAGATCCGCTGATTGCTGCTCAACGCGAATTTCAGGAAGAAACAGGTTTTGAGCTTGAAGGCGATGATGATTATATAGCATTAGAATACGTTAGGTTGAAATCGGGTAAAACTGTTTTTGCCTGGGCTTTAGAATTTGATATTGATGTTACGCTCGTAAAAAGTAATGAGTTTGAAATGGAATGGCCGCCTAAATCCGGAAAATTTCAAAGTTTTCCTGAAGTAGATAAAGCCGAATGGTTTCAGACAGCTGATGCTTTAAAAAAGATAAATCCTGCACAAGCTGATTTTATAATACAGATGGTTTCAAAAATAGCAGCAACTCTGTAAAAGTGTACAAAGCAATTAAACAAACAAAAAAGGATGAGAGTTAAATGTATTATTTTCGATTGTGATGGTGTTCTGGTTGATACCGAGAAAATTGGTAACGGAATTTTACTTTCGATGGCTGCGGAACATGGATTTGAAATGGATATAGAAGATGCTTATCGTTACTTTAATGGACGCAGTTTAAAAGAATGTTTTTCACATATCGAAAATATTATTGGCGGCAAGCTTCCTGATAATTTTGAGTCAGAATACCGGGAAAAAAGTTTTACAGCTTTTAAAACGCAGGTAAAACCTATGGAAGGTGTTTTTAGTTTTATAGACAATCTTAAAATTCCCTATTGTGTGGCTTCCAGTGGTCCCGTAGAAAAAATCAGACTCAATCTGGAAGTAGCGGGTCTACTAGATAAATTCGAAAATAAAATTTACAGTTCCTATGAAATTAACAGCTGGAAACCGGATCCGGAAATTTTTCTGCACGCAGCTAAGCAAATGGGATTTGATGTTCAGGATTGTGTGGTTATAGAAGATAGTAAAGCAGGAGTAAAAGCCGGTATTCAAGGCGGATTTAAAGTATATGGTTTTACAAACGGATTCAATAATGAAGATTTAGAAGAAGAAGGTGCAATATTATTTGAAAATTATCCTGAACTGGCTGTTCTTTTAAATTTGTAATTTTATTTTCAATTCTCACATTTTTCAATACTTATAGTTTGTTTTTTTTATTTCTGTATTTATATCAATTTATGTAATTTGTTGCATTAAAATAAAATTTTATATATTTGATTATAGGATTTGTTTTTTTTAGCGCTTTAGATTGTCAAATTTTAATTTTAAAAGCGTTGGATTAAATAATTTTTTGGTCTTAAAATTAGTTTTTTCCCCGGAAACTTTTGTAAGATCGTGGCTTTGAAACGTCACAAAAATTAACCTACAGAAAGTAATAAAATGACGAAAATTAAAATTAGAATTTTAGTTCTAACTATTTTTGTTTTTGCTGCAAAAATAGATGCTCAAATAAAAAAAACGGGGGTTCCTTTCATTACCAATTACAGTCCGAAAACATATAAGGCTGCTTCAGAAAACTGCGATATTTTGCAGGATTCTAAAGGGATGATGTTTTTTGCGAATCATTTCGGAATTATGCAGTTTGATGGCGTACGATGGCATATTGTAACCCAGCCGGAAAATAAAAGTATGGTTCGGTCTTTGGCGATTGATAAAAAAGATAAAATATATGTTGGTGCTCAGGGTGATTTTGGATACGCAAATCAGGAAACCAACGGACAATACAAATACACGTCATTAGTAAAATTGCTTCCGGCAAAATCCCGAAATTTTGGAGACGTTTCACTAACTGTTGTTCGCGGCAACGAAATAATTTTTTTCAGCAGTGAAGGGATCTTTATTTATAAGAACCATAAAATCAAAGTAATACAGTCTAAAGCTGGCTTTGACTCGTTTTTTAAATTGGAGGATGAAATTTACATTCTGGATAATGCCAAAGGACTTTTGAAACTTAAAAAAGATAGTTTAGAAGAGATACCCAATACTACACAATTAGCAGGTTTACAAATTCGGAATATTTTTAAAACGGAACAGGGATTGGTTCTTCTTACTCAAAAGAAAGGACTTTTTATTTTTGCTAATAGTGAATTAAAACCCTTTGTGACCGAAGCGGATGCTTTATTGAAAAAAAATCAGATTTCCATTGCTACCCAACTTTCAGATGGCTATATCGGAATAGGAACACGTCAGGCTGGATTGGTAGTTATGGATAGTGAAGGAAAATTGATTCAGCATATCAACAAACAAAAAGGACTGCAAAACGAATATGTAACTAATTTAAAGACAGATGTAGAAGGCAATCTTTGGGTTACGATGAAAGAAGGGATTTCACTGATCCAGATTTCTTCGCCTTTGTCTAAGATTCTCGATACCGCCAACTCTGAAACCAAAATTTATTGCAGTCAGATTTATCAAAACAAACTCTATATCGCGACAGATAATGGTCTTTTTTGGCTGGATTGGGAAGCCTATAAAAGCGGAAAAAGCGAAAATGTACATTTTCAGCCTATTTCCGGAATGTCAGAGAACGTATGGAATGTTGGCGTTTTTGGTAATTCACTTCTGGCTTTCGAGAAAAATGGAATCTTTGAAATAAAAGGAAATACGGCTCAATTACTAGCCAAGACTGATGGTGCCTGGCAAGGTATACTAATTCCGAATCGCCCTGATTTATTGCTTGTTGGAGGTTATAGCGGTTTGTATTTATTAAAAAAGGTTAATAATTCTTGGGTGTATCAACATCAGATTAAAGGTTTTGAAGAAAGTAGCCGTGTAATTATAACAGATAAACAAGCAAACATCTGGATCGCGCATGGTTATAAAGGAATCTTTAAAATAAATTTTAATGCCACCTTTGATGCCGTTTCTAAAGTGGAGTTTTACAATCAGGAAGCAGGTTTTCCTTCGAGTTTGTTTTTGAATGCATTTAGTATCAACAATCAGATACTTTTTGGAACAACAAAAGGAGTTTACAAACAAGATGCGAAGTCAAAAAAAATGGTTCAGGATGATGCGTTCAGCAAATACCTTGGTCTAAATAATCATATTCGTTTGCTTAAAGAAGACAATCAAAAGAATATTTGGTTTGTCTCTGGTGAGAACACTGGAAAGATGACACAAACGACAGGAGGGAAGTTTGAGATCGAAGAATTACCTTTTAGAAAACTTCGCTATTTGTACATTCCGGGGTTTGAGAACATACAGACTACTACAAGCGGAGATGTATTTTTTGGTACACAAGACGGTCTAATTCATTATAATAGTACCAAGACTAAAAAGTATCAAACGAAGTATAAAGCGGTAATATCTGAGGTAAAATCAATTTTTCCTAAAGACAGCCTATTGTTTTCAAGCCGTTACGATATATTGCCTACCAGTTCAGATGCTGAAAATGATACGGAGAAAAAAGAGATGTATTTTGAATTGCCACATGCGAATAATGCATTGCATTTTTCTTTTGCATCTCTTTTTTATGACGAAGCAGAAGCTACAAAATATGAATATTGGCTGGAAGGTTTTGAACCTAAATGGTCGGAATGGAACCTTCAAACAGAAAAAGAATACACCAATTTACCCGAAAACGAATATATTTTTCACGTTAGAGCTAAGAACTGCTATGATATTGTAAGTGAAGAAGCCGTTTTTAAATTCGAAATTTTACCGCCTTGGTACCGAACAAGCTGGGCATACCTGTTGTACTTAGTTTTGTTTGGTGTTTTGATTTATACGATCATTAAATACCAAAAGAATGTTGCAGAACGTGAGCGCGAGCAATTGATTTTGAGTCAGGAAAAAGAGCTTCTAAAAAATCGTGCGGAATTAAACGAGCAAAAATTAGCATTGGAACAGGAAAATATGGCCATAATGCGCGAAAACCTCGAAGCGACCATTAATCTGAAGAATGCCAAAGTAGCTTCGAGTACCGTCAATTTGATTCATTTAAATGAAATTCTGCTTTCAATAAAAGAACTGATTGGACAGATCGATAAGAAGAATGATTCGAATGTAAATTTTGCTTTACTGACGAAAATCAACCGTATTATCGATCACGAATTGCAAGGTGATCAGCATTGGAATGAATTCGAAGAAATTTTTAATCAGCTGCATGATAATTTTATGCAACGCCTGAAAACAAGTTTTCCTGAATTGACACCTCGGGATATGCGTTTGTGTGCTTATTTACGAATGAATTTCAATACAAAAGAAATTGCGCCCCTTTTAGGAATCTCCGTAAGAGGTGTAGAAGACACCCGATACCGTATCAGAAAAAAATTACAGCTTCCGTCAGATACTAATATTACTGAGTTTATCTTGAATTTCTAGTGCTTTTATTATAGGTAAAAACCTAAGTAGTTTTACGGTATTTGAATCCTAAATACTACATTTTTTTGTAAGTACCGTAGTCAAACCGTATACTAAAACTCTCACATTTCTATAGTTTAGTGTTAATATTGTGAGCTCTTAATAAAATAACAGTCTATTTTTTACAAATAAATTAGTTGTGCTGTTAAGAACCTTTACTAACAAAAAACAAAAAAGAAATGAAACAAAAAGACTTATTTTTCGGCCGACCACCGAAAGAGACTTACTATTTACTAAAGAAATGTATCATCCTGGGACTGCTTCTAGTAGCTCCATTTCTAAAACTCCACGCTCAGTGTAATACTTTAATCTGGGCAGATGAATTTAATGGTACTACGATCGACGGTACCAAATGGCAAAGTATTTCCGGAAACGGATGTCCTTCACTTTGTGGATTTGGAAACGCAGAAGCACAACGTTATGATCCTAATCAGGCTACGATTGTAAAAGAAGGCAATAACAGCTATTTGAACATTCAGGCAAAATATGAGCCTAACGCTCAATTTCCGCAACAGCCTTACGCTTCCGCAAAGTTAACAACAGAAGGGAAGTATGCTATAAAATACGGAAGAATAGAAGCCAGAATGAAATTATCAAGCGGAATGGGAGCATGGCCAGCTTTCTGGATGCTTCCTGCCGGTGGTATAGGCAATTGGCCTTACACGGGTGAAATAGACATTATGGAAGCCAAACACCGTAATCCAAAATCGGTAGACGGAACCATTCACTACGATGGTGGCGGTTATCATTATACGGGCAGAAGTTATACATCTCCAACTGATTTATCTTCGGATTTTCATGTCTATGCTGTAGAATGGGCTCCAAATAGTATTAAATGGTTTATTGATGGTAATTTGTTTCATACAGCGACACCTAATACAACAGTAAACGGTGGCTGGCCTTTTAACGATAATGAGTTTTACATTATTCTAAATCTGGCTGTGGGAAGTTTAGGAACACCTTATACGAGTGTAAACGGTGCAGGAGTTGCGCCTGTTCCAGGTGATTTTCCTGCAAAGCTTCAAGTAGATTACGTTCGTGTTTACAGCGGAAGTTTTACGTATGGCGTATTAGGAGATGCAAAAGTCTATCACAACGAAAACAATAAAACATATTCTATAAATGCCATTGCAGGTGCCAACTACAATTGGACAGTTCCTGCAGGCGCAAGTATAACTTCAGGACAGGGAACAAACACGATAACGGTAAATTGGGGAACTACCGGAGGCGATGTTGCTGTTGTTGCTACAGTTGCAGGTTGTGATGCCAAATCCTATAAACTGGCAGTTACAACAGAAGTTCCTCTACCTGTAGAAAGAATCCATGAAGATTTTCAGTCAAACAGAAATATTGTCTACGGACTTAAAACGGGAGTATTGACAGAAGCGGTTGCGAATCCATCAGCTACGGGAGTTAATACGTCACCTTTGGTTGGAAAATATGTTCGTAACACTTCTGAGAAATATGATGTATTGAATATCAAAAATGTAACGATCACCAATGCTAACGATTATGTTTTTGGTCGTAAAAGAATTTCTTTTGATATCTACACTTCAGCACCGGTAGGAACTAAAATCTCTATGCAGCTCGAAAACAGTTTGGTAACAACAGCTACCAATTTCCCATCGGGAAGACATAGTGGTTACAAAGCAACAACTACAGTACAAAACAAATGGGAAACTGTTGAATTTGAATTTGAAAAAGTAATCGATGTCAATACAAGTGCTTTGACAATTAATACCGTAGTATTTCTTTTTGAATCGAATTCAAATTCCGGAGCAACCTATTATTTTGATAATTTACTTACCAGAGCCGCTCCCGAAAAACCAATTATCGCCACAGACATTTTGCAAAACTATGATGGTGTGAATAAAATTATCAAAGGAACTACAACCGGAACATACAGTGTTGTAGCAAATCCGGGAAGTAATTCGGTTAACTCATCGGCAAATGTGGCTCGTTATGTTCGAAATGTAACAGAACAATACGATGTACTTTTCTTTAATACTCAGAATACTATTGAAGATGCCGGTTTACTAAAAAATCAGACTAAAAAAATCATGATAGATGTCTATACTTCGGCTCCTGTAGGGACTGTAGTTAGTTTAAATCTGGAGAACAGTGCTACATCACTTCCTGCTAATTTTCCGGTAGGCAGAAATAGTAATTATGTTGCGATTACGACCAAACAAAATCAATGGGAAACGCTGACTTTTTACTATAACTCAAGTCCTGATGAAGGAACCTCAAACCTGGCAGTAAACCAAATGGTTTTATTGTTTAACTCCGGTTCTTATACAAGTGATACTTACTATTTTGATAATATCAGAATCGGTTCTACAAAATTACCGGATACTTTTACACCGGGTGTAGTTTATGAAGATTATCAAAACACACACAATATTACGTTTAGAGATGCTATTGGAACGTATACACCCAATACGCCAAACCCAAATGCAAGTGGAATTAATACTTCGTCGAACGTAGGACGATATGTTCGAAAAGCAACGGAATTGTATGATAACTTTTCATTCAATACAACTCTAAATAATATAGCTGATTTTAAAGGTGGTACTAAAAAGTTTGCTATGGATGTTTACACTTCTGCACCGGTTGGTTCTATAATTTCATGGCAGGCAGAAAGCAGTGCTTCGATTCCGTCTAATTTTCCTGTTGGAAGACACAGCGTTTATCAGGCAGTCGTAAAACAAACCAATACTTGGCATACCGTAATTTTCACTTATGCAAGTGCACCAGATGCTTCAACTGCTGATAATGAAGTAAATCGTTTTGTTTTCTTATTTGAGCCGGGAACAAGCTCTGGAAACACGTATTATTTTGACAACATCAGAGCGGTTAATTTAGTTTCGACAGATACTCCGCCAAATAACAATGTCAATTTAGCTTTAGGGAAACCTACTTTGGCTTCTTCAGAGGAAAATGCTACTTACACTTCGGCGAAAGCCACAGATGGAGATGCTACGGTTACAAGATGGTCAAGTAGTTTTGCCAATGCAAGTGAATGGATCTATGTTGATTTGCAAAGTAATCATAACATTAATCGTGTAGTATTAAAATGGGAAGCGGCATTTGCAACGCAATACAAAGTTCAGATTTCTACCGATAATGTTTTCACAGAAAATGAAACAGTAAGCAACCAAACAGCAAGCGATGGCGGAACCGATGATTTAACGGTAAGCGGTACGGGAAGATACATTCGTATTTTATGTACCACAAAAGCATTGCCTCCTTATGGGTATTCTTTGTTTGAAATAGAAGCTTATGGTTCTGCTGCTGCAACAGCAAAAATTGCAATACCAACTGAAGAAATTGAGACTTCGCCAACGGCTTTTGTGCTGTATCCTAATCCGGCAATCAATGCTATTCAGCTTTCGATACCTGAAAACTTAAACCATAAAGTCATTACGATTTATGATAATTCAGGAACTCTTGTCTTAGAGAAACATCTTGATGCTGAGGTTAGCGAAAGTCAAATTGATATCAGTAAACTAAGAAGAGGAATTTACATCGTGAACTTTAGATCTGATCAGAAAAACTGGTCTAAAAAATTGATTAAGCAATAGTCATATAATCCGTTGGGTATTGTTTTTATCCAACGGATTATTAAACAGCCTTAATGTTTAGTAACTATTTACGTAACCCCAAAAAACTAAAAATATGAAAAAAAATGACTTTAGAAGATTTTCTCTTCTGACAGCACTGTTGTTAGTGTTTTCAAGCTTTATGTATGGACAAGGGCCTATTCCTTTTACCATTAGTAATACTTCTACATTCAATGATAACGAATTGTATGTAGCCATTGTAGGTATCGATTATACCACCGGAAATCATGTTTGGGTAAATGCCAAAACAAGTCAGGTGTTGCCAATGAGTTCTCAGTACAATACCGTTACAGGACCAACGATTGGAGGAAATACAGGTCCGGGACAAAATTCAAAATACGCTAATTGCTTTACCAAATTGAGCGAGATTCCTAATAAGACCTTTACATTGCCGCTTATTGCAGGCTGCAGAGTTTTTATAGCCAAAGGACAACAGCTGTATTTTTACTTTTTTGGTGCCAATGGTGCTCCGTCAGGATACACTTCACCAAATCCTTTAAATGCAACGGATCCTAATCAGGGTATTTTGTATGAAATAATCGAATTGACAAATAATCAGTATGGTTTCTTTGGAAATCCAACAAGAGTAGATTCGTATAAATATCCAATGGGGATGGAATTGTTTGGTGCTAATGGTTACCAAAAACGAGTGGGTGAATTAAAAAAACACGCAGACATTGTAGCCGCTTTTAAAGCGAATGTACCATCAGAATTTCAAGGATGCGTAAATGATGCTACAGGCGAAATTACAGCACCTTCTAAAACACCTGCTTTCGCAGATGGAACGGGTGGCACAAGTGTAGGGCCTCAGGCAAACTACCTAAAAGGATATATCGATGCCATTTGGAATAAATACAAAAATGAAGATTTAATTTTTTATGCCGGAGATGCCGGAGTATTCAAAGGAAGAGTAGTTGGAGAACAACTTGTAGTTGTAGGACAATCAGGAGGTTTTGCTGGTCGTACAGGAAGAGTACAAAACAGACCTACAACACAGGAAGCACTGGAAGGAAAAGGTGTTCTGGACAGAAGATTGGTCGATGGTGATCTGGATCTTGTAATTCAGTCGCAATTGACAGCGGCGATAAACAGACATGTAGTAAATGTAACAACGCCAAATCCGGGACAACAAAACTGGTATGACGCTTCAAAATTCTATCAGGTAAATCCAACCAATCATTATTCTAAATTTTGGCACCTGCCGGGAATAAGTATCGATAATCTGGCGTATGGATTTGCTTATGATGATGTTGCAGATCAATCACCATCGCTACATTCTCCACAACCAACTAAAGTTATTGCTGTTTTTGGAGGATATGCGGGAACAGTGCCTTCTGTACCGCCGTCTACAGGTTTAGTTACCGTTTATAAAGATTGTAATTATACTGGATTCTCTGGTGGATTAGCGGTTGGTGATTATAATTTGGCACGTTTGAATACTTTAGGCGTTTTAAATGATGATATTTCGTCACTTCGTATAACTCAGGGATATCAGGCAACTTTGTATCAGGATGACAACTTCTTAGGTGCATCGACAGTAATCAATTCTGATAATTCTTGTCTTAATACCACATGGAATGATAAAGTTTCTTCTATTCGTGTTACAGCAACTTCGGGTTCATCGGTTCTAATTCAGGCAGAAGACTACTCCGCTATGAACGGTATTCAGGTTGAAGCTACCACAGATACCGGAGGAGGTTCAAACGTAGGATATACTGAAACAGGTGATTGGTTGGCATACAACAACATCAATTTTCCGACAACGGGTTCTTACCTTATTGAATATCGTGTAGCAAGCAATGTTACAGGTGGTAGGTTATCATCGGATTTAAATGGAGGTACGATTGTGTTGGGAACTGTAAATGTACCTAATACCGGAGGTTGGCAAAACTGGCAAACTGTTTCTCAAACCGTAAACGTTAATGCAGGTACGTACAATTTTGGTATTTACATTCAGAATACAGGAATGAACATCAACTGGATCAGAATTACAAAAGTTGGTGCTGGCTTAGCAGGAAAAATGGTTGCCACCGAAACTCCTACAGAAGAAGTAGCAACAGGATTTGATGTATATCCAAGCCCTGCAGAAAATACACTTTATACTACTACAGCATTAAATGGCGGAACAGTAACTGTTGTAGATTCTCAGACTGGAAATATAGTTTCAAGACAAAAAAACAATAGTGAAAGTATTGATGTTTCTCACTTAAAACGTGGTGTGTATTTAGCCGTTTTTGAAAAAGATGGTGTAAAAACAGTAAAACGTTTCATTAAAAAATAGCATTAAATGGTTAAAGCCTTAAATATTTTGAATAAAATCAGACTTGTTTGAGGCTTTTATTTCTCCCCCAAATAAACAAATCTATTAATCTATTAACAAACATTACAATGAAAAACAATTACAAAACATTGCAGCTAAGATGGATGGTCATTTTAGTTTTGGGAGTTTTCAATTTGTCAATTGCCCAAAAAAAGGTAATCGCCTACGTACCAAATTGGATTGATCTTAATGCTTTTTCAAGCAGTATTCAGTACAGTAAGTTAACGCACATTAACATTGCTTTCGAGAATCCGGATGCCAACGGTTATTTGAGTTTCAATTCAGGAAGCAATACCATTATTAATGCGGCACATGCTCAGAATGTAAAAGTTTTTGTATCACTGGGAGGTGGTGCCATATCAGAAGGAGGTGCTATCCGAGATAATTACTGGAACTTGATAAAACCAGCTAACCGAACGGCATTTATCCAGAAAATATACGATTACGTCGTAGCTCATAACTTTGATGGCGTTGATGTCGATTTAGAAGGTCCTGCCATTAATGGAGATTATGGAGGTTTTGTTATTGCACTTGCAGCAAAATTACATTCAGGTAATAAATTATGTACAGCAGCACTTTCAGAAGGATATGGCGGAGCAAATGTACCGGCATCGACTTTTGCAGCTTACGACTGGATTAACATTATGGCGTATGATGCAACAGGACCTTGGGCTCCTGGAAGTCCTGGACAACACTCTCCATACAGTATGGCTGTAAATCAGTTTAATTACTGGACAGGAAGAGGTTTACCGGCAAGTAAAGCCATTATAGGTGTTCCGTTTTACGGATATGGTTTTGGAGCTTCAGCTAATCAGGGAATTTCGTATGCTAATATCGTAAACCAATATCCTGGTGCTGAAAATCAGGATCAGGTAGGAAACACAATTTATTATAACGGAATACCAACAATTAAACAAAAAACCACTTTCGCGATTCAGAATGCCGGTGGTGTAATGATTTGGGAGTTATCTCAGGATGCAGTAGGTTCGAAATCATTATTAACTGCTATTAATCAGGTTATAACTGGAAGTCAGCCCCCAACTGGTAACGGAACTTTGATTCAGGCAGAAAACTACTCGGCAATGAGCGGTGTTCAAACCGAACCTACGACTGATACTGGAGGTGGTTTAAATGTTGGTTATGCAGATACAGGAGACTGGATGGCGTATAACAATATTAATTTTCCAACATCAGGTACTTATGTCATAGAATATCGTGTAGCAAGTAATGTAACAGGTGGAAAAATATCATCTGACCTAAACGGAGGAACAATTGTACTGGGATCAGTAAACATTCCGAATACAGGTGGATGGCAAAACTGGCAGACGATTTCTCAAACGGTAACGGTAAATGCCGGAACGTATAATTTTGGAATCTACATACAGAATACAGGTTTGAATTTAAACTGGTTCAGAATTACAAAATCGGGTGCAGGTCTGGCAGGAAAAGCTGCTGCTCCAAGTGGTCAGGATGATATTGCGGGATTAAGCGTTTATCCAAATCCAACAGAAAGTACGCTTTCTTTTAGTGCAGAAGTTTCAGGCGGAACTGTAAGCATTATAAATGCTGAAGGCGGCGCAACAGTTTCTGTTCAGGAGCCTGTTAACAACAGCGTAGATGTATCTACTTTAAAAGGTGGTATCTATTTGGTTCTGGTAGAAAAAAACGGAATCAAAACTGTTAGACGTTTTATCAAGAAATAAATTTTTAAAAGTGCTATCCCTTTGTAAACAGGAGGGATAGTACTTTTTTTTATCAATGATATCAAATTACTAAGCTTACACTTCAACCCCAAAACCCGAACAAAAAAATGAAAAAAAAATACAGATTTCTGTTTAATTTACTCTTTATAACCGCTTTTGGAAGTATGGCAATAGCACAAACTTCTTTAGGCTCGAGTAAAACTTTTTTAAATACTATAAAAAGTGAGCTGGTAAAATCAGCAACTTCAAAAACGATAGACAAAACACTTTCGCTTCAGGTAGACAACTCCAAAAGTTTTGAAGCAAAAATTAATTATAAAGAATCAAATGCTTCAAGCGAATTTTTGATTGGTGAGATTAAGAATGTAGCAGAATCTTCCTTTTTTATCAGAGTAAAAGAAAAATCACTCGAAGGACATATTCTTCTAAAAAAGACAAGAGAAGCGTATAAGTATTATTCAGATGCACAAGGAAATGCTTTTGTAGAGAAAGTCGATATTAATACACTGGTTTGTATTGATTACGAAAATCTTCCTTCGAATACAAATGCAACGAATAAAACAACCAATACTGCCAAAGCACAAGTAGCAGCAGCCTTACTTAATTTGCAAAGTTTGCCGGGTGCAGCAGGATGCGTTTACTTAGATTTTGATGGTTACAATATGCCGGCAGGAAATCTTTGGAATAATGGTAATGCCATTAATGCCGCTCCATCCGGAATGAGCGATGCCGCTGTGCAACAACATTGGGAAGTAGTTGCAGAGGATTACAGACCTTTTAATTTGAATGTAACTACGAATGAGGCTGTTTTTAATTCTTATCCAAGAAACAGAAGAATGCGTGTAGTTATTACGCCAACTAATACAGCTGCTCCTGGAGCAGGCGGTGTGGCATACATAGGTTCGTTTAACTGGGATAATGATGTACCATGCTGGGTATTTATTACTTCCGGTAAATCAGGTGGAGATGCTTCTTCTCATGAAGTTGGACATACATTTGATCTGGGACATGACGGACGTACAAGTCCTGCAGAAGATTATTTTGTAGGTCTCGATGGAACTGCCTGGGCACCCATTATGGGAGCAGGTTATTACAGACCCGTTGTGCAATGGAGCAAAGGTGAATATAACAATGCCAATAACAAACAAGATGATGTTGCTACTATTGCCAGCACTAAATTTGGTGTAGGTTTCAGAGGTGATGACTATGGTAATACTACAGGTTCTGCAGCAACGTTAGATTACAATGCCAGCGGAGCCATCAATCAAAAAAATGGAATTATTACGAACGAAGCTGATTATGACTTTTTTAGTTTTACTACAGGAGGAGGAAATGTTGCTATAAATGCGAATACCGTTTCCAGAGATGGAAATTTACATCTTGTAATTCGTTTGTATAATGCTTCCGGTGCAGAAATGGGAACATATTGGAATTCAGATCCTTTTGCTCTTAATGCTTCTATGAATGTAAACCTGCCAGCCGGTAAATATTTTATTGGTGTAGATGGTGCTGGAGCAGGAAATGCGGGAAGTGGAGGTTATTCAGCGTACGGATCTATCGGAAGTTATTCCATTACAGGAACGATTCCGCCGGGTGGAAATATTGCGCCGTCTAGTGATGTCATTACGGTTTACAAAGATTGTAATTACACCGGATTCTCAGGCGGACTAACGATTGGAGATTATAATCTGGCACGTTTAAATTCATTAGGTATTCTTAACGATGATATTTCTTCGCTTCGCATTACGCAGGGGTTTCAGGCAATTTTGTATCAGGATGATAACTTTGCAGGAGCTTCGACCGTAATTAATTCTAATAATACTTGCCTTAATACCACATGGAATGATAAAGTGAGTTCTATTCGGGTTATTGCAAATGGAGTGACAAACTTAGGAAACGCAACATACTTTTTGCAAAACAGAAACAGCGGACTTAATATGGATGTTTGGAATGCCAGTACTGCAAATGGTGCCAACATAGCGCAGGGAAATGCAAATTCAGCAGCCAATCAAAAATATACGTTTACACATCTTGGTGACGGACTGTATAAGATTATTGCCAATCATAGTGGGCAATCGCTTGATGTAAACAACTTCAATAAAGCAAATGGTGCCAATGTAGAGCAGTATCCGTATAACGGAACAACAAATCAGCAATTTATATTAGTTGCTGCAGGTGATGGTTTCTATAAAATTATTGCCAGACACAGCGGTAGAATTGTTGAGGTTGCCGGAGCAAGTACAGCCAATGGTGCTAATGTACAGCAATGGGATGATAACGGTCAAACTTGTGGACAATGGAAATTGATTTCGACTTCTACAATGCAGACTACGACACTTATTCAGGCAGAAAATTATTCGGCTATGAACGGAATCGAAACGGAAGCAACTACAGATAGTGGTGGAGGTCTAAACGTGGCATACACAGATACAGGTGACTGGCTTGCGTATAATAACATAAATTTTCCAACTACAGGTTCGTATTTAATTGAATACAGAATTGCGAGTGGCGTAACCGGAGCAAGAATTTCTTCTGATTTGAATGGCGGAACAATTATTCTGGGTGAAGTAACGATTCCGAATACTGGAGGCTGGCAAAATTGGCAAACGGTTACACAAACCGTTACTGTAAATGCCGGAACGTACAATTTTGGAATCTATATTCAGAACAGTGGTGTAAACATCAACTGGATTAGAATAACAAGAATTGGTACTGCTGCTCCTTCGGCAATAGAACCAGTGACAGCAAGGGCAAGTTTAGAGGAAACAGCTAAAGATGTTAGTTTAAACATATATCCAAATCCTGTAGCGAATACACTTTTCTTTACCACAAATGCTACGGGAGGAAATGTAAGCGTAATCGATTCTCAAACAGGAAGCGTATTAAAGCTACAAACCGTTACAGATAACAGCCTTGATGTTTCAGCCTTAAGAACAGGAATTTATTTTCTGGTTTTAGATAAAGAAGGCAAACAAACAATCAAGCGTTTTATAAAGAAATAGTTTTAAATTGAGTTAGTTATTGTTGTTTAAAACTGTCCGAAAAGTAATTTTCGGACAGTTTTTTTATTTTGATTATTTAGCTTTTTAAGAGCCAGCGGCTGATCGATATTTTATGTTTGTACTAAGAGACATATTGAACATAATATGGATCGTTCTAAAATCAACGGATTAAAATCCGTTGCTACAAAATAAATCGTTCCTCCGGAACTTTGTCATAAATGATTCTATTTCTATTTCTCTTGGCATTGCTATTTACAATTATTATTTATATTGACATTGACATTGCTATTGAATTTTACTATTACTATTTACCATTGATATTACCATTGCTATTTACCATTGTCATTGCCATTGTCATTGATTTTTGCCATTGCCATTGTCATTGCAATTGATTTTTGCTATTGCATATCTATTAAATCTCTTTTTACAAAGTACAGATCGTCTTTATGTACCAGATAAAATTGGGCAGCAAATCCGGAAGGTTCACCAAGATAGGTTACACTGACATCAAAATATGTTGAATCATTTTTTTCTTCACCCCACATAAAATCATCTAAAATACCCAGATTTTGAGTCCATTCTAAGTTGTTTAGCCATTCATTACCTTCAAAAGATTCATCTTGTGCTGATTCATGAATAAGATAGTGATCACGCCAGATTACGTGAATAGATTCATTCCAATCATCATAAACATGATCTACTAGGTTTTTAGCATTATCTAATTCTCCTTTTTTCAAATAATCAAAAAAGTCTTCGACTACTTTTTGTGCTTCAGCTTCTGTTGGTTTTTCCTTCCAGGTTTTAAGAGTTACCATAATTTTTTTGCGTTGAGGTTATATTTTAATAATAATGATCATTCTCACCTAAGCGAGTGGTATTTGAAGATTAAAAATAAACTAAATTTTGAATAATGATTTATAGTAATAAATAAATTTTTCGCAAAATAAATGTGCTATAAAATATTGACCGTTTTAAAATCAACGGATTAAAATCCGTTGTTACAAAATAAATCGTTCCTACGAAACTTTTATTGTTATTTTGAAGAGAATTAGGTTACTATAAAAAAGAGCCATCGGCTCGATCGATATTGTAGGGCTGGATTTTAATCCAGTTTTTTTAGGTATAGTAGTAGAAAAAAGATCCATAGGATCGACCGATATTTTTTGCTGATTCTAAAAACATGTTGAACATAATATGAATCGTTCCTCCGAAACTTTTATAATTATTGAAAAGCGAATTAGGTTGCTGAAAAAAAGAGCCATCGGCTCGATAAATATTGTAGAGCCGGATTTTAATCCGGCTTAGTAAAAGAAGAAGAGGATCGACCGATTATTTTTTATTTAAAGATTAGAGTAGCAACTTCATTATTGTTCTGAATGCGAATTTCAGTCGGATTACTTTCAGATGGAATTTGCGTAGGATACCAGTTTCGTTTTGGTTGTACGATGATAAGCAAGCCTTCATCATCTCCTAAAGCAGAGAAGAATTCACTATTTTGATTTTTAGTAAAGAAATCCAAACCGTGTTTTGTATTTAATTTTTGTCCTAGTTGAAATGGATTTTCGTCAACAATACCAATTTCGCTGATATTCAAAATCAATTTAGAATTGAATATTGCTGTTGAAGAATTATTAAGATCATTTCGGGCAATAAACTCTAGTAAATTTTTATTGTTATCATAAAAATAAACGGCATTGGCATTCCAGTTTTCAAAAGTGGCAACAACGCTTTGATCTTCAATTAAAAGTAAACCGACTTTGTTTTGGCACCACTGAATTGCCTCTTTCAATTTATTTTCGGGAATATTGAAAGCAAAATGATACGTAGAATCAAATTGGGTATTTTCGGTAAATTTCAGGATTGAAGCTCCTGCCTGAATTGTTACTGATTTGGAATTTTGTTCAAGAATTTGCAACTCTAATACATTGCTGTAAAAGTCAGCTGTTTTTTGAATATCGTTGGTTTGAATTTGAATATGTTCTAATTTCATGGTAATACTATTTTTAAATATTCGACTGAATCAAATTTAATGAATATCGTTTTTAGAAGTGGCCAATGAACATTCTATACCTCGATGAAGGAATAATTAAAAATGATGAATTTTTGCAAACTAAAAAAGAAATGAGATTACAATATAATATCGACCGTTCCTCTGGAACTTTAGTTGCGATCGTTCTAATATCAACGGATTAAAATCCGTTACTACAAAATTATTCGTTCCTCCGGAACTTTTATAGTTGTTATAAAGAGAAGCAAGTTTCCTAAAAAAGAGTCAGTGGCTCGACCAATATTATAGGTTTAGATTTTAATCCCGCTTTTAGGTATTGTAATAGAAAAAAGAGCCAGTGGCTCGATAGATATCGTAGGGCCGGATTTTAATCCGGTTTTTTTTAGATATAGATAGGTAGAAAAAGATCCATAGGATCGACCGATATTTTGTGCTTGTTAAAAATTATTCCTTTCTCCTAAGGATTACAATAGCCGGAATTGAAACTACAAAAGGAAACAAAATCGATAGTACAATAATAACGTAAGGATTTTTTAATCGTTGTCTGTTTTTTAAAATATAATGTATAGAAAATGAAACCAGAATAAGATGCATTAAAAATGCGATTTGATACACGTAAAGACTTACGGCAAAATTTTCAACTAGATTGTTCATAGAGATAAATGATAAATGATTCTGAATAATTAGGTTTGAAAAAAGCCTATTTCAAATTAATGAAACAGACTTTTATAAAGTGAATTTTGGGGATAATTCACATTTTTTCAGTTGGATAAACAATATTATTTAGGCAATGCTGGTATCATAATTCTTTGATTTGGTGTGCTCAATGTTTCTATAAAAGCCAAAAGATCACCAATTTCTTCTTTGCTTAAGCTAAGTTTTTGAAGCATTGGATCAGATTTAGGAATTAGAGAATCGCGTGCTGTTCCCAGATATCTTTTTTGTACCGGAGATGGATTTCCTAAATTATATAATTCAACTACATCGAGCAATGACGGAAAATGACCGTGATGCATCCATGGTTTTGTATTGGCAACTTCACGTAATGTTGGTGTCCTGAATTTTCCAATATCTTTTACATCTTTGGTAACATTGTAACGTCCGAAATCTTCAAACTTAGTTCCAAATAAAGTCTGACCATCATTATGAAATTGATTGTCGCTAAAATAAGGCGTGTTATGACAATTGATGCATTGCGCTTTGGTTCTAAATAAATGCAATCCTTTTACCTGCTGATCTGTATAAGCTTCTGATTTTCCGCTCACAAAATGATCAAACTTACTTTTTGGGCTTTTAATTGATCTCTCAAAAGTAGCAATAGCATATTGAATTCTTTGCAGCGAAACTTTTGAATCACCAAAAGCAGCTTCAAATAAAGGTTTATATCCTTTTACCTTTGCTATTTTATCAACAGCAATCGTTAGTTTTTCATTCATTTCTAAAGGATCACCAATAGGAAACTGTGCCTGATCTTCAAGGCTTTTTGCACGTCCGTCCCAAAAAAGAGAAGTGGCGTAACCAGAGTTCAAAATAGTCATGGAGTTTCGTTTTCCTGTTTGGCGATCGTGTCCAAAAGAACGCGTTAGATTATCCGTCCAGCCCAACTCAGGATTATGACAGGAAGCGCAGGCAATCTGACCGCTTGAAGATAATCTGGGATCAAAAAAAAGTACTTTACCCAAACTTTGTTTTTCTTCAGAATACGGATTGTAAGCAGGATAGGGCATAGCAGGAAGCACTCCAATATCCTGGAATGTTGTTTTGTCTACATTTTCATGTAATTGTGCTGCCGGCCATGTCGAAGGATCACCACTGGAATACAATTTCCTTAATTCTTGAATATCAATATATTCGGGTTCTTCAATGCTTTTGTAAGCAGTTAAACTCAATAAGAGAACAAGGGGTAAAATTAGTTTTTTCAATTTCATTTTAGTTTCAATCAATGCTTTGTGATAATGGTAAACACCTAAGCATCCTGATTATTCGAGAATAAAAAAGATGCTTAGGCGTTCTTCTGTTTTAATGTTACTAAATTTTAGCCGGTAACGTAACTTCTTTAGGACAAGCGTCGTTAATTGGATCTAATTTAGGATATACTTTATTATTATACATTCTGTATTGCGTAGAAACTTCTCCACCAAACAGCAGGTCATTTTCTAAGGTTAATACAAAACTGATTTCGAACAAGCCTGCGCTGATTTCTTTGTATTTTCCTTCACCGGAAATTTTAATGATATGAGCATCTTTTTTAACACCTGCTGCCGTTTCTGCACTCGTACTCGATGCGGTAATAGCAATAGATTGTGGAATGATCAGCACACTTCCGTTGGTGGTACTGTTTCCGTTTTCTGGGAAAAATTCAATTGCTGAGGTAATGTTAAAGCCCGGAGAACTTGCTGATGCTGTACTTTCGTTACTAAACCATCTTTTTAAGTTAAACGAGTTTGTTGTACTGGTACCTGAAGCTACATTGAATCCAATTTTAAACGCATCGTGGTAGATATCATCATTAGGATCGGCAGTTCCGTTATCACTATACAAAATAGCATTGGTGCTGTTTTTTTGTACTACAACCGGAAACGTAAAGGCATTGTAAGCCTGCCATGCACAAACACCACTTTTGTCGAACCAGCATTCTCCATACGTCAAATAAAATTTATTGGATAAATCATAGAATTTAGCAGCCGGATTGGCTAAAATATCCCTTTGTGATTTAATTGGTTTAGAAATTTGCAGTGTTGGATTTCCTGTTGCGATGTAATTGGTTGTGCTAACTAATGTAATGGTTGTGTCATACGGAATATCATCGTTTTGAATGTCCTCTAAAAGCGTTAAATGATAAGTAATCGAGCTTCTGTTGTCCCCATAATCGTCATGAGTTAGTTTGTACTCAAAACCATTATCAAATTTAAAGATGTCCAAATTCTCCATTTCAGAAGGAATAAATCCGTTAGGGAAGTTTACCTTAAAATCGATTGTTTCGCCTACTTCTCCTTTGACATTCATAAGATTAGCCGATAAGGAATACGATGTAACTATTTCTTCTAAATTAATAGTAAAAGCATCATTAAGTGCCGAAGTATTTAGATTTCCGATATGAATTGCAGGATCAGAAGCATTTTCTAATTTTAATGTAATCATTTGTTTGTCTTTCCACCTTTTATCAAACGAAAGATAAATAGTATCGGTTAACTGATTGCCTGCAAATAATAATTCGCTTGCTGGTTCTACGCTAAAACTATTGGCATCTCCGGAAGTTGCAGCACTGAAATTTACACTTACGGCAGATTTTAGAGTAGGAGAACTTAACGTTACCGGAACTTTTAGTTTTTTGATAGATTTATTGTCATAGGTGTTAGCAGGTACTAAAGTCGTACTCACAGCAGGATATTCTAGTGGCGTGTTGTTGCTGTTCACTAAAAAATTGAAACGAACATACGGATCAACATTTGAATTATCTAGTCTGTAATCATCCTTAGAACAAGATGCCAATAAGGCTATTACAATACTTAATACGGATATAATTTTAATACGATTCATTTTGTGTTAAGTTTGAATTAAGATTAATATTGGAGCGTGGTATAGGTAATATAAATTTTGGCGATGGATAAGTCAAACTGCAATTAGCAGAGACACAACCATCAACACGGGAAACATTTCTTTTATTTCTGGCAATATCATGGAATAAATGTCCTTCAAAACAAAGTTCTTTTCTGCGTTCCAAAAACACAGCTTCTTGTAGATTATCGGTATCATTAAGCAGCGTAGCGTTTGCTCTTGCTCTAATGGTATTAATATCTGTTTTTGCCTGTTCCGGATTATTAAGTCCAAGAGCAGCTTCGGCACGAATTAAATATTGTTCACTTAATCTAAAAGCTACGTAACCCGGATTATCCTGAAATTTTTTAGTAAAGTTGTATTTTACGGGAGTTGATACTAAATTATTGATTGTCGCAATGGTGTGCTCCAGAAACAGTTTTTTTCTAATATCATCTGCTTCATAAAGGTTGAATAAATCATCAGAAGCAACATAACTACCATAGATGGTAGCAGAAGTATAACCGTATGTTGAAGCCATAGAACCGCTAACCGTTCCTTCGCTGCTTCTTGGAATAGAAAATTCTAACAAAACTTCTGAAACCGGAAGATCAGGTTGTTCCCATTGTGCGATGTAGTTTTCTGAAGTCATTAATGCTACACCAGAGTTTTCGATAATATCATTAGCTGTATCGTAAGCATTTTTCCAGTCTTTTTTAGATAAATACACACGTGCTAATAAAGCTTTTGTACTTGTTTTATTAAAATAAGAATAAACGGGTCCAGCCATTAATGGAGTATCAGAATATAAATTTATTGCAGTCGTAATATCATCAATAATAAAGGAATATGTAGTGGCAACGGTTTCACGAGCAGGATAAGTAAGTTTTGCATTGATAGATTGCTTACTGTAAACAAGTCCCGGATGAGAAGCATCAGCAGTGAAATCATAATTTTGAGTATATACTTGACTCAACAAAAAGTGTGCGTACGCTCTAACTGTTAAGGCTTCAGCTTTGATTTGATTTTTTTCAGCTGTCGTTGCATCTGGCAATGCATCAGCAAATTCTAAAAATAAATTCGTCTGATTGATGATATCATAACAAGCAGAATAAAAAGAAGCTAAATTAGACTGTTCAGATAAATCATTAAAACCATAGATTCCTGCTATACCTGTCGGGACAATAATTTGATTTTTATTGGTACCCTCTGGTGAAGGTGAAAATTTTAAATTTCCTCCCTGTAAGTCAGCATAAGTAGCAAAAGGGGCAAAACGAAGAGCCGCTTCGATTTCACCATACATACCACGCATAGCTTGAAAAACGCCTTCTTTGTTCTTTAACTGTTCTGTTATAGAAGTTTGCATACCTGGTTCCTGTTCAAGGAAATCACTACAGCTTTGCATTAAAAACACCGACACTAAAAGCAAAGCGAATTTAATTTTTATATTGTATTTGAAGTTTTTCATCTTTTAAAATTTTGTATTAATTCCACATGAAACTGTTCTGGATTGAGGGTAATTAAAGCTAAATTCTCTAATTCCGTTCATGCCTTCCGGACTCTTTTCTTTATACCAGTAGAAAGCATTAGAGACATTGGCAAAAACAACCAAAGAATCAAAGAACGTTTTTTTGACAGGTATGCTATAACTTAAGTTTATATTGTTAATTTTTAAATAGGTAGCATCGTAAACATATTTACTGAGGTTTGCTACACCAACATTTAAGCTTGGTGCCGGCTGCGAAACAACATCACCTTGGTTTCTCCAGTAATCGTTGGCATTAACAGACATATTTCGGTTTACAATGATCGTATATTTAGATATGATTTCATTAGATACTAATTTATCTCCACCCAACTGAAAAGATCCGTTTACAGACAAAGTAAGACCTTTGTATGAAAATGTATTGCTAAAACCTCCAAAAGCTGTTGGTTGCGTGTCTCCAATTGGTTCCCAGTCTGTTTCGTTAAAAAGTGTTCTGTAATTAGCATAGTCATAAACCTGACCGTTTTTTCGAACTAAATCACGTCCTGTAGCAGGATCAATACCAGCCCAGTTTATTCCCCATATAGTAGTAGTACTGTACCCGATTTTTTGAGCAAGAGCAAGATTGGATTGCGAGTAATCACTTCCTAAACCAACTAAATCGGTTACTTTGTTCTCTACGGTTGAAATGTTAAAAGACGAAGACCATTTAAAGTTTCCTTTTTGAAACCATCTAAATCTCGTAGTCAATTCAAAACCTTTATTGTACATACTGGCACCATTTAACTGCATTAATCCGTAACCCGTTTCTGTTGGAATATCGCGGCTTACAATTAAGTCATTTAAGTCATCATAGTAATATTCTAGTGTCAGGTCGATAAATTTAAAGACATTAAAATCGATACCGGCATTAAATTTTTTATTTTTCTCCCAGCTTAGGTGACCGTTAGGAGATACGCTTGGAGTAGCATACGAGCCACCATTGTAACCGTTTTGCAGTACACCATACAATCCTTTAGAACGGTAAGAACCAATTCTGGAATTTCCGGTAGATCCGTAACTTACTTTCAGTTTTAAGAAATCAATCCAGGATGATTCATTTAAGAAATTTTCATTAGTTAATATCCATGCCAAACCTGCACCGCTGTTTAACGCTACGTTGCTGTCATCTCCAAAAACAGAGCTTTGATCGCGTCGTAAATTCCCTAAAACAAAATATTTTTTTTTGTAGTTATAATTCAGTTGCCCGAAAGCAGAAACACGTGAACTATAATTTATTTCATTTCTAAAAATCTGTCTTGATCTAGTCTCATCTATTTGAGTTATAGGATCATCATCACGAAGGGCATCTTCGATATTATTGATACTATTAGGATTTGTAAATCCGGCTGCATTTGCGGAACTTAAATTGTTTTTTTCCTCAGAAAGTTCAAAGCCAACAACACCATCAATTGTGCTGTTCTTACTAATTTCTTTGTCAAATAACATTTGTCCCTGCCAGTTCCATTTCGTAGAATTTCGTTTATTAAACAATCGTCTTCCCCAAGTAGGATAGGTAACGCCATCTAATATAAAAGTACCATTTTGCTGTCCGCTTTCATTCTCGCCTGAGAAATAACGATCCTGTACTTTGTCTAAATAATCTAAACCAAATAAGGTATTGAATCTGATATGGCTGTTCAGTTCATAACCAACATTTAAACTTGTTAAAAGGGCTTTTGATTCTGCTTCGTTTTTGTTCTGCTCAATAGCTGCTAAAGGGTTTCCTCCGCTGGCACCTGTTAAACCTAATTTAGAATAAGTTCCGTCTGCATTGTATGGCGAAATAGTAGGCAGATAAGCGAAATCATAATAAATATTAGGCGCATCTTTTTTAACGTAGCTTGGATTGAATGATAAGCTAATATCCCATTTAGATTGTTTGTAGCCTAAATTAATTCCACCATTTAATTGTTTTGTCGTATTACCCAATTGCGGCTCATCAATATTCAAATAGGTAAGATTGGTACGATAAGTAATTTTTGAAGTTCCTCCAGAAACACTAAAATTATATTTATTGTAAATACCGGTTTTGTTTAAAAGATCAAACCAATTGGTGTTTACACCATTATAAGGAATAGGAGTAGAAGTCGGTGTCGTAGCGGCGTTGTAAGCATTATTTAGTTCATTAAACTGTTCTCCGCTTAAATATTTAATTTGATTAATAGCACTTGAAACTCCCAATTGATTAGAAAACTGAAATTTTGTTTTTCCCTCTTTACCTTTTTTGGTTGTAATTAAAATAACACCATTTGCTCCATCGGCACCATAGATACCAACTGCTGCTGCATCTTTTAGGACAGTAAAACTTTCAATATTATCCGGTGAGATAAAAGCTAATGGGTTTGCTAATTTTTCGCCGAAAGCACCACCGGCATCAAAAGAATCATTGTCAATACCTTTTTGCTCATTCATAATAATACCATCAACAATAATCAAAGGTTGAGTTGATGTTCCTACAAGATTTCCATTCAAAGGTTTTAAAGTTCCCTGACCACGAATATTCATTTTTACAGGCGTTCCTACTCCGGATGTATTTTCGACTAATACCCCTGCAATTTGTCCTTCGACCATTTTATCAATACTTTCAGAAGCTTGTTCTACAGCAATGTCCTTAGCGGTTAAAGTCGAAATACTTCCCACAATTTCCTCTTTTAGTTTTTTAGTTCCGTAAGATGACGTTATGATTACCGGATTTAATTCATCCGTAGATTCTTGAAGATTAAAAGTAAAAACAGTTTTATTTTCAGCTCTCTGCGATTGCATTTGCATTCCTAAAAACCCCACTTCAAGTACAAGATTAGCAATGTTATTTCCTTTTAAGGTATAAGCAAACTTTCCGTTAAAGTCTGTTATAGCGCCCATTCCCGTACCTTTGATACGAATAGAAGCACCCGGAAGTGGCAATTTGCTGTTAGCATCATAAACAGTTCCGATAATAAAACGCTCTGTTTCCTGCTGAGGCGCCAGAGAAGCATCCGGTGTATTGGTTAATAAAACTTGTTTTTTCTGAATGTAGAACGAAATGTTTGTGCCTTTTAAAACTTGCGTTAAAGCGGTTTCTAAACTAGCATTTGTCACATTAATATCAGTAAGCTGTTCTGTATCTATTTTTCGGGCATTGTAAATAATTCTAAAATCGGTTTGTTCTTCAATCGATTTGATAATCAAACTTATAGGTTTATTTTTTAGATTTAAAGTAATCGTTTTATTTTGAGAAAAACCTTTAAAACTGGATATGAGTAGAGCTAAGAAAAATAAAATTTTCCTTAATAGGGGTACAGTAAAAGTCATGTTTTATTTAGTTTGGAAGATTGGAAATGGTGATGGTTTTTTGTTTAATCGTGTAATTAAATGGCGTATCACGTTTTAGAAGTTCTAAAATATTTTCTACGCTCGCTTCGCTAATTTTAATAGTTCCCGTAAAATTCTGTTTGGCCAAATTAGAATTTTCGTTTACTATTTCAACGTCGTAGGTACGCTGAATCATTTTAGCAATAGTTGAAAATGGGGTATCTTTAAAAGCAAGTTCTCCTTTTGTCCATGCAGCATAAAAGACAGGATCAACTTCTTTGGTTGTTATTTTTTTTGAATTGGTTTGCCAGGTCGCCATTTGATTAGGTTGAAGCAAAACAGTATTTTGTTTGTTTTCGACTTCGCTCATTTGAATGCTTCCTTCGACCAAAGTACTATTTACGGTAGGGTTTTCAGGATAAGCGCTTACGTTAAATTTAGTTCCCAAAACTTCAATATCAACCTGATTTGCGTTTACTACAAAGGGATGCGCTTTGTCTTTGGCAACTTCAAAAAAAGCTTCTCCGGTTAGGTACACATTTCTTTTTCCGTTGATACCAAATTGTTCCGGATAGCGAAATGTAGTTCCTGAATTAAGACTTACAATCGTTCCGTCTGAAAGAGTAAGTTTGAATCTTTTTCCGTACGGCACTTTAAGTGTGTTATACAAAACTTCTTCATCTTGAACTTTTCCAAAATAGATAATTTGATTAGGGAATTTTTTTGCAATCAATTCGCCCTTGTTATTTATAATTTGAGCTGGACTGTTTTTTGCGATTAATTCAGAGTTTCCGTTGGCAAGCTCCAGAATAATTTCTTTAGAGGAATTGTTTTTAGTACTAAAATCAAAAGCTAATTTTCCTAATCCAAATAACACTAAAAATACAGCCGCATATTTAAAATAATGCCAAACTTTAGTTTTTTGTTTTAGTTGTACTACAGGAGCATCATTTATTGAAATGGTATCAGTAAAAGCACTTATTGCCCAGGCCTTTTTTAAAGTAATGAAATGTTTTTTATTTTCTTCAGAAGCATCGATCCAGTCAAAAAGTTGTGCAACTTCTTGTTCTGAGGCTTCGTTAGAAAGGTATTTAGCAATTATTTCTGATATCATATTTAAGTTTTTGGACTTATGGTTTTAGTAAGTACACTTCAGAAATAAAAAACCCTACCTTTTATTTTTAATTATTACAAATAAGAATAAAAATTAAAAACAAATAGTCGGATAATTTGGTCTTTAAAATCTTTAAAGCCTTGGTCATATGGGCTTCAACAGCTTTTAAGGTTACTTGCATTTCTTCGGCTATTTCTGCATTTTTTTTATTCTCAAAGCGTTTTTTAATAAAAACTTCTCTTGTTTTTGGTGGAAGATCGTTTATAGAATCGTTTATGATGCGTTCTAATTCTGTTAATTCTAAAGTATCAAACTGAACCGAATTTAAGATTTCGATATCAAGTTCACGTTCTTTATGGTTGAGCACATCGTTTTTGAATCGGTCTTTGACTTTATTGTGTCGAATAAAATTCAAACATCTTGATTTGGCATAGGTATATAAAAAGGACTGAATACCGTTGATAGATTCAACCGTTTCTCTGTTTTGCCATAAATGCAGAAAAGCTTCCTGAGCGAGGTTTTCAGCTTCTTCTTTATCATAAACAAACTGAATGCTAAAAGCCTGAATTCGGCGAAAGTATTTGTCGTAGAAATAAGTAAACGCAGTTTCGTTTCCTTCTTTGAAAGATTCAAAAATTTGTAATTCGGAACTGGTATTACTATTCATTATAATTGGATCGCTTTGAAAAGGCAATATAAGTAATTTCAATAAATTACTTAGAATTGTTGGAAACGCGGCAAATATAGAATATTATTTATACTAATTCTAAATAAAATTTAAATAAAGATAGTTTGAAAAAAAATTATTCAGAATAAAGTGTAGAAATTAATTATGCCGAAAAAAAAGGCATAAAAAAACACCATAAAAGTGATCTGGATTCAACCTAAAAAGGAGGTAAAACAACGAACACTTTTATGGTGTATTATTTTTTTAGAAAGTCTGTAATTTATTGTTTTTAAAATTGATCCAGCCTAAGGCAAGTAACAATAAATTGAAGAAAATCAGAGGTAATAAGGTTTTTACCAGATTGGTTTCTGAAGGATCAGTAAAAGTTTCCACTTTAAACTTTGACCAGTTTTCCTCATTAACCGCTTTGTTATCAAATATTTTAGGGTAAAAGTACAGTCTTAAATTTTCATGAAACTGTTTTGTTTCTTTTAAAAATAAGAGTTGATTTCCTAAATCAGCTTTTGCAATTTCATTCAGTTGAATCTGCGTGTGCAAAGTCGGGATAAACTGCGCTATAAACTGACTTGCTGTATTACGCTGCTGAAGTTTGGTCTCTAATTCCTGAGACTCTTTTGCAGAATCATCATCGCCCGCCTGTTGCATGGCATAATACCAAAGCCAGCTGAATTCTTTATCTGGTAAAAGATAGGTTTTGAATTGCGGATAATGATTGTAGAATTTATCCATCGTAATCTTCTTTTCCATATCCCATTTTTCATGGTAAGCATTTCTTTGCTTTACAGTAAGTTCTAACGCTTCCGGAACCGGATATTTGTTTACCACATACGTATTAATCGTTGCTGGAACAATAATAATTAGAAACAGCCAAATCGTGAGCAAAATAACCGCATTAAAATTCGAGTTTTTTTGAAGCGAAACAATAAAAAAGGAAACCGCAAACCAAAATAGAATGTACAAAACACCAAGCAGATAAAACGTCAAAAGCGCTGTATCAAATGGAATAGCCAAAAATAATACCGCTACCAGAAGTACAACCGTCAGTAATACAATTAAACTTAAAATTCTGATGTAAAATAACTTTAGAATGTAGACAAAAGTATTTTCGCTTTGCGTCGCTACAATTTTCCACGTACCACTTTCTTTTTCTTCAGAAACCAGATTATAAGAAAAAGCAACAATCAGTAACGGAAAAAGATAAATCAATACAAAACTAAAATCGATATTTCCGGATAAAAGGTTATTCGGGTTATTGAGTTCTGCATCGTATTTCTGTCCTTCAAGACCACGAATGGTAACATTTTGAATAGATGGATTAACATCACGCTGACCAATCGCTAAACTGTTTATAGGAAGGGTTTTATTCACCAATGAAAACTTGATGTAGTAGAGCAGAAGTCCCAAATCATCTTTATGATAACTGGCATTTCGGGCAATATGTTCCTTTTGATACGTTGCTGCTTCAACAATATTGTTTTGCTGTTTTTGCTGAAATTGCTGTCCGATTAAAAGACTTATGAATCCAATGATAAGCAGGAAAATTAATCCCACTTTTGTACCCTTGGAGCGTATGAAATTTTTAAATAATAATGCTAACATATTAAATGGCTTTAAGGTTTTTAGCCGCTATTCGAATAAGAACGAATAAGAAACTAATCCAGAGAATAATAGAGATGATCGAAATCATTTCGCTTTTTAAAACAGCAACGATTCCTTTTGGCTGATATTGAAATTCGTCTACTTCAGCCCAATGTTCTTTGTCAATTGTCAAAGGTTTATCATTAGGTCCCGGCTTTTTATTGCTGATGTATTTAATCTGTAACGCATTCATTTTTTGCGCCATATCGTAACGATATGTTTCTGCCTGTTTCTGAAAATCGATGTACGAATCATAATCCGTGTTCGATAATCCCATTGACAGGTTTTTCATCGCGATGTACGGATTGAAAAACGAAACTGCTTTAGAAAAACTATTTTGCTGTTCGTAAACTTTAAGTAAGGTTTCTAAATGTTTGTTGTAAATGTTAGCACTAATTTTTTCTCCTTCGGTCATAATAAAACCAGAGTAATTAAAAGGTAATTTTTGTACCGAATCGACTTTGTAAACCAGTAACAACGAATCTTTAATCGCTTTGTAATGCGGATCATTAGGATTGTGGCTGTCTCCTTGTTTCAAAATGTCTTTTTCAATATCACTTTGAAACTGAATTTTCGATGGCGCTTCATACAAATACGCTCCAATTGCCTGTGTAGTTCTTGGAAGGATAATCGTAAACAAAAGCCAAATTCCGATAAGAGAAATCAATGCATTTTTTGATGTTTTGCTCGCAGCTGAAATTAAGACAGCAATGAAACAAAAGAACATCAAATAAATAAAATGGAACAAAATAAACAACCCCATTTTGATGGTTTCATCTGCTGAAATTGAAAAATTTTGAAGCACCAGCCAAAGCACTACCAAAATGATGATGGTCGGAATAAAAAGCAATAAAATTACTGCTGCAATACCCAACGTTTTACCAAGTAGCAATTGTTTCCAGCTAATGCCTTGGCTTAAAAGTAGTTTTAGCGTTCCGTTTTCTCTTTCTGTTGCAATGGCATTAAATCCAAGGAAAAAGATTAGCAAAGGCAATAAAATTTGTAAAACCATTGCAATACTGACTTCTCCAAAGCGAAGCATACTGTTCGAAAATCCTGCTTCAGAAAAATTGGCTGTATTTTGTTTGTGAGCTTCAAGGAAAATGGCATTTCCAAAAAAGGGTTCCATTCCAAATTCAAACACACTTAAAGGCGTACTTTTTCGGAACGCGAAGTTTCCGTAATGTGCCATTCTGTGTGGATTTTTATCCGGATTTTTCAACCAGTCTTCTCTTGATTCGTGCTGGTATTTTTCGCTGGTTTCATTTTGATTGGTGTAATTTTCCCAACCGGAAAAAGCGGCATATAATAATAAAAGACCAATAAATAAGGTGATAATAAACACCGCCTTATTTTTGAATACTGATTTTTTAAAATGTTTGGCTATTAAAATTTCTACGTGTAATGACATGATACAGATTAAAATTTATAAGTTACAGTTAGGCTAAAATTTCTTGGAGCACCAGGAAATAAACGCAAATAGTTTTGAGCGCCTAACCAGTAGGTTTTATTGAATAAATTACCCGCATTAAGGGCAATTTGCATATTGCTTTTGTTAGGCTTGTAATAGACAGCTGCATCAAAAGTGGTAAAATCAGGAAGTGTAAAATCTCTTGTGAACCAAGGCACTTTACTGCTTTGATATTGCATTCCCACACCAACTCCTAAATCTTTTAAGCCAGAGTCGGCATTAAAATTATAACGCGTCCATAAATTGGCGCTGTTTTTTGGTGTGTTTTGTTTTCTGGCACCAATTAGTGAGATATTACGATCATTGGTAATCTCAGCATCGATATAACTGTAGGATGCATTTATTTGCCAGTCAGCGGTAATATAACCCGCTATATCGCATTCAAAACCACGGCTTCTTTCTGCTCCTCTGGTTACTAGTAAATCCGGATTGACTGGATCGTTGGCATTCATTAAAATGTTACGTTGATTTATTTCGTAAACAGCTGCATTAAAACTTACCGAATTATTGAAAAAAGTTCCTTTAAAACCAACTTCTTTTAAATCGCTTTCTAAAGGTTCAAATAAGCTTCCGGCTGGTAAACTTCCTGTCTGAGGCATTAATGTTACCGTGTTCGACTGTGGCTGATACCCTTCTAAATACGTTGTGTAAACATTGATTTGATCGTTAACAGCATACGTTATACCAATACGAGGCAACAAAGCCGATTTTTTAACCGTAAGTTCATTGTTCGATTCGTAATTAGTAATGTCCTTAAACCATTCGTTTCGTAAGCCCAATAAAAAAGTAAATTTTTCCCACTGAATCTGATCCTGAACGTAAATTGCATTTGTAGTCGTCAAGGCTACAGGTAACGCCGTTCTAACATTCAGCGTGTAATCATTTATACTTGTGATCGTATACGTTGGATTATTTAAATTGAAATAAGATACATTTGGTTTGGGTAACACAACACCATCAACAGTTACGGTTTGATAATTGGCAGCATTGGCAGGAACAAATGATGAAGCTACGCTTCCGTCATTTAAAAGATAACCTCTTGCAGCATTTTGTCCACCGCCTTTGGTTTTGTTCCAGCTGCTTAAGTCATATCCCGTTAATAACTTATGACGTAACGGACCTGTTTTTAAATCAAAATTGAAATATGCACTTAGGTTGTCAATGTCCCAATATTGCTGACGCTGTACGACCTGCATCATAGCAAGGCTCGTTACAGGCTGATTGTTCATATCGACAGCAAAGGCATTTGTCGTTCTGTGCTCCTGAAGATCTTCTGTCCAGGTTTGCTTCATATACGTAGCATTGAACCCAATTTTCGAATTAAACTTATGCGCAAAATTCGTAGTCAGAATCATTTCTTTTGATTTAAAGAAATCGCTTGGCGCACCCAGATTTAA
Source organism: Flavobacterium hercynium (assembly GCF_002217285.1). GTDB lineage: Bacteria > Bacteroidota > Bacteroidia > Flavobacteriales > Flavobacteriaceae > Flavobacterium > Flavobacterium hercynium. The sequence goes on along the minus strand of NZ_MUGW01000025.1, from coordinate 109,697 downwards.
GCTAATTGGTGTTTGCTTTAAATTCGTAACTCCGGCAACAGCACCAAAAATAGGTTGTCCACGATCCAGAATTCCGGTCATATCGCTTATAATCAACTCAGTATTAATTGCAGTCTTTTCATTTGGAATATAACTGAATGAAGGCGAAATCAAAAACGATTTGTTGCGCACTAAATCACGAAACGATTTGGCATCCTGATACGCTCCGTTAATACGATATAGAAGTGTTTTGGACTGGTTTAATGGTCCTGTAAAATCCAAAGCAGCGCGCATCGTACTAAAACTCCCAACGTTTAGGGTTATTTCCTTATGGTCAAAAGCTAAAGGTTTTTTAGTAACAAGATTAATACTTCCACCGGGATCAACAGAAGAAAAAGTGGCACTCGAAGGTCCTTTGATAACCTCTACACGTTCGATATTAGTCGTTATAGGCTGTAAAAAATAATACTGCCTCGTGCGCATTCCGTTTATAATCTGACCTTCTTCATTCTGACTTATCCCACGAATCGTATATTGATTGTAGTAACTCGCCGGAATAACACCGCTTGCCATTTTTACAGCATCGGCAAGATAAAAAGCGCCTTTGTCAGCAATTAATTCTTTGGTAACAGTCGAAATAGATTGCGGAATATCTTTGTTTAACGTTGCTGTTTTTGTGGCAGCAAAAGAATAATCGCTCTGGTATTTTTTACTGGAACGTCCAACGATTTCAACAGTTTGTAGTTCATTACGTTTCGCTTGTATGGACGTAGAATCTTTCGGAATACTATCTGTTTTGGTTGCCGCAACTTGTGATTGTATATAGTGCGTACCGCCCATTAATAGTAAAAAGGAGAATAAATGTTTCATTTTTTTAAGATGGAAAATGTATTTCCTTTATACCGTTTGTAAATACAAATCTTCCAGTTCATTTGCCGAGATTTCCTCTGCATCGATAATGGTAACAAGATTACCCTGTTTCATAATCCCAATATGAGATGCGACTTCTCTCGCTCTGAAGATATCGTGCGTAGCCATCAAAATTGCAGTTCCGTCTGCAGAAAGTTCTTTCAGGATTTGAGAAAACTCATTTGATGCCTTAGGATCAAGACCACTTGTTGGCTCGTCCAGCAACAATACTTTTGCTTTTTTGGCAATAGCAATTGCAATTCCCACTTTTTGACGCATTCCTTTTGAGTAACCTCCAAGATTTTGATCGTGAGCTGTGATTTGCAAACCTGCTTTAGTTAAAAAATAAGTAAGTTCTCCTGTAGAATATTTAAAACCAGCCAGTGAAGAAAAGAATTTTAAGTTTTCTAAACCGGTAAGGTTAGGATAAAGCATGACAGTTTCCGGAATGTAGGCAACATGTTTTTTAGTTTCCTGAGCATTTGCGGTTACGGATATATTGTTGATTGTAAGTTCTCCTTCTGTAGGTTGTATAAAACCTAAAAACAAATTGATAGTGGTAGTTTTCCCCGCACCATTCTGACCCAAAAGCGCAAAAATTTCGCCCTCTTTAATAATTAGATTCAGATTGTTCAAAGCGACATGATCGCCGTATTTTTTAGTTAGATTTTGTGCTACGAGCATTTTATTTTAGATTTTTTTAGATTGTTGGTTTTTTAGATTTTTAGATCGTAAGATTGTTAGATCTTTAGATCGCAAGATTGTTGGATTTTTAGATCGTTGGATTTTAACCAAGATGCTTGTCTTATTAGATTTTAGGTCTTTAACAGGGATAGTTATACATAAAGCGGTTACCCCAAAAATTATCAGGACATACTTTAGGACTTTAAAAACTTTCGACTTTTGACTTTAAAACTTTCGACTTATAATAAAGGAGGTGCTCTTAGCGCAAAAAGACTTCCTTTAAAAAAAGTTGAAGAAGTTTTTGCATAAAAGAAAGTGGTTGCAGTTACAACAGTTGCTTTGTGGAATGTTACAGCGTAAAAAGAATTTGAAATAAACGTGCTAAACGTAAAATGACAAATAGGACAGTTATTATTGTCTACACTGTGACTGTGCGTAATTTCTTTTTGATTGCCTGTATATTTATGTTCACAAGTTTTTTCTGTAATCTGCTGGAAAATATGCTCGTAGGAATGAATAGTCTGAAACAGCATTGACAACAATACCGTTAAAGACAACAAAAGATTTATTATAATAAACTTTTTCTTCATTCTTGTTTTTGAAAGAGTTACGATATAAAATGCTTTTATTTGGCACAATTATAACGCAACTGGGTTGCAAATATAAAGATTTAATGTTTATAAACAGATTTGTTAGATTATTAGATTGTTGGATTGTTGGATTTTTAGACTTTAGATTTTTGGATCGCTTATTCGGTGAATCGTTAATTTGTTTAATCGTATTTAATCTTTCAATCTTTCAATCTTTCAATCTTTCAATCTTTCAATCTTTCAATCTTTCAATCTTTCAATTTCTACGATTAGAATTGTTTTTATTTAGATTGATTAAAAATAATTTGGTTTGAATAGTATTTGAGTTTACTTTTGTAGGGAATTTTAACTTAAACCAAGATGAATATAATAACTATTAAAAGAATACTATTTAGCTTTTTGTTTCTAAGCTCCTTACAGATGATCGGGCAGGAGACAGGAAAAATAGTTGGAAAGATTTCTTTGAGTGGCAATACACCTGCAGAAAATATTGCAGTAACGCTTCAGGGAACAAAATATAGTGCTCTAACTAATTCGAAAGGATTATACGAGATAAAAAATGTTAAACCGGCAAGCTACACGATTAGTATTAAGGCTGTTGGTGTTAGAGCAGTAGAAGATAATATAGTGGTGATAGCCGGACAAACCACTACAAAAAACGTTACACTTTCTCAAAGTCAGGAAGATCTTGATGAAGTGGTAATTACAAAAAACAAATACAAGCAAGACAAACCTTCATTGTCGTTACGTTTGAATACTCCGGTACTTGAAATTCCACAGAACGTTCAGATCATTAGCGGTCAGACGCTAAAAGATCAGCAGATAACAAGTATGAGCGATGGTGTAATTCGTAATGTGAGTGGAGCGGTACGTATCGAACATTGGGGTGATTTATATACCAATATTACGATGCGTGGTTCTCAGGTTCAGGCTTTCCGTAATGGTTTTAATGTAGTATCCTCTTTTTGGGGTCCGCTTACAGAGGACATGAGTTTTGTAGATCATATTGAATTTGTAAAAGGTCCTGCAGGATTTATGCTGTCGAGCGGTGATCCAAGCGGACTTTACAATGTGGTTACTAAAAAGCCAACCGGAATTACAAAAGCAGAAGTTAGTGTAATGGCTGGAAGTTATGACTTTTACAGAGCCAGTGTTGATTTGGATGGAAAGTTAGACAAAAGCGGTAAACTTTTATACCGATTCAACGGAGCTTTCCAGAAAAAAGGATCACACAGACCGTTTGAGCACAATGATCGTTACGTAATTGCTCCGGTACTTTCTTATCAGTTTGATGATAAAACCAAAATTACATTAGAGTACAATTACCAACATGCGAATATGAGCGAAATTGGTTCTTACTATGTTTTTGGTGCTAATGGCGGCGGTTATGCATCGCTTCCTGTAGATTTTACAATGACACAGCCGGGAGTTCCTGATACTAAAATAAACGATCATAGTGGTTACTTTCAATTCGAGCATAAATTTGATGACAATTGGAAACTTACAGCGCAAACTTCTTATTTTAAATACATTCAGAAAGGATATAGTTCTTGGCCAGCAGGAGTTGGACCAGCAGATATTGACTTAAATTACGATGGAACACCTGAGGGAACTCTTGGTGTGGGTGAGATCATACGAAATGTAGCGATCTGGGATGCAGAAAGCAATATGTTCTTAGGGCAGATTTTTGTAAATGGAAAATTCAATACAGGAGCAGTAACTCATAAAACTTTGGGTGGAATCGACATGGGAAGTAAGGATTATTTAGCAGATTGGCTTCAGTCGCATAATCTCGATACTTTTGATAATCCGTTTAATGTTACAGCACCTAATTATGGTCCTCCAGTAAACGGAATGCCAAGTTTTGATAGAGAAACACTACTAAAAGACAGGGCTGCGATTGCAGGCGGAATCATGAACAGTAAATATGCAGCAGGATATATTCAGGATGAACTTGGTTTTTTTGAAAACAAATTCAGACTTACGCTTGCAGCAAGATACACTTGGATAAGTCAGTCAAGTTGGGGCGATCCTGCAATTTCTGATAGTCATATTACACCTCGTATAGGAGCAAGTTACTCCATTACCGATAATACGGCTATTTACGGTTTATACGATCAGGCATTTACCCCACAAGGAGGCGTTATTAAATCGGGTGCAGATGTAAAACCGCTTACAGGTAACAATGTTGAATTCGGAATCAAAAAAGACTGGTTTGACGGTTCATGGAGTACTACCGTTGCAGCTTACAGCATTTTAAAGAAAAACGAGCTTACTTCAGATCCTTCTAATATTCCAAATGCACAACAATATATGATTACATTGGGTGAAAAAAGAGCGCGTGGTTTCGAATTTGACGTAAGAGGTAAAATTGTGGATGGACTTAATTTAATTGCTAATTATGCCTTTACAGAATCTGTTGTAACAGAAGTTAATCCTGCAGTTTCATTAGCAACAGGAATTGAAAAAGGAGATATTGTACCGGGATATTCTAAGCATGTTGCCAATGCCTGGTTAAATTACAATTTGACAAACGGAAAACTAAAAGGATTAGGTGCTTCTATTGGAGGAACATTTTTAGCGGGACGCGAAACAGATACCTGGAGCCCTGGATTAGAAAGACTTCCTACTTACTTTAAATTAGATGGAGGATTGTCTTATGAAATCGGAAAAATGAAATTTACAGCCAATGTATTCAATATTCTAAACGAATATCTTTACAGTGGTTCGTATTATTCTTCTACAAATGTTACAGCTTATTACTGGCAATCAGAACAACCTAGAAATGTTAGATTAGGTATTACTTATAAATTCTAATTTTTAATAAAATATTGATTATCAAAAAGGGCTTACGTGAGTAAGCCCTTTTTATGTTTTGAATTCCTATATTTTTTTCTGTTGAAAAAATAATTTACATGCTTTTAAGTTTCTTCATAAAAACAGGGAAAACTTCGTTTAGTTCATCGAATAAAGGATTTTTGCGGTGCTTTAATTTTACCTCACTAAATAATTTTAAGCCAAGAGCAAATTGTGTTGCTTCTTCCGGATTTTCGAATATATTTTTATCTTTTATTCTTTCAATAATACTGAATATTTCATCATGATTATCAAATTCGATTTCAAGTTCCTGAACAGGTTCGGTATCACCATTTGCATATTGAACCGACTTTAGTTTTAGATTATATTTGTTTGCTCTTTTTTCCATTTTTAGTATTGTTTTTTATCGAATCCATTTATCGACTATCGCTTTGAAGGTTTCTTTGTATTGTTCCCCAACAGTGACTTCTGCCTTGTCAATAAATATAGAGTTTTTGCTGATCGCACTTATTTTATCTAACGAAACAATATAAGAACGATGAATTCTCATGAATTTTGAAGAAGATAGTTTTTCTTCTAATGCTTTTAGCGATATCAGAGAAAGCAGCGATTTTTGAGGAGCAGTCAGATGTATTTTTACATAATCCTTTAAACCTTCGATGTAAAGAATGTCTTTTAAACTCACTCGAACCCATTGATATTCTACTTTAATAAAAATAAACTCATCATCGACAACGGTGGGCTGATTAGAAGATTCTTCAAACAACTCGTATACTTTATTGGAAGCTCTTAAAAACTCTTCATAATTAAAAGGTTTTAAAAGATAATCCATTGCATTTACTTTGTATCCTTCGATAGCATAATGATTGTATGCCGTTGTAAAAATGATTTTAGGTATAGGTGGAGGCTGTTGCTGTAAAAGTCTTGCCAGTTCCATTCCTGATAAGTTGGGCATGTTGATATCCAGAAAAACCAGATCGGGTTGTTTTTCTCTAATCAAAGTCATCGCCTCAATAGCATTATCGCAACTGTGAACCAGCTCCAGAAAAGGAGTTTGCTCTATAAACTTTTGCACTAGCTTAAGTGCCAATGGTTCATCATCTACTGCTATACATTTTAAAGTCATTTTTCTAAAGTTATTTGCAGGTTTACTTTGTATTTTCCTTCCTGATTAATACCGGCAATCATTGCATGTTTGTGCGGATACACCAATTGTAATCTGCGTTTTGTGTTGGCTAAACCTATTCCGCCTTCTTCGCTGGAGGTGATACTTTTTTCAAAAAAAGTATTCTCTACTTCGAGTTCAAGATTGGTTTCATGTTGTTTTATTACAATGGTTATTTCGCTTTTATCAGTAGCATGCACGCCATGTTTAAACGCATTTTCAACTAAAGGTAATAATAACATTGGAACTATGGGGTAATCATGTAGTTTTTCAGGAATATCAGTGGTAATAGTTAATTTACTATTGGCACGTAATCGCATTAAAGCAATATAATCTTTTAAAAAATCTACTTCTTTGAGTAAAGTCGTTCTTTCGCCTTCAGTACTGTATAATAAGTAACGCATCATTCTGCTTAAGGTATGCAGCGCATTTCGGGAATCTTCTATATCAGAATACGTTAAAGAGTAAATGCTATTCAGCGAATTGAAGAAAAAATGCGGATTAATTTGCGCTCGCAACATCGACAATTCTGCCATTGTTTTGTCCTGTTCAATCTTTTGCTTGTGCTGGGCAGCTCTTTGCCAATGCTGTAACATTGCCCAACTCGTGCTGATTCCTAAAACCAGTAAAGTAATGGTGAAAACATAATTGTCGAAAAAACGGCTTCTGTATTTTTTAAAACCTAATAAGGCGGCAATTTTATTATGAAGATCAGTTTGAGAAGTATAGAAATACGCAATAAACTGCATCACCACAACGATACCAAATGCCCATAATAAAAACGCTGTTGTTCTGTCTTTAATGATGGTTTTCGGTACAATTATTTTTGCATTAAAATAAAAGATAACAATCATGAAAAACAATACAATAGATTGCCATAACCAGAAGAATGTTGGAATTAGAATATTCCAGGTAAGCGGTATGTAAAATAACAGTATGTATCCCAGTAATACCCACACAAGTATATGCAAGCCGGTAAAAAGATACGGTTTAAAGAAGTTTTTTAACATTACAGTAATAAAGTTTTTGACAATATTACATTTTATTTAAATACGCTGAAAAACCAATCGCTAAACCCCGAATCAGAATCCTTAAAAGCAGGATTACAGCCGATGAAATTGTTTCTCAAAAAGCCAAATTGGTCCTTTTAGCTTTGATCGACTGCCATCTTATCTTTGTCGATTCTTTATCGTGCTACGTCTATTAGAAGTTTTTGGTATGTATTCTTTTAGTTCTTTTGCTTGCGCAAAACATAAAAAATATAATATACAATACGCCCAATGAATAAACAATCTCTTTTAAGCATTCTCGCAGTATCTGTTTTTATCGCTTCATGTGGTAATAAAAATGATAAGTCGGCTCAGGCTGGAGGTGCTCCGCAAGTTAAAGAATATAAAACAATAACCTTAGAAACGCAATCGGCTACCTTAAATACAGATTATCCGGCAAGCATTCAGGGACAGCAAAATATAGAAATCCGTCCGAGAGTAGAAGGCTATATTGAAAAAATATATGTAGATGAAGGTGCTGTTGTAAAAGCAGGACAACCTTTGTTCAAAATTAATGCTCCTGAATATGAGCAGCAAGTTCGTACTGCTACAGCAAGCATTAAAAGTGCACAGGCAGCAGTAAGTTCCGCAAAATTAGCCGTAAACAAAGTAAAACCGCTTGTTGAAAAAGAAATCATCAGTAAATACGAATTGGAATCTGCGGAATACAATTACGAATCTGCTATGGCAACATTAGCGCAAGCTAACGCAAGTTTAGTAAATGCTAAAACAAATTTAGGATATACTACAGTAACAAGTCCGGTTAGCGGAGTTGTAGGTTCTATTCCGTTTCGTTTAGGAAGTTTAGTAAGTTCAAACAATGCTGAACCAATGACTACCGTTTCGAGCATAGGAAATGTATATGCGTATTTTGCGATGAACGAAAAAGTACTTTTAAACTTTACGCAAAGCTCAGGTACATTAGCACAAAAAATCAAACAATTGCCAGCCGTTTCATTATTACTTTCAGATGGTTCTGCTTATGGTGAAAAAGGTCATATCGAAACAGTAAACGGATTAATCAATACCGAAACAGGATCCGTAAACATCAGAGCTCGTTTTCCAAATCCAAAAGGAATTATCAGAAGTGGAAGCAGTACTACGGTTCGTATTCCAACAGAAGTAAAAGATGGAATATTAGTGCCACAAAGTGCAACATTCGAACTTCAGGATAAAATGTTTGCAGTTACTGTTGGAAAAGACGGTGTAACAAAAAATGTAAACATTACTGTCATGGAAAATAATGCCGGAAATTATTACGTAGTATCAAGCGGATTAAAAGCCGGAGATCAAATTGTTTTAGAAGGTGTTGCGTCATTAAAAGACGGAAGCCAGATCAAAGCTCATAATCAAAGTGCAGAAACTGTTTACGCAGACTTAAAATAAAAACACATGTTTAAAATATTCATACAAAGACCAGTCCTTTCAACGGTAATATCTGTTATTGTCGTTATTTTAGGTGTTCTGGGACTTACGGCGCTTCCAATATCGCAATATCCGGATATTGCTCCGCCAACAGTAAACGTTTCAGCGAGTTATACCGGTGCCAATGCCGATGTGGTACTTAAAAGTATCGTAATTCCGCTGGAAGAACAAATTAATGGTGTAGAGAACATGACATACATGACTTCTACAGCAACTAATGACGGAAATGCATCCATCAAAATTTTCTTTAAAGTAGGTACAAATCCTGACTTAGCTGCGGTAAACGTGCAAAACAGGGTTTCCAGAGCTACAAGTTTATTACCTGTTGAAGTAACTCAGGCGGGTGTAACCGTAACAAAAAGTCAGAGTAGTAACTTGTTGATTTTCTCTTTATACAGTGATGATAAAGCCTACGATCAGACTTTCCTTCAAAACTATGCTAAGATCAACTTGGTGCCTCAAATTCAGCGTGTTGTTGGAGTAGGAGATGTAACCGTTTTTGGTGCTAAAGATTACTCGATGAGAATCTGGCTGAAACCGGACATCATGCAACAATACAAACTGATTCCAAGTGATATTTCGGCTGCCATGGCAGAGCAGAATATAGAAGCTGCACCAGGTAAATTTGGTGAAAATGGAGATCAGGCATTTCAATACGTAATCAAATACAAAGGACGTTTAACCACGGCTAAGGAATTTGAGGATATCGTAATTAAATCAGTTGGTAACGGACAAGTATTACGTTTAAAAGACGTTGCTAAAGTAGAGTTAGGATCGCTTAGTTATGCTTCAACGATTAAAACAAACGGTGTAGAATCTGCGGCTATGGCGATCAGCCAGACACCGGGATCGAATGCGCGTGACGTAATTATCAACTCTAAAAAACTGATTGAAGAAGCGGCTAAAAGTTTTCCAAAAGGAGTAAAATATACCGTTCTTGTTGATGTTAACGAAAACTTAGATGCCTCTATCGAAAAAGTAATTCATACATTGATCGAAGCTTTTATCCTGGTTTTTATCGTAGTATTTATTTTCCTTCAGGATTTCAGATCGACATTAATTCCGGCGATAGCGGTTCCGGTTGCCATTGTAGGTACGTTTTTCTTTCTGAATTTATTTGGTTTTACCATCAACTTACTAACGCTTTTTGCGATGGTTCTGGCGATTGGTATTGTGGTTGATGATGCGATTGTTGTTGTAGAGGCAGTCCATGCCAAACTGGATGACGGTTATAAATCGTCTAAAAAAGCGACAATCGATGCCATGGACGAAATTTCAGGAGCGATCATTTCGATTACCTTAGTAATGGCGGCGGTATTTATTCCTGTAACCTTTATTACAGGTTCAACAGGAGTTTTCTACAAGCAGTTTGGTATTACATTAGCAGTAGCGATTTTATTGTCTGCCGTAAATGCATTAACGCTAAGTCCGGCTTTGTGTGCATTGTTACTAAAACCTCATGCAGATGATCATAAACATAAAAGTTACCTGCAACGATTTTATACCTCGTTTAACGTTGCGTTTGATAACGTAACCAATCGATACAAACGTTCGGTAAGTTTTCTTTCTGTTAAAAAATGGATTGTTCTGGCATCTATTCTTATTGCCAGTGGTGCATTGTATTATATGATGAAAACTACACCATCAGCATTCGTTCCTTCAGAGGATCAAGGAACTGTTTTTGCAAATATTAGTTTACCGCCATCAGCTTCTATGGAGCGATCAGATGTTATAGCGAAAAAAGTAGACAGTATTGCTAAAACCATTCCGGGTGTTAAAAATACATTGCGTATTGTGGGGCAAAACTTTACCGCTGGAGCAGGTAGTGCTTACAGTATGGTTATTGTAAAATTAGAAACATGGGACAAACGTGATTTAAGTGTTAATGACGTAATTGGTCAGCTTTTTGCAAAAACAAGCGGAATTCGTGAAGCTAATATTTTCTTTATTTCGCCTCCAACCATTCAGGGATTTGGACAAAGTGGTGGATTCGAATTTCAGCTTCAGGATAAAGGTGGTCATACGACTTCTGAATTCTTTAAAGTAAATACCGATTTCTTAGAGAAACTTTCAAAACGTCCTGAAATACAATATGCTACAACACCTTTTAACCCAGGTTTCCCTCAGTATATGATGGACATCAATTTGGCAAAAGCAAAAGATGCAGGTGTTTCAATCAACTCGATATTATCAACAATGCAAGGATATTACGGAGGATTGTATGCTTCGAATTTCAATAAATTTGGAAAACAATACCGTGTTATGATTCAGGCTTCTCCGGAGTTTAGAACCAATAAAGAAGGATTAAACAAAATATTTGTTCGAAACAGTTCAGGAACAATGGCTCCAATAACAGAGTTCGTAACGATGACAAGAGTATTTGGACCGGAATCTATTTCAAGATTTAACTTATTTACGTCAATCGCGATTACAGGAGCACCAAATCCGGGTTATAGTTCAGGAGATGCTATTAAAGCCATTCAGGAAGTAGCGGCAGAAAATCTTCCGGCAGGTTACGGATATGAATTTTCAGGATTAACACGTGAAGAATTAGCTTCAGGAAGTGAAACAGCTTTCATTTTCATCCTGTGTCTTGTATTTGTATACTTCTTGTTAAGTGCACAGTACGAAAGTTATATTTTACCATTTGCGGTATTATTCTCTATTCCGTTTGGATTAGCAGGAGCATATTTATTCTCGATTATTTTTAAACTGAATAGTAATATTTACTTGCAGATTTCCTTAATCATGTTGATTGGATTGCTGGCGAAGAACGGTATTTTGATTGTCGAATTTGCATTAGAAAGACGACGTAAAGGATTGCCAATTGTACAGGCAGCACTTGAAGGAGCTGTATCACGTTTACGACCAATCTTAATGACCTCTTTTGCCTTTATTTTAGGACTTGTTCCTTTGATGTTTGCAACAGGTGCAGGTGCGGTTGGTAATAAATCAATTGGTACAGGAGCTGTAGGTGGAATGCTTATCGGAACTATTTTAGGAGTATTTGTTATTCCGGTATTGTTTATCATTTTCCAGACTTTACAGGAAAAAATTAGTGGTCCGGCAAAAGATGGTGATGATGACGATGAAGATGAGGAAGAAACACAACTATTAGAAGCTCCTCAAGCGTAATAATTTAATTAAGAAAAAAGATGACTCATAGTTCAACTAAATATATTTTAATGGTAATCGCAGCAACACTTCTAAGTGCCTGCGTTACCAAAAAATACGAACGCCCCGCAACACTTTCTACAGAGAAATTGTTTCGTGATGAAGCTGCTGCGGATTCCACTACAATCGCAGATATGCCTTGGCAGAGTGTTTTTAAAGATGCGAAACTAATTGCCTTGATTCAAAAAGGACTTGATCAGAATCTTAATCTGAAAAATGCCATTGAAAATATCGTACAGGCACGTGCAACATTACGTCAGAGTAAATTAGGATATTATCCAACATTAAACTTAGATGCAAGTGTAGCCCACAATAAACAATCTCAGGCTGGACTTAACTTTCCTCCGGGAATCAACATTAATACCCTGACAACGACTTATAAATTAGGATTAAGTTCGTCATGGGAAGCGGATATTTGGGGTAAATTAAGCAGTTCTAAACGTTCTGCATTTGCTTCTTATCTGGCAACAGATGCGGCAAAACAAGCCGTTCAGACACAATTGATTTCGGATATTGCTACCAATTATTTCTTGTTACTTTCTTTTGATAAACAATTGGAAATTACCAAAGAAACATTAGAAAGCCGTATTAAAAATGTAGAAACGATCAAATCGCTTAAAGAAGGTGCAATTGTTACCGGAGCAGCGGTGGTACAGAGTGAAGCGAATAAATATGCAGCGGAAGTTTTGATTCCGGATTTAAAACAAAGTATTCGTGAAACCGAAAATGCTTTAAATATTTTAATGGGACAAGGTCCGGGTGAAATCGACAGAGGGAAATTAGAAGACCAACAAGCGCTATCCAGCACTGCGGTAGGTGTACCTGCTCAGTTGCTTCAAAATCGTCCGGATGTTCGTCAGGCAGAATTTAATTTCAGAGTAGCATTTGAAAGTACAAATCTGGCTCGTACTTATTTTTATCCAAGTTTAACGTTGACAGCAAGTGGCGGATTTTCTAATTTAAAAATACAAGACTTTTTTACCAATTCGATTTTCTATTCGCTTATCGGAGGTTTAACACAGCCGCTTTTTAATCAGGGTGTAAACAAAGCCAGATTAACAACAGCACAATCGAAACAAGTACAGGCTTACAATAGTTTTCAGCAAAGTTTATTAGTGGCAGGACAAGAAGTATCAAACGCTTTGTATTCGTATCAAATGGCAGTTGAAAAAGAAGATTCAAGAGCAAAACAAATTGAGTCACTTGAAAAATCAGTTGATTTTACACAACAGCTTTTAGAGTATAGTTCAGCAACCAATTATACAGATGTATTGACTTCTGAGCAAAATCTTTTATCAGCACAATTAAGTGGTGTAAATGATAATTTACAGAAGTTGCAGGCAATGGTCAATTTGTATCGTGCGCTTGGTGGAGGCTGGAAATAATATAATTTTCAGCAGCTAAAAAAGGCTTTGATATTACGTTCTTAAATTGCTAGTCTGAAAAAATTAAGTCGGCTAAAATTGACTGTTTGTCGATAAGTTTGGTCGTTCGGTATAATAATAATTTGAACTCAGATTATTCGGATTACATTAGATTCAACAAATCTAATTTAATACTAAAGATCAAAAACGATGAAAAAACTAGGATTAGCAGTGATGCTTTTAATGAGCGTACTGTCACATGCACAAGTTTCAATAAATGTAAATATTGGTACGCCGCCAAGTTGGGGGCCAGAAGGACACGATGATAGCAGATACTATTATTTACCTGATATCGATGTGTATTACGATGTAAACCAAAGTCAGTTTATATACGATAATGGAGGTAAATGGACACGCGCCAAAAACTTGCCGGCACAACATAAAAAATATGATTTGTATGATGGCTATAAAGTAGTAGTAAATGATTATAAAGGTGATGATCCTTATAATTATCATACGAAACACAGAGCATCTTATCCAAAAGGGTACAAAGGAGAACCTCAGAAAAATAGAGGATCTAAGCCTGTAAAGAATGGTAAATCTGGAAATAAGCAGCAACCTAATAAAGATAATTCTAAAAAAGGAGATAATCCTAAAAGAAGCGATAACGATAAAAAAGGGGATAAGCGTAAAAAAACAGAAGGACATTCTAAAAAAGAGCAACAACACTCAAACGACGATCGTCGACAATAAAAAAACATGACGAAGAAAGCGCCTCAATTTTGAGGCGCTTTTTTTATGAGATTGAGGATTTGTGTATTTAAAAGTTCCGTAGGAACGATCTATATTGTAGCAACGGATTTTAATCCGTTGATGAAGATATATTTGTAGTTATGGTTTTTAATTCGATGTTGATAAATATTAAACTATATTGATTTAATTAGTCTATTATTTCGATAGGGTTAAAAAAGATTAGTTTTTTGTATTTAAATTGAAAATAACTCTTTAAATTTGCCGCATCAATGAAGAAAAAATTCCAGAATACAAATTATTGCAGCAGCAACATGGCAATGTGCTGTATGACTGCTATGCAATGGTTTGAACTGGCTTATATATAAAAAATACAATTATTTTTCTCTAAAGCCTTTCATAGTCAGTTGAAAGGCTTTTTGATTTTAATTGTTTAACAATTTTCAATAGCATAAAAATTATATCTGGTAGACGATCAGATTTAAATAGAATTAAAGAAATGATTGAAATAAAAAATGTTACTAAGAACTTTCATCAGAAGAACCGAATCGTTTCGGCTTTATCTGATGTTTCTCTTAGAGTTCCGCCAGGAAAAATCTTTGGTGTAATAGGAACTTCCGGAGCAGGAAAAAGTACTTTGATACGTTGTGTCAATTTACTGGAAAGACCCACTTCCGGAGAAATTATTGTAGACGGAAAATCGTTAATGCAATTGTCTAACGCGCAACTTGCAATTGAAAGAAGACAAATCGGAATGATTTTTCAGCATTTCAATTTACTTTCATCGCGTACTGTTTTTGATAATGTTGCTTTTCCTCTGGAATTAGCAGGCGTTTCAAAAGGAGAAATACAAACGCGTGTTCAGGAGTTATTACAATTGGTTGGTTTGGGAGAAAAAGCAAATGATTATCCGGCAAGCCTTTCAGGAGGTCAGAAACAAAGAGTTGCAATAGCGAGAACCTTAGCCAATAATCCAAAAGTATTGTTGTGTGACGAAGCTACAAGTGCGCTAGATCCGGCTACCACCCGTTCGATATTGAACTTATTGAAAGACATTAACCGTCGTTTGAACATCACGATTTTATTGATTACACACCAAATGGAAGTGGTAAAATCGATTTGTGATGAAGTAGCGGTAATCAGTCATGGAAAATTGATAGAGCAGGGAAGTGTTGGAGAAATTTTTGCAGACCCAAAACACGAACTGACAAAAGAATTTATTTCTTCGGCATTGCATCTTGACATTCCTTCGGTTTATCAGGAGAAATTGCAAAAAGAAGATGCAGAAGGTTTGAATCCGCTATTGCGATTGGAAATGACAGGAAAATCAGTAAATGAGCCTGTAATCTCAGAAGTTTCGAGAATATTCGAAACCGATTTCAAAATCATTAGTGCGCAAATGGATCAGGCGGGCGATGTTAATTTTGGTGTTATGCTAATTGAGTTATCAGGCAAGCGCGAAAATTACGAAGCAGCAATCCAGTATTTTATTTCAAAACATATTAAAACAGAAATCATAGGTTATGTCTGAATCCATTATTGAATTACTTTTAAAAGGTACCTGGGAAACCATAGTGATGACATTTGTGTCCGGCTTTTTTGGTTTTGCGTTAGGACTTCCAACAGGTATTTTACTTTTTCTTACCCGAAAAAATCAAATATTAGAACAAAGACTTTTAAACCGATCTTTATCGGTTTTGGTTAATATATTCCGCTCTATTCCATTCATTATCTTAATTGTATGGATGATTCCGTTTACACGTGCACTAGTTGGAACTTCAATTGGTGTTAGTGCAGCTTTAGTGCCGTTAAGTATTGGTGCAGCGCCTTTTATTGCCAGATTAGTAGAAAACAGCCTTTTAGGTTTGCCTTCAGGACTTATAGAAGCAGCGAGAGCATTAGGAGCAACACCATTTCAAATCGTATATAAAGTGTTACTTCCGGAAGCTTTGCCTTCGATTATCAATGCAGCTTCGATTACTTTGATTACACTTGTTGGATATTCTGCTATGGGTGGTGCTGTAGGTGCCGGAGGATTAGGTCAGGTTGGGTATCAGTATGGTTATATTGGTTATGATGCCGTAACGATGAATGCTGTATTGGCATTGCTTGTTCTTTTAGTATTCCTGATTCAGTTTGCAGGCGATACTTTATCAAAACGATTTGATCACAGATAATAATTAATACATAATAAAACATAAAGAGAATGAATACTAAAATAAAATTTTTGACAGTAGCCGGAGTTTTGGCTTTGTCACTTTCGCTGGTTAATTGCGGAAAAAGTAAAAACAATGATCCTCATTTTATAAAAGTTGGAGTAGCGACAGGACCAGAACATGCTGTGGCTGAAGCGGCTAAAAAAGTAGCAAAAGAAAAATACGGACTAGAAGTAGAATTGGTTTCTTTTAACGATTATGTGATTCCAAATGAAGCTTTAAGCCAAGGAGACATCGATGCCAATGCTTTTCAGCACAAACCTTATCTTGACGAGCAATCTAAACAACGCGGATACAAATTAGCCATTATTGGTAAAACGTTTATTTATCCAATCGCAGGATATTCAAAAAAAATCAAAACTTTAGCAGAATTAAAAGACGGAAGTACGATTATTATACCAAATGATCCAACAAACGGAGGAAGATCACTTTTGCTTTTAGAAAAAAATGGATTGCTAAAACTTCGTGATAACGTTGGCTTATTACCAAAAGTAACAGATATCACAGAGAACAAAAAGAATCTTAAAATATTAGAATTAGAAGCACCGCAATTACCACGTGCTTTAGACGATGAAAATGTAACTATTGCTATCATCAACAATACGTTTGCTTCGCAGTCAGGATTAGTTCCTTCTCGCGATGCTTTGTTTGTGGAAGACAAAGATTCTCCTTATGTAAATCTTGTCGTGAGCCGTGAAGACAATAAAAACGAAGAAAAAGTAAAACAGTTTTTACAAGCTTTCCAATCTGCAGAAGTAGAGCAGGCAGCCGCTCGCGAGTTTAAAGGCGGGGCTGTAAAAGGCTGGTAGGTAGTAAATAATTAGCTTAAATTATAAAAAGGCGCTAAATCGACAGGTTTAGCGCTTTTTTGTTGCGTAATGTTTTGAAATTATCCCAATGCTCTTTTAAAAACGTTGTTGGTCGAAATAGTAGTAATCAAAACAGTGAATAACGTTACATTTAACTGCTAAATTATTTTCTAACCTTACCTTGTACAATCGTGATGAAAAATATTTTTCTGCTACTTAGCTTATTTTCTTTTACAGTAACAGTTTCTTCTCAGGAATTAGTAAAAGCACCACAGCCGTTTGGGCCTTTACCAACCCAAAAACAATTGGCTTGGCATGAAATGGAATTCTATGCTTTTGTACATTTTTCTTTAAATACTTTCACCAATAAAGAATGGGGTTATGGTGATGAATCTCCGGAACTCTTTAATCCGACCAATTTAGACGTGCGTCAATGGGCACGCGTTGCAAAAGAAGCCGGAATGAAAGGCATTATTTTAGTCGCCAAACACCACGATGGTTTTTGCTTGTGGCCATCAGCTTATACAGAGCGTTCTGTGAAGAATTCTCCTTGGAAAAACGGCAAAGGTGACTTGGTGAAAGAATTGGCCGCTGCGTGCAAAGAATACGACCTTAAATTGGGATTATATCTTTCGCCTTGGGACAGAAATCATGCTGAGTATGGAAAACCGGGTTACATAACTTATTTTAGAAATCAGTTGAAAGAATTACTAACCAATTACGGAGATGTTTTCGAAATGTGGTTTGATGGTGCAAATGGCGGTGACGGTTATTACGGAGGTGCTAACGAAATGCGAAAAATTAATACGCTGGAATATTACAATTGGGATGAAACCTATAAACTAATCTATAAAACAGCTCCCAATACTTTAGTTTGGGGAGTTGGACCTTCTGAAGCCAGATGGATCGGAAATGAGGAAGGTCGTGCAGGAAGAACGAATTGGAGCTTATTACGTCAGAAAGATGAACTGGCTGGAAAAGTGCATTACTCAGAATTTGTATCAGGACATGAAGATGGTGAAAGATGGGTTCCGGGAGAAGCAGATGTTTCTATCCGCCCGGGATGGTTTTACCATTCAGTCGAAGATGATAAAGTACGTTCTCTGGATGAAATGGTAGACATTTATTATGAATCGATTGGTCGAAATGCAACGTTATTATTGAATTTACCTGTTGACAGAAGAGGATTGGTTCATGAAAACGATGAACAAAGATTAAAAGAATTAGTAGCCGTTATAAAAGCTGATTTTAAAACAGAGGTTTTAGGATCAAGCAAAATTTCAGTCAGTAATACAAGAGGAAATTCAAATACATACGCTGTTAAAAATGTAGTAGATGGAAACAAAAATACCTATTGGGCAACAGCCGATGATGTAAAAACGGCTGAGATAGAATTTACTTTTAATAAACCAACAGCTGTAAATCGTATTCTGCTTCAGGAATACATTCCGTTAGGACAACGTGTAAAAGCATTTACAGTCGAAGCTAAAGTAGATGGAAACTGGCAAACGGTTGCTACTGAAACAACAATTGGGTATAAAAGAATCCTGAGAATAAAAAGTGTTGTGGCTTCGGCATTGCGTATAAAGATTACAGACTCAAAAGCAAATATTGTTATTTCGAATATTCAGGCTTACAATGCACCTCTTTTTGTTCGTGCTCCGGAAGTACAGCGTGATAAAAATGGAGATGTTACGCTAAAAGCAGAGGAAGGAAATTCGATTTATTATACAGTTGATGGCAGCAAACCGACAGCAAAAAGTACTTTATATAAAGGAGTATTCCAATTTAAAAAAGCAGTTACTATAAATGCTATTGCCATTAATAAAGAAGAAAACAGAAGCAGTGCTGTAAAAACGGCAAAATATGGTGCTTCTAAAGAAAAATGGACAATCCTTGCTGTTTCCAGTGGCGACATCAAAACGGCAACCCGCATTATCGATGGTAATCCAGAAACCGACTGGGGTTTTGGCGGTGATTCAAACAAATTACCTCAGGAAATTACAATTGATATGGGTGCACCGTTAAAAATAAACGGATTCACTTATGTTCCACAACAAGTAGGCAATAATCTGAATCTAATCTCTAACTATGAGTTCTACACCAGTACCGATAATGTTACCTGGACGAAACAATCTGAAGGTGAATTCTCGAACATCAAACACAATCCGATTGCGCAAATAAAAAGTTTTACACCGTTAAAAGCTAGATACTTAAGATTCGTTGCGTTGGCAGGAATAGGAAAATCACAAACGGTTTCTATCGCAGAAATTAGTGTAAATGAAGTGAATTAAACAACGGCAATTTTTATTAAAGTTTCCAATTATGTCTTTTGCCGAACGTATTGCGTTATTAGTCGAATATTTAATTTTTTATAATAGTAAATATCTAATTTTAACATATTAATAAATGAATTATAATCAAATGATTAAAGAAGATATAAATTTTAAAGAAGCTGGAAAGTTCGAAGAAACGCGTTTTGAAAAGATTCACAACGTGATTTTTGAGTCCTCACAGGAAGCTTCGATATTAGTTGCTCAGGAAATAGCAAACATAATTCAACGAAAAGAAGAATTAAATGAGCCTTGCGTTTTGGGATTAGCAACAGGATCTTCTCCTATAAAAGTTTACGAAGAACTTGTTCGCTTGCACAAAGAGGAAGGTTTGAGTTTTGCAAATGTAGTGACGTTTAACTTGGATGAATATTATCCGATGGATAGAAATAACATTCAGAGTTACCATCATTTTATGCATGAGCATCTTTTTAATCATGTTAATATTATTCCGGGAAATATAAACATTCCGGATGGAAGTATAAGTAATGAAGACTTACAACAATATTGTATTGATTATGAAATGAAAATCAAAGCCTATGGCGGATTAGATTTTCAGCTTTTAGGAATTGGAAGAACAGGACATATTGGTTTTAACGAACCGGGATCTCACGTAAATTCAGGAACAAGAAGCATTACTTTAGATCATGTAACCCGTACAGATGCAGCATCATCGTTCTTAGGAATTGATAACGTACCAAGAAAAGCCATTACAATGGGAATTGGTACCGTAAAGAATGCCAAAAGAATTGTGCTTCTTGGATGGGGAATCAGCAAAGCTGAAATAATTAAAAAAACAATAGAAGGAGCAGTTTCTTCGCAAGTACCTGCAACGTATTTACAACAACACAGCAACACAACATTTGTTTTAGATACAGAAGCTTCGACAGAATTAACAAGGGTAAAAACACCTTGGTTAGTAAAATCAGTTGTATGGACAGAAGAATTGAAACTGAAAGCGGTGGCTTGGTTGAGTGAGTTGACCAAAAAGCCGTTCCTTAAATTAACAGATAAAGACTATAACGATCACGGTATGTCCAGCCTTTTGACAGAGGAAGGAACTGCGTATGACTTAAACATTAAGATGTTTAACAAAATGCAGCAAACGATTACCGGATGGCCAGGAGGGAAACCAAATGCCGATGATACGTACAGACCGGAACGTGCAACTCCGGAAAGAAAAAGAATAATCATC
Organism: Flavobacterium hercynium; assembly: GCF_002217285.1. GTDB lineage: Bacteria > Bacteroidota > Bacteroidia > Flavobacteriales > Flavobacteriaceae > Flavobacterium > Flavobacterium hercynium. Next base: position 89,238 of record NZ_MUGW01000025.1, on the reverse strand, counting down.
TTTAGTCCGCATCCTGATGACGATGTGATTTCGATGGGCGGAACTTTTGACAGACTTGTAGAGCAAGGTCATGATGTACATATTGCGTATCAAACCTCAGGAAATATCGCCGTTTCTAATGAAGAAGCGTTAAAATTTGCTGAAATTTCAAAAGCATTGAATTCTAGTTCTGGTGAATCAGAGAATATCATCAATTTTTTGAAGAGTAAAAAAGGAAATGATATCGATTCACTGGAAGTTAGAAAATTAAAAGGATTAATCAGAAGAAGCGAATCTTTGGCTGCAACCCGTTATTTGGGCGTAGCGGATTCTAATGTTAACTTTTTAGATTTACCATTTTATGAAACAGGTACAGTTAAGAAAAATAATCTGGGAGAAGCTGATATACAGATTATGTGTGATATTATCGAAAGAATAAAACCGCATCAGATTTATGCTGCAGGAGACTTAGCAGATCCACACGGAACGCACAAAGTTTGTCTGGATAGTTTGTTTGAGGCTTTAAAAAGATTAAAGAAAGAAAGTTATATGGATGATTGCTGGGTTTGGCTTTACAGAGGAGCTTGGCACGAATGGGAATCCTACCAAATTGAAATGGCGGTACCAATGAGTCCTGATCAGGTCCTTAAAAAACGTCATGCTATTTTTTATCATCAGTCTCAAAAAGATGGAGTTATGTTTCAGGGAGATGACAGCAGAGAATTCTGGGTTAGAGTAGAAGATAGAAACAGATTAACAGCAGAAAAATACCATGCTTTAGGATTAGCAGATTACTCCGCTATCGAGGCATTTAAACGATATCATTTTTAAATATTGAGTTTAGTTTAGTTAAGTTTTAAATAAGTACAATAGATTATTTTTATGTTAATAATTTATTTTGGTTAGTTACCTGTATGTTTGAAAATGCAACCTTTTAGGTTGCATTTTTTTTGTTTAAAGCTTACTTATTTTATGCTCTTATTCTCTACGCTCATTTTTGTCTTTTCGACGGAGGAGAAATCTTCACAAGTAGCTCCGTAAAGTATTGTCAATCTTTGTCGAGTTTCTAACGAAGATTTCTCCTCCGTCGAAAAGACAAGTTTGTGGTGTGCTTCGTTGAAAAAACAAAATTGCGATTAATCGTTTCAAAAAACAAAAACTTTGAAAAACTCTTTAAAGCGAAGAATTTAGAATTCGTTGTTTTACATGGTCGATATAAGATCGTCCAATTACATATCTAAGACCTTCAATTTCAATACTGTTTCCTTCAACGGCGTCAATTTTATCGATGGCAATTGTATAGGATCTGTGTATTCTTAAAAAATTTCTTTCAGGTAATAAATCGGTAAAATCAGATAAGGTGCTGTGAATAATATATTTACCGGTTAGTGTGTTTATTTTTAAATAATCTTTTAAACTTTCGATTACCAATATTTCATTAAAAAAGATTTTCTTCATTCTCTTTTTATCAATCTTAACAAAGATAAAAGGACTTTCGGGATTGCTTTCCTGCGGAAGATTGCTTTTGTTTTCCAGTCTTTTGCTTACCTTATTTAGGGTTTTCATTAATCTTGGAAACTCAATTGGTTTTACCAGATAATCTAAAACATCCAATTCGTAGGTTTCAATAGCAAACTGGCTGTAAGCGCTTGTAATTACAAGAAGAGGTGGATTCTCTAAACTTTTAATGAAATTAATTCCGTCCAGAACTGGCATATTAATGTCCAGAAAAACTACATCAACCTTATTGTTTTTTAAAAAATTTAAACCTTCAATAGGATTACTGAAAGTGTTGACTAATTCAAAATTTTCAACCACTTCCAGGTAGCTTTTAATAACATTGATTGCTAATGGCTCATCATCGATAATCAAACATTTTATTTTCATTCTATTCAGTATTAATCGGTAAAAAATTCACTAGCAATAATAAAATTCTAAAAAAAGAAAGAAAATAGTATCAAGCGACTTTAATTACTAGCTTTACGACAAAAATATTCTTTTTATTCTTAAATGAAAGCTTATAGTCACTTTTATTATAACCTAATTCAAGTCTTTTTTTAACGTTCTCTATGCCAATGCCACTAGACCTGTTAAAATTGTCCGTATGTTCCGTAATTTCTGGCATCGGATTAGATATTGTAAAATATAAGTAGTTTTCTTTCACTTTAAAATTAATATCTATTGTAACCTTTCCCGTGTTTTTATTTACGCCATGTTTAAAGGCATTTTCAATAAAGGTAAGCAATATAATGGGGCTAATTTCCTTGTCGTGAATATCACCTGAAATTGACATGTTTATTTCCAGTCTATCATCATTTCGAATGCGCTCTAAATCTAGATAATTTTGAATGCAAAGTATTTCATTTTCTAAGCTTTGTTTCGTGTTTTTTGTGTCGTACAACATGTAGCGCATTAACTCAGAAAGTTTCAAAACAATTTTCGGGGTTTTATTCGATTTTTCAACCGATAAAGAATAGATATTATTAAGTGTATTAAAAAAGAAATGAGGAGATATTTGAGATTTAAGAAATAGTAATTCCGTTTCTAATTGTGATTTTTCCAGATCCGTAACTCTCTTTTGTTCTTTCAGGAAATCAAACGTAATCTTGATTGCGGTAGCAAACGTCATTACGTAAAGTTCGCCCATCATCATGTCAATAGTATAATTGAGTGTTAACTTATTGATAATTTCAGGTCCTTCCGGCCAAACATCTTCTGTGATGAAAAAATAAGTAATATTAAATTTTACAACTACCATAATAAAAATGGCGCATAAAATAGAAACCACATATTGGACGTATTTTTTACGATAAATCAAATTAGGCATTAGAATCAAAATATTCAAATAACACAATGCCATGTGAATAGGGAAACCCAATAAGTTTGTTTTTAACGAATAAACGTAATCATTAAAGTAGCTTCCCCATCTAAAAGTATTGAAGATAAAATAGGTTAACCAGAATATAATGTGATATTGTAGTTGAATACGATAAAATTTGCTTGAATTTAAAATCATGATATGTTTTAAGTTTTATGACTTTTTTTGATGTTTATCTAAGTTTATGTGTTGTCCGTCTAAATTAGTTTTAATAAAAAACACTTTTGTTTAAATTTAAAATTAAATTAAGATTAATTTATATGAGGAATTTTACACTGCTAGTTTTATTTGGAATTTTAGTTACCAGTTGCAAAATAAATGTAAACAAAAATAACAAACAAGACGTACTTTTTATCGATCATGTAAATCCTTTTATTGGGACAGGTGGTCACGGACATACATATCCGGGAGCAACAGTTCCTTTTGGAATGCTTCAGGTAAGTCCTGACAATGGTATTTCGAACTGGGATTGGTGTTCAGGTTACCATTATTCAGACAATATCGTTGCCGGTTTCAGTCATTTACACCTTAGCGGAACAGGAATTGGTGATCTGGCTGACATTTTGTTCATGCCAACCAATAAAAAACTTGATTTAACAACACCAACAACCTCACGAGATCAATTACCTTATAAATCAACTTACAGTCATGCTAACGAAAAAACAACACCGGGTTATTACCAAGTTTATCTTGAGGATCCTAAGATCAATGTAGAGTTAACCTCTTCCTTACGTACAGCTTTTCATAAATATACATTTTCTAAAAACGATCAGCAATCTGTTGTGATCGATCTTGGTTTTGCTATCAATTGGGATAAAGCTTTAAAAACAGAATTAAAAGTAGAAGATCCTTATACTATTAGCGGTTACCGCTACAGTACAGGATGGGCAAAAAATCAAAAAGTATTTTTTGTAGCTAAGTTTTCAAAACCTATTGCAGAAACTATTTTATTGGCAGATAAAAAAGTAATCACTGGCAGCACAGCAAATGGAGATACTACTGCAGCCCAATTGTTTTTTGATGCCAATAATGATGATGAACTTCTGGTAAAAGTAGCGTTATCATCTGTAAGTGTTGCTAATGCTAAAGGGAATTTAGAATCAGGTAATTTTAGTTTTGAAAAAGAAAAGAGCAAAGCCGGTACTATCTGGAATAAAGCATTAAGCAAAATTACGGTAGAAACTCCTATTGATTCTTTAAAAACAATATTCTATACGGCAATGTATCATGCGCAATTAGCGCCTGTAACATACAGCGATAAAAATGGAGAGTTTAGAAAAGAGAACAATGACATTGTAAAAGCAAAAAACTACACAGCGTATTCTACCTTATCCTTATGGGATACTTTTAGAGCAGAGAATCCTTTGCTGACGATCGTAGCACCAGATAAAGTTTCAGATCTGGTAAATTCAATGCTGGCGTATTACGATACTAAGAAAATATTACCGGTTTGGACACTTTACGCCAATGAAACCAATACAATGACAGGGTATCATTCGATTCCTGTAATTTTAGATGCGTATCAAAAAGGTATCAAAGGTTTTGATGCTCAAAAAGCGTTTGAAGCGATGAAGGCAACCATGATGCAGGACGAACGCGGATTAAATTTCTACAAACAATACGGTTACATTCCGTATAACTTACTTGACGAATCCGTAACCATTACTTTAGAATATGCTTATGATGATTGGTGTGTAGCACAAATGGCAAAAGCATTAGGTAAAAATGAAGATTACGAGTTTTTCTCAAAACGTTCTAAAGCGTATGAGTATTTATTTGATTCTGCAAGCGGATTTATGAGAGGAAAATCAGATGATAAAAAATCATGGAATGAACCTTTTGATCCTAAGCATTCTAATCACAGAGAACATACCGATTATACAGAAGGAAATGCCTGGCAACATAGCTGGTTTGTTCCTCATAATGTAGATAATTTTATTAAACTACACGGAAGCAACGAAGTCTTTACAAAACGTTTAGAACAGCTGTTTACAGAAAGCTCCGAAATTACAGGAAATAACGTTTCAGCAGATATTTCAGGATTAATTGGTCAGTACGCTCACGGTAACGAACCAAGTCACCATATTGCTTACATGTTTAATCATGCGGCACAACCTTGGAGAACACAATATTGGGTACGTCATATCTTAGATACACAATACAACACCACGCCAAACGGATTAAGCGGAAACGAAGATTGCGGTCAAATGTCGGCTTGGTATGTCTTTAGTTCAATGGGATTGTATCCTATGAATCCGGCATCTGGAGAATATGAAATTGGAAGTCCGATTTTTGAAAAATCAACCATCAATCTTGAAAAAGGAAAAGCGTTTGTAATTGAAGCAGAAAATGTTTCAGACAAAAACTTTTACATACAATCAGCAACATTAAACGATGTTCCTTTTAATGAAACAGTAATCACGCATCAGCAAATTATGCAGGGTGGAACATTACATTTTGTAATGGGTGCAACACCAAATAAAAACTGGGGTGTAAAGAAGTAAGCAAGTTTACAGTATTCGGTTTATAGTGTTCATAAAGAATTATAAACTACAAACCGTAAACCAACAACTAACAAAAAAAAGTAACTAACTAACAAATAAATATAATTTAATGGATATAATTGACGTATCGATAATCGTAGCCTATATTCTCCTCTCAGTAGGAATAGGAATCTGGATTTCCAGAAAAGCATCAAAAGGACTGGATGATTATTTTCTAGGTGGAAAAACAATCAAATGGTATTTTTTAGGATTGAGTAACGGATCAGGAATGTTTGATGTTTCAGGAACTTCCTGGATGATTGGGGTACTGTTTTTATATGGTGTTAAAAGCTTTATGTTCATGTGGCTTTGGCCTATTTGGAATCAGATTTTTGTTATGATGTTCTTGGCGGTCTGGATCAGGCGATCAAAAGTAATGACAGGTTCAGAATGGATTTTAACGCGTTTTGGAAGTGACAGAGCAGGAAAAGCATCACATATTATTGTAGCCATCTTTGCCATTATTTCTACGATTGGTTTTATCGCTTACTTTTTTGAAGGAATTGGAAAATTTGTAACGATTATTCTTCCTTGGGATTTAACACTTCACTACGGAGATTTAATTGTACTAACATCTGAGCGTTCTTATGCTTTGATCATCATATTTTTAACGACAATTTATACCGTTAAAGGCGGAATGTTTTCTGTAGTAGCGACAGAAGTGGTGCAATACTTAATTATGATTATTGCAGGTGTACTAATTGCTGGTTATGCTTTTATCAATTATACTGATCTTCAGATCAATTCAGTTATTACAGAAGAATGGAAGAACGTTTTCTTTAGCTGGCAGTTCGAAACGCAGTGGAGCGACAAGTTTCAAAATTTCAACAGGCTGATAGACTCAGAAGGTTATAAAATGTTTGGTGCTTTTATCGGAATGACTTTGTTCAAAGGTTTTTTTGCCAGCGTTGCAGGACCAACACCAAGCTATGACTTACAAAGAGTTCTTTCTACAAAATCGGTAAAAGAAGCTGCCTACATGAGTGGTTTTACCAATTTGATTTTGTTTATCCCAAGATACTTACTAATCACAGGAATTGTGGTTATCGCATTGGTAAATCTGGCACCGGAACTAAATGCTAATGCAGCTTTAACCGGAGCAGACTTAGAATTGTTAATGCCAAAAGTAGTGAACCTGTACATTCCTGTTGGAATAAAAGGAATTTTATTAGCCGGTTTGTTAGCGGCATTTATGTCTGGATTCTCTGCCTTTGTAAATGCAGGACCAGCTTATATAGTTAATGATATTTATAAAAAATACTTCAAACCCGTAGCGACAAACGAGCATTATATTAAGGTAAGTCAGATTTCATCTTTCCTTGTAGTTGGTTTAGGAGTTTTCATGGGATTCTTCGCAGATTCGATCAATTCCCTAACTTTATGGATTACAAGTGCCTTATACGGAGGTTATGTAGCAGCCAACTTTTTAAAATGGATTTGGTGGAGATTTAACGGATGGGGTTATTTCTGGGGAATGTTTGCCGGATTAATTGTAGCTTCTTTGCAATTTATTTTAGGACAAAACAAAGGGAATTTTACGCCGGGATCATTCTTATATGATTTATCAGAAGTGCAGGCAATCTATTTGTTTCCGGTAATATTTGGTTTCTCTATTTTGGGTTGTTTGTTAGGAACATTCCTAAGTAAACCAACTGATATGGAAGTACTACGATCATTTTACACCAACGTAAGACCTTGGGGCTGGTGGAATCCGGTTTACAAAACATTAAAAGCCGAAGACCAAGCGTTCGAAAAAAACAACGATTTTTATAAAGATATGCTAAATTGCGTAATCGGAATTATATGGCAATCAAGTATGATTTTGCTGCCAATATTTTTCATCATCAGAGATTATCCAAAAGCAATCACAGCATTAATAGTGTTTTTAGTGACAACAACAATTCTTAAATTCACGTGGCTGGATAAGGTGAGAAGGATTGAGGATTAGTTTTTTTTAGATCTTTAGATTATTAGATAGTTAGATCTTTAGATTTTTGGATTATTAGATTGAAAGATTGAAAGATTGAAAGATTGAAAGATTTGATTATTAAACCAAAAGCAATTCAAAAAAAACGATTAAAAGATTTAACGACAAACAATAAACGATTAACCGATTCAACAGTTAACCGGTTCAACAACAAACAATAAACGATTAAACATAAAAAATAATGAGTACAATTCCTTGGCAAGACAGACCCGAAAACAGTAACGACGTAATGTGGAGATATTCTAATAATCCAATAATTGATCGTTATGCTATACCGTCATCAAACAGTATTTTCAACAGCGCTGTTGTTCCTTTTGAAGATGGATATGCAGGTGTTTTCAGATGTGATAACAAAGCAGTTCAGATGAATATTTTTGCTGGTTTCAGTAAAAATGGGATCGATTGGGATATCAATCATGAACCAATTGTAATGCAATCTGGTAATACAGAGATGATCGAATCGGCTTACAAGTATGATCCTCGTGTGGTTTTCATCGAAGATCGTTACTGGATTACATGGTGTAACGGTTACAACGGACCAACAATCGGAATTGGGTATACATTTGATTTTAAAGAATTTTTTCAATGTGAGAATGCATTCCTTCCTTTCAACAGAAATGGTGTTTTGTTTCCACAAAAAATAAACGGTAAATACGCTATGTTAAGCCGTCCAAGTGATAACGGACACACGCCTTTTGGTGATATATGGATTAGTTACAGCCCGGATATGAAATATTGGGGAGAGCACCGTTTAGTAATGAAACCAAGTCCGTTTGAGCAAAGTGCTTGGCAATGTACTAAAGTAGGAGCAGGACCAATTCCAATTTTGACAAAAGATGGCTGGTTAATGTTATACCACGGTGTTATCAATACCTGCAACGGATTCCGTTACGCAATGGGAGCAGCTATTTTAGATACAGATTCACCGGATAAAGTAAAATACAGAACACAACCTTATTTATTAGGACCAGCAGAAATTTATGAGCAGGTAGGTGATGTAGGAAATGTTGTTTTTCCATGTGCAGCTTTGCATGATGAGAAAGAAGATAAATTAGCCGTTTATTACGGTGCAGCAGATACTGTTGTTGCAATGGCATTTGGAAAATTAAGTGAAGTAATTCAATTTACAAAAGATAATAGTTTATAAAAAAATCATGCGTTTAAAAAATAAATGGATCACAGTTGCTTTAGGATTGGTTTCGATAGTGGGATTTTCACAATCGAAGAGTAAACTTACACCTAAAACGTATGTAGCCGCAAAAACCGCAACTCCAATTACAATTGACGGAGAGGATGCCGATGCTTCCTGGAATAAAGTAGCGTGGACAGATCTTTTTGAAGATATATCCACTGATGTAAAACCAAAATACGGAACAAAGGTTAAAATGCTTTGGGATGAAACCAATTTTTACATTTTGGCAAAAATGGAAGAGCCACACGTTTGGGCAAATCTAAAACAACGCGATACTATTATTTTTTACAACAATGATTTTGAAGTTTTTATAGATCCTGACAGTGATACTTTTAACTATTACGAATTAGAAATAAACGCCTTAAACACTGCTTGGGATCTATTTTTATCAAAGCCATACAGAGAAAATGACAATGTAGTTTTGAATGACTGGAATATTACAGGTTTAAAATCTGCAGTAAAAATTAAAGGAACATTAAACAATCCAACCGATACAGATGAAGGCTGGGTGTTAGAAATGGCGATTCCGTGGGCAGCTTACAGGAAGTCATATAACGAACAAAATGTACCTACAGACCAATTTTGGAGAGTCAATTTTTCGAGAGTTAATTGGGAGCACACCATAATCAATGGAAGTTACGAACGTAAAAAAGATGCTAACGGAAAATTTTTACCGGAGTACAATTGGGTTTGGTCACCAATGGATGTCATCAACATGCATGAACCGGAGAAGTGGGGTTACGTTTATTTTTCTTCAAAAGAAGGAAAAGACACTTTTACAATTCCGCAAGAAGAAAAAGTAAGATGGGAACTCTATAGCTTGTACAGAGCACAAAAGCAATATTTTGAAAAACATAAAGTTTGGGCTAAATCAATAGCAAGCCTTACTAAAGAAAGCATTAGTGTTGATAATAAAATTTTGAAACCAACACTTGAAAATCATGCAGGAGGATATAACATTTCGGTAAAAAGTCCTTTTTCTAACAAAACATTAATTATTAAACAAGATGGTAAAATTATATCAAACTAAAGTATTACTTTTTTTATTGGCGCTAACTATTGTTTCCTGTACCAATAAAGAAGAAAAGACGGCATTTAAATTTGGAGTATGGATTACTGCCGATGCCAAAAGAACAGATGATGATTATGCAAAGGAGTTTAAAAAATATAAAGACGGTGGTATTGATGAAGTTTTAATCAATACAAAAACAGATCCTAAACTCTTGTCAAGATTAGTACCTGTTGCCACAAAAGAAGGTTTAAAAGTACATGCCTGGATTATGGCAATGAACAGACCTGACGATTCGCTTGCATTAAAACACCCGGATTGGTATATGGTGAGTAAAGAAGGAAAATCATGTTTTGATAATCGTCCGTATGTAGATTATTACCAATGGTTATGTCCAACCAGAAAAGAATCAAGAGATCATGTTTTGAGTTTAGTTGAAGGATTAGCAAAAGTAAAGGGTGTAGAAAGCGTTCACTTAGATTACATTCGTTTCCCGGACATCTTTTTGCCAATTAGTTTATTGCCTAAATACAATTTGGTTCAGGATGTAGAATTGCCTCAGTTCGATTTTTGTTATTGTGATGAATGTATTAAAGCGTTTGAAAAAATCCACCATAAAAGTCCAAAAGACAGCCACAATACTTCAATTGATATGGAGTGGAAAAATTTTAGACTTAATGCCATCAAATCTGTTGTAGATGATGCTTACAAAATTGCACATAAAAACAATAAAAAATTAACGGCAGCCGTATTTCCTTATCCGGAAATGGCAGATCACATGGTGCGTCAGCGTTGGGATAAATGGAATATTGATGAAGTGTACCCAATGATTTACCACAGTTTTTATGATGAAGAAATTGACTGGGTTGGATATGCAACAAAACAAGGTGTATCTGATTTAGATGGAAAGCAAACCAAAATAAACACAGGAATTTATATTCCGGGATTAAAGTCAGATAAAGAATTAAGAGAAGCTATTTTACTTGCAAAAGAAAATGGTGCAACAGGAGTAACTTTTTTTGACGGAAACGCCTTGTCTGACAATAATTTAAAAACAATAAAATCAACAAAGGAGAGCTTAAGAACAAGCTTGAACTAGAAGAAAGGAATACGTATTGAAAATAACATTATCTTCGGAAATGTTCAATAAAAAACGAAGTTTATGTCAAACAGAAGAGATTTTATAAAAAAAACAACCTTAGGAACGCTTGCAATTAGTTCTGTTTTAGGCTATAGCGGTTTTGCTAAAACAAATGAAGAGGAAGTAGAGATTCCGCTAAAAAAACAAAAAAAACCTGTTGTTATCTCAACTTGGAACCACGGTTTGCCTGCAAATCAGGAAACATGGAAACAATTAAAAGCAGGAAAATCAGCTTTAGATGCGCTCGAAGCCGGTATGAAAATTCCTGAAGCAGATCCGAATGTTCGCAGTGTTGGTTATGGAGGATATCCGGATCGCGAAGGGAAAGTAACTTTAGATGCCTGTATCATGGATCATAACAGTAATTGTGGTTCAGTTTGTTTTTTACAAGGTATCATGCATCCAATTTCTGTTGCAAAAAAAGTGCTTCAAAATACGCCTCACGTTATGCTGGCAGGACAAGGTGCATTACAATTTGCTTTATCAGAAGGATTTAAAGAAGAAAATTTGCTGACTCCGGAATCTGAAAAAGACTGGAAGAAATGGCTGGAAGATTCAAAATATAAGCCCGTAATAAATATTGAAAACCATGACACTATAAGCATGCTAATGTTAGATGAAGACGGCAATCTTGCCGGTGGCTGCACAACAAGTGGAGCTGCATGGAAGATGCATGGTCGCGTCGGTGACTCCCCAATCATCGGCGCGGGTCTTTTTCTTGACAACGAAGTAGGTGCTGCCGCTGCAACAGGTTTAGGCGAAGCCGTAATCAGAACCGCAGGAAGTGCAATGGTAGTAGAATTAATGCGTCAGGGAAAATCGCCTTATGATGCCTGTAAAGAAATTACAGAACGTATTTACAACAAGCATAAAAACCATAAAGATATGGAGTACCTGCAAGTAGGTTTTATTGCTCTAAACAAAAATGGCGAACATGCAGGATATAGTTTGAGATCGGGATTTAATTATGCCGTTTCGGATGACGAAAAAGGACACAGAATGGAAGATGCCAAATTTAAAATGACCTGGGACAAATAAACATGACAATTTTGTTACGTAACAAAGAGAAACATAGATTTTACGCTCTCACCCTAATTTAAACTAACGATTTCATGTTGCTCCATGAAATCCGTGCAAAAATTAAAACTATGTTTCTCGGCGTTACACAATTTTAAAAAAGCAGGCAAGAATAAAAAAACAAGTAATGAAAAAAACGATATTCATAATTACCTCTTTAATCACTTCAATAATTAGTATTCAGGCGCAGGAAAGTACTCCTTTCTGGCAAAATGAAAAAATTAATGAAGAAAACAGAGAACCTATGCACGCTTCGTATTATGTGTATGAAAACGAAGAACTGGCGGCTAAGAATGACTGGAGAGCTTCTAAAAATTATTTAGACATAAACGGAACATGGAAGTTTAAATATGTTACCACTCCAAATGATTTACCGGCAGCCTTTGAAAAAAGTACATTTGACGATGCAAGCTGGGACAATTTTAAAATTCCGGCAAGCTGGGATGTAAATGGTTATGGATATCCTGTTTATGTAAATACTTCGTATGATTTTGATTATTTAATGGCGCCAAATCCACCATTTGTACCAACAAATTACAATCCGACAGGAGTTTATAGAAAAGAAATTACAATTGATAAATCCTGGGAAGGAAAAGATATTTATTTGCATGTTGGTACAGCCAAATCAAATCTTACGGTTTGGGTAAATGGTGTTTACGTAGGTTATGGCGAAGATGGTAAATTGCCGTCAGAGTTTAAATTGAATAAATACGTAAAAACCGGTAAAAACAGTATCGTTTTAAAAGTAATGAAATGGAGTGACGGTTCTTATTTAGAATGTCAGGATTTCTGGAGAATGAGCGGAATTACGAGAGATTCTTATTTGATCGCCAGAAACAGTGCACATCTGAAAGATTATGAAATCACCCCGGATTTAGATGCTTCATATGTAAACGGAATATTAAAAATAACAACTGAATTTTCAGATTTAGATAAAAAAGACAATTACACTTTAGAAGTACAGTTAAAAGATGGTGAAACAACTGTTGCATCAAAAACTATTGCGGCTACTTCAGACAAACAAACTTTTGAATTTGCAGTAAATAATCCTAAAAAATGGAGTGCAGAGATTCCTAATTTGTATCAGGTAAATTTTCTTTTGAAAGATAAAAAAGGAAATGTTATTGAAGTAATCAATCAAAAAGTTGGTTTTAGAAAAGTAGAGATTAAAGGCGGACAACTTTTAGTAAATGGAAAAGCAATTTACATAAAAGGAGTAAATCGTCATGAAACAGATCCGGTTACAGGACAAACGATTTCCAGAGCCAGAATGGAGCAGGATATTAAAATGATGAAAGAATTTAATATCAATGCCGTTCGTATGTCGCATTATCCAAATGATGAATATTTTTACGAATTATGCGATAAATTCGGAATTTATGTAGTCGATGAAGCGAACATAGAATCACACGGAATGGGGTATGATATTACCAAAACACTGGGAAATAAACCAGATTGGGAATTAGCACATATCCAACGTATGCAGCGTATGATCGAAAGGGATAAAAATCACACTTCGATTATTATCTGGAGTATGGGGAATGAAGCAGGAAACGGTTACAATTTTTACAGAGGTTATTTATGGATAAAAAACCGTGATAAATCTAGACCTATTCAATATGAAAGAGCAACCGCAGGAGCATGGGACGGAAAAGATTTAAAATACGAATGGAACTCTGATATTATTGACCCAATGTACAGTTCTCCTAATAAAATGGAAGAATATATTTTGGCAAATCCAAATCCGGATCGTCCGTATATTCAATGTGAATATGCACATGCGATGGGGAATTCGATGGGAAATTTTAAAGATTATTGGGATGTAATCAGAAAGTATCCTAATTTTCAAGGTGGTTTTATCTGGGATATGATCGATCAGTCTGTGTATAAAACATTGCCTGACGGAACACGTATTTTGGCTTATGGAGGAGATTTTGGCCCTAAAGATGTCAAAAGTGATAATAACTTTGTGAACAATGGTGTTTTTACGGTAGAAAGAGAACCGAATCCGCATGCATTCGAAGTTCGAAATGTATATCAGGATATTCATACGACGTGGGACAATAAGAGTAAAGCAACGATTAAAATTTACAACGAATTTTCATTTAAAGATTTAAGTAATGTAAGTTTACGCTGGAAATTAGTTTTAGACGGAAATGATGATGCTACAGGAACGATTGATAATCTTGATATAAAATCAAATGAATACAAATCGTATCAGCTTCCGGTTAATGTAGAAGGAAAAGAATTTAAAGAAGCTTTTATTGTGGTTACGTATCATATTAAAGAAGACGAGCCTTTTTTATCAAAAGGTTTTCAGATTGCAACAGATCAGCTTGCACTTAAAGGAGAATGGAAAAATGATATAAAAGTAGTTGGTGCAGCAAAAATTCTATTGGAGAAAAAAGCGGAAAGCACCGTATTTAAAAGTGATAAAGCTACTATTACGTTCGACAAAAAAACAGGTTTTATTAACGGATATTCTTTTGATAATCAAATTGTTTTAAAAGACGGTTACCAATTACGACCTAATTTTTGGAGAGCACCAAATGATAATGATTTTGGAGCTTTGTTTCAGGAAAAATTAGTAGCATGGAAAGAAGCAACAGAAAATCCAACATTGGTAAGTTGGACATACAGTATTACAAAAGACAATAAAGCTTTAGTAAAAGCAACATATTCATTGCCTCAGGTAGCAGCACAATTAATCCTGAATTATGAAATCAACAGTAACGGAGAATTAGCAGTAAAAGAGCAATTGACTATTGATAAAAATAAAGAAACACCAATTTTGCCAAGATTTGGAATGGAAATAATTTTACCAAAAGATTTCAGTGCATTACGTTATTACGGAAAAGGTCCGCATGAGAATTATGTTGACAGAAACTACAGCGCACAAGTTGGAATTTACAATCAAACCGTAACAGAACAATATTATCCTTACATCCGTCCGCAGGAAACCGGAAATAAAACAGCGGTGAGATGGGCAGAATTGGCAAACAATAATATAAAAATTACGGTAACGTCTGATGAAGAGTTGGCTATTACAGCATTACACTTTTTAAATGAAGATTTGGATGATGGTTTAAAAAAAGACCAAAGACACGCTGCAGAGCTTAAAGAAAGAGATTTAACGAGTTTTAAAATTGATTCAAAACAAATGGGTGTAGGAGGTATAGACAGCTGGCAAGCATGGCCAATGGAACAATATCTTTTAAGAGAGAAGTCCTATCAGTATCAATTTAAAATTACACCATCTTTAAAATAATAGAATATGAAGATATTAAAACCATTCCTTGTTATACTTTTCCTGGCGGTATTTAGTTCAGGGTACAGTCAAAAAGTATACACCGAAAAAGATATTAAAATTATTCCGAAGCCAACACAGGTTGTCATTAATTTAGGAGCATTTGAGTTTTCTAAAAATACCGTTTTTGTTGCAGCCAACGATTCTCAAAAAGAAATTTCAGAAGCGTTGATCAGCAAGTTGGAAAAAGCTGGCGGATTTCGTCCGGAAATTTCAACTAAAGCTCCGCTGGCTAATTTTATACAGTTTAAAACAGATGCAAATCTTGCTAAAGAAGCTTATGTTTTAGAGGTGAATACAAACGTAATTACGATTACGGCAAAAGGAAATGCAGGTTTTATTTATGCATTAGAAAGCATTCGTCAATTATTACCGGAAGCTATTGAGAGCCCCACTTTAGTACCTCATGCAAAATGGGAAATTCCAAGTGTAACAATCAACGATCAGCCCCGTTTTCAATGGAGAGGTTTAATGCTCGATTTATCACGTCACTTTTTTGATAAAAACTATGTGATGCAAACTATAGATCGTTTGGCAATGCATAAAATGAACGTTTTGCATTTGCATTTAGTAGACGATCAGGGATGGAGAATCGAAATAAAAAAATACCCAAAACTAACCGAAGTTGGTGCGTGGAGAGTTGATCAGGAAAACAGAAGCTGGAATGCCAGACTAACTGTGAATCCTGATGAAAAAGGAACGTACGGAGGATTTTTGACACAGGAAGAATTAAAAGAAATCGTAAAATACGCAGCAAGTAAAAACATTGAAGTAATTCCTGAAATTGAAATGCCGGCACACGTAAGCAGTGCCATTGCATCTTATCCGGAACTGGCTTGTTTTGATCAGCGCATTGGTGTGCCTTCTGGCGGATTGTGGCCTATTACCGACATTTACTGTGCAGGAAAAGAAAATACGTTTGAGTTTTTGCAAAATGTATTAGATGAAGTAATGACTATTTTTCCATCAAAATACATTCACATTGGAGGAGATGAGGCAACCAAAACCAATTGGGAGAAATGTCCGCACTGCCAAAAAAGAATGAAAGATCTGAAGTTAAAAGACGTTCATGAATTGCAGAGTTACTTTGTAAAAAGAATGGAGAAATACATCAATTCTAAAGGTAAAAAAGTAATTGGATGGGATGAAATTCTTGAAGGAGGTATGAATACAAGCGCGACAGTAATGTGCTGGAGAGGTGAAAAAATTGGTGAAGAAGCTGCTGTAAAAGGACATGATGTTATTATGACACCGGAATCTCATTGTTATTTCAATTTTTATCAGGGCCCTCAAAATGAAGAACCTTTAGCTTTTGATGCTTACACACCATTAAACAAAGTATATGCATTTGATCCTGTTGCGCCAACAATGACGCCGGAACAAGCGAAGCACATTTTGGGAGGTCAGGCCAATTTATGGGCAGAGTATTTAGCAGGTCCAAAAGATTCAGAATACATGATTTTTCCAAGATTAGCTGCTTTATCAGAAGTTTTATGGAGTACAAAAGAAAGCCGCAACTGGGAAAATTTTACCGCAAGATTGACATCGGTATTAAGACGTTATGATAATTTAGGAATTGGTTATGCTAAAAGTGCTTATTTGGTAACTGCATCAGCAACAGCTGATTTAGATAAAAAGCAAATTAACCTGACGTTGAAAAATGAGTTTCCAAATCCGGATATTCGTTATGTGTTAGGTGATAAAAGCATCGATCATCATCCTATAAAATACACCACTCCAATTGAGTTTAAAGAAACAACAGTTTTAAAAGCTTCTTTGTTTCAGGACGATAAACCAATCGGAAAAACATTTACAGATACTATTATTTTTCATAAAGGATTTGGACGTAAAGTAAAATACCTAACACCTTACAACCAAAGCTATAAAGGCGATGGACCTGTAATGATAAATACCATTAGAGGTTCTAAGAATTTTCATGACGGACAATGGCAAGCCTGGCTGGTAAATGATATGGAACTTGTAATTGATCTTGAAACAGAACAAGCTATTGAGCAAGTATCAGTGGGAACTTTAGAAAGTCAGGGCGCAGGTGTAAATTTCCCGACACAAATAAAAATTCTGGTATCAAATGATGGTACTACTTACAAGCAAGTAGGGAAAATAGTGCGTCCGTATGCGATAAACGCAACATCAGAATTAAAGGATTTTAAAATCAATTTTGAAAAACGCAACGCCCGATATGTAAAAGTAATCGCTTCTAATTTGAAGAAAAGCCCAAAAGGAGAATCTTCATGGTTATTTGTAGATGAAATCGTTATTAATTAATTGTGAATGGCGAGTTGTGAATTGTGAATTGTGAGTTGTGAATTAATGATTTTAACTACAAACTAAGCACTAACTACTAATTACCAACAGCTAAGCACTAAGTACTAAGAACTAATTACTAAGCACTAACAAAAGAAAAACTAAAACAACAAACAATAAAAAGAGTAAAAATGAAAAGAGGAATAATCATAATCGCGATGTTATTTTCGGTTCAAATGTTTTCGCAGGCCATTTATGAGGATGAGCGCTATGTACCGGAAACGGATCCGCTAGTGTTGAAAAATTTAGAGCAATGGCAAGGCAAAAAATTTGGACTATTAATGCATTGGGGAACGTATAGCCAATGGGGAATTGTAGAATCATGGTCAATATGTCCTGAAGATTATGGATGGTGTGAACGTAAAAAAGGAAGTAATCCCGCTAATTACAATGATTACGTAGCCGATTACGAAGGTTTAAGAAAAACTTTTAATCCAACAAAATTTGATCCTGCAAAATGGGCAAAAGCAGCAAAAGCAGCTGGTATGAAATACATGGTTTTTACAACAAAACACCATGACGGATTTAATATGTACGACACACAATATTCTGATTATAAAGTAACAAATAAAGATGTTCCGTTTAGTACAAATCCAAAAGCAGATATTTTAAAAGAAGTTTTTAATGCTTTTAGAACCGAAAACATTTCAACAGGTGCTTATTTCTCTAAACCAGACTGGCATAACGAAAACTATTGGGATCCATACTTTCCACCATTCGACAGAAACGTAAATTACGATCCGTCTTTATATCCTGAAAAATGGCAAAAATATGTTGATTTTACACACAATCAAATTTTAGAAATCCTTACGAATTATGGTAAAGTTGATATCTTATGGTTAGATGGAGGATGGGTAGCAAAAAGTGATCATCAATACATAAAAGAAAACTACGATCTTAAGTTTGCTGAAAACGAATCTAAAAATGGTTTTATCAAACATAGAGTAGTAGATCAGGATGTTAAAATGGATGAATTGGTTGTAAAAGCACGTGCAAAACAACCGGGATTGATCGTAGTAGACAGAGCCGTTCATGGAAAAAACCAGAACTATTTAACTCCGGAAGGCCGCGTTCCTGCTAAAACGTTGCCTTATCCTTGGGAATCTTGTATTACTTCCGGCGGAGGATGGTCTTATACTCCGGATGCACAATACATGACAGGAAGACAAGGTATTCACATGTTGGTAGATATTGTAGCAAAAGGTGGAAATTTATTATTGAACGTTGCTCCAAGTCCTGAAGGAGAATGGCAGCAAGGTGCTTATGATTTATTAGCTGCTTATGCAGATTGGATGAAAGTAAACAGTGTAGCAATTTACGAGACAAAACCAATTGAGCCTTTTAAAGAAGACAACATTTGTTTTACACAAAATAAAGCCGGAAATGTATTTGCCTTTTATTTAGCAAAAGAAGGAGAAGATAAAACTCCTGCTGAAGTAATTGTGAAATCAATTAATCCTAAAAAAGGAACTAAAATTACGATGTTAGGATCGAAAATAAACCTAAAATGGACAAAAGAAGCGTCAGGATTTAAAGTAATTATTCCGGAAAGTTTGAGAAATAATTTGCCTGCAAAAGAAGCATGGACTTTAAAAATCGAAGCTATTAACAGATAAACGAATATGGTTTTACTAAAAAAGACAACAATTCAAACAGCATGTATTTTTTGCATGCTGTTTTTTAGCATTACAATTTTTGCACAAGAACCTGTGGATTTTGTAAATCCGTTTATTGGAACTTCTAATTATGGAGCTACTTTTCCAGGACCAATTGCGCCAAGGGGAATGGCAAGCATAAGCCCGTTTAATGTGGCTGGACCTCAGAATAAATTAGAGAAAGACAGTCAGTGGCTCTCTAATCCGTATGTAAAAGAAAATACGTTTTTAACCGGATTTAGTCAGGTCAATATAAGTGGTGTCGGTTGTCCTGAATTAGGAGTTCTTTTGCTAATGCCGACAACAGGAGCTTTAGAAATAGATCATTTAAAATACGGTTCAACGTATAAAAATGAAGTTGCAAAAGCAGGTTATTACAGCGTAGATCTGGATAAATATAATGTAAAAGGCGAATTTACAGCATCCAAAAGAGTGGGTGTGAGTAAATTTACATTTCCGAAAGGACAATCCAATATTTTATTAAATCTTGGTTTGGGTTTAACAAATGAAGAAGGAGCAATGGTCAGAGTCGTTTCTTCGACAGAAATCGAAGGAATGCGTTCTGTAGGTTCGTTTTGTTATAATAGTCCCGAAGATGCTTATCCAATTTATTTTGTGGCAAAGTTTTCTAAACCCGCAGCTAAATTCGGTGTTTGGAAAAAAACACCAAATTATAAAGGCGTCGAAGCACAATGGATGACATACAACGGCAAAACCAGAATGATGAACAACACCATTAAAACGGTTGTTGGAGATAGTATTGGAACTTATTTTACTTATAAATTTGATAAACAAGAAGTTGTAGAAGTGAAAATTGGGGTTTCGTATGTGAGCATTGCCAATGCACGTGAAAACTTAGAAAAAGAAACCGGAAACAAATCGTTTGAAACCGTTTATAAAGAAACGCGCGACGAATGGAACGAAGAACTTTCTAAAATTTTAGTCGAAGGAGGTACAAAAGATGAAAATACTATTTTTTATACTGCATTGTATCACACTTTAATTCACCCTAATGTTTTAAATGACGTTAACGGAGAATATCCAGTAATAAAAAGAAGCAAGATTGCTAAAACAGATGGAACGCGCTATACGACGTTTTCTTTGTGGGATACCTATCGAAATGTGCATCAGTTAATGTCTTTAGTATATCCTAAACAGCAATCAGATATGATAAAAAGCATGTTAGACATGTATGATGAAAACGGCTGGTTGCCAAAATGGGAATTGAATTCAACAGAAACTTTTACCATGGTTGGAGATCCGGCAAGTATTGTTATCGTCGACGCCTGTTTGAAAGGTATTCAGGATTTTGATATTTACAAAGCATATTATGCTATGTTAAAAGGGGCCGATAAAATGGAGAACAATCCGTTGCGTCCCGGTCTTAAAGAATATATCGAGAAAGGATATTTAAGCACGAATTTTAAAGGGCCGGTTTCTACAACGCAGGAATATAATACTTCTGATTATGCTATTTCCCTTTTAGCGAAAGCTTTAGGCGAAAAAGATGATTATAAGCGTTTTACGAAACGTTCCCTTTCGTACCAAAAATTATTTGACAAGGATTTAAAGTTACTTCGACCAAGATTGCCAAACGGAAAATGGTACGAGCCTTTTGATCCGAATTCTGGTGCTAATTTTGAGGAAAATGTTGGTTTCATCGAAGGTAATGCCTGGCAATATGCTTTTATGGTACCACATGATATGAAAGGATTAATCAAATTAATGGGCGGTGAAAAAGTTTTTTCTGAGCAATTGCAAAAAGTCTTTGATACCAAACAATTTGATATGGCGAATGAGCCAGATATTGCTAATCCGTATTTATTCAATTATGTAAAAGGTGAGGAATGGAAAAGTCAGGAAATGGTGAAAAAATTGGTTGCAGAATATTTCCAAAATGCACCAAAAGGATTGCCGGGGAATGACGACACCGGAACAATGTCGGCTTGGTTGGTTTATTCAATGATGGGAATTTACCCGATATCACCGGGAGATCCAATTTATACGATTACAGCACCACTTTTTCATAGAATTACGATCAAATTAGATCCAAGATATTATAAAAAAGATAGCATTGTAATTCAAAGACAAATCAACAATGACGGAAAAATCAATTCTATTGAAATAAACGGAAAATCATTGAACAGTTTCTTTATCTCTCACGATGAATTTGTAAACGGAACAATGCTGAAAGTGATTCAAAATTAAAAAACAACACAATATGTTACAACTAAGAATTAAAAAAACAGCCATTATATTTGTAATGGCTGTTGGTTTTTATAACCAGGGTTATTCGCAGAAAAAATATCCGTATCAGGATGCAAAAATACCTGTTGAAGAAAGAGTTACAGACTTACTAAGCCGCATGAGCCTTGAAGAAAAGGTGCGTCAGATGGATATGTACAAAGGAGAATTTTTTAAAGAAAAAGAAGATTTCTCTAAATCAAAATCAGGCGTTAAAATTGGAAATTTAGGAATTGGAGCCATTCATGATTTGTATCCTCGCTCAGCAAAAATGATCAACGACCTTCAAAGCGAAGTAATTAAAAAGAACAAATGGGGAATTCCTGCGCTTATTATGTGCGAGATGCTTCACGGTTACTTAGATGACGGAAGTACAGCTTTCCCAATGAACATTGGACTTGGCGCAACCTGGGATACCGGTTTAATGGACAGAGTTGGAAAAGTTATTGGTGCCGAAGCCAGAGCACATGGTGTTCATTTTGGTTTTGGTCCAAACTTAGATTTAGGTCGTGAACCACGTTGGGGAAGAGTTGCAGAAACTTTTGGTGAAGATGCGTATTTAAACAGCGAAATTGGTACAGCAATGATTAAAGGAATGCAAGGAAACGATTTAAAATCTGATCGTTCTATTATTGCAGAACCAAAACACTTTGCCGTTCACGGTATTCCGCAAGCAGGAGGAAATTCTTCTCCAATCTTGGTAGGAGAACGTTCTGCGCGTGAAGATCACCTTCCGTCTTTCGAAAAAGCATTTAGAAAAGGCGGTGCTTTAGGAACAATGTGTGCGTACTCAGAGTTAGACGGAATTCCTTGTGCTGCTAACAAATGGCTGCTAACAGATGTATTGAGAAAAGAATGGGGTTTTAAAGGAATTGTAGTTTCAGATTTAGGTGCTATCAAATACCTTCAAACAACGCATTACGTAGCAAGTTCACCTAAAGAAAGTATTAGAGAAGCTGTTTCTTCTGGTGTTGACATGCAGTTTTACGATTTCACAAATGAATTTTGGCAAACTAGCATCATAGAATTGGTTAATGAAAAGAAACTGACCATGGAGCAAATTGATCGTGCTGCAGGTGGTGTTTTGAGATTGAAATTTTTATTGGGATTATTCGAAAATCCATACACAGATAAAAACTTAATTAAAGAGCGTTTTCATACCAAAGAAAATCAGGATGTAGCTTTAGAAGCAGGACGTAAGTCTATTGTTTTATTAAAAAATGATAACAGTACACTTCCTCTTAAAAAAGATATTAAAACCGTAGCGGTGATCGGACCAAATGCAGATGCTTCAAGATTAGGAGGATATGCAGTAAAAAATAAAGTGGGTACAACTGTTTTAGAAGGAGTTAAACAAGTGGTTAGCCCGGAAACAAAAGTACTTTATGAAGAAGGTGTTTCATTGATTGTAAAAGGACAAATTATTCCATCGAAATTTTTGTTTACACCGGATGGTTCTAAAAACGGATTAAAAGGAGAATATTTCAATAACAGAAACGTAGAAGGAACTCCGGCATTGACTCGTATTGACAATCAATTGGAGTTTGACTGGCCTTGGTCTCCTGGTGATGGTGTTACAGATGATGATTTTTCTATTCGTTGGACAGGTTACATACAATCAGAAAAATCTTTTGATGGCTGGTTGGGTTTAAGTTCTGATGACGGAATCAGAATGTGGATCGACGATCAATTGGTGATCGACAACTGGACTAAAGGTGCTACAAGTATGGTAACGACACCAAAAAATATTGAAGCAGGAAAAAAATATAAAGTTCGCATAGAAATGTGGGAAGGAGGCTGGGGAGCCAGAGCACACTTGCGTTGGAATTTAGAGAAAGTAAATTTCCAACCTGCTATTGATATCGCTAAACAAGCAGATGTTGCTATTGTTGTTTTAGGAGAATCAAATGAATTGGTAGAAGAAAACAGAGATGTTGCTTCATTAGACCTACACGGAATGCAGCAAGAACTTATCGAAGCGATCAGAAAAACAGGAACTCCTGTAGTTTGTGTACTATTAAACGGTCGTCCGCTTTCTACAAACTGGATTAGCGAAAACATTCCGGCATTGGTAGAAGCTTGGTTCCCTGGTGAAGCAGGAGGTACAGCTGTAGCTGATGTTTTATTCGGAAATTACAACCCGGGTGGAAGATTACCAATTACAGTTCCAAAATCAGTTGGACAGCTACCTATATATTATAACCAAAAACCATCTGCAATACACCGTTATGTTAGCGAAAGCGAAAATCCGTTGTACAATTTTGGTTATGGATTGAGTTATACCACTTTTGCTTATTCTAATCTTACCGTAAGTGCTAAAGAAATTAAAAAAGATGGAGAGTTGAAAGTAACAGTAGATGTTAAGAATACAGGAAACTTTGATGGAGATGAAGTAGTACAATTATACATTAATGATATTTATAGTAGTGTAACCACTCCGGAAAAAACATTAAAAGGTTTCAAACGCTTATTTATTAAAAAAGGCGAAACACAAAAAGTAGAATTTACGTTAACTGCTGATGAGCTGTCTTTATGGAATCGTGAGATGAAAAGAGTAGTAGAGCCGGGAGATTTTAACATTATGGTTGGCGGAAACGTTGTAGATGTGTTAAAAACAAGTTTTAAGGTGATCGAATAGTTGAGCCTCACAAATAGAAGAATCTTTAATGATTTAAGTGTTTTTTGTAGAATCTTATTTTTTAATTCGTAAAATGCATAGATTATTATCGCGTTAGCCCAGAAAACGTAAGGATTTTAAGTACAAAAAAAGGCGTTGTAAACGAAAAGTTTACCAACGCCTTTTCAAAATTGTCATTTGTCGAAATAATGATTTAGTTAACAAACCGTATCAGTAAATTTAACATGTTATTAACTCAAAAAACAACTATATGATTAAAGATGTACTAAAATTACTGTTTGTAGTTTGCTTGTTCGGATTTCAAAGTCTACAAGCTCAGACAACAGTAAAAGGAACGATCACAGATGCTACCAGCGGAATTCCAATCCCGGGAGCGAATGTTGTCGTAAAAGGAACAAGAACTAGTGTTTCCACAGATTTTGATGGTAAGTACAGTATTAATGTTCCTAATGCAGCAGCAGTTTTAGTGTTTACTTATGTTGGATCTGCTCCGCAAGAAATTCCTGTTGCAGGTCAAACTACAATAAACGTAGGTTTAGGTGGATCGACACAACAGTTAGGAGAGGTAGTAGTAACGGCTCTTGGTATCAAGAGAGAGAAAAAAGCCATTACATATTCAGCTCAAAACATCGACGTAGCAGAGGTTTCTCAGGCTAGATCATTAAACGTTGCCAACTCACTTTCCGGTAAAGTTGCCGGACTTAATTACTCTACAACTTCAAATGGTGTAGGTAGTTCATCAAGAATTACATTAAGGGGTAACAGATCGCTAAATGGTAATAACCAACCATTATATGTAGTAGATGGTGTGCCAATTAGTAACGGAACAACTACAGGTAACCCGGATATCGATACAGGAGGAACCACACAACCTGACGGTATTTCAAACATCAACCCCGAAGATATTGCTTCGATGACAGTTCTTAAAGGACCATCTGCAGCAGCACTTTATGGAAACAGAGCAAGTAATGGTGTTATTATCATTACAACTAAATCTGGAAAAGCAGGAAAAACATCTGTTACATTGTCTTCTAATTATATGTCTTCTACAGCTTATAATTTAACTAATTTTCAAAACCAATACGGTCAGGGAGATCAGGGTGTTTACAACCCAATTTCAGTATCAAGCTGGGGAGGTAGATTAGACGGAAGCCAGGTTTCTGCATGGCAATTGGCTCGTAATCCTAATTACGCAGGTCCTGCGACTACAAGTTATACACCACAACCAAACAACGTTAAAGATTTTTATAAATCAGGATATAACTTAGCAAATACATTAACTATTACTTCAGGAAACGAAAAAGCACAAGGATATTTCTCTTACACTAATACTCGTGCTGAAGGTATTGTTGGAGGTAATGCTTTAGACAGACACAATCTTAACTTAAGATTGACAAGCAAATTATCTGATAAACTTTCTTTGGATGTAAAAACAAACTACATCGTTCAGAGAATCGATAATTTATTAAGAACAGGTGAAGAATCAATTGGTACTTCTGCTTATTTATTGCCTCGTAGTATTAAATTTAATGAATACAGAGATTTTGAATATTTTGATAATGCCGGACAATTGCAACAAAATTATTTTATAGACGAAGCAGGTTCTCCAGGTGGAAACCCTTACTGGTCTGCATTACGTGATGACGCTCGTAAAGATAGCAGAAACAGATTTATTGGTCTTGCATCTCTTAAATATGATATGACAAATACATTAAGTCTACAAGTAAGAACAGGTTTAGATCAAATGACTAACAGAGGTGTTAGAAACAGATATGCAACCAGAGCATTCAATAATAACTTAGGTTCATACAGCGATAATTACGAGCTTGTAACGGAATTTAATACTGATGCATTACTTTCTTATAAAGAAAATTTCGGTGATTTCTCAGTAGGTCTTAATGCTGGTGCCAATATGTTAAAACAATCTAGTTCTTCTTTATTGTCTAATGGTACTTTAAGTAAAAGAAACTATTTTTCTTTGATCAATGTTGCTACAGTGCAGTCTACTGCTGGTATGTCAGAAAAACAAGTTAACTCTGTTTACGGGTTCTCTCAAATTGGATTCAGAAATTATTTATTCTTGGATGTTACAGCAAGAAATGACTGGTCTTCTGCATTACCGTCAAATAACAGATCATTCTTCTATCCATCTGCAGGTCTTTCTGCTGTAATCTCTGATATGGTTACTTTACCGGAAGTTATCAGTTTTACAAAATTAAGAGCTTCTTATGCTAAAGTAGGAAATGATACAGATCCTTACCAAACAAGTTCTCAATTGTCTTATATTGGTGGTAATGGTGGTATGTTATATAACCAAACTACAGCACAAAACCCTAACCTTAAACCTGAGATGTCTACATCTACAGAGTTTGGAGCTGATTTTAGATTCTTGAAAAACCGTTTAGGATTAGATTTTACATATTTCCAAACAAAAACAGCTGATCAGATTTTCTACATCAATACACCAGAATCTTCTTCTAAAGGAAGAGCGGTATTAAACGGTGGAGATATCGAAAATAAAGGTATTGAGCTTACTCTTACTGCAACTCCGGTTCAGACAGAAAATTTCTCTTGGGATATTACAGCAAACTACGCTTCTTATAAATCAAAAATTACTTCTATCTACGATAACAGAGACGAATTGGTTATTGGTGAAGGAAGGTTAGTAAGAAGTAAAGTTATCAAAGGTGGAGAATATGGTGATTTATACATCAAAGGTTTCCAAAGAGACCCTAGTGGTAATATTATTGTAAGTGATGCAGGTATTCCTTTAGCAACAACTGACTTTAGTGTTCGTGCAGGTAACTTTAACCCAGACTGGACAGCAGGACTTAAAAATAATTTCAGATACAAAGATTTCTCTTTAAGTTTCTTAGTTGACTTTAGAATCGGTGGAGAAGTTATCTCTTACACTCAGGCTAGACAAGCAGGTTTAGGGGTTAATGATATTACATTAGCTGGAAGAGAAGGCGGAATTGTTGTTGATGGAGTTGTTGCTTCTGTAAACGGTGGTGTAACTACTTACACTCCAAATACAACAAGTATTACAGCAGAACAATACTGGACAGCAATTGGACAAAGAACTCCAATAGCAGAGCCTTTTATTTATGATGCTACAAACATCAGATTAAGAGAACTTGTTTTTGGTTATTCATTACCAAAACGTGTATTACAAAACACAGGATTTGCAAATATTGATTTTTCTATCGTGGGAAGAAATTTATTCTTCTTTGTTAATAAAGCTAAATATTTTGATCCGGAACAAGGAGCAGGAACAGGTAACTTACAAGGTATCGAATCTTTCAATATTCCTTCTACAAGAGAATATGGTGTGAATGTAAAGTTTGGATTCTAATTTAAAAATAACTAACATGAAAAATAATTATAAAATTAAAACAATTGGAGTTGTCCTTTCGATGCTCTCTGTTTTTTCAAGCTGTACACAAGATTTTGATGATATCAATACGAACAAAAATACGTTAACGGAAGATCAGTTAGATCAGACGCTTGCGGGACCTTCGTTTGCTGCTGCTGTTTATGCAGGTATTCACCACGGTTCTTATTCTTCACCGGGAGTAGATGATCAGGGAACTTGGGGTATTGCAACAGGTATTTTACCATCAACATTTACACAATACCTGAGCTGTGGATACGGAACAGAAAGAAATGCATTTGTAAATGGTTATGAAGGACGTGGCTGGTTGCGTTTCTACACAGTTGCTGTTCCTGCATTAAACAATGCAATTATAGCATCTGAAGGAAATGCAGAAGCACTTGCAATCTTAAAGATCTGGAAAGTATTTATGTACAATCAAATGGTAGATTATTACGGTCCAATTCCTTACACTGAAGCAGGAAACAAAAAAGAAAAAGTTCCTTATGACAGTGTTGAATTTATCTACGAAGATTTCTTTAAATTGTTAAATGAAGCTAATGCTACACTTAGTTCTACTGGTATAACAGCAGTTCCAACGTTACAGCCAAATGACAGATTATTTTCTGGAAATGTACAAAACTGGAAAAGATTTGGAAACAGTCTTAGATTACGTTTAGCATTAAGAATTTCAGATATTCAGCCTGCAAAAGCAAAAACTGAAGCAGAAGCTGCAGTAGCTCAAGGCGTTATTGAAACAAACGAGCAAAGCGCAGTATTCAAAGTTAGTAATATTACACCTAACAATATGAATATGATCGTAAATGCTTGGGGTTACTTCATGACAGCGTCTATGGAAAGTCTTCTTGTTGGATACAATGACCCTAGACTTGCA
Organism: Flavobacterium hercynium; assembly: GCF_002217285.1. Taxonomy (GTDB): domain Bacteria; phylum Bacteroidota; class Bacteroidia; order Flavobacteriales; family Flavobacteriaceae; genus Flavobacterium; species Flavobacterium hercynium. The sequence goes on along the minus strand of NZ_MUGW01000025.1, from coordinate 60,995 downwards.
AAATGGTTTTCTCCTATTGAAGGTGGTGCTTACCAAGGAAGACCAGTTGGAGCATTACAAGGTCAGTTTGGAACAACTAAGTTCTCTATGTTTAACAATGATGTACTTGGAAGTGGTCCTGCAGGAAATTTAAGCGAATCTAAAAATATTGAAGTTCTTATGGCTTCTGAAAACTATTTGACAAGAGCAGAAGGTGCTTTGAACGGATGGAATATGAATGGTACTCCACAAGCATTGTATGAGCAAGGTATCACATTATCATTAAGACAATGGGGAATTGTTGATGCAGCTGCTATTACCAATTATATTGGAGGAACAAGTACACCGGTTGTACCACATATTGCAACAACATATCCAAACTTAGGTTTAGAAAATGTTCCGGTTACAATTCCTGTTGCCTGGGATGCTTCTGAAGCAAATCAACGTCAGCAAATTGCAGTTCAAAAATATTTAGCCTTATTCCCTGAATCTTGGGAAGCTTGGTCAGATTTACGTAGAACAGATGCTACAGTTTTCTATCCAATCCTAAATACAGACAATGTTGAAGCTGGAGTTGGAAAAAGCTTAATGAAACGTTCTATTTATGTTACCAATGAATATTCATCAAACAGAGACGCTGTTTTAGACGGAATCTCGAAACTTGGAGGTCCTGATTCAGGAGGAACAAGACTTTGGTGGGATACAAAATAATATTAATAAGTAAAGATGTAGAGGTTCGTTACTTACAATAGATGAAAGGAGAGGTAACTCTCCTTTTGTTTTATATAACGATCAAATTTTAGAACACAAATAATTATGGCTTATAATAAAACATTACCTTCTAACAATACCTTAATCCCCATTTTAATTATAGCGGGTTTGTTTTTTATTTTCGGATTCGTAACCTGGATAAATGGTGCCTTGATTCCATTTATGAAAACCATTAACGAATTAACATCGGCACAATCACTTTTAGTGGCATCGGCATCGTATATTTCGTTTGTTGTCATGGCGCTTCCTGCTTCGTATATTTTAACGAAACTGGGTTATAAAAAAGGAATGTCCTTAGGATTGGTTATCATGGGTGCAGGAGCTTTAATTTTTATACCTGCCGCTGAATCAAGAACGTATTGGTTGTTTTTGACCGGTATTTTTGTTCAGGGAACAGGAATGACACTATTGCAAACCGCATCTAATCCTTATATCACAATATTAGGTCCTATTGAAAGTGCTGCAAAACGAATCTCGATTATGGGAATTTGTAATAAAGTTGCAGGCGCTTTGGGATCACTTATTTTTGGTTCTATTTTATTGTCCGGAATCGATGAGATTCAGGAAAAGTTAAGTGTAGTTTCTGTTGCAGAAAAAGCAAAATTGCTTAACACAATGGCAGACAGCGTTGTTGTGCCTTATATTACGATGGCAATTGTATTATTTATTTTAGGTTTACTAATCTTAAAAGCGCCATTGCCTGATGTTGAGGCAGCACCTATTGAAGAAGCAAAAGAAGGCGGAACCACCAAAACCAGTATTTTTCAGTTTCCACATTTATGGTTGGGCGTTTTAACGCTGTTCATGTATGTGGGAGTCGAAGTTATTGCAGGTGATACTATCATTGCTTACGGAATCTCGTTAGGTTTTCCTGCTGCCGATGCTAAGTTTTTTACCACGTTCACGTTGTTAGCAATGGTAGCTACGTATGCTTTGGGTGCGTTTTTAATTCCAAAGTATATCAGTCAAACTTCTGCTTTGGTTGTCAGTGCTGTTTTAGGAATTGTATTGTCCTTTTGCATTGTGTTTTCGTCCGGATTTTTATCGGTTTTGTTTGTTGCGGCATTAGGAATAGCCAATGCTTTGGTTTGGCCGGCAATTTGGCCTCTGACATTAAAAGGTTTGGGCAAGTTTACTAAAACAGCTTCGGCATTGTTAGTAATGGCTATTTCCGGAGGAGCAGTAATTCCACCTTTGTACGGAAAACTGGTTGATATCAACAAAGCGGATATGCTGGCACTTGGATTAAGCGAAAAATTTGCAGTTGCCAATGCTTCTACAGAAGGCTATTGGATTTTACTGCCTTGTTATATTTTCATATTATTTTATGCTTTAGCAGGGCATAAAGTAGGTTTAAAACAATAATAATATTTTGCAATTAGTACATTGAATTCAAAATCTGGACATTTAGGTACCCTAAAATTGTTCAGGTTTTGTTTTTTTTAAATTGATTGCAGTAAAAAAAATTCCCCATGAATTTAAAATTACAACACTTTACAATAGCATTTATTCTGGTTTGTTTTTCCTGTACTTCGGTAAAGAAAAAACCAATTGCGATAAACATTAAAAGTTCTTTTATTGCTCCAGAACCTGTAACAGCCAACAGTCACGCATCAACTTTGGTTGAAACAAAACCTAATGAATTGCTGGCAGCTTGGTTTGGCGGAAAGCATGAAGGAGCAAAAGATGTTGGTATTTATGTAGCAACATACAAAGGTGATAAATGGTCGACACCTAAAGCTCTTATTCAACCTGCGATAATTGAAGGTGATACGTTGCCTTGCTGGAATCCTGTTTTGTTTAAAAGCAAAAGTGAAAATTTATATCTGTTTTATAAAATTGGAAAAAATCCGAGAGAGTGGTTTGGTGCTATGATAACATCCAAAGATAATGGAGAAACATGGAGCGAACCTAAATATTTACCAAAAGGATTTTTAGGACCAATTAGAAACAAACCAATCGAAACTTCTCCTGGTGTTATTCTTTGCGGAAGCAGTACGGAAAGTGTAGACACCAATCTATGGAGAGTTCATTTAGAGTCTTACACAGAAGCAACAGACAGCTGGGAGAAAATAGCAGTCGAAGACAAAGGTTTTGATGTTATTCAGCCTACGTTTTTGGTTCATTCCGGTAAATCTATTCAAATGTTATTGAGAAGTAAACACAATAAGCTTATTTCTAGCTGGTCGGATGATAACGGAAAAAACTGGAGCCGAACAGACAGTATAAATGTGGTGAATTCTAATTCCGGTGTAGATGCTTCGACTTTGAATCCTAAATCATTTTTACTGGTTAATAATCCGTTGCCTCAGGGAAAAGACTGGTTCTATGGACGTAATATTCTGGATGTAGAATATTCTGTAGATGGTGTGTCTTGGGAAAAACTATTTGATCTGGAAAACGAAAAGGAAGGAGAATTTAGTTATCCGGCGATTATAAGTACCACAGACGGAAAAATACATGTTTTATATACTCACAATAGAAAAAATATAAAACATGTTGAATTTGAGCTTATTTAAAGCTTCGAACTATTTTAAAAGAAGAATTAAGATTCTTTTTCATTATCAATTTCTGCTTCTTCAGTTTTTTTAATGTAATTTAATTCTTCTTTTAATTTTGCTTTTTCTTTCTTGTTTCGTTTGATTAGAAAGTAAATCAAAACAAGAGCGAAAACAATAACTACAGCGATGATGTACCAGTTGATTTCCATAAGATTGTTTTTAGATTTGACAGCTTTATAAATTATTGGTTTATTAGGTTTTAGCTATTTGGAGCTAAAAAATCACGAAACCATAATCCAGATTGTTTGATGGTTCTTTGTTGTGTTTCGAAATCAACGTGAATGAGTCCAAATCGCGCATTATATCCCTCTGCCCATTCAAAATTATCAGTAAGACTCCAAACAAAATATCCGTCTACTTTTAAACCTTCTTTTCTGGCTTTAAGAATTTGCTCTAAATGGTCCTGCAAATATTGCCTGCGATGAATGTCGTATACCTTTCCGTTGGTAACAATATCGGGAAAAGCAGCACCATTTTCGGTAATTAGAATTTTCTTAATTCCTTTGTATTCATTGAATTTTGTTAAAATATGATGCAAAGCAGGAGGATAAACTTCCCAGCCCATATCGGTTGTTACGGCTACTTTTCTTTTTTCGGCACTTACTTGCTGTGCACCAATGTATGGAATAAGAATTGAGGCTTTCACAATTTCACGGGTGTAATATTGGAGTCCAATGAAATCGAAGTTGAATGCCAGATTGTCTTTGTCTTCTTCTAAAATATAGTTTTTTAGCTTTTTAAGTACTGGTAAATCGTCTACAGGATAACCAAGTCCTAAAATAGGCTCAATGAAAGTTCTGTTTAGCAACGTATCGACACGTTTTGCAGCACGAATATCTGCTTTTTTTTCTGTGGCGGGTTCGATATGCGTACAGGAAAAAGTAGTTCCAATGTTGGCATCGGAAACTTTATCTCGCAGTATTTTAGCTCCTGCTGTTGTCGATAAGGTTACGAAATGCATAGCTTTTAGGTAATTGGTGATGCCTTTTTTTCCCGGGGCATGAATACCCAGAAAATAACCTGCTCCGGTAAAAACAGAAGGTTCATTCATAACCATCCAGTTTTTTACACGATCACCAAAATTCTCAGCACATATAGCAGTATAATCAGAAAACCATTTAATGGATTCCCGATTCGTCCATCCGCCTTTTATTTCGAGATCATGAGGTAAATCCCAATGATAAAGTGTAACCCACGGTTCGATTCCACATTCCAGTAAAAAGTCGATTACTTTGTTGTAATATTCTATTCCGGATTGGTTTACAGGATGAACTCCGGTAGGCATGATGCGTGTCCAGCTAATCGAAAATCTAAAGTTTGGAATGTTTAATTCCCGAACTAAAGCAATGTCATTTTTGTAGGAGTTGTAAAAATCGCAGGCATCTATAGCGTGATGCCCGTTTTTTATTTTGCCTTTTTGAGCGGTAAAAACATCCCAGATAGATGTTCCTTTTCCGTCGGTATCGTGGGCGCCTTCAATTTGAAATGCGGCAGTGGAAATTCCCCATAGGAAATCCTCCCCAAAAAGATCTTTATGTAAAAACGAGGTCTCTAATTTATTCATTCAATTGTGCTTTCCTTAATTTTGGTAAATAGGTATTAATGAAAGTTTAGCGAAGGAATGAAGAATGCATTGCTCTTAAAAAAAGCCATTCTCTGAAAGAAGAAACTAAAAGTTTTAGATTGAAGAATTTCATAATCTTTTGATTTTTATTCAAAATAACAAAACACTTGTTAATTTACTGTAACCTAAAGATTATGAAATAGTTATTTAAAATGTTGATATTCTTAAAGTGAATACAATTAAAGGTTGCTGTACAATAATTGAAGGGTATGAAAATCAGAAGCCCCTCCAAAGTATTTGTTTAATACGTCCTGAAATACAGTTTCAGTATTTTGAATACTGGCAAAAAGTGTCATAGACGATTGTAAATTTTCATCGTCCGGCATTCCGAAGATATCATCGGCAGTTTTACCTTCTTTTTTTATTAATTCTGAAGCTACTTCTACAAGATGTTTACCAAGAATAGGATGCTCGAAATAAGCCAAAGCTTCATCTGCATTTTTGATTTCATAAAACTTAGAAGTATCACTTGAACCTAGTCCTTTGATTTGCGGAAAGATAAACCACATCCACGGAGATTCTTTTTTTCCTTTTTGAATTTCAGACAACGCAACTAAGTATAGTTTGTTTTGAGCATCTAAAAATCGAATTAAGTCATTCGTATTGTAAGCCATTCTATATTGTTATTTATCGAGGTATTCAGGAGGTAAAACTAATAAAAAAATATATAGATTGACGTTATTAAATCTTTACAAATGCTATTTTTTTTCTTTTAAATAGCGTAAAACTTACAATTGAAGTTATAGTTGTAGAAAGGTTATTTTTTTGAGTGTATTTGTGGAGATGTTCTTTATATGTTTTTTATGGTTTTCTTGTATCAGATCTAACAGGTTTTGAAAACCTGTTAGGACGGTGGGAAGCAATTAAAGATTAGTTTATTGACTATCCTGCAAGGTTTTTAAAACCTTGTAGGTATTCTTCATGCTAGCTACATTTTGTAATATATCGGCCGATCCTATGGATCTTTATTTTACATGTCTAAATTTATATCACCGGATTAAAATCCGGCGCTACAATATGAACCGTTCCTATGGAACTTTTACGTTATCCTAACAGGTTTTCAAAACCTGTTAGGTATTCTATATGCTAGCTACATTTCGGAATATATCGGTCGATCCTATGGATCTTTATTTTACGATCGTTTTATTAATCACCGGATTAAAATCCGGCGCTACAATATGGATCGTTCCTCCGGAACTTTTACGTTATCCTAACAGGTTTTCAAAACCTGTTAGGTATCTATAATGATTAGCTAAAAAATGGATCGTTCTATTAATCACCGGATTAAAATTCGGCGCTACAATATGAATCGTTGCTCTGGAACTTTTATGTTATCCTAACTGGTTTTCAAAATCTGTTAGGTATGCTTTATGCTAGCTATATTTCAACATGCATTGGTAAAAAAAAATCCGATAACGTTCCACAGCTTGCAACAGAATAAAAACGTAATTTTTCGATTTAGAAAACAATTTTCCTGAAACAACCTGATGCCATAGCCCAGACAGCAGCGGCATCCTTTGCTTGCTTTCTTTAAGCAAGGAAAGATATAGCGAATGGCTGGAATAGCTCCTAAAAACTATAATTTCGATTTTAATCGGCTTAAGGTTTCCTGCGAGATATTGATGTAGGAAGCAACGATTTTATTAGGCAAACGCTTTACGATGGAGGGATTTACCTGAAGAAGTTGCGTATATCTTTCGAGGGCATCCATAGTGGTAAAAGACATGAGGCGGTTGGTATTATTGACGTAGGCTTTCTCCAGATAGGTGCAATAAAACTCTTGCCACTTTGGGAAAATTTGTTTGAGGTGATTGAAGTCGTCGTGGCTAATGCATAATAACTCTGATTTTTCGACGACCTGAATGTATTCTTTAGACGGTAATTTGGTTATGAAACTCACCAAGGCGGTTGCCAATTGATTTTCGAAAGCGATGTAACGGGTAACATCTTTTCCTTCTTCGTTGATGAAAAAAATTCTGAGACAGCCTTTACCCACAAAAAAACTATGCTGGCTTATTTGTCCTTGTGCCAGCAATAGTTCGTTTTTATTGTATTTGACAGGTTTGAAATAGGAGAGAACCGTGTTGAGATCGGTTTCGTTTATTTCGACATTTTTTTTAATATATAAACCCAGTTGTTCGTAAATCATAGTTTAAATGTAGTCTCTCACAAATTTACGGTAATAGGTAATATCTTCTATAGATAAAACGATTAAATCATGATGATTAGCAAAACGTACAATATCGTCGAGTTTCGACATAGTTCCGTCTTCGTTCATAAGCTCGCAAAGCACAGCTTCCGGTTGTAATCCGGCAAGTTTCATAAGATCTACGCTACCTTCCGTATGTCCGTTTCGTTCCAGAACGCCGTTGTTTTTGGCGCGTAATGGAAAAATATGTCCGGGTCTTGCCAGATGTGAAGCTTGTGCATTTTGAGCCACAGCGGTTTTAATAGTTGTTATTCTGTCTGCTGCTGATACGCCTGTGGTTACACCATTTTTGGCTTCGATGGTAATGGTAAAAGGCGTTTGAAAGTGACTCGTGTTTTCTTGTACCATATAAGGTAATTGCAGCTGATCTGCTTTTTCGTTGGTAAGGCAAAGACAAACAATACCGCTGCATTCTTTGATCATTAATGCCATATCCTGAAAGCTCATGGTGTGTGCTGAGAAAATAAGATCGCCTTCGTTTTCGCGATCTTCATCATCGGTAAGTAAAATTCCTTTTCCGTTTTGAAGGTGTTTTAATGCATTTTCGACACGTTCCTGACATGTTAAACCAAATTTTTCTAGAGGACTTATTGCTGTAAGTATCATTTTATTTTTTTGTTTAGTGTGTTATTCTCTGTTTAGGAAGCAAAGCTAGAGTTGTTTTGTGTGCAAAAGATTGATATAGGTCAATAAAAAAGCAAATGAAAAATGAGGCATAAAAACAGGGAAGCTTGATTTATATGAGGTTGACAAGCCTTGCTTTTTGAGATTAGAATTTCTAATGTGCTTTCTAATAATCTTCTAATATCTTTATTTAGATCAATTAAAAATAGATATTTAGTTTTGCCACTCATAAGAAATTCTATATTCGCAAATGAGGTTAATTCTATGCATGCTCCTATTTATTACTTATTCTGGCTGGTCTCAAACGGGAACAGTGAGCGGAAAAGTAACTATTGATACTAAAGATTTAGCAGTTGGCGCGACGATACAAGTTGCAGGAACTCAAAAATACGCTGTGGTTAGTCCCGATGGTCATTTTGAGATAGAAGGACTTGTTTACGGAAACTACACACTGGAAATTTCTTCGATCGAAACCAAAACAAAAAGCGTTGTTGTTGAAGTAAATCGCCCTTTGGTAAAGCTTAATTTTTCTCTTGAAAGAAATGCGCCAAAAATTCTGGAAGAAGTTCTTGTTCAAAAAATATCTGCCCGAAAAGAAATCATGGATAAAGGTTTTGCGGTGAATGTAATTGAAACGCAGGAGGCTGCGAAAAGAAATATTCAGACTAACGATTTGCTTGACAGATCGGCGGGAGTTAGAATCAGACAAAACGGGGGATTAGGATCTAGTGTTGATTATAACCTAAATGGAATGTCAGGAAACTCGGTTCGTATTTTTCTTGACGGAATTCCGATTTCTACGTATGGTTCGTCTTTTAACTTAAATAGTATTTCACCTGCTTTGATTGAACATATTGAGGTTTACAAAGGTGTTATTCCGGCTCACTTGGCCGATGATGCTTTAGGTGGTGCTATCAATGTGATTCTTAAAAAGGGAGCAATGAATATGATAAATGCTTCTGTATCGTATGGTTCATTTAATACGACTCAGGCAACATTGAATGCGTCGTTTCGAAAAGAATCGGGTTTTACGATAAAAGGTTCGGGATTTTATAATTACTCGGATAATGATTATGAAGTTTGGGGAAAATTTGTGTACAACATTTTACCAAACGGACGTTACGAGTATGTTCGTGCGAAACGTTTTAATGATGCTTACAGATCGTATGGCGGAAGGGTAGAAGCGGGTTTTACGGATGTGAAATGGGCTGATACGTTTTTGATAGGATATAACGGCTCTCAGGATTATAATGAAATTCAGCACGGACAGTTTATGACAAAACCGTATAAGGGAAGATTTACTGAGGCTGATGCGCATGTTCTTACTTTGAATTATTTGAAAAAAGATTTTCTGGTTAAAGGACTTGAATTTAATTTGAATGGTGCCTACAGTCAAAGAAATCAAGTGGTGAATGATACGGTAAAGTGGAATTACAATTGGGATGGGCAAAAAGCGGTTGGATTGGATGGAAATCCTTTTATATCACCCACGGGAGCACAACAAGGCGCTCCAACCATAAATCATATTAGACGTAATATCCTTAGTGTACGTGGTGGTTTTAATTATAACATAGCCGAAAATCATAAAATTGTTTTTAGTAATATGTTTAATACGGTAGACAGGGATGATAATGATGAATTGCAGTCAGCATTAGAGAAAACATATAGAGAAACACGTGATTTGCAAAAGTTAGTTTCATCATTAGCTTATGAAATAGAGGCTTTTGATTCGCGTCTTAAAACCAGCATTTTTGGTAAATATTACGAACAAAAAATAAAACAAAGAGATCCTGTACTTACAACTGTTGGCAATCAGACTACTGTGCGTGAAGAGGTAATACAAAATACAACGACGACTTTTGGTTATGGATTGGCTGCTTCGTACATCATTATTCCAAAAGTAATGCTAATTACTTCTGCTGAAAAAGCAGTCAGAATGCCTTCTGAAAATGAAGTTTTTGGAAGTCCGGGAGAAAATGTTATTGGGAGTTCTTCTATAAAACCGGAGGTAAGTAATAACCTGAATGCCGGATTTAGATTTGGACCTTACAAAATAGACGATCATAAGTTTTCGCTGGCAGCATCCGGATTTTGGCGTAATACCAAAGATAAGATTGTACGTGCTACAAGTTCGCGCTTGAATGATGCCATTCAAACATTACCTTTTGAAAATCTTGGTAAAGCACAATCTCTTGGTTTTGAAGCTTCTTTTGATTATTCCTTTAATAACCGATTGTTTCTTACGATGAACATGTCGAAGTTCAATTCTTTGTATAAAATTCAATATGATGCCAATGGAGGAGTGCTGGAGAATTATAACAAACAAATTCCAAATGAGCCTTTCTTTACTGTTAACGGAAGTGCACAGTATAATTTTAAAGATATTTTACAGCAAAAATCGGAATTGAGTTTGTATTACACTTGCGGTTATGTTGATCCTTTTTATACACTTTGGATTCAGGTTGAAAGATTTAGAACGCCACCTCAGTTTGCTCAGGATTTAGGTTTGACATACGCTTTTCCGAGCAAACAGTTTGTGGTAAGTTTTGATGCCAAAAATATTCTGAACAAACAGATCTACGACAATTTTGCGGTACAAAAACCGGGTCGTGCCTTTTATTTAAAGCTGAATTATACAATAAACAATTTATAATTAATAACTATTTTAAAATCAAATCATATGAAAAAAAGTACTTTTAAATTACTTGCCGGTAGTTTAATCTTAGCCATGTCATTTACAAGTTGCAGCAGCGATGATGTTAAAGAAGAACCTGTAGTAACAGATCCTACAACAGAAGAGCCAGTAAAAGAAGAACCGGTAAAAGACCGTTGGATTACAGTTTCGGGAGCTAAAATGCAAGATGCACCCGGAGACGGAAACGGTGGTACTATGGTGTACGCTGTTACGAGTACAAATGCAAAAGATCCAAATTTTGTTATTGATGTATATGAAAAAGGAATGCCTGTTCAATCTAACAGAACAGCTCGTTTACAATCATCTGTAGATGGTAATACACTTTTTAACATTACTTATACAGGTAGTAACGGAGGTGAATTTATGACGTATAAAGTAAATGGAGAAGGTAACTTCGTTCAATCCGGAACTACTGTAAATATTTCGCAATATGCAGGAACATCACCAAGATGGACTAAACTTTTTGACGGAGATAAAACAGGAGTAGCCGTAAATATTACAGCTCCTAAAGTGATTGTAGAAAATGAAGTATACAAACATACAAGAGGTACAGCAACAGTTTTAGCGTTAGATTTACAAAATATCTTAATTGCGAATTACAAACAATACGAAATTCCATTAACTCCTGAAGAAGAGGCACAAGGACACCATCTTTTCCGTTTAGATGCTCCAACACTTAACAAAGCAGGAAACAAACTTATTATTGGTGCATGGATGCGTAAAACAGATCCTGCAACCGGAGAAAATCAGTCTTCATTTGATCGTTTAGGAGCTAAATCTATTGTAGTTGATTACCCTGCTCTTACAAATCCTAAAGTTATTACTTCGACAGTTGGTTTTGGTGACACAAGTGGTTACCGTAGTTTTAACAGTTTCGTAGGTGATGATGGAAACATTTATCAGGCGACACAAAGAGATACTAAAAACGGTTCTTCTATCTTAAGAATCAACCAGGACAATGAATACGATAACTCTTATATTGTAAACTTAGATGCTGCTTTAGGTGTAAAAGGATCTTATATCGATGCGTGGAGATATGCAGGTAAAGGAATTGCTTATGCTGTGTATACTCATGAGGCTGCAAACAACCAAGGCTTTTTAGCAAGAATTGATCTTAATGCTAAAACGGTTCAACGAGTAGAAGGAATTGAATATGATGCTAATTTAGATTTTGGTCAGTACCAAGGATTTGTAGTTGACGGAAATGATTTCTACGTTGCTGTTACTCCGGTTGGAAAAGCAGGAAATATCTACGTGATTGATATTACTACAGGAGCTGTTAAAAAAGGAGCTCAATTAGCAAACAAACCTGGTAACCATTACATTGGAGTATTCTAGTATTACACTTTACTAAAAAACATACTTACAGTAATTTTATTATTTGGAAATATTCTAAATAAGACTTAACTTTCCGCTTCGAAATTCCGGAGCGGAATGTTTCGTTAAATATATTTCATTCGTTTACAAATCGAAATCATGAAAAAAATAATCTACTCAGCATTATTGCTGGCAGGACTTTGCGCTACTGCCCAGCAAAACAAATTTTTAGATCAGAATTTTTGGAAAACATCTCCGGATGTTAACACCATAAAAGAAGAAATAACAAAAGGAAATAATCCTGCAGAACTAAATGCGAATGCATTTGATCCTACAACTTTAGCGATTAACAGCGGAGCTTCAAATGAAGTGGTGAAGTACTTAATCGATCTTCCCGGAAATGGTGTAAGCAAGCCAACGCACGATGGACGTATCTATTTGCATTGGGCGGCTTATAAAGGAAATTCAGAATTAGTGGAATATCTGATTGCTAAAGGTTCTGATATAAATCTGGAAGACAGCCACGGAACGACGCCAATTGCATTTGCTTCGGGTACAGGATTAACAACTCCCGCTACTTATGAAGCTTTTTTTAAAGCTGGTTTAGATCCAAAGAAAAAGTACAGAGATGGTGCTAATCTTTTGTTGTTGGCAATTCCAAATGATAAAGATCTTTCTGTTAGTACTTATCTTGCGACAAAAGGTTTATCACTAAAAGATACTGACGATAATGGTCGTACAGCTTTTGATTATGCGGCCAGATCAGGGAATGTTGAATTGCTAAAAACTTTGGTTACTAAAGGTGTAAAAGCTACTGATTATGCTTTTATTACAGCGGCTCAGGGAATGCGCAGAAGTGCCAATTCTATCGAAGTATACCAATATTTGGCAGATGTTGTAAAATTAAAACCAACCGTAACGGCTTCAAACGGGCAAACGGTTCTTCATATTTTAGCACGTAAAGACAAACAATCAGAGATTGTAAAATACTTTTTAGGAAAAGGTTTAGACGTAAACAAAGCGGATAAAGAAGGAAATACGGCTTTTATAATTGCTGCTGAAGGAAAAGATACGGAGTTATTGCAAACCTTATTGCCAAAGGTTAAAAACATAAATACTGTAAACGCAAAAGGAGAATCGGCACTTACTAATGCAGTAAAGGGAAGTTCTCCAGAGGTTGTTGCTTTGCTTTTGAGCAAAGGAGCTGACAGCAAAGTAGTCGATAAAAACGGAAACAATTTAGCGTATTATCTTATCGAATCGTACCGAGCACCAAGACCTGGAGCGCCTGCATCTAAACAAGATGATTTTGGAGATAAACTACGTTTGTTACAAGAAAAAGGAGTTGATATAGCGGGGCAGCAAAAAGATGGTAATACGTTATATCATGTTGCTATTCTTAAAAATGATATCGCTTTATTGAAAAAACTGGCAGATCTTAAAATCGACATTAATGCTAAAAATAAAGAAGGATTAACAGTTTTACACAGAGCTGCTATGATTTCAAAAGATGATGCTATTTTGAAATATTTGGAATCGGCAGGAGCTAAAAAAGAGGTTAAAACAGAATTTGATGAGACGGCTTTTGATCTGGCTCAGGAAAATGAAGTGTTGAAAAAGAAAAATATATCCGTTGACTTTTTAAAGTAATAATAAATGAAATCAGTATCTAAAATTTGCCTTATGGCGCTATTCGCCTGTTTGTTTTCTCTTCAAACTTCTGCTCAAACGAGTAAATACAAATGTCTTTTGCAAATGTCTAACTACATGGGTGAAGGTGCTTATATTGTAGTTTCTTTGGTAAACGCTAAAGGAGATTACGAAAAAACACTTTACGTAATGGGAGATGACAAGCAATGGTACAACAGTCTTAAAGAATGGTATAAATTCTATAATAAAAAACCAGCCGTAAGTGCTAAAACAGGTGCTTCTGTAACGGGTGGAGATCGCAGTGTTACGGTTTTTGAAATAGAAGATGCAAAAATTGACAAAGGGTACAAACTACGATTTGAGACTGCTGTTGAAGATCAAAAGTACCATGTAAATGATGTTGAAATTCCGCTTACCACTGATGGTGTTGCCACTAAAACAGAAGGTAAAGGATACATCAGATATGTAAAATTAAATAAGGTATAAGCATAATGACATTATCCGTTTGGAGATACGCTCATTTAACTTTGGCGGTATTTTCTTCTCTGTTTTTAGTATTGGCAGCTGTTACAGGAATTGTACTGGCTGCGGATGCGATCGGGGAGAAAATACCGCCTTATCGTATCCAGAATTTTGATGAATTAACCCTTGCACAAACGCTTCCGGTATTGCGTAATAATTACTTAGAAGTAAGTGAAATCAGTGTTGATCATAACCAGTTTGTCACCCTTAAAGCTTTAGATGAAGACGGCAATGATATTAATGCTTACATTGATGCTGAAACTGGGAAGGTTTTAGGCAAACAAGAAAAGAAAAGTTCGTTTATACAATGGATAACATCGCTTCACCGTTCGCTTTTTTTGCATGAAACGGGACGATTTATTATTGGCGTAAATGCCTTTTTATTGTTTCTGATTGCGATTTCAGGAACAGCATTAATACTGCAAAGACAAAAAGGTTTACGTCGCTTTTTCTCTAAAATTGTTAAGGATTATTTCGCACAGTATTACCATGTGGTTTTAGGAAGGATAATGCTGATTCCGATTTTAATTTTGGCGCTTTCCGGCACCTATCTTTCGATGCAGCGCTTTAAACTTTTTCCCGAAGCAAAAATACAGCATCAGGAAAAAGCGGCTAGTATAGCATCCGAGCAGGGAAAAATTGCTGATTTTAAAATTTTTAAAGAGACGAAGCTCTCAGACGTTCAGAAAATTGAATTTCCGTTTGATACAGAAGATCCCGAGGAAATTTTTATACTAAGGCTTACCGATCGTGAATTGCATGTAAATCAGTTTAACGGTCAGGTGATAAGTGAAGTACCTTATCCGATTACTTTAGTACTTGAAAATTTAAGTCTTGACCTCCATACAGGGCGAACCAATATTATTTGGGCAATTGTTTTGGCGATCGCTTCACTGAATATTTTGTTTTTTATTTATTCGGGGTTTGCGATGACTTTTCGCCGAAGAGAAACTCAAATTAAAAATAAACATAAAGCAGCTAAAAGTAAGTTTGTATTATTAGCTGGAAGCGAAAACGGAAGTACTTTGCGATTTGCTAATTCGGTTCATGCACAATTGATCTCGAATGGACATTCGTCTTACTTGACAACTTTAAATAAGTATACACAATTTGATGAAGCTGAAAATATTATCATTTTTACCTCCACACACGGGTTGGGCGATGCTCCTTTTAGCGGAAACAAATTTTTATCGCTGGTAGAACAATATCCGCAACAGCGAAATGTAAAAGTTTCGGTTGTGGGATTTGGTTCTAAATCGTACGCAGATTTTTGTGGTTTTGCGGTAAAAGCGGATGATTATCTACGAACAAAAAGCTGGGCGGATGTTCATTTGAATCTGCACACAATTGATGATAAATCTCCCGTAGAATTTACAAATTGGATTAAAGAATGGAATGCAGTAACAGGGATTACTTTAAATACAACGCCCGCTTTCTATGCTCAAAAACCAACTGGTTTGCAAAAACTGATGGTTTTAGAAAAAACGGCAGTTTCTGAAAAAGATCATACGTTTATGATCACCTTGCGTGCCGGAATGCGAACTAAATTTACTTCGGGCGATTTGCTGGCAATTTATCCTGCAGGCGATAGCAGAGATCGTTTTTATTCGATTAGTAAAAGCAATGGTAACATACAATTGGTGGTAAAACTGCATGAATACGGTTTGGGGTCCCGCTTTTTGTATCAGTTGGAAACAGGAGCTGTAATAAAGGCAAGAATTGTAAAAAATACAGGGTTTCATTTTGCGAAAAAAGCACCATCAATTATTATGATTGCCAACGGAACGGGAATCGCACCCTTTTTAGGAATGATTGAAGGGAACAAAAAGAATAAAGAATGCCATTTGTATTGTGGTTTTAGAAATGAAACAGAGACAATTGTCAAGTATCAAAAGTTTGCTGAAAATGAGATTCAGAACAATCATTTAAAAAGTTTTCATATTGCTTTTTCCAGAGAGCAAAATCAATGTTATGTGATGGACCTCATCAAAAAAGATGCAGAGTTTTTTGCTGCGACATTACAAAAAGGAGGTACGATTATGATATGCGGTTCATTGGCGATGCAACAAGATGTAGAAAAGATTCTTGATGTAATTTGTGTAGAAAAACAGGGAACTGGTTTATCGTTCTATAAATTAAACAAACAAATATTGACCGATTGTTATTAGGTTTAAGTCATGATTAAAAAAAGTTTACTAGCCCTTATTTTACTAAGCAGTATTTTTTGTTCAGCACAAAAGCTTCGCAAAAGAACTACAATGTTGATGGGAAGCCGTTTTGATATTACTATTGTTTCTACAGATTCGCTCACAGCAGAAAATCGGATTAATGAGGCGATTGAAGAAATTACACGTATTGAAAATCTTATTTCGGATTGGAAGTCGGATTCGCAGGTTTCAGAAGTTAATCAGAATGCCGGGATTCGTGCCGTAAAAGTAGATAAAGAGGTATTTGACCTAACTAAACGAGCTTTGTATATATCTCAGCTTACAAACGGTGCTTTTGATATTAGCTATGCTGCGATGGATAAAATCTGGAGGTTTGATGATACGATGACGGAAATGCCAAGTCCGGAAGTAATTCAGAAATCAGTAGAGAAGGTTGGCTATCAAAATATTATTTTAGACAGTATTCAGTCGACTATTTTTTTGAAAAAGCAGGGAATGAAAATTGGTTTTGGATCTATCGGAAAAGGATATGCAGCAGATAAAGCGCGTGAAATCATGCAGTCAAAAGGAGTTTTATCCGGTATCATAAATGCATCCGGTGATATGGCAACCTGGGGAACTCAAACAGATGGAACCAATTGGAATATCGGAATTACAAATCCGTTTAAGACAAATGATTTGGTTGCAATAGTCCCGCTTAAAACTGAAGCAGTAACAACATCCGGAAGTTATGAGAAGTTTGTAGAATTTAATGGTCAGCGCTATTCCCACATTATAAATCCAAAAACAGGTTATCCAGCTACAGGTTTGGTAAGTGTTACGGTTTTTGGTCCAAGTGCTGAAATGGCCAACGGTTTTAGTACTTCGATTATTGTTTTAGGGCAGGATGAAGGGTTAAAGCTAATTGATCAGTTTTCGGATTACAGTTGTTTGATTATAACGGATAAAGGGAAAGTAATTAAATCGAAGAAATTTAGATTTAAAATGAAAGCTTCAAAAATTAAAAAATAGTTTAATTTGATATATAATAAAACAGCCGATTTCTTTTGAGGAAATCGGCTGTTTGCATTTAAAACAATTTTTTTTATCGCTGTAATTTGAAGATTAGTGCATTGCGAATCTTAGTTTAAGACCAAATG
The DNA here is from genome assembly GCF_002217285.1 of Flavobacterium hercynium. Lineage (GTDB taxonomy): Bacteria > Bacteroidota > Bacteroidia > Flavobacteriales > Flavobacteriaceae > Flavobacterium > Flavobacterium hercynium. The sequence continues at coordinate 43,736 of NZ_MUGW01000025.1, read as the reverse complement.
AAACCAATCGCATATCTCTTGCAAGACCTGAATCGTAAACGCTATTGTGCTTTAATTGCACAGGAAGATCAGGATTGTATTGAATTAAATTTTTATCTCCAGTTTTATCGAAGACATTATTTAATCCATAATCTACATAAACACCTAAATAAACAGCGCTCTTATCTCCAACAGCTTGCTTTATGCCTGTTTCGAATGTAGCAGAGTAGGAAACTTTGGTGTCAAAATCCTGTTTACCGCTTTTGAAATCGTTTGTACTTGCAAATCCTGCAAATGCCGGATTAAACAATTCTACATTATATTGTGGATAATAACCACTTGTAGTAAGATTTTCTGCAGAAGATTCATAAGTTGATTTTAGTGCAAAACCAACTTTAGCACCTGCGGCAATAAAAAATCTTGTGCTTCCCTGAGTTTCAAACTGAATAGCAATAGGAACATTGATATAGCTTAGATTTTGTTTTTCTCTAAAATTAACAGCTGAATATCTGAATTGAAATGATTCCGATTCAGCATCTGTTGCACTATATTGCCCTCCAAGTGTTGTAAACTTTGATTGCCCTGTATAGACCTGATATTCTGCTCCTAAGCTTAAACTAATGTTTTCGTTTAGATAATAAGCATAACGAAGTCCTGCATTAAACCCATTTGCGGGTAAAAAATCTCCGGAAGATGTTGATTTTACAAAAGAAAATGGTCCACCAACTGAAACAGAAAATTCCTGTTTTTGATCTTGACTATAACCATTTAAACAAGTACCAAAAAGTACTGTAAATAGTGCTAGTGATTTTATATAGTTGCTAATATTTTTTTTCATCTTAAATTTATTTTATGCCAGTATTATTAGAAAAACAATACTGGCAAGATTTTTATTTATTTACAATTACTTTTAAAGATTTTTTGATATTAGCAGTTTCAATAACTACCAGATACATATTACTTTCAGTTGTTTGAGGCAATTGTATGTTCGTTTTTACGGTTGATGACTGAACTGTTTTTATCAATTTCCCAGAAACAGAATAAAGGCTAATTTGCATTTTTTCAAGTTCTTCTTTAGGGAAATCAGCTTCTACTGTAACCACTTTTCCAGTTTGAATTGGATTAGGATAAAGTTTTGCCTGAATTGATTTGTCAAGTTCAATTGTAGTATCACAAGTTGATAGAATTTGACCTTCTTTAGTTTTCATCTTCACCATAAAATTGGCATTGGTGTCTAATTCATCTGTGATGTTTTCACCAGCTGAATAGTATTGTCCTGTTCCTACTGATACACCATTTTTAAACCATTCGTAAGATACAAATGTGTAACCGCCATTAGTTGCAGGATTATTGTTTACAAGCAATACATTGTTGAATTTTTGCTGTACAATATCATAGAAACCGAATGGTTTTTCAATTGTAATTGTGTAGTTCGTAGATACGCTTCCGTCTTGCGAAGTCACTACTGCATTTTCGGTATAAATTCCAGGTTTTGGAGGTGTAACCGTATAAGTTGGAGCAGGAGTAATAGTCGCATTCGTTTGATTTAAAATGGCAACATTAACGGTATTCTCATCACATTCCATTACATATCTAATCTCTTTTGGAGGATTCGCATAAACGGTACTTCCAATCGTGATAGAACTCACCATAATATCATTGTTTTTGATCACAAGAACTTGAGAAACAGAAACCGCAGGAAGATAATTATCATCTCCAAGCTGAGAAGCTGTTATGGTAACTTCTCCTGTTCTTAACAATTCAACATCACCATTTGAAGATACTGTAGCCGATGGTAATGCAGTTGTATAGATGTATGAGTACGTTACAGGTAAACCTGAATTTGAAGTTGCATTTAAAGTAAATGTATTGTTTACTCCCAAAATTCTGTCTTCAAGAGGAGCAAATGTAATTTGTTGTGCCGCTTTTTCAATTGTAAGTTGTGCACTAAGTATCACAGGTACACAATTTGGAGCGCTTACACCAGGGAATACAAGAGCTGTTACCGTATAATTTCCAGCATCTAAAGCACCATTTGGAGTAGTTGTTGCCGGTGTAATTGAATACGTAACGATTGCATCTGAAGGTAGATTTCCAAGTTCAATAGTTTGAACGTTTCCATTATACGTTACAGTTTTGTCTGTAAAAGTTAACGCATCTAAAGGAGAATCAAGAACTATTACATTTTGTGTTTGTGTAGTAATGTTACCATTTCCATCGTCATAAGTCCAGGTAATAGAATAGTTACCTGTAGCTGTATAATTTAAAGGATCGGTTGTAGTAGCATTTATAGTACCTGCACAATTGTCTGTAGCAGTTGGAACTGTAATTTCTGATGAAAATATAGAACAGTAACCTGTGATATCCGGAAGATTCAATAGGTCAGGAACAGGTGCTGAGTTATCAGGAGTATTGATTAAAGTAAACGATCTTGTTGTAAAACAACCGTTTGAGTCTGTAATCATTACAGAATAATTTCCAGCTGTTAAGCCTGTAGCAGTAGCTGCTGTTCCACCTGCTGGTGACCAGATATAATTGTATGGAGCTGTACCACCAGTAGCGATTACAGAAGCTTCACCATTATTACCACCTGGACAAGAAACATTGATTTGTGATGCAGTTGCTGTTAAAGCATCTGGCTGATCTATAGTAACACTAACAGAATACTGACAAGTGTTAGCATCCTGAACAACAACAACGTAAGTTCCTGCACTTAATCCTGAAGCAGTTGCATTAGAACCTCCTGTAGGATTCCATGTATAGGTAAATGGTGCTGTTGCTCCAGATGGAGTTATCGTTGCAGTACCGTTTGATCCTCCATTACAAGAAACGTCTGTTTTTGAAACAGTTGCTGAGAATTGAACAGGTGAACTGATTGTTATTGTTTTTACTAAAGTACATCCGTTAGCATCTGTAATCGTACAAGTATAATCTCCAGCTGGTCTTCCTGAAATAGAAGATACGTTACCGCCTAGTGGAGACCATGCATACGTATAAGGGGAAGTTCCGTTTGATACTGTTACGCTTGCAGAACCATTGCTTCCTCCAAAACAGCTAACACCTGTTGAAGCTGTAGTAGCAGAAAGGGCAGCGAGTGGCTGATTAATAGTGAACGTTTGTGTGGCTTGACATGAAGCGCCATCTGTAACCGTAACCGTGTAAGTTCCTGCAGCAAGACCTGTTGCTGTAGCAGCAGTTCCTCCTGATGGAGCCCATGAGTAGGTGTAATTACCATCGCCCCCAACTACGCTTACAGTAGCAGAACCCGTTGTGTCTCCATAACAAGCAATATTTACAATTGCTCCCTGTGAAGCTGTTAATGGGTTTGCCGGTTCGGTAATAGTAAAATTTTCTGATGTTTGACAGCCGTTAACATCAGTAATAGTTACCGTGTAAGTTCCTGAATAAAGTCCTGTTGCTGAAGCAGCAGTTCCTCCCGATGGAGACCAAGAATACGTATAACTACCTGTTCCACCAGTTACAACAACGCTTGCAGAACCTGTAGGAGTGCCTCCGCACGTTATATTATCTTGTGTACTGCTTAAAACAGTTAATGCTGCTGCCGGCTGGCTAATAGTAAAATTTTCAGTTGCCTGACATGCGTTAGCATCCGTAACGGTAACAGTATAAGTTCCTGCAGTAAGACCAGATGCTGTAGCAGCAGTTCCTCCTGTTGGTGACCAAGAATACGTAAATGATCCCGCTCCACCTGTTGCAGAAACAGTAGCACTTCCGTTAGATCCGTTGAAACAGCTAACATTATTTATTGTTCCCTGAGTTAATACTATTGCAGCTGGCTGAGAGATTGTAAAGCTTTGATCTTTCTCACATCCGTTATTATCTGTTATTTTAACACTGTAAGTACCGGCTGTAAGACCGCTTACGCTGGCATTAGTACTGCCTGAAGGTGCCCATAAATAAGTATAACTTCCTGCACCTCCTGTTGGAGCAACAGTTGCAGTTCCGTTAGAACCATTAAAGCAGCTTACATTAGTCTGTGTTGCATTAGAATTAATTTCTGAAGGCTGTGATACCAGAATGTTATTAATAGTTCTTGTACATGAATTGGCATCTGTAATAGTTACACTATAGACACCAGCCTGAAGACCTGTAATAGTTTGTGATGTTGCTCCGTTTGACCATTCGTAGGTATAACCCGAAGTACCGCCCGTTGGAGTAATAGTAGCTGTACCATTAGATCCTCCGTAACAAGATACAGTAGTAATTGAAGGTGTACCGCCTAAGGCAGCTGCTGGTCCTCCAACAACAATACCAGAGATAGTTCTATCACATGAATTGGCATCCGTAATAGTAACACTGTATGTTCCTGCCTGAAGATTTGATGCGGTTGCAGTTGTCGCTCCGTTAGACCAAGCATACGTATAACCTGGAGTTCCACCCGTTGGTGCAATAGTTGCAGTTCCGTTGTTCCCGCCAAAACAGGAAACTGAAGTACTTGAAGGAGTTCCACCAAGCATTGCAGCCGGTTGTCCTATAACAATATTTTCTACTAAAAGGTCACATCCATTATCATCCGTAACAGTTACACTATATGTTCCTCCCTGACGACCTGTTATTGTTTGAGTTACTGCTCCTGTAGACCAGGTGTAAGTATAAGGTGCTGTACCGCCAGCAGCTGTAATAGTTGCTGTACCGTTATTCCCTCCAAAACAAGAAACTGCAGTGGTAGAAGATGTTGCAGTAAAAGCTACAGTAGGTCCGTTAATAACAACCTGATGTGTTTTAGTGCAACCTATATTATCGGTAACTGTAATAGTATAAGTACCCGGAGCAAGTCCTGATGCACTAGAAGCGGTACCACCAGAAGGTGACCATGAATAAGTATAAGGAGCTATTCCTCCAGAAGTGGTAAGACTAGCCGAACCATTATTATCACCAAAACATTGTACATTAGCTTTTGTAAGTGTAGTAACGGTCATATTTGAAACCGATAAGGTTGACGCATTTGATGTAACACCACCCGGTGTACATACTGAAGATGCTCTAAGTCGGTAGGTATATCCATTCATACCAGCAGTAGCTCCTGTAATAGTTAAAGAGGAAGTAGTAGCATTAGAATACACACCTCCGTTTGTTATAGTAGAAAATCCAGATCCGGTATTTACCTCCCATTGGTATGCTGTTGCATTTACAGCAGTAGCAGGAAATGTAGTATTGCTTCCCAGACAAATAGTTCTGCTTGGTGGATTGGTTGTAAAACTTATTGTAGCCGCAGGTGGCTGCGTAATATCGAATGTTTTTACCAGTGTTGTTAGATCACCATCTGTAATCGTAACATTGTACTGTCCGGCACCTAGACCACTTGCAGTAGCCGCTGTACCTCCTGCTGGAGACCATGAATATGTATAAGGCGTTTTACCTCCTGAAGGCACTACTGTTCCAGTACCGTTCGATCCCATATTACACGTTACATCTGTTTGAGACTGTGTAGCTGCAAGTGCTGCGTTTGTTGTAAACGACAAAACGGCTCCATAACTGGTTCCGACATTATTAGTAGCATACGCTCTGTAATAAATAAGTGTTGATGGTGTAAGACCCGTTGCAAAATCTGAATAAGTCCCGGTAGCTGTACTGACGTTAGTAACTACATTATTAGCCAATGTAGGAGTAGTGGCAGTTGTTGACCACACAATTCCTTTAGCTGTTAAAGGACCACCTGCAGTAACATTACCTCCTAAGCTAGCTCTTACAGCGCCAATATTAGCTGCAGTAGCTGTTGTCGTTGTAACAGTTGGTGCTGATGCCTGTGCCTCAAAAGCAAAATTATCAATAGCAAAATAATCGTAGTTAGCACTTAGTTTGATTTCTAGTTGATCGATCATTACGTTAGTATTGTCAACACCTTCCAATGTAGCAAAATTTGCTTGTGTAAAACCATTGCCAGGTGCTGCATAACCGTTATCAGCACCAGTGGTATTTTTAATCACTGAAAATTGTTCAACACCACCGAGTCTCCCTATGAAGGTAACGGAACCTGGTTGACCAAGAAAGGTTACACCTGCATCTTGACCAGAGTTACCGGATAAATAAATCCATAAGCTGCTAACCCTAAAGGTGCCACTTGTTATAGTAATGAAACCAGATTGTCCCATGCTTTCCTGATTGGCATCATCAGCAACCTGTATATATTTGTTGGATGAAGCATAACCAGTATTTGGTATGTTTACAAGTGTAAAACCACCAGAGTAAGTGTTGGTTAAATTGAAAGTGGCTGTGCCAGATGTAAAATTGGGAGTACCTGCAGTGCCAGCTTCAAATGTTTCGGTGGTAATTTGAGCAGTAAGGTACTGCATCGAAAAAACCAGCAGAAGTAAGAGTAAGTAGTTTTTTTTCATAATTTGTTGTAATTAAATTTGTCATTTTGTAATCCTATTTTTATACTTTTGAATTCTATTTCTAACTTCAAGCGACGCTAAAAGTCAAAAAAACATGTACAAACAAGAACTTACGATTATTGTTCAATCTATTATCGCATCTAATACTGCAGATCAATATGCAGCAGCTGCTAAAACACTTTCTGATTTTTATAAAAAAATCAACTCCATTACTTTTTCTCAGGACAACGAAAAGGCGGTCAAAGGCGGAGTAGCATTATCCAGTTTGGGTGCCGCAGATTGTGTAGATGATTATCTGCGTACTGTCTTTTTTATAAAAGGAATTTATAAAGCTTTAACCCAATTGTGCCATGATTTTCCTGATCGTAGTATTAATGTGCTTTATGCAGGTTGTGGTCCTTATGCAACATTAATGCTGCCTTTACTTCCATTGTTTAATAAAGAGAGGATTAATGCTGTTTTGATAGACATAAATGCAATTTCAATTGCATCCGTTCAACAACTTGTAACCCTAATTGGCCTTGACGAATATCAAATACAATTACTCGAAGCAGATGCCATAACGTATACCAGTCCGGAAAATTTTAGTATAGATCTGGCAGTATCTGAGACTATGGATTATGCACTAACGAAAGAACCTCAGGTGGCTATCGTACAAAATATTGCGGCTCAATTACCTGCTCATGGAATCTTAATTCCAAAGGAGATCAGAGTCGATTTGATGTACACTTTTTTTGACCAAGAACCGTATCTAAAGAATGCAGTAACTGAAGTAGAGGGCTACAAAACTTTGCAGCCCTATCCTCATAGTGTATTTGTTAATAGATTATTTACAATAAACAAAGAACTTTTTAGTAAAACCACTCCCGTGTATAAATTAGAAAGCGATTTTTATAAACTTCCAGACAATTTTAGCAATCATCCGGATGTATGCGTTTTTACAGAAATTAAGATTTTTGATGATGTTGAACTCAAAACGGCAGAATCTTATATAACAAATCCGTATTGTGTAGTATCATTGTATAGTCTTATTAATAATTCAGCTCTTCAGTTAGTATATGATTTTAGTGCAATACCAAAATGGTCTTATAATTTGAAAAACGAATAACTGTCTTTATGGGCGAGGAGGAAAAATTCCTTCTATGCAAATTATATAAAGCATTGCGGTGTAAGGTTGCACTACAGATACAGGTACCGTAGCACCAGCATTAACAGTTGCGCCTGTAGTAATATTACTGGCTAAATTTACCGATGGAGTTGCTGCCACAAAGCCTAATGTTGGTGTAAAAACTCTGGAAATATTAGAACCAGGTACTCCAATAGCATTTCCATTTGCTGGAGTTGATAGTGTAGAATTGGAAGAACTTACTGATATTGTACCAGTTCCTGTATGAGTGTGCGCTGGTATATTTGTACCTAAAAGTGTTACACTTGTGTTACCACCTTTATCTCCTGCTACATAAGTTGTACCATTAAGTGTTCCTACACCAACAGGAACAGCTCCCTGAAGATTCGGCAAGCCAAAAGTTGTAATACCATCGCCACCAAATTGTGTGCCTAAGATAGCATACACAGCAGAATACTGTTGTATCTGTAAAAGCTGACCATTACACACTAGCCATCCACGTGGCGCAAAATTCCCTGCAAAAAGCTTAACAATTCCAATGTACTCATCCATAGTAATAAAAAATTAAAGTTTATAAATTTGATTTTGGTTAGCGTAATTGTAAGGTTATCTTTTTTTGGTTTATTCCGCCAATTCATTGATAACGCTGTAATTACGATGCTAAAGTAATGGATATGGATATTGTAGGAGCAGGGGTTTATACCTGTTTTTAGGATTTACTTTGTTTTAAGCATAAAAAAAATGTTTTTTAACAACAAATGAGATTCAATTATGAGAAAAATAGATTTCTTTCTATAAAGTGTTAAAACAATGTTATTTGTTTGGTTAGGTTAAATGTAGTAAAAGTTTTATTATCAAAGTGTTAAAAATAAATTTATGCTAAATTTATTTTTATTGTTCAAAAGTTCTACAGAAGTTTCTTTTTAAAATAATGATGATTTTCTGACATTGCATCAGTCTCTTCTTTTTGAAAAGTAAATTTTTTAAAATCAAAAGCTTCTAAAATTTCTATTAAAATCAGATCTTCTTTTAATGCCTTCACCCAAATTAAATCATGTTTTCTCTGTATCCCAATTTCTTCTGCCCGATTAATAAGTAATTTAATTTCGTCCGGACTGGAGTAAACAATGTCAGTAATACAAATAGGTTTGTTTGCATTAAGATTTTGATTGTAAAGTCGCGAAGAATTTAGCTTCATAAATGACTTTGGTGTCTCATCTTCATAGACCATAACTATTTCTACTGAAAAATCATTTTGTATTTTCATTAGTTTTTGAATCGAGAAGTTTTCTTCGGTATATTTTTTTGCAGAAGATTCAGCATCCTTAAATAATTGAGTATAAAATTGAAGCGCTTGATTTTCAATCCAATTGGCGTTTTCTAATAATATAAGGACAAATTTGGCAGTTTTAGACATGATTTTCTATGCTATTAAATTAGTAATAGAACAAAGATGCTTGTCTCCGCTTTAGCAATAAAGGGATAAATGTCTTAGAAGTTGGTCGAAAAGTCGGTTTCGTTTTTGATTTTTAAAGTTAGAAGAAAACTTTTATGATAACATTCTACGATATTGCAAAGGAGAAATTCCCATTGCATTTTTAAAAAATTTACCAAAAACAGACTGATCTGAAAAATTAAGTGAATCGCTTATTTGATTAATAGTTAAGGATTTATTTTGAAGTAATACTTTTGCTTCCAATACTACCAGATCATCAATCCAGTTGCTTGCCGTTTTTCCACTATTCTTTTTTACAACTTCGGATAAATACTTCGGCGTAACATTTAACGCATTAGCATAATAGCCTACAGATCTGTTTTTTATAAAATCCCTGGAAAGTATTTCTTTAAATTTTTCAAATAAGGTATTTTGCTTTGTTTCAACAGCATCACCTTGATGGATAGTATCGAGTTCAAATAGTAAGATGTACAGATAACTTCTTAGAATAGAAGCTTGATGCTGAGAATTGTGAGTAACTGTTTCTCGGATTAAATCGAATATTTGTTTGAATTTTGGTTTTGTGCTTTTTTCAAGATTAAAGACATGCATTTCACTGTTTTCAAAAAAAGAATATTGAGAAAGAAAGAAAATATTCGCTTGGTTCTGAAGGAAAAATTCAGGTTTAAAGAAAATAATATCCATTAAGATTTCATCGCTGTTTTTCGTAAAACTTCTTATCACAGTAGGCGCCAATGCAATAATGGCAGGAGCCTGAACAACTATTTTGGAAAGTTGGGTCTGCATGATGATACTTCCTTTTTTCAGAAATTCTACTGCATAACTTTCTGCCCGATACGGAATATCAATATAAGGATGATCTTTAATTTGAGTGTAGAAGTAATCGTTTTTATCATTTTCAGCTGTAAATAAGCTTTTATGATGCTCAAGTGAGTACGTTTCTATTTTATCCGTCTTGGCCATGAGCGGTAAACATTTTATGAAATTAATACTCAAATATAAAGAAACATAAGAAGAAATAGGAACTCATCTCTGAGAGTTTGCATTTGAATGTAAAAAATGAAACCTCCAAAACACTATGATTTTGGAGGTTTCCCGATTCCGTTTACTAAATAGTAATTCAAAATCTATAAACTAATTTAGTGGCTTTCGCTATTTTCAAAACCTAATATCGTAATCATATAAGGTGTTGTCGAAACTTTAATTTTTCTAATTGCCAATGTAGAAAGCGTTACCTGCAATAATTCTCCTGTTGTAGGCGAAGTAACATAAGCATACTTCTCTGTCAATTGAATTTGAGGTTTTATAGTTGCATCGGTAGCCGTTTCTGCAATTAGTTTTCCTTCTTTTTCTAATTGTAAACTGGTTAAGTTATAAAGTTTAAATTCACCTGAATGCAATAAAACACCTAGTTTAGTTTGATTGTAACTAACTTTACATTGCATGATTGTAGTATTCGCCAGAATTGGTTTAATGGTATCATTTACAACATCAATTAAATAAGCACCTTTGGCAGCTGTAAAACCAACAAATTTTCCTTTTGTTTTAGTTTCTAAAATACTTCCAAACCACGCTGCTCCAAAATCTTCAGGCAATGCAATAAGTTTTTGTTTCCCTGAACTTTCTACAACCAAAACACCACTTGCTGAACCAAAAACAGCGTATGTTCCGTCTGATGCATTTCCGTGAATTCCTTTTGTTGAAAGTGTTGCGTCAAAAAGTGTTTTCCCTGAATTGTCAATGATCTTAACTTTTTCAGGCAATGTTCCTGTGATAGAATTATCTTTTTCGGTAATAGCATACGTTCCGTTAGAGAAAGAAGCCATTGCACCGTGATGTGGCGCAAGACCAGCGTTTACCACTTTGAATTGTGCTCCCGGTGTATTAACCTCAGATTCTTTTGCAACAGATAGTGTTCCGTCTCCATCATTAAAAGTTAGAATTTCTCCAAATTTGCTTTTAAAGTGTGTTGGCATAAGCGACTGACCAATTAAAGCACCAAATTGTGGAATCCCGTCTACATCAACGTGATCACCATGACTTTCGAATCCGCTGTCAAAAGTTTCAACAGTATTATCCAATCGGTGAATAATTCCCGCATAACGACCTGATTCCGTAGTGTAAAGTGCCGATTTTGCAAATTTCGCCTTAAATGAAGAAGTAGTTGCATCTACAGGATTTACAAGTGTTATGTCCGTTGTTTTTTCATCAGAAAGTAAAATTCTTAAATATTTGAATTCCGTTAATTCTTCTTCCGGAGTTTCGGGATCGTTATTATCATCGTTGCTGCAAGAAAGCACGAAGGTCGACAAAGCGAATAAGAAGATTAGTTTGAAATACTTGTTTTTCATTGTAAATGTTTATTTAATTAATAATTGGGTTTAGTTGTTTTTCAGTTAAAAGCAATCAAATAGAAAGCCTTACTGATGTATTATAAAAGGAATTTTTAATGATAAAATGATATTTCTGCCGGCTTCAGGTAATTCTATCAACCTGTAAAAACTCGTGTGATTGAGGTATCGCGTATTAAACAAATTCTGAACCTGAAGCGAAATCGCCAATTCCTGTTTTCCTGTTTTGACTTTAGTTCCCATCGCGAGATTAAAGACCTGACTGGCGGCTGTTTTTTTCTCTGGCGGAACAATTTGATTTTGAGCTGCAGTAACGCGATAATCGATCGTGAAATAGGTATCCGTTACGTTCTTTATTTCCGGATTGTAAGTAAGTCCAAATAAAACAGAAGCAGGAGGTGAGAACGGAAGTGTATAACCTTTTTTGTTTCCTGAAACCTGTTCTGCATACAGATATTCTGCTAAAATCTCAGCACTTATATTTTTATGAAACTGAAACTTCGTTTGCAATTCACCACCATAGCGCATGACTCTACTTTGTTCATATTCAAAAACCTGATTGCCAGCACCGTAATAGACATCCAGTTTTGAAGTTGGATTCAGATAAATGTAATTAGGGAAATAATTAAAAAACGGACTTAACTGTATCGACCATTTAGATTCCTGCCATTCTAAACCCAGATCTAACTGATACGATCGTTCTGGAGATAAATCAGGATTTCCTTTTTCAAATCTGAAATAATGATAATTTACCCCATTTGATGCGAGCTCTTTGGCAATTGGCATTCTAAAACTAGTTCCGGCATTGGCTTTTAAAGACAGTTTCCCGGGTGTATAATTTACGCCCGCTGACCAGCTAAAATTGTCAAATTTTCGATCCAGATTTTCGGAGCGATTCAAGTAGGCTGAATTAGTCTCGTTGTTTGTTGTAATCTGACTTTCGAACCAATCAGTATATTGTTTTATTTTGATCGAACCATAGTCGAATCGTACCGCTCCATGAAGCAGCCACAAATCGTTGAGCTGAATTTTGTCGTAAAGAAATAATCCTGCGTTAAATTGTTTAAAAGCCGGAATAAGAAAACTCCATCCGTCGATTGTATTTTGTTGCTGTTCTGCATTTACCCCAAAAGTTAGTTGATGATTCGCTATTGAAAATTCATCTTTAAAAGCTGCCGAAAAAACTTCTTTATCGTATTGTCTTTCCAAATCCTGAGGCGCATACATATCTTCAGGATAAACAGGCGGCATGTAACCATGATTGACATAATGACTCCACTCACGACGGAAGTTCTTCTGAAAACCGATCTGTGTTTCCATTCTATGATTTCCTGCCTGAAAATTGGTTGTATTGCTGATTTTTGTATGTGTAACTTCCTGAGAAGGTAATAATACATCCCGACTTGATTTATCGTGAATTGCAGCATCTACTTTTCGGGGTTCAAGTCCGTGTGCATTAGCAAAGAATCCACTTTTGGTATATACGTTACTCATGTACACAACCGATTTGAATTTTTCGGTAGCGTAACCAAAACTGGCGTGCAAGTCTAATTCACGCCCTGCTGTATTGCGCAAATGATTTTTGTACAACGGCACCGCATAATTATACACATGAACAGTATCAGTTGGAACACGGTAATCGCCATATTCCATTGATGTAATTCGGGTATCGAAAAACCAGTTTTCATTTCTCCCGAATAAATTCAGAGAACCACCAAATTGCTCGTTGTTGCTTTTGGCTGTAAAGTCTGCACTTCCTCCAAAAGTATGTTTTGCCGGAACTGGAACGGGTTTTATGTTAATGGCACCTCCAATAGCATCTGAACCATATATAAAGGACGATGGACCTTTAATTATTTCCACTCGATTTACGGAGTATTGATCGATCTCTAAACCATGATCTGCACCCCATTGCTGACCTTCATGTCTGATACCGTTTTCTACTACAACTACCTGATTAAAGCCCAAACCGCGAATAAGCGGCTTAGAACCTCCGGAACCAATAGAAATTGTTTTCACGCCCGGAATGCGCTGTAAAGACTGCATTAAACTTCCACCGAGATTTCGTTGTATGAAACTGCTGTTAACCACTTCAATATTCAGGGATTCTTCTTTTTTTCGGCGTGCTTCATAACTGTCTTTAATGACAACTTCCTGTAATTGCTTAATTTCAGGAGTTAAAAAGACATCCGGAAGCTGGGTCATGTTTTTATCCAATGAAATTTTCACTTCATAATGGACGTAATCCGGATGTTTTATAGTCATTCTCTTTGAATCTAAAGCTAATTTGTTAAAATAAAAGTGACCTTCCTTATTTGTAATCGCGGTAGTATGTGAAGGATAAAGCGTAATAACAGCGCCTTCTAATGGTTTTTTATCATTAGAAAAAACGTTGCCCGATAAACTCACTTGCTGCGCTGTTATTTTTGAAAAAAAAGCAACACAAAAAAAGAGCAGGTAAAAAAGGAGTAATCGATTCGATTTGTTTTGTTTCATCAAACAGTTATAAAATTTTAATGCTTAAGCCTTTTATCGTTTGCCAGCCTTCTTTGTCCGTAAGGCGAATCATGAAATGATAATCTCCAGGATCGATGTCTGAAGGAATGGCAATTTCCTGAATCGCTTCATAGGTTTTTTCGCCACTCGGAATGTCAACAGAATTGATAAATAAGAAGGGTTTTACCGGTTTTTTGATAGGATCGGCGATACAGTTATTTACCTCAGTACTATGTGTATGCTGATCAAAATTGTGATGAATGTCAAGACTATACGAACCTAGAGAAACGTTGTCTGTAAATTTAGCTTTGAATGTTATTTTTTGACCGCGGGTAATTTCACTGCATTGTATCGGGAATGAATTGGCGTCCGTAATATCGATTACCGGATATTCCGTATCAATCTCGGTTTTATCGCTTTCACAAGCCGTTATTGCAAAAGCAAATAATGCAAAAATGAATATATGTTTTATTGTTTTCATGTTTCTGTTTTTATGATGTAAAGACATTTGATATGATATATTTTAGACAAGATATTTGAGACCTTATAAGACAATCGGAATATTTATAGCTTGGGTAAAGTTGATATTGTAAGTAGTGTTTTTGTACACGACCAAATAAGTATAATCTCCGGTTGCCCATGCGCGTGTTCCTGTAATATCCTGAGGTGTAGGAACGTTAAAGTCCTTTGCAGCACCAATTGGCAATTTTGGTGTTTCTCTGGTTACCATATTATTTTCGTCAAAAAGAACATTAGAAAAAGTACCTACTTCTGCCATGTCTTTATGTTCAAATACATCATAAACAATTACTTTACTAAAATCGATCTGATCTACGCTTTCCGGAGTATGTTTTGCATTTTTATTAATGAGCAGCAAATACATAATTCCGTTTCCTTTAACTCCCGAAAGTGTTACCTGCGACATGAAGTTGTCTGTAGTTTTAAAATGATCTCCTTCAGTATAATATTTACCTTTTCTATAGAAGAAATCATCATTTTTAAAAACAGTCAAAATAGTTGTTACAGGATTTACAGGAAGATTTCCAGAAGCATAAATATTCAGATTCTTTTTCACTTCAAGTGAAGTTCCGTTTTGATCTTTAATCGTAATGATGAAATCGTATTTTCCTTCAACAGCATCAGCGGGAACATCAAAATGTTTATGAATTGTTGCATTTTTTGCACCGGCATATTGTGTCCAGTTGATTTCATGTGACCATACTTTAGAGTACGTTTCGGTGCTTTTTTGTACAATTTTTATGTTTACATTTTCGATTTTGTCAGCGGCAACAACTTCTGCATTAAAATGAAAATCTTCTCCAATAACTCCAATTTCATTATTACCCAGTCCCAATTCTATTTTATCAATGGTAGGCTGCTTTTGTTCCGGCTCAGTTGGAGTATCAGAATCGCTGCTGCAGCTCGTAAAAACGAATGTGCTCAGAAGAAAAGCGACAATGATTTTTGCTGGTTTGATTGCTTTCGATTTGGTTTTAACTTTATTCATATATATTAAATTTAGGTTACAAGAGAAGGGCAGTTACAATCAAAAAAGGGATTAAACGGCATAACAATTCCATCAGATAAATGGAATAATCTAAAAACTTAGGAGATTGATAAACGTGACACGTTATCAGAAGGAAGAGCGCTAAAGAAACAGGCAAACTTAATTTTGCTTAAAGCAATAAAGTAAATTGACTCTTTGGTTTTAATACATTTTCAGTTTCTTGTAAACAGAAATTACGATAGATCAAAAAAAACTACACGACTACGTATGCAACCGAAATAAGATTGAATGTAGTTTTAAACAAAACGACGGAAGTCTTTTCAACAAATATTTGCTGTAGACAGGTTTTATGATGTAGTGAAATTGAGGTAACAAAACGTAATAACAGTGATAACTGAAATGTATAACGCTCTACTTAGTTAAATTGAGGTGGTGCTCTCAGTGAGAAAAGAGACCCTTTAAAGAAATAGGAATATGTCTTTACATAAAAAATTACAGGAACAGTTATACTGCTGTAAGGTGTTTTAAACTCGAATTGCGGAAATGAAAAAGTACTAAATGGCGTAAATTTAAAATGGCAGATAGCACACTCTTTGTGCGAGTCATGTTCTGCTGTAAACTTACTTTCACCATTTTCGTGATGAACGTTTTTAGTTACCGAAACAGGGTTATGAAGGTGTTCGTACGAATGTATCACCGGAAATAGTATAGCAAACGCTACTATTAACGGCATAAGAAGATTAATAAATTTAAATTCTTTTTTCATTCGATTGAATCCGGTTAGTAATGATTCGTCTTAAAAAACAAGGGATACTAACGCAATGTTGTTGCAAATATAGAAATCTTATTTTCAAATGCAACAGTGTGGCGGTAATTTTTTTCTTTTTAGATTATTGGATCTTTAGATTTTTAGATTGTTAGACTTTTAGATTGTTAGACTTTATAGATTGTTAGACTTTTAGATTGTTAGATCTTTAGATAATAGATTGAACAGATGATGGATGATTAATTTTAGATGAATAAAATAGAATCAAAATTAAAAACTCATAATTCACAATTCATAATTTACAATTCACAATTCACAATTAAAGAAAAGGTAATTGTATAAAATTTCGGATAAATTATGTAAACCGAAATAATTTTTAATGTAGAAATTTGTTCGGCTTACTTATATGTTGAATGCTAAAAATGTATTGAACAAGTATAATAAGTAAGATTTTTAAACGTTTTTAATCTTTAAAGACCCAATAATTATGAAAAAAACAACCTACATTACACTTTTCTCAACGGCTATATTTACACTTTTCAGCTGTTCGAATGACAAAGACACACCAACTGATCCTGGAACTGTTACAGATCCTGTAGAGTCTGGTACACCTAATACGAAATATACACCAGCCTTTTCGGGGCAAACCCGAATCAATGGTGTTACGACCAATACAGAATTTCAGTCGACTGTTATTACATCAGCTTTAGTAAGCCCTTGGGGAGTTAAAACTTTACCGGACGGAAGATTGCTGGTAACTGAAAAAGGGGGAACATTTAGAATTGTAAAAGTAACAGGTGAAGTTAGTGCTCCAATTACTGGAGCTCCAGCTGTAAATTCTGCAAATCAGGGCGGATTGTTAGGATTAACGCTTGATCCTGATTTCGCTACTAACAAAATGATTTACTGGGTATTTTCTGAAGCAGTAGCGGGAGGAAATATTTCTTCGGTAGCCAAAGGGAAATTAGCTGCAGATGAAAAAACAATTGAAGGAGCAACCGTTATTTACCGTACTACTCCGGCTAATGCCAGTGCGCTTCATTATGGAGGAAGAATTTTGTTTGACAGAAGCGGAAATCTTGTTGTAAGTACAGGAGAACGTTCTGTTTTAGAAACAAGACCTTTAGCACAATCGTATACATCAAGTCTTGGAAAAGTGATTAGAATTACCAAAGAAGGACAACCAGCAGGAGATAACCCAAGATTTACACAAGCAGGAGCTTTACCGGAATTGTTTACTGTTGGACACAGAAATCCACAAGGATTGGCACTTCATCCGGGAACAGGTGATATTTGGTTAAGCGAACACGGACCACGTGGAGGTGATGAAATCAATCATTTAAAAGCAGGTTCAAATTACGGATGGCCAACAATTACTTATGGAATCGAATATAGTGGAGAAGTGATTGGAGATGCTATTCAACAAAAAGAAGGATTAGAGCAACCGGTGTATTACTGGGATCCTGTTGTATCACCAAGTGGTATGACTTTTTACACAGGTAATCGTGTTCCGGAATGGGAAAACAACCTTTTCATAGGATCATTGAGCGCTTCGCATATTATTCGCCTTGCTATATCTAACAATAAAGTTATTGGTGAAGAAAGACTTCTTGCTTCAGAAAACCAAAGATTTAGAGATATCACTCAAGGATCAGATGGCGCTTTGTACGCTGTAACAGACCAGGGAAGATTGTATAAAATTGATAAGAAAAACTAGATCTGCGTTTAATCGTTTATTTGTTGAAATCGTTTAATCGTTTTAATCGCTAAACTGTTTATTTGTTTAATCGTGGATTTGTTAATTTGATTTACTGTTAAATCACTATAATCGTAGATGCGTTTAATCGTGGATGTGTTAATTTAATAATTGTTGGTTTTCTTTTATTTGATAATTTTATAAATAAAGTACAATTAAAGAAGTACACGTTTAAACAGTTAAACAAATCTACGGTTCAACAAATAAACGATTACGCAGTTAAACGATTCAACAAATAAACGGCTCAACGATTCAACAGTTAAGCGATTTAACGGTTAAACAAATAAACGATTTAACAATTAAACGATTTAACAATTAAACGGTTTACCGGTTCAACATTAAAGTAATAATATTTTGTACAGTAGTAATAAAAGAGTCGGTATTTATGATATCTTCTTCAATAGAAGTATGATATTCTACTAATTTGTATTGATCGACCATATCTTTTTTAAGATATTTTATCATCGATTCAATACTGCGTGTGTCATTGTCATTCTGTCTTTTTAATTCGCGCTGTTTGCTTTCAAGATAGACCAAAGTCATTTGTAATCTTTGAATGTTTAATTTCTCCACGTATTGCTTTTTTAAAATTTAAAATAAACGATACTCATGAATAAGATGTAATTCAGTGTTTTCTCCAAAAAACGCAATAAATGAATTAGACTTATTAGTTAGTGAATCAACCTCATCCAAAAGTATCGTCTAATGGCAGATACGGTAAAATAGATTTTTTGGTTTGCTAAAAATGGAAAAAAAAGTACTAATAATACTTGTAATTCTTTTATTGAAAAGTATAAGTGTTTGATATTGTTGGTTTTATGTTGTTTTTTTTTAATGTGAAATAAATACTACTTTTTTTTATTCGAAAACGTATTCGTGAAGAAGAAAATTTTTCATGAAAGAATATAAACTATCAAAAAGCGGCGTCTTCTTTATAAAAGAAAACACCGCTTTTTTGTTTTTAAGTTTAAAGGATTACTTCACTACAGTAGCTTCCATTTCAACTTTTAATGTTTCAAAAAGACTTTTTACTTCTAATAAAGTTGTAGCTTGTTTAACCCCGTTTTTGGCTACCCAATCCTGAATGATACCAAAGTGAGGCCAAAGTTCTTCTGTAGAAGTAGTATAAATATTCAATCGAACGATTCCTTTGTTTTCATAACCGGCTTCTTTTATAACCAGTTCCAGATTTTGTAATGTCTGAATAATTTGAGATTTCATGTCTTCATTACTCGAGATTCCGTCAGCGCTAATAGCTGTTTGTCCTGAAATGTATAATGTTCCTTCCGGATTTTTTACTTCTACCGCTTGTACATAACTGCGCTGATCCTGCCATTGCCAAGGATTGATAACTCTTTTTTCCATTTGTTTAGCTTTTTTGTTTTGTGCCATTATTGGCATTGTTGTTACTATTAGTAATGCTAAAAGTTTTGCTGTTTTTTTCACATTTACAGATTAAAATTTAATATTGCAAAGTTGTCGATAACAGCTGGAAAAGAGTCTTGACATTTTTCACAAATTTCGTGTGATGTATGTCACATCTAAGAGTTAGATCAAGAAGAAAGTCGGCTTAAGGTCTCGCGGGAAACACCCAGATAAGAAGCAATTAAACTTTTTGGAACACGTTGCATCAGCATCGGATATTGTTTTAGCAATTGCTCGTAACGTTCTTTGGAATTAGACGTAAGCCATGACAAAATACGGCGTTGCGATCCCAGAAAACCAAACGTAGCTTTTTCGAGAAAAAAGCGTTCCATTTTTTGTAAACCGTCACAGAGTTTTTTATAATCTTCAAGAGAACAGCAAAGTACTTCTGTATCTTCAAGACATTCTAAAGACATAGTCGCTTTGGTTTTGGTATAAAAAGCATAAAAATCACTTTCCCACCAATCTTCCATTGCAAAGGAAACGATGTGCTGTTTAGCCGAAGCATCAGTATAAACCAGTTTTAAAAGTCCGGAAATTACAAAATAAGAATACTGAACAGCATCACCCTCCTGAATAATAAACTGGTGTTTTTTAAATTTTCTGGAAGTAAAATGAGAACTGATAAAATCAAATTCTTCATCTGTTACTGGTATTATTTTCTCTATGTGTTCTCTAAGGTTTGCCTGCATAATGACGCCAAAGTTATTCAAAATTTTTTGCATCGAGATTATCTAAAAAGCAATATTTATTGTTTAAGATGCTCTTACAATCCTTAAAAGTTTAAATTTTCATCTGTTCGATATTTTTTTTCAAATAATTGCAGCCGGCGAAGGGTTAGGAGTAAAAAAAACAAAAAATACCTCAGAATTAATCCTGAGGTATTTTGTTAAGAGTGCAATAAATCCTTATTTACCACTATACTCGAAAGTATCAAAATCGGCATAGGCTTTAGATGCTTTTTTTGAAGAGGAAAAAAGGCCGAGGTAAATTCCGGTGAAACCGCCAATGGTTTCAGAACTGATATTGCGGACTTCTATTTTGCCAAGTGGAGTAAAGTTTTTTCCGTCTGTTGCATAGGCGAAAGAGTAAAAATCGTTCGTACCTGTTACCTGCAAATACACTTTGCCTTTAGGTATTACAATTTCAGTTTCGATATGAGATAAGGAACCCATTTTGTATCGTAAAACCAATGTTTGTTTGTTATCAGCTGTTTGCTTTAGAAAAAGATCGTAATGTGCTTCGTTGGTCATGTAAACCGTTAAACCGGAAAGATCGCCTTCTTTCGCATCATTTAAAGTTAGCGATGTTGTAGCAGTAAAATTAATATGTTCCTGACGACGTCCCACAAAGGTAGGCGATCCTGGAAAATCGTCTAATTGAATAGTAGAACCTTTTAAACGCAGTACACCTTTTTTATCTGTAAGTGAATAGTTTTTTAGATCGGGATTACGCAGGTAATTCCATTCCAAGCCTAATGTTGTTGCTTTAAAATCAGACGTTGGATTTGTTTTTTTGAAAGGCTGTAATGGCAGGGTAGGAACGTCCATTTTTAAATCGATTGTTCCATTGCCATTAATAACTGGCCAAGCATTTTTGTCCCATCGTACGGGAGCCAGAAAAGTTTCACGTCCCAACATGTGGTGTAATCCGGATTGCGGACGAAAAGCAAGACAAACCGCCCACCAGGAACCGTCATGCGCTTCTACAAAATCAGCATGCCCCGTTCCTTGTATCGGACTCATTTGTGTGCCTACATTAGCGTGCGTTAAAATGGGATTCGCAGGATTAGAATCGTACGGACCATCAATATTTCTACTTCTGGCAATCGTTACTTTGTGTCCGTATTCTGTACCGCCTTCAGAGATTAGTAAATAATACCAGCCGTCTTTTTTGTATAGGTGTGGAGCTTCGGGATATCGTCCTCCGGTTCCTGTCCAGATTGCTTTGCTGGACGTAAGCTGTTTTCCCGTAATTGGATTGATTTCACTTAAATAAATGGTATTGTCGGGATTGGTCGTTAAAAAGCATTTATCACTTTCAAAATAGAGTGAAGGATCGATTCCTTTTTGTTCTAACCAAACAGGATCAGACCATTCGCCTTTGGGATCTTTGGTATGCACAATGAAATTCCCTTTATCGGTAACATTGGTTGTAATCATATAAAAAGTTCCTTCGTGATAACGAATCGTTGGCGCATAAATACCGCCAGATGCACGACTTTTGTCTAAAGGCAATTGCGAGGGGCGTGTTAGAACGTGTCCTAATTGTTGCCAGTTTACAAGGTCTTTGCTGTGAAATAAAGGTACACCTGGAGAAAATTCAAAACTGCTGGTTACCAGATAATAATCGTCACCAACACGACAAACGCTTGGATCAGGATGAAATCCCGGAATAATAGGATTGGTATATCCCTGACCGTAAATGGTGAAAGAGGAAATAAAAAGAAATAGTAAAAGAAGTGTTCCTTTTTTCATGATTTTTTTCTGTAATTGGTTTGTATTTAGTAAAGCGATTAGCGATTACGAAGATACTTGCATAACATCAATTTAATGGGTTATGATGAATTACATTACTGCCTCTGACGTTGCAAAAGGATGGTTTGGTGCTTTATTTTAGGCTTCTGAGATAGTCAGAAGGGGAAATACCAAATTCAGTCTTAAAGTTAACGCTAAATCTTTTGGGAGAATTAAAACCAACAGCATAGGCGATTTCTGCAATTTGAAGCTGACTTTTTTCTAAAAGTTGTCTGGCTCTTTTAAGACGAACGGTACGAATAAATTCAGCAGGACCTTTTCCGGTAATATGCATTAGCTTTTTGTACAAATGTGTTCTGCTTAGCCCAATAATAGCACTTAGTTCTTCAACAGTAAAATCAGGATTGCTAATATTGTCTTCAACAGCTTTGATGGCTTTTTCTATTAATTGTTCGTCGAGAGACGTGATGGTTATTTCGTTTGGAGCTATATCCATTTTTTGGCTAAATGCCTGATGCGATTTTTTTGTCCATTCTAAAAATTTGTCGATACGAAGTTTTAGAACATTAAAATTGAAAGGTTTATTGAGGTAATCATCAGCACCAATGGTAAGACCTTCAATTTTGTATTCTTCAGCAGTTCTTGCAGTCAATAGTAAAACCGGAATGTGCGACCATTCAATCGAAGTTTTAATTTGTCGGCATAATTCGGTACCATTCATTACGGGCATCATAACATCGCTTACGACGATATCAACGTCATTTTGTTGTAGTTTTTCGATAGCTTCAACACCATTGTTGGCAATTAAAACGGTGTAATCTTCAGACAGGCTGTCTGCCATAAACTCGCAAAAATCAGTATTATCGTCTACAAATAGTACTAAAGGTTTTTCGTTTGTTTTTGCTTCAGCAGGAAATTCAAACGGTACGATTTCTTTTTGATTTTCTTCGATTTCAAGTATTGGAAGTGTAAAGGTAAATATACTTCCCTTTGGAAAATTATCTTTGATAGTAATGTTTCCTCCATGCATGGCAATGTATTCGCTCACAATATGAAGACCAATTCCGCTTCCTGTTTTTTCTTCGTCTTGAGACGCCTGATAAAAGCGTTCAAAAACCTTTTTCTTGTCTTTTTTAGAAATGCCCTGACCGTTGTCTGCAATGCTTACGGCTACATTTTCATCTTCACGCGAAATATGCAAGGCAATGCTTCCGCCATCTGGTGTGTATTTGAAAGCGTTGGATAACAGGTTAAAAAGTATTTTTTGAACTTTTACGGTATCAAATGGCATCATTAGGCTTTCCACATCGCTGGTATGCGAAAACTGCATATTGCGATCTGTAGCGTAAGTTTGAAAAAGCGTGCATCGTTCTTCAATAAAAGTAACAAAATCGCCCAACGTCAGGTTTAAATTCTCGGTACCAACATCGAGTTTACGAAAGTCCAGTAATGAATTAATCAATGCCATTAATTGTTCAACATTTTTGTAAACAATGTTGAGTTTTCCGCGTAATCCTTCTTCTAAATCTTTGCTTAAAATAGTTTGCAACGGAATGGTAATTAGCGTAAGCGGTGTTCTTAAATCATGACTTATGTTGGTAAAAAACCTAAGTTTCATTTCGTTAAGATTGATTTGCTGTAAATGCTCTAATTGAATGCGCTGTTGTTCAAGTTCCTGCTGGTGCTTCTTTTTGGTACGATCGTAAAGATAAATTCCAAGTGCTGTCAAAGCGATACAATAAAATAAAATTGCCCAAACCGATAAATAAAAAGGTGGTGTAACGCGAATCTCTAAAACGGTTGCCTGTTCGTTCCAGATTCCGTCGCTATTGGAAGCTTTTATGTAAAGCGTATAATTGCCGGGTGCGAGAGATGAAAATTCGATTTTGTTTTTTTCTGTTGGAAACCATTGATTATTAAAACCTTCCAGTTTATACAAATAACGTACTTTGTCCGCATTAAGTAAGTCTCCGGTTGTGAACTGAATACCAATAAGTTTATCGTCATGGCTAAAGGTAACTTCGGAGGTTTGCTCCATCGATCGTTTTAGTAAACGATGTCCATTGTATAGTGAATCAACCTGTACGGTGGTGTTGCCGAGGCTTAATCCTGTAAAAATGACTTTGGCTAGAGGTTTGCTTTTCTCTGCCATTTTATTGGGATTCACAAGTGTGTATCCTTCCGTTCCACCCAAAACGATGTCACCATTTTTTAATTTATAAATGGCGTGAGTGTTGAAATAATTATCGTGAAGACCGTCTTTAGTCGAAAAATTTCTGCTGCTGATTTTCATCAGACCTTTTGAATTCGGTTCTACAGAAAGTACCGAAAGTCCGTTGCTGGTAGTAATCCAGATGTGTTTGTGATCGTCTTCTATAATTCCTTTTATAATGTTATCAGACAGACCATTCGTTTTATCGAAATAGTAAATAGTATCCTTTTTGGTATCCCAGATCGTCAATCCTTTTGCATGCCCGAGCCAAATATTATCGCGTGAATCTTTATAAACGCAAGAAGTAAAATGCTGTCTGAATTTTTGGGTTTTGTTGGCATTGCCTGTCGTACTAACTTGTTTTCCGGTTGTAATATCGAGCGTACAAAGTCCGTTATCAGTGGCGATGTATAATTTATCGCCATTGTCGTATAACATATCGAGTGCAAAATCCAATCCTTTTACGGTACTGGTAATCGACTCAAAAGTATCTTTTCCGTTACGCAGGCACTGAATACCACGTCCGAGTGTACCCACCCATAAATTGCCGTATCGATCTTCTTTTAAATTCCAGATATCATTAGAATTGAGCGTACTGTTTTGTTTGGTATAATGTTTAAAGCTTCCGTTTTCGTAACAAAACAATCCGTTTAAATAAGTACCAATCCAGATTCTTCCTTTTTTATCTTCTACTAACGAAACGATAACATTGCTCGAAAGTGGGACTTTTTTAATTTTATTTCCCGAAGTTTTTTCTTTGATGTACAATCCATTTCCATCGGTTCCCAACCAAATGTTACCTTTTTTGTCTTCCAGAATAACACTTACATCTTTGCAATCCTGCAATTCGATATTCACAAGATTTCCAAAATTGTCGTTGTAGTAAGAAACCCCTTTTTTATTATGTCCCATCCAGATTGTTCCGGTATCATCGCGATACAAGGCACCAATATTGTTAGAAGCGATAGCAGTGTTGTTGTTCTGATTGTAGGTAATATTATTCATGCCTTTAGTAGCAAGAGTATACACAAAAACACCTTTGTGATCTGTGCCTAACCAAATGTGACCATTTCCATCATCTGTAATCGCCAGAATAAGATCGTCCTGTGTATCAATAGAGGAATTTAGCGTAATTTTTTTCCATGCTGTATGGGCATGCTTTTGATAGTAAACACCTGAGGTTGTCGAATAAATCCATAATCCATTTTGATTGTCGACATAAATTTTATTTTCGAGATTGTACACTCGGTCATTAATAAAATCAGGAAGCTTTTGTAATTCTTCTTTTCCTGCACGCTTATTGCGTTTTGAAATGAAGCCCGAATTTAAAATTCGATACAAATGCATACCATCATCACTCAAATTGGTGTTGATCGATAAATTTCTTTTTTCTTTAGTAACAAATGATTTTACAACCTTTTTCTGAATATCATAAACAAAGATTTTATCATTTTGTAAAACCCACAAATCTTTGTTTTTATCTACGTAAACTTTATAATTCTGATCAACGATTGTAATACCAAATTCTTTTAATAAATTTGAAATATTACTAATGAAACTGTCTTTTTTGCGCTGATAGACGATATAACTGAATTCTGTTTGAATCCATAAATTGCCCATACCATCTTCTTGTAATCCTCTAATGTCATCGTTTATAATCGATGAAGGTTTATCTGATTTGGTAGCGTAGACCTTAAAGCCGTAACCATCATATCGGTTTAATCCTGATTCTGTACCAATCCATAAAAAACCGTAACTGTCTTTTAGAATACTTTTTACGGTACTGTTAGACAATCCGTTGTTGGTTTTGAGATGATGAAATGTATACGATTGTCCCAAAGCTTCAAACGAAGCGATGAGAAAAAAGGAAAGCACAAAAAGAAATCGGTTACAAGGTTTCATTGCTGATAAAAACGGCTTTAAGAATACAATATTAGTTGTTATTTCAGAATAAAACTAGCTGTTGCACGAATGTCTGTAGCAGAAGCACCGATTAAAACATCAAATTTTCCGGGTTCAGCGATCCATTCTTTTTTTGCATCGTCATAATAAGAAAGCGCAGTTTTGTCGATTGTAAAATGTACTGTTTTTTCTTCACCTGCATTTAAATGTATTTTCTCAAAGCCTTTCAATTCTTTTATTGGTCTTGGCAAAGCAGATTTTTCGTCTCTGATGTACAGCTGAACAATTTCTTTTCCTGCATTTTTTCCTGTATTCTTAACGCTTAAACTAACTTGAAGTGTTTCAGTATTTGTAATTGTTTTTGCAGAAACAGTAGCTTTTCCGTATTTAAAATTGGTATAGCTCAAACCATGTCCGAAAGGAAAAAGTACTGGAATATTTTTAGTATCATACCAACGATATCCAACTAAAATATCTTCTTTGTATTCGACATTAGCATCTCCAGGGAAAACGGTTTTATCAAAAGCATGAGCGCCACAATCTTCTAATTTTATAGGGAAGGAGAAAGGCAATTTTCCACTCGGATTTACTTTTCCGCTCATCACATTTGCCAATGCATTTCCAGCTTCTGATCCCAGAAACCAAGCCTGAACGATGGTAGGTACTTTTTTGACCCACGGCATTGCTACGGCGTTTCCGCTCACGAGCACCAATACTAAATTGGGATTTACAGCAACCAATTCGTTAATTAACTCATTTTGACCAAACGGAAGTTCATACGATGCACGATCACCGCCTTCGCTGTCTTGTTGAAAGTTTTTGTTTAAACCTCCAACAAAAATCACGATATCGGCTGTTTTTGCCTGACGTATTGCTTCTTTACGTAAAGAATCTAACTTAGTTTGTGGAATTTCATCAATTCGGTCGTAAAAAGGGCGACCGCTTTCATATCCTTTTGTATAAACAATTTTGTCACCATACATAAGTTGTAAACCTGCAAGTGGTGTGCTGTTTTGTTTCACTTTAAGGGTAGAAGAACCACCGCCATCCATCAGGTTTTTGGTAGCATTTTCTCCTACAACCAAGATCTTTTTATATTGTGCTGCGTCTAATGGTAATAAGGCTTTCTTTTTTGGAGTTGCGTCATTTTTCAATAAAACGATTCCGTCTTCAGCAATCGTTCTGGCTACGTTGTGGTGTTCTTCATTAGCAAAACTTCCCCAAGGTCGGTTGCGATTCATTGATGTGCGGAAAATTAGTTTTAAAATTCGGCTTGCT
Source organism: Flavobacterium hercynium (assembly GCF_002217285.1). Taxonomy (GTDB): domain Bacteria; phylum Bacteroidota; class Bacteroidia; order Flavobacteriales; family Flavobacteriaceae; genus Flavobacterium; species Flavobacterium hercynium. Next base: position 16,649 of record NZ_MUGW01000025.1, on the reverse strand, counting down.
TTATCATCAACAGTGCTCATGGGAACGGTACCATCTTTCAGCATTTTTAAGTAGGGATCTGCCAAAAAGTAATCATTATAGGTAAATTTTGACTCCGTTGTTAAACCATTGGTATAAGAACCCATTTCAATATCTAATCCGTTTAAAGCAGCTTCTTTGGTATTATGAACGCCACCCCAATCTGAAACGACAACACCATCAAAAGCCCAGTCTTTTTTTAATATTTTATTCAATAGTAAATCACTGTGGCAAGCATGTTCGCCACGAACTTTATTGTAGGCACCCATAATACTCCAGGAACCGCCTTGCTGTACAGCAGCTTTAAAAGCGGGAAGATAAATTTCGTGTAACGCACGATCGCTCAGCGTAACATTTACCTGCAAACGATTTGTTTCCTGATTGTTGACTGCAAAATGTTTTACACAAGCAGCCACACCATTTTTTTGAACCTCGATAATATAAGGCACTACCATTTGAGAAGCCAAAAAGGGATCTTCGCCGAGATATTCAAAATTACGTCCGTTTAGAGGCGTACGATAAATATTTACACCTGGAGCTAATAGGACATCTTTATTACGAAAACGTGCTTCTTCGCCAATCGCACGACCGTAAGAAGCAGAAAGTTCTTTATTCCACGAAGCAGCAAGACAGGTTAGGGCAGGGAAAGCAGTACAGGAATCGTTTGTCCAGCCTGCGCCATCCCAGGCATTCCACAATTGTTCTTCGTGAACACCATGCGGTCCGTCGCTCATCCATAATTCACGAATTCCCAAACGCGGTACTCCCGGAATACTAAATTTACTCTGTGCATGACAAAGAGCTACTTTTTCTTCTAACGTCATTCGCGAAAGCGCATCTTTAACACGTTCATCCAGAGTTAGTTTTTCGTTCAGATAAGGCAATGTCTGAGCATAACCATTAGCGGCATAAAGCAACGCTACGGTTAGTATAAGGAATATTTTTTTCATTCTTTGCTGTTTGTTGTTTTTGGTTTGTTGTTTTTAGTTAGTTAGTTAGTTAGTTTTTAGTTTGTAACCCATATGCTAGAAATTCATAATTCAAAACTCAAAATTCACAATTAAAAAAGGAGCTTACAAAACATCAAATGTTTATATAAACTCCTTTTTATTTCTAACTTAACCTAACTGTAAACTTCTAAACTATTTATTTTAATGAGATTATTTGTTGTTTTCCGTCGTAGTTAATTTCTTTACCTTTTGCATCATAATTAAATGCCTGAGGTTTGTCTTTGCTAACTGCAACGATAATGAATTTACGATTTTTAAGCATTCCGTTGAATTTACCTTTTTGAGCACCGATTGCTAATTTTCCAGAGGCTTCATTATAAGTAAAATCAATTTTCCCGAATTGTCCTTTTTCGTAGTTGTAATTCTCGTTTTCATCTTCGTATAAAGAGAATTTTCCATCTTGTCCCATATAAACATACAATACAATTTTGTCTGCTTTTTTCTCCGTTGTATACTGCATTTCAGGGCCAACAGGAATTATAGAACCTTCACGGATGTGCAACGGAATACGTTCGTAAGGAGCATCAACAGTTACTTGTTGTCCGCCTTTAATGTATTTTCCAGTGTAGAAATCAAACCAGTTTGTTCCTTCCGGGAAGTAAACGCTACGGTTACGAGCTCCATATTTGTAAACCGGTGAAACCATAAATGCAGGTCCAAACATAAACTGATCGCTTGTGTTTTGTACTTTTTTGTCTTTTGGAAAATCCATAAACAAAGGTCTCATAATGGTGTAATCATCAAAATACGTCATTCCAGCCATCGTGTAGATGTACGGCATTAAGCGGTAACGCAAATTGGTATAGTACAAAATCGATTTGTAAGCCGGGTGCGATTCTGGTGCAATATTCCACGGTTCACGGAAAGGAAATTGTCCGTGTGCTCTGTACAATGGCGCAAAAGCACCAAACTGGAACCAACGTGCATTTAACTCTCTCCATTCTTTATAATCGGCATTTTCTTTGCCGCCTTTGTCGTATTGCTGTTGTCCTGCTACATAACGATCTTCTACACAGAATCCTCCAATATCCATTGTCCAATACGGAATACCACTTACTGCAAAATTTAATCCTGCAGAAATTTGTGCTTTCATATCTTCCCAACGTGTTGCGATATCACCACTCCATGTTGCTGTAGAATAACGCTGTAAACCTGCGAAACCAGAGCGTGTTAATAAGAACACCCTTTTGTTTGGTTCTACACTACGCTGACCATCATAGATCGCTTCAGCGTTCATTAAAGCATACGTATTAAAAAATTCTGTTGAAGAACCTAAAGCTGTTGGGCCACATAATGCTTTACGATATTCCATATCTGTACAATCCAACACGTTTGGTTCGCTGGCATCCATCCACCATGCATCGATTTTTAACGGATATAAATTATCATAGATTTGTTTCCAGAATAATTTACGGGCACCTCCAGAATACGCATCATAAAATGAACCTACATAACCAGGTCCAACCCAGTCACGAACGCTGTCTTTTACCGCTTGTTGGTACATCCAGCCTTTTTTATCAAATTCTTTGAAATTATCTGTGGTTCTGTAGAATTTTGGCCAAACCGAGATCATCATTTTTCCATTCATAGCATGAATAGAATCAACCATTCCTTGCGGATTTGGAAAACGATTTTTATCGAATTTATGACTTCCCCAAGAATCTTCTTCCCAGTAATTCCAGTCTAAAACAATGTTGTCAATTGGAATTTTACGTTTTCTAAATTCTTTTAAACTTCCCAGAATTTCATCTTGCGTTTTGTAGCGCTCACGACTTTGCCAGTATCCCATTGCCCATTTTGGCATAATTTGAGATTTTCCTGTCAAGGTTCTGTATCCTTTAATTATTTGATCTGTAGTCGTTCCGTAAACGAAATAATAATCTAATTTTTTATTCATTTCACTCCACCAAACCTGATTGTCTTTTTCTTCAGCTGGTTGAGGAGTCAATACACGTAAACCACAATATGATTTTCCACCATCAGGTTTCCATTCAATACGTAACGGAACACGTTTTCCTGCTTCTAATGGTAAAGAGAATTTGTAACTATTAGGATTCCAAGCTGTTCTCCATCTTTCAGGAACCACTAGTTCGTTGTTCAAATATACTTTTACATAACCGGCATAATACAAAGTAAATTTATAAGTACCATTTTCCGGTGCTTCGATTTCTCCTTCATAGGTAACGTCAGCTTTTTTTAATGGAAAATTTTCAGGTAATTTTTTAATGCTTTTGATGTCTTCAAAGAAAATAGATTCTTCTGCGCGCTCAATATTAGCGACATCTTTTTCATTCGAAACATAGTTTCCGGTTAAAGAACCTTGTTTTCCTTTTTTATCATATAATTTGAAAACTTTGTTTAATTGCTCGTAAGGACGACTTTCACCAAAACGACTCAAAGAGTAACTGTCCCATAAAATTCCGTAGTTTTTATTGGAAACAATAAACGGAACTGAAACTTTAGTGTTGTATTGAAACAATTCTTCGTTTTTTCCTTTATAGTTAAATTCATCTGCCTGATGTTGTCCTAAACCGTGAAAACTTTCATCAGCAGGAGAATCAAAAATCTGGCGAATAGAATATCCTTTTGTTCCTTCAACTTCAATAGGCGTAAAATCTCTTGACTTTTCTTTTAAAATTGTTTTTCCGTTTTTGTCTTTGAAGTTAACACCTCCATTAGCTTTAGAAACCAATACTTTCAATTTCGAAGTTACCACTGCGATAGAATCCGGATTATCTGTTTCTACTGTAAAAGGTACTGTTTTAATTCCCGGAACAATGATCAAAGTAGAATCTTTTGGGAACTCACTATCAGGCGTTGCAGAAATGTGAATCAACTCATTTTGTAAAACCTGAATACGCACTTTTTGAACGTCGGTTTTACTATTTTGTTTAATGTTAACAATAATTCCGTCATCGATTAATTCATATTGTTTTGAGGAACATGAAACAAGCAACGCCGCAACGAATAGGTAGGGTAGTTTTTTGAGTATCATTAAGGGTTAGGTTTTAGTAAATATTCAGTTAACAAATTTCGATATAAATTCAATATTTAGGGTACGCCAATGTTTTTAAGAAGGTATCATTATGAATTATTCCCCTTGTGTTTGCTCGTTTTACGAAGGGAATTAGCATAAAAGACCAAAGTGCAATTTTTCAAATATAAGAGAAAGTATTGTATTGTGTAAAAAATATGTTTTGCAAATAAAGAGATTTTCTTGTAATGTAAAACTTATAAACGAGTATTTTTACCTGCAAGTAACCGCGAAAAAAAGCATAAGTTCGATCCTTGAAAAAATGAAGGAGTTAAATATCTGGATAACAATTAATTATGAAAATATATAAAAATGAGCAAAGTAATTATTTTAACGGTAGACGGAGGTGGCATAAAAGGTCTTATACCTTCGTATTTTTTAACACAAATTGAAAAAGAAACAGGAAAATCATGCTATGAAATCTTTGATATCATTGGCGGAACTTCAACAGGCGGAATTATTGCAACTGCTTTGACTTCTCCGATAAATGGATCTGCTCCTTTTACTGCACAAGGAGTTTTTAATATTTATAAAGAGGATGGAACAAGTATTTTTGTTTCTCAGTCCTCTTGGATAGAAGATATGTATTCGCTTTATTATGGAGATGATGGAAACGGAAATGGTATAGAACCGTATTTACAGTCGAAATATGGTACAAGTAGCCTAACAGATGCTAAATCTAATATGGAAAATACGCTGAAAGGCAGAACGAAGCATGTTTTTACAACCAGTTATACCGTAAACAGTGACGGAAGTGCAATTCCAAATCCGGTTTTAGGACAGGATTATGGACCCTATTTATTCAATTGGCTGGATGCTTCGCTGAGTCCCGGGGATGATTATAAAGTTTGGGAAGCTGCACGTGCTACAAGTGCTGCTCCGACATATTTTCCTGTTGGGAAATTAGGTGGAGGCGGTGGTTTTAATTCATCAGCAAATGAAAGATGGGCACTGGATGGTGGTGTAATGTCTAATAATCCGGCAGTTTGGGCGATCAGTGAAGCTTTTAGAACTAAGTTAGCTTCTTCGTTAAGTGATATTGTAGTTATTTCATTAGGAACTGGTTCTTACCCAAGCGGAGCAGGATTAATAACGCAACATCAGGGTGATCCTGATCCTGATAATGGAAATTGGGGCTATATTCCTTGGATTGCCAGCAATTTGAGCGACTTATCCGGAACAGAAAATGGTCGTGGTGCTGTAATCAATATAATTACAGAATCTGTACAATTAGTTTCAAGTCAGCAATTATTAGGATTTACAAATGCAGGGTTGACGTATTATAGATTAGAACCGACTATAACCAGAGCACAATCTAAAATGGATAATGTGGAAACAGATAATATTCAATCGTTGATAAATACGGCCACTTCTTACTTGGATAGTGAAGGTCAGGATACGTTTCAAAAGATTCTGGCTGTACTTCAAAATAATATTTAAATTCTTGTATAAAAAAAGACCTTCAAAATTATTTGAAGGTCTTTTTGATTTTGAAATTTCTTGTTTAATATTAGAAATTTACAACTTCACCATTATAACAAGCCTGGTAGATTGCTTTTAAATCTTCAACAGTTGTTTTTCTTGGGTTAAAACCTGTACAAGGATCTGCCAAAGCGTTTGCAGCCATATAATCAAGATTTTTATCCCAATCTTCTTGCGAAACACCAAATGCTTTGATAGAACCAATATTGTTAATATCAAGTCTTAAAGCTTCAATAGCCTGTGCTAAATCTTCAGCAGTTTCTTTTCCAATTACTCTGGCAAGATCAGGAAAACGGTTGCTTACCTTTGCATTGTAACGAATTACGTTTGGAAGGAAAATAGCATTGGAACATCCGTGAGGAACACCAAATAAAGCACCAACCTGATGTGATAAAGAATGTACAATTCCTAACCATACGTTTGTAAATGCAAATCCACCCATACAAGAAGCATCGTGCATGTTTTGTCTTGCTACTAAATTGTCTGGTTCTGCAACAGCAGTTTTTAAATTGTTAAAAACCAATTCTAAACCACCCTTGCAAAGCGCATCAGCATAATTATCATCAATGTTAGATACATAAGCTTCAACACAATGTGTAAGAGCATCTAAACCTGTATTTGCAGTTACGTTTTGTGGCATAGAAGCACACAATTCACCATCAACAATAGCAATGTCCGGTGTTAATTCATACGATACAATTGGATATTTAACCCCTTTGTTTCTATCTGTAATTACTGCTAAACCAGTCATTTCAGTTCCTGTACCGCTTGTTGTTGGAATAGCAACAAATTTTGCTTTTTTACGTAAAGTTGGTACACCAAAAGGTTTAGTCATAGCATCAAAATCAGCGTCCGGATATTCATAAAATACCCACATCATTTTTGCTGCATCGATTGCTGAACAACCACCTAATCCAATGATCCAGTCTGGTTGAAAATCACGAAAAGCTTCAGCTCCTTTAAAACAAGTCTCAGCAGACGGATCTTCTTCAACTCCTTCAAAAATAGCAGTTTCAATGTTAGCTTCTTTTAAGTAAGCTAATGCTCTGTCTAATGCTCCGTTTTTCTTAACAGAGCTTCCTCCAATTACAATAAATGCCTTTTTACCGTTAATGTTTTTTAATTCTGAAAGTGTTCCGGCACCGTGGAAAACTTCTCCGGCTAAAAATAATTTGCTCATAGTTGTTTTTTAATACGGCAAATGTACTTCGGGAGGTTGGGGCTGGGCTTATAAAAAAAATCCTAATACTTGTAAATTCGGGAAAGTTCTTCTTTTAATTCGCTTGGTGTTTCCTGTAATTTTGAATAAACAAACTTATTTAATGCCGATGGAGAGTCGAATCCCAGTGTAAATGCGATTTCTTTATGACTTTTTCCTGAAAACAATAACAGCCTTTTTATTTCTACGAGAATGCGCTCATGAATAATTTGAAGTGCTGTTATTCCAGTCTTGTTTTTACAGACTTCATTGAGTTTTTTAGTAGTTAACTGCAATTTCCCTGCATAGAACGATACGGTTCTGTTTTCCAAAAAGTTAGCTTCGATGAGTGTTTTAAACTTAGCGTAATGATCCAGTTCTTCCGGACCACTGTAGCCGTTGATATTTTGATGAGCTGCTTCTATGATTTCTAAAAGCATGATTTTAATAAAAAACCGAATCTGTTCTTTTTTGATGGGAGAAAGATCATCAAATAACGATTTTATCTGACGGGCGTGTTTGTGAATTTCCTGATGTTTTTTTTCATCAAGTTCGATATGATTGAGTTTATTGATTAAGTCGCTGCTATACGCAATGAGCTCATTTTTTAATAAATCAGAACAAAAAAGGACTTCATCAAACTGAATTACAATACCTTTTGCGTTTTCGAGATTTTTTAAAGAAGTAATTTGATGCGGAAAAACAATCGAAATAGTGGTTGGATTTAATTCATACGTATTAAGTTCGATATGTTGTTCGAGTGTGCCGCTGTCTAAAAATATAACCTGAAAATAATCATTTCGGTGCAGGAGTTCTTCGTTATAACTTTCTAATTCTTTAAGATCATAAACATTAAAAGAAAGGCAAGGTGTATTTTTGTGATCAAAATATTTTTTTAGAGAATAGTAAGGTACGTTCATAATGATTCGATTCTAAAAATCGTATGGGGTAAAAATTTGTAAGCGTGCAAAATTAAGCTTTATTGTGCGTTATTCCTGCTGAAAAGTAATTATATATTGAAAAATATAATTACTTTTCAGCATTAAATAATAATTGAAAAAGGGAGAAATGTATTTTACATTTCTCCCTTTTTAATATGTTTAAAATTATAAGCAATAATAATTTATATCGTGTTTTTAATTTTTTCTTTGATGAAATGTAAGCTTCCCACGGCTAAATCCTGAGCATTATAAAGGGAAGGTTGCCATAATGAAACGGCTTGTTGCATTCCCGTTATAGAAGATGAAAAATTTTCTAGTACCAAATTTCCATCAAAATTTATAGTCTTTAAGGCGTCAACAAACTGATCCCAATTTACATTTCCTTCGCCTAACATACCACGGTGACTTTCGGTGATATGTATGTGCTTAAGCTTTGAACCTGCTGCTATTATCGGATCGTAAAAATTGTTTTCTTCAATATTCATGTGAAAAGTATCAAGATGAACAGCAAGGTTTGGAGCATTTGTTTGTTCAATGACTTCCAAAACATTGGCAGCCGTATTACAAACATAACTTTCGTATCTGTTTATAGGTTCTATACCAATCGTTATACCGAGTTTTTCAGCATAAAGTGCAGCTTCGCCCAATACATTCACGACAATATCTTTCTCTGCTGATGTAAGCGGATTACCGGAAAATACGCCAATACCGCTATGCAGAACACCTCCTAAAAAAGTACTTTCTAATTCAGCCGTTTTTTCCAGGGCTTTAAAAATCAACTCAGAAGCTCCCCTTGGATAAAACGGAATATGTGCTTCTTTAGGTAAATTTAGTGAGCAGACTACATCAATTTTGTTATCGCTAAGTTGTTTTTTTACAGCAACAGCGTCGATTTCCATATCGATTGGCAAGAGAATTTCGATTAAGTCAAAACCAGCCTGAGCTGTTTTTTTTATAGCATATTGACCAGCTTCTTCTGTCCAAATCGGAGTTATCCATGAGAGTAGTGATGCACCAAATTTTATATTCATGTAATTTTATTTTAAGAGATTTATTTTTGAACTAGCATTCCAAGTGTTTTAGGCTTAGAAAATTGTACAGCAAACAGAAAGATTACAAGATAACAAATAATTGGCAAAAGATAAGCATACGCAATATTTGTGTTGGCTACTAATCCCATAATAGGAGGAAAGACTGCGCCTCCAAACATTGCCATCACCAAAAAAGACGAAGCTTGTTCTGTTTTATTTCCCAGTTTTTTTAGTCCTAAACTAAAAATTGTTGGATACATAACACTTAAAAAGAAGTTGAGTAAAATTAATGCTGTAAATGAAATCCAACCTAAACTTTGCGAGATTACAAGACACAATACAATATTCGCTAAACAATAGATCGCTAATAATTTATTAGGCGCAATGTAGCGCATTAAAAAGGTTCCTATAAAACGACCAATCATCATCATGGCCATACTTAAAGAAAAATAATAGGCAACCTGATTATCGGCAAGCCCCGTTTTTTCTACTCCATAATTGATGAAGTAAGCCCACGTGCCACCTTGTGCTCCAATATTAAAAAACTGTGCCACAACCGCCCACATAAAATGTCTCTGACGATATAGCGGAGCATTTACAATTACATCATGATTTTCAGTTTCAACAGTATTATCTTCATGTCCGCCATGAGCATCTTTCAGCGAGGGAACTTTTATAAACCAAAATGCAATAGCAATGGTTAGAATGATACCACCAATAATCATGTACAATGTTTTAACTGATTCTAAACCAGCTGTTCCTTCTGTATTTAAAATAAAAAAGCCACCAAGCAAAGGACCAATAATAGCGCCTAAACCATTAAACGACTGAGCAAAATTAATACGCTGATCACTCGTGCGTTCGTCTCCGAGAGCTGCTACAAACGGATGTGCTACAGTTTCCAGTGTAGCAAGTCCCGAAGCCAGAATAAACAAAGCAATTCTAAAATAAGAAAAAGATTCGTTTTGAGCAGCAGGAACAAAAAGAAAAGCGCCCAATGCATATAGAAGCAATCCTAATAGAACTCCTTTTTTATAGCCATATTTTTTCATGAACAATCCCGCGGGAATTCCCATTATGGCATAAGCTCCAAAAATGGATAATTGTACCAAACCCGATTCGGATTTTGTAATATGCAGTACATTTTGGAAATGCTTATTTAATACATCGCCCATCGTTATAGCAATCGCCCAAAATAGAAAAAGGGAGATCACAAAAATTAAGGTAATGGTGTATTTTTTTTCGGTAAATTTTGCCTCAGACATTATAATAAATAGTTAGTAGCGATTAAATAGTTTTCCATGTTGGATCATTTTTTTTTCGAAAGTTTTCGAAATCTTCGATCGTATAGTTAGGACAAGCGCCTTCTTTTGATGTAATAAAAGCACCAAGTGCTGTGGCCTGATTCATAATTTCTTCAGGATCAGCATTCAAAATTCTTTTAGATAAAAAACCGGCAAGAAAAGAATCACCGCTTCCAACAGTATCTTGTATGGTAACAGGAACGGCCGGAGCTTCGAATCTGGCATTTTCATTGTAGTAAACAGCCCCTTTGCTTCCTTTGCTTACAAGTATTTCTTTGATGCTGAAAGTGTCCTGTACAAAACGAATTCCATCATCTTCAGTAGTATATTCTTTGTTCAGAAAATCTAAAATAAGTCTCAATTCTGCTTTATTCATTTTAACCAAATCTGATTTATACAGCAGCTCTTTAATCACTTCTGATGAAGAAAAAGGTGGACGAATATTGACATCAAAAACTTTATATTTTGCAATTTCTAATAATTCAAAAAGTGTGTTTCTTGACGTTGCATTTCTTGTAATAAGACTTCCAAAAACAAAAGCAGCAGCATCGCTTACTTTTTGAGTATAATCGTCTCTAAATTCAATAAAGTCCCATGCAACAGGTTGTATAATATCGTAATGTGCTTCGTTATGTTCATCTATATGAGCAATAACAGTTCCGGTTGGGTAAACAAGATCTGTCTGACTGTCTTCTGTCGGAATGTTCCAATCTGTTAATTGAGCCATCAAATCGTTACCCAATTTGTCATTTCCAACACGACTTATCATGTGTGCGTCAATTCCCATTCGGGTTAAATTATAGGCTACATTAAACGGTGCTCCGCCAGCTCTTGCTCCTTCCGGAAAGATATCCCATAGAACTTCTCCGTAACAGAATATTGATGGGGTAGTGGGTTGGTTTTTCATAATTGTTTCTTTTTGTTAGATTAAACGTTTAAGCAAAGTAGTAAATAAAAAAGTTAAGTAGATTTAAGTTTTGAAGACTGACCAATACGTAATTCAGCCTCTAGGACAATATGTTCAATTGGCGTTAGTCGATCTGAAATTTTGGTATTCAGCATTTGTACCGCTGTCCTTCCTATTAATGCAAGAGGCTGTTTTACAAATGTAATGGGTGTAGTAAAAAGCTCGTAAGCCTCTGCTTCATCAAAAGCAACAACCGCTACATCAGTAGGAACGTTTAGACTAAGTTGTACTAATTTTTTAAGTCCTGATACCGCTAATTTATTACTCGTAAAAAATATGGCATCGGGTTGTTGTGTTTTAGATTGAAATAAATGATCCAAACCTAAATTGATATCATCATCAATGGCATCTTTGTCAATGTTTAAAACAGCATTTTGATGTTTTAATTTTTCTCTTTCTAAAGTATCTACAAATCCTAAGTTTCGCTGTAATAAATGCTTTAATGCCGTTTTATAAGCTACAAGCACTATATTTTTGTAACCATTGGCAATAAGATGTTCCGTTACTTTTTGGCTAATTTCGTAATTGTTGATCTGTATACTGCTCGCGTCAATATTATCTAAAAAACGATCAATTAGCACAAATGGCATTTTTTGCTTTTCTAATTTTTGTAAATGAATTGCTGTATTTTCAACGGGAGCAATGATTAGTCCATCCGCTTGACGGTCACAAAACATATTGATTAGCGATTCAAATTTTTCTGCATTTTCATCAGAACTGCCTATCAACAGCGTATAGCCAATTTTGTTGGCTTCATCTTCTATAATTCTGGCAATCTGCGAAAAATAAGGGTTTGCAATATCGGCTACTATTAATCCAATAATGTGTGTACGCTGTGTTTTAAGACTTTTTGCAACATTATTAGGGCGATAGTTGAGCTCTTCAGCAGCTTTTTTAACTTTTTCTATAGTGTCTTTACTAATGCGGCTATCGATCTTATTGTTAAGCACATAAGATACTGAAGCGATAGATACACCCGCTTTTAATGCTACATCTTTAATTGAAATTCTCTTCACTATATCGTTTTCAAAGTGCAAATATAGTTAACTTAAACGTTTAAGTAAACTCAAATTTCAAAAAAATGAATAAGAAATAATAAGCATCTCGGGACTATAAATATTTATAGCCCCTTTTCATAATAGAATTAATTTTAATTTACATTGCTCCCTTATTGCTTTCTGCATCTAAAGAATCAGTAATTTTTCGGTATCCGCCTACTACCAATAAAGGAAGTGCCCATGAGCCAATAAAGGAACCAATCTTTTTTTGACCCACTAGTTTTAGCGCTTTTCCTAATAAGAAAGAACCACCTCCGGCACATAATATTTTATTAGCTGCAATTGGTGTTATTTTTTTTTCGACGTAATATCCTGGATTTTCAGGAGTTACTGGGTTAAATAAACTTGCCATAACTTTAAATTTTAGAATTAAACATTAAAATACGATTATCGTTTGTGTGGAAATTTAAATGAATTTGGAATTCATTTTTTCCTTCTATTTCAAAGTTAAAGCTATAGAAAGCATTTTTTTTATAGAATTAAAATACCTAATTATATAATTGTCAGATATATGCAATGTAAACAGTGTCTTCTTTATTTATCAATGAAATTCCAATCAAGTTAAAAGTATTTGTTTTTTAGAGAACGTCATTCAAAATAGTTTCAAGAGAAGTATTTAAAATTGTTATCGCGTTTTCCATTTCAATTTTATCCAGATGGCCAAAGCCCAAGCGTGTTGCAGTAACATCTTTGGTTTGATACAAAACCGTTTTTGGTAAAAACAATCCGTTTGAAGCACATGTTTTTTGCAATTGAACCAGGTTGAATTTATTTTGCCATTCTACCCAAATAGCCAAACCTCGAACTGGAATTTGAAATTTTATTTTAGCACCCAATTTCTCTTTCAATAACGAGACAAAATAATCCCTACGTTCTTTATATATTTTTTTGTTTTTTTTAGACAAGCGATGCACTTCACCTTCCCGAATCCAATCAGTTAGAACTTGTTCTTTAATTACATCTATTCCGGGTTCCAAAATATTTTGATGTTTTTCAAGCTCCTTTATAAAAGCAGCTGGAGCAGCAATAAATCCGTATCCAAATCCAGCCGGCAATGATCTTCCAAAGGAGCCGATGTAAACAATTCTTTCATTTGTGTCTAAAGCAGCAAGTGGTAATACTGGATTGTTATCATAATGAAAATCAAAATCGTAATCGTCTTCTATAATAACAAAACCGTACAAGTTGGCAAGTTCTAGTACCTCCATTCTTCGCTTAGCACTGAGAGAAGTTGTAGTAGGATAATGGTAATTTGAAGTAAGGTATAAAATGCGTATTTGCTGTTTTTGGCAAATTTCTTTTAATTTTTCCGTACTAATTCCGTCTTTGTCAACCGGAATCGAAATAATATGAGCACCGCTGTCGGTTAATGTCATATTAGATATATAATAACCAGGAGAAGCAACTATAACTTTATCACCTGGCGAAATAAGTAATTTTGTGACCAGATATAAACTTATTTCATGACTGCTTGTTGTTAGAATATTAGATGCCGAAATCCGAATGCCACGTGTCAGATTTAAAAAATTTGAAAAATGCGTTTTAAAATTTAAATGTGATTGTATTTGAATCTGTTCCCAGGTTTTTAAGCTTTTCTGACTTTTTAATTTCGAAACATAAAGCCTTGCCAGCACATCGGTCTGAACGAGTCTTAAATCGGGTAATCCATCATTAAATTGATAGGGAAGGTCACTTGTTTCTTTCGGATTTTCAAGTATTGCAGAATTTTTAAAAGTAAAACCTGAATTGACTTTTGAAGTATTTTTGGTTGAAGGGGAGATAAATTCCGGTTTGTTTTTTAATTGTTTTTCAGACAAAATAAAAGTTCCCTTATTGGGTAAAATTTCGATCCATCCTTGTAGCTCTAAATCCTGAAAAGCCTTGATAAGCGTGTTTCTGTTAACGTTAAGCAGTTTGCATAAAATACGCGTTCCCGGAAGTTTTGTACCTTCGGGAAGTAGCCCAATTTGAATGGCTTTTATAAACTCAAATACGATTTGCAGATATAGCGCTGTAGTATCTTCAGATTTAAGCTGAATGAAACTTTTAAAGGGAATTTGAACCGGACTATCCATTTTTAAAAAACTGGTATACATTAGTAGTACGGCAAGATACTACTTTTGCAAAAAATTAAAACAAATGACAAAACTTTATTTTGCGATACTAGGGCTTATCACTATTAATTTATCAGCTCAGGTACAAAAGGATACTATTAATATTGATGAAGTAATTATTCAGGAAAACAGATTTAGCACACCAATTTCTAAAAAGAACAGAAACGTTTATGTAATAGACAAAGTTGCAATCGAAAAATTACCGGGAAGATCTATTCAGGAAATTTTGCAATATGCAAATGGTGTAGATTTGCGACAAAGAGGTCCTTTCGGAAGCCAGGCCGACGTTAGTATCGATGGAGGAAGCTTTGAACAAACAGTTGTACTCTTAAACGGGACAAAAATTATCGATGCGCAAACCGCACATAATATGCTTAACTTACCTATTCCGGTTGAAGTAATCGAGAGAATCGAAATCATTCGTGGTCCGGCGGCACTTACTTATGGAGTAAATAGTTTAACTGGTGCAATCAATATTATAACCAAGAAACCAACCAAATCTGGATTTTTAGTGAATACGTATGCAGGTTCTAATTTTGAAAAAGATACGCAAGATACCGGGAATACTTTTTATGGTACCGGAATTCAGGTTGGCGGTGTTATAAGTAAAGAAAAACACCAGCATTCTCTTTTTGCATCTCATGATAAAAGCAATGGATACCGTTACAATACTGATTTCGAAAACAATAAACTTTTCTATCAGGGAAATTATCAGGTCAATGATAATAATGAAATTTTAAGTTCATTTGGTTACATCAATAACGGATTTGGCGCAAACGGATTTTATGCTGCTCCGGGTGATAAAAATTCCAGCGAAGTAATACAAACTACTTTTGCTGCTATACAATCAAAACATAGGTTGTCTGATAAATGGTCGTTGATGCCAAGAATAAGCTACAGATATAATTATGACGATTATCGTTATTACGGAATTACAAACCTAAATGCGGGTAGAAGTCAGCATTACACCAATGCTTTAGCAGCAGAACTTAACAATTCTTATAAAATGGAATCTGGAGAATTGGGATTTGGTGCAGAGTTTAGAAATGAGGATATTAGTTCTTCTAATATAGGAGAGCATAAACGCGATAATTTTGGGGTGTATCTACAATACAGAACTACTTTTATTGAAAAGTTAGACGTGAATGTAGGTGCTTATGCAAATTATAATTCTGATTATAAATGGCAGGTATATCCTGGACTTGACGTGAGTTATGCAATTACGGATGCATTCAAAGTAATAGGAAATATTGGGACAAGCCAGCGTATACCATCTTTTACAGATTTGTATCTGAATCAGCGTCCTGGAAATATTGGAAATCCTACTTTAGATACTGAAAATGCTTTTCAAAGTGAAATAGGTGTAAAGTATCTGAAACGTGACTTTACTTTTAATGCCAATTACTTTTATAGAAAGATCACCAATTTTATTGATTGGACAAGAACTGTTACTACAAACCCTTGGCAAAGTAATAACTATGGAAACTTAAATACCAATGGGGTTAACATGCGAGCCAATTACAGAGTAAGTATTTCTGAAGATTCTAAGTTTAATGTTAATTTGGCGTATTCTTATTTAGAGTTTAAATTTGAAGACGTTATTCCTAACGTTTTTTCAAAATATCTAATTTCCTCTTTAGAACATCAAGTTACGAATACAGTAGATTTTCAACATAAAAATTTTACTGTATTGTTTGCTACTCGTTTTAATCAAAGAGTTACAGGACCATCATATTGGATAAATGATTTTAGAGTAAGTCAGTCTATCAAAAAAGTGACATTATATTTAGATGCACAAAATATATTTAATACAACGTATTATGAAATAGGAGCAGTTCCACTTCCATCAAGATGGTTTAGTTTAGGTGTAAAGCTGGTAAATTTTTAATTATAGTTAGTATTATTCATTTATAAAATGTATCAAATTAATTTATGGTACAATTCTAAAAAGGCATGATTTCATGCCTTTTTTTTTGTTTCAGAAAATTTTAGCTTATTAATATTAATTCTTAATTATTTGCTAAAAAATGTCTTTATCTATTATTTTTTGGTTTTGTTTTTTTTCTATTATTACGTTATTTTGTAATGTCCTTGATGGTCTTAAGTAGATTTTCGTTTTTAAGATAGTATTTTTTTTCAAAATTTTAAGACATTTAGTTGTATAAAATAAGAAAAAGATTGTTTATTTTTGATTTGAAAAACTTGTTTTTATGCTGAAATTTTGTCCTATAGTGGTGGAATTTAAAGTTATTTTTACGTTGTGAGTTCGTTTCTTTGCAAAATTATCTATAATAATGAATTGTAATAGAAAGTGTGGTTTTTTTTTGTTTTTTGAGATTTTAAAGTATTGATTTTTAGTATTTTAGTTAGAGTGTTTAGATTGCTCAGATTTTTAGGAAATTAAACTTAAACATGTTGGTTAAGAAAAAATTGTTTTTTTTTAAACAGTGATATTTTTTTTTAAAATATATCACAGTCTTTAAGTATATTTA
>NZ_MUGW01000024.1 GCF_002217285.1 Flavobacterium hercynium | reverse complement strand
CCTTTTTCAGGACAACTCAAATGAATTAAAAAGCATATGTTAGTTTGAATTTTAGGAGCTATTTCCAGGCTATCAATTCTAATTTTTTATCGCATGTACAAAAGGATTTACCTTTTTATCTTGGCTAGGACAATCGTTTTTAAAAGAAACTTTATCTTATTTCATTGCCAATAATTTTGATTCTTCGGGAGTATAATCATCTACAATTGTATAGGTATCGATTCTGCTAATATCCATTTCATCTAGAATATCAACTAGGTTTTTGAAATTGCAATTCTTACTTGGTTTAATGATTACTGTAATTCCTTTATTTGAATATTCTAATACACTTTTATTTCTTTTAATGAGTTCTTGACGTATTCCTTCGCGACCATAACCTATTTCTTTTGGAGGCATGATAGGTGATATAAGAGAGCCTATATACATTACTAATTTATTATCTGAACCTAATAAAATTGTGACGGATCTGTTTTCTCCATGATAAGGATATCCTTCAACACATGAGTAACCATCTTTATCAGGTAATTCTAAAGCTAAAGATTTTGGTTTAGACAATTCTCCAACAACCATAAAAAAGATGATTAGTAAAAAAGAAATGCTCACCATTGCGGTTAAATCTACTCTTGTGCTTAATTTTTTGCTTCGTACTTTGTTGGATAGTTTTTTCATAAGGATCGATTTTGACTAAAGTTAACAATAAAATTGAATTAGAAGTAAGCGAGATTTGAAAAAAATTATGATTTTTTTTGATTTCTTAACCGCTTGTTTTACAGGGTTTTTGATGATATTTAAAAAAAAATATGCTTTTTTTAATTTTTTCGTAAAACCAAAACTAATATTCCAGCGTAAATGAGCTTATAACTTAAAATATTAATTATGAAAACTAGAAATTTTTTAGCAGCAGCAATCTTAACATTAGGATTCGGTTTTACTTCTTTTGCACAAAAAACAGTTATGGTAGGTGGAGCAGCAATGTATCCTACTAAGAATATTGTTGAAAATGCAGTTAATTCAAAAGACCATACAACATTAGTAGCTGCAGTAAAAGCTGCAGGATTAGTTGAAACATTACAAAGTAAAGGACCATTCACCGTTTTTGCCCCAACAAATGCCGCGTTTGATAAATTAGCAGCGGGAACAGTTGAAACATTATTGAAACCAGAAAACGTAAAAACATTACAAACGATCTTGACCTATCATGTTGTTGCAGGAAAAATGAATTCTTCTGATATTGCAAAAGCAATTAAAAAAGGAAACGGAAAAGCTACACTTAAAACAGTTAGCGGCGGAACATTAACAGCATGGATGGATGGAAAAGATCTTTACATCAGCGACGAAAGCGGTAACAAATCTAAAGTTACAATTGCAGACGTAAATCAATCAAACGGTGTAATTCATGTAGTAGATACTGTATTGCTACCTAAAATGTAATACCAATTTTCAAATACCTACAATTGCAAAAAAAAGTCCTGTTGAATAACAGGACTTTTTTTATGCTATAAAATGAATGATTATTTTTTTGCGGTTAATGTTGATCCTGCAGAAGCGATTATAACACAAAGCATTGCTAATATCTCGTAGATATTTAAATTTTCCTGAAGGAATATAAAGGCGCAAATCGATGCAGCAGCAGGCTCTAAACTCATTAGAATACTAAAGGTGCGAGGCGGAAGCTGTCCTAAAGCTTTCATTTCGAGTGTAAATGGTATTGCGCTGGATAACAATGCTAAAGCAACTCCCATTCCAAATAGCTTAGGAGTAAGATTAGCAAGTCCGTTTTCATAAAAGCCAAACGGAAGTATTAAAAGCGCAGCAAATAACATTCCTGTTGAAACCGCTTGCCCGTCGTTCATTACTTTAGAAACTTTACCACCCAAAATAATATAAGTTGCCCAAAGTCCACCGGCTATAAGTGCGAATAAAACACCCAAAGGATCGATTCGATCGTTTGACCAGGGAGCAATCAAAATGATTCCCGTTGCAGCCAATACTACCCAGCAATAATCGATCAATCGTTTAGAGCCAACAATAGCAACTAATAAAGGTCCAATGAATTCGAGCGTTACGGCAAGACCTATCTGAATCCTTTCAATTGCCAGATAAAAAATTAAGTTCATAGCGCCTAAAGACAAACCGTATGGAATAACAATTTTCCATTGTTCCGGTGTGATATTTTTTAAGTTTGGTCGGTATGCTATAAATAATATAATAGCTGAAATACCAATCCTCATACTGGCTGTACCGGCAGCTCCAATTGCTGGAAAAAGCGTTTTTGCAATTGCTGCACCACATTGAACACTTACAATAGCCAAAAGGACTGCTGTAACAGGAGGAAAATTGAATTCTTTATTTTTCATAGAAATTGGAGATGGAAGTAAGTTGTAAAAAGAACAACTAAAAGGAGCTGATAATTTTCAGCCTTGGTTTTGGTTTGAAAAGAAACTTTTGGTTATTCTAAAGCACGTTTTGTAACGTAGGCACGATAACCAATAATGGCCATTTGCCATTTTTTTGCTTTCGCAATATCCAAACCTTGCTTGGTAAAACTCGGAAGTAATACTTTATTTATTTTGGCTAGAATTTTATACATAGTTGGTTTATTTTCCTCAAAGATATAAAAAAAGACTTTGCGGTTTGGCAAAGTCTTTTTTTGAATTTTTTTAAGTATGTTTTAAGAGTTTCTTTTCGCTTTTTCACGTTGTTTTTCTTTCTCCATTTCTTTCATGTCTTTTTCCCATTCTTTCATGTCTTTAGCATGTTGTTTCATATCTTTTTCATGCTGCTTCATGTCTATAGCATGCTGCTTCATGTCAATTTCATGTTGTTTCATATCGCGCTCAAGTAGTACAGATGAAGCCTCAGTGTATTTTGCCATCTCGGTACTATATTTGTTCATAGCAATATCATATTTCTCCATTTCTTTATCGAAATTTGCTCCGCGTTTATCCATTATTTCTTCGATGTACTTTTCATAAGCCTCCATATCTGGTTCGAATGCTTCCATTTTTCTATCGAATTCCTCCATTTGTTTTTCGAACTTTTCCATAGCTTTTTTGTCATTCAAATTTTTAGGTGCTACTGGAGGTTGTGGCATCTTAGACATGTCAATAGCTGGTGCGGCAGGAAGTAATCCATTAGGGAAAAGCGGCATAGTTGGTGGAGTGGGAGGTGTTAGAAAATCATCTACATCAGCAACTTCAGCTACGTCAGCATCAATATCTTCCGCATCTGCTTTATCGTTAATTGTAACTGCCGCATCACCAGAAAAACTAAAGGATTCTTTTCCGTTTTTCATTTTTTTGATGATAATCGAGATTTTATCGATTCCTGTGCTTGATACTTCTTTTTTTACCGAACGAGCATCTTTTTTACCTACTAATTCAATTTTGATTGAAGTGATTTCATTTTTTGAATTTCTCTTTACTTCTGATACATTGGCACTAATGTCGTGGTTTTTTCTAATTAACGCTACTTTTTCGTTAATTTCAGCATCGGTACTGTTTTTTTCTATTGTGTAAATATTTACCGATTCAATGTCTGCTTGTTTTGCAGCTGTTACTTTGTTCTCTCTTTCCTGTGCAACAGTTTTAATTTGAAATAATAATACAAACGCTACCAGCGCTGGAATTATGGCGTAATACTTCCAGTAATTCCTCTTTTTTGATTGATTTTTGTTTAACATGACGATTCGTTTTTTGATTAATGATTGATAAAAATGATTGGTGATTGCAACACATGTTTCGTGTGTTGTTATTCTTAAAAGCGTGTATTGATACGCTTTTTTGTCGGCTATTTTTTTTGATGCTTCACTATCAGCAATAAACTCAAGGTTTTGCAGGATAGCTTTTTTATAAAGCCAAATGATTGGATTAAACCAAAACAGGACACAAAAGATTCTTGAAATCAAAACATCTATTGTATGGTTTTGATCGCTATGCACTTTTTCATGCTCTAAAATACTTTCTAATTCTGACGGGCTGTACAGTGATGAGTTGTACACGATATAATCAAAATAAGAAAAAGGGGCAATGTTTTCATTGATATCGATGAATTTAAAATCAGCTTGCTGTTGTACTTTTCTTCCTTTTAAAACCGAATTTAAGCTGTAAAAATCTATCCCGAATTTGCCTAGAAAAGCAGCGAAACCAATAGCGTAAATTGCTAATGAAACCATATTCCAATTGATTTCAAAAGAGGCTTTTGGCTGAGCAAAATGCGGCGTATAAACTGAAGCGTAATTCGATGTGTAATTAACAGCAGAAACAGGTGCTGGATCAACCCATACAATCTCAGTATAAACCACTAAAGGAAGTATTACTGAAGTTAGCAGACCAACGATTAAGAACCATCTGTTATTGTTAAAGAAAGTTTCTTTGCGCAGTAGAAAAAAATACGCAAAGTAAAATAATATTAACAATCCACTTGATTTTGCGATAAAAATGAAAAGTGCTTCCATACAATGTTATTTTTCTTCTTTTGGAGTTTCGATCATGGCTAAGATTTCGCGTAATTCGTCGGCAGAAATTTTTTCTTCCTTCGCAAAAAACGAAACCATACTTTTATAGGAACTATTAAAATAATTGTCAATTGCAGTACTCATAAATCCTTTTCTATAATCTTCTATACTCACAATAGGATAGTACTGATGTGTGTTTCCAAAGGCATTGTGATTTACATATCCCTTTTCTTCAAGATTACGCACAATTGTCGAAAGCGTGTTGTAGTGAGGTTGATCCTCTGTAATTTCAGCCTGAACTTCCTTTACGAATGCTTTTTTAAGCTTCCATAAAATATGCATGATCTCTTCTTCTTTGTTCGTTAACTTTTGCATGTTTTCTAATTTTAATTCAAATGTAAAACTATTTTTCTAGTTGCGCAACTATAAAAATAGTTAATTAACTAAAAAAGACGTTTGAATAGAATTTATTGTATAGAAAACTTGTTCAAATTTAAGTGTATTAAATTGAATATAAATGATTTAAGTTTGTGAAAAGAATTTATGAAATTTTTTCGTCCAGTAAGGCTTTTCTAATCCAAATACAACAGAAAGTTGCAAGAACGCCAATACATGCCATAAAAAGCCAATTGATTTGATACCCTAATCTGGAGATTATTTCAAAACCAACTTTTGAGCTTATAATATGAGCTAAACTAAAACTCATGGTATAAAGTGCCATGTAGCGTCCTTCCTGACCGCGTGGAGCACGACTTAATGCAAAGGCATTTGAAAACGGAAAGGTTAAAACTTCTCCTATTGAAATACAAATCATACTAATGACCAATATTCCTGCCCAAACATTGATTAGGAGTAAAAAGAAACTCGAAGCCATAATAAAGGAACCAATAATGATAATTCTAATTTTCGGAAAAGCTTTTCGTTCCAGAAAACCAACAGTTGGCATTTCCAACGCAAAAATTAGAAGTCCGTTTAAAGTCATTAATAGTCCGGTTTGAAATTCGCTTAAACCAAATTTTTCATTATGATACAAAGGTAATGTTGTAAAAAGCTGAAAGAAAATCATCGCCGTTACAAAGCTTACAAATAAGAATACCCAGAATATTTTATCATGAAAAACAGATTTTATCTCGGCTGCGCTTTCTGTTTTATCATCGTGTGCTACTTTTTTCTTTTCTTTTACAAGCAATGCAAATATGGAAATAGAAATAATACAAGAAGCACCATCAACCCAAAAAAGACCTTGATAGCCCATTCCCATAATAATCAATCCGCCTAAAGCAGGTCCTGCAGCAAATCCTAAATTTACAGCCAAACGAACTAAAGTCAAAGCGCGGGTTCTATTTTCGGGTTTTGCATAAGCACCTAATGATACAAACATCGCTGGTCTAAACATATCTGCAATTACCATCAGAGCAAACATGGCAATACATAATCCCGAAAAGGTTGTAATATATTGTATAAAGAATAGTGCAAGACCACTCGTAAACAAACTGAAAATCATGATTTTATAAAAACCGATTTTATCTGATAATTTACCTCCTAACCACGAACCCAGCATAGAACCTAAACCGAAAGCAACCATAATCCAGCCTACTTGATTATAAGTAAATTGAAGATCTTCTTTTAGATATTTGGATAGAAACGGAAGCACCATTGTTCCGGCTCTGTTTATGAAAGTTACTAGGGTTAAGATCCAGATTTCTCTTGAAAATCCTCTGAAATTATTAATGTATTGGGAAAAAGCGGTTTTAAACATTGGTAAGTTGGTAATTTGACGTAAAGTTAAGAAACTTTGTCACGTACAGCGGTTGGTGCTTTGTTAGTTTTAAACTATTTTTGCATTAAATTTTTCAAGATGAATAAAATAGTTATACTTATTGTTGTTCTGGCTTTTAATTTTGGCTTTAGTCAAAAGAAATTCGATAAAAGCGCTGCAGAAAATTTTCAGAAAACCATTAACTCAGAATATGCTGATGAGAAGACGAGTCCTTTGATGGAAGAAGATTTGAAAACTTTTAAAGCATTGGATTTCTATCCTATTAATGAGAAGTATTTTGTGAATGCTAAGTTTGAAAAAGCAAAAAACGAAAAAGTTTTTGAAATGAAAACTACAGGTACAAGAACACCAAAATATATTAAATACGGAACATTGTATTTTACCATAGATGGAATTGCATTACAATTGAATGTTTACAGAAATATTGAACTTTCTAAAAGTAACGAATACAAAGATCATTTGTTTCTGCCTTTCTCTGATTTAACCTCAGGAAAAGAAAGTTACATAGGAGGGCGCTATATTGATTTAAAAGTTCCTAAAGGAAAAACAATAGCTGTAGATTTTAATCAGGCTTATAATCCATATTGCGCTTACAATCATAAGTATTCGTGCCCTTTGGTTCCACTTGAAAATGATTTGAAAGTAGAAATAAAAGCAGGAGTAAAAACATTTCATTAATGGAATTCTTTAATTTTCATACACATCAGTTTACGAATCAATCTAATGTTTTAGAATTGGTGAATCAATATCCTAAGGAATTTGATGCCACGATTTTACATTATTCGATTGGTATTCATCCTTGGTATATTCAGGAAGACACGATTGATGCTGATTTGAAAATTATGGAAGAAAAATTGCAATCAGCTAATTGTCTTGCTATTGGCGAATGTGGTTTAGACAAACGAATTGATATTCCGTTGGAATTGCAAATTTCGGTTTTTAAGAAACAGCTAATCTTAGCGGAGCAATACAATAAGCCCGTTGTGATTCATTGCGTTGCAGCATTCCAGGAAGTTATTGCTTTAAAAAAAGAAATGAAGATTTCAGTTCCGATGGTTATACACGGATTTTCTAAAAACAGTCAAGTGGCAAGTCAATTGCTAAAAGAAGGTTTCTATATTTCGTTTGGAAAGTATTTACTAAGAAATCCTGATTTAGAAACCGTTTTTAAGGAAATACCTAATGATCGTTTTTTCCTTGAAACAGATACAATTGAAGAAACCATTCAACAGGTTTATGATGTAGCAGCTTCTTATAAAAATATTGAAATCAAAAAATTACAAAATATTATTTCAAGTAATTTTGTAGCTGTATTTAAGAGATAAAGAAATAGAAACAATATAATTTTAAAACAAATTAGCGATATATGGCAGAGTGGACAGAAAGAGCCGAACTATTATTTACAAAAGAAGGATTAGAAAACTTAAAGAATTCACATGTTCTTGTAGTAGGTTTAGGTGGTGTGGGATCTTTTGCAGCTGAATTTTTAGCAAGAGCGGGAGTAGGAAGCATGACAATTGTAGATGGAGATGTGGTTGATATCACGAATATAAACAGACAATTACCAGCTTTGCATTCAACCGTTGGACAACCAAAAATTACTATCGTTGGGGATCGTTTAATGGATATTAATCCTGAGTTAAAACTAACACGAGTTCAGGAATTCTTATCTCCGGAACGCGCTTTTGAGATCGTTTCTACAGATTTCGATTATGTTTTAGATTGTATTGACAGTATTACACCAAAGCTAAATTTGATTATTGCTGCAAAACGTAAGAGAGTAAAAATCATCAGCAGCATGGGTGCCGGAGGAAAAATGCTGGCATCGAAAGTAAAAGTTACCGATATTTCGAAAACAATCAATTGCTATTTTTCTAAAACAATTCGTAAACGTCTAAAAGAAGTAAAAATCAATAAATTAAAAGTAGTTTTCTCTTCAGAAATTCAAGATGAAAAAAGTTTGAAATTAACAGACGGAAAAAATTTTAAAAAATCTTTTTACGGAACAAACAGCTACATGCCGGGATTATTTGGTCTTCATGTTGCTGAAACTGTGATTAGACATTTGTTGAAAAAAGAGTAAATAAAGCAGCTAAGAAGCTAAGGGACTAAGTTGCTAAGACTTTAGCAAAAAAAACTTAGTAGCTTAGCCACTAAGAACCTTAGCAACTTAAAAGAAAAAAAAATGATAAAAACAGTAATTTTTGATATGGATGGCGTTATTGTCGATACAGAACCCGTTCACCGTTATGCGTATTACAAACAATTTTCTGAATTAGATGTAGAAGTTACAGAAGAGATGTACACTTCGTTTACGGGACTTTCTACACGAAATACGTTTCAAAAAATAAAAGAATTTTTCCCGGTTGTACAACATGAAGTGGAAGATTTAATTCAAAGAAAGAGAACTATTTTCAATGATGCATTTGATACAAAAGAAGATTTATTTTTATTGGAAGGAGTAGAGGATTTGATTAAAGATCTGTACGCCAATGATATTCAGTTAATTTTGGCTTCTTCTGCCTCAAAAGTAACTATCGATCGTGTTTTTACACGTTTCAATTTGCATCAGTATTTTACGCATATAGTAAGTGGCGAAGATTTTCCCCAATCCAAACCAAATCCGGCTATTTTCATTCATGCAGCATCATTATCTGTTGCACCAAAGGAAAATTGTATTGTAATTGAAGATAGTACAAATGGTGTGAAAGCCGCAAAAGGTGCAGGAATTTATTGTGTGGGGTATAATAGCTTCCATTCTAAAATGCAGGATTTATCTGAAGCTGATTTAGTTATCAATGAATTTAACGAATTAAACGCTCAAAAAATATCACAGTTGTAAGTTTGAATTATATAAAATTTAACATCTGTTCCCTAATTGAATTTGTAAATTTGAGCAAAATAAATAAACTATCTATCAAAATGAAAAAAATACTTATTGCGTTCGCCATTATTTTGGCTCCTTTTGCTACTGAAGCTCAGATTAAAACACCGCAAGCGAGTCCAAAAGCATATATCAAACAAACTGTTGGTTTAACAGATGTTGAAGTTACGTATTCAAGACCAGGTGCCAGAGGAAGAGCTGTATTTGGAAATTTAGTTCCGTTTGGAAAATTATGGAGAACAGGAGCTAATGAGAACACCATCATTAATTTTGGTGATGATGTAGTAATTGATGGAAAAACATTAAAAAAAGGAAAATATTCTATTTATACCATTCCTAAAATCGAAAGCTGGGAAGTTATTTTTTACCTTTCTACAGACAACTGGGGATTACCTGAAAATTGGAACGATGCTTATGTAGCTTTAAGAACTACTGTAAAAGAAGATGCTTTACCAACTCCAGTTGAGACTTTTACAATTGGAATCAATGGTTTAGATCCTAATTATGGTTATTTAGAAATAGCTTGGGAAAACTCTCATGTAGCCTTAAAATTCGAAGTACCAACTGCTAAAAATGCTATCGCAAGTATCGAAAAAACACTTGCCGGAGCAACATCAAATGATTATTTTGCTGCATCTCAGTATTTATTTCAATCAAACGGAAATATAGATACTGCCAGAACGTATGTAGATAAATCACTAGATATGAGCACTGAAAAACCTTATTTTATCTTACGTTTGAAATCTCAAATTCAAGCAAAACAAGGAGATAAAAAAGGAGCTGTTGAAACTGCAAAAGCATCTCTTGCTGCTGCGGAAGCTGCTAATAATCAGGATTACGTAAAATTAAATAAAGATAGTATCACAGAGTGGAGTAGATAGTATTTTTATCACAATAATTAAAAATCCAGATTTTAAACGTATCGTTTAGAATTTGGATTTTTTTTGTTCCATATTCAATAGTTTAAAAATAAATAGACAGACTTGTCTGTATTGTTTTTTAATTCTTATCTTTGTACTTCAAATGAACCATGATGACACCAAAAGAAAGAATTTTAGAAAAAACATTTGTTCTCTTTCACAGACAAGGTTACAACGCTACAGGTATAAATCAAATTATAGAAGAAGCGAAAGTAGCTAAAGCAAGTTTTTACCAGCATTTTAAATCCAAAGAAGATTTATGTGTTGCCTTTTTAAAAGAGCGTCATTTATTTTGGTTTGAAGCACTGCTAAAATTTACAGCAGATGAGAAGAATACCAAACTAAAAATTTTGGCTTCGTTTGACTTTCTGATTTTTATGAATGGCAATGAAAACTTTCGAGGTTGCAGCTTTCTAAATATTCTATCAGAAATTCAATCTGATAATGTGAAATTACTAACTGTAATTCAGAGTCATAAAAAAGATCTAAGAACTTATTTCAGAGACATTTTAAATGATACCCTTTTATCAGATCATGTGTATTTACTTTTTGAAAGTAGTATCATTGAAAGTCAGATGTTTAAATCTAATGAGCTTATTGAACAATCAAAAAAAATTATTCAAAATTTAATTTTATAAATATGGAACAAAAACTACCATTGCCACCTTTCACGTATGAAACAGCAATCGAAAAAATTCAATTAGCAGAAGACGCCTGGAATAGCCAGGATCCGGAAAGAGTATCAAAAGCTTATACCATAGACAGCGAATGGCGTAACAGAGACAAATTCGTAAACGGAAGAGAAGAAATAGTGCCTTTTTTAACTGAAAAATGGAAAAAAGAGAAAAATTACAAGCTTAAAAAAGAATATTGGGCACATACCGAAAATAGAATTGCTGTTCGCTTCGAATATGAATATCAAGACATTAACGGAAACTGGTTTAGAGCATACGGAAATGAAAATTGGGAATTTGATGCTAATGGTTTGATGCAAAAAAGATACGCTAGTATAAACGATCTTGCTATAAAAGAAGAGGATAGAAAACTGTTGTAAAAATCGTAAAGAACATTAATTCATACTAGGCGATTCCGGAATTTTAATCGTTTTTTTAGTTTTCTTAACGATCAGTAAATAAAAGGTAATACCGCCTAAAACAATAAGAAGGGCAATTTGAAGCTGACCAAAACTATTATTATCATTGTGCATTGCATTTGCGCTGGCCAATTTTGTTTTTCCTTCCTGAATCTGAATTTTAGATAAAGATTCTAATGTTTTTAAAGCCTGATCACTGGAAACAGCAATTTTGCCCCAGTTTTTATTTTCGATTTGATTGTTTATCTCTTTGCAGGATTTTAAGAAAGCATTAAAATGTTCTTTCTCTTTATTTGTTAATACCGTTTTAGCATACAAATCATCAATATCATGAATTGTGTTTAGCGTCTCAATGATTTGATCTTTCTTAATAGTATCACTCAGATCTAGTTTTTCAGCTTCAGCTTTTATAAAATGAAGTTCTTTCGAATACTGAAAAATGTAATGTGCCACCACCAGACGATCTTTATAAATCGCATTGATGTTATCATTTACTTTTTTAGAATTTCGTAGTGTATTGAAATTACTCAAAACGATAACGAGCATAACAAGCAATAAAACAAAAGCTGCTTTTGTTTTATTGCTATATCTTTTTAAGTCTTTCATAGCAATACCTTTTTTTACGAATCTATAAATAGTTGTTTCTCAAAGATATCATTTTTGAAGTAGAATCAAACCTTTAATTTTATCCCTGTAAAAATCAGGACACTTATAATCAGAATTTTAAGGAGCTAATCCTGCTGTCCGCTATATCTTTTCCTGGCTAAAGAAGCCAGAAAAAGGATGCCGCTTCCATCAGGGCTATGAAATTCGTCCTTATTATAAAATGGCTTCATCAGTATTTGGTTCTTTTCTAAAAAACAAAAACTGCATTAACAATGACAATACAATAGTTAACATTGCTCCAATAAAATTCAGCCACAAATAACCCAGTTTTTCCTGACTGTAAATCATATAGTAGTAAATACCAAAAATCGTAAGCTGGCTAATGATAGCACTAAAAAACATCGCTTTCGCCTTAACATGACGCAGGTAAAATCCAACTAAAAAGATACCTAACACAGTTCCGTAGAAAATCGAACCAATGATATTTACCAATTGAATCAAATTTTCAAATAAAGTTCCGATACAGGCAAAAAGTATCGCTACAATTCCCCAAAATAGCGTAAAGAACTTAGTAGCATTTAGATAATGCTTGTCTGATTTCTCTGTTTTAAGATTTCGTTTGTAAATATCAATAGCTGTAGTCGATGCTAACGCATTTAGTCCCGAAGCAGTCGAAGACATTGCTGCTGATAGAATTACGGCTAACAAGAGTCCTATTAAACCTCTTGGTAAGTAATTTAAAATGAAGTGAAAAAATACATAATCTTTATCGTTCGTTTCGCTATTACTATCAGCTTTTAGTATAATTTCTTTTGCTCTGTCTCTTAAATCTTTTTCTTTATTAGACATTGCGACAAGTTCTTTTCGTAAAATCGGATTATCGTAATCCTGATTTAACTGATCGATATACAATAGATTGATAACTTTTTTATCTTCTGAAAGCTTCTCTAATTTTTTTTCTAAAACATGATACTCTTCTTTAAAAGCAGACTTTTCAATTACAATTTTATTGTTTGGATTAAAGTTTAAAGGAACAGGATTGAACTGAAAGAATACGAATACCATAACTCCTGTTAACAGAATAAAAAACTGCATAGGAACTTTTAGAAGTCCGTTCATAATAAGTCCCATTTGGCTTTCTTTAACCGATTTACCAGACAAATAACGTCCAACCTGAGATTGATCTGTCCCGAAGTAGGCGAGCGCTAAGAAGAAACCTCCTGTGATTCCACTCCAAAACGTATATTTCTCTTCCGGATTAAATGAAAAATCTACAATGTTCATTTTGTCGTTTGCACCAGCTATATGAAGCGCACTTGTAAAAGTCATATCGTTAGGCAGGTAGTGCAGAATAAGAAAAAATGTAATGAACATTCCGGAAATAATAACAAACATTTGTTGTTTTTGCGTCACGTTCACCGCCTTTGTTCCTCCCGAAAAAGTGTAGATAATAACGAGAAGACCAATCATAATATTCATGATCGTTAAATTCCATCCTAAAATAGCCGAAAGAATAATGGCTGGGGCATAAATTGTAAGTCCCGTTCCTAAACCTCGCTGCACTAAAAATAAAATAGCAGCTAACGAACGTGTTTTAAGGTCAAATCTCTTTTCCAGAAACTCATAAGCTGTGTACACCTTGTTTTTATGATACATTGGAATAAAAGTCACACAAATGACAATCATTGCAATAGGCAATCCAAAATAAAACTGAACAAACCCCATTCCATCGTGATAGGCTTGTCCGGGAGTAGATAAAAATGTAATGGCGCTGGCTTGCGTAGCCATAACAGAAAGTCCTACCGTGTACCAAGGTGTTTCATTATTACCTAAAATAAAATCCTCGACATTTTTGCTTCCTTTGGTTTTCCAGGAACCATATCCCACAATAAATAATAGTGTGACAATCAGTACGATCCAATCAAATAGTTGCATAGGTTATGAGTATAATTGCATTATTAAGAAAAAAATCAGAATGTAAATTGCATTCGCTACCAAAACATAGGTGTAGCTTTTTTTCCATTTTTTTGTTTTTTTAGCTTCCATTTTGAATGTTTTATTTCTTTAATTCTGTTTGAGGAGCTTCAATAGGCTGCTTTAGCGAAATCATGTTAGATAACAAACGATATGCTCCGGCAACTCCTTCGGGTAATTCCCTAAAAAAGCTTAAACCTGTATAAATGTAATATCCCTTTCCGTAAGGCGCGACAAGTAAAGCACCTTTTTTAGGAGATTCTCCTTTATCATGCGATGATAGGATAGGAGTAAAGGCTGGATCGTAATCATTAGGATAATACAAACCTTGCTCTTGTGTCCAGCCTTCAAAATCTTTTGTAGTGATTTTGTTTGGAGAATTTAAGACAGGATGATTCGGCGCAAGAAAAATAATTTTTGCATTTTCTTCTGTTACACGATCACTTGAAATTCGTAAAGGATAAGGTGCAATTTTATCTGTAACCAAACTATGTGGCGTATTGTACTGCACAATCATGTTTTTACCACTTTTTACATAATTAAAAAGTATGTTTTGCTTGTTGGCTAATGCGCTTACCGTATTATAAGCTCTAATTCCTGTAATGACAACTGCAAAAGAATCTAATTTTTCAGGAGTTATTTCTTCTGGTTTCAAAAGGGTAACTTTATATCCCATTTGCGTCAGGCTTTCCGGAACTTCATCTCCTGCACCCATAATGTAGCCGATAGCATCACCATTTGTTCGTAAATCAATGCGAATACATTTTGATTCAGCAGATTTTAAAACCATTTGTTTCGTTATATGGCTATAATCTATAATAGTCTGGTCTTTGTCAAAGCGTTTGTTGTCGAAAGTTACGATGCTTTTTGCTACTGTTTCTTCCGGGTTTGAAGGTGCCGTAACTTCAAAATAAAACAATTGTTCGGTTCCTTTCTTCTCTAGCGTAAACGGAATTTGTTTCGGAGAAACCAACCAGTTTTTAGGCAATTCCAGTTGTAAATTTCCGGCGATGTTGTCTTTTCCTGCTTTAACTTTTACAGGAATCATTTTGCTTTTGGTATCCTTAAAAATCAAAACACGCTCCAAAATAGAAGTCGTTACTTCCGGAACAATATCAAGGAAGTTATACATTTCACCTTTTACGCCATCATTGTATTTGTACACAACGGTACGCTCAAACGGAATTTCAACACCATTAATTTTCACATTAAAAATAACTTTTACTTCTCTGATAATATCAGGAATTCCAATCATTTCCTGATTCGAAACGGTATACATTCCTAAGCTTGCTTTTTCTTTTAACCAATAAGGCTGCGTATACTCGATTGTAGTTGGCAACTGAATTTGCAGGTTTATTTTTTGGTCGTTATTGTTTTTAAGTACACTATTTTGAACTGTCGTTTTGTTATCGGGTAATGAAGTCACACTTACCAATTCCATTCCAACAGCACATCTGTTAATTGCTTCCAGACTAAGACGTATGCTGCTTCCAGGAGTTGCTTCCTGTTCACTAGCTACCGCTTCTAGGTATAAACCAGAGCAGGCAGCAATTATACTTTTTATGGCTGCTGCTTTTGTTGTTTTCCAATGTTCATCAGTAAGAGCCTGAACCATCACGTATGCTTTTGTAAGTTCCGGAATACTGGCAGATGGATTGTTGAAATCATAATTTGCGATAATCTTCGCAATTAATTCTCCAACAGGTTTTCCGTTTGCAACACGATTCCAGCTGGTATCAATTCCGTCGAATAATTCATCGCGGTTTTTAGGATATTCACCATTAATAAGTTCTAAATATTCCGTTTCATCACCGCGAACTCCGGTACTTCCAAATCCTTGCGACTGATGTCTGCTTCGGCTTAAGGCAGCGATTTCCTGATTCGATTTTCCAATTGCATTGTAGTAAACTCCAGTTTCGAGTTTAACGAATTTTGATTTATTAGCGGCATCAAATTTTTCCTGACTTCCGTAAAACCACCATGAAGGATTAAAAAATTGTCGTTTTACCTGCCATGGCTTAACATATTTTAATTGTTCAGGATAAATTTTCGGGTCATTTGTTAGTTTAAAACTTTCTTCACTCAACATTGCCGAAGAAGTATGGTGTCCGTGCGTTGTTCCCGGCGAACGGTGATCGAATCTGTTAACAATAATATCCGGTTGAAATTTTCTGATAGTCCATACTACATCAGCAAGAACTTTGTCTTTATCCCAGATTTCTAAAGTTTCGTTAGGATTTTTTGAAAAGCCAAAATCATTAGCACGCGAAAAAAACTGTTCTCCACCATCTATTTTTCTGGCCTCTATTAATTCCTGTGTTCTAATCACACCCAATAATTCACGCAATTGAGGTCCGATTAAGTTTTGTCCACCATCGCCTCGAGTTAGCGACAAATAACCGGTTCTGGCATTCATTTCGTTAGCAAAATAAGAAATCAAGCGGGTGTTTTCGTCATCAGGATGAGCAGCAAGATACAATACAGAACCTAAAAAGTTCAATTTTTTAATTTGATTGTAAATTTCTACTGAGTTTGGTTTTTGAGGTTGTTGTGCAAAAGAAATGGAAATTCCTGCTAGAAAAAGAAGAAGAATTTGAATTTGAATTTTTCGCATAGCGTAGTAAAATTTTTTTTGTAAGATTTTCAAAAATACTAATTATATTCCTGAACCGTAATTAAATGAAATGTTAATGTTCATTTTTTTGACTATTTCATAAAAAAAGAGCATCAATACTGATGCTCTCTAATCTATAATTTTATTCTATTTATCTTCTTCCTGGACCCTCATGACGACGATCATCTCTGTCGTGTCTATCATGCTTATCATGTTTATCATGGTGTTTATCATGTTTAGGACCTTTTCTATTATCGTGACGTTCTTTGTAAGCATAAACCGGTCTTGGTTTATAAGGTCTTTGTGGCGCACCGTGATATCCTTTGCAATAAGCTACTCTATGTTTGTCAAAATGAGAATAAGGTGATCTACCGTGATAATCGGTTAATACTACTTTGTATCCACCATATAAATCATAATTTCTATATTGTCTTGGTAAACGTGTTGATCTAACCCATTTTCCACCTCCAAAATAAATAAATTGTGAACTTCTTACATCATAATAAGATTCGATGTCCGGCAAATAATAATACTCCATTTCGGAATAACCTGATGGGCCCCAAGCTGGTGGCGTTCCAATATTTACATTAACTGATACCTGCGCATTTGAAGCGTTTGCAACCAAAAGAAATAATCCCGCAATTGCTATCTTAATAGTTTTCATTTTTTTTAGTTTTAGTGTTAATTCTATTCCTGATTAGCAATATTCATATACTGTGCCAAAATTAAAAAAAGGTTTTGTATTCCAGATCAAATTAATTGCGATCAAGGTATGTAAATAACATTAAAATTGTTGTAAATATTTGAAAAATAAGGTTTTATTGAAACAGTACATAATTAATTTTTTTCAATAAAAAAGTTCTTTTTTTACGAATGTAAGTATTATCTATAATCTACAATTCTAGGTTTTGCCAGTTCGAAACTTTGCAATCCAAAATCACTTGTTTCAAATGTATTTGTTTTAAAAACATTATCTCCCTGCAGTGGTATCGATGGATAGTAAGATAATGATAACTGAAAAGAACTGAAAACCAAATAATCATTACTAATTAGCAATCCAAGTGTTACTCTGGAATACGATTTATTTCGAAGCATACCATTATCAGGCGTTCCTAATAATGCAATGGAGTAATTAAAAAACGGATTCAAACGAAATCCCCAAAGTGCATGAGGCGAGTATGTTTGCGTTTGCAAAGAAAGAACCATTTTACTTGTTCCGTACAAAGCACTATTAAAGCCATGCAAACCGTTTTGCTCGTTCAAATTTAATTCGTCACCAATAATGTTCTCACGATTTATTCCTAAAACAAGTTTAGGATTAACAAATTGCCTCAATTTCCAATTCCCAATACTATATAATTTTGTAAAATAGTTTGATTCAAACAAAAAGGCAGTTTGGTATGTTTTTGATTTTTGCAGAAACGTTCCTGCTTCAAAATTGGTACTTAGAAATCCCCAGTCATAGTAATTTCCAAAGGAAAACTGAGCTCCTAAATACGGTCGCCACGAAGTATTCTTGTATTGATAACCACCTGTTATTCCATATATACGACCAATCGGAACGTCTTCCGTCATTCCGTTTCTGAAGATGTAATTGTCTTTAACGAATTTTCTGGTATTGATCCCAACTCCCATCAAAAGCAATTTTTCTGATGAATAAAAGTTTGTAGGATCGTAAACGATTGTTGGAAATTCTTTAAAATCAATATTTAA
Source organism: Flavobacterium hercynium (assembly GCF_002217285.1). Classification (GTDB taxonomy): domain Bacteria; phylum Bacteroidota; class Bacteroidia; order Flavobacteriales; family Flavobacteriaceae; genus Flavobacterium; species Flavobacterium hercynium. Next base: position 58,873 of record NZ_MUGW01000024.1, on the reverse strand, counting down.
AAATCGGGCAGCCACAATTAAATTGGTTACACCATTATTCTCGTCTTCAAATACTTTAGAAGCTTTACCAACCCAAAAATCCTGAAAATCATATTTAAAAGGCTGAAAAGCAAACGTTTTGTCTGGTGCCTGTAATGTATCACGCCTGAAATTTTGCCCTACATGCACACCGCCACCCCATTTGGTTAGGGGAGAGTAGAAGCCACGCTCTACTTTAACGCTTTTACTATAATTGTTATCTAAATCTTTATTGTATTGTAAAATCGTACCAATATAAGTATTCATAATATTGGGTACCGTATAGATAACATCATTTCCGTTTCTGCCATCCTCAAAACGATTTGTGAATCGGTATTCGAGTTGCTGTCCTGAACCAAAAAAATCTTTTTCTTTAAAACCAATACCCATTCTGTTACTCGATATCGAAAACCTTGGAACCGTACTCCAGGAATCTAAAACACGAATGGTTACGTCAATCGAATCAGATGCAGCTCCTACGACTTCATTAGTAATTCTTACCGCTGTAACATAACGCTGAGAACGAATAAGACGTTCCGATTCCTGTACTTTATACGCATCATAAGGAATATTTCGCTTAAACAGCAACAGATTGTAAATGGCTATTTTTTTAGTCTTTAGATGCAGTTTATTTCCTGTTCTTTCTCCCCAGTTTCTTGGGCCTGCTGTAGAATCTGTAACAGAATGTCCAAAAGGATCTAAAGTTATAATGTTTATTTTTCTAATAATTTTACCATCAAATGTATGATTCGAAGTATCCGTTTCTATAATTTGTGTTTCCCTTTTTTTGGGCTTATTGGCCCTGAAAAAAAGTTTGTGCAGTGTTTTGGTAAATTTATTTTTTTTAGAATAATTCTGAATTTTCTTGTAGACTTCAGCACTATCTTTCGTAGTACCTTTTTTGTTTTTATCTACTTGGGCATAAAGGCCTTGCAGACAAAAACAAAGGGCTAAACAAAATACTATCTTTAGTTTTCGAATCATTCAGAGATATTTATATTTTTTTTACAGATGATTTATCATTAATTAGTTTTCAACTTTTAGTTTTTTAAGCCGCCAGGTAAATTTTTTAGGCATGTGATTGCCCATTAAATAGCCCCAGGGTTCCAGTGATTCAATTCTGTCAAAAATAATTTTCAGAATAGCTAAAAGAGGGATTGCTAAAAACATACCTGAAATACCTGCTGCCGCACCTCCAACGATAATTCCGATGATTGATACAAAAGCATTAATTTCTACTTTAGAGTTAATAATTAAAGGTACAAGTAAATTGTTATCAATTAGCTGAACAACTACATTTACCAATAAGATACTTAGTAATATTGAGGTTTCTGATGTTCCGGTTAAGGAAGCCAAAGCGGTAATAATTCCGGCAATTAAGATACCAATGTACGGTATAAGGTTTAAAATACCAGTAATCAAACCCAGCAAAATAAAATATTTAATTCCGACGATCCACAAACCTATACCTGTCAATACAGATACTACAATCATTTCAAAAATTAATCCGACAATATAATTGTTTATAGAAACCTTAATCTGGCATAGAATATCTTTTAAGGTCTGATGATTTTCTTTACTGATTAGTTTTGCCAGAAATAGAATAAAATGATCTTTATAGATTAAAAACAAGAAGGTATAGATTGGAATAATAGTGCAATTAAATAGTAAATCACTTATTGACACCAGCGCTGATCCTAATGTACTACTTCCATTTTTAACGGAATCTTTTGTTACATTATCAATATACTTTTTTTGCTCCCCAATACTTACTTGAAACTTTTCTTTGACAAACTGATGAATTTCTATTAGAAAGGCATTTGCATTCTTTTTTATAGTGCCAAAATCATTCGCCATATCCGTAACCTGATAAGAGATAAAAGCCAAAATGCCTGCAATGAATAAGGCAAATAACAGCACACAAATTGCCGCAGCAATGTGCCTTGGGAATTTTAATCGGCCATTTAGAAATGTAAAAACAGGCAAGAGTAAAACCGCAAATAAAAACGCCATTAATACTGGAGTCATAATATCTTTTCCAATAAAAAATATAAATGAAAAAGAAATTAAAATAAGCAGTATTGAAGAAAGTTTGGCGTAAAACGGAAATTGTAAAGTATCATTCATATTTATTGAAATTTGATTAGGAAATCTGAAAAGGACTAAACAAAATTCCTCCTTTATTCAATAAATAATGTTGTAAGTTTTCTCTATTAGTTTATAAAATTCCCATTACAAATTTCAGTCATAAAATTCTCTGTCTTCGTATTTTGCCGGCATAATCGAAATTCCTTTTTGTAACAAGAGATTATTTGGAAAAATTATTTTTTCACCTTCTTTTGTTCTTAAATTCACATGAAACGTGCTAATGTCTTCTATTTCAGCTTCAAGTGGAAAATCTTTATCGTGAATTTTTATAGTGTCTCCAATTTTAAATGGAAAAGAAAAGAACAAAATCATTCCTGAAGTAATATTGCTAAGAATAGACCATTGTGCAAACATGGCAACACCAATTACGGTTGCAATAGAAGAAACAGTTATAAAGATATCCTTAGTTTCAACTCCCCAGATTACAATTAAGCATACTGTAACCAGGATATTCATTAGTATATGCGTATACTTAATAACTAAATTGGTTCTGTGTTCTATTAACTGACTTGTTTTGGCGTAGCTTCTTATTAAATTAGCAACAATAATTCGTAAGGCTATTAGGGAAATAAGAAGAATTACGGTAGCAAATATCTCCTGACTGTATTCTTTAAAGGTAAACATAAATTAATTTTTACACTAAGGTACTCAAATATTCGTAAACTTTGGCTGTCGGAAGCCCCATAACATTTGTATAAGATCCCTCAACTTTTGCAACTGCCATGAAACCAAACCATTCCTGAATTCCGTAAGCACCAGCTTTATCGTACGGTTTATAATTTTCTATATAGTATAAAATTGCTTCATCAGATAATTCATTGAAGGTAACTTTAGTAATATCGTGTAATAGAGTAGAAGTACTATCAGTTTTAAAACAAACCGACGTAATAACTTCATGTGTTGCATTCGACATTGATTTAATCATTTCAAAGGCATCCTCAGCATTCTTTGGCTTACCTAATGCTTTATTGTTATGCCATACAATGGTATCGCTGGTAACCAAAATTTCGTTGGGTTTTAATTCCCTTTCAAAAGCACCCGCTTTCAATTCAGCTAAATAGTCTGTTATTTCAACTGCTTGTAATTCCGGTGGATAAATTTCCTCAATATCTTTAAGACGAATTTCAAAATCTAAATCTAAGTCTTTGAAAAATTGTTGTCTGCGTGGTGAACCTGATGCGAGGATAAGTGTGTATTTTTTTAATTTTTCTTTAAGCATTGTACTTAATATTTAGGGTTATAACTAAAATTGAAAGTATTCCAAAAAACAGAATCAATTTTAATACATTACTTAAATGATGAAAGTCTTTTTGAGATTTTGCACCAAATATCTTCATAATGAAGTATAAAAGAGGTGCTAAAATAGCGACAAAGACATACAGCGTAACGATGTAAAGATTGTTTGCTAAAAAATATTTATTGGTATAAAGTAACGTTAGAATAAAAGGAATTAGCGTAAGACCAAGTGCAATTTTTGCAGCTCTGCTAATACCAATAGCAATAGGAAGTGTATTCATTCCCTGATTGTAATCACCATTTACATCTTCGATATCTTTAATTATTTCACGAATAAAATTGATCATAAAGGCAAATAGAGCATAATCAAGTAATATGGAAAAAAGAGCGCCCATTTGTCCCTGATTTTGAGCATCTGTTGCCGGAAAAATATCAAAAACACCAATGATAATAACACTTAGCGCTAAACATAGCGCTACAATAAAATTACCTAAAACCATAATTTGCTTCAAGCTTGTTGAATAAAAATAAAGTAGCGAAGCAATTAAAATAAAAATCGTTGCAAAACCAGGTCTCATGATAACATTAGATAAATAAAATCCAATCGCTACTCCAGTAATGTTTAGACCGATGTAAATGTTATAAGCAGCTGTTTCTGTAATTCCTTTACCCACAACAACATCACCTGGTTTGTTGATGCTGTCTGTAGCAACATCATAAATATTGTTAATGACATATCCCGCTGCCGCTACTAAAACAGTGCTTAAAACCAGTAAACCATATTGCCAATCGGCTAGTGCTAAAGGTATATTTTGCTGCTTTAAAAAAGCATAACGAAATAAAAGCTGCATAAAAGCAAGCATCAATAGGTTTTGATAACGTATTAATTTGAGAAATTTCATTTTTCTTAAGGTTCTAATTTTTGATTACAAAGCTGTAAATAATTTAAAAACGGAATTATTTAATCGTGTTTTCCGTTAAAATGTTCCATCCATTTTCCCTGTACTTTCATAACCTGTTCGATTACGTCACGGGCAGCACCTTTACCACCTTTTACATGCGATATATAACGGCAAATATTTTTAATTTCCGGACTTGCATCCTGAGGGCATGTTGGCAAACCGACTAATTTCATTACATGATAATCAGGAATGTCATCACCCATATATAACACTTGTTCCGGTTTAATATTATGGAGTGCAGTATATTCTTCAAAAGTTTTTACTTTATCAGGAGTTCCCAAATGAATATCTTTAATTCCCAAATTACGCAGTCTCACGCGAACACCTTCATTGCTTCCGCCAGAAATGATACAAACATTATAACCACTTTCAACAGCTGCTTTCATAGCGTAACCGTCACGAATATTCATTGTACGAAGTATTTCGCCTTCACTGGTTACAAAAACGGAACTGTCTGTAAGTACGCCATCAACATCAAAAATAAATGTTGTGATGTCATTCATCATTTCTTTATAACTTTTTGCCATTATTTTGTATAGATTGTGTTAGTATATTATATATTTTTCTTTGATTTTCATTGTTTAAATACGCGAGATGAGCCTCAATTGTATTGGAATCATGACGTTTTGCAGGACCGGTTTGCGCTTCTGCGGGTTGTAGTGTATTAATTTTGTCAGCAGTTTCCTGAATAAGCGGTTTCAAAATTTCAAATGGAACCTGATGTTCCTGACAAATATCCTGTCCGATTTGATACAAATGATTCGTAAAATTATTCACAAAAACAGCCGCAACATGCAAGGCTTTACGCTGTTCTGAACTTATAGCAAATACAGTATTCGAAATACTTTTAGCAACTGTTTCTAAAATGCTAAAATCTGCCTCATTCTCAGCTTCCAGACAAAACGGAATAACAGAAAAATCTACTGTTTTATCTTTTGAGAAAGTCTGAAGCGGGTAAAAAACGCCTTTTCTGCTTTTAGAATCCAAGGTATCGATTGGAGCGGCTCCTGAAGTATGAACCACTAATTTATTTTCGAAAGGCAATTGTTTTGAAACTTCTGCAATAGCATTATCAGAAACAGCAATGATGTATAAGTCAGTCTCTTTTAATTTTGAATAATCCGACACAATTTTATCTGAATCCAACAAATGAGCCAGCGTTTCCGGTTTTCTGGAAAACACTTGCACAATTTCAACAAGCTCACTTTTTGAAAAAGCTTGTATCAAGTGTTGTGAAACATTTCCGGAACCAAGTATCGTTATTCGAATCATATCGCAAAATTAGCATTATTTTTTTTAAAGTTAATTGCTTTTAATGCGTTTGTCATTCGTTTAAAGAGAACTTTTAATCCAATTATTGCTAAGCTGTTTATTCAAATGAAGAAAGCCCACTATTATAATTTTACTATAACAGTGGGCTTTTTATAATGTTTTAAATCTGATTATAATTTTACGGCTCCTTTTGGAACCGTTTCTCCAATACTTGTTTTTTTAGATAAGTTTGAATTAGAAGAAGAAACAAATTCTATATTCGTACAAGCTTCACCGTTGATGGAAATTGCTTTAGGTGAATCAGAATTGATATCGATATTGCTGAATACCATATTTTTGCTGTTATAAATCTCAAATACAGTTGGTTTGCTGATTTCTAGTTTCACATTATTAATTTTTATTCCGTTTGCATCAATTATCGAAAAGCCATTTTCAGCATTTGCGGTTAGGTTTGAAATTTCGATGTTTTCAAGATTCATTTCAGGCAAACCTTGAAGAAAAACCGCCTGATAAGCGCCTTTTATAGTAATATTTTTTATAGAGATATTTTTGAATTGAGGCGTTTCCTCATTTACAGGAACAATTTTAGTGCTTATTTTATTTCCGCCTTCAGCCAATGTTTCTGCTATTGATTTTCCACCATAATACAAGTCAAATGAAATTGCCTGCGACGGAATATCAGTCATAAAAATATCTGAGATAAAGATATTCTCGACCACACCACCGCGACCACGTGTACTTTTAAAACGTAATCCAACATCTGTTCCCATAAAAGTACAGTTTGAAACATGCAGGTTTTTTACACCTCCGGACATTTCACTTCCAACGGTAACACCACCATGTCCGTGATACACAATATTATTTTTTACAATTATATTTTCGCAGGGAACACCTCTGTCGCGACCGTCTTTGTCTTTTCCTGATTTAATGCAAATAGCATCGTCACCAACATCAAAACTTGAATTTTCGATAATTACATTTTTGCAGGATTCCACATCAAGGCCGTCACCATTTTGAGAAAACCAAGGATTACGAACTGTTATATTACGCACAATCAGGTCTTCAATCATTAATGGATGAATATTCCAAGCTGGAGAATTTTGAAAAACCGGACCATCAAAAAGTACTTTTTTACTATTTTGAATACTTACCATTACCGGGCGTAAAAAGTCGTGAATAGCTTCGAAATCTTCTTTAGTTTTTAGATCCAGCCTAATATTCTGATCTGCACCATTAGCGCCTTTCATATATTGCTCAGATGGAAACCAACTGTCTTTCTTTTCATTAAGAACACCGCCGGACGCTACAAATTTCTTCCATTGGTCATTCGTTAATTTACTTTTTTTAACCTGTCTCCATGCTTCTCCAGAACCATCCCAAACACCTTTTCCTGTAAAAGCAATGTTTTCAAGATTTTTACCATAAATAGGAGAGATGCATCGCCACGTATTTAAGCCCTCAAAACTGGTTTCTATAATTGGATACAAACTTTTATCAGTAGAAAATTTGATCAAAGCACCTGTTTCAGCATATAATTCAAGATTACTTTTTAAAATGATTGGTCCTGTTAACCATATTCCAGGTGGAATAATAACTTTTCCACCACCTTTTTTTGAAACGGCATCTATCGCAGCAGCAAAAGCTTGGGTGTTCAAAACATAACCACCATTTACAGCACCAAAGTCTTTTAGATTTACGCTATTTTTAGGAATAACTGGTTCTTTGACTTTTGGCATCTTAAATTCAATATTCTTATAAGTATCATACGATTTTGAATTTTGTGCATTGATCGGCGATGAATTACTCATTACAATAGTAATAAGCATCAAAAATAAATAGTGTGGTTTCGTTTTCATTCTTGAGAAGTTAGTTTTATAGGTGTTAGATGTAAGTTGTTAGATGTGAATTGTTAGATGTGAGTTGTTAGATGTGAATTGTTAGATGTGAATTGTTAGATGTGAGTTGTTAGATGTGAGTTGTTAGATGTAAGTTGTTAGATGTAAGTTGTTAGATGTAAGTTGTTGTTGGTTTGTGGTTGTTTGCGCTCAATCCGTAATTCACAATTCACAACTCACAACTCACAACCCATAATTTTAAAATTGTAATCGATTACACAAATCTAAATAAAAATTATTGAAAAAAAAGTTAAACGAATTAAATTAACAAATTAGATAACGTTTTTAATTTGTTAATGAGAAAGAAAATATTGCATTTACTTTTTAGTTTTTATTAACAAATTGTCGCTAACCGAACTCAACATTTTTAAGTACTTTTGTCCCACTTTTATACAATGTAATTCCTCAAAAATGGATAGAAAAATATTCTCTTTTTTGTTTTCTACACGATTAATGGCCGTTCTTTTTTTAACATTTGCATTAGCAATGGGTATCGGTACCTTTATAGAAAGCAAGTACAATACAGATACTGCTCGAATTTTAATTTACAACACTTGGTGGTTCGAGGCTATAATGGTAATCTTTGTTATTAATTTCTTCGGAAATATCAAACGTTACCAATTATTACAAAAAGAAAAATGGGCAACTTTATTACTGCACCTTGCTTTTATCTTTATTATTATAGGTGCTTTTATAACACGTTATATTAGTTATGAAGGTGTAATGCCAATTAGAGAAGGTGCTGCAGAGAATCAAATTCTTTCAGAAAAAACATACATCACCATTTTTGCTGATGGAGAATATAAAGGTGAAATGAAACGCAGGGTTTTCGAAAAAAACCTTTTGTTATCGCCTGTTACCAATAATGACTTTACTGTTTCAGGTAAATTTGACCAAACTCCTTTTGAAGTTACTCTTGATCAATATATCATGGGAGCTAAAGAAGTGGTTAAGCCAGATCCTAACGGAACTTTATACATAAAATTAGTAGAAGCAGGAGCTGGAGGACGTGAAGAACATTTCCTTAAAGAAGGCGAGGTACAAAACATACACAATGTTTTATTTGCTTTGAATAAGCCTACAGATGGTGCAATCAATATTAATACAACTGGAAAAGAATATACAATCCAAACGCCTTTTGAAGGAGAATTTATGCGAATGGCGGATAAATTAAAAGGAGCTGTTACTAAAGATAACGTGCAGCCACTTATGATGCGTTCGTTATATAGTATAGGTGATATTAGAATTGTATTTCCTGATCCTGCCTTAAAAGGACGTATTGATTATGAGTCTAATAACGACTATAAAGCTAAAAATCATAATGATGCTTTGATTGTAAAAATCAATGCTGACGGACAAGAAAAGAAACTAACACTTTTAGGATCTAAAGGAAGACAAGGAGAACCTAAATCTGTTAAGATTGGTAATGTAGATTATACTTTATTTTATGGAAGTAAAGCCTATGTTACGCCATTTAAAATTAAATTAAATGATTTTATTGCAACCAAATATCCGGGAACAGAAAAAAGCTATTCTGCTTTTGAAAGTAAAGTAACAGTTCAGGATTCTACAGAAACTTTTGATGCTGCTATTTATATGAATCACGTTTTAGATTACAAAGGATACCGTTTCTTTCAATCAGGATTTGATCCGGATGAAAAAGGAACAATCTTATCTGTAAATCATGATTTCTGGGGAACGTCAATTACATACTTTGGATATTTTATGTTATATATTGGATTAATGGCAATTATGTTTACCAAACACTCTCGTTTTGGAGATTTGAAGAGAAAATTAGAGGTTGTTAAAAAGAAAAAAGAAAAATTAATCACCATTTTAGTTTTAATGATCAGTTTGAGTGGTTTCGCTCAGGCACCTCATGTTCATACACCTGGACACGATCACAATCATGATCATCCTGCTGATCCTAATGATCATGCTAATCACGTTACAGCTCCACCAAGTCAAAAACAATTGGATTCATTACTAAATGTATTCAAAGCTCCGGAATCTCATGCTGCTAAATTTGGGCGTCTGATTATTCAGGATGCGGGAGGAAGAATGAAACCGGTTAATACTTTTTCATCTGAATTACTTAGAAAAGTAAGTCAGAAAGATACTTATAACGGAATGAACTCTGATCAGGTATTTTTGTCTATGACGCAATATGCTCAGGTTTGGATTCAGGTTCCGATTATCTATATCAAAATGGGTAACGATAGTATTCGAAAAATTATTGGTATCGAAAAAACAGCAAAATATGCACCTTTTGTAAACTTCTTTGACCAAAACGGAAATTATAAATTAGCTCCTTACTTAGATGCTGCTTATCAGGCTGCAAATCCAAATCAGTTTGAGAAGGATTTTGTTGAAACGGATAAGAAAGTAAACTTAATGGAATCAGCGTTAAGCGGAAGTATTTTGAAATTGTTCCCAATTCCAAATGATCCGGGTAATAAATGGGTTTCGTATTTAGAGCGTGAAAATACTGGTCTTAAAGGAATGGATTCGATTTATGTAAAACAAATCATTCCAATGTATTTTAGTGCTTTAAATAATGGTTCTATTTCTAAAAACTTTGATACAGCAGATCAATTGGTTGAAAGTATTAATGGTTTTCAAAAGAAATTTGGAAGCAAAGTACGTCCAAGCGAAGATAGAATTGATTCTGAGATTTTATATAACAAATACGATTTTCTAAAAAAACTGCCATTTTGGTATTTAGGAGTATCTGTTTTCATGTTTGTTTTTGTGATTGTCAATATCTTTTTTGAGAAGAAATGGCTTCGTTTTACCGTAAACGGTTTCCATATATTAGTTGGATTGTTATTTGCACTACATACAGCAACGCTAATAGCACGTTGGTATATTTCAGGTCACGCACCTTGGAGTAATGCTTATGAATCTATTGTTTACGTGGCATGGGCAACAATGTTCTTTGGATTGGCTTTTGACAGAAAATCAAAACTTACAGTTGCTTCATCTGCCTTTGTAACTTCAATGATTTTATCTGCGGCTTACCTGAACTGGATCGACCCTGAAATTGCAAATTTACAGCCGGTTCTTAACTCTTACTGGTTAATGATTCACGTAGCAGTAATTGTGGGTAGTTACGGACCACTTGCTTTAGGAATGATTTTAGGTTTTGTTTCGTTGTTGCTTATTCTTTTTACAACAGAAAAGAACAAAGAAAAAATGAGTTTAAATATCAAAGAGATTACATACATCAACGAAATGTCATTAACAATTGGTTTGATTATGTTAACAATTGGTAACTTCCTTGGAGGACAATGGGCCAACGAAAGTTGGGGACGTTACTGGGGATGGGATCCAAAAGAAACTTGGGCATTAATCTCTATTATGATATATGCTTTTGTAATTCACGCCCGTTTTGTACCGGCTTTAAGAGGGCAATGGTTCTTTAATTTAATGAGTATGTTTGCTTTTGTATCAATTTTGTTTACCTATTACGGAGTAAACTTCCATTTGGTTGGACTTCACTCTTATGCAACCGGAGAAGCGCATTCATTAGCCTGGACGTATTACTCTTTAGGAACTATTACTCTTATTGGAGCAATTACGTATCCGAGTTATAGAAAGTACTATAAAAAGAAAAAATAAAGAATAAATAAAGAATAAATTCTTTTAGATAAAAAAGGGCTCAACGTTATGTTGAGCCTTTTTTGCTTATTCTATTATAAGTTTACAGATGCTCATAGAGTAAAACAATTACGATTAAAATTAAAATAAAAAGGACTAGAAAAATAAGATGACTTAGAATAGACAGAAGTAATGCTTTCGTTTTAGATATTTTATTAAAAAACTGAATATTAGTCCAAAAGATCAAGATTAGATCAATTACATAAATTAAGATATTGATAGATTTTATTTCCGGTGATCCATTGAAAAAATAAAGCAATGGAAAAGTAATGATGTGAGCGAATAGTTTTTGAGAGGCTTTGAAAGTGTTTAAAACAAAATACTCAATAAAATTGTAGCCTTGTTTTCTAAAACAAATAAAAGTACCAATCGTGAATAGTGGAATATTTGCAATCGTAATCCAGAAAAAATGAGTCGCAATAAATTCATTTACTTTTAAATAATTTATTTTAGGATCGGTAGAAGTAGCGTTAATCAAATTGATATCAAAAAAGTGATATAATATTCCGTAAAGAGTTCCAAGAACTACAACAAGAGAAATAGGCTTAAAATGTTTTACACGCTTTCCTTCAATAAATTCGCGAATAGAGTGTCCGGGTCTGCTAAACAATTGCTGAAAAGAATAAAGTATACCTTTGTCAAAATGTAATAAACCGTGCTGAATATCATGCCATAAAAAATGAGCATTTATTTTGTGTGTCTCTGCCGGCTGTCCGCAATTGTTACAATAATTGCCACTATAATTTTGATCACAATTTTTACATTTTATACTCATGTTTTGAAAGTATTATATGACTTTTGGTTCACTAAAAATAATAAAAAAAACGCATATTAAAATAAATTAATATGCGTTTTATTTTTATAACAAATTGATTTTTAGACTTTTCCTAAAGTATAAAGTTGTTCCATTGTAGGCGTTAAACTTCCTCCTGCAGGCTCTAACGTAATTCCAAAAGCTTCAGCAGAATCTGTCTGGCTTACAGCAAATATTTTTTGGTCGTTGCTGGCAAAATCTTCCAGTAAACCTATGCTTGTAGGCGTAAGCACCGGACTTAATTTTAATGCCCAAACCTGATAAACCATTCCTTTTGGAGGTTCCGGTAAACCTTTTGCATCAATATAAGTAGTTTTGGTGTCTTTGTTCCAGTATACTTTTGCAAATGAAGTAGGAGAGACGGTTTGCCCGCCAAGAGTTACACCCGTATTTTTGATGTCCCTTACGATGGTTAAACTTTTCTCTGTTTCTTTATGTTGCTGATCCAGATAAGCAAAATCTCTTTGTATTTTGTTTTTCTCATTTCCAACAGTTGCAATAGCTTCTCTTGTTTCTGTTAATTGTAAAGTTTGGTATCCAAGTCCCAAAAGCAATACAACAGCAGCTGCCCAACCCACATATTGTGACCAGTTTGAGGCAGGTTTCATCTCGACTACTTTACCATGTTTAAGTTCTAGTCGTGCTTTTATCTTTTCGAAATTTGCTACCGAGTGAAACGGAGAAAAACTAGAAGATAAGGCAACAATTGCTTTTTCTATCGAAAGAATTTCCTGTTCGATTACGGTATGTTTCTTCGCCATTTCGGCTACTTCCAGATTTTCAGTTTCGGTTAATAAACCATAAACATAGAGTTCCAGAATTCCTGAGTCTATATATTCTTGTGTTTCCATTATATTTTTAAATAATTGCGTAAATCGTTAATACAGTTTCTGTTTTGTGTTTTGATAGTTCCCAACGGTATAGCTAGTTCTTCAGAGGCTTCTTGTTGAGTATATCCTTTAAAAAATAATAAATCTATAATCTCAATACATTTTGGTTTTAGCTTTTTTACAAATTCATGAATTCCAATTGTATCAATTTTATTGGCCAGTTTATTACTGTCGTCTAACAGATGTACGAAATTATCGGAGGAAAGGTTTTTTTGACTGTTATTAAAATTTTTAGAACGCAGCTTATCAATTGACGTATTGCGCGCTATATTTAGGATCCAGGTATAAAATCGACCTTTACCTTCATTATAAGAATCTATATTTTTCCAAATTTTCACAAAAACTTCCTGAAGAACATCTTCCGCTTCTTCACGGTTTTTGATCAGAACATTGATTACTGAAAATAAGCTTTTAGAATACATATCATAAAGATGAGTAAAAGCCCTTTCATCTTTTTTGTAAATTAAAACTAATAATTCTTCCTGACTCATAAATTTGTGGGTTTTGTTTTATATAATTTTTAAGATTTTCAAACTCCAAAATTGAAATTTCTTATCTGTGAGTTAAAGATAATTGATTTATTTAAGAAAATCCATTTTTTTTTATGCTTGTAAAGTCCCTAAAAATAAGGGATGTAAAAAAAACTTCATTTTTTTTTACTTTTTTCAAATCCAAAAGAAAGTACTTTTCGTACATATAAATAAGAAACGCAATACAATAGATATTAAAATAATAAATAGTTGATGCCTTCGGACTTCCAAACGAAAAATAGTAGAATGACGAGGGAACAAAATGATTAACCTGATTAGAGATTTAGCATTTTATTATTGTAAACACCAATATTAAAAATAGTTCAGGGATACATTTTTATGAGGATGCAATAGTTTTCATTATAACCGTGGCATCAACTATAATTTGAAAGTAATACTAAAATAAATATCAAAATATAAAGCAGCAGTGCTTAAACTAAAATTCATGGTTTGATTTGTTTGTATGGGGGGAAGCCTAACGTCTGATTAACGTTAGGCTTCATTTTTTTATTTAACTTATGTTTAGTATAATGAACACAACTAGTAAATCAGATTTTAATTAATTTTATCCAAAAATAGTAACAAATGAAAAAAATAGTATCTCTGGCATACGGTGCACTAATCTTGTTTAGCTGCCAAAATCAAGCGCAAACGAGCGTAAAAAAAACTAATAAAAAGCAGGAAGTTATGGCAAAGGAAACAATTTACCAGTATAAAGTAGAAGATTTATCGGGTAATACTTTTGATTTCTCTACTCTTAAAGGGAAAAAAGTAATGATTGTAAATACAGCATCAAAATGCGGATTAACACCGCAATACAAAGATCTGGAAGCAATTTACAAAGAGTATAAAGACAAAGGTTTTGTAATTGTAGGCTTTCCGGCAAACAATTTTGCTTCTCAGGAACCAGGGACTAATGAAGAAATTGGTGCTTTTTGTCAACAAAATTATGGTGTAACTTTTCCAATGATGGACAAAGTTTCTGTAAAAGGAGATGATATGTGTGAGATTTACAAATTCCTTACTCAAAAATCGAAAAACGGTTTACAGGATTCTGAAGTAGAATGGAATTTTCAAAAATATTTAATTAATGAAAAAGGGGAGCTGGCAAAGGTGATAAAACCTAGAACATTACCTACTGATCCGGAAGTTATTAACTGGATTAAGAGTTAATTCATAAAAAAACTTAAATCAAAAAATCCACAAATTTGTATCATTGCAAGTTTGTGGATTTTTTATTTTAAGGTTTTTTTACTTCAATATCAATTGCATAAAAACCAGATCAAGCCAGTGATCAAACTTGTAACCAACCTCTCGAATAGTTCCAGTCGCTACGAAGCCAAATTTTTCATGAAAAGCAATACTTCCGGCATTATCAGCATCTATAGCACCAATCATGACATGGAGACCTTGTTTTTTTGCTAATGTAATCAATTCGGTCAATAGTTTAGAGCCAATACCTTTACCGATTATGTTATCTACTACATAAACTGAATGTTCTACAGTATATTGGTAGCCAATTTTTTCGCGAAACTGACCATAACTTCCAAATCCCACAACTTCACCTTCTAATTCAGCCACAATTACAGGCATATTTTTAGCCTTTTTATCTTCTAACCATTTTGTTTGAATTTCAAGAGTTTGCGTCTCGTAATTGTAGTTAGACGTGGTATGAATAATAGAATGATTTACAATTTCCAGTATTTTATTTAGATCGCTTACTACAGCAGGCCTTAGCGTTACATTCATAAAGATTATTTTTATTTTCTATTTAAGTCAGAGAGTAATTGATCCACATCATTTGAATCCCAGCTCATTTCGCTGGCAATAGCTTTAGCATCTTTAACAAATTTCAAAGCTGATTTTTTGTCTTTTATTTTAGCATAAAGTCGGGCGATTAATAGGTTTCCATCATACGAATCATTTATTTCGATAGAACGTTTTACCCATAAAATTGATTTTTTTAAGCTTTCCGTGTCTTTAATATGTTTCAGGTACGTTTGTCCAATCTCTTTTAAAAAGCTTGCATCGTTCCAGGCCAAAGTCTGAACATTCTCTTGCGTTACTTTTTTATAAAAAGCCCAATTTTCTGTACGTTCCGCTAATGTTAAATCATATTTAAACACCAAAGAATCTGTTTTTTGAAGTTTAATTGACTTTGCAACTTCTCTCTGTTTGTAATAACTTACCGTATCTAAATTATCTACAAGCGGTAAAAGTAATTCCTTTACGATACTTTCAATCTTGCGATCAATACGGCTTTGAGATGCAACGGCAGCAAATTCTTTTTGATGTTGTAAAACATATTGAAATTCTCTTGAATTAATATCCGTAACACCATTTGCAATAACGCGCCAGTTAGTTTCGTTAACTAATTCCTTGTCTGATTGTGTTTTAAGATACAAGTGTGTAGGTATAGAAAGTTCAGTTCTGTCTTTTCCTTTTTTTAAGGCATTCAAATAATTAAAATACGCATTTACATTAGAAGGATCTTTAAGAAATTCTTTTTCCAGATAAGGTAATTGTAATTTAGGATTTAAAGCGTAATTGGCTTCCGCCAAAAAATCATTCTTTTTCGATTCGCCTTTCAAAACATATAATAAGGTTTCATTTGAATCTAAAAATAAAAATGTCGGTAATGATTTAGTATTGAATTTATTCTTAAGTGTTATGCCTTCTTCTTTTTCTACGTTTTTATACGTGCAAACGTAATTTTTGTTTAAAAAACTAATAACAGCGGGATCACTGAAAACCTCTTTTTTCATTTGGTTACAATGCGGACACCAATCGGCATAAAGCATAATAAAAATAGGTTTGCCTTCTTTTTTAGCCGTTTCCAGAACTTGTTGATACGGAATATCAACAGGTTCAAATTGATTTTGGGCATTTATCGTTTGCAGCGAAATAAAAAGAAAGAGTAATGATAAGAAACGCATATTGAGTTTAATTTTAATCAGAAGTTCGTTTTTACAAATATATCTCCTTTTTCAGTAAATGACCTTAATATCTTCTTAATTTATAAGTTAAATGAGCTTCTAAGTTTGTAACTTTGTAGTATGAAAAAGAAATCTTAAGCTTTTAAGATTCTCTTTAAAAGTAATACACTATCAGAATGATTTACCCCAAAATACCACTTGCTCAAAGTATTATCGAGATTTGTTTAGCAAAAGGAATCACCAATATTATAATTTCTCCAGGTTCAAGAAATGCGCCTTTAACGATAGGATTTGCTCAAAACCCTAATTTTACGTGTTACAGCATTGCAGATGAGCGTTCTGCGGCTTTTTTTTCGTTGGGAATTGCGCAACAAACCAAATTGCCAACCGCTGTAATTTGTACGTCGGGATCAGCTTTATTGAATTATTATCCGGCAGTTGCAGAAGCTTTTTACAGCCAAATTCCTTTGATTGTGATCTCAGCAGACCGCCCGCAAAGCAAAATAGATATTGGTGACGGACAAACGATACGCCAACAAAATGTTTTTCAGAATCATTCTGTTTTTAATGCCAATCTAACCGAAGATGCCTCCGTAGAAAATGATATAAAAATCAATCAGGCAATTGAAACGGCAATACTACAAAAAGGTCCGGTTCATATCAATGCTCCTTTTGAAGAACCTTTATATGAAGTAGTCGAAACGCTTTCTATAACACCAAAAATCACCCATACAGAAAAAAGTATTCTAACTCGAATTATAGAAAATGAAGAAGAATTCATTTCGATCTGGAATACAGCCAAACGCAAATTAGTTTTAGTTGGCGTAAACGAAGCGAATAGTATCGATCAGGAAATTTTAGATCAATTGGCCAACGATCCTTCAGTTGTGGTGCTAACAGAAACGACATCTAACTTACATCATCCAAGTTTTATCAATAGTATAGATACTTTAATTACACCATTTCAAGATGTTGATTTTAAAGAATTTCAACCCGAAATTCTAATTACTTTTGGAGGTATGATTGTCTCTAAACGAATCAAGGCATTTTTACGAAAATACAAACCAAGTCACCATTGGCATATTGATACCTTAAGAGCGTATGATACTTTTTCGGCTTTGACACAACATTTTGTGATGGAGCCCAATGATTTTTTCACCAATCTCTTATCTAAAACTACTACTGTAGAAAGCGATTACTTTGCTACAATTGATAAAGTTTACAAATTAAGAAAAGTAAGAAGACAAGAATATTTGGATAAAATTCCGTTTTCGGATTTTAAAGTCTTTGAAAAAGTAATAGAATCTTTACCCGTAAACAGTCAATTGCAAATAAGCAATAGTTCAGCCATTCGTTACGCACAATTAATTCACATCGATCCTTCTATCGAAGTTTTTTGCAATCGCGGAACAAGCGGAATAGACGGAAGTACGTCTACAGCAATTGGGGCAGCGGTTGGAAGCAAAAGACAAAATGTTTTTATCACCGGAGACATTAGTTTTCTTTATGACAGTAATGCATTGTGGAATTCTTATATTCCTAAAAACTTCAAAATTATTCTAATAAATAATGGCGGTGGCGGTATTTTCAGAATTTTACCCGGTCACGAAGAAAAACCGGTTTTTAATACTTATTTTGAAACTTCACATAATTTAACGGCTGAGCATTTAGCAAAAATGTATCAGATCAATTATTTCAAAGCTTCAGACGTTACTTCTTTAGAAGAAAATATAAAAGCATTGTATTTAGCTGAAGATGCTCCGGGAATATTGGAAATTTTCACACCAACATTAGAAAATGATAAAATTTTGCTTCAGTTTTTTAAAGAACTTGTATAGAGAGAATTAATACTTCAAAAAAAGCAATTACATTTTATATCACTATAACTTAAAGCGCCAATGCATTGGCGCTTTCTTTTTTTAACTTCATTTAGAATAAAATCAGTTCAAAATAACGACAACGCTTTATTATATCTAATATTTTTTGCTGAACCATTTTCAAACTTCGTACATTTGCGCCTTAGAACTTATGAATATGATTGAAATAGGAAAATACAATACACTAACGATACTACGTGATACTAAAGTTGGTTTGTTTTTAGGAAATCCTGAAAAAGACCCTGAAGGAATTCACGATATATTATTACCCAATAAATACGTACCAAACGAATTTGAAATAGGCGAGGAGCTTATTGTTTTCGTTTACTTAGATCACGAACAACGTCCTGTTGCTACGACACTTGAACCCTATATTTTATTAAATGAATTTGCACTTTTACGTGTAAACTACATCAATCAGGTTGGCGCTTTTATGGACTGGGGAATGGAAAAAGATATCCTTGTTCCGTTCAAAGAGCAGGCACGTCCGATGGAAAAAGGAAAACGCTACTTGGTGTACCTTTATATGGACGAAAAAACCAAACGTTTGGTAGCTTCAAGCAAAACAAATCAGTTTCTGAACAATGACAACTTAACAGTTGAAAAAGGCGAAGAAGTAGATTTGATCGTTTCGCACATAACAGAAATAGGTATCAATGTTATCATCAATGAGCAACACAAAGGATTGTTGTACAAAGATGAAGTATACGATGATGCGATAAGAACCGGAGACAGAATGCGCGGATATATCAAAAATATCCGTCCTGATAATAAAATAGACGTCGCATTGCAAGCGCAAGGATATCAGAGTGTTGAGCCAAATGCAGAAAAGATTCTGGATGAATTGCGTGCCAGCCGTGGTTTTTTACGTCTAAATGATAATTCTCATCCCGAAGACATTAAAACAGTCTTGAAAATGAGTAAAAAAACCTTTAAAAAGGCGATTGGAGCTTTATACAAAGAAAAACTAATCGAAATCAAAGAAGACGGAATTTATCTTGTAAAAGATAATTAATAAACAAGAAAGGCTACTCATTACAAGTAGCCTTTCTCTTTTTTATTCTAGTTTTAAAAAAAATTGTAATTAAAAAAAAACAGAAATAAAATTATTAGAATAAATTAAAAAAGTAAAAACCTTATAAATTTTTGAAATTACTTTTTCAACGAGTTATGTCTTTAAACAGTTTGTTTTGTTTACCTCAAAATCAAAAAATCAATTTCACGGCTTTACCTTTAGTTTTTTTTATATAATTTCTAGAAAGTCTCAATTTGATTAATTCCCCACTATCATAATCCTTTTTCCCGTAAACTGAGTACTATTTCTATATGCTAACCGTAGGTGTTACTATCTCTTCCTTGGAGTTTTAATAAACAAATAAACCATTTGCTCATTCATTAAAGGTTTAGTATTAAAAACCGTAAAAAAATGAGCGACAAATTTTTTAAATTTTCTCAAAAAAATCATTTTTTAGGTTAATAAATCAGTGAAAGAAAATCAATCTAAATCAATTAGAAAAATATGTATCTAGTTGATTTCTAGGATGTAAAATTAATTCTTTTTTTTAAATACAAATGTTAAAAATTGTTATTTTTTGTGCGTAACCCCCAATTCTTAACATTCGTAGCTATTTTCATGAAGAGTTCACTTAAATAGAGTAGGTAAAAATATAAAAATGCTTTATTTTTACACTATAATTAAAATAAACAAATAGAAATGGATTGGATAACTGCCAGAGAATTTGAAGATATAACATACAAAAAATGTAACGGAGTTGCTAGAATTGCTTTTAACAGACCCAATGTTAGAAACGCCTTTCGTCCTAAAACAACTTCAGAATTATACCAGGCTTTTTACGACGCACAAGAAGACACTTCAATAGGAGTTGTTTTATTATCTGCAGAAGGTCCATCGACAAAAGATGGCGTTTACTCTTTTTGCAGTGGAGGCGATCAAAATGCACGCGGACACCAAGGTTACGTGGGCGAAGACGGTCAACACCGTTTAAATATTCTTGAAGTGCAGCGCTTAATTCGCTTCATGCCAAAAGTAGTAATTGCAGTTGTTCCAGGCTGGGCAGTTGGTGGCGGACACAGTTTACACGTAGTTTGTGACATGACACTTGCGAGTAAAGAACATGCTATTTTCAAACAAACAGATGCAGACGTTACCAGTTTCGACGGAGGTTACGGATCAGCGTATTTGGCTAAAATGGTAGGTCAGAAAAAAGCACGTGAAATTTTCTTTTTAGGAAGAAACTATTCAGCGCAGGAAGCTATGGACATGGGAATGGTAAATGCCGTAATTCCTCATGATGAGCTGGAAGATACAGCTTACGAATGGGCACAGGAAATTCTTCAAAAATCTCCAACGTCTATAAAAATGCTAAAATTCGCAATGAATTTAACAGACGACGGAATGGTTGGTCAACAAGTTTTTGCAGGCGAAGCAACGCGTTTAGCCTACATGACAGAAGAAGCAAAAGAGGGTAGAAATGCATTTTTAGAAAAAAGAAAACCAAACTTTGGCGAAAATAAATGGCTGCCGTAATAATTTTAGATTTCAGATTTTAGATTGTAGATTTTTTTAAGCCTACAAACTAAAATCATTTAAAAATAATCTAAAACCTACACTCAAAAATCTAAAATAAAAAATAATGAAACATTGGATTGAAGCCGCAAGATTGCGCACATTACCTTTATCAGTTTCTGGAATTATAGTAGGAAGTATTTATGCTTTATCTAACCCAACCGAAACCGTAAATACACCAACAGAAGTATTTAGTTGGAAAATTTTTGGTTTTTCACTTCTGACAACCTTAGGATTACAAGTCTTATCTAACTTTGCAAATGACTACGGTGACGGAGTAAAAGGCACTGATAATGCAGATAGAATAGGACCAAAGCGCGCAATTCAAAGTGGAGCCATTACGCCTCAGGCTATGAAAAAAGCCATAATCATTACTTCATTACTTACCTTATTATCAGCAATTACACTTATATATTTTGCGTTTGGTCAAAGTAATTTCGTCTATTCCATCTTTTTCCTTGTATTAGGAGTAGCAGCAATTGCATCAGCTATTCGTTATACAGTTGGTAATTCAGCTTACGGATACAGAGGTTATGGCGATTTATTTGTTTTTATATTCTTTGGATTAGTTAGTACCTTAGGGGTTAACTTTTTGTATTCCAAAGAAGTAGATCCAATCCTAATTCTTCCCGCAGTAGCCATCGGATTATTAAGCGTAGGTGTACTAAACCTGAACAATATGCGCGATGAAGAGTCAGACAGAAAAGCAGGGAAAAATACCATTGTGGTAAAATTAGGCGGCGCTACAGCAAAAAAATACCACTTTTTCATTATCATTTCAGCGATGCTTTTGGTAGTTCTTTTTGCGATTTTAAGCGATTACAACTTCGATCAATACCTGTTTTTGTTGGCTTATATACCTTTAACTAAACATTTGATTACGGTATATAAAAACCAAGATCCTAAGCTGTTAGATCCCGAATTAAAAAAACTGGCATTAAGTACTTTTTTACTTTCAATATTATTAACAGTATGTATGATTTCATTAATATCAGACATCATTGTTAACCTCTTCCTGGGTGGAAGATAATTGTTCAACTATAAAAACTATCAATATGAAAATTACATACTACGGTCACGCTTCCTTAGGAATTGAAGTTGGCGGAAAACATATCATTGTAGATCCTTTTATTACAGGAAATCCACAAGCAGCCGGAATCGATATCAACACTTTAGAAGCAGACTATATTTTACTTACACACGCACACGGCGATCACGTCCTTGATGTTGAAACCATAGCAAAACGTACCAATGCAGTTATTGTTTCAAATGCAGAAATTGCGACTTACTATGAACAAAGAGAATTCAAAGCGCACCCAATGAATCATGGTGGAAGCTGGAATTTCGATTTCGGAAAAGTAAAATACGTAAATGCAATTCACTCAAGTTCTTTCCCTGACGGATCATACGGCGGAAATCCTGGAGGTTTTGTAATCGAAAGCGAGCATAAAAACATTTATATCGCGGGAGATACAGCACTTACAATGGATATGAAACTTATTCCGTTGCGTACCAAACTGGATTTAGCAATACTTCCAATCGGAAACAATTTTACAATGGATGTAGAAGACGCTATTATCGCTTCTGACTTTGTAGAATGCGACAAAATTTTAGGCTATCACTTCGATACTTTTGGATATATCAAAATTGATCACGAAGAATCTATCCGTAAATTTTTCGATAAAGGAAAAGATTTAATGCTTCTTGAAATCGGAGCTTCAATTGAATTGTAAACCTATAATACTGAAAAGTAAAGGATTTAGGAGCTAATCCTGCTATCCGCTTTATCTTTTGTGGCATACCCATCTTTACGCGTATGCCACAAAAGGATATCGCTTCTATCAGGGCTAGGGATTTACGTTAAACAAGAAAACTTAAATGGATAACAACATTACTTTCATTTGTGAATGTTGCGGCAAAGAACACGAAAGCTGGCCGGCAATCGGATATGCAGCTCCCAACAGTTACAATAATTTATCCCAGCAGGAAAAAGACGAAATAGCAGTACTCGATGAAGATTTCTGCGTTATCAAATATCCGGAACACGTTCTTCGCTTTGTGAGATGTATTTTAATTCAGAAAGTAAACGATCATTGCGATGATCTCGAATATGGTTTTTGGGTTTCTTTGAGTGAAAATAGTTTTGAAGATTACCTTGCTAATTTTGACAATGAAAATCACGAAACCAATTATTTTGGCTGGCTTTCTAATTTTATACCACAACACGAATTTTCAGCCAGCATTCCCACAACAGTTGTGACAAGTGCAGGAAATCAAAGACCCGAAATTTTTCCACACAAAGATTTTGATCACCCTTTTGTAAAAGAATATTACGAAGGAATTTCAAAAGAAGAAGCAGAAAAAAGAATACAGTTAATATTAAAAAATTAGGCTTGAAATTTGTACATACGTTTAAACTAAATTTAAAACAATGAATTTTAAAAATATAATTCTATTTATTTTAATTACAGTTTCACTTAACACTTTTGCACAAAAAGATGGCTATTGGGACAAAGATCGTGCTACTACCAAAGAAATTATCGCCTATGCGCGCGATCGTGTTACCTTAAAAACAGAAGACCTGCCCGTCGGAACAACAGAAATTGTCTACCGAATTACGCTACTTGATGAAAATCAGGAAATGAGCAATAGTTTGGTTTCTGTGCTAAAGGCAATTCCGGATCCTACAGGAATAAGTCAAGGTTCTGCCGGAGCCGTATTTCTAATGTCTAAAATTTCAGGCGACGATACCTGTACCTACGCGCTCTTTACATCAAGCGAAGATGCTAAAAAGTATGTTAACGACGGAAAAACAGACAAAGCATGTTATGCCGAAGTAGAAGCCGTAAACAAAGACGCCAAAAGATTATCAATCGATAAATCATCATGTGTACATCAGAACGTAAGCACACTTTGGTTTGGATTTCACAGTAAAAACTGGGTACTAAAACAAAAAATTGTTCTTGAAGTAGTGCCGTGGGTCGATACAAAATTAAACCGTGGCTGGAACCAAGACAACAAAAACGACATTATCAGTTTATGTAAAACGTCTACAATGGCTCAAAAAATGGCCAATTCAGATGATTTTTGCGTTTGTATACTCGATAAAATCATAAAAGAATACACCTACACCGAATTTCAAAAGTTATTGCCAATCGAAAAAAACAAAGTTTTTAAAGACTTTGGAAACTCTTGCTATTCTGATAATAGTATCTCCAAAGATATTTATGAAGATTTAAGAACTAAAGCTGCTGCCTTAATAAAAACTCAAAAGTACAATGAAGCCATTCCAAAATTAAATACCATAATTAATGACGGAAAAGCAACAGCGTTAGATTACAGCTCAATTGGGTATTGTTACATACTGACAAAACAATATGCAAAAGCAATAAAAGTTTTAAAAGAAGGCGAAAAAGCAGATGATACCGAATTGTTAGTAAAACTAAATCTGGCGCACGTTTATTTGCTTAGTGATGATTACAGCGAAGCAAAACAAATTTATAAAAAGTATCAGAATCAAAACGTAACAGACAGTTTAAGCTGGATTGAAAAAACAAAACTGGATTTCACTGTTTTTAAGAAAGCAGGTCTGTCATCAGAAGATTTTGAAAGAGTTTTAAAACTTTACAACTAGAAATACACCTATTAAAAAGCCCACTATTTTGAAAGCAAGTTACCACCAATATATGTTGGAATTTAAGCGTCCGTCGGGAACATCCAGAGGTATTATGACTCAAAAAGAAACCTGGTTTATTGTTCTCGAGGAGAATGGTAAAAAAGGAATAGGGGAATGTGGTATACTTCGAGGCCTGAGCGCCGATGATCGACCGGATTACGAAGAAAAATTACAGTGGACTTGCGACAATATTCATTTAGGAAAAGACCAACTTTGGGATGCCTTATTGGAATTTCCTTCGATACAATTCGGAATAGAAATGGCCTTTTTATCGCTGCAAAGTGAGAATCCGTATCTTTTATTTCCATCAGATTTTACGACTACTTCACAATCGATAGTTATAAACGGTTTGGTCTGGATGGGTGAAGAGGCGTTTATGAAGCAACAAATCGAGGAGAAATTAGCAGATGGTTTTACGTGTATTAAGCTTAAAATTGGAGCTATCGACTTTCAAAAAGAACTTGATTTATTGCAATTCATTCGAAGTCATTTTTCAGCAGAACAAATCGAAATACGTGTAGATGCTAATGGCGCATTTGCATTAGACGAAGCTTTAGATAAGCTGAATCAATTAAATAAATTTCAATTACATAGTATCGAACAACCTATAAAAAAAGGAAACATCAAAGCGATGTCAGATTTGTGCCTGGAAACACCTTTTCCAATTGCACTTGATGAAGAATTAATAGGCGTCTTTTCATTAGCAGAAAAAGAAAAACTAATTCAGGAAATCAAACCACAATACATCATTCTGAAACCAAGTTTTGTGGGCGGTTTCAAAGGCACACAAGAATGGATCACATTAGCAGAAAAGTACAATATCGGCTGGTGGATAACATCAGCATTAGAAAGTAATATAGGACTGAATGCCATTGCACAATGGACATTTTTGCAAAACTCCGCAATGCCACAAGGTTTGGGAACTGGAGCACTTTATACCAACAATTTCGATTGCCCGTTAGAAGTAACGAAAGGTCAATTATGGTATGATAAAACTAAAAAATGGGATGCAAATTTATTCTTTCCCGCCCAATAAACTTTCCTGCCAGTCTTTTAAATCTTCCCATTTACCATTGTAGGCTAACAAAGCCTGCTTAGACCATGTACTCGGATTATGAATGGCAGAATTTTCACCTCCGGCATCTAAAATGGCAAACAATTGCGCTGTATCAGCTTCAGACAATGCATACCAGGACGTTATCTTTGCTTCATTTAGTAAGAATTCAACTTTTGGTCCAATTCCTTCTACAATTTTCAGATCATTTTCTCTTATTCTTTTTCCCATGATCTTCGTTGCCAGCTCATTGTCAAACTCAGGTACAGGAACCGAATAGGGTTTAAAAGATTTTGCAGCATAAGGAGTCGCTTTTGAAAGAAGCTCATTTTCAAGAGACAAAACTTTAGTCATCAGGTTTTTAGTATTGGCTTTGCAGGTATCAAGATCTTCCTGTAATACTTTTGCAAGTGATTTATAATCTTTAGTACTTCTCTTTCCCAGCACGAAACCTAGAATTCCACAGACTAAACCAATAAATATCGGCAGTATTATATAAGGTAAATTCATAATCGTATATTTTAATTATTTAAAACTAATTTCAATTCTGATTTATCCTTGTAGTGGTGATGTACGTACCAAAAGGAGTAAAAATCTCTTTTTAGAACTGAATAAATTTATATACTCTCAAATTTACTAAATACTTTGGCAATCATCTGTTTTGTAATAGGTTATTTTTCTAACAAAATAGGATTTTAGAATTTTTTAAATAAACGAGAAAATAATATTCGATTTAATCATCACGCCTAAAACTAACTGAATAATATCGGTCGATCCTATGGATCTTTTGTTGTAGCTGTCTATATTTAACGTCGGATTAAAATCCGACGCTACAATATCTGTCGAGCCTCTGGCTCTTTTTTCATACATGTAAAAGTTCCGTAGGAACGAAATATATTGTAGCATCGGATTTTAATCCGTTGAATAGGAACGATCGATATTATTTACAGTGCTTTTTTTTGAAATTTACAAGCTATCTATTTGATTTATAGGTTTTAATTGTTGGTTTCAGATTTGAATAATTACGCAAATAAATTCCATATTAATATTGCGTTTAATTGCTTACTAACTGAATAATATCGGTCGATCCTATGGATCTTTTGTTGTAGCTGTCTATATTAACGTCGGATTAAAATCCGACGCTACAATATCTGCCGAGCCGCTGGCTCTTTTTTGATAATTATAGAATCAGATTAGGATAATCAAATTTTGTAGAAACATATTTCAATCCGTTACGATTTACAAAAGCATTTTTCGATACAGGTAAAGTTCCGTAGGAACGGTATATATTGTAGCAATGGATTTTAATCCGTTGATTTATGTAACGCCAGCATTTAAAGTTCCATAGGAACGATCGATATTATTTGCAGTGTTTTTTTTGAAATTTATAAGCTATCTATTTGATTTATAAGGTTTAATTGTTGGTTTCAGATTTGAATAATTACGCAAATAAATTCCATATTAACATTGCGTTTAATTATTTATTTAACTGTAGAATATCGGTCGATCCTATGGATCTTTTCTTGTTGCTGTCTATATTAACATCTGATTAAAATCCGACGCTACAATATCTGTCGAGCCGATGGCTCTTTTTTGAAACTGGTAAAGTTCCGTAGGAACGAAATATATTGTAGCAACGGATTTTAATCCGTTGATTTATGCAACGCCAGCATTTAAAGTTCCATAGGAACGATCGATATTATTTGCAGTGTTTTTTTGAAATTTATAAGCTATGTATTTGATTTATAAGGTTTAATTGTTGATTTCAGATTTGAATAATAACACAAATAAATTCCATATTAATATTGCGTTTAATTGCTTACAAGCTGGATAATATCGGCCGATCCTATGGATCTTTTTTGTAGATTTCTATATTAACGTCGGATTAAAATCCGACGCTACAATATCTGTCGAGCCTCTGGCTCTTTTTCGATACAGGTAAAAGTTCCGTAGGAACGGTATATATTGTAGCAACGGATTTTAATCCGTTGATTTATGTATCCCCAGTATTTAAAGTTCCGTAGGAACGATCGATATTATTTGCATTGTTTTTAGGATTATTGCATTCTAAATGATTGCATTAATTTCAGTAACTTGCAGTAGAAAAAACAAACAAAAAAATGATTGAAATTGAAAGAAAGTTTCTAGTGAAATCTAATGATTTTAAAGAAGTGGCTTTTACTCAAAATAAAATTGCCCAGGGCTATTTAAGTTCTATTCCGGAACGAACGGTACGTGTTAGAATCAAAGGACAAAAAGGGTTTATTACTATAAAAGGAATTAGTAATCAAGGAGGTATGTCCCGTTTTGAATGGGAAAATGAAATTCCGCTTGACGAAGCGCAGGAATTACTTAAACTCTGTGAGAAAGGGAAAATCGAGAAAACGCGGTATGAAGTAAAAATAGGAAAACACATTGTTGAAGTAGATGAATTTTACGGAGAGAATGAAGGATTGATCATGGCAGAGATCGAATTAGAATCAGAAGAAGAAGTATTCGAAAAACCGGATTGGCTTGGAATAGAAGTAACAAACGATTCAAGATATTACAATGCCTATCTGAGTAAAAATCCTTTTAAAGATTGGGAAAAATAATAGTATAATGACAGAATATGACCTAATTATTGTGGGAGGCGGGCCAATTGGTTTAGCATGCGCAATAGAAGCACAAAAGAAAAAATTAAACTATTTAATTATAGAAAAAGGAGCTATTGTCAACAGTATTTTCAATTATCCTTTGTACATGACTTTCTTTTCAACAGCTGAAAGACTGGAAATAGGAGATATTCCTTTTAATTGTCTGGCACCCAAACCAGGACGTCAGGAAGCATTAGAATATTACAGAAACATTCATCGCTATTTTAATTTCAATATTAATTTATTCGAAAAAGTAACTGAAGTTCAAAAAGTTCAAAATGGCAGATTTAAAATTGGTACAGACAAAAATGACTACGAAGCAAAAAATGTAATTGTTGCTACAGGCTTCTATGATATTCCAATTATAATGAACGTAAAAGGAGAGGAATTACCAAAAGTGCGTCATTATTACAAGGAAGCACACGAATATGCTTTTAGAAATATTTTAGTGGTTGGAGCCAATAATTCTTCTGTTGATGCTGCTTTAGAATGTTGGCGAAAAGGCGCTAACGTTACAATGGTGGTGCGTAAAAACGAAATAAACAGCAGAGTAAAATATTGGGTAAAGCCGGATATCGAAAACCGAATTGAAGAAGGAAGTATCAAAGCCTATTTCGAATCTAATATTACTGAAATCCTTGATAACGAGGTTGAAATCGAAACACCAAACGGAAAAGTGACGATTGAAAATGATTTTGTTTTAGCTTTAACCGGATATAAACCTGATCTTACTTTCTTAGAGAAAATGGGAATCAAATTATCAGACGATGAGCTGAAAATTCCACAATACAATGCTGAAACAATGGAAACAAATGTTCAAGGACTGTTTCTGGCTGGTGTAGTTTGCGGAGGAATGCAAACGCACAAATGGTTTATAGAAAATTCTCGTGTTCATGCTAACATGATTATAGATTGTATTACTTCCAAATAGGAATATTATTTTAATTTTAAGTGCAATAAAAAATCCCATCAGAAAAATTCAATTAGTATTCAATTGATAATTTGCCTGATGGGAAATACTATAAATCTGAGATTTCTTAAGAACTACAAGATAACATAGAGCAGCCGACTTTAGATCGCGCCCAATCCGGACGTTTTGCAAACCATTTTTCATATTCTGGTTGTTCATCATACGGCTTTTGCAAAAGCAAATATAGCTCATCAATCAAAGTATAATCATCCTGATCTGCTGCATCAATAGCCAATTGCGACATATAATTTCGCAATACATATTTTGGATTAATGGTATTCATTTTCTCAGAACGTTCCTGATCTGAAGGATGTTCTGCTTGTAATCTTTGCAGATATACAGCAAACCATTTTTTCCAAGAATCTAAAATACTTCCCGAAATTTCCGCAGGAGTATAAAATGCATACTCGATTTTTTCTATAGCTTTTTCTATAGAATCGGCCTTCTTAATTTGGCTTAAATTTCTAAAAAAGATTGTCATATCCGTTTCAGACAGCTGTAAAACTGTTTCCAATCCTTCAATTAATGCATCATCAGCTTCTGTTGAAGTAAATAATCCTAACTTGCTTAAAAACATAGTTTTGTAATCGGAATCAAAATCAGTAATAAACGATTCTAGTATCTTTTCTAAAGGTTCTGCTTCGTTAATTAAAGGATACAGCGCATTTGCCAATTGATACAAATTCCACTGTGCAATCTGAGGCTGATTTCCAAATCGGTATCTTCTGTTTTGACTATCTGTTGTATTAGGTGTCCAGTTTGGATCATAATTTTCTAGCCAGCCATACGGACCATAATCAATGGTGATTCCGTGAACAGACATATTATCGGTATTCATAACACCATGTACAAATCCAACACGTTGCCAATGCAAGATCATTTCGCGGGTTTTATCGGCAACCGTTTTAAAGAATTGCAAATATTGTTCTTTTGGTTCTCCTTGAATCTCAGGGAAATAATATTTGATGTTATACTCAACAAACTCTTTTAAATTTTTGAGTTCATTTCTGGCAGTCAGCATTTCAAAACTTCCAAAACGGATAAACGATGGCGCGACACGGCACACTACAGCACCTTTTTCGTAAGCTGGGTTTCCGTTGTACAAAATATCACGCAGAACCTGATCTCCAGATAGCATCAACGAAAGCGATCGGGTAGTAGGAACTCCCAAATGATGCATCGCTTCTGCACACAAATATTCCCTAACAGAAGAACGTAAAACTGCCAAACCATCCGCCGTTCTGGAATATGGTGTTTTTCCGGCACCTTTTAACTGAAGTGTAAAAAACGAATTGTTATGTTCGACTTCTGTTAAGTTAATAGCACGTCCATCTCCCAATTGTCCGGCCCAGTTACCGAATTGGTGTCCTGCATAGCACATCGCATACGGACGTGTTCCTGCCAGAACTTCTTTACCTGAAAATACGTTCAGAAAGCTTTCAGATTGAATTTCATCTTTCGAAATCCCAACTAAATCAGCTACTTCCTCAGAAGCATGAATTAATTTTGGATTCGAAGGTGGTGTTGGATTCACAAACGAAAACACTGCTTTCGATACTTGACGAATTTCGTTCGTCTCGTCAAGATCTGCCGGTAGTTCAGCTGTGAATCGATTTTTTATTTTTAAATCTTTCATGAGATTTGTTTAAGTAATTTAGTCCGCTAGTTGATTGGCGTACATTTTTTTAAGTTTCTGAATCTTAGGATCAATTACGATTTGGCAATAACGCGCATCCTGATTATCATTGTAATAGTTCTGATGATCTTCTTCAGCTTCGTAAAACACTTCAAGAGGTACAAGTTCTGTAACGATTGGATCTTCGTAAAAAGGTTTTACTTCTTCAAAAACCTGTTCTGCAATGACTTTTTGTTCAGCGTCATGATACATAATAACAGATCGATATTGTGTCCCAACATCAGCTCCCTGACGGTTTAATGTTGTTGGATCATGACTTGTCATAAATATAAAGATCAAATCATGGTATGAAATTATGTCAGGATTAAACACAACCTGAATAACTTCTGCATGACCAGTTCTGCCAGTACACACTTCGCGATAAGGCGGATTCTTAATAAAACCTCCTGAATATCCTGATTTTAAAGATTCAACTCCCTTTAAACGCTGAATGACAGCTTCTATGCACCAAAAACATCCACCACCAAAAGTAGCTACTGATAAATTTTCCATAAATAGTATTGTTTAAGTTTACATGCCCTATTAATCCGATAGAATATTGTGATAATTATTAATAAAACAACAATTAAATTAAAGATAGTAAACAGTTATTTAATGTTTGAAGTTTACAATTGATAAATTCGCAATTCTCTAAAAAAGCAATATATTTGCAATCAAACACAGGCACACTAATGAATAGCAAAAATAGTACCATCACCTTAGAAACATACTTTCAGCAATTTAGAAAGAATATCGTTGGTATTGATCAGGAATTTACTTCTCCTTACGGTCAAAAAAAGATTATTTACACGGATTGGACGGCAAGCGGAAGGCTGTATCGCCCAATTGAGGACAAATTATTAAACAGTTTTGGTCCTTTTGTAGCCAATACACATACTGAAACAACTGTGTCAGGTACTGCCATGACAAAAGCATATCATCATGCCAGAAACATCATCAAGCGTCATACCAATGCCAATAACGACGATGTTTTAATTACAGATGGTACCGGAATGACAGGAGTTGTCAATAAATTTCAACGTATTTTGGGACTTAAAATTCCGGAAAACTTAAAAGAATGTACTGTTGTTCCTGCTGAAAAAAGACCTGTTGTTTTTATTTCACATATGGAGCATCATTCTAATCAAACGTCTTGGTTAGAGACAATTGCTGATGTCGAAATTATTCCGTCTTGCGAAAAAGGACTTTTTTGCCTTGACAATTTGGCTTTATTATTAGAGAAATATGCTGACAGAACTATAAAAATAGCTTCGATAACGTCATGTTCTAATGTAACAGGGTTAAAAACACCTTTTCACGAAGCAGCAAAATTAATGCACCAGTACAACGGTGTTTGTTTTGTAGATTTCGCTTGTTCAGGACCTTATGTAGAAATCGACATGCATCCAAAAGATCCTGAATCTTATTTAGATGCTATTTTCTTTTCTCCGCATAAATTTTTAGGAGGGCCAGGAACTTCAGGTGTTTTAATTTTTAATAAAAAATTATACAATAATATGATTCCCGATTGTCCTGGTGGAGGAACAGTAAGCTGGACAAATCCTTGGGGTGAACATAAATATATTGACAATATTGAAGACCGTGAAGATGGCGGAACTCCCGGTTTTCTTCAGGTAATCAAAACGGCATTGGCGATTGAGCTAAAAGAAGAAATGGGAATCGAAAATATTTTGCAACGTGAACACGAAATCGTTGATTATATTTTTGAGGCATTAGGTAATGTACCTAATATCAAAATATTAGCAGGACAACATCAAAACCGTTTGGGAGTTATTTCCTTTTTTATTGAAGATCTTCATTTTAATTTAGGAGTAAAACTATTGAATGACAAATTTGGAATTCAGACAAGAGGCGGATGCAGTTGTGCTGGAACTTATGGTCACTTTTTATTACACGTTGATCAGGAAACGTCTAATAAATTGGTAGGTGAAATTACAATTGGAGATTTGATTAAAAAACCGGGATGGATTAGAATGTCTATTCACCCAACAACTACTGATCAGGAAATTGCTTTAGTTTGCGAAAGTATTAAAGATTTAGCTAAGAACCACGAATCCTGGGCTTTAGATTATTCATACAACAAACAAACAAACGAATTCATTCATAAAAATGCTACATCATTTGAAGATGAATTGGTAGCAGGCTGGTTTAAATCGTAATACTAGATTAGAACAGTTTCTATTTTTCTGTAGAACATATAATATGTATCCCGATAGTTTTTTTTAAGCTATCGGGATTTTTTAATTTTTAAAGGTAAATAACTGTTTTACAGCTGTCTGAAAAATTCTTTAGGATAGCATAAAAAATAGCGACAGTTTTTCTTTGAGTAAAACTAATTTTTATTCACTTTTACAAAAAATATCTTACTATTTTTTAATCAACCAAAAACCTATTTAAACCAAATTACTACATGAAAAAAATTACATTATGTTTTTTTATTGTCATTACCCAAACCTTATTTTCTCAAACAAAAATTACCGAAAACCAAAAATTAGCAGCGACTTGCAAAGTTTGGGGATTTTTAAAATATTATCATCCTGAAGTTGCAGGAGGAAAAACCAATTGGGACAAAAAACTTTTTGACATTTTGCCTGAAATTGACAAAGCACAAACTAAAGAAGAGTTTTCTACTATTTTAGAAAAATGGGTTGAAACACTTGGCGTTGTTCCTGCTAATAAACCTTTAGTGCTTGATGCTAAAACTGATTTGTTTACTAAAAACCTTGATTTAGATTGGATTAAAAGAAATAAATTATTTTCTAAGAAACTCTCTGAACAATTGCAGTTTATTACTGAAAACAGATTTCAGGGAAAAAACCATTATGTATCGCTTGAAGGTGAGGGCGTTCGACTTTCTTTTACAAATGAAATAGAATATACTGAGTTTGACTGGACTAATAAAAATATGCGTATTCTAAGCTTATTTCGATTTTGGAATTATGTAGAATATTTTTTCCCGTACAAATATGTAATGGATCAAAAATGGGATGATGCCTTGGTGGAAATCTTACCCAATATTGCTACGCCAGCATCAGAGAAAGATTTCTTGTTGGCCATGCGTGAATTGTCTATAAAATTGAATGATACTCACGCGGGTACTTTCAGTATGAAAATGATAGAATACTTAGGAGGAGAAAAATATATTGCAGCTTCAGTAAAAATTATAGATGACAAAGCTGTTGTTACGAATTTAGCTAATGATTCACTTGCAAACATCGATGACATTAAAATAGGGGATATAATCACTAAAGTTAATGGTAAGACGGTTGCTCAAAAAGTAAAGGAACTGGAAAAATACATGTCAGGTTCAAATAAAGATGCAGCTCTTCCGTCTATTGGGATGGTGATGCTTACTGGAAATATGCCTGACCTTGAAATTGAGTTTATCAGAAACAATCTGAAATCAGTAAAGAGAATACGATTGTATGAAAATCGTGATCTAAAAAGAACACCTCCAAAAAGTACGGACAAGTGGAAAATTTTAGAAAACAATATCGGATACGTTAACATGAGTCAGGTCGAAAAGGTGGACATCAATGTGATGATGGAAGAATTAAAAAATACTCAGTCCATAATTTTTGATGTAAGAAGCAGACCAAAATACACCGATTTTCTTTTGCATGAATATTTAAATCCAGAACCAAAACCAATTTTGAGATTGCTTTCTCAAGATCTCAGTTTTCCTGGACGTTACATTTGGGCAAACGAAATGCAGGAATGTGGTAAAATAAATCCGGATTATTACAAAGGAAAAGTGATTGTTCTGGTGGGTTCCGGTACTTTTAGTTTTGGTGAGCAAACAGCTATGGCTTTTCAGACAGCACCCAATACGACTATAATTGGAAGTCAAACTGCTGGTGCAGATGGACCTAATTACAATTTTACTATCATTAATGGTTTTAATTCTTCATTTACTTCATCCGGAGTATTTTATCCAAATAAAAAAGAAACCCAACGTGTTGGAATTGTTCCAAATATTGTGGTCAAACCAACAATTGTGGGAACTCAGGAAAAGAAAGATGAAGTTTTAGACAGAGCAATTCAGTTTGTAAACAAAGGAGCATAAAGACTTTATAAAAACTAAAGTTGTTTCAAAAAGTAAACCCGACGAGCAAAACACTTGTCGGGTTTGTTATTTCTGAGAAACACTATTTTTTCTTTTCTAGCCCCGATTGCACTGCCATGTAAGCACATTTTTAAAATCAACACAAATTTCACGAATGAGCACGAATTAAATTTTTTAAAATTAATAACACAAACCAAAATTTACCCAAATAGATTAGTGAAAATTGGTGGAATTTGTATTTAATTTTAATCTCTATATTTTCCTATCTAGCCCCAATTGAAGCCTGCCGTGTAGGCACATTTTCAAAATCAACACAAATTTCACGAATGAGCACGAATTAAATTTTTTAAAATTAATGACACAAACTAAAATTTGCCCAAATAGATTAGTGAAAATTGATGGAATTTGTGTTTAATTTTAATCTCTATATTTTCCTATCTAGCCCCGATTGAAGCCTGCCGTGTAGGCACATTTTCAAAATCAACACAAATTTAACGAATGAGCACGAATTAAATTTTTTTAAATTAATGGCATAAACTAAAATTTGCCCAAATAGATTAGTGAAAATTGGTGGAATTTATATTTATTTTTAATCTCTATATTTTCCTATCTAGCCCCGATTGAAGCCTGCCGTGTAGGCACATTTTCAAAATCAACACAAATTTAACGAATGAGCACGAATTAAATTTTTTTAAATTAATGGCATAAACTAAAATTTGCACAAATAGATTAGTGAAAATTGGTGGAATTTATATTTATTTTTAATCTCTATATTTTCCTATCTAGCCCCGATTGAAGCCTGCCGTGTAGGCACATTTTCCAAATCAACACAAATTTAACGGGTGAGCACGAATTAAATTTTTTAAAATTAATGACATAAACTAAAATTTGCCCAAATAGATTAGTGAAAATTGGTGAAATTTGTGTTTAAATTTAATCTCTACATTTTCTTATCTAGCCCCGATTGAAGCGATATCCTTTTATGGCAATTTCCGTAACTAATTGTGCCATAAAAGATTTAGCGAAAAGCGGGAGTGGAGTTCTGGGAAACTTGATTTTTGTGCTCCTGATTATTACATGATCAAACGAACACCTCCAAGATCTGAAACTCGGTAGGAGAATTTATTTCCCGGTGAACCAATAAACATAAAGTTTTTAGGAATGTTCCATTTTTTAGATAACTCGTCTATAATTTCGGGACCAAAAACGCCTTCAATTTCAAGGTACTCAATATCTATTTGATCGTAAGCACGATCAAGGACTTCAAGATCAGTTTGTAAAGCTTCACTATTAGAAACGCCACTTGTGATATATACAATCTTAAGTTTTTTTGTTGTTTCGTTTCCTTCAACATATTGCAAAACTTTATTCAGAATAGCAATATTATCGCCTTTCGTAAAGAATACAAATTCCTGCGAATTTATTTCTAAACTCATTTTTCGCAAATAACGATTGCTCAATACGACCATTTTACGCAAAGGTTCGTAGAAATATTCTAAGGCTAAAACTAAAACCCGAATTAAAAAAACACGATTTAGCATGATTCCGATAAAAATTAATGCAGGAACCATATATTGAAGAAAGGTATAAAAAGCGTAAATATTCAATTTCATGTTACCCACAAAGGCAGCAATAATAGCGGAAACAGCAATTAATACTGAAATTCCTTTTGCGCGCTCCGGTCTTGGTAATTTTTCTCGTTTGTATTTAAGCAACAAATTTCCGATTCCAAATAATGCCATAACAGCCAAAAAAGAAAAAGTATAAACTCCTGCTAAAGATTCTAAATGACCGCTGGTTGCAAATTGAACAGATAAACATAAAACCAAGAAGCTGATTACGATTCTGTAATGTGATCCTCTTTTATTTTGTTTTAGAAAATAATTTGGCAAAATTCGGTCTAAGGTCATTCGGTTTAATAATCCGGAAACACCAACAAATGAAGTTAGTACAGCTCCGCATAAAACTAAAACAGCATCTACAGAAATCAGCCATGCCAGCCATGAACCACCGGTAGTTTCGCCAAGATAGGCGAGAAGTGATTCTTTATTAGCACCAACTTCTGTTAAGGGAATAATACTGATTAATAAAAGTGCGATAACCGGATTGAAAAAACTAACGATTCCCCACATGTTTCGCAACGTCTTAGGAAAAACACCATGTTCTTGCTCTTCAACAAAATTTGCAGAACTCTCAAAACCTGAAATTCCGAGCATTGCTGCCGAGAAACCAAGAAAAAGTGCTGTTTTTATATTTCCGAATGCGACGGGCATTTGCCAATTGATATGAAATGTTTCCAAACCATTATTTAAAATGAACCACAAGGATGCTAAAACTAAAAGGCTTAAGGTAACAAGATGTGTAATAAAAATAAAGACGGCGACAAAAGCAGATTCACCAATTCCTAAAATGGCCAATCCTGTAAACAAAACTAAAACAATGACTGTTGCAATCGTTACATTAAGACCATCAAAAATACCGTGTAAATAATGCATTCCTTCTGAAGCTGAAATTACTGCCGTTGCCATATAAGACAAAACAGTTAATGTTGCTGCCAGAGAGGCAAGGCGTTTTGTTGAAGTATTTAGTAAAACATTATATGCTCCACCATTTAAAGGAATTGCGCCTACAACTTCACCATAAATTTTTCTAAACAAAAATAAAACTACGGCAACAATTAGTAAAGAAATCCAGGCGTATTGTCCTGCATATAAAATTGTTAAAGCAGAGACATATAAGCAGGAAGAACTAATATCGTTTCCGCAAATTGCTGTAGCCTGAAGTTCATTTAATTTTTTGTGTACAAGTTCTTTCATATTTATTCATTGAAACACCATTAACTTAACAAAGAGCAATAACCAAAAAACGTATAATAGTATAACGGCTTATAAATTGAATAAAGACTAAAAAATATTTTAGTTAATGTGAATTATAAATTTCGATTTTTAAAGGAAATTATGTTGTTTGCTGAAATTTACTTAATGACAACAAAGCTTGCTTTTGAATTTTATTGTGGAAAAATCCAGTCCATCCCAATAAAAGTCCTGTTGTACCAAAAGCTTGCTTGGACCATTTCCAAACATCAAAACTGTCAGTATGTTTTATTATTAATCCGTCCTGGAAAACAAACTCAGCCGAAACTCTATTGGTTACCATTCTGTTTGTTTTGCTGAAATTATAGGTAGCAACCCATTTTGCAGAACCAGTAGATTCATCTGCTTTAACAGCTGAAAATTCAATTTTAATATTGCCTTTACTTCTTAAAAGTAACATTCTCCACATATCAGAAACTTGTTGTTCTTTCAATAAACCAAATGCGGGATCTATAAAATGTACTTTAGGATGGTAACATTCACTCATCGTTTGGTAGTCAGCATTTGCAAAAGCAGTATAGAATTTTGTAATTAAATTTTCGTTTGAATTCATGTAAGATAAATTAGATGATAAATATAAGAATTATTAAATGATATAATTGCTTATAAAAGACTAATTGCCGAAGCAGTATTAAATGTTTTTTTTGAGGTATCAAAAGCAGTTGAAAAATAAGCAGTTCTGTTTATCGTCGTAAAATATCCTGTCTGATTTCCAAAAGTAGTAGGACCTCCTGCCAGTATAAAACGGATTGCTTTGATATCGGTATTTTTTAGTTTATTAAATTCTGCCGGAGTAAAATAATAATAGGATGAAGTTTTTCCGTCTGCAGCTTCTTTTACATTTCTGTCTACGCAGGCAATAACATCACCATTGGCTAAATCAACATACAAACCACCGGCAATTCTAACAATGTCGTTTGCTGTTTTAACGGTTAATTTTAAAATACCTCCTTTGTCTGTTTTTGCAATCTGAACATCGGTCTCGCCTGTGTAAGCATATTTTTCGCAAATAAAAGTATAATTTTCGGTAGCTGGCCAAGGTTTAGAGCCGTTTACAACCATACTTTCCTGAGCACATGCTAATGTCGAGATTAGCAGAAAGACAAAAAGAGGTAATTTTAAATTCATAATTTAATTTTATTATTCGTTTATTTTAGCGTCAAATTTTTCATCCCAATCCATCGATTTAATGGCAGAGATCAAATTGTTTTCATCTACAAAAACACGAAGTTCTTTGTTGGCTACCTTTTTGCTGTACATCGCATGATAACGATAGATAACTTCCTGCTTGCTTTTGTAAACGCCATCTAATTTAAGATCAATGAAACTTCCGTAATATTGTCTAAATCGCTGACAGGTTTTTGTTAAACGTTCTTCTGTTGTGTTTTCCATTACCGATTTGGTAACTTCAGTTTCATTAAAAGGTTTAAACTTTGATGTGTTACAAGTTTCTAAAACTCGTTTTCCTAAATCATAGGCTTTTTGTTGCTGGCTGGAATTTATTTCTGCTCCAGAAACTTTTTTAATTTTTAAATCTTCCGTGTCACGGCTTACATTTTTCGATTTACAGCCAATTAACATTAGCAAACTTATAATCAATACTGCTTTCTTCATAACTATTTATGTTATTTTTAATAATAAATTAGGGTCGGGGCAGTTTTCAATGTAAAAATTCAGGTGATTGGTGTTGCAGACTCCGGGATAATCTCCCCAATAATCTTCTATATTTTGTATAATCTGAAAATGAAGATGTGGTGCATAATCTCCATTTATAGTTGAATTTCCAAGAGTTGCAATGGTGTCGCCCTTTTTGAAAGCTGCCCCAACGGCAAGGTTTTCTATACTTTCTAACGATAAATGACCGTATAAAGTATAAAATTTTTCATTTTCAATTTCGTGTTCTAAAATAATGGTCGGTCCATAATCGCCCAAACCAACGTTGTTTTTAAAGCTATGTACTTTTCCGTCAAGCGGAACCAAAACGGATGTTCCCTCTTTTGTCCATAAATCTAATCCAATATGTATGTTTCGTTCTAAAGCAGAATCATTTTTGAAAATAGTGCTTCGCTGATATAAAGTACGCCCTTCGATATAACCGCCAAAAGCCACTTTTGCATTGTTTCGCTCCAAAAAGTGATCTACATAATTTTCAAATTCAGCAGCATCAGCCGGTTTGTTCTCAAATAATTCTTTATTGGTAACCGATAAATCTAAAGCAACATATTTAGAATAATCAATACTGGAATCAATTACTTTTGTGGGTGGTAAAGATTTTAAAATAGAAATAAGACTCTTCATAAATACTAAATTACGCTACTTTTTCGATGATTATTAATTCGTTATGATCTTCTACACGAGGCAGCATTTTGGTAGAAAAAAGTTTAGAGTCGATTTCTGAAATATACTTCTTGTTTCTAACATTGTGCGCTTCATCCAGAATCATGGTATTAAAAAGAATGAATCCCTTATTTTTCAAAAGTTGGCAAACTCGATTGCTAAAAAAACTTTCAAATAAAAAGTTAGGCATTTTTATATCTTCAAAAATGTCAATGATGATTAAATCATAATGTTCTTTTGTTTTGAGTACAAACTCAAAGGCATCATCGATAATGATTTCTAATTGCTCAATCTGATTGAGGTTAAAATATTCGTTCGCTACCTGAATCATTTCAGCGTCAATTTCAACTCCTGTAATTTTTCCTTTGTATTTTATTTCTTCTGCCAACGTTTTAATTACGCTGCCACCTGCCACACCAAGTACTAAAATATGATCCATTTTGAGAATTTTGTCGTATCCAATATTTCTAAGACCATACCTTAAGATACGTTGCAGACTTCCATAAGAATAATTTGTGTTTTCAGAATCCAGTACCAATTCACCATTTGCCCACGTTACTTCAATCGTTTTGCTTCGTGCTGATTTTTTTTTAAATATTTTAATTGGAATTAGATAACTAAACAGTTTTGGGATCATTTTGTTTCGCTTTTACTCAAATTTACCATTTTAAATCTTTTATTTTGCATGAAACAATAAAATTTAATGAAGAAAAATATATACAAATTCATCTTTTTTAAGCTAATGGGCTGGAAAATAGTGGGAATGGAAAATGCAGCGGTAAAAAAGTGTGTATTAATGGTATTGCCACATACAAGTAATCATGATTTTTATTTGGGAATTTTTACCCGCGGAATTTCCGGCTTAGAAATGAACTGGGTAGGAAAGAAAGAATTGTTTAAATTTCCCTGGGGTTTTTATTTTAGAAGTGTTGGCGGTGAACCTCTTGATCGTTCAGGTGGTTTGAATAAAGTAGATGCTATTGCTTCTATTTTTGACAGAAAAGAAGTTTTTCGTTTAGCAGTTGCTCCGGAAGGAACACGTAAAAAAGTAACAGAACTGCGAAGTGGTTTTTATTATATAGCGCTAAAAGCAAATGTGCCAATTGTTCCTGTTGCTTTTGACTGGGGTAAAAAACAAGTTGCTTTTGGAGAAGCATTTTTCCCAACAGGAGATTATGCAGCCGATATTCAAATTCTGAGAAAGTTCTACGAAGGTGTTTCGGGGAAAATTCCGGAGAATGGTTTTCCGATCTAAATTTTCACTATTTTTTCGGATTCGTGAGAATCGCTTAAACGAAAAATATTTTTAAAAATTTTCAAATACGCAAAATTTACAAACTACGGGACATACACCTTAAATGTTCCGTTTTTGTAAAAAAACACTATTTTTTCAATTTCACCTTCAGCTGGAGTAATATTTGATGTTTTACTTTCGGGTTGCTTTATTGATTGTGATGGTTTTTCATTTTCGATTTCAATACTAGAAAAAAGATCATGAGCCATTATATTTTCCTGAGATGAAATAGTAGCGATCGTTCTTTCATTCTCTAAGTCTTTTTCTATTTTAAAAGATTCTATTTCTTCCTCTCGTTTAGGGAAACTTCCTTTTCCGTTTAAGATCCAATACAAATCTACATCAGGAAAAACATCCAGAATTTTAAGTACAAAATCTAAGCTAGGTTTGTTTCTGCCAGAAAGTAGGTGAGACATACTAGAACGTTGTACACCAATTTTGTCCGCAAATGTAGAAGCATTTAAACTATAATAATCGAGTATAATCTCGAGCCTTTTTACAAAATCATCGATGTTTACCATTGTAAATTATTATTTAATTGATCAGTGTTTACAAATGTAATCATAATAAACAAAATAACCAATTTTACAGTTGTAAAATAGGAATATAGTATTATAAAAAGGTTATTCTAACTCTAAGTAACACGGTTTAACTAACTGAAAATCAATATTATTATTTATTAATTTAACATCGATCACAATTGTCAACATTAGGATTGTATTTATTAAACTATTTGCCTAAAATACTGTTTACATTATTAAATTTTAGTCTTTTTTAAATGTTTACAATTGTAACAATAAAGATGTTTACTTTTGTAAACTAATCGAAAAGCAATGAATTTAGAAGAATTATTTATCGAATCGAAAGAACAATCGATTCATGGTCGTTACCTAACATTAGAACATATTGAACCATTACTTGAAAAACTAAACACTAATAATCAAGTTAAAATTATTGGTAAATCAGTTTTAGACAAACCTATATATAGTTACGAAATTGGTACAGGCGAAACGCGTATTTATTTATGGTCTCAAATGCATGGAAATGAAAGCACCACTACAAAGGCTGTTTTTGATTTTATAAACGTTTTGAACAACGGTTCTGATTTTGCTCAAAAACTCCTTAATAAATTTACTTTTTATTTTATACCTATATTAAATCCTGATGGAGCAGCGTTATACACACGTGAAAATGCTAATAAGATAGACCTAAACCGTGATTCTCAGAATTTGACGCAACCGGAAAGCAAAATATTGAGAGAGATTTTTGAAGCTTTTAAACCACACTATTGTTATAATTTGCACGATCAGCGTACTATTTTTGGTGCCGGAAGCAGCGGTTATCCTGCAACTGTTTCTTTTTTAGCACCTTCTTATAATGAAGAACGTGAGATAAATGATAATAGATTAAAAGCTATTAATATAATTGCCGGAATGAACGATGTTTTGCAAAAATATATACCAGGGCAGGTGGGAAGATTTGATGACTCCTTTAATATCAACTGTATAGGAGATACTTTTCAATATTTAGGAGTTCCTACCATTTTATTTGAAGCAGGGCATTATCCAAATGATTACGAAAGAGAGATTACCAGAAAGTTCATCTTCTTCTCCTTAATCACAAGCTTCGAGCTACTTTGCGAAAACGATTTAGTTGATAACAGAATTTACGATTATTTGAATATTTCACAAAATAAAGTGGTTTTTTATGATTTTATGTACAAAAATATCAAAATAAATTATGATGGTATCGAAATTATTACGAATTTTGTCGCTCAATACAAAGAAGAATTAATTGAAAATAAGATTCAATTTAATGCATATATAGTTGAAATAGGCGAATTAGAAAATTACTTTGGCCATTTTGAATATGATGCGGAAGGAGCAAGTTATACAGATGACTTTGGTAACATTCCGAAATTGAATCAAAAAGCAGATTTTTATTTAAATAAAAATGTTAAATTTGTTAACGGATTGGCAAAAAGTTAATTTTTATGCAAATTTGTTATTTTTTATATATATTTTTATACTTTGTTATAGCAATTAGTAATATTAATTAAAGAATTATGAGTAAATTTCGTTTAGATGAAGTAGATCACCAGATTTTAGATATGTTAATAGACAATACGAGAGTTCCGTTTACTGACATTGCAAAAAAACTATTGATATCTGCTGGAACAGTACATGTTAGAGTAAAAAAAATGGAAGACGCGGGTATAATAATGGGGTCTTCATTAGCCTTAGATTACGATAAATTAGGGTATTCATTTATTGCTTATGTTGGTGTATTTCTTAACAATACATCTCAAACAAAATTTGTACTTGAGCGAATCAACCAAATTCCATTCGTGACTGTAGCATCTGTTACTACAGGTAAATTTAATATCTTTTGCAAAATTAGAGCAAAGGACACTAAACACGCAAAAGAAGTTATCTTTATGATCGACGATATTGAGGGAGTTTACAGAACAGAAACAATGATTTCATTAGAAGAAAGTATAAACGATAAGAAGCGTTTGATGCATACTATTTTTAAAAATATGTAATATTTTCTTGAATGCTATATTAAAATATAACCTCAAGTTTATTCTTGGGGTTTTTTTATGACCAATTAACCAACCACCTATAGATTATGTATACGCTTCCAAAAATAGAACGCTTTAATCAGGACGTTCTTTCAAAATATCATATTTACAACAGTGTTTTTATAACATTACCTTTCGATTCTATTGATAATACAGGAGTTTTACTTCCTTTATTTACAGAAACTTGCGAAACAGGATTTAAAAAACAGGAGACTCCAAAAGAGATCTTTGATTTCTTTTCTAATAAATTTTTAACTAACGCTACAGAAAGCGAAAAGTTAGATCTAATGTTTCGATTTATTCAGTATATCGAACGTCAGATTGTATTATTTGACGCTATAGAAGATGCTGCATTTCCGGAAGTAAACAATATGGAAGGACATGGTTCTCTTCGTGATATAAAAGAAAAAATAGACGCAGAGGAAAAAGACGATGAACTTATTGAGTTTCTTGAAAGTTTCAATGTTAGAACTGTTTTAACGGCGCATCCTACGCAATTTTACCCTGGAGCTGTTTTGGGGATTATAAACGATCTGACAGAAGCTATTCGTTCCAATGACTTATTTCAGATCAAAAAATTACTGGCACAACTAGGAAAAACACCTTTTATTCAAAAAGAAAAGCCAAATCCTTACGATGAAGCGGTGAGCTTGATCTGGTACCTTGAAAATGTATTTTATGCAACTTCAGGTGAAATTGTACATTATTTGCAGAAAAATGTACTTCAGGGAAAAGCAATTCAAAACAAACTTATAAAACTTGGATTCTGGCCAGGCGGAGATCGTGACGGAAATCCATTTGTTACAACTGAGATTACCTTAAAGGTTGCAGAGC
Organism: Flavobacterium hercynium; assembly: GCF_002217285.1. GTDB lineage: Bacteria > Bacteroidota > Bacteroidia > Flavobacteriales > Flavobacteriaceae > Flavobacterium > Flavobacterium hercynium. The sequence goes on along the minus strand of NZ_MUGW01000024.1, from coordinate 14,028 downwards.
GTTTACGTACCTCAATTTTAAAGTGTTATTATGTTGAAATGAGAAATCTTAAACGTAAGTTAACTTTCTCAGATGTAGATACTTTGGTAGCCGAACTTGAGCATAAGCTTTACCGTTCCGTTTTCTATTCTAAAGGCGAAATTTTTATCACTTTAGATGAGTTGTTGTCGCAATTAAATACAATTCGTGCTATAATTATCGAAAAACATCAGTCGTTGTATCTTGACGAATTAGATGCGTTTTTGCTTAAAATAAATCTTTTCGGATTTCACTTTGCAACTTTAGACATTCGTCAGAATAGTAAAATTCATAATGTGGTATTTAAAGATGTGGTACAACATTATCTGAACTCAAATTCTACTGTATTTCCTCAGAACTACTTTGAGTTATCAGAAGCAGAAAAATTAGTGGTTTTATCAAAAGTTAAAGGAGAATTAAATCCTGCTGATTTTGAAGACGAGATAACAAGATCTACTTTAGAATCTGTACAGGCTATTAAAACTATTCAAAAGAATAATGGTGAATTAGGAGCCAATCGCTATATCATCAGTAATAACGAAAGCGCACTGAATGTTATGGAGACATTCGCTATGATTCGCTTAAACAATTGGGAAGATCCAACTGTTGATATCATCCCGCTTTTTGAATCTGTGGATGATTTGCAAAATGCACATCAGATTATGGAGCAATTGTATACGAATCCGGAATATTCTAAGCATTTAAAAGCCAGAGGAAACAAACAAACGATCATGTTAGGTTTCTCTGATGGAACTAAAGATGGTGGTTATTTAATGGCGAACTGGAGTATTTACCAGGCTAAGATATCACTGACTGAAATCTCTAGAAAATATGGCATAAATGCGATCTTTTTTGATGGTAGAGGTGGGCCTCCAGCACGTGGTGGTGGAAAAACACATAAATTTTACGCTTCTCTAGGTCCAAAGATTGAAAATAATGAAATTCAGATTACGGTTCAGGGACAAACAATTAGTTCTAATTTTGGAACTCTAGATTCTTGCCGTTATAATATCGAAAACCTTTTAAGTGCTGGTGTTACGAATCAGATTTTTAGTGAAGGTAAAAATGAATTGAGCACGAATGAAACTGAAATCTTAACGCAATTAGCCGGTTTAGGATATGATAAGTATTTAAGTTTTAAAAATCACCCTAAATTCATTCCGTATTTGGAAAAGATGAGTACTTTAAAATACTATTCTAAAACAAATATTGGAAGCCGTCCTTCTAAAAGAAGCAAATCTGAACAACTGGATTTTGCAGATTTAAGAGCGATTCCGTTTGTGGGATCATGGAGTCAGTTAAAACAAAATGTTCCGGGATTCTTTGGAGTAGGAACAGCATTAAAGCATTTTGAAGATACAAATAAGTGGGACAAACTGCATGACTTGTACCACAATTCATTATTTTTCAGAACATTACTAGAGAATAGTATGATGTCATTGGCAAAATCGTTTCTTCCGCTTACTGCATACATGAGAAATGATCCTGAATTTGGAGAATTCTGGCAGATTATCTACGATGAGTTTGAAGAAACAAAACGTCTTTTGCTTAAAATAGCTGGTCATAAAACACTAATGGAGAATTATCCTGACGGTATAGCGTCTATTCAGATAAGAGAACGTATCGTAATGCCATTGTTGACAATACAACAATATGCTTTGTTGAGAATTAACGAATTGAACAAGGAAAGTGAACCAAATGAAGAGTTAATTAAAGTATATGAAAAAGTGGTAACAAGATCCCTTTTTGGTAATACGAACGCAAGTAGAAATTCAGCTTAAAATTTATATTTTTATCAACTAAAATCGTTAAAAAATGTACGCTAGCCAATTGTTAGAAAATGAATACGCAGGTTTTTATAAAACATATATAAACGCAGCAGGCGAGGGAGATCTAATTGAAGAATTAGAAATTTCGCTTCATGCTTTTATTAAGTTTGTTCAAAATATTCCATTGGATAAATTTGATTATCGTTACGCTGAAGGTAAATGGACAATTAAAGATATCATTCAGCATTTAATAGATGCTGAACGTATTTTTGTTTATCGTGCGTTGCGATTTTCAAGATTTGACAAAACACCTTTGCCAAGTTTTGAGGAGAATGATTATGCCATAAATGCAAATGCAGGCAAAAGAAGTATTCAGGATTTGCTAACTGAACTTTCAGCGTTAAGACACTCAAATATATTGTTTTACAAAAGTTTATCTGAAGAACAGCTTAAATTCATAGGAACATCATCAAACAATCCAATGTCTACTCGTGCATTAGGTTTTGTAATCATTGGACATCAAAAACACCACCAAAAGGTTTTTGAAGAAAGATATTTGTAACAATGAAATTATTATAAAAAGGAAATCCTGTGAATAAAATTCACAGGATTTTTTGTTTTAAGTTTAATTCTTTTGTTTTAAGCTTGTTTCAAGTTTCAAGTTTTCGCCTTGTTTTGAAAAGGCAAGATTGAGCTAATTACTTTTATAAACGGCATGCAGCAATCATTCAATCATTAAATAATTAAATCATTAAATCATTCAATCAAAATCTACTTATTCCTCTCCACGACAGCAAGCCCTAATCGAATCTTATCATACGATAGTTTTTCTTCAAAATAATCGTAATACGGTTTTAGCGCTGTTGGGTATTCTAATTCTATTTGTGCTTTATGGAGTTGTTTTACTTCATTATCAGTAACAAACTGACTCATATCGATATCTTCTCCATCTACGTAAAGTTTTGCTAAATGAGAAATAATGGTTGTTAAACCTAAATTTCGTCTCTCTGCAATTTCTTCCACTGTATTTCCATCTCTGAAATATCCTAAAGTAGTTTTATATGTGTTGCTTTCTTTTTTAGCTTTCTTGTTCTTCTTTTTTACTTCTTCGTAATAAACAATGGCATCGATAAACTCCGTACCATATTTTTCAAGTTTTGCTTTACCAACACCATCAATAGCAAGGAACTCTTCATCGCTCATAGGACGTAAAGTTTCCATTTGTCGTAATGCAGCATCGCTAAAAATTACATAGGCAGGAACTTCTTCATCCTTCGCTATTTCATAACGTAATTTGCGAAGAATTTCAAATAGAGAGTTTTTAGCTGGTTTCTCTTTTGCTTCTTTTAATTCGTTTTTATCAATTACTTTTTTGACAACAGTCGTTAGTTCTACTTTTTCTCCTTCAAACAACACTTTTCGTGCAAAAGGAGTAAGCAAAATTTTATTGTGCTGATGAAAAGCAATTTCACAATATCCTAAGTTTATTAACTGAATTAAGTATTGATTCCAATCGTACCAGGAAATGTCAGCGCCAATTCCGTACGTTTTTAGCGTTTGATAATTTTTTTCGTAGATATACGCGTTTTTTGAGCCTCTTAAAAAATCAACAATTACAGCCAATGATTCCGATTCTTGTAAACGTACAATAGCAGACAATGCTTTTTGCGCTAAAATGGTTCCGTCGAAAAATCTGGGCGGATTTTTGCAAATGTCGCAGTTACCGCAATTTTCTTTTACCAATTCACCAAAATAGGAAAGTAGAATTTTACGTCTACAGCTTAATGCATCTGCATATTGTTTCATTCGCTCCAGCTTAGCCAGCTGAACATCTGAATTGAGCCCTTCTGAAGCAAATTTCTGAAGCTGAATCACATCGGCATAACTTTCGAACAAAACTGTTTCTGCTGGCAATCCGTCACGTCCTGCACGGCCAATTTCCTGATAATATCCTTCAATATTTTTAGGCAAGTTATAATGGATAACCCAGCGTACGTTTGACTTGTCGATCCCCATTCCGAATGCGATTGTTGCGCAAACGACCTGACAATCATCGTTAATAAATTCGTCTTGAGTTTTAGCTCGAATCTTATTGTCTAAACCTGCGTGATATGCTTTTGCTTTTACGCCATTTTTTTGCAATTTTAGCGCTAATTCTTCTGTGGTTTTTCTGCTTAAGCAATAAATAATTCCTGACTCGTTGGTTTTATTCTCAACAAATTCGATAATTTGCTTTACACGGTCTAAAGCCGGACGTACCTCTAAACTTAAATTCTTTCTGTCAAAAGAAGCAACAAATGTTTTTGGATTTTTTAGTTTTAATTGCTTTGTAATATCGGTTCGCGTCGCTTTATCTGCTGTCGCGGTTAAGGCAAGAACTGGAGTAGAAGGGAAGCGGCTTTTTAAATATCCTAAATTTGTGTAAGCAGGACGAAAATCATGTCCCCAAGATGAAATACAATGCGCTTCATCAATAGCAATTAAACTAATGGTGAGTTCATTAAATACAACATCCAGATAAGAAAGGCTTTCCGGAGCAATATAAACGAGTTTAAAAGTATTTGATTTTAAGTTATCGATATAAAACTGCTGTTCTTCACTAGATTGACTACTGTTGATATAACAAGCAGAAATTCCATTTGTTTTTAAACTATCAACCTGATCTTTCATTAAAGCAATAAGCGGGGAGATTACTATGGTAATTCCGGGCAGAACTAATGCCGGTAACTGAAAACAAATAGATTTTCCGCCACCTGTGGGCATAATAGCTAAAGTATCCTGACCCGAAAGTATCGTTTGTATGATCGTTTCCTGATTAGGTCTAAACTTTTCGAAACCAAAATTTTCTTTTAATTTGGCGTGTAATATTTCTGAATTCATAGGCGAATATTTTAATGTGCGGCAAAGCTAAAAAACTAACATTAAAACATAGTATTTTCCTTCTATTAAAAAAAGTTTTAACATTCATAAAAAAAGGAACCCGAATAGAGTTCCTTTAGTTTATTATAGAAATGATAAATTAGTCTTCATCATCTTCATCGTCGTCGTCAGCGATATCATCATCTTTGTCATCATCATCGTCATCATCGTCACCACCATCTGTGTCTGGTTTGTCCAGATTATCATCTTCATCGTCATCATCGATATCATCATCAAGATCAAGACCTTTTACTGGTTCGATTGTGTCAACATCAACATCTATATCATCATCTTCGTCGTAATTTTCGATTCTGTCAGCAAGTTTAGTACTAATTTTTACAAGGTAAATAGTATCTTCAGTACGAACTTCAACAGCTTCGATCAATTCGTTTTTAGCATTTCTAAAACGGATAACATCCGAATCATCATAACCATCAGGAAATTTTTCAACTAAAAGGTTTAAAATTTCGTTGGTAAGTTTGGCGTAGTCTACAATAACTCTTTTCATAAAATTATCCTATAAATCTAATAAATATGCAAAAATAAGCGGTGCAACAATTGTAGCATCCGACTCGATAATAAATTTAGGGGTTTTGATATCTAATTTACCCCAAGTGATCTTCTCGTTAGGAACAGCTCCTGAATAAGAACCGTAACTAGTTGTTGAATCTGAGATTTGGCAGAAATAACTCCAGAACGGAATATCGTGCATTTCCATATCCTGATACAACATTGGTACAACACAAATAGGAAAATCTCCTGCAATACCACCACCAATTTGGAAGAATCCAATTCCGTTAGTGCTATTTTTAGGGTACCAATCAGCAAGGAATGTCATATACTCAATTCCTGATTTCATGGTAGATGCTTTTAAATCTCCTTTGATTACGTATGAAGCAAAGATGTTCCCCATCGTACTATCTTCCCATCCCGGAACGATAATTGGTAAGTTTTTCTCAGCAGCTGCATACATCCAGCTATCTTTTAAATCTATTTCATAATATTCTTCTAAAACACCTGATAAAAGCATTTTGTACATGAATTCATGAGGAAAATAACGCTCACCTTTATCGTCAGCATCTTTCCAGATTTTGTAAATGTGTTTTTGTAAACGACGGAATGCTTCATGCTCAGGGATACAAGTGTCAGTAACACGGTTTAATCCTCTTTCAAGCAAAGCCCATTCGTCTTCTGGTGTTAAATCACGGTAGTTTGGAACTCTCTCGTAGTGGGAGTGAGCTACTAAATTCATGATGTCTTCTTCTAGATTGGCTCCTGTACATGAAATAATTTGCACTTTATCTTGTCTAATTATTTCGGCAAAAATTTTACCAATTTCTGCTGTACTCATAGCGCCAGCCATACTTACCATCATTTTAGCTCCATTTGCTAATTGTTGCTCATATGCTTTTGCAGCATCAACCAACGAAGCAGAGTTAAAGTGTAAATAATGTTTTTCAATAAACTGACTGATTGGTCCTTTCATTTTTCTTGTTTTTTGTTTTTTTTTTGAATTAAAAGTTTTTAACCTTTTTGATGGTACTGCAAATTAATAATTTTATAGATATTAATATTATTTTGCAGGTTTTTTTTTATACTTTTTTCTTGTAACCTAAAATCTTCAATACATCGTCAGAAGTTTGTTGATCTGAGAAAACCTCAGTAGCTAAAATTCCGTTTTCATCACGATCTATTAAAATATGTTTAGGCTGCGGAATTAAACAGTGGTGTAATCCTCCATAACCTCCAATAGTTTCCTGATACGCACCAGTATTAAAGAACCCAATATACAAAGGTTTTTCTTTGTTGTATTTTGGAAGGTAAATGGCGTTCATATTTTGTTCTGAGTTGTAATAATCGTCACTATCACAAGTCAAACCACCTAATAAAACCCGCTCGTAAGTATCATTCCAACGATTTACCGCAAGCATGATAAAACGTTTGTTTATCGCCCATGTATCTGGCAGTGTAGTAATGAAAGAAGAATCAATCATATTCCATTTCTCTCTATCATTTTGTTGTTTTTGATACAAAATCTGATAGATTGCTCCACCGCTTTCACCTACTGTAAATGATCCAAACTCTGTAAAAATGTTAGGAACATCAACTTCAGCTTCATCACAGGCAATTTTGATTTGATTGATAATTTCATCAATCATATATTGGTAATCATATTCGAATGCCAATGAATTTTTTATTGGAAATCCACCTCCGATATTTAATCCGTCCAGAGTAGGGCATTCCTTTTTAAGTGCAATGTATACTTTAATACATTTTACCAATTCGTTCCAATAATAAGAAGTATCATTGATTCCGGTATTGATAAAAAAGTGAAGCATTTTAAGCTCTAATTTATCGTTTTCCTGAATCTGTTTTTTATAGAACGAAACTATGTTTTTATATCCAATACCTAATCTTGAAGTATAAAACTCAAATTTAGGCTCTTCTTCAGCTGCAATACGAATTCCAATTTTAAATTTTCCTTTGATTTCAGCTTGTAGTAAATCTAATTCTTCGTAATTATCAATAATCGGAATAGTGTTTTTATGTCCGCTGTTGATTAATCGTGCAATATTTGTAATGTATTCGTCTCTTTTAAAGCCGTTACAGATTACATAAGTACTTTTGTTGATTTTACCATTTTCAAGCAAATTCTCTACAATATTAACGTCAAAAGCAGATGATGTTTCGATGTGAATATTGTTCTTGAAAGCTTCATTCATAATATATTCAAAATGAGAGCTTTTCGTGCAATAACAGTAGTAATATTTTGCTTCGTATTTGTTTTTCTCCATTGATTTTCTGAACCAGGCTTTTGCCTTATTGATGTTTTCAGAAATCTGCGGTAAGTAAGTAAACTTTAATGGCGTACCATATTGCTCTACTAATTTCATCAAATCGATATTGTGAAATTGTAAGTTGTCTTTGTTTAGTTTAAATTCCGTTTGTGGGAAATAGTATGTTTGATTGATTAGATCAGAATATTTAGTATTCATTTATTTTTCAATATTAAAGATTGTCTTTTTTTTAATTTAGTAACACGAAGCTAAATCTAAAATTCAAACCCTAATATTTGCAAATATAATCTGCAGTTTTTCGTGTTCAGCTTTTGAGCACTGGAAAACATCAAAACGAAACGGACTTTTACTATTATAAAAACGATCCAATATCCTCAGTAGGGAACTATTGAGCCGGTTTCTGTAAGAGCTAAATTGTCTTTGTTTATTGTTTGTTTTCATCGTGGCAAATGTAAAAAATAAATTATACCAAAAGCAATGCTTTTGATTAAAAAAATGTTTAGGATTTATAATCTTGAAACGCGTCTAGAATCAATTTATTTTCAACGGATTGATTAATTTTTATTTTCCCGATTCCTTCAATTAATGCAAATTGAATTAAACCATACTCATTTTTTTTGTCATGAATAAGTAATTCTAAGATCGGATCGATATCATTTTCTTCTACAATTACATCATCATAAATACTCTTAATGGCTGTTTTAATTTCAGCGTACTCTTCTGCTGTAATTAAATTTTTATGTAAAGAAATGTAACTTTCTAAGATCATTCCAATTGCTATAGCCTCACCATGTAACAATGTCTTTTTTGTTTCACTTTCTAAAAAGTAACTTTCTATAGCATGTCCTAAAGTATGTCCGAAGTTTAATGCTTTACGTATGTTTTTCTCAGTAGGATCCTGAATTACAATATCATTCTTAATTTCAACAGAACGATATATTAAGGTATCAAAATCAGCATAATCGATTGATTTTAAATCCAAAAACTGTTTCCAATATGCTGCATCGTAGATTAAACCGTGTTTTAACATCTCTGCTAAACCGGAACGCATTTCGCTTTGTGGTAAAGTCTCCAGATAATTGGTATCTATTAAAACCATTTGCGGTACGTTGATTACTCCGATCTGATTTTTAAGATTTCCTAAATCTACACCCGTTTTTCCTCCAACAGAAGCATCTACCATAGATAATAAGGTAGTAGGGATATTAATGAAGTCAATTCCGCGCTTAAAAGTAGAAGCAACAAAGCCACCTAAATCCGTTACAACACCACCGCCTACATTAATAATAAGGGATTTTCTGTCAGCTCCAAGTTCTGTTAAAACATTCCAGATCTCGATACAGGTTTCTATATTTTTATTGATTTCACCTGCTTCAAATTCGATAATTTCTATCGTCAAATCTGTTTCTAAGAGTGGTAAAAACTTAGGTAAACAATACTCATTAGTTTGATTATCAACTATAATAAACAAGTTTGAATATTTATTTTCTTTTAAATGTTTATTTAAAGCTTCGTAGGCATTTTGGTTAAAATGTACGAAATAATTATTGGCTTGAATAGATTGCATAATTCATTAGTTAATTGAATCCGCAAAATAAGGCATTTTTAACTAGATAATATTGAAACTCTCTCTATATTTGCACAAAAAATTACTCTAAATGGAAAAAATATTCGACAACACTCAAGTTGCATTTTCACTTAAAAGCGATACGGAACTTGATAGAGCTTATTTTCTTTTTAAAATGATCGACAGCCAGCCTTTGGTAAGGATCGGAACTGCTGTTACCAATTTTGCTATCAAAGCAAACTTACCGGTGGAAGGATTAATTCGTGCAACTGTTTTTGACCATTTTTGTGGTGGTATAAATGAAAACGATTGTATTACTGTAGTAGACAAAATGTTTACTAAAGGAGTTTCATCTGTACTTGATTATTCAGTAGAAGGAAAAGAAGAAGAAGAACAGTTTGATGCTGCTCTACAAATGACATTAAAAACAGTTGAATTTGCAAAAGAACGTTTAGCAATTCCGTTTGCTGTTTTTAAACCAACAGGTTTTGGTCGTTTTGAATTGTATGAAAAATTAGGAGAGAAAAAAACTTTAACTCCTGAAGAGCAAGCAGAGTGGGATAGAGTAGTAGCCCGTTTTGACCGCGTATGCAGTGAAGCACACAAAAAAGATGTTGCTTTACTTATTGATGGTGAAGAAAGCTGGATGCAGGATGCTGCTGACGACTTGGTAACCGAAATGATGCGCAAGTACAACAAAGAAAAAGCAATTGTTTTTAATACGTTGCAAATGTACCGTTGGGATCGTTTAGATTATTTGAAAAATTTACATGAAGTTGCCAAAAAAGAAGGTTTTTTCATTGGAATGAAATTAGTTCGTGGTGCTTACATGGAAAAAGAAAACGACAGAGCAAAAGAAAAGAATTATGTTTCTCCAATCTGCGTTTCTAAAGAAGCAACTGACATCAACTACGATGCAGCTGTTGACTATATGTTAGCACATTTAGATATGATGTCCATTTTTGCAGGAACTCACAATGAATTGAGTTCTTATAAATTAATGGAAGCAATGAATGCTAAAGGTGTTGCTAAAAATGACAACAAAATCTGGTTCGGACAATTGTACGGAATGAGTGACAATATTAGTTACAACTTAGCAGAAAATGGATATAATGTTGCAAAATATCTTCCATTTGGACCTGTAAAAGATGTTATGCCGTACTTGATTCGTCGTGCTGAAGAAAATACTTCTGTAGCAGGTCAGACAAGTCGTGAATTATCGATGATTAAAGCAGAACGTAAGAGAAGAAAAGGAAAATAATTCTACTTTTATTTTATTATAAAAAAAACTCCAATTAAAATTTAATTGGAGTTTTTTGCTTTAAAGTGTTTTTATTTTTCTAGAAAGAGACCTGGCATTGTAAAACAACCATTCCTAAACGATCTTCCTGTCTGAATTTTGAATTTACCGCTGTTTGTCCATAAACAGATCTGCTCTGGTAATTTAAACTGAATTTTGGTCCAAAAGTTCCTGTAGTGTAATAATTGGCTCCAATTTCATACATCGCCATTGGCGTATTCAAAGCTTCTAAATCAGCTATTTGTGTTGCTACAAAAGGTTGTAAACGTCCTTTTTTCTCTGCATTATCCGATTTCGGGAAGAAATAACCAAGCTGAGCATAATAGATATTTCCTGTTCCAACGCCTGCAAAACCTGTTCCTGAACCATTTACTGTCGAAAAATCAGTGATAGCAGGATTTGGAGTTGCTACAAACTGTGTGTAATCTTTTCCGTACTGCGCATTATTGTATGAAGCGTACGCTGTAATTGCGGCACCATTTCCACCAATCGGACTATCGTAGAAAACATCTAAACCTAGAATTTTCATGTCGTCATGAAGAACAGAACCCGGCACATCTACATCTGATCGCCAAGTTGCATTGGCTTGTGTCATATAACCAAGTCCAATATTAAAAACTTTTTTCGTTCCTAAATATGTACCTCTATTGTAAGCTTCTAAGTTTTGCTCGTTTTCAAGAAAATGATACGTCAGAATTCCTGAGAATTGTGCTCTTGGCGTTTCAGGACTTATAGTAGAAGTAGGACTTATTACTGTATTTGTATTTCTGTAGGGATTGGTAACAGCAACACGATAACTTAATTTATCAAGATATCCTTTTGCGTAAATGCTCAAGTTTCTGTTTCCAAAAGTAGAAGAGGTATTGATAAATTGCTGATACATAGGGGTATCTAAACTTAAGTGAGTTGCAGAACTGTTTGCAGAATAGCGTGTTGTTCCGGCACCCCAACCGGTTAATCCACCTCCGATATGTAGCTTATCACTAAAATGGTATTCTCCCAAAGCATCCATAACCGATAATGGTGCATTAGATGGACCGCTATTTTGGGTGAAGTTGATGTTGTTCTGACCAAATTGCAAATGAAAAAAGATATTATCAGAGATCATTCCCAATGCTTGTAAACGCAAACGTCTAATTACAACATCGTAGGTATCATCAACTTGTGTTGTACCCACTTTACTGCCTGGATTTAATTCAGAATAACGTCCCCAAACCTGAAGATTCATTCCGAATCTAATGTATTTTGATCCATCAGGACTTATATTGACAACGTTAAAAGGTTTTTCTTGTGCATTAGCATTAATGGTGTTAAAAATAATAATTAATAAAATCAGTAGGTTTTTGATTTGTGGCATTTGTTTAATTTAAGGATTTGATAATTAGATTTGGGCTTGTGTATAATTTATGCGTAGTGATTGGGTTAAATATTAAGAATTGCTGAACTGAAGGTTACTTAAGTTCTTATAAATTCCGTTTTCAAGATTAATTAATTCCTGATGCGTTCCTTCTTCTGTAATTCTTCCGTTATCTAATACGAGGATCTTATCAGCGTTTCTAATAGTCGAAAGACGGTGCGCAATGATAATGCTTGTTCTTCCTTCCATAAGTACTTCTAAAGCTTCCTGAACCAGTTTTTCGCTTTCACTGTCTAATGAAGATGTAGCTTCATCTAAAATTAAAATACTTGGGTTTTTAAGTAATGCTCTTGCGATAGCAATACGCTGGCGTTGTCCTCCGGATAATTTAACACCACGTTCTCCAACAAGTGTTTCGAATTTTTCAGGGAAACCTTCGACAAAATTCAAAGCATTGGCTTGTTTTGCTGCCAACATGATTTCTTCGTCTGTAGCGTCAGGTTTTCCATAAGCGATATTTTCTCTGATGGTTCCTCCAAATAAAATTACATCCTGAGGCACAATACTCATGTTACCGCGAAGACTTTCTAAATCATATTCGTAAATATTTTTTCCATCGATAATAATTTCTCCTGAAGTGATATCGTAGAAACGAAGTAATAAAGATGAAATTGTTGATTTACCGGCACCGCTTGGTCCGACAATCGCGATTTTTTGACCAAATTCAGCTTTGAAATTAACATCTTTAAGGACTTCAACTTCTTTACGTGACGGATAACTGAAGGCAACATTGTTGAACGAAACATTTCCTTTGATTTTTTCTATAACAGGTCTGTTTTCATTTCCTTTAATGTCTTCCGGACTTTCTTCTAACAATTCAAAGACGCGTTCTGTTGCACCAACTGCTTTTTGGATTTGAGCATACATTTCGGCTATTCCTCCAAAAGAAGCACCAATAAAGGTTGTATAAAGTACAAATGAAATTAAATCTCCAACACCTTCAACTTCTCCTTTGATTGTTAAAGTTATTCCATACCAGACAACTGCTACTACACAGCCAAAAAGACACAAAATAATAAAAGATGCAAAATAACCTCTATATTGACCACCTTTGATGGCGATTTTTACGATTTCTTTGATTTTGTTTTTATAACGCTGAATTTCGTACCATTCATTCGCAAAAGCTTTTACATTACTGATTCCCTGAAGTGTTTCTTCCACGATTACCTGACTTTCCGCAACTTTATCTTGTGTTTTCTTTCCGTATTTACGAATAAATCTTCCAAAGATTACTGCTGCAACTGCTACAATAGGAACAATTGCCAACATCATTAGCGTTAATTTAGGACTAATATTTCCCAGAATAACAAAACCGCCAATAATTAGGATTAACTGACGCAGAAACTCAGCTATTGTTGTGGTAAAAGTATCTTGCAACTGAGAAATGTCTGCACTAATACGACTGTTCAGTTCTCCAACGCGTTTTTGAGAAAAGAACGACATAGGAAGTTTTACCAGATTTTCATAAAGGGCAAAACGAATGTTGGATAATGAGTTTTCTGTAAAGTTGACAAACAATGAAATTCTGAAAAAAGAAAAAACGGCTTGTAATACCAGAATTCCCATAAGTGCAACGGCTATTTCGTTGGCTCTATCAAGATCTTTGTTAGTTACGCAGTCTACAAGCATTCCCATAAGCTTAGGGAAGGCGAGGGCTGTGGCACTGGTTAGGAGTAGAAAAACCAAACCAAGAATAAATTTCCATTTGTGGTTCTTACCGTATTTAAAAATTTTAAGTGCTTTTTGAAGTGAGTTTGAGTCTAATTTAGCTTTAGGTAAATCATTTTCTTGAAATCTTGCCATTGGATTATACTATTTAAGGTTTACAAATGTAAGATTATGCAAGTAAAATCAAAAGAATATTATGTTTTCAAACTATAGATTTCATTATTTTATAAAATGTGCTAAAAAGAGTAAAATTTATTGACTTCATAAGGGATTGAAAAATAGATAAGTAAAGAAAAAATTAAAAAAAGATTAATATTTTTTCAATTTTATGCTTGGAAATTCAAATAGTAGCTGTATATTTGCACTCGCAATCACGAAATGATAGCAGCCTAATAAAATAGGGCGATTAGCTCAGCTGGTTCAGAGCACCTCGTTTACACCGAGGGGGTCGGGGGTTCGAACCCCTCATCGCCCACAAAACTCCTTAAGAAATTAAGGAGTTTTTTTTATGTCTAATTTTTCAGGAAAATTTATATTTTAAGATAAGGTTTCTAAGGATCAATACAAAAACC
>NZ_MUGW01000023.1 GCF_002217285.1 Flavobacterium hercynium | reverse complement strand
ACTTATATATTACTTTATTAATTAATGTTGCTTTTTTATTTACAAAAGGAAAATAAGATACATTATAATTAGTAGTTAAAGTAATGGAATCTTTTAAAGAATGTGTTAATGTTTTTTTATTTAAAACATATCTATAAATACCTTCTTTATCAAAAGTCTCTTTAAAACTTAATACTTTTTCATTCTTTTTAAATACAATAATAGAATCAAATAAATTCAATTTTCTTCGTTCTAAAGTGAAAATATTACTTTCAACCTCAATATCTTTATTATTGTAAAGATTAAAATAAAATACATTTGTTTTTTCTAATTTTGGTTTATTACAACTTATAAGTGAAATAACCGATATAATAAATATTATTTTTGCTTTCATTTTTTTAGTATTTACCTCCACTATAAGTCCACATCATGGTAGAAAGTTGTCCTGCCGTATAAAATCTTCCAAAAGTTGAATTTGCTTCTTGTATCCCTTTTGAAGCATCGTTTGGCCAACTTGTATTATTACCATTATGATTTAAAACTTGATTATGTTGCCAATGACTTTCGTGAACATTTTTTTTATGTGTTATATTACTGTCATCAAATCTTCCATCTTCCATAAAATCTTTTGCAGATAAATCAGCGTGCAAGAAGTTTTCATGAAAAATGGTTATTGTTCTACTAAATATCCATCTGGACATATTTTTTGCTGAAATTACTGTATTAGGATTTCTGTAATCATAAGTTTTGTTATCTTGTGAATCAACTTTTTCATAAGTATTAATACCAACAGTAATTGTGTTCTTTCCATCATCACCAGTTTCTCCTTTTGATGGCATTCCCCATTGACTTTCTTCCTCTCTATAGGTAGTAAAGTTTAAATTCAGTCCTGCACTATCATACTCTCCATTTTTATCAAAAGTTTGTCCAAAAATTGTTTGTCCTTTATGAGCAAATTGTGAAAGAAATTTCCTTCCAACTTTTGTACCTGCAAAAAGAATAAAAGCTTTATTAATAGCCCAATTTTCAGTTACTGATTTATCTACGCTAATTGAATCTCCTGCGACATCAATATAATAAACTGGATTGTTAGCGGCGTAATTGTATGGTGTTCTTTCTACATATTTTTCACTAAATCTGTCTATCTTCATAAATCTTCCAATTGTTGGATCATAATCACGCCAGCCATATGAGTAAACATTCAATCCCAGCTCGTCTTGGAATTCTTTTCCATTGTACTTATACTTATTCTCTACACCACTTTTAACATTATTATATCCTTCTTGTTTTAAACCAAATGGATAATAATTACTTTCTTCTTTGATTACCAAATTTTTATCATAACTCAAACGTACATTCCCTAAATGGTCTTTGTATTGATATATATATTTATAAGAACTTCCCTCTGGCTCGACATATCCTTGTGCTGTTGGAAAAAATTGTAATACGGTACTTCTTGGTGTGGTTTCTGTAGTTACATATTGATATCCTCCTAAATAATCTGTACTTACAGTAACTTCATTTGTTTTATTTACAATTTTTTGTACTTTCTGTCCCCCTGCATTGTAAATATATACAATATTTCCTGTTGTGGCAAAGCTTATTTGTGTTGGCAGATTTAAATGATTATAAGCTATAGCGGTTATGTTCTTGTTATTGTCTTTGATCATATTACCATTGTCATCATAACTATAATCGTCAACTGTGTTTGATGCGCTGTCCTTAAATTCATTTACAAAACTAGCATTATTAGGTACCACATCAACAACCTTCATCAATTGGTTACTATTGCTGCTATTTTTGTAACTGTACGTTAGATTGTCTATTAAAGTTGAAGTATTATCATTAAGACTTCCATTACGAGTTAAATTAAGAATATTCCCATTTTTATCATACGTCAAACTCTCATTATACAAATTCAAAATACTTCCTTTTTTGTAAACAGCATCCTTAAGTCGGTTTAATTTGTCGTAACGATAACCATAACTTCTTATCACACCATTATCTGAATTTGTTGCCCATTGCGTCTCCGCAATGTTTCCGTTATACAAAGGATTTACATCACTAATTCCCAGATTTGTGGTATTGTAATTTAATCTAAAAGCAAATAAATCTTTTGGATCTCCCGTTTTTATAAGAGCACTTATATCATTTATTCCAGTAAGCCATCCTCGGATATTATAAGAGTAATTAATATTTTGTGTTGGCAACGCTACTGTATTTCCAACTTTTTTTGCTGTTAACTGACCAAGTTCATCATAGGTGTTACTTGTAATTAATTCAACAGCACCTCCATTGATCTGATGTGTTTGAGTCAAAAGACGATCCTGAGCAGAGTAAGTAAAAGCATCAGTAGTCGTTAACTCCGCATTAGTAGCCGTTCTTTTATGTTTTGTAATATTATATTGTGCTTTACCAATAAAATCAAGTTTACTATCGGTGTAAGTGTAACCTCCTAAATGATTTATCATAAAACTTCTCACTGGTCTTGCCTTCTCATCATAAAATGTTGCAGTGGTTTCTCCCAGCTTTGCTGTACTAGATGTAAGAACTCTCGTCCATGAAGCTGTTGGCATGCCTTTTACCTGTGTTCCTGTCAAAATAGTTTGATTTTCTACCGTTGATGGAACTGCTATCGCTGGTGTACTTGGAAAATTATAATTGTCGTAATAATTAACTGTTAAAAGTTTAAAAGTAGTGGGAGAAACTACATTGGTATAAAAAGCATCAATCCCATCAATAGTGCCCGATGTTTGCTTACTCTCATTAAGCTGTGTTAGTGCTGTATTATCCTGAGCAGTCTGAAGCTGAATTCTTCCTAAACTAGTTGCTAAAGTACCATTCATCCAACCTGTAAATACCGGACGATTGAAAACATCGTATTTTGTGATCATCCATCCCGCTGAGTTCATATCAGAAAATGGGGAATTCGCTGGTCCTGTTGCTACTAACCTGTCTAACTTATCATAAACAATATATTCCCATTGTTTACCTGGAAGCTTTTTCTCTACTAATCTGTTACGATGGTCGTATTTGTATTGATAACACAAATTATCTAAATATACCTGATCTGAACCATTACCAGCAATTACAGCACTAAATGTACTTCCTGCCTGCGCTGTAAACCCAGGCAGTAATTGAATAGAATTAGTCGCCACAAGATGTAATGGATTTGCAGAGGTAACGGTTGCTGTAGATGTTAGATTAGCCTCCGCTATTGCCGTTGAACCTGTTCCTGTGATTAAATCGGCTGCTTTTGGAGGAATCACATAGGTGAGGTTTCCATAAATATCGTACACATAATAGGTATCATGTTTTTCGTTCGTTGTTCCTGCTCCAACTGTCCCATAAGTTCTTTTTAAAACAACCTGACCTTCTTTATTTTTAAATTCAACTGTTGCACCATTGGTTTCTATCAAAGTTCCAACAGTGTTTTCATCGTAAGTAACCGTCTTAAACAATTCGTTAGCCGCATAATAAGTACTGCCAGAAATAACTGTACGATAAACTCCTGATCCGGCATCCCAATTTGTAACGATAGTGAATTGTCGAACTTCATTTGCTATATTGGTTTGATAATCTAATTTTATTTCATGATCAGATCCTAATTTCCAATCGTTTCCGGGTGCTGCCTGACGCAAAACACGACTTAACGGAGACGCTTCAAATTGTTTTTGCGAAAAAGCATTTAGTGTATTCTCGTATTTGTCTGTATTATAAAAAGTATTGGTATTACTTAAAGCATTCTCTTTTTTATAATTATTTCCGGGATTAACTACTGCGTAAGGAAGATATTCTTTTTCCTGTCGGCCAATTGCATCATATTCAATATGCTTAACAACATCTGCCCCCGTTCCACCCTGACCAAAAGCAATTTCTTGTACAGGACGTCCGAGGCCATCAAAGTAGGTAATACTTTGAATCATTTCATCCTGAGTAAGACTATTAATATCAGCTGCCTGTACTGCTTTTTTAGGTAAAACTTTATAAATAAAATTATTGTCACTAAAAGTTTGAGCATGCATAGCTGAACAGCCTAATAACATTAAAGCTATTATATATATGTATTTTTTCATATTTGACAGACGATTAATTTGTTGATACTATACTTGCGTATGTTGCTCTTCCACCACCTCCCATCAAAATGACGGGAGAGCTTGATTGACCTGCTTTTAGCTCATACTGTTCATAAATATAACCATCAAATCCAGACGATGTATAATTAGCAATTTTAAGATTAAATATTCTACCACTGTGATTGCCATCATCAGCTGTAAATACAACCTCTAATTTTTTTAACAATTCGTTAAAATTTCCTCTAGCGACAAAGCCAATTGGAGAGCAATCCATTAAATTTGCATAAGCTCGTCCTTCATTTTCTAAGGTAATTTCTGCAAACTCATTTGCATCTGCCTGTGAATAATGAGATATTATTGTGTTGGCATAAATAGTATGTAAACGAGGTTTACCATAAAAATTTATAGGACAATTTTTCTTTGCAAAGGATTTACTTATAGTTGTTGTGTTATAATATGCACAATTTCCATGTGCAATGGCATAGTCACGACCTTCTGAATTAAATGCTGCCTGTGCTTTTGCATCAGCATCTGCTTGAGAAATAAAAGACCAATGCTTTCCAAGTGGTTGTGTGTAAGTAACTATTGATCCTTTTTTGTCTTTTTCACAATTATCTCTTGTAAAATCCGCGCTTCTGGAAGCACTATAAAAAGTACAGGTTGCAACACTATTAACATATGCCTGTCCATTTTGATCTATATCTCTTTGTGCTTGAGCATCTGCATCTGCCTGAGAAACTGTTGATGTATACTTTCCTGCACTCACCACATAAACACGTGTCTCAGGTTCTCCACCGGAAGCACAATTATTTCGAGTAAATGATTGCATTTTAGAAACACTAGAATAAGTACAAACCCCAGTGTTATTAGCATATGCCTGAGCAGCCTTCTGTGCTTGTGCTTGTGCATCAGCTTGTGATATTACAGATGTATATGTACCTGCTGCAATCCTATATTCAATTGGTGTTGTAGTTCCTGAGCCACAATCTTTCTTAAAAGATCCTGTTATTGCAGTATTAGAATAAATTTGGTTACAATTAGTAAGTTGTCCTTTATAATTGTAGCAATATCTTTCCAAAACATTCAAATTCTGGTCCCTTATGTATGAAAGTCTATTAAAATTATCATAACCGTAGAATATTGATATTCCTTTAGGATCCGTAATACTATTTATTCCTACAAGCGGTAAATAGGTATAAGTGGTAACTAAAGCATTAGACAAAGAGGTCCTCAAATTATTTAATCCTATTGTTAAATTTAATTCATCATTTGAATTCGAAAATGCTTGTAAACTTGCTATATATGGTGCTACATCGTTATAAACTGCATTTTCTATTTTTGCTATTGGTACTGATTTATTATACCCCCAAACTATAACAGTACTGCTGCCAAACAGAGGTGTATACTGCAATATATTACCATTATCATCGTATTTATCGTATGTAACTTTGCTTTCTAATTTTCCAACATTCGGTGACGTAAGAGATGGTAGATTATTAGGAAAATTTGCTGCATAATCATTTTTTGGTAATACCAGACGGGTACTTGAATCCCTACCAAATACGGTTACTTTATCAAATATTTTTTGTGTCCCCTTAAAAGTTTCCGTTTTTACAGGTAAACCTATTCTATTTGCAGACACTAAATCACTATTAAAAGGTAATGCTTGTACTTGCGTATCATAAGGATAGTAATAAATATTTTTTAATGATACCCCATCAGAATTGAAAGAAGTTTCACTAGCCAATTGATTTTTTGAGTTATAGGTAAATTGTTTTGTTTGTACAATTGGATTTGTACCATTTACGTCATAAGTAGTAATGGTATTCTGTATCGGATAATATTGGTAAGTAAAATTTTTAAGTCCAACCGCAAAAACAAACATGTCATTACCATGGTCAACTGGACATACCTGTGTAATAACGACTTTTCGTAAATATTCATCGAAACGTGCTACGTCATTTCTAAAAGAAAAGGTACTTGATCGTACCAATTTGTTACCGGAATTGTAATCATAAGTACCTATTTCTTTTCCTCGTTCTAATTCTAATGAAGAATAAGGCATATAAGAATCATCACCAGATATCCATCCTGTAGAACCTAACGCGATTTGATCGAAATGACTGACGTTATTTAAATCCGGACCATAATTAGTAAAATAATGTTTTGTATACGATCCATCTAAATTTGCTTCTACCACTTCGTCATAACCTACAGGAGCTCCGTGTCCAGCATAACTGTAATTGGAAATAGTATTTTGAGAAGTTTCAGAATACTCCACTTTGTAATAGCCAGACCGAGATTCTCTTACTGGTTCTTTTGCAGTCACAAATTCATATTTTGGAATTCCGTTTAAAACTCCACTAGAAGCAAGCGCATTTACATTTACTGCAGCTGAATATCCTTTTACATAATAGTAACTTTTTTTGCTTGCTAAAATATTTGTATCTGAGAAACTTCTAATCTCTTTAATTCTACTTCCGCCTCCAAAACCGCTGTAAGCATCCAACCCATTCCTTGTTTTAGAAACTACCTGCGAATAACTATTAGACTCCCAGTCAAATTCAGTATATCCATTTGTAGGATAATTTATTGTTTTAAGCAAACCTAGTGTTACATAATTTCTATTTGCATTTTTTGCTTCAAAAGGAAAAAGACTTCCAAATGCGCCATTATCATAGCTATTTAAAAATCCCCAATGATCCGTCATTGGTCCCATCAAACTATTTGGTAGAGACTCTAAGTTATTGTAGGTGAACGTATACTTTTGAGTAGTTCTATCAAAAAATTTATTAATCCCTTTTAATGCTAATCTTTGGTTGCTATTTTCATAATAATCGAAAGTATATTTTTTAACGTAATTACCATTTACATTACTCTTGATATATAACCCATATAAATTTAACCATTTGAACCAATCTGTAACATAATTAAAATTTTCAAGGTAAGGATATGATGAAGGACTTGAAGGATTAACATCTTTCATATTTAGTTTCATTACATTTTCCGGATATTTTAATGTAGTTGCAATTTGACTTGAAAATTCTACTGTTTCATTTTTTGTAATAATTTTAGTCAGGTTAACAGGATAGATATAGCTACCCGTCACTTTCATCCTTGGATGCGTATTCTTAGGATCAAGCCAAACTTGGCTACTATTATCTAAATAACCGTTTCTTAAATTCCACCATGCTAAACCTCCAAAATAGTAATTATCATAAAGATTACAATTTACATAAGTTCTTTCGTATTTAAATTCAACACTATTACCATTAACATCTACAATTTTATTTAACAACCATGTATCTGTATTTACATCATTAAATGTAGGAGAATAATAATACGATGTAAATTCAATTGCCTCAACACCTCCAAAAGAATACCTGGTTCCGTCTTCCGTTATTAAAGTAAAACCTTTAAATGCTCTTGATTTTTCATCATTTTGCCCCTGAAATTGATTGGTTAAAGATGAAAAACCATTATTATCTAAATCTTTTCGCAAACCTTTGTATTTATCTAATTCTTTTAATCTATCAACAAAAGAAATAAAACCATCCATTTCTATTTTAATATTTTCATTAGAAACAACAACCCATTTTTGTGTGACAGCATCGTAATAAAACTTACCACTATGACCAAGAAAATTAAACGAAAATTCATCAGCTTCAACATCTTTATTTATATCCGGCGCACTATTATCTGCATATTCCTCGAGTTTTTCTTTGGAATACCAATTAGCAACTTGCAAGTCCATACTACTAGGATCGTTTTTACTATTTGGAGCAGGATAATAAGATCTTACATAAGCCATAGAACCGGGGGATGCAAAATCAATTTCATCCGGAGATTTTCGCATTTGTCGACTAATTGAACCATAACTATTCAAGTTCCATCCCAAACCAACCCATCCCGGGTTCACATTTGGTTTTACAGAACTTGGATGATAACTTAATGAAATTGGCACTTTTATAGAGCCTGTTTCTATTACATGCAACGGTATTGATATATCAGGAGTACCTGTAAACAAACTAACAGGTATTTCCCCAAATTTTTCCAGTGCAGCTGTATTTGGACTTTTAATATCTGGAACAACCGTAGATTGCCCAAAAGTGA
This sequence comes from Flavobacterium hercynium, assembly GCF_002217285.1. Classification (GTDB taxonomy): domain Bacteria; phylum Bacteroidota; class Bacteroidia; order Flavobacteriales; family Flavobacteriaceae; genus Flavobacterium; species Flavobacterium hercynium. The sequence continues at coordinate 27,860 of NZ_MUGW01000023.1, read as the reverse complement.
TTTGCAATTGAAATGCAACTAAAAAAAGAACGAATAAAAATTTGTTTTTTTTAATCCTCATGTAAGTAAATTTATAATGTTTTGTATGTTTAGTTGTGTAATTTATTACTTTTCTAATCATGAATTAATCACTTAGATTTTTCAATTTTAATTCCTATTTCTTAAATAGTTAAATTGACCACAAGAGTAGAAATTTTAATTTTAATTAACAATCTAAAAACTATATTTTTTCAAAAAAAATACTTAAAATTTTCTTGTATAACGTCTTATCTTGTTTGTAATTCCAATTTAGAAAACATTAAACAAGGGCAATAAACACTAAATCAACATTCTTAAATTTTAACAGAATCATTAACAGAATATTTCTTAACGAGCCTTTGAATTTCTTTTCAATAAAAAAGATATATTTGTAAAAATTAATTTATACTTCGTTTTGAAAAAAAATCTACTTAAAAAACTTCCTTCTTTCAACCTACAGGAAATGTTGATCGTGCTGGCAATCATTGGAATACTGCTATTAATCGCTTTACCAAACCTGATGCCGCTTATAACAAAAGCTAAAAGTGTAGAAGCACAAGTACAGCTAAAAGCTATTTACAATGCCGAAAAGCAGTATTTTTTTATGTATTCTAAATACAGCCCGGATTTTGCTGAAATAGATTTTGAAGTACCCAAAACAACAAAAGAAAATGGTAGCGCTAACTACGTATACGAAATTATACAATCGACTAATAATGAGTTTAAGGTAAAAGCAACTGCCATTACAGACTTTAATGGAAATGGTGTTTTTAACGTTTGGGAAATAGACCAAAATGGTACGCCCAAGCAAATTGTACAAGACTAAATGTGGTATTTCAAATTAATCTTAATTATTGTTTTCACTACAATTTTCTATCAGGATTTTAAAAGCCGAATGGTTTATTGGTTTCTGTATCCTGTTGTGGGAATTTTAGCTTTTGGGATTCAGTTACATTACGTTCCGTTAGCCATTGGACTCTCTAATTTTGGTTTTAATTTGTTGTTTGTTTCCCTCATTTTAGGAATAAGCTTTTTATACCTTCGTCTCCGAAAACTGGCCATCACAGCTGCTATTGGTTTAGGAGATATTTTATTTTTTGCCTTTATTACGTTCACTTTTTCAATAGTATCCTTTTTAGTTTTATTTATATTTTCATTGATGTTTGCTGTTATTTTACATTTCGTGCTTAGCTTAAAAAAAGAACAACAAACTGTTCCGTTAGCCGGTTATATGTCACTTTTTTTCCTTGTAGTGTATACAATCACTTTTTTTCATAACAGCTCTTTTTTATACGCCTACTAGATATGGAAAATTTTGATGTACCCGTAGAATTTCAGCAACTTATAAAAGCAGAACAAGCTTATTATTACAGAATAATTCCTGTTGGAAAAAACAGTGATAAAGTTATACTCAAAACGGATACTGCTGATATTTTTAGCCTACAAAATGAATTAGGAATTTTATTGAGTTTTAAAGTTGAACTTACAAACGATTCAACAGAAAACATCAACAGGTATTTAAGTACTAATTACAGGAAAACAAGCGCCAACAGTGTTTCTGAAATTCATTACACAAATGACTTTCTTGAAAAAATTGTATTAAATGCCAAGGAAATAGGAAGCAGTGATATCCATTTTGAACCGTACGAAAAAAATGCACGCGTTCGCTTTCGTTTAGACGGAAAACTAAAAGAGCAATTTCATATTTCTGTTGAAGAATATCCAGTTATTGTCAATAAGATAAAAATCCGAGCACAATTGGATATTTCTGAAAAACGTCTTCCGCAGGATGGTCGTATTACAATGGTCACCGATTATCAGGATTTTGATGTTCGTGTATCTGTCTTACCGACTTTGCATGGTGAAAAAGTGGTATTACGTATTTTAAGCAAAGACACAAGTCATATTGATATTAATTCTCTTGGTTTTACCGAAAGAGAATTGTTGCCTTATCTCGAAAACATAAAAAAACCCAACGGTATTGTGCTAATTTCCGGACCCACAGGATCTGGAAAAACAACTACCTTATATGCTACGCTAAAAAAACTCAATGTTCCTAATACTAATATTCTAACGGTAGAAGATCCTATCGAATATACGCTTGAAGGAATCAATCAGGTACAATTAAGAGAAAACATCGGGCTGGATTTTGCCACAACATTGCGAACTTTTCTACGACAGGATCCAGACATTATTATGGTGGGAGAGATTCGTGATGTAAATACCGCAAATATGGCGATTCGTGCGGCTTTGACCGGGCATCTTGTGCTATCTACCATTCACACCAACTCTGCCTGGGCAACTGTATCCCGACTAATAGATATGGGAATTCCGGCATTTTTAATCGCCAGTACGTTAAACATTAGTGTTGCGCAACGATTAGTGCGTAAACTGTGTGCATCATGCAAAAAGGAGGAAGTTATAGATTCTGCCATTTTTCCGAGTGGATTTAAAACTCCTGATTCGCTAACATCTCATCATGTGGCTGTAGGATGCGAAGCCTGTTACCATACCGGTTATTCAGGAAGAAAAGCAATTTACGAGATTTTGCCTATTGATGTTGAGCTGTCTAATTTAATCAAAAACAATCAACTGGATATCAACGAGTATCTGGAAGAAAAAAACATATACACATTAAAACGAAATGCGATATTATTAATTAAAGAAGGAACGACTTCTGTAGATGAAGTTTTTTCATTACTCTTATAAATTAAAATATCTAAAATCTCACAATTGATAAAATTCATGAAAAAAATAATTATCCTGTTTTTACTATTAGCTTTCCAGACTTCATTTTCTCAGGAAAACAGAATTCTACAGCTTAAAAACCAAATAGAAGTAATTACAGCTGATGCTCCGGGATTAAATGAAAAAGTTAACATTAATATTAAGGAAGCTTCGTTATCGAGCTTTTTACTGGCGGTTTCGCAGGTACACAAGTTAAATATAAGTGTAGCTCCTAATTTAAGCCAGATCAATATCGTTAATAATTTTTCTAACGTAACGGTTGGCGATTTAATTGTTTTTCTCTGTAAAGAATACAATCTTACCATCGATTTTACCGGAAATATTCTGGCTATAAAATCGTATTCCAAACCAGTCGAATTACCTGCTGCGAGAGCTATTGATGTTAACTACGATTTGCAAAATAACTTATTGTCTTTAAATTTAAAGGATGATAAATTATATGATGTTTTTAGAAAAATCATGGATGAAAGTGCTAAGAATTTAGTTTTTGCACCAGGATTGGAAAATCAGTCATTAACGGCCTACATCAAAAACATGCCTTTTGATGCAGCTTTGAATAAATTTGCATTTGCCAACAATCTTACGGTTACGAAATCAAGAGATAATTTTTACGTTTTTGATAAAGCAGAAGGTAACTTTGCAGGTGAAGGAACAGCAGATGTGAATGGTACGATAAGACAAAACAAACCGCATAGGCCTAGAAAATCAAATTTTTTCTTCAACATAGTTGATTCGGATAAAAAACTATTAGATGTTGATTTTGAAAATACACCCATTTCCAGTATTGTTTACGACATAGGTCATGAACTTGACATTGACATGTTTATTTCGAGTCCGCTTGAAGGGGCAGGAAATGCAACCGTAAAAGCCAAAAACATAACTTTTGATGCTCTTTTATCGAAGATATTTGAGACCAAAAACGAAAATAATGTTTCGAATAATAATGCTCAACAATTTAATAATTCCGGAAGTAATGCTCCGGCAACAGCAGGAGGTTCTTTTACCTTTATGAAAAACGGTGCTATTTATTATTTTGGTACCAAAGAGCAATTAGTTGTCCGAAATATCAAATCTATCCCTTTGATGCACCGCTCGATTGAAATTTTAAGTGATCCATCAAAAGAAGGACGAAGTGCAGGTAGATTAAATAATACGAACAATTACACCAATTACAGTTCTAATAATGGTTCCGGGTACGGATCTAATTACAATTCAAGTGGCAGTTTATCTGATAACAGAAGTGGTTCTAACTATCAAAGCAATAGCAACAATTACAATAGCAGCAGTTCTTCGGGTTCATCCAGCAACCCTTCTGAATCTATTTTAACTATTATTCCGGATGAGATAAAAAAAGACCTTGACATTAAAATTGACAAAGAGTTAAATAGTTTTATAGTAAACGGCCCTGCTGCCAATATAGACCGTTTTGAATCTTTTATTCAATATATAGATAAGGCTGTTCCTGTTATACTTATCGAAGTAATGTTGTTAGAGGTAAACAGAAGTGCAATTGTAGAAACAGGTATAAAAGCTGGTATAGGTGATAAACCTGTAACTACATCAGGAACTGTTTTTCCTACTGCAGACATTAATTTAGGCGCATCTACAATTAACAAAATCATTGATGGTTTTAGTGGATTTGGTTCGTTAAATATCGGGCAAGTTGTTCCTAATTTTTATCTAAGCCTTAAAGCGATGGAAACGAATGGAAATTTAAAAATTCGTTCTTCTCCAAGATTATCAACATTAAACGGGCATAAAGCTTATTTATCTATTGGAGAAACAACGTATTACGTAGTTACCAATCAAAATTTTTACGGATCACAAATTCCACAAGCTTCAGAGATTAAGAATTATCAGCCAATTGATGCTGAATTATCTGTTACGATTATGCCACTGGTTTCCGGTAACGGGCAAATTACTATGGATGTTAAGGTTATACAATCGAGCTTTAATGGTCAAAAAGTAGACAAAGATGCTCCTCCGGGAATTAATTCTAGAGAGTTTACTTCTATTATTCGAGTAAAGGATCAGGATCTGATTGTTTTAGGAGGTCTTGAAGAGTCTGTAAAAAATGATTCCGGAACGGGAGTGCCATTATTATCGAGAATTCCAATTTTAAAATGGATTTTCAGTTCTCGTAAACGAGAAGATTCAAAGAAAAAATTAAGCGTTTTAATTAAACCTACTGTTATTTACTAATGACTTTACCATCTATAACTACCTTTTTGCTGGGCAAAGAATTTATGGGCGTTGAACACTTTACTTTAAATGGTGAGGACAAGATTGCATTGCTGTTAGTGGAAAAGAAAAAAGAAGGATTAGTAATTTCTAAAAAAGACAGGGTAAGTTACAACGGAAAGATAGCGGAAAAATGGGATTCTAAATTGCCGTTCCTTTTAGTAATAAACACCAATCAGGTTATTCACAAGGAAGTTGCAGGAATAGATGCTTCTGATGAAAAACTATTGTATAAAGCATTTCCTAATACGAATTGGGATGAATTTTATTTTGAAATTTGGCGGTTAAAAGAAAAGTCTATTGTTGCTATTACAAGGAAGACTTATTTAAACGAGATCATTGCCAATTATGAAGCTCAAAAAATAGCAATTGCAGGCATTAGTTTAGGTATTTGTGCTATCGCTGAAATTATAGAGTATACAGCAGAAGATAAATTACTTACTAATCATCAGATTATTTCAAAAGAAGAACAAAATCAAATTGTTACAACAGGTACTCAGGAAGATGCGATACATTATATCATCAACGATTTACCCTTAGAGAACAGGCAACTATTGGCTTTTTCCGGTATTCTGAGATTTATAACAAATACTTCTTCAAATACTGGATCTATTATATCGTACAGCGAAGAATTGCATGATGGCTATAATCAGAATATCTTTTTCACCAAAAGTATCAAAATTATGGTTGGTGTACTGTTGGCAATTCTATTTCTTAATTTTATCTTCTTTTCGCATTATTACTCACTGGCTCAGGAAACATCTGAAACATTGCTGGTTAATAAATCGTCTATTCAGGATGTCAGTAAAATAAAAGAAAGAATCATCGTAAAAGAAGAAAAAGTAAAAAACATTGTTGGCAAAACTACGTCTCAAACTTCTCTGATTATAAATGAAATAGCAAGTAAAATTCCTTCTTCTATTTTATTATCAACATTGACTTTTGATCCGTTAGAGAAAAAAATAAAAGCAGAAGAACCAATCCTTACAACTGAAAAGACTATTGTAATCGCTGGTACTACTATTTCTAATGATGCGTTTACAACCTGGGTTGAGGCAGTAGAAAAACTACCCAAAATTGATCAGGTCTTAATTACTCATTTTGGAAAAAATGATGCCAATGAAACTGAGTTCTCTATTAAATTAACTTTGAAATAAAATGAAGCTGAATCTCAAAAATAAACTTCTTTTACTGGGCTTTTTAATAGCATTATACATTTGTTATTCCTTCGCGATAGCAAATACAATCACTTATTATAAAGAATTTAAGACGAAAGAAGAGCAAATTGCCACTGATCGTAATTTACCGAATATCGTCGCAAAATTAACGCAAAAAGACAGAGGTCTTGATCAAATATTAGCTCAATATGACACTACGGTATCAGAATCATTTCAAAATGATTTACTAAAACAATTATCTGATTTTAGTAGCCACTATCAATTAAAAATTACTGATTTTCAAGAACCGCATACTTCTACACAAAAAGGTTTAAATGTAACGAGTTATGTATTCTCCTTAGAAGGTTCTTTTAATGGTACGCTGGCATTGATCAATAAAATTGAAAACAATCCGTCATTAGGAGCTATAAAGCATTTGAGCTTTGAAAAGAAAAAAAATTATAAGACCAATACAGATCAATTATTTGTACAGGTTATTATGCAAAAAACAAAAGGAATTTAAGATTCAATATTACAATCAAAAGTCTGTCTCAATACATTTAAAAATACAGTCTTAAAAATAAAAATTATGACAAAAAATTTAGCCGTTCTGTTATTGTTAATCTGCCTGGGCTGCCATACAGCAAAAATTAAAAATGAAGACTATAAATTCTCCTCTTCAACAACAGAATTGGGAAGTATTGGAACATCGGCGGTTACGTATAACAAAACGATGTTTAGCACAAAAGCATTTCCACAATTAGAAAACCCGATTAGATTAGAGATAGGAATTGTTCCTTATAACAAAAAGCTTAATAAAATATACAATTCAAAAGCTAAGTTCAATCAGAATCAACAGAAAATAGCTTATATCGATAGCTTGCCTGTTAAGCCGGAAGTAGCTATAATTAAAATTTTAGATTTCGCAGGATTAGTAAAAGAAATAAATTCAGATTATAACTCAACTATTTTACAGTTGCTTATAAATAATCAATCCTCAAAAATTGTTTCGAGCATAGCGGTGAATGTATCAGCAGATGAAATTAGTAAAATTAAACAAGCTGATGCTTTTTACCTTTCTAATAATCAATATAAAAAATACGTTATTTCTTTATATAAATCAGGAAAGAAAACTGAATCTATAACGATAAACCCTGAATCAGTTGTTGCATATCAATTAAGCTCCTTCTGCTGGTCTGTTTCTGAAAGAGGAAATTGGTACATTGCAGATATTGTAAATGAGTATAGCAGTTGTAAAGGAAGTACCAAAAGTAAGATTAGTGATAAGAAAAAAACAAAAAGCCTATACGACCTATAGTCTATTTAGTTTCTAGTAAAGATTCTTAAAAATATACCATTTTCAATTTTACCAAACTATTATGATTAAAAGCTCAATCTATAAATATCTTTCCATTTTTACTGTCTTAATTTTCACTTCATGCGAAGAAATTTTAATTGTAGATGACATTTCAAAAGAAGAAGTAACTATAATTGCACCTTCAAATGGTACTATATTATCATCATCCGGTGTTACTTTTTCCTGGGATGCTGTAAAGAGTGCTGATAAATACCGACTGCAAGTTGCCTTACCAAGTTTTGAAGCTGCACAACAATTAATCCTCGATACTATCGTATCCAAAAATTCCTTTATTCAACAATTAAACATTGGTAAATACCAATGGCGTGTTAAAGCACTAAACAATGCTTATGAAACTGCTTACACAACTCATAGTTTTGAAATTTTAAATAATGATGATTTTCAAAACAATACGGTAATTTTAGTGACACCAGCCAATAACTTAATCACCAAAACTGCATTGCAGAGACTATCCTGGAATTCTATCATTGGAGCCTCAGCTTATCAGCTTGAAATTGCAGACGAAAATGGTACTTTGGTAAAACAACAAAATTCTGCTGATACTTTTTTAAGTCATACGTTTGAAGATGGAAAATTTACCTGGAAAGTAAGAGCCAGCAACGGTACTAATGAAACTTTATATACAACACGATCGATTGTTGTTGATACAAAAGTACCTAATACTCCCACTCTAACCAGTCCCACAAATGCCAGTACAACAACTGCTACTAGTATAAATTTTCAATGGAGCAGAACTCCAATTCCCGGAAGCACTGAAAAAGACAGCATTTTTGTATTTAATGACAGTGCTCTTACGAATTTAAACTTCAAGGATCTCGCTGCAAATCCTTACAATAAAACATTGACGGCAGGAATTCATTACTGGTATGTAAAATCGTATGACGCTGCCGGAAATGAAAGTGTAAAAAGTACCACTTTCAGTTTTACAATAAATTAATACTAATCAAATATAAAAAATACATGAAGAATCAATACTATAAAACAATACTTTTAGTTTTAGTATTTAATCTTGGTTTTGCTCAAAATTCAAGTTTTAAAGTAGGTGGCGACGGTGATAAATTCTATCCCGTAACCTTTATTGATGGTGGTTGGGGATATAATGAACCTACAAATCTGGTTTTAGGACGCAGTGACACGCATCAGGATTCGAACTGGCGAGGATCATTGATTGCTACTTTTAATTTTCACGTAACTTCATGGGGAAATGGATCTGAGTTTATAGAAGCCGACATTAGAAATTCAAATGCAAGCCGTTATACTATATATCCATCATTTATAGCGGGCTGGGTCGATGCTACAACAAGAGGAGGTTGTAACTGTATTGTAATCTGGCTTCGTGGCGGACAAACAACTTATACGTACAAAAGTAATTTTCCCGTAAACCCAACTATATATGACGGAGTACAAAATACATTACCCTATACTGAGCCTGGCAGTGGAATAGTACATACTTTTAAAAGTGCTGTCGAAAAATATGCTAAAGATTCCGGAACGCATCAAAACAGGAATGCTTACTTCATGGATAGAGTAGGTATTGGTACTACTTCTCCAGATGAGAAACTTACTGTGAAAGGAAAAATTCATACGGAAGAAATCCTTGTCGATACCAATGTCAAAGATGTTCCGGATTATGTTTTCGCTAATGATTATAAATTAAAATCATTACAGGAAGTTGAAAATTATATTAAAGAAAATAACCACTTACCAGAAATTCCATCGGCAGAAGAAATTGCAAAAAATGGTTTATTGTTAGGAAAAATGAATTTAGATTTATTAAAAAAAATCGAAGAAATGACGCTTTACATGATCGAAATGAAAAAAGAAAATGACAAGCAGGCTCAAGAAATTGAAACTTTAAAAAATTTGATTTTGCCACTCCAAGAAACAAAAACGACCTTAAATAAAAAATATTAATTCTGAAAAAACGAACAGCAATGATCAAAAAACTAACATTATTCCTTGTCTTATTTGTAACATCTAATGCTTTCTCACAAATAAATCTAGATCAAAATGGTGTAAAATCAACTGTAACTAACGTATTATCAGCTGATAAAGCTCAGACAAAAAGATACGAGATCGCTAATGTAGGATATAATTATTATCACTGGCAAACAGGAGGACTTATAATCATCGAACTTTTTCAGGAATATTATGGTACGGGATACCATAAATATATTATTGAAAATGGCTATGGACAAAATAGTAATTCAGCAAGAGCTGTTCTTAAATTAGTTGAATCTCATGGATTAGTTCATGAAGCAATTATTAAATTAGGTACACCAACAAATTTAGCTACAACTCTTGGTGACTATATAAACCAACAATTACCTATTTATCTTGATATAAAAAATTATGCCCGATACAGAGCAAAAATTACGTATTTACAGCAAAAAGTAGATGTAGTTACAGATATAAATCAAATTAAAATCAATCCAAATCCTGTCGGTGTTAATATTGATCCTTTTGAAACTCCACTTGATTTAAATACTAATCTTAAAATAACCGGAGCGGGAAATCATTATATATTAAACGGAAATGTAGGTATTGGAACTGACTCTCCAGACGAGCTATTAACTGTAAAAGGGAAAATTCACACAAAAGAAGTTCGCGTAGACCTTGGTTTTACTCCTCCTGACTATGTTTTCGAAAGTGATTATCAATTGAAATCACTACATGAAGTAGAGAATTACATTAAAGAGAATAAACATTTACCTGAAATTCCATCAGCAAAAGAGATTGAAAAAAATGGTTTGATGCTGGCTGAAATGAACATGAGTCTATTAAAAAAAATCGAAGAACTGACGCTTTACAGTATCGATCAGAACAAAAAAATTGATGCACAAGCCAAAGAAATCGAAACTCTAAAAAACGTAGTTACTCGTGTAGCTGAAATTGAGGCAAAATTAAAAGGAAAATAAGGCTTTAATGAAAAATAAAAAAAATATCTATATTCTTCTTCCACTGGTTTTACTAGTGTGGGGTGCTGTTTTATTTCAGTTCCTCTCTTTTACGAGTGGAGAAGAAATTGTAGATACGAATAATCCGGAACTAGTTCTAAAACCTTTAAAATTTAATAAAAGACAATCTTTTACTATAGATGTTAACTACAGAGATCCTTTTTTAGGAAAGATGTACGCAGAAAATACTGGTGTTAAAACCAAAGTAACAACCAAAAAAACAAGAGCGGTAAGTACTAAAGAACCATTAGTCTGGCCAACCATTCTATACAAAGGTTTAATTTCTGATACCAAAGACAAAACCAAAATTTTTGTACTTATTATCAATAATAAAAACTATTATATGAAAATTGGCGATACTGAGGATAATGTGTTTTTAAAAAGTGGAGATAACGAAGCAGTTTACGTAAGATATAAAGGAAACCTAAATATCATAATGCTACAGGATTGAAAATAAAGTTTAAAATTAAATCTGGTGCCTTGCAATTTACTGTGTTTATTGCAGTACTTATAGCTTTACTTCTTGCGGGGTTGATTCTGTATGCTTATACTTTTATTTACATGAAAGAACAATCAAAGGGAGCAATAGAAAACATTCAGTTGGCTGATCTTGGTATTCAAACTTTATTGGAACAGAATAATCTTAGTACAGACACCTCTCAACTCGATTTTAGCAAAAAACAACATCAGTCCATAAGCGCACATTTATCGCAATGGGGTATTTTTCAAAAAGGAATTACCATTACACAATACCGAAAAAAGAAATTTACAAAAACGGCGCTTATAGGTTCACTTATTAATACAGAAACCTCCCCTACGCTCTTTCTTCAGGAAACACATAATGCCTTAAGTTTGGTTGGAAATACTAAAATAACAGGAAATGCTTACTTACCACATCAAGGCGTAAATTCCGGATACATTGCAGGAAACAGTTATTATGGATCTCAGCTTATTTATGGAGAAGAAAAAAAAAGTACTGCCAACTTACCTGCTGTTGACAAAAATCTTGTAACAAGTGTAACATATTACCTAAAAGATTTCAAAATACAACGCCAGGAAGACTTCATCAATCTGAACTCTAATATAAAAATTACGAATTCTTTTAAAAATCAAACAAAAGGATTCTACTCAATCGATCCTCTGATTATTGCAAATAAAATTATCTCAGGTAATATCATCATTAAATCTGAAAGTGCTATAAAAGTAATGAAGACCGCATTTCTTACAGATCTCATTTTAATTGCACCCATCGTAGAAATTGAAGATGGAACAACAGGGAATTTTCAAGTTATTGCTTCAAAAAAAATAGTCTTGGGGAAAAATTGCAATTTGCGATATCCATCAGCTTTAATGCTCTACCAGAATAATAAAACTGATCAGCAAGAAAACACCAATATTCCTTTTAATAATCAAATTTTTATGGATACTGGTACCCAATTTAAAGGAACGATATGTTACCAGCAAACTAAAGAAACACCAGACTTTCAAACACAAATAGTTTTAGAAAAAGACGCCAAAATAATGGGGCAGGTTTATTGCAATGGCAATTTCGAATTACGGGGAACAGTTTCCGGATCGGTTTATACAAAACAATTTATGGCAAACCAGTCGGGATCTATTTTTGTAAATCATATTTATAACGGAACAATCGAAAATGAAGGCATTCCTGCTATTTACGGAGGCATGCCTTTAGAACAAGAACCAAAGGCAGTTTTAAAATGGTTGTACTAAAAAAAATAAAATCTGCTACATTAATTGAGGCTGTTGTGGCAACAGTGTTAATCGTTATTATTTTCATTATTGCGAGTTTAATACTCAACAATTTACTTGTAAATACCTTCTCTAAGAATACTCATGCGATTGAAACAAGGATTCATGAATTAGAATATGAAGTACAAAATAATACTATAAAATTACCGTACCAGGAAAGTTATAAAAACTGGAATATCAGCATTGAACAGGAAACAAATGCTGTACAAAAGAGTATAAATATATTGGCAATAAACACCAGTTCAAAAAAAGAAATTTCGAAACAACAGATACTATGGTTACAAGAAAAATAAAATCATTTACACTAGCTGAATTAATCGTTGTTATGATTATAACTGCTATCGTTGTCGGAATGGCTTTTAGTGTTTTAAGAATAGTACAGAAACAAATTCATACTATTCAAACAAACTTCGAAAAAACAAGTACATTGGCCCTTTTTGAGCAAAAATTATGGCAGGATTTCAACGAACCACATACAATATCTTATAACAACGCTTCGAAAGTTTTAGTAATGATTTCAGAGATGGATACAGTAACATATTCCTTTAGAGAAAAATACAGCATGAGAAATCTTGATACTATTCAATTGAAAATTACTCCAAATAAAGCTTTTTTAAAGGGAAAAGAAATTAATGAGGGACCCATTGATGCAATTAGTCTATTTACAGCAACAGAGTTACCGGACTATACAATTTTTGTCTCAAAGAAGAATGATATAACCTTTTTTATGAATCAGGAAAATGGCCTTTAAAATAGAAAACACCCTTAAGAAAAAAACAATTTCATCTAAAAATTCAACTAGTGTAGAACATTTTCTGAAAAAAGAAATCACACTTTTTGGTACTAGTTTTAACAATAAAAAAAAGCAGGCCTTTTATATGGAATTAGCGGTTCTTTTAAAAGCCGGTGTCAGTTTTAAAGAAGGATTGTCTTTAATTATCGAATCCTTAAAAAAAGATGCCGACAAAGAACTTATCCAGACCATACTCAATCAGGTGGTTAACGGAAAACCTTTTTCTGATGCACTTGCTGCTTCTAAATCCTTTACCGAATACGAATATTATTCTATCAAAATTGGTGAAGAAACAGGAACTACTGCACAGGTTTGTCATGAATTAGGCTATTTTTTTGAACGCAAAAACGAGCAAAAAAGAATTATAATAGCCGCACTTACCTACCCTACTATTGTATTAAGTACAGCAGTTTTAGTGGTTGTATTTATGTTAAGTTATGTTGTGCCCATGTTTCAGGATATCTTTAAACAAAACAATATGGAGTTGCCTTTTTTAACCCAGCTAATTGTTCGGTTATCAGTCTTAACTAAAACTTATGGATTATACTTTTTTCTATTTATACTTATTTTTATTTTTTCAACTCAATTTTTCAAGAACAATGTAAAGTACAAAAGAGTCTTACACTATTCATTACTCAAAATTCCGGTCTTAGGAACATTTATGAATAAAGTATATCTGGCACAATTTACACAAGCAGTTACCTTACTTACTACAGCAAAGGTTCCGCTGCTAAATAGCATTCAAATGGTCAAAAAAATGATTCATTTTGTTCCATTGCAAGAAGCCCTCGAACAAGTAGAGCAAAGTATTTTAAAAGGAAACAGCCTAAGTTCCAGTCTAAAAAAAACACCCATTTTTGACAATCGCATCATATCGCTTGTAAAAGTAGCCGAAGAAACTAACCAAACAGAATACGTTTTTAAACAATTAAGTGAACAATACAATCAAGAAGTGGTACAACAATCTAAAGCAATGACGACTGTTTTAGAACCTTTTATTATTCTCTTTGTAGGTATTCTAGTAGCTGTACTTTTGGTTGCTATGTATTTACCAATGTTTCAACTGAGTAGTGCTATAGGGTAAAGAAAATATAAATACTAAAATTGGTATAAAAATGTTTAAGGCGATGTGAAAATTAAACCTAAATCCAATTATTAACTTGACCAATAATTGTAGATTTTCAAACATTGCCATTTTCAAAAATATCTAGCCTTATGCTTTTAAAGTATTATTAGAGTAATATGTAAATATAGACTTTGATACGCCCCTAAAATGACAAAAAAACCTAAGTAAGAGTTGTTATTACTGTTTTTAGTATACCTAGAACAAAAAAAGGGATGAGTACAATACTCATCCCTTTTTAAAATAATTTCTATTTTTAAATCTTACATTTCGTTCAACTCGTTGAATTCATGTAAAGATTTTAATGTGTTCTCGTAAAACAAGATTGCCGCGATAAGATTACCTTTATCTGAGTAAGGCATCATCTTTCTTTGGAAATCTACCGTAGTATCTAAGAAAGTAGTTGTTCCAACTGCTTGACCATCTAATACTTTTTTGTGTTCGTTGTCGTCTGGAATACCTAAGTCTGCCATTGTAACACCCGGTTTTGTCACCAAAGCAATATAAGGAAGAGTTTTCACTAATACTTTAATTCGCTCGATGTACAATTCCAAAAGTTCTCCTTTTTGCATACCACTTAATTCTTTTTGATCATGGTACTTACGGATGATAGCTGTTGTACTGATTATACTTCTAGGAGCATTCTTTGCCTGTGCTGTAATGGCTCCAGTTGTCAAGAAAAAAAGAGCACATAGTAAAAAAATAATTTTTGTCTTCATTTACTTCAATGTTTTGGTTTTTGATATAGCAAAAATAAATAAATTAACTTAAGTTCCAAGTTTATTGGTGTTTTTTTTAGTAAAAAATACCTTTTAATACTATTCTGTAACCCTTTATTAGGTAAAATAGCACAGTCAATTGTAATTTAATTAAGAGCTGAGCCTGATACATTTACAAAAATAAATCTTGTATCTAATTTTATGAAGCCTTCATTTCTAAATAAAAGAAACAAGAGCTTCTAAGTCACAGAACATTCAAAAACTATCAGTTTAAATTTGATGCTGTATTTTTGTCTACTTCGTTATTATTAATAAAATTGTTTTTTACTTCTTCAGAAGAATTTACTACTCTAAAACGTCCCGGGTATTTTGCCCATAAGCTTTTTTTGTTTCCGTAATAGTCCATAAATTCCTGACATACAAAGACGGCATGTGCATTTGACCATGCCACAACGCCACAGTATTCACTTCCTGCGTGTCGTTTTAGCTTTTGTATCTGCTTGCCTTGTTTAAATCCTAAATATTTATAAATAGTAGGTGTATAAACGGCTCCATCTTCTAAATCTTCTAAAGCTTTATCAAAAGTAGCCTGATTGTCAATAATTTGTTTATACTTTGCCATGACTGCGTAAGCCATTACAGCATAATTTGTTATTTGTTCACTTTCCGGATTCTTTTTAATGAATACAAAACCAGCAGAAAATCTCGCTTTACTTATTTCTTCATTGTTGATCGTAAATGATGAGTTATTTTTTAGTGTTATTTTGTGCAAACTATCATTTACTGTTTCGATCACAAAAAGATTATCTACTCCATAAATGTTTAATGCTGCTTTAATAAAAGCGATTGATGAACAATTTGTACGTTCTCCCTGTTTAAAACTTTCGAATATTTTATCAGAACTCAACTGAGCGTAAGAGTTTGAATATAAAAACATTAAAAATAAAAATAGTGAATTAACGTATTTCATTGCTCTAAATTTTATAATTGTCTCCAAATTGATCTTTTTTAAGAATCTATAGATTATACAAATCTATAAAATTCAATTCATACTTGTTTTTTTACTTCTAAACTTTTTGGTAAAATTATAGCTTGAACAGGAAATCGCACCTTTAAAAAATATTAAAATAGGGTTTTTCTTTAGTTTTTTATTTTTTTTAAAATTATTTGAAGCATTCTTCAGTAGTCGTGTTCTATAAAATAATAAAACTTAAAACCTACACCATTTCACTATTTAGAATGATTTTTTTATTCTTTAAAATTCAAAAAATAACAATTTTAAGACATAAACGACTTGTTAAATTAATATTAAAACACTAACCTTGCACAAAATTATTCTGTTTAAAAAAATGAAAAAAGCCCCTCTCTATACTGCTGTAGCAGCAGTACTATTAAGCATATTTGCAATTTATATCACGAAGTCCAGCTCAACCTTAGTATATGTGGATGTTAATAAACTTATTTCCGGATATAATAAAACAAAAATAGCGCAAGCTGAATTTGAAAAAAAGTCAAGTCTTATGAAAGCTAATGTAGACTCTTTGGTTAGCAATTGGCAAAATGAATTAAAAAATTACGAAAAAGAAAGAGCAGCTTTATCTCCAAAAGAATTAAAACTGAAACAAGAATTACTGTCAAATAAACAACAACAAATTAACGGTTATCAGGAATCTATCCAGAAAAAAATTCAGGAAGAGGATAAAAAAGTGACTCAAACTGTAATTAATGACATTAACGACTACATAAAACAATACGGAAAAGATCATAATCATAAAATTATATTTGGCGCAAGCGGTGGCGGAAACATTATGTATGCAGATGAGTCTACAGACTTAACTGAAGAAATCTTAAAAGGTCTTAATGCTGAGTATGATAAAAAATAAACTTTACACACTCCTTTTAGTCCTATTCATTTGTTCTTCTTGCAGTAACACTTTTGATACGCAGGAAAAACTTAATGAATACCTACAGAAGGAAAATAACGGATACAACTATAAAAAAACAGTTGCAAATGTCGACTATGTTTTACAATATCGCCCCACTGACCTCTTAGTGCAACAAGAATTAGGAGAAGATAGAAATCCGGCACAAATTGAAAAACTAAGAAAGCGATATAATCAATACCTCTACTTCAATCTTTCGATGTCAAAAAACAACCAGGAGTTATTGAATAGCGTAAGTCAGGACAAAGCCAAATTTGGACAAATGGTTAATGATCTGGCTTTTGGTATGGAAGAAAAAATACATCTCTATACCCCTTCAAAAGATACACTCTCCATGACTGACTTTATTTACCCGCGAATGTACGGAATGAGTAATGCTACCTCTATAATGATTGTTTATCCGCGTGACAAAAAATACATGAACGAAGAGTACTTAAATTTTGTTGTTGAAGATTTAGGACTCGAAACAGGAGATATAAAATTTAAACTAAATACCAAAGCCTTACTCAACGAACCTCAATTACGTTTTTAAACTGAATTCATTACCATGACAAAATACCACAAACGCCATCGTTTCATTGCCACTTTTTTCTTGTTGATTATTTTTCCAACAATTTTCCCTGTCGATTTATTTGCGTCTACCAATGGACCAGTTGCGCCAGAGTCGACAAGTTTTGAACCTGTAGATGCAACTGATATGGTTAATTTAGCTACTGGAGACCTTAGCTATGTTATGCCTTTATTAGACGTACCTTCTCCTGAAGGAGGCTATCCACTAACCTTATCTTATCATGCAGGAATTGCATCTGATCAAGATGCTTCGTGGGTTGGTCTAGGCTGGAGTTTAAATCCAGGGGCAATTAATAGAGCCGTAAGTGGATATCCTGATGATTGGAAACAAGAAAATGTATCATCAATAGTATTTGATCCAGGAGGAGAAATTTCTCAACACAATTTTAGTGTAGGTGTAGGACTTGGATCTGGTAAATACACAGTAGGCCTGTATGGATCTTACTCTGAAAACAAGGCTTTTGGAGGTCAAAATAGTTACAATTTTGATGGAGGAGTAAATGCTAGTGGATATGGTTTGGATGTCAGTACAGGATCAGATGGTAGTTCAATATCAGCAACAGCTGATATAAAAATGAATAGTACAGGAAGATCATCCTCTACTAATTCAAACAATTCAACGGGCATAAATTTAGTAAATTACACCGGATCTCATAGAAGTACTCAAAGTTCAAGTTACAGTGTAAGACAGGTCGGAGACAGAGTTGGAGTAGACATAAACGTCTTTTTATTTCAGATAAATTATTCTTTTTCTAAATTAAGATATCATTACTTTGATACTAATAAAGATATTGGAGTAGGAACATTGTATTCTAATAATTTAGATAGCGCAAAAAATAGCACTATTCTATCAAAAGTCGGATTTGATACTTATACGGCAAATTATGACCAAAGTGACGAATCTTTAATCGGAAACAATATTATCCTACCTACATATGATTTTTATTCTGTAAGTGGCCAAGGAATTACAGGAGATATTAGTCCTAAAATTCTTGAATATGGAACATTAACTCCAAAAACAGAAACATTTAAAGTAGATGGTATAGATTTCAAAAACCTATACTATAACAGAAATCCCCTTAATAAAAACCTGAATTCTAATGATCTTCATTTTTACTTCAACAACACTTATGAGTCATATATAAATATTGATTCTGATAAATGGGATGGTACGCCAGCAACTATATTAGAGGGATTTACAAATGTTGATTCTCCAACGTCTTCCTTAAATAGTACTGTAAATATCGACGGAAATAATTTCAATGGTTATAATTCAGAAAATAAACGTAAAAGAGGATCATCTTACATAGAAACTTATACTAATCAGCAAATTATTTCTAATCCAAATTTAATATATAATTTAAAGAATTTTAACCGAACTACAACTTCCATTCCTAAAGATGGAATTGGTGCATTTAAAATTACAACCCCTGATGGTAAAACATACCATTATACGCTACCTGTATATCAAAAAGAAAAATTCTCAAGATCATCAAAGTACGATGAAGATATTAGTAATAAATTTTACGAAGAGTTTCAAGTAGCCCCATATGCAACTCACTGGCTTTTAACCGCTATTACAGGTTCTGATTTTGTAGATGATGGTGATGGGACAATAAACGACAAAGATTTGGGATATTGGGTAACTTTTGAATACGGAAAATGGAGTGATGGTTATACATGGAGAACACCGAGAGGTAGTGATTATAAAATCACCCCAACTTCAAAACTTTATGAATGGGGAATAAAAGAAATATATTATTTAGATGCCATAAAAACAAGAACTCATACAGCGCTTTTTGTAAAAAACGAACGATCTGATGCTATTTCTATTCCGGAAAGTACGGATAAAGAATATACTAAAAATGGAAAAGCAAATAAATTAGGATTCTATGATTTAGAAAAGAGATTGTACTATTTAAATGTTTTGGGGTCGTTTCCTACAATGAAAATGGCTGTTAATCATGAAGCTATCTATACACTTAAAACAAATTATAAAAAAGAACAGCATACTTTATTAAAATTGGATAAAATTATTGTTGTAAAAAACAAAGATATCCCATTAAATTTTAGAAATTCAAATCCTTCAGAGCAGTTATCAAAAGTTACAGCAACTATTAACATGTCAGAATCAGGGAAAGTTGGATATTCAGATGGAACAATCGATGAAGAAATAAATAACAGTCCCATTTACAACTCTAGATGGTCTGGGGAGTTTTACAGCAATGTATTAGACAATAAAGATATTGATTACTATTTTCCTAATGTTCAAAACTACTCAACTAAGACAATTGATTTCAGCTACGACTATAGCCTTGCTAAAGGAACTCCTAACGGAGTCAATAGTACTTTTGGAAGACTAACATTAAACAAACTTACTTATAAAGGAAAAAATGGAATTCAGGTACTTCCCCCGTATGTTTTTCAATATGAAAATCCAAATCAACAATACAATGTCAATAATTCTGATGATTGGGGATTTAACAAGAGTGATGCCACAGCATGGAATTTAAATAGAATTACACATCCTACTGGCGCTAATATTTCAATAAAATATGAAGAAGATGATTATTATACTGAAGCTGTAAAGTATGAAAACAGATTTAAAAATGACTTGAAATTTACGTTTTCAAAAAACTCAGATAAATTAAGATTTGTAGTCGAAAATTTAGACCCTAATAATTCATACCAAATCAATTTTCCTTTATTTTTCACTGTTAATCAAAAAGCAAAAGTTAATATATGGGCTGGTATTCTTCACGAATATAGAGATTTCAGTTGTTATGAAAGAAAAGGTAGCGTAGACATAGAGGATAAGGAGGTAGATGTTGTTGCGGTATCCGATACAAGTGTAACTTTTGAAACAGATTTAGAAGGTAATACGACAAATTCTGACGGTGGATTAGATTTGTTATTTAACACGCAGTACAGCTATGAAATGGCAAGGCTTCACACAAAAAAACGAAATGAATTCCCTGACCTTTCAGGAGGTTGTTCTGACAGAACTGCTTATACATTTTTATATTCAATATATTCAAATAAAGTTAATACAGACCAAAATGGGGGTGGTTTGCGTGTAAAACAAATTACAGTTAATGCAAATGAAAAAAATTACAATACTAATTATTATTATAATCAAGATGGCTATAGTCAAAGCAAAGGAGATCTTAATTATAAATCATCAGGTATAACCTCCTATGCTCCATCGAATTACGAAAAAAACATAAAATACATGGCGGAGTTACCTCCTCCAAGTGTAATGTACAATACTGTTAAGGTAGAAACAGACCAGGATATAACTAAATACTATTTTAAAACGGTTAGCCCAGAAGTTGTAACTTCTAAGGAGTACTCATTAGGTGAAATTTTAAAAATAAAAAAAATTCAAAATGAAGATGATATACCTCTAAATATAACAACTTTTTCAAACCCAAAATTAACGAAGTACAAATATGATATTACAAACAATTTCGCTATGATGGGGGCTTTAATTAAGCAAGAACGATACAACAAATCTAATCAATTATTAAAAAAATTAGAAAACAACTATATTCCAACATCTAAAATTAAACAAGGCCTGGTTAAAGAAACTTTTAATTCATATAAAAATTCATATACTGAAAACAAGGATATTGGAAAATATGAAGGCTTTTTTCATTTAAATATTTCTTCAAAAACTACTTATCCGACAATGATACAAAGTAGCAAACTTTTTGAAAATGGTCAATCAAGTATGACTACATATAATAAATTTGATTTTTTAACAGGGCAAGTATTAGAAACAACCACAACCTCAAGTGATGGTCAATCTCATAAAACAAAAGTTATTCCTGCTTATGTTAAATATCCTGAAATGGGTTCGAAAGCTGATAATTACAACAATAAAAACATGTTATCACAGACAGCTGCTAATTATTCTTACATCTGGGATAAAAACAGCAACAAATGGAAAGAAACTGGTGTTGGTCTCACAACCTGGAACAACCTTTGGAACTATAAGGATATTGAAGGAAATCTAACTAGTGTTAACGCATCTGCTCCTGCTTCTCAAAAAATTTGGAGAAAGTATAAAACTTACGTGTGGAACGGAACAAAAGATGAAAACGGTATGTTTACTAATTACAACTCTACGACAAATAGCGGAGATGACAACTTTAACTGGACTATTGGAATAGGATTTCAACCTGCCCAATGGAAGCAGGTTTCTCAAGTTAGTCTTTATGACCATTTTTCTGCACCAGTAGAGCAAATGGATGTAAATGGTAATTATAATTCTATCAAAATGGGTGATAATGACTCCAAAATAATGTCAACAGGTAACGCCGCTTACAGTGAGATGTTTTATTGTGGAGCTGAAAATATTATCGGCACAGAAAGTACTTCATCTGTCGGATCCAATTGGCTGGAACCAGAAATAAAAATGGTAAATGCAAAAAGAAATACTTCATACTTTCACACTGGAAAATATTCTGTAGAAGCTACAAGCTCTTCTTCTTTTGGTGTTTTTATTCGTCGCTCAGCAATAAATGGAGTACCAATAGGCCCAGCCTCGAAATATAAAGTTTCTGTGTGGGTAAAAAAAGCAACCGCTGAAAAAGCAAGATTAAATATTAACGGTACAATAGAAGCTTTTAAAGAATCTTATACAGCGGGCAACTGGGTTTTAAAGACCAGTACTATAGATTTACCTCTTGTATTAAACTCTGTTTTTGCTACATCAGCAGATGGAACAACAGTCTATTTTGATGATTTAATGATTCGTCCCCTATCCTCTTCTATAAAAGGTTATGTGTATAATGAATATGACGAGTTAACTCATATTATTGGAAATAATGGTCTTGCGATGAGATTTGAATATGATGCAGCAGGAAAACTTATTAAAACCTATTCAGAAATTATTGATGATGCATCAAATGGAATTATTGGTGGTTTCAAATTATCAAAATCCAACACTTATAATCACAAGTTTTTATAAGGCAATTCTTTTAAACAGTTTGCAAAAACATAATGACAAAATCTATGAAAAGATATTTATATAGTTTAATCTTATTCCCGCTTTTTCTTTTTGGAAACCCCGGAACACCTTACAAAACAAAATTCAATTCTTTTAATTTAGATCTGTTTGGAAATTATCCTGACTACAATGTAAATTTAGAATTAAACGATATTGCTACAACAAATGGAACTTCTATCGGAAGTTTATCTGTCGTTGACAATGTATTATCAGTCCGATTTAGTGGTTCTTGGAGTCAGGGTCCAATGAAAACCGGTATTATAAAAACATTAACTATTTCTCCAAGTCTGCCTGATCTGGATCTAGGAGCCATATTGACAAGTTCTGGAGGAATATCAAATGGATATAATTTAAAAATTGAAAACAATAAGTTAATAATCTATTCATTAGCTAATGAAGTAACAAACGTAAATACGGACATAAGCTTATCCCCTTCTAATTTTGCAGCAGGAATTAATTATTCTAATAATTTACCTGATGTTTTTAATTGTATTCCAGGACAAGGAAGTAGCAATGGTTTTTTATCGATAAAAAATGGAACCGTACAACTAAAAATTACTGGCTCCTGGTCAAATTCATGTTCTTTAAAAACTGGTGAAATAATGTATTTGAACACTGGTGTACCTGTAAGAGATATTGAATTAGGAGCTATTAAACAAGGGAATATTGATACAAACTATAGAGCTAAAATACAATCAAACTATTTAGTGTTCTATCATAATGGAGCAACTCTTACGATTACCTCTGGTTGTTATTTTGATTTTAAAAGAGATATTAATGAAGGATCAGAAGTAATCATTTCTAATGATAACCTTTTCAACTGGCTTCACAACGTTTCATACGACAGCAAAGGAAATCCTACAAGTGAATCAAGATCTTATTTTGACGATTTAGGCAAACCGGATGTAAATTTATCTAAAGATTACGTTACTAACAGAATCTGGGGAACAGAAACTGTTTATGATAACTTAGGCAGACCAGATAAAACATCCTTTATTGCACCATCAATTTTTAGAAATTTTGACAAAGCAAATTTTTTAAAAACCGTTCCTGGTCAGACAATAGAAATTTACCCTACTGTTCTTCCACTTAATAATATTTCAGTAAATAAAGATTATAAAGCGAAACAGTCAATCACCGCAACTGGTGCAGTAAGTCCTGGGTTAACAGTAACATTAACTGCTCCGACGATAACATTAAGTAATTCATTTTCAGTTACCGCAACTTCAGGCAGTTCTTTTATAATTAAAGCAGCAATTTTAGCTCCTTCAACACCAAATGAAGGCTTAATTAATTATTACAGTGATAATAATACAGATGAACCTTATCAGGCGACAGCAACTGATCCGTTTATTCAAAATAACTACGATATACTAAATCCTGATAATATTATAAATGTAGTTGGGGGAAACAAAATAAATGGCGAATGGAAAACAGGTTATTCCTACACTATGCCAGCGGCACAGGAACCCTATTATATGTATGGAACAGATTATCTTGAAAATAATCGAGATATTGAATCCTACATTTATAAAAAACAATATCCTGAATATGATAATTTAGGATTATCTGCTTATTATATGCGTATTATTAACGCAGAAAGCAATGTTACTCCGATAGAATCAATTCCAGATCTGAATCATAATCTAATGATTCAATTAGAAGCAAATCCTTATGCAGTACAGGCAAATTATCCTTTAGAAAGAGGTAAACTTTATAAAATGCTTATTGGAGGAGAGATTAAGACTGTTCAAATCTTTAATGAAATTTCTTTTAGAAAAGCGAATGAAATTATAGACCTACCTCTAAACTTATCAAATCCTGCTAAAACACTAGCCGGAAGCTGGAATACTTATGGAGAGGTAAAAGCTGTAGACGACGTTACGGCTGTCTTTAATGATCCCAATAATACTATTTTTAATTTTAAAGCTTTTAAAACTGTTACTGTTGATCCTAATGGAGAAGAAAATATATTATTTACGGACACTGAAGGCAAAACATTGGCAACCGCTAAATCTGGCGGAACCCGATTTTCGAAACTAACATCCCTGATAGGTTCACAAGGCTTTGTCGACATACATCTACCAGTTGGATGTGAAAGTACTTTCCAATTTATTGGAAACGCATCTTTATATAATGTTTACAATTTAAGGACAGGAAATTTATTAACTCTTGGCGAAAAAAGCGCTATAAGTCCCGGTCTATATAGAATAGAGTTAATTACAAAACCTATTTTCGCTTTAGGATTAACTTTTCGTCCCACTTCAAACGATGATATTAGTAGTGTTCTTCCACAGGATGGAGGTGTTACCTACGATGTAAATTACTATGATTATACCATAAATGTTTACAACAAAACGGGACAACTAATAAAAGCTTTACAACCAAACAGTCTTCCTGTAAGTAATAGTATTGGTAAAGTTCCTGCGAATATGATACCATTTCATACTAACAATTTTTTTACAACCTATAAGTATGATGCCCTAAACCAACTCATTGAGGTATCAAGTCTTGATGAAGGCGTAAATAAGTTCAATTATAGAAGTGACGGACAAATTCGTTTTTCACAAAATGCATTGCAGAGTGATAATAAAATTTCCTATACAGATTATGATTATTTAGCGAGACCAATTGAAAGCGGCGTTCTTGCAACTAATTGGGATTCAGCTTCAAACATGTCCAATCTACCTTCAGGTACTCAAGGTCGTACAGAACAAAATTTCATTATTTACGATGATCCTACTAATAATTCGACATCTGTACTACTTCCTTCAAATCTAACATTATCAGAAGTTTTAACGGCCTCAAGTATTAGTAATACAAATTATATTCAAAATAACTTAGCCGGAAATGTTGCTATTACTTATTCAAAGCCGGGTGCAACAATTTCAAATATTACATGGTACAGTTATGATTTATACGGAAGAGCGGAATGGATTGTTCAGTATACGGAAGGTTTAGGAGCAAAAACCGTTCATTATGATTACGATTACAAATCAAATATAAGACAAGTCGTATTCCAGAAAGATAAAGCAGATGAGTTGTTTATTCATCGCTACTCTTATAATATGAATGATGTACTAACAAAAGTCGAAACTTCTGTTAATAACATAAACTTTAGCACACATGCTGATTATACTTATTATCAGACAGGAGAACTAAAGCGTACAAATATTGCTCAAGGCGCGCAGGGATTAGACTATGTGTATACCTTAGGCGGACAACTTAAAAGTATCAATCATCCTAGTTTAGAACCTGCCAAAGATCCAGGCGGAGATTCTAATGATATTTTTGGATTAACATTAGATTACTACAATGGTGACTATTTACGAACTGGAACAAATATTATTTCTTCTCCTTCTGCAGGATCTGATTATAACGGAAATATAAAAGCAGCACGTTGGACCAATAAAGGTGCTGCAGGTGATTACTCGGGAGGTATTGCGAACCAAAAAGGATATTTATACAATTATGATCGCAATAACTGGCTGACCAGTGCTAATTTTGGAAATGTAAATGCAGCAACTGCAGCTATTAATCCAACAACCAGTTATGCTGAAAAAGGGATACGTTACGATCCTAATGGTAATATAATAACATTGCAGCGTACCAATGAAACGGGAACTTTTACAGATGATTTGGAGTACTATTATAATTATGAAGAAGAAAAATCAGGAAATACTAAGCATACTACAAACCAATTGCTCAGCATTACTGATCGTGTAGCAACAGCGGATCCTACAGATATTGAAACGCAAGCTCCAAATAATTATAAATACGATGCAATAGGACAACTAATACAAAATGTTTCTGAAAATTTATATTACTTTTACAATACACCAGGATTAGTAACCGAAATAAAAAAGGGAGCTAATACTTTAGTGAAGTTCTTTTACAATGAGAGAGGGCAACGTGTTAAGAAAGAAAGTTATAACACCACTACTTTTGCATTGCAAAATACTACTTTCTATCAACTGGATTTATCAGGCAATACATTGGCTGTATACAATCAAGCCAATGGTGGAAGCATAACACAAGCAGAATTGCCTATTTACGGGTTAGACCGCCTAGGAGTTTATAAAAAAGCAAGCGCCGTCGCAAGTTATGAAATCAAAGATCATTTAGGAAATGTTAGGGCTGTAATAGAAAAAGAAAGTGGTAATCCAGTTATTAAATCATTTGCAGACTACTACCCTTTTGGGGAGTTGTTGCCTAGTCGTAATTCATTAAATTACCGTTACGCTTTTCAGGGGCAGGAGCTGGACGGAGAAACCAATATGGAAGCTTTTCAATTACGCCTTTGGGATGGTCGTTTAGGAAGATGGCTGTCGACTGACCCATATGGACAATATGCTTCGCCTTATTTGGGGATGGGTAATAATCCAATTAGAATGATTGATAAAGATGGGGGCAAAGCAGATGATATTATTTATTTAGATTCAAATGGTAAAGAAATTAGCAGAATTGTTCAGGCTGGTCCTGATGTTTTCTATCAAGAAACTTATTCACACTCTATGCAAAATGGGGCAAATGTTGGTTCATTTGAATTGACTTACCCTAGAAATCTTAATTACCAACATGAGGATTTAATTTCTGAATACAAACCAAACTTTTTTGGAAATATTAAAGAAAACTATTTAAAGTCAAATGACAATGATAACTTTTTAAAATCAACTTTAAAAATAGCAGGGAATGTAGCTTATGGAATGGCAGATGATGCTTATGTATACACTACAAGGAATATTTCAAAATCAAGTTCAGGTATGCATCTAAATCGTGAGGGAGCATCTCCTCAAGAAGTGTTAAATTCTGGAGTAAATACAATTACAACTATCTTCCCTTCTCCCCTTAAAGTTGGACTCGTCTCAAAATTTAATGTTGCAACATTTGGCTCAGCATTTAAAGGTACTTTTATAACAAAGTTAGCACCTGCCACTAGAGGAGCTATAATAAGATATACAAACAAAGCATTAACACAAATTAATACTAAAAATTTTATTACTATAACAAAAGCTGGTGCTAAAAAAATTGAAAAACAAAATTAATGGATTTTATACAAATAATTTTAGGAAGATATTTACTTGAATTTTTAGGAGCGCTCATAAGATATATTTATATCAATACAATAAATTTGATAAGATTTTCTTCCTACACTCCTTTTTCAAAAATATGGCCTTTAGGTAGTAATACTAAAAAAAAAGATGAAAATAGTTCATTGAATCATATGATAGGTGTTATATTTTTTGGGATAATAATCTTCTTTTTAATAATATTTATGGTTTAAATTACTCCAACAATTTCTATATGCTCAAAAAATAGTTTACTATTTTTCTGTACTCCGCAATAAGACACAAACAAAATCAAAAAAAAAAGCAACTCATAATGAGTTGCTTTTTTTTTTTAAGAAAGTGTCTTGTCCTGAAATAGCG
>NZ_MUGW01000022.1:164127-165672 GCF_002217285.1 Flavobacterium hercynium | reverse complement strand
ATATTAACAGTATTTTGTGAGTTTCACAATATAAAATTCATAAATTGCTCTTTTATTAGTCACCACACTGATAATTATATAATTAGAGATTTTAATTCTATAAATCAAATTATGCAGTTGGTATTACTTTTGATTATAAAAATAGAGATGTAAATTTTTAAAAATTAAAAGTGATGATGGAGAAAAATTATGATCCTGATAATGATAATTGTCCGGAAAAAGAAATGGTAGAAAATCTTCAGGAACAAAAACGAAATCAAGCTCAAAACACTGAAAAATTTTCAGATAATAGCCAAAATCGTGTTGCTAAAGATAAAACAGAAAATGAAGCGCAAAAATCTAATGTTGACAGCAATGCAACTAAGAAATAAATGCCTGAAATGAAGTTTTATAAAAATCATTCAAAGATGAAAGTATAAAACTCATAATATAAAAAATAAATACAGTTACTAGTAGTACTGTACAATAATCTAAATCTGATTTTGGGGGATCAGATTATTACTAATTGTCTAATTAAAATTAAAAAATTTATGGAAAATTTCATTAATCCGTTGTTACTTGGAACTTCTGAAACTTTAGAAAATAAAACATCAAAATTATCTGCAAAACAACTAGCCTGTGCAGGTGTAAGTTCATTAATTATTGGTGCTGTTCTAAAGAAAACAGGACACAATAAAACTGCGGCTCTTATTGGCGGACTAGCTTTACCACTGTTAGCATCTGCCTGTTATAAAAAATTCGCTAAAAAATCCGGCTCAGAAAACTTCAAGAAAAGTACTGACATTGCAGGTAATTATTACTAGTAACCAACTCTCATAAAAAAACAAACCGTCTCGAAAACTAATTCAAGACGGTTTGTTTATTTGTAATTCCTATTGTGAAGGATTTTATTTCCCTTTCAGTACTTTATCAAGAGCGTCTGCTCTGTCTTTTTCAGCCTTAACCAAACGTTCGTAAAGTTCAACGACCTTATCAAGAGGATTGAAGGTACAATGAACTGGATGATTAATCATTCCATTTCCTCCAGAACTACTATCATAAAAAGTATTGAAATAATTAAAAACAGATTCTTCTGTAAAGTTTTCAAGCGCATCTACGGTCACGCCAAGTGCTCTAGCAATCTGCGCAAGTCTTTGTTCTTCAATTTCATAACTTCCTTCAAGTCCCGAAACAGTTTGCTGGCTAACACCCATTGCTTCTGCAAGTGCTTCTTGTTTCATACCACGAAGCTCTCTCATTCGGCTTATATTTCTGCCAATATTTTTTCGTTTTGTTTCTGTGCTCATAAATCAAAGATATTTAAAAATTCTTTTACATAATAACGATCAATAAAAAACAACCCAAATTTAGTATCGTACTTATTGGATTGTTTTTATAAAGCAAATTTATGCTTTTTCTTACTTTGGTAAAAACGTTATTTGTTCTTTTTAATGTTCTTTAATAACGATCCATTTTTTGAGATACTAACCCAATATGAGCCGATCCTATTGATCTCTTTTTTATTATTCATTTATAATGCCGGATTAAAATCCGGCGCTACAATAT
>NZ_MUGW01000022.1:0-163998 GCF_002217285.1 Flavobacterium hercynium | reverse complement strand
ACTATCTAACTATCTAATTATCTAACTATCTAACTATCTAACTATCTAACTATCTAAAGATCTAACTATCTAAAGATCTAAAAAGCTAGATCACGAAATATTTCCTTCAACCCAATTTAATGCTTTATTAAAATTCTCTTTTTTAAATCCACGAAACTCTCCCGGAACAACATAACTGAATCCGTTTGTAAACGTAATAATCTCTTCTGAATCGGTAACGATTGCTGCCCTATTCCATTTTCCTAAATGTTTAAGTCCCAGCAACGCATCCTGAAGCCAGGCTCCTGCGGTGAAATTTTTGATATCCGTATCTAAAACCAATAGAAAATTGATTTCGTTGATTTGTTTCACTAAGTGTTCCACTGCGGGAACAACAACTCTTAAAAAATCTTCTTTAGTTACTTCTGCCAATGCTCTAAAAGCAACAATATTGTCTGTGGTGTCAATTTGATGTATCATTATATCTTTAATTAAAATTGTTTCGTTTTCCTATTAGGTAAAAGTTTTATTCTGAACTTTTTTACTAAAAGCTTATCAAAAATAATTCACATATCTCCTTATTTTATTACAACATCTTCCATCAAACATTACAAAATCCCTATTAACCAGCAATTTAAAAGATTTTTTCAGGATAGTTTTTGATTTTTTGCGGTCAAGATTTTATTTCAAATCAGACTACTTTAGAAAATTAATCTCATACAATTTATATATCATGGAAAAACCGAAAAAATTCCCCGAGCAAAAACAAGATCTTCCTGGTAATGAATTTCAAATGAAACCACAGCCTGAAATCATTAGAGAAAATTATGTTGGAAGCGGAAAGCTTTTAGGAAAAGTTGCGTTTATCACTGGTGGAGACAGCGGTATCGGACGAAGTGTTGCTGTACATTTTGCCCGAGAAGGCGCTAATATTGCTATTGTTTACTTAAAAGAAGATAAAGATGCGATTGAAACCAGAGAACTAATCAAAAAAGAAGGAAGAGAATGTTTGCTTCTGAGCGGTGATCTAAAAGACGAGAAATTTTGTAAAGCCGCGATCAAAAAATGCCATACCAGTTTTGGCAAAATAAACATTGTAGTCAATAATGCTGCGGTACAATTCTCTACAACCGATTTTGAAAAGGTTACAACAGCACAACTCCAAAAAACATTTGAAACGAATATTTACCCCTATTTCTATATCACAAAAGCGGCATTACCACTTTTAAAGGAAGGCGATACTATTATCAATACCAGTTCTGTTACGGCATATCGTGGCAGCGAACACTTAATTGATTACGCCAGCACAAAAGGGGCGATTGTGAGTTTTACCAGATCATTGTCTACGATGTTGGCCGAAAAGAAAATCCGCGTCAATGGTGTGGCTCCGGGTCCGATCTGGACACCGCTTATTGTGGCCAGTTTCGACAAAATAGCCGATTTCGGAAAAGACAATCCAATGAAACGTGCCGGACAACCCTCTGAAGTGGCTCCTGCGTATGTTTTCCTTGCTTGCGAAGACAGCAGTTACATTACAGGTCAATTTATACATATTAATGGTGGCGAAATTGTAGCTTAAAATATGTTATCGTCCTAAAAAAAGGTGGATATCCTCATGAGAGTTTATCCACCTTTTTTTGTTTTTATTTATGTTTCGATTCACATGGCGTTTTGTATTTACCCTTAATATATTCTGTAACAGGTCGCAAAGCCCTTTCTGTCTCAGGATGCCGACCAATTCCGTTTGAATTAAAAAATTCAGCTTTATCCTTATTCTTTGCATACCATACAATAGCTTGTCCATCTGGTCTAAAACAGCTTGTAGTATCGCAAACGGTAACTTTTTTAAAATCTAAAAGCCTTTCATCTAAAGGAATGATGAGATTTCCATTAGCACCTAACTCAGGTGTGCAATCTACTATTTCATAATGATCCTCAGACCATTGCATACAATGCATTTTGAAGAATGCAAAATAGATTACACTGGCAATTAATCCGAAGATTACAACTACTCCTAAAAGTGTTTTCTTTAATCTTCTAGTTGGGTTATTAGTGAAAATGTGTTTTAGTTGTTCCGAGAAACTAATTTTTACAGGCGTATCTTCTATTATGGTACTTTCAACACCTTCCTCTTCGTTTTCATCTTCTTCTTCATTTTCTCTTTCTGTAGATGATGTTTCTAGATTTTCTTCCACAACATCCTTTTCTGGATCATCGGTAACAAATGTATCTACAATAACATCTGGTTGTTCCTCATCATTACCTCTATTATAATAGAATTTTTCATATGGTCTTAATTCAAAATTAACCAAAATTGCAGCAAGTTCCACTGTCTCAAATCTTGCTGGTTCTATTATCCGTCTTAAAAACCTACCAACTTTTTTAAACTTATTTGTATAGACAATATCAATATTTTCAATATTAGAATCAAATTGAAAATTAAAAAAATCAGAATATGTATTCAAATCATCAGAACTTGGATTTGATTTTAAAATTTTCCAGCAAAGATCCCTCAAATTCGCTTGCGAAGGAGGATTAAGATAAACCGAATTTATCTTATCTCTTTCTTTTTCAAATTTAATTCTAATTGCTTCTTTATAATCTTCTCGAGTATTGTTAGGCATAGGCTTATTTTTTTAGTTGTTTTTTTCTAGGATTTCACAAGATTTCTTAAGATTTCTCATGACTTATAAAGATTTTAAAAGACTTATCGGGAGCTCCCGGAATTCCGTATAGATAAACATTTACAAGCGTCACATCTTTGCATAACAAATTAGTATTGCAATTGTTTTCGATATCGAAATAAAACAAAAATACAAAACTAGTTTATTTAAAAATTGTGGAAAACCGTAAGGCGGAATCTATCCGGGAAGTATAGATAAAACCTTATTGTTCAACACAATTCACTTCCCAACAAAACTGTAGGTATTGACTAAAAAACAAGATCTGGACAGAATCCGGACGGCCATACCTATGCCCAATTTTTAACCTTTTAAATCATAAAAAAGATGAAGACATTATATACAATTATCGCATTTACTCTATTGAGCACAACTTTATTTTCTTGTACAGCTGACGAACTTGAAACAGCTAATGGTACAAATAAAAGAACCGAGATAAAAGAAAATCCGATTCCGGCAACTGCTCCACAAGCTGATGTGCCAATTCCTGGACCTGGTGACGACCCAGTTGTGGTTTTTCCACCAAAAAAATAAGAATTATACTTATTTTTTAATATAAATTATTAATTTCGGGGAAAGTAACAATTATGCTACGTTCCCCGTTTTTATTTTTATTAAGTTTTCTTTTCTTCTTTTCTTGTAAAGAGGAAAAAACAGACATCATTAAGCCAAACAAACTCAAAGAAGAAGCCACTGAATTGCGAGATAAAGCATTAGTTGCCTTTCAGGATAAAAAATACAATAGCGCTTTTTATTACTTCAATAAATCAAAAATACTGTTTGAATCTCTAAAAGATAGCGCCAACATTACTTTCAGCTGCATTCAAATGGGCCAAATTCAGCAAATAAATGGTGATTACTATGGCAGTAAAGAAACGTTAACCGAAGCATTGCCTTTTATTAAAGGGAATGATAATTATGGGGTTGCTATAAATAATTTATTCGGAATTGCTGACAAAGAACTTTCTCTTTATGAAGATGCTATTCTGTATTATGATCAGGCTGTAAAAGACGCCAAAGATCCTTTATCAAAACAATCTCCGCTAAACAATATTGCCGCTGTATACATTAAACAAAAAAAATACAATAAAGCGATTGCCATTCTTAAAGGTATTTTAAATAAAAAATTAGCCTACGATACACCATATCTTAAGAGCAAAGCCAGAGTAATGGATAATTTAGGGTTTGCTTATTTTAAAAACAGGCAGTACGAAAAAGGACTTCAATTGCTGAATGATGCGCTTGCCTTGCGCCTGGAACTCGACGATCGCTATGGAAGTATCGAAAGTTACCTGCATTTGGCTGATTATTACTCAAAATTTGATTTGGAAAAGTCTAACGAATTTGCGACCAATGCCTATAAAACGGCAACGAAGCTAAATAGTGTCGACGAACGATTAGAAGCGCTATCCTTTTTAATTTCAAATGTCGCACCAACAAAAAATCCTTCGTATGCACAAAAATACATTTTGATTAACGACAGTATTATCAATATTAGAAATAACTTCAAAAATAAGTTTGCCAAGATTAAATACGATTCTAAAAAGGAAAAAGACGAGAATCAAAAACTTCGCTTAGAAAGAGTAGAAAACCAATTGTCCTTACAAGAAGCCAAATACCAAAAGATAGTAAGCTTATTAGGAATTGTTTTTCTGGTTATTGTAATCGTAATCCTTATTCGATATTACAGAAACAGAAGCCGTATTCAGGAAATAAAAGTAGCATACAACACCGAAATCCGTATTGCCAAGGATATTCATGACGAGCTGGCCAATGATGTTTTTCATGCGATTACGTATACACAAACCCAATCTTTAGCAAGAGATAATATCAAAGAAAACCTGATTCAGAAACTTGATAATATTTACTCCAGAGTTCGTGGTATTTCCCGAGAGAATAATACTGTCGATACGGGAACAAACTATGCCCGAAACTTAAGAGAGATGCTTTCGACGTACAATACTAAAAATACGAACGTCATTATTAATGGAATTGAAAAGGTAAATTGGGACAGTACAGACGAATTAAAAAAAGTTGCTATTCACAGACTTCTGCAGGAATTAATGGTAAACATGAAGAAACACAGTCAGGCTGCATTGGTAGTTCTGAAGTTTGATAACAGCACAAAATATATTGTTATTGATTATGCAGATAACGGTGTTGGATGTAACCCTAAAAAAATTAATAAAAATGGTTTGCAAAATATGGAAAACCGTATTCTAGCTATAAGAGGAACGGTTATTTTTGACACCGAACCAAACAAAGGATTTAAAGTAAAAATAACACTGCCTAAATAAAAAGCTTATGTTTAAAAAAGTATTAGTTGCTGAAGATTTTGATAGTATCAATTTAGGAATAGAACAGACCCTGAAAGACTTAGGAATCGAAGATTTTCACCACTCAAAATATTGCGACGAAGCTTTCTTGAAAGTACGCGCTGCTATTCAAAAAAATGAACCTTACGATCTTTTAATAAGTGATTTATCATTTAAGTCGGATCATCGTATTCCTGCTATTGCCAATGGCGATGAATTGATACAGCAAGTTCGTGAAGTTCAGCCCAACATTAGAATCATAGCCTACTCTGTTGAAGATAAAGGATACAGAATAAAATCTCTTTTTGATAATTTCGGTATTAATGGTTTTGTTTTGAAAGGCAGAAACAGCATCGAAGAATTAAAAAAAGCCATTACCATGGTTTTTTCTTCTGATCAAAAATTTATCTCACCTGAGATTGCTTCGGCTTTGCAGGAAAAAAACAATTTCGAAATCGACGATTTAGACATTCAAATCATAAAACAACTCTCAATGGGTATTGCGCAGGATGACATAACCGAAACTTTTAAAGAACTCGGTATAAAACCCAACAGTAAAAGTACGATCGAGAAAAGAATTGCCAAACTCAAAGACTTTTTCAAAGCCAATAATACAACACATTTGGTTTCTATTACAAAAGATATGGGAATCATCTAAGATTCTTATCACTAGCTAAATAAACATTTTTCTAAGCTCCTTCGGGAGCTTTTTTTTATGCCTAAAAAATAAAAAAATCGGATTATGGTTTTCCGTAAAATACTGACTATTAATAGGTTTAAGTTTGAATATTCTAAGAAAAATCAATTATCTCATGGACATAAAACAAATATATATCGGTCATTTTTCTACATTATTTTGTGGTAGTTTAATATACATTTTGTTTAGATCTTCTTCTTTAAAAATGTTTACCTGGTTCAACATATTGCATCTGGATACTTTTTTTCAAAGAATAAGAAATTATACTTCTGTTATCAATGGAAATTTGCCCGATTTCATTTTATACTCCTTACCGGATGGTTTATGGATGTTTTCGTATATCAGTCTTGTTCTTTATCTATGGAAAAATGAAGTCAGATATGAAAACTTATTCTGGATTTTTATCATTCCCTTGATCGCTATTATTTCAGAATTAGGTCAACTCTTCAATATAATCCCCGGCACTTTTGATATCATAGATTTACTTCTCTATATCCTAGGAATGCTGCTCCCTTTTGTAATATATAAAAAATCAATAACCATTAATTTATAACAATCATGAAAAAAACAGTTCAACATCTATTTTCTGTACTTGCTCTTGCCGGATTTATATTCATAGCATTTGGAAGCGATGATAGTAAAAAAAGTAATTCCAAAAAATACTCTCGCGGAGCAGAAACTGTAGAATATTCAAAACCAGAAGTAGAAATTTTAAAGCATTCCGCCAAGTACGAATCAACATTTAATTCTTATAAAATTCATTGTCGAATAAAAAATAATTCAGATGAACTAATAAATTATTTAGATCTAAAAGCAACTTTCTATGATAAAGATGGGAATATCGTAGGGACAGGAATGGGAAATGCCGCAAATTTTGCTGCAGGTGCAGAAAAAACAGTTGATGTAATGGGGCTTGATATTCAAAACTGTGAAACTTATGAAGTCGAAGTAGGAACGGTATTAAACTAATAACTAACCGACTAAAACAACTAAAAATGGGATTTCGATTTCAGAAAAGAGTAAAACTTGGGGGCGGTCTTGGCTTAAATATTAGTCGATCCGGAATTTCTCCGAGTTTAAGAACTAAAGTAGGAACATTTAGTAAAGGCGGTTATTCGACTAAGACGGGTATATCCGGACTAAGATATCAAAACAACGGATGCATAGTAGTATTTGCATTTATAGGACTAATAACATTTCTAATTTATATTATATAACACTAACAATCATGGCTTACAGAAAACCATATTTTAAAAAAAACGGAACGTTTGTTCAGGGACATTTTACCAAAACCAGATCTAAATCTTACTCAGGTAAAAACCAAGGATGCATGCTTGTAATCGTAATGGCATTGACATTTGGATTAGCAATTTCCTGTTCTGAATCATCAGATTGCCCAACGAAAACATGCGGCTCCTTTAGTACTCAAGCACAAGCTCAATCTACTTACGACAGCGATAGAAGCTGCTACAAAAATTTAGATTCTGATGGTGATGGGATTGCCTGTGAAAATTTACAAAAAAAATAAATATATAATGATAACACTAGAATTAAAGAGCCATTTTTTAAGATTGTATCAAATGGCAATGGCAGATGATTGTTTTGATGTATTAGAACTACAAATGCTTTATCACTTTGCAGATGAACGTGGGATTCCAAAAGAAGAACTCGACAAACTTTTTCTAAATCCAATCAGTACCGAACTCCTTATTCCGGAAGATTTAAATACCCGAATAGAGTACTTATATGATTTTACAAGAATCATTTGGGCAGACGAAAAAATTACCGAAGATGAACTGAACATGCTTAAGAAGTATTGCAGGAAATTTAATTTTCTGGATGAAAACATTAATGAACTTTCATCCTACCTCATTGACTGTGTTCAGAAAAACATCTCAAAAGAAGAAATTATTAGTCAATTAAATTCTTAAATTATGAAACCACTTTCGCAATTATTTAGTCTAAAAAAAACAGAAGATATTTTCCAAAATAATTCTGATACAAATGAAAATGATAGAGAACAAATTCGAATCACCTACTATCAAAGCGGTTTTGCTGCATCAATAAAAGCAACCGGAAAACCAATAGTTTTAAAAGCTTGTCTTCAAAATTTATATATGAGTTTTGAAGATCAATGCAGAAAACAAAAACTGGAACAAGATCAGCTAAAACAACCTTACAAAGAAGAGCAGGAAAAAAACAGAACTGAACTCAAAAAATGTGATGCTGCTATTGGTATCTATGAAAAGAAAGAACAGGATATCAATATAAATATTGATCTGATAAAAAGTGAGATCAGTGAAGTAAAACGTAATCCTGATAAATTTGGAATTGAAGATGGAAAAAACTTAAAAGCACAATTTTATATTGGTTTGTTTTTACTGTTGCCTATCACGCTTTATGTATTTGTGTTTTACATATCAGCTTCTTACTCTGCATTTTTCAAAGAATTTGCAGATGATAGTTTAACTGCTGCTATTTTTGATGCTGATGCATTAAACAATTCTTTTAAAGCAAGTTGGTTAGAAGGCATTTTGGTTACTACAATTCCGTTTGTATTTATGGGTTTAGGATATGTAATTCATATGGTGCAGCAAGGAAAAGGAATTAAAAACATTATGAGAATGATCGCATTATTCATTACTACATTTTTGTTTGATGCTCTCCTTGCCTATCAAATTGAGAAAAAAATATATGAGTTTAATAAAACTACAGAATCCGCTCCTTATAACTTAAATATTGCACTTGGCGAAGCTGAATTCTGGATGATCATATTTGCAGGCTTTGTTGTCTACATTATTTGGGGACTTGTTTTTGATTTTGTAATGAAAGAATTTGAAAACATTGATAAGATAAAATCCTTCATACGAGGTAAAAAAGAAAACCTTCTTGATTTGGAAAAGCTAAAAACAGAATACAATACTAAAATCAACGATTTTAAACAACAAGTCATTGCTATTAGCGGAAAAATAGCAGAATTACAATCTAAAATAGATGGTTTTGTGTTTCCGGTAAAAGAATATTTGCATTATCATCATCAATACAAAGAAGGATGGTTTCAGGCAATTAATACCGAAATTGCTTTGCCTCATACCGAAAAAACAGAATTGTTAGAGAATTGCGAATTCTCCGCCGAAGAGCATCTTACGAGATTAAACCTAGTCGATCCTGATTTTCAACATTTAGTATATTCAAAAAATTAACTATCATGAAAAAAACTATAAAAATTCTAGTTTTAACTTTACTTGCCATTTCAGTTTTTTCTTGTGGAAAAACCGATAAACCTGAAAACAAACCTAAAGCTACTAGCTTCAAAGGTGATAATTACAACATTAGCATACTCATTGATTTATCAGACAGAATTAGTCTTGAAAAAAATCCGAATCCTACGATGGCATTTTACCAACGCGATTTGGGATATATTAAATCTGTTTCAGAAGCTTTTACGGATCATTTAAAATCAAAAAAGCTCAAACAAATTAATGATAAGATGCAAATCTTCTTTAATCCGGAGCCTCAAGATCGTCAAATCGATTCTATTTCTAAAAATCTAAGAATTGCAGTCGATAAAAATAATGCTTCAAAAGAGCTATTAAATTCAATTAGTGCCAATTATGCTGCTCAGACACAAAAAATTTACGAATCTGCCATAAAAGACAACAATTTTATAGGATCGGATATTTGGAATTTTTTTGATACAAAAGTAAAGGACAATTGTATTGAAAATGATAGCCGAAATATACTAATCATACTAACAGATGGCTATGTATTTTATGAAGGTACCGCAATTAAAGAAGGGAAAAGATCAACTTACATCACTTCAAAGTTAATTCGCGAAAATGGTTTGAATACCGGGGACTGGCAGAAAAAAATGAAGGATAATGATTTTGGATTTATAAAGCCCGATGTCGACTTATCAAAACTTGAAGTTCTGGTTCTCGGTATAAATCCGGATCACAATAATCCCTACGAAGAAAAAGTAATCAAAGCTTATTGGACGAAATGGTTAACTGAAATGAACGTACAGCATTTTGAAATTAAAAATGCAGACCTGCCTTCGAATATGCATAAAATCATTGAAGATTTTATTGCAAAAAACTAAAGCACATAATCACGTATAAGTACGCTGTTACATCCAATTAGTTCTATTTATTTTTACACTAAAATGCCACACCAACACAAAATCATCATCTTAAACGCTGCATTCTCTATTTGGGGATGTGCCAAAGAATTGCCTCCGGAACCTCAACATCAAATTAATTCTTTTTATCAGGCCGTTATTACTCCTGATGATCGAAAAACCATTACACCTGAGGAAGCTAAAACCTATCATGTCGATAAAGAGTTTTTATACGAATACAGAACAGGATATTCTGGTCGTTACGAATACAATTACGATGTAAAAGGAATTGACGTAAAAGGTGATTCTGTTTTTGGAAATATTAATATTGAAGGAAAACATGGCGCCGGAATGCTGAAAATCGATACCAGAGAAATCGACATCAATGCCGAATGGATTGATTACGGCAAACTTAAAGCAACAGACAAAAAAGGAAATCAATACGATTTAATCGTAAAATAAGCGTAAGCTTTTAATCTACAAAAATGAAATATGCAACACTATTACTTTTAATACTTTTTACTTCTTTTACCCCGATAGAAACTAAGGTCTACATCTGCGGATCCGGAGGAGCAAAAAAATACCATTTCAAAGAAACTTGCCGCGGGCTCAAATCCTGCAATCATGGTGTAAACGAAGTTACACTTTCGCAGGCAAAAGGTCTAGGACTTACTTTATGTGGTTGGGAAGATTAATTCATCTTTAAAACCTGTTTCATTTAAGTGAAGCAGGTTTTCTTTTAAAACTTTAAAAATAAAATTAAAACCTACTTTGTCTTATTCTTGCTAGTTCTTATAAAGTAAGCACTAAATTTGCGGGCTCAAAATTTATATTACGTTCATGAATTACCCTAAATACGACGTTCTCACAAGTACCGATGCCAAAGAATATGAATTTACAAGTACAGGAAAAAATGGGAATATAAACAAAGCTGTAATATTTGATGTTACTATGCAAGCCGATATTTATAACTTATGTTTTGGAAATTTGATTTACGACGATGCTAGTAAAACTTACATTATAGATGATGAAAAAGTAGACAACAATGGAGATATTAGAGAAATTTTGGCAACGGTAGCATTAACCGCTTATCATTTTTCTTCAACACATCCACATTTAAAAATATTTATAGCAGGTAGTGATAAAAGAAGAACGAATACTTATAAGAGAGCCATTAAGTTAAATTATGAGGAACTCTCAAAAACTTTTGATATGCTTTGGAGCATTGGTAGATGATGATAATCTAATTACAAATGTACCTTTTGATTACAAAAAAGATTTTAACGGATTTCTCTTTAAAAGAAAATAATTATGAAAGCAAAAAAAAACACTACCGCTACTATTAATGCCAAAATCACAATTTCAGAAAGTGTTAATAGATTAAAAAATGTTAAGTTTACTTCTGGTAAACCTGAAGAAATAAAAAAAGCAAACTTTAAACTTAGTTTTTAAAAGTTTTAATTTATAAAAACATAAAGACTGCCTGAAAATCACTTTTCGGACAGTCTTTTTTTAAAAAAAACTAACACTAAACAACTTTATTTTAAACTCTTAATCGCGCCTGATTTTAAATCAACACTAAAATGATCTGCCGGAACTTCGTGCATGAATTTATTGAAGATTATCAGGAACAATCGCATTTGATTTTGCAATAACTTTTCTTTTGAGACATCGTCTTTATTAAGCTCAGGATGATTCTCTAAAAACAACTTAGACAAGATTTTATACTGTTTGGCTCTTGCTGTTCCAACATCGGCTAAAGCCAATTCATCAGCACTTCTAAAACGATAAAAATCGACCAGTAAATCGTAACCTGTCCAGTTTTTAAAATCTTCTTTTTTTAGTTTATTTTCTGCTAAAAAGCTTCTTACTTTATTTTCTGCCAATTTCCATTCCTCGCTATCCGCTTGTTTGTCTTTGAGTAATACATCAAAATCCTGATTCGACTGAATAGCCGCTAAAAGCAACAAATCTTCTCCGGAAACATTTAGTATAAAATCTTTAAATGCTTTTGGCCAATCTGCAGCCAAAAAACGCAAACGAACGAGTTCTTTTAGATGAAAATCGGTGAAATCGTGGTAATTTTTAGTTTTGAGGATATCGATATTCCAGATATCTTTTGCTTTTTGACTTTCTAAAAACTGATATTCCATTTTATACAAATCAAACAATTCATCGTAACCCGGAACATTGTCAATTGTAATAGTTTGAATGTCTACCAGATTATCCTTTTTGATCGTTAATAATTTATATGCCGGAATGTACGCTGCTAAAGACGGCGTTTGAATATTGACCAATGTATTACCTTTTGCCGTAGTGCGCGTTCCTGTATCGTTGATATGCATGTGTCCGCCAAAGTGAATCTTCAATCCTGCATCTGCAAATGACTGCGCTACTTCTTCTACCGGAACTCTGTTGAGCTGCCATTTGTTATCTCCCAATAATTCTTTTATTTCTGCAGAAGCATCATCATTAAAATCAATCATTGGGAAATGACTGAACGCAATTAGTATTTTGCTTTGTTTTTTGGCTTGCGCCGAAGTTTCTTCAACCCATTTAATAAGATGTCTTTTATTCGAAAGTACATTGTTGTAACCAGTACTTGCTTCTGAGTAACTCTTAGAATCTTTTGGATCACCGCTTCCGCTTTTCTTCGGAATGTAAACATTTCCGTCTATTGCCATTAACCAAAGTCCTTCAATAGGTTCGACAACATAACTTACATCCGGAACTTCATAACCTGGCGCTACATTGTACACTCTATTTGATAATTTTGAAGTTTCAACGGCTTTGTCAAAACTATAATTTTCGCTGGTATAGGATGCAAAAGGTGTCGACCAGAATTTGTTTTGCTTACCCGGATAGAAACCAAATTGTTTCAATTTATCCGTAATTTCTAAATAACCCATTTTAGCAATGTCGGCAGTTACAACTACTGGCTGTTCTAATTCTAAATTTGGCTTATACAAACCTTCTTTGCTATAAATGGGTTGACTTTTTCCTTCGTTGCCTAAAAAATCTTCTTTGCCTGATTCTTGTGCAAAAGGACCAACAGGATCATGATTTCCTGTGGTAATAAAAAATTCGATACCATATTTTTTTTGATATTGATCGAGAATAGTTTTTAGTCCACTTACGTGAATGGGCTGTCCGTCATCTGTATAATCTCCGGGAAGTGCTACGTATTTGATCTTTCGCTTTGCGATATCTTCTAAGGCTGCGATAAAGGCAAAATAGTTTTCATTAAAAATTCGGGTAGAATGCAATTGAGACGACATGGTTCGCAATAAAGTGTGCTTTCCTGTCTTTAGATTTAATACTCCCTGAAATTCATTATCTGAAAATTTTCCAAATAAATCCTGCAAATGAACATCTGATAAAAATGCTACCTGAACTCCATTTAATTTTGACTGTTTTTGCGCATTCATTTCATCAACTGAAATACAAAACAAAAAGGATAAAAATAAAGGAAAACAAAAGTTAGAAATGCGGATAATTTTGAAATTCATAGGTAATCGTATTGCAAATGAAAGAGTTCAATTGATGCTTTTATTTTTCTATAAAAACACTTTGCAATTTTATCGATTAAAACTCAAACCTGTTTTACGGTATTGTTACCGAAT
Organism: Flavobacterium hercynium; assembly: GCF_002217285.1. GTDB lineage: Bacteria > Bacteroidota > Bacteroidia > Flavobacteriales > Flavobacteriaceae > Flavobacterium > Flavobacterium hercynium. Next base: position 150,583 of record NZ_MUGW01000022.1, on the reverse strand, counting down.
GATAATCTTTGAGAGACAACTTAGGTATTGATGTTTGTAATGTAGTCGAGTATTCCTTCTATATCTAATATACGATCTGGAGTCATGTTTGCAATGGCATTATTGGGCATAAAAGGCATATCTGCAGACTTTGGATCCTGCACAATAATTGTTCCTCCTAATTTCTGAATGTATTTTAGTCCTTCTGTTCCATCAGCATTAGAACCGGATAATAATATCCCTACTAATTGTGAACCGTAAACTTGTGCTGCTGATTCAAACGATACATCGATACTCGGTCTGCTGTAATTTACTTTTTCAGAAATATCAAGCGCTAATCTATCATCTGCTTCAAATAGTAAATGGTAATTTGCGGGTGCTACATATATAAAACCTGGTTCCAGTTTTACTTTGTCTTCTACCAGTTTTACCGGAGTTATGGTTTTTATTTTAACTAATTCCTCCAGCGTCATATCATCTGTACTTCTCCTGTGTAGTACAATAACGAGCGCAAAAGCATTTAAAGCGTTTAAACTCGGCAGGATTTGCATTAACGCATTTAAACTCCCTGCTGATCCTCCCACAATAACCAATTTATACTTATTTATTACCTTACTTTCCTCCATACTTTTTCTTTCTCTAACTGTTTGTATTTCGTAGTAGATATGGAATATTTTATAGTTTCTTTTGTTCCTAAAGCTAAAAAACCTAAGGTAGCCAAGCTTTCATCAAATAAATTAATAACTCTTTTTTGCAAATCGTTATCAAAGTATATCAGCACATTTCGACACAAAATAAAATCAAACTCATTAAAGGAATTGTCCGAAACCAGATTATGTTGTGAGAAAACCATTTTCGAGGCTAATTCATCATCGAATTTTGCAATGCCGTAATTGGCTATATAATAACTCGAAAAATCTTCCTGCCCTCCTGATTCTCTGTAATTTTCTGAGTATTCCTTCATCATTCGCAACGGAAAAATTCCTTTTTTTGCGGTTTCCAGAACTTTAGAATTAATATCGGTAGCGTAAATTAACGATTTGTGCAAAAGATTGGCTTCCTTTAGTAATATCGCCATTGAATACACTTCTTCGCCGGTAGAACAGCCAGCATGCCAAAGACGAATAAAAGGTTTTGTTGCCAATAAAGGCAAAATTTCTGTTCGGACTATTTTATAGAAATGCGGATCGCGAAACATTTCGGTAACATTTACCGTAATCTCGTCGATCATTCGTTTATAATAATCAGAGTCGTATCTGACTTTAGATAAAAACTCATAAAAATTGGTAAAACCGTCTAATTGATATAATCTGTTTACACGTCTTTTTAAAGAAGCCCTGGAATAACTTCCAAAGTCAAACCCGTAATATTCGTAAATATCATTAATAAGGGTTTCTAACTCAATGTCTTCAATCATAATACATTTAAATTTGAGATAATGCAGCCAGCAATTTATCTACATCAATAGGTTTTGATACATAATCATCAGCGCCTGCCTCCAGACATTTCTCTTTGTCACCTGTCATCGCCTGAGCGGTAACGGCAACAATTAGCGTATGGGCTCTTGAAGGAATCTTCTTTATCAACGGAATAGCATCATAACCATCCATTTCCGGCATCATCATATCTATTAGGATCGCATCAATTTTTTCATCTGTTTCCAGCAATTTTAATGCTTCTTCAGCACTTAAACAAGACAAACAATCAAATGATCTGGATCGCAAGGTATTAACCAAAGCAAAGATATTTCTGGAATCGTCATCAATAATCAAAAGTCGTTTTTTCATCGTAATTTCATCCATTACATTAAATTTTATCATATAACCACACACGCAGCAACGACAGCAACTGATCTATATCTACAGGTTTTGTAATATAATCTGATGCTCCTGCTTTTATACATTTTTCTCTGTCTCCTGTCATTGCTTTTGCTGTTACTGCAATTAATGGCAAGGTTAAGAATTTAGGAATTGTTCGTATTTTTTCTGCTGCTTCATAACCATCCATGTTTGGCATCATCATATCCAGCAAAACAATATCAGTATCAGGATGTTCTTCCAATACTTTGATGGCATCATTTCCGTCAAATGCTGTAATTACATTCATTTTGAAAACCTCAAGGGCTTTGGTTAACGAATATATATTTCGGACATCATCATCTACGATCAGTACTTTTTTATCGTGCAGTATATTGTTAAGTAAGTTGAGTTTTTTGTAGCTTTCTTTTTTACCATCTGCGTCTTTATTTTCTTCGACTAAATGCAAAAATAACGAAACTTCATCGAGCATACGCTGATACGAATGTGCTGTTTTTACAATAATAGTATCAGCATATTTTCTAATTTTAACCTCTTCTTTTAGTGATAAACTTTTACCTGTAAACACAATTACAGGAAGATTTTCCAGTCCCGGATTTTTTTTCACACTATCTAAAATCTGGTACGCTTGTTTGTCCGGAATTCCCATATCCAGAATCACGCAATCGACATCTGTTTTATTTAATGCTTTTAAGCCGTCAGCAACCTCGCTTTTAATTTCTGAATTTATATTGTACGTTTCTAAAAAGTAAGCCAATGCCTTAGCATGCTTTGTGTTATCTTCGATAATCAAAACTTTTTGAGACTCCTTGCTGATGATATGTTCAATACGGACAAATACTTCAGGAATCTTATCGAAAGCTACTGGTTTATCTAAAAAGTCAATTGCTCCTTTTAGCAAACTTTCCTGTTTTAGCTTGTGCGATGACATAATATGCACCGGAATGTGTTTCGTCTGGCTATTATTTTTTAATTCTTCTAAAACTTCCCATCCGCTTTTTATCGGAAGTTCAATATCCAGTAAAACTCCAACCGGTTTGTACAAAATCGCAAAATTTAAAGCATAATCACCACGAACAGAAACAATGGCTTTGTAACCATTTTGCCTGCTGAACGCCAGAAGTGATTTAGCAAAATTGATATCGTCTTCTACGATTAAAATAACTTTATCACCTTCGAAAATATCATTTCTGTCGTCTTCGATTTCGGCTGGAATTATAGCAGAAATATATTTATTTTTAACTGACTTTAATTCCTCTGCTTCTTCCTCCGTAACTTGAATTGGAGGCGTTTTCTCTACAATTACTTTTTTATTGATTTGTCCGTAGATTGGCAGACATAAGGTAAAACTACTTCCTTCTCCTTCTTTACTATGCAGAATAATTTCTCCTCTTAGTAATTTGGCTAATTCACGGCTGATAGACAATCCTAGCCCTGTGCCTCCATACTTACGTTTGGTAGAACCGTCTGCTTGCTGGAATGCTTCAAAAATCAACGGCTGTTTTTCTAGCGGAATTCCGATTCCTGTATCTTTTACGATAAAGCAAATTACTTTATCATCATCTTCATTGATTTTAATTTCTAAACTAACAGATCCTTTTTCTGTAAATTTAATGGCATTTGAAATTAAGTTTTTCAGAATTTGCTCTAACCTCATCTTGTCTGTTTTAATGACAATTGGGGCTTCTTTTGCAATAATATCGAATGAAATCTTTTTCTCTTTTGCTACTTGCGAAAACAGATTCGAAATCGTATCAGTAATTTCTTTGGTCGACACATCTAAAAATTCTAATTCCATTTTACCGGCTTCAATCTTAGATAAATCCAAAATCTCATCGATTAACGCCAATAAGCTGTTTCCTGAACTCTGAATTACCTGAGCAAACTCAACTTCCTCGGTATTCATACTTTGGTTGTTGTTTTCAGACAATAATCTGCTCAACAGCAAAATAGAATTTAAAGGTGTTCTTAACTCGTGCGACATATTCGCCAAAAACTCAGATTTATATCTTGTTGTAAGCTCTAAAGCTTCTGATTTTTTCTGAATTTCGTTGTTTTTTTCTTCTAATAAAACACTACGTTCAGAAAGCTCTTCGTTAGTCTGTTCCAATTCTTCCTGCTGTACACGAAGTTCTTCTTCTGAAGCTTGTAATTTTTCGGTTTGTGCTTCTAATTCTGCATTAATAGCTTCTAATTCGCTGTGCTGAATACGTAATTCTTCTGACTGCGATTTGGTTTCTTCCAGTAATTCTAAAACTCGTTTGCGGTTTTGAGTCGATTTTAAAGCAATTCCGATATTGTTTCCTACGATACGCAAAAACTCCAAATGCAATTCTGAAAATCCGTAAATACTTGCCAGCTCTAAGGCTCCTTCTACTCTATTATCGATAAGCGGAACGGCTACAATGTGTGTTGGTTTTATTTCGCCTAAAGCATAATTAATTTGAATAAATTCCTGAGGAAGTTCTTTTAGTTCCAACAACTTTCCTGAAACGATAACCTGTCCTAATAAACCTTCTCCTTTTTTAATTCTTTCACGACTCTTTGTTGGTATGTAACTGTATCCTGCTGTAGCAAACAATTCGTCACCTTCTAAAACGTATAAAACTCCTGCACTGCTATTCGTATACTGACATAAAAATTCAACAACATCTTTTGACAATTGATTGAGTGATTTATCACCCAGCATTACATTGTTCAGTTTTGCAATACCGGTTTGAAGCCATTCTTTTTCTGTCAATAAATTGAATGATTTTTTCAAGGAGCCGCTCATATTATTAAGTGACTCTCCTACGCTTCCAAGTGCATCTGCCTGTACATCATCTACACGAATATCATAATTTCCGTTCGAAATATTAGATGCGATACTACTAATTGCTATAATTCTTTCTGCCGTTTCCTGATCTTTTCTTTCGAGTTCTTCCTGCAATAAAGTACGTTCGTTATAATCTTTCAAAATGCGAACTAAAAATACTATTGAAATAATAAATGCAATTATAAAAGCTATAATTATTAAAGACAAACTGTAGGTACCAAATTGATCTGAAGTTTGATTTCGTTCTTTTAGCAGAATTTGTTCACTATTTTCAATTCTCTTAAAATAGCTTCTCATCCTCTCGTTCATTTTCTTGCCTTCGGAAAGATCAAAGGTTACATTTTGCTTTCCGAAACGTTTTTTAACGATCTGATTGTTTAAGTATTTAAAGAAGCCTTCTCTTATTGTTTTTAATTCTGCCAAAAGCTTTTGCTGCGCAGGATTATCGCTGGTAAGTTCATTTAGTTTTTCAAAATACGTATTAGAATCTGCTTCGTAAGCATTATAATCTTTAACAAATTGCTCATCGCCCGTTATCAGATAAGCACGCATACTTGTTTGAGCATCTGTAATAACAGCAGAACCCTGATTTAAATTGTAAATAACATCCTGAGTATGGTTCACCCAGAAATTACTTTCTAATAATTTTTTTATACTTAAATAAGATGCCGTCGAGCTGATCATCAAAACCAGCAAAGAAACCATCGAACTAATCAGTAAATTTCTTTTAAAATTGTTTTTCATAGGTACAATCCAATTGTTTTTAGTTTTCGTATTTGAGTGGCAGGATCATGATAAAACTTGCTCCTTTGCCTAATTGACTTTTTGCTGTAATTAATCCGTTGTGTTTTTCCATTATTTTTTTTGCAATTGCCAAACCAATTCCTGTACCTTCATATGTCTGACGGTCATTTAAACTCTGAAAAATAACAAAAATACGATCGAGGTAAATTTCATCAAACCCAATACCATTATCAGATACTGTGATTCTGCAAAATTTTCCTTCCGGATCTGTTTCACTGTCAAAATCCTTTGTTTTTATTCGTTGGGAAGTAATTTCAATAACAGGCACTGTTGTATTTCCTGAGAACTTCAGCGCGTTTCCTATCAGGTTCTGAAATACCTGACGCAATTGGCTCGGAATACTGTCTATAGTTGGGAGTTCTCCTGTTTTTATAAGTGCACCTTTTCGTTCTATAAGATAATCAAAATCCGAAAGTACTTCCTGCAATACAATATTGAGGTCAGTTTTTTCAGGAACTACTTTTGCTGATAGCCTAGAGTATGCAAGCAAATCTGTAATTAGCGTTTGCATTCGTTCTGCTGCTTTTACGGTTCTGTCGACATAATCGACACCTTTGGCATCTTCTTTTAAATAAAGCTCTTTTATAATTTTAATGAAAATCTGAATCTTGCGGATGGGTTCGTTTAAGTCATGCGAAACAACCCATGAAAATTGTTGAAGCTCATGATTTTTAAGTTCGAGTTCTTCGTTCTTTGCAACGAGCTCTTTGGTTCTGTCGGCAATTTTAATTTCGAGGTTATCCTGAGCTTCTTTTCTGATTTTAATTTCTTTTGAAAGTAAATCTTTCATGAGTTTTAACTCATTTTGCTGCTCATAGATTTTAAGGAAGGTTTTTACTTTTAATATCAGTAAATCAGTATCAACAGGTTTTGTTATGTAATCTACAGCTCCTGTTTCATAACCTTTAAAAATGTATTTTTTTTCAATATTTATTGCTGATAAAAAAATTACGGGAATATCTTTTGTGCGTTTGTTGCCGGAAAGAATTTTAACTACTTCAAAACCATCAAGGCCCGGCATCTGAACATCCATGATAATCAGACAATAGTTTGTTTTTAAAATTTTCTTCAGTGCTTCTTCACCAGATTCGGCAGTGTCTACCTCAATATTATGGATCTCTAATGTTTTCTTTAAGGCTATAATATTAGCCCGAATATCATCTACAATTAATATCATTTTATTGGGGGTAAACTTTATGATTATACCAGATAAACCGTTTTTGGGATGTCTTTTACTGTTAATAAGTACAGACAAACCCCCAAATTTATAAAAAAAACAGAAAGTGACTTTTTAAAAGGAATTTAATTCGTTACATAATTCCCATGTTTGTACTCAAACGTTTGATTTATACGACTATGCTATTTAATCAGATCACTATAAAATCGTATTATTGATTAATATTGAAAGTTTTTTCATTCAAGTTTTATTTTATCGTGCTAGTTTTATATTTTATGAAGCTACTATTTTGCCCTTGTAAGCTTTACATTTATAGTAAAAACACAACAGCTTACCTATATTGTCAATTATCTCATCCAAAACACAATCTCAATATGAACTCAACAGACCTCATCGGGTTATTAGCAGGTATTTGTGTTACTGTATCTGTTATCCCGCAAATTTATAAAGTATGGAAAACGAAAAAGGTAAAAGCTATTTCATTAGTAACTTTCAGTATGCTAACTGTCGGAATTGCTATTTGGGTAGTATATGGCGTTTTAAAAGATGATTTGCCTATTATTGTAACCAATAGTGTTTCGCTATGCCTTAATTTGATTATGATTTATTTTATTGTTTATTATGAAAAGGAGAATTAAAAGATGAAACACACTTTTCCTTTCTATCTCATAATCAAAAACATATATTTTATCTTACTTATAAATCAAGAAATAAGGAAATTATTACTACATAAAACTATCACTTTTAAATACATTTATGTAAATTGCACGAAAATTAAAACAATTTTCTACAAACAACTTTTCTCTTTGGCATGCTTCGTGCCTGGCTGTACTGCTATAATTTTAAAGAGTTTAGTAACAAAAATGCTGATTTGAAAATTTCCTTTCAAGTTTGATTATCCTTTAATCAAACCATTTCATTTATTACTTACACTGCACCATCTGGCTTTTGCTTTCTTCGCATTAGTCCGGAAACTTCGCAACATATTTTTTTTAAACTCTAATTCATTACATACTTAAAATTCAGCTTATGCTGAGTTTATGGTTATGGATTGAAATTAATGCTACTGTCAGGAATGGGAACAAAAAAGAAGTGAATTCACGAGTACCACTTTTAGTATGAAATTTTAATTTTTAATGAGTTATGAGTAAAAAACATGTAGTAGTTCAAGGCGCAACCTTGAAATGCCAATTTAGTGAAGATCCACAGGCAACAGATACACTTAAAGTAAAATCGCAGCAAAAGCATTACGCCAATGATAAAGGCGGTGATAAAAAATTAATTGCAACCACCAAAGAAATTGGTCAGACTTTAGAAAAAAACACTTTTGGCAATTGTAAAATGCAACCCCTTGGCAACAGCTTTAAACCTTGTCAGACCATGATTCAGCAATGGTCTGGTTCTTATGAAAAAGTAACGCTGAGTAATCAGGGCAAAATGCTTATTGAAGACAGTAAAGCAACCTGCCCCTTTGGAGGACCTGATTGTATCGAAATTACAAAACACGGACAAATTGCAGAAATAAGTCAGCAACAAATAGACAATGAAGATAAGGAACTAATGCAACAAATTTGCCCGCTCATATTTGATGAATTGCAAGATGAAAATGTTTGGTCTTAAACTTATAAAAAATGGAAATAAAGATAATTGGAAACCTAACTCCTGAGGTGGGAATTGCTGAGAAATATACTGTAGAAAAGGTTTTAGAGGCTTTTGATACAGAGCCTCTAACGCTTATTCCTGAGTATACAGATGCTGAAATAACATGGTCTATTTATGTTTTAGATGCTAATGTTTGGCGACTAGCAAAGGGGAGAGAACAAAAGGGGAAAAGCGTAGAATATAAATTCTCAGAAATTAGTCTGAAATTCAAAGATATAGCGATGATCGTTGAAGCTTATGGAAAAGAAACAATGATTCACATTAAGCCGCAACCTACATCTCAACCAAAAATTACTTTTATAGAGCTTCTTGATGAGAACAAAAAAACACCAAAAAAATCCTTTACTTACGGGAACTGGATCATTGCCCGCGTACATTGTGTAGGTATGGAATTGCGCCCTATTGTAGTAACTTTAGTGGAAAATGATGGTGATAAACACAAATTGAACACAAAGAATCTTAAAATAGACACACAGAAAAAGTTCGTAAAGCGTGGTTTCGCAGATATAAAATTTTATTTAGACCCAATGCATGCGAATTTAGCCAATAGTAAAGCTGATAAAGGAGAATCAGACGAAGGAAAGTTTCATGAATATTATGTGACAGCCGAAATTGCAGGAAAAGAAGAATCTCGAAGAGCAACTTTAGATACGCATGTTGCCAATCCTGACTATGTGGAGAAAAAACTTGTAGTAAGCCCAACGATCGGTTTTCCAGTTCGGGAAGTTATCAATAGTTTGATGATGGTTGATATGACTCCGCAAACTTGGTGGCCGTTTAAGGAAGAAAATTGTGGTGGAAAATATTGTATCAAGAAGGGTGATAAAAACGAATTAATTAGGGAAATTAATATTCGTTTGGCAGGATTCGGAGGCAATGTACCTACCGATGAATTTACAGAAAGAACAGAAAGAATGATTAAGCAATTTCAGAGAGATTATATGAAAGTTCCCGAAACGGGGAGAATTTGCGGAAATGTTTTAAATGCTATTGATGAGTTTCAAAGAAAATATATTATTCATTTTGATGATATAAAATGTAAATGTAAAAAATGTAAAGGTTTTGGTAATGAGTTATATAAGTCAGTTTATAAGCGCAATAAACCAAAAAAAGAGGCATTTCATGATTACGAATATCCAGGTATTCATAGGTCTTTAGTTTGGTTAATTCGAAGTATAATGTTTTATACTTCTGTAATAGAAAAAGATTTAGGATATGAGCTTAAATGTATTTTCTCAGGTTATAGATGTTGGGAAGATAATAAATTCAACGGAAGAAGTTCAACAAATCATATGGGCAAGGCGTTGGACATTCATTTTAGCAAAAATGATAAAAAGGTATATAAGTTGAATCAAATTGAAGAAATTAGAGATAAAATTATTTTGCCTTACACTAATGCTCAGATCAGATGGGAAGATATTGATTTGTTTTCTGTCGAGCCATCAAGAAAGTCTTATCCTAAAGAGTTTATAGCAACAACATGGATACATATTGATGTTAGAGAATTTGCTTCAAAATATTTAGAAAATATTTTTTTTGTTAAAACTATAGAAGAAATTAATGGAAAGAACATTGTTGAATTAGCCAAACAACTAGGCTTTAATGATACTTGCAAATGTGATTTTAATAACTCAAATCCCTTTAATTTATTCAAAATTATTAATAGATATAAAGAAAATCATTTTACAATTGAAGATGCTGAACTTTCATTAAAAAAAATAAATAAGAAGTATGGAAAAGAAATGGCTAGAAATATTGAGATGATGTATCGTTGGGAATGTGAACATTTCAATTCTGGTCAATACAAGAGTTGTGGCTCTCCTGGAATGGAAGTTTCGGAGGGGGCAAAAGGTCCAGAATACGGGTGGAATGGAGATCTGTATGAAAAATATCCTGAGTATACACCTATTGGGCTTTGGTCTGAATTTGAAAATAAAGGTAAAAGTGGTTTGGGAGGAAACACTCAAATTACAGATAGGAAAAAAAAATATATTGTGTTTCCTTCTGTAGATGCTGGAATGCATTATGTTGCAGAATTTATTCTAAGACATAATGGAAATATTGGAAGATGGCATTCTTTATATGATAAGGATGTACAAAACAATTATATAAGAGATATTAATTCAACAATACCAAGAATATCAAATAAGTTTTAAAAATGAAAAGAATAGTAATAGTATTAGTTTTTTTAATCGTGCAAATTAGTTGTAAAGATACTAATTCACAAAAAGTAAATTATCCCCATCAAAATATTGTACTCAAGGAAAAACAGTTCACATGCGAAGATATCGCTTATCAAATTGTTAAATCAAGTAATTTAGAATTGAGAGGACGCAAAGAATTTTTAACACAAATAGATAGAATTGAGGAAGATAATATAATTATCCAAGTTTACATTGAAAATAATATATCTGATAATCCTAAAACAAAGCAAATTGTAGAAAGTACTATAGCTTGGTTAAAACTTAATGTTTATGATTGTAAATTATATAATACTTCGGCAGATCCGGATAATCCAATTGAATTAGATTTTGATAAAAAATTGTTAGAAAAAAATAACATTTTTAAATTGTGTGATATAGTTAAAAAGGAAAAGAAAATAATTCTCTCCAATACAAACATTAAATATTCAATACTGCCTGTGAATTTTGATGAGTATTATCAAACTTGTGTGCATCCATATGATAGTATAAAATGCAATGAAAATTATCCAAAATATGTTTATAATGATGGAGACCCTATTGCTGAAATTTTTCAAGGTAAGTTTCATCCCAGTGAATATATGTATCTTCCTAAAGTTAAAGATTATCAGCCAGTTTTGTTATGTAATACTGATTTTGATATTGAATCCTATGATCTAGTGATAATTAAGAATAATAAAATCATTTCAAGTCTTGAAATAGGGGTTATGGATGGAGAATCTATTATGCAATTTAATATTTCAAAAGATTATTTAATTAGTGTTAATACAAAGAAAAATGGTACTCAAAAAAGCACTTTATTTAAAACTTATAAAATAAATCAAGATGGGGTATTAGTAGAAGAAAGTTTAAATTAAACAAGTTTAAAATTATGATTCTAGATATTAACTATATTTTAGTAGCAATTGCAAGTTTATTAATTAGCTGCAAAAAAGATGACAGTTCTTCTGCATTACAAAATCACAATCGAATCACAGAGAGTCTAAAACAAAAAGAATCAGCAGTATTTAGTAAATGGTATTTTTCTTCATTAAATCATAACAAATCGTATGAGGATTTTATTCTTGAGATAAGTAAAGATTCAATAAAAATTACTAAAGAGAATAAATTGATCTGTAAAGGAGAAATAGTAGTAGAGAAAAGTAATTTTAAAAAGTATTTTAGAAGTGAAAAAACGGCGAATGAAATTAAACAGAAATTACAAAATGAGTATAACGTGCAATTTGGAAATGATATTTCTGTCATATCCAATGTTTATGGAGATCTTGCAAAAGAAGGATGTTTGTTTCCGTTTGGTGAATTATTCATAATAGATAACCATTTGTTTTTTTATGATAAAGAATACTTTTTATTCACTCTTACTTTAGAGAAAAACTATCAGTTAAGAAACTCTAATCTTCAATTGCCATACAATGCAAAAATTGATGTTAACAATGTCAAATATGAAACTGTAAATAAAAACATTATAAAAGGTATTGAGGATTTTTCTTGTGGAGATCAATTAGTGAGATACATATCATTACCAAAAATAAATAATCTAGATCTTATATTAATTCCAATGGATTGTGGTGATTTTCCATATAGATTTTATCTAATAACGATTAAAGACAATAAAATTATTTCAAATATATACGTTGAAGGCGAATGGTCTGAACCCGAAACTTATGGAAATTTTGAGAAAACTAATTTTTCAATTGATGAAAATGAGATTATACATGTTACTACAAAAGTAATTATTGATAATAAGATTCAATCAGAAAACAGTAAGATGTATAAAGTAAATGAAAATGGTACTTTTAGAGATATTCAAATTTGATCAATTTACAATAGTTAAAAATAGCCCTGATAGCAGTGAAAATCATTTTTGAAGAAAGCCTATTTTTTATGGTTCTTGGAGAGCGACCGGAGGAAGCTCCTGCAAAGACCAATAAAAAAAGGGGTTGAGAAAATGATTGCAACGGATAGCAGGATTAGCTACAAAAAAAACAGCTCTGTTATAAAGCTGTTTTTTTTAGTCAAAATTTAGTATATGTAATGCTTATTAGCTAGCTAGTTTTTGATTGTATGGCTTGTACGATACATGGTATTTTTCTTTAAAAACACGTGGCAAATAATTTCTGCCTATTACCCCTGCAGCATTAATGACATCATAGATATTGATTGTCGATAATTTTTTGATTTCATCAAATTGTCTGTTGGCTAAATCTAAAATTGGATTTATCATCATACCAAAACTGTTACTATGTTGCGCTATCTCCATTTCCACAACGCTATTCAAAATACTTCTTTGCAATAAATCTTTGACAGTTCCTTTTTGAGAAATTGCTTTAAGCTCGTGAAGTTTGTTAACAATTTTTGAATTTTGCGGTCCTACGAAAATATAATTACCCGATTCGTTTACAAATTTGTTTTTTAACTGAGCGATAAATTGAGCATTCACAACATTATCAGAGACATTTGTCGGCATTCCGATAACGGTAAATTGCGTACGCTTGAAACCTTCAAAATATAAAACACTATTTATAGAAGATGTATTAGCCAAAATTCCTGATTGTTGACTTTTCATTTTTTTTCTCACGCCAGTTGCACCAAAACTATGTGTAACATCACCTTGTGTGCAATACACGAAAAATACAGGCGATGTCTGAAAAGATTCCATACTTAAAGTAACATCTTTATGAAACGTCAGGTCAAAATGCATATACGCCATTTCTTTTTCGAAACGCATACCGCTTATAGATCCTTTTGCCCATTTAGATTGTATCGTCAAATTGTATTCGTTACTTTCAGTGGTAAGCTTACCGCCAAAGCTATCTTTAAGATCATTAAAGATCGTATCAAATTTTCCTGTATTTAAGTATAGTTTTTTCATGTTTGGTTTTGGTTTTAAAATAAAGCAGTTAAGTAGTTATTTACGTACAATATCTGCTTTTGGTTTTTCTTGTATTCTATAATTCAAATTTCACACTAATTGCTAATCAATTCGTTATACAATTTTCGCGATATATTTCAAAATTATGACCTGAACCATTTTTAGTTTAACAGCAACTCTTTTAAACAAAAAAAAACAGCTACTCCAAAAATGAATCTGAAATAACTGTTTCCCAGCAAAATAAAATAATTAGACCTTTTATAAGTGTATTGAAACACTTCATACTTTAAGAACTCTTATTTAGTAAGCTCGTTTATATCTGAGTTCGTTGAATAATTTTCTTCGGGAATATCCTTGAAAAATTCTGCTTCTTCGAGATCCGCCGTAGGGCCATACCCCATTAAATGTGTTCCCTTAATTTTATCTTTCGTTTCGATTACATATAGAATAGACATATCATCCGGATCACTCATCCCTTCGTAACGGTGATGCGCTACAATAAATACCTCATCAGGGTTGTATGTGTTTTTTGTAGCAGAGTCCATCAAACAATTATCATTAAACAAGAAATTGCTTGTATATCCTTCTTCTTCATATTTCTTTATATAGTCGGTCTCATGTTTTGAAAATTCGTTTTTCATGATGTTGTATTTTTAGTTAGTCTTTTTTTTGCAATCTAATGTTATTTCAAATTTCATAATTAAATCGTGATATCCTTAACTCTATAGATTCAAATTGTAGCTCAATTAAAATTATACTGTGTAATATATTTTTTGCTTCCTTATCTTCGCAATTGTAATATTCAGCTTATAAATTATTATATTTATTGCTTACAATATAATACCACACATTGTTTTAAGAAAAACAAAACCGAATTTCATGATCGATAATAATCATAACTTCCTTTCGAGAGGAGGCGAAATGGGTGCATTGACCCGTTTGATGGATTGGGAAAAAACTGCCGTTGGAGCAGTAGAAACCTGGCCACAAAGCTTACGCACTACTTTAGGAATTCTATTAAATTCAAAATTCCCTATGTTCTTATTTTGGGGACCGGAACATGTTTGTTTTTATAACGATGCTTATCGTCCAAGTTTGGGTAATGATGGGAAACATCCTTCTATATTAGGTCAGAAAGGCGCAGACAGCTGGCAGGAAATTTGGGATTTTATAAAACCCCTTATCGATCAGGTTTTAATTGAAGGTGAAGCGACCTGGCATAAAGATTTACTACTTCCTATATATCGTAACGGAAAAATAGAAGATGTCTACTGGACGTTTAGTTACAGTCCGGTAAATGATGAAACCGGAAAACCGGCTGGCGTTTTGGTGATTTGTAATGAAACTACTGACAACATAAAATTAGTCCAAAAACTAGAAGACAGCAACGCCAGATATCGCAATAACCTTTTGCAGACACCAAGTGCAATGTGTGTTTTTAGAGGTACCGATTATAAAGTTGAAATTGTAAATGAACTCATGCTTGAAATTTGGGAACGTCAGGAACATGAAGTGCTTAACAAACCGATTTTTGAGGCCTTACCTGAAGTAAAAGGGCAAGGTTTAGAAGAAGTTCTGCTGCATGTATACCAGACGGGAGAACGCTTTACAGCTTATGAACGCCCCGTTAGCTTAATCCGAAAAGGTAAAATTGTTGAAACTTATATTGATTTTGTCTATGAAGCCTTAAAAGAACCTGATGGGTCTATTTCAGGGATTGTCGCGATTGCTAATGATGTTACTGAAGCGGTGCGAACAAAATATCTGATGAGTGAAAGTGAGGAAGCGTTCCGAAAATTGGTAATGGACTCTCCTATCGCAATGACAATTCTAAGAGGAAAAGATTTCATCATAGAAATGGCAAACACCACAATGATGGATCTTATCTGGCAAAAAGAACGTACACTTACTATTGGCAAACCTATTCTGGAACTTTTTCCGGAACTACTGGAACAAAAATATCCGGAGTTATTAAACGAAGTCCTTATTAACGGTAAGATTATTCGTGAGATAGAATCTATTGCTTATGTTGATGTTAAAGGAAAACTCGAGAAGTTCTACCTCGATTATCAATACACGCCATTGTTCGAAAAAGCCGGACAAATTTCCGGTGTCATGGTTACGGTTAATGATGTTACAGCAAAAGTAGATGCTAGAAAAAAAGTAGAAGATGCAGAAGAAAGAGCGCGTCTCGCTGCTGATATTGCCGAAATAGTAACCTGGGATTTACATATTCCGACTCAGGAACTTATCTATTCTGAAAATTTACCGAAAGTCTTTGGTCATCCAAAAAACAGAAAAATACTGCGATCAGAAATCTTAACACAGATACATCCTGAAGATAAACCTATACTGGAAAAAGCGTATAGTTTAGCCTTGCAAACCAGCATTTACAAATATGAGGCTAGAGTAATTCTGCCGGATCATTCTGTTAGCTGGATCAAAGCGCACGGAAAAATATTCTTTGATGATAATAAAGAACCTGTCAAAATGATTGGTACTATTATCGATATTACGGATGAAAAAAACAGTCAACAGGTTTTGATGAAAAGTGAGCAAAAATTCAGGCTTCTTGCCGACTCTATGCCACAGCATATCTGGACAAGTGATACGCTTGGTAATTTAAACTATTACAACAAATCTGTTTTTACATATTCCGGTTTATCTAAAGCCGAAATTGAGGAAAACGGATGGCTGCAAATCGTGCATCCTGATGATCGGGAAGAAAACATAAAAGCGTGGATGAAAGCCGTACGAACCGGAGAAGATTTTTTACTGGAACATCGTTTTCGCCGTTATGATGGCGAATACAGATGGCAACTGAGCCGCGCGATTGCTCAAAGAGATAAAGACCAGAATATACAAATGTGGGTAGGTACAAGTACGGACATTCAGGATCAGAAGGACTTTACCAATAAACTCGAAAATCAGGTACTAGAGCGTACTGCTGAACTGGAAAGCAAAAACAGAGACCTTATCAATATGAATATTGAATTACAGTCTTTTGCCTATATCTCAAGCCATGATTTGCAGGAGCCTTTGCGTAAGATTCAGACTTTTGCCAGCCGCTTATCAGATTTAGATGAGCAGAACATTTCGGCGAAAGCCAAAACCTACTTAAACCGCATTGAAGTTTCGGCAAGAAGAATGCAAACGCTTATTCAGGACCTTCTTACCTATTCGAGAACAAATTCTGCTGATCGGGTGTTTGTTTTGACCAATTTGGATGAAATTGCCGAGGAAATTAAAAGTGATTTTTCTGAACGCATCGAAGAAACCAATGCTATTATCAATTTTAATCCGCTTGGAGAAGCTACTGTTATGCCCTTTCAGTTTAGACAATTGCTTCATAATCTGATTGGAAATTCGCTAAAATTCGCTAAAAAAGACGAAGCTCCGTATGTAGAAATTACTGCCCGAAGAATTAAAGGCACAGCATTAGATATTAAAATAGATCATCCCGATAAAACCTATTATCACTTAAAAATAGCAGATAACGGAATTGGATTTGATGACGCGTACAAAGAACGAATTTTTGAAGTATTTCAGCGCTTAAATACCGAAAGTGAATTCTCCGGTACCGGAATTGGATTGGCAATTGTAAAGAAAATTGTTGAAAATCATAAAGGAGTAATTTTTGCCAATAGCGAAAAAGGAAGAGGTGCTACTTTTGATGTCTATATACCAGAATAAAAAAAACGCCAAAACTAAATGAGTTTTGGCGTTTTTTGATTTTTTATGAAATTATGCTTTGTATACAAAATTTTTAGGCGAGGGATCGAACTTACTCCAATCGATATTCAGGGCATGTTCTATAGATTGTATAATATCTCTCATTAGAATAGGCTTCGTAATAAAATAATTAGCACCTAAGGAACGGCATTTCTCTATAATTCCAGGCTCGTTTGAGGTTGAGAAAATTATAATGGGAATGTTATTTTTTTTATCAGAGTCTTTAAGCTCTGCAAGGACATCAAATCCATTTTTTCCGGGCATATTCAAATCTAAAAAAACAACATTAGGTGTTGGCGGCGGATTGTAAATTGCATTTAATAATTTATCTCCTCCGTTATAAGTTTCCAGTTTTATTTTTCTGGTTAATGATTCTACAGCATCCGTAAAAATGCTTAAATCATCTTCATCGTCGTCTGTATAAAATATAGTTAAATCTGTCATATTTGAATTTAAAAAAGGGCATTTAATGATCAAAGATAGCGAAATAAAATAGATCTTTTTATTTGTTTTCAAATTCTGACTAATTTTTTTTTGATTGAAATATCATAACTAATAAATTAAATTCTATAAGTTAAAAACTACAGTAAAAACGCAACTTTACAATTAAAATTTCTAACTAAAAATTAAACATCATGGGAGATCATAAAGACCTAACAAACGAATTCGCTGTAGATAAAATAAAAGATCTTGCAGAGAATATAAAAACATGTATGCTTTGTACTTATAATGAATACAGATTGCAATCACGCCCAATGTCTGTTCAGAAAATCGATGACCACGGTCAGCTTTGGTTTTTATCAGACAGAAACAGCAACCAAAATGCAGAAATTAGTCTAAATCCGCAAGTAGAATTGTTTTTCTCTGAGCCACACGATAAATTCTTAACCTTACATGGTACAGCAAGTATTTCGTATGACAGAGAAACGATAAAAGAACTTTGGGATCCAATTATAAAAGTATGGATGCCGGGCGGCGAAGATGATCCGAACTTAAGCATTATAAAAGTAGTACCGGAAGACGGATATTACTGGAACAATAAAAACGGAAAAATGGTTGCTATCGCAAAAATGGCAACAGCTTTCGTAACAGGAAAAACAATGGATGATGGTATTGAAGGTTCTCTGCAACTGTAAATTCATCAAATCATAAAAAAGAGCACTTACTTCATAAAGTAAGTGCTCTTTTTTTACTTAATCATTTGTTAGCGCATTAGTTCTAAAGCATTTAATATACCTGCTTCACTGGCAGTATTATTAAAATAAATATATCCTGTTTTATTTAAAGTTTGCTTTTGTAGTATTTCTAATTCTTCCGGGGAGTAACGGGAATAAAATAATTTTCTATTTCCATGCAAACGAATATAAAGCAAAGGAAACGCTGTTAAGATATCTTCCGGTAATCCTGGATAACTAACGCTGCAAAATGTTATGTTATTTTCTTTTAAATTTGTCCAAATCTCCTGATTCCACCAACTGGAATGCCGAAACTCAATTACATTATTAAAACTTATGTCTACAGATTTTACAATAGTTTGAAGTCTTTCTTCTGTAAAGACAAAGCTTGGCGGAAATTGAAATAATATCGGGCCTAATTTTTCTTGTAAACCTTCTTTGCAAACACGATAAAAATCAGAAAGTAATGCTTCACAATCAATAAACTTTTTAATATGCGTAATTTCTTTAGGTGCTTTGACAGCAAAAATAAAGTCTTTCGGAACTTTTTTATACCAATTTTGCATCACTTTTAGCGTTGGAAACTTATAAAATGTTCCATTCATTTCGTAGGTATCGAAGTGCTTGCAATAATAATCAAACCATTTAGAAGCGGGTAGATTTTCAGGATAAAAAATACCTTTCCAAAAACGATTATTGTAACTGGAACACCCTATTAAAACATTCTTTTTCATTGATAAATATTTTGACAGTTGGTACAGAAAAAACTTCTGCGCTTTTTTACGCCTGTTTGTTTTTTAATAATTGGCAAATCACATCGTAAGCAAATTTTTCTCGTGTGGGCCAGCCAATGCTTTTTTAATTCCGATTTCTTTTTCCATTTCAGAAATTCAAAGCTGTAGATCGAACATTCATCTATTATTTCTTCTATTTTAAGTGGTGGTATTTTTCCAACTAGTGATTCGGGATGGACGTAACATCGGTACAAAATTTCATTTTTAATAATATTGCCAACCCCTGAAAATATATTCTGATCCAATACAACATCACAAATCATTTGCTTTGGAATTTTTTCGAGACTTTTTTTTGCTTTTTCTGCATCCCATTTTTTATTCATTACATCTTCTCTCCAGTCATAATGCGAATCAATATCACCTTCCAGAATTTTTACAGAACAGGTATAAAAATTAATTTCTCCATTTTGAAAAATCAGACGTAATCTGGGTTCACCATCTTTTCTTTCATTAATCCGATAGGTTCCAAACATCAACAAATGAATTTTGATTGTAAAATCATCAAAACAAATCAAAAAATGCTTGCCCCAGGTTTTAAAAGATTTAATCTCTTTCTCCTTCGCTCTTTGTATATCGATAGCACTATTTCCAGAAACACCAATTACTTTTTGTCCTGAAAATTGCTGCGTTTCTTCTTTAAGTATTACTATTGAAGGACCTTCTGGCATAGCATTTTTATTTAGAGTTAACTTTTTTTAATTACTTATAAAAACAAAAAAGTGCCGCTATTAAGCCACACTTTTATTGTTTATTTTTTGATTACTAGTTTTCATCTTCTTCTGCAGCTTCTACATTTATTGCACTAACAGCAACGTCTGTTAGTTTTTTATCTGCATCTTTTTCTTCATCAAGCGTTAACTCTAATAAAGCAACGGCTTCTGTAAAACCAAGTGTTTCTGCAAATTGTCTTAATGTACCGTAAGTTGCAATTTCGTAATGCTCTATTTTTTGACTTGCAGCAATAATTCCCGCATCACGAACAACACCCAATTCTGTTTCTTCGAGGATGCTTTTACCTTCTTCAATCAAACCTTCCATCGCATCACATTTTTTAGCGCTTGCTTTTACTCCAATACTTTCAAAAACCTGTTCTAATCTTGTAATGTGTTCTTCGGTTTCTGTTAAGTGATTCGTTATTGCATCTACAAGTTCTGGTGATGTTGCATTTTTAGCCATTAACGGAAGTGCTTTGACCAATGCTTTTTCTGCCCAATAAATATCTTTTAATCCATCTTCAAAAAGATCTGTTAATCCGGAAGCAGCATTTGATTTTGCTTTTGTAACTCCTTTTTTAGCAGTTTGTTTTGTTTCTGTCTTTTTTGCCACTGTTTTTTTTGGCGCGGTTTGTTTTTTACTTTTAGTTTCCATGATGTATAATTTGTTTGTTGTTAATAGTTGTAAAATTACTTTTGATCTAAAGGAATATGTTATACGTTTTATCGCATTCATTACAACATAAGCACATGTTAATCATAGAATTAGCAATAAAAATTATGTAAACAAAAAAGATTGTTCCCTGCTTAGCTTTGAGTATCAGAAACCACAAAACTTATATATCATGTATACTACAATTCAAACAAGAGGAATACAAAAGTTTCGCCCGTTGGGGAAAACCAAAAATAAATTTATAACTACAAATGGTTACAATCCTAACAAAGCAATTCCGGATCAGGAAAGAATTAATAAAGAGGAAGATTTTGATGATTTAGAACATCATTTTATTGCTCCGGGCGAATTTGAAGAAGATGAAAACAATAGAAACGACGAATTTGATAATCCGTCTGACGAAGCTCATTTAAACGATGAAATCTACAATCCGTCTGACAATGAAGAATTTACCGAAACTGACGAGGATTTACAAGATTTAGATCCAGATGATGATGATTTAGAAGACGATCTTGAAGAGGATGAAATTGAAGAAGAAGATTCCGGAGAAGATTATCCTGAAAATGATCCTTTAAAACTATAAAGTTTATTATACACAAAAAGAGCCGTTATTTACTAAAATAACGGCTCTTTTTATTAGAAATTCGGGATAATTTAATCTCCAATTTTTTCTAAAGGCGGAATATCATCCATTCTTTCTAAACGCTCAGCAAGTCCTGCTCTGGCTTCGTTTAGTTCTTTTTCGGCTTTGCCTAATTCTTTATACAATTCCTCTTTTCCAGTATCTGATTTTTCGATTTTACGCATGATTTCGTAAATTTCTCCCTGTGCTTCCATGACAGCAAGTCTTTTGTAATACGTTAAGCTTTCGGTCATGTGCGCTAATGCAATCATTGCAGTTAAAAACGGATGATTGTTGGTTACATTTACATCTTTTACTTTTCCGTGTTCCAATTCAACTTTTAAGGCGAAGGCAAACTCCTCCATATTAAAACGTTCGTTTTTACTATTTGGATTAAAATAAGCCTTAATAGCTTCAACATTATTCATAGTCGAAAGATCGACATCTGTATCTTTATTTTCGTTTAAATCTCGGTATACGACTGCACCAATAGCTCTTGCCTCCTCTATTGTAGGATCATTATCAGAATCTTCAAAATCTCGTACTGACCAATCCCAATTTTCCGGATGAACCGGTTTGATGTATTTTTCACAAAAGTCTTTTACATCATTTTTCAGGCTTACCATTTCATCTCCTCTTCTGATATAAACATCTTGATAAACACCACTTTTTGTTCCCATAATAAATATAATATAATTTCTTAAAAATTAAAACGACACATATATCATACGATAATGTGCCGTTTAGTTTCCCCTAATCTTGAATTCCTTTTCAATACTTCAAAGTTGCTATTTTAGATAAAAAGCCATTAACTCAAAAGGTTTAAATTTTATCTCAATCGGTTTTAGATCTCAAATTCAGGCTGAAAATTTCCTATTAGTTCTGAAAATGCAATCTCTGAATGCGAAAAGTATTTTTGATTACTTCTACATTTTTTAGCCCTCTCGAAGTGTTTTTCGATGGAACCATCTTCATAACTAGCTACAATTATCGGATGTACATAGTAATTTTTACAAACATTTTTAGTGTTCCCCAAAGCTTCTGCTGTTGTCTCGAAAGCATCCAGAATATTTTTTTTAATTTCTTTTTCTTCTGTCGTGGTTCCGATAGACATTAAGGTCTCAAAAAATATTAAAGAAGCTGCCCAGGTTCTAAAATCTTTAGCGCTAAAATATTTTCCTGAAATTTCATGAAGATATTCATTCACCATATTGCTGTCAAGTACTCTACGCTCTCCATTTTCATCATAATATTTAAAAACTTCCCAACCCGGAATTTCCTCGCATCGGCTCACCAGTTTTATAAGTTGTTTGTTTCTTGTTGTTATGGTATGTTGTTTTCCTTTCTTACCAACGAATTCAAAACGTAGCGAATTTTTATTGATGTTGATGTGTCGTTTTCGTAAGGTCGAAAGTCCGTATGACTTATTGTCTTTGGCATATTTTTCATTACCAATTCGAATATGTGTTTCTTCCATTAATCTAATAACAAGTGCAATAACTTTATTTTTAGACCATTCTTTTTGTTCTAAATCATGATCCACCTGTGCTCTAATTTTAGGAAGGTATTTACCAAATTCGGCAATTTTATAAAACTTAGTCTGATTTCGAATCAGATTCCATTTAGGATGGTATCGATACTGTTTTCTATTTTTAACATCAGTTCCAATGGCTTGCAGATGTCCATTGGTTAAATCTGTAATTCTAACGTTCTCCCAGGCCGGCGGAAGCACTAAACTGTTAAAGCGTTTTAATTCACTTTTTCGTGTAATGCTCCTGCCATTTTTTTTATAGATAAAATTTTCACCTTCTCGAAGTCGGTGTATCGTAAGTTTATGATCATTTACATAAATTAAATCTAATTTTTCTAAAACTAATTGAGGCGTTTGTATCAACTGCTCCATTAGTTTTTCCTGGGTGGTTTTGATATTCATAATTTTGTGGAGAAGTTTATTTTTCTAAATCTAATTTTAATTAGTACGTAGTGATTTTATAAGGCCTTTTTTAGACATATAAGAACGTCCCTGAATGCCTACTTTTCTGGCCTGTTGATACAGTTCCTCTTTGCTCCACTCTTCATAAGGTTTTGCTCTGCCGCCTTTTTCAGCAGCCTCGGGTGAGTTAGCAATTCTTGCTGATTTTTCTTTACTGTACCCTTTTTCTATAAGGGCATTATACTGTTCTTCATTTTTAATTCTTGAATCAGGCATAATAATTTTTTTTAAAGATTAGTGATTTATGTTCTACTCAAAATTGCAAAAAACGTATAAAAAATCTGTTACATAATTATTTTAGAAGCTTTCATAATTATCTATATGACAAGCATTTGATTTTAATCTTCTCTTCTCCACTTAAAAGACATTGTTTTTATCTAAAAATATCCTACACAGCATTTCTATACATTTTTTGTTAAATAATAAGATCTATACCCAAAACTACAAATATTTTTCTTAATTTAGAGAATTAATTAAGCAATATTTCTTTTCTCTTTTTGAATACCACTCAGCAATTGACTTAAAGTTTGAATATTATGTTTGCAACAAAACTTTAAACAATACTATATATATGAGTACATTAAGACTATTTATATTAGAAAAATATGATGAAGATATCATAAAAATTATCTCCAATACGCTTATCAGATTTAGCAAAATATCTCTTATTTTAAATTATAAATTCCATATAAAGAGATAAAATATTGTCTAAAAACTATCCCTGAATCACTCTAAACAAGAAAAAAGAAGAAATTATCTTGTTTACAAAACAATTAGAAGAACACAAAAATATACTTACTTAACATGGCATTACAGACTAGTACCACCATTACAATTGGTGATATTACAATTGACAATTTCAGCAATTTAAAAATCAATCAGGAAATTCACTCCCATAATACCTTCTCGGTAGAAATAAGACAAGATTTACTTGTGTCTGAATTTAAAAGCGTCATGCCTGTCTCGCAGCGCTTGTATGGCGAAAAAGTAACAATCGAGATCAAACCAATTGAGGGATTAGATGATTTGATGATTATCTCTAATCGCAATGATTATGTATTGCACTTTTCAGGCATTGTAACAAAAATCAAAACACAAAAATCCCGTTTTAACGATCTTGAAGAAACATTATTTATTTCCGGGCATAGCCGTTCTATTCTTTTAGATGATGGCCAAAAATGTAATTCTTTTACGCAAAAATCGCTACACGATATCGTAACCGAAGTCAAGGCGGGTTATGATATTGATATGAATATTTTTCCGTTTTACAAAAACATCCTGCCTTACACAGTCCAATATAACGAAAGTACTTTTGATTTCTTAAACCGTATTGCGAAACGATACGGACATTATTTTTATGACAATGGCCGTGTTATGGTTTTTGGCGCTCCGGGAACTTCGGGAGGAGAACCTAAATTAGTATACGGCGCCAATATGCAGGAATTTAGTTATGAAATGAAAGTATTACCGGCTCAGTTCGATGTTATAGAAAACGACAATCGTTCAGGAAATTATTCAACAGATCAAACTATAAACTATCGTAACGAATGTGATGGTTTTCAGCAGAATTTTTTAAACAAATCTAATACTGTTTTCAATCAGACCGCACAGCAACAACGGAATCAGAATTCTGCCGGCGGAAGCGGAAAAACGGCTTTGGAAGAATACTCCAAGAACAAAATGCGATCTGTTTTAGGTAAACTAATGCAGGTAACTGTAAAAAGTGAAGTGGCGGGAATTACACTGGGCAATACAGTTCGCATAACTGGTGTCGATGCACAACTCGAAAGTTCATATTGCGTAACGAGCGTTAAACATTTCTGCGAAGACGAAGGTTGTTACGAAAATGATTTTACAGCGGTAAACTTAAATGGTTCCGTATTTTCCCCGCAAACCAATCCTGATTTACTGCCCTATTGTATTAGTCAGACCGGAATAGTTATAGCTAATGCTGATCCAGACGGACTGAGCGCGGTGCAGGTACAAATGCCGTGGCAGGAACCTAAAAACAAAACAACACCTTATATTCCACTGCTACAAAATTATGGCGGTACTAGTAAAGGTTCTCATCTAATACCGGAAATTGGCGATACCATTTTGGTAGAATTTCAGGGAAACAATGCGGAACTTCCTTTTGTTGCTGGAATTATGACCAATACGAAACAAAAAAGTGGTTTCAGCACACCTAATAATGATCTGAAAGTACTAGCTACCCGAAGTGGTAATCAATTGGCAATGAATGATAGCGCCGGAAGCGTATTACTTCAGGATGCTTCTAACAACAAAATCGAATTAGATGGCAACCATAATATTACACTAAGAGCAGACACACTGCATATTGATGTTAAAAATCTGATTATTAATGCGTCAGACAGCACTAAAATAACCACTAATGATTATGTTCTTAATGCGCTGAATAAAATTTATGTTACCAGCAAAGAAATGAAGCAAGTCATAAAGGGTTTTATGAATCTATGCAGTGGTAAAGTTTTAATAAATAGTAATGACACGATTGATATCGAAGCAAAAGTTGTTAAAACACATGGTAAAAAAAAGGTAGTAGTTCACTCCGATGAAGAAGCAATTATCAATAGCAAAGGTACCGCTAAAATAAATAGCGGCAGCGGTAACGGCTTTACCAACTCACCTGCAACAATAAATGCCGCTCCTACTCAAGCCATCGAACTTGCTGTTGTTCATTTTAGACCTAATAAATTTTGGAGAGGAGAATTTGGTTTTGACTGGCTTCGCGAAAAAGACAATGGTTTAAGCATGGAATCCGATTATGAAAGCATTATTGAAAGCGGCTATAAAAACGGCATAGCTGACCTAACCCAAGCAGAAGCTTTTGAAAAGTTTAAATTAGAATACGAGACTATACCTATTGCACGTAAACCAGTAGCTGGAGCAACATCTTCGCCTGCAGAATATTTTGTACCGTATTTAACCCTGTTTTCTGAGGAATTTGTACAATCTTTAAATCCAGGCCGCTTGGTAAAACCTCCTTACTACGCAACATTAAGATTACTTATCGATATCGAAGAAGACTTAGAGAAGTTGGAATTTGAATATGACAAAACTTTATTAAAGATCGATACAGACGTTTTGTCTGAAAAAAATAAAACAAAAGGATTAGTAGATAAAAAAATTAGCATCACTGTTACCTGCTTAAAGGACTTAAATCAAGATGAATATATTGATATATATGCGTATCCTAAACCTATTACCAGTTCTTCAAGTGCTGCAACGCTGTCGAATGTTCAAGATAAAAAACTGGCTGGAAGATTAAAAATACTTAAAAACAATGATGACATCCGCCAGGAATTAGATATCGCTTTGATAAAAGTCAAGACAGAGATAGCTAATCCAGGATGTGTAGATAAGGGGGCATTTACTACGTTAGAAGAAATAAATCTATATAATACGCTCTATCAAACACTTAGTATACCCAATATTGAAACCTTAAAATTAGATTTAACAGCTGAACCTGATTTTATGCCTGGCGGCTGTCATGTAGACGGTGACTTCATCAAAGCTTTGGATAGCAACGGTCTATTGAGAAAAAGTCTATTTACAGATTGTAAGGATCTTTTTTTTGATTTACAAGATCAGAACGGTACTACTTATGATCTACTTTACTCTTTCCATTTTACTATTTTTAAATTTGGAATCCCTTCAAACGAGCCAACTTTTGAAGGAGTAACTCAAGAAATAGGAATATTCAATGCTGTTTTATTTACCACAGCAAAAAGTGATAATTATACTTTAAATCACGAAACAATGCATGGCTTAGGACTTTATCACACACATCGTGATCATGCAATACTAACTGAGTCTGGATATAAATATACATTTCCATGCGGAGTTAAGACTGATTTTCAACAAACAGGTAATCCAGATCACGCTACAACTAACATCATGGCTTATAATAAAAGCACTTACTCTTTATGGTATTACCAATGGAAAATTGTAAATCCTAGTATTACGTAATAAAATGAAAAAGTCACTATTGCTGTTCTATATTCTGGCTACCTGTAATTGCATTAGTCAAACAACAACGGTAACTGAAAAAACTACAAACCAAATCAAAAAAGACAAAATGCAATATTTCAACATTGAACTATACAAAGACTGGGAAACAGACCCTGCCTGGTCACAAACTGAAGATGAAAAATTTCTAAAAAAGGATAATGAACGTTTAAGTCTATCATACTATGACGATAAAATACAGGTAGAAAGAAGCTCAATACTAAACACATATAAAAAAACAGCTGTCTATGATAAAAAAACAAGCCTTATGCGCATTTTCCTTACGCAGTTTTATCAATTTTCGATAGGAATAACTAAAACGTACGATGAAACCGGTCTACTTATTAATGAAGTTAATAATGACAAACCTTATCTTTTTACATTACCACAACTCATTGAAAAAATCAAAAATGAGAATGGTGCTGATTTAGAAGACAGAACACAAAAAAGTATTGTTAGCAGACATGTAGATCAAGAGATAGGCAAACCTATTTATGAAGTTTATCTGCGATCTAAAGAATATCCTGATGCTAAATGGGAATATTTTTTAATAGACGGTATAACAGGAGAGACATTATTCATAACTTCTTATCCTACCAGAAGCGCGAAACCTAAAGTACCTATTTATGAATATCTAAAAGTTTTAAAACAAAAGAAAGCAGAAGACAACGCTTATTATAAAAGTTATAAAGGCAAACATTACACTAAAAAAGAATGGGAGATTTTTGAAGAAGAATGGCATAGAAAAGATGAAGAACAAAAAAACGGCAGAAACTTTTTTTGGGATAATATTTTTAACAAGTAAAAAGAAAAATGAAAAAGATATTTCTATTGTTATGCTTGATAGCATTGTATTATGGCACAAGCCAAACTAAAACAGCATACGAAAATGCAAAAAATGAAGGACAAAAAGAAGATTTTAATGAAGATAAGGAAAGCAATACCGATTCCTCTTCGTTAGATACTTTACCTGCTTTTAAGGAACCTATTATTTCGCCAAAAGAAGAAGACAGCTCCTGTTTTAAAACTGATAAAAGCAAAGGATATACTGAAACTGAATGGGAAGTCTTTAAAGAAGAATGGTATACCAAGTATGGCGACACAAAAAACGGTGAAGATTTTTGGGATGTGATATTTAACCTGCAAGGAAAAAAGCAATTATAAATTGATTTCACAAAACCCGTATTTGTACGCGTTTGCAAAAAGCAAAAAAAGCAACATATTTGAATCCTGTAACATTATTTAAAAATACTGTAAACCAATTCTGATAGGTTCTGAATAATTTTACATCATAACATTTAAACCAAAAAATCATGAAAAAGTTACTACTAGCAGGTAAAGTTATTTTAGGAGCAGGACTAATTATTATATTTTTGAATTCTTGTAAAAATGAAACAAAACAAGAAGATCCAAAAGAAGTCGCTGAAGATATTAACGAAGCAAAATTTGATACTATTGCCGATAAAGAAGATGATTCTGAATTTTTAGTAGATCAAGCTGAAATTAACCTTGCTGAAATAGAAATTGGAAAATTAGCACAAACTAAAGGTACAAACGCTGAAGTGAAAAAATTTGGTAAAATGCTTGTTGATGAGCATACTAAAGCAGCTTCAGAAGTAAGTGCTCTGGCTAAAACCAAAAACTTTACGCTACCAACTTCTCTAACAGAAGAAGGACAGGAAGAATACAAAAAATTAAATGAAAAATCAGGTGCTGATTTTGACAAAAAATTTGCTGATATGATGGTAAGCGGACATGAAAAAGCAATTGAAAAACTTAGAAAAGCTGCTGAAGATGCAACTGATGCAGATATTAAGCTTTGGGCTACTAATAGTATTGCAGGTTTGACCGCACATTTAGAACATGCCAAATTGTTGAAACAGAACCTGGACAAAAAATAAATTGGTACTGGTATTTTTTTGAGGAAACCCCCTAAGAGTTGAATTGCTTAGGGGGTTTTATATTTTTATCAACTTTGAGATGATCTTTAATTCCTGCTATTGTTTTAAAGATGCCATATCAATTACAAATCGGTATTTGATATCACCTTTTAATAAACGTTCGTAAGCATCATTTACATCGTTAACACCTATAATTTCAATATCTGCTGTAATATTGTGTTCTGCACAAAAATCTAACATTTCCTGAGTTTCAGCAATTCCTCCAATATTAGAACCTGCAAAACTTCTTCTTCCCATTAAAAGACTAAACGATGTTACAGGAAGCGGTTCCATAGGAGCTCCAACTAATGTTAGTGTTCCGTCTACTTTAAGTAAATTTAGATAAGCATCAATATTATGTTCTGCTGATACACAGTCTAAAATAAAATTCAATGATTTAGCATGCTTCGCCATTTGATCCTCATCTGTAGAAAGTACTACTTCATCAGCTCCTAAACGTTTAGCATCTTCGGTTTTAGACAATGAAGTCGTAAATACAACAACATGTGCTCCCATTGCTTTCGCTAATTTAATTCCCATGTGTCCTAAACCACCAATACCAACAATACCTACTTTTTGTCCAGGACCTACTTTCCAGTGTTTTAATGGAGAATAAGTTGTAATACCCGCACATAGCAAAGGTGCAACTCCGGCAAGATCTAATTTATCTGATATGTGCAATACATAATTTTCATCGACTACAATACTCTCTGAATATCCTCCAAAAGTCTGTCCACCTAAGTGTGCATCGATAGAGTTAAATGTTAGTGTATTTCCAGGCTCACAAAATTGCTCTAACCCTTCTTTGCAATGTTCGCATTCTCTACAAGAATCTACCATACAGCCTACTCCTGCCAGATCACCAACTTTGAAATGCTTAACATGATCTCCTACTTTTGTAATTCTTCCTACGATTTCATGTCCTGGAACGATTGGATACATAGTTCCGTGCCATTCGTTTCTAGCCGAATGTAGGTCGGAATGGCAAATTCCACAATATAAAATTTCAATTTCTACATCATGAGCCAATACTTCTCTACGCTTAATATCTAAAGGTTTTAATAATGCTTCGGCAGCTTCTGTACCAAAAGCTTTTACGTCTTTTGTCTCCATATTTTTTAAGTTTTTATGTTTAATGTTTTTGTTTCAGGTTTCAGGTTTATCTAAACTTATAAGTAAGAGATTGGCATTACAAAAAATCCAAAAATCTAATAATCTAAAGATCCAACAATCTAAAAATCTAATAATCTTAAGAAAAATCTATTTCCCGAATGCATAATATTCTTCATCAGTCACACTTTCTTTCCATACACCTGAACCTTTGTCAATTTCAGTAATAATAGCAATGTAAGAGAATGAACTAAAAGGTGTCGCACCATACCAATGTTCAACTCCCGGTAAAATCGTAACGACTTCATCTTTATGAAGCAATCGCATGCTGCTTCCCTTTTCCTGAAAGTAACCAATACCATTTGTTGCTATAAGCAAGTGTAAACTCGGATTTGTGTGCCAATTACATCGTGAGCCTGCTTCAAAAGAGACTTCTTTTATAACTGTATTTTCGGGATGAATATTGCTGGTTTGTTTTTTATACGACACATCTCCTGTCATATATGGACTGGTAACCTTACCTTCTTCTATAATAGTAGCATTAAATGTTGACATAAGATTCGTTTTACAGATTAGTAGTGCAAAATTACTATGACAATGTGTAACACAAATAATGATATTCAAACAAAAAATTATGAATTTGAAACATTTTAGGTTCGCAACGATTTTGGAATCGTTCCAGTAAGTCTCTTAAAATAGTTATTAAAATAGCTTGGATATTCAAATCCGAGTGAGTACCCGATATCTGCAATACTCCAATCGGTGTGCTGCAACAAAGCTTTTGCTTCGCTGATAACCCGTTCTGTAATGTGAGCCGTTGTCGGTTTTCCGGTAACTTCTTTAACCGAACGATTTAAATGATTTACGTGCACAGAAAGGCTCTGCGCATAGTCCTGAGGTGTTTTTAAAGCCAAAGGCTCGTTCTTTGTCTCAATAGGAAACTGTCTTTCCAGAAGTTCCAAAAACAAAGACGTTATTCTGGAAGAAGCATTTTTATGCTTGAAAAAATGTTCTGCCGGCTGCATTTTCATTGCTTCATGCAGCATTAAATTTACATAATTCCGAATCAAATCGTCTTTAAAAACATAATCGGTTTCCTGTTCTTTGATCATTCTCTGAAACATAGCATCTATAAATACTTTTTGTTCAGCACTTAACGAAAAAAGCGGTGTTCCACCAATTTTAAACAAAGGCGATTCGGCAAGACTTTCAGAACGATCACTTGTCTTTAGAAATTCTTCCGTAAAAACACAAGCATATCCTTCGTATTCTTTCGAAAGTGTTTCCCACGAATATGGAATATGCGGATTTCCGAAAAACAAAACAGTTCCGTCAATTTCTATTCCTCTATCTGCATACTGAACAAGACTTTTACTGGTATTGATACAAATTTTATAAAAATCCCGACGATTGTAAGTCGGAATTTTACTTCCCTCACCATTTATCTCATATACTTTAAAACCTTTCAGTTTTAAATCGCTTACTCCAACTTCTGCTGTTTGGTTACATTCCTGCTCTTTCATAATGCAAAGTTATGAAAATCAAACATACAAAAACAAAGAGGAATTACTTTTTAGACAACACAACACTTCCTGCTTTTAATCCTTTGGCTGTAGCCGATAAAACAACCTCACTCTGAGTTCCGTCTTTTTGAACTATTATTTGTGCATAACCATTAAACAATTTTCTTTTCCAAGGTTCTGATGGTGTTATGACTTGAACAACTCCCGGATCTGTATTCATAACATCCCAGTCTTTTACCTTTTGAAGTGGTTTAGCCGCAATGTGAATGGTGTTTTTACCTTGTTTTAAAATAGAAGAATTCAGAACATATTTTTGAGGATCCTCTGCACTTGCCGCTACTTTGTTTCCGTTTACAAAAATCACCGTCTCTAAACCAATTTTTTTATAAAAAAAGCTTACTATATTGCTACTTAAATTGTTCTTTAACTCAAAATTACCGCGGTATGCATACGATTCTGCCTGATTTTTATAATCCCTGTCTTTAAACGCTTCTTTCCAGTTTTCGTCAGCATTTACAGCTACATTTTCTGTAGCAACACTGCTTCTTTGTTCCTGAAAATTAGCAAGAGGCATTACCGTTACTTCATCCAGAAATATATCTTTTTCTAATGATTTAGGATCTCCATTTCCTACTCCTAGAATTTTTCCACCCTGAATACTAAATGTAATTTCGTTATTCGCTGTCGGTACATGTTGCCCTTTTTTATCGGTAACTTCAACCGTAATAACACTTACATCAGCATTGGGCTGATTTTCTTTATCTACCGTAAGTTTTATATTTTCCTGAGCTCCTGTTGTTTTTTTTACGTCAGTCAGTATCTTTTTTCCGTTTTTATAACCAACAGCTTCTAAGGTTCCCTCAGCATACGGCACCTTCCATTCTAAATGTCCGTTTTGTTCCATTTTCTGCTTCCCTAAACTTTTCTTATTTAGAAAAAGCTCTACTTCATCACAGTTAGAATAAGCCCATACATCAATTTCTTTACCTTCTTTGTTCCAATTCCAATGTGGCAAAAGATGTAAAACAGGTTCAGTTCCCCACCATGATTTAAGATAAAATACATTGTCTTTTGGGAAACCGCAAACATCCATCATTCCAAAATACGACGTAACAGATGGCCAGCCATAAGGCGTTGGTTCTCCACGATAATCAAAACCTGTCCAGATAAACATTCCTGCTAAATAAGGACGTTCTGCATAAAACTTCCATCCTTCTTCGATACTGTAAAAACTAGGACGTGGTTTTTTATCATAAGCACTCTGATAATGTTTGGCATCGTCTGTAAAATAAATTCCTCGGGTTGCAAACGTAGAACCTTCTTCTGTTCCCATTCCGGGTTGTTGTCTAAACTCATTTCTGTGGGCGTCTATATCTCCGTTACCCAAATAATTATAACCCATTATTTCCACTACAGAAGATATTCCGCTTTTAAATCCGCTGCTAATACCAACCGTTACAGGTCTTGTATTGTCTATACTTTTGGCAAATTCCTGCATAACATTCGTAATGCGCTCACCTGTTATATTTCCTTCAATATTCCATTCTTCATTACCAACAGACCAGCAAAAAATACTCGGATGATTGCGATCGCGTTCCATCATTCGCTTTAAATCATTCAAATGATAATCGTTAATTCCCATCAATCGGGTTTCATCAATGACTAGCATTCCCAACTCATCACAAGCTTTAAGCAATTCCGGAGTTGGTGGATGATGCGAACAACGATACGCATTAGAACCCATCTCTTTCAGTTTATTAATTCTGAAATACTGTAAGGCATCCGGCAAAGCTGTTCCAATACCTGCATGATCCTGATGATTGTTAGTCCCTTTTAGTTTTACTGATTTTCCGTTAAGGAAAAAACCAGTTTCAGCATCAAAACGAATGGTTCTAATTCCGAATGGCGTTTCGTAGTGGTCAATTATTTTTCCGTCTTGTTTTATTTGCGTTACTAAACGGTATAAATAAGGCGAATCCAGATCCCATAACTGAGGCTTATTCACGTTTAGTTTTGTAGTATGCTGTATTGTTTTATAAAAGCCAGGAGCTGCTGTCTTTTCAGAAACCGTTTCGATTTGTTTTCCTGTTGCATGCAGAATACTTTGAATAATTTCGATCTCACCTTTGTAATTTCCTTTATTTTCAACAGTAACCTGAGCCGTAACCTCCGCTAGATTATTTTGAACTAGAGAAGTAACGTACGTACCATTTTCAGCAATTCGAATTGGATTTGTTTTTTGCAGATATACATGTCTGTAAATTCCAGCTCCTTCATAATACCAGCCTTCTTCCATAGAAGCATCTGCGCGTACTACAATGGTATTTTCGCCACCGTAATTTACATAAGCCGTAACATCGTATTCAAATCCATTATAACCACTTTCTTCTGTTCCAAGAAAAAATCCGTTAAAAAACACTTTCGAATTTCTAAAAACACCATCAAATTTTAATGAAATAATACGTCCTTTATCTGTCTCCGAAATATTAATTTTTTTTCGGTACCAGCCAATACTTTTGTCCGGATAATTTTTGCCCGCAGTTTTAAATCCGTGACTAAAACTTGCTTTCTCACTAAAAGATTGCTCCACTGCCCAATCATGAGGTAGATCTAGTTTTCTCCAGGCGCGATCATCGAATCCTGCTGCCGCTGGTCCGTCTCCGAAACCTGTTTTAGTCAAATAAGAGAAATAGCCTGTTGCATGCCCAAAATCTTTATCAGTATCATACAAATGCCCAAATGAAAAACGCCAGTCTTTATCGATTAAAGTCAATTCCCGCTCCAATTTGTTTTGAGCGAATAAAGAACAAGACAACAAAAAAATAACGTAAAAAAGGATTCCTTTGGGAGAAATAGTTTTCATAAATAATATGGTTAATAAAACTTGGTTTGCAAATAGCGATAAAAATATTGTTTTTAAACCGATTAAAATAATAGTATTTTATCAAATTATGATGTATTTGTTTTCATTAGAATAGCCTGAAATTTGGTTTTAAAAATTTAGAATCATTCTAATGGCTATAGTGCAGGAAAGTTTTTATCATTTGATGTAATTTTATACTAGTAAATCAATCAAAACAATTTTGTGCCATGACTGTTATCAAAAATGAGACAAGACTTCATAGCACCCTAAAAAGCGTTGATCAGCAGATTGACAAACTTAATGATCAGAAAATAGTTGCTTTTTTTGAGTCGCTTGGTCTAACCGAACGAAATGATGTACCGAAAGATTTTCTGAAGTGGGAAACAATTTTAATTATAGTGCCGAATCGTCAAATTTCTAATGAAATAAAACAATATAAGTTTTCGATTTCCAGACTGTTCTTTGTTACGAATCCTTACGCGGATAAAATTCATCTTTATGATTTTAAAGAATGGAAAAATGTAACCAGAAATAAAACGCAGTTTCAGATCAGAGAAATGTTGAAAACGAGTTACGGAGGCGTAAAGAAAATAGTAAACTAATTATTGCTAAATAGTTTTACCCAAACAAAAATGATTGAGAGTAGATCAACAAAAAAGTCCAATTCTTATGAATTGGACTTTTTTTATACTGTTATTTCATGCTTAAAATGAAATTGTTTATTGTGGCGCCAACAAGCTTTTAAGTTTTTCATCCAAAGCATTTCCGTGAATGTTTTTTGCTACTATAATTCCGTTTTTGTCTATTAAGAAATTCAATGGTACAGATTGCAGCATATAGTCTGCAACAACCGGAGATTTCCAGTATTTTAAGTCACTTACCTGAATCCAAGGCAGTTTTTGTTTGGCAATCGCTGCTAACCAAAGTGGCTTTTTAGTATCCATAGAAATACTGAAAATAGAAAACTTGCCGGCATACGTATTGTGTAGCTTTATCAATTGCGGTTGTTCTTTAATGCAAGGTCCACACCATGAAGCCCAAAAATCAACCAATACATAATCTCCTCTCAAAGAAGATAATACCTGATTTACTCCTTTGGTATCCGGCAGGTCAATTTCCGGTGCAATATCACCAACATCTGTACCCACAACCTGAGCATTTGAACTTGTTATTATACAACATAAGAAGGCTAAAATAAGTAGTGTTTTTTTCATAATCAATTGTATTAATTTGGGGGTTTTATATCTTGAATTTTATCTTAAATTTTATCTTAAAAAAACTTCATAGCTTTTGATTCAATGAAAAGCAAATATAAATACTTCTTAGAAAATATGTCTGCAATCCTGCTACTTTTCTCTTCCCTAGTCT
This sequence comes from Flavobacterium hercynium, assembly GCF_002217285.1. Classification (GTDB taxonomy): domain Bacteria; phylum Bacteroidota; class Bacteroidia; order Flavobacteriales; family Flavobacteriaceae; genus Flavobacterium; species Flavobacterium hercynium. The sequence goes on along the minus strand of NZ_MUGW01000022.1, from coordinate 114,721 downwards.
TAATTTTTTGGTAAAATTTAATTACTTAATTGGTATATCGGGAAAAGTCGATATCTTTGCTCCATGGAAAATGTAGAAATTTTTAAAGCACTCTCCAACAAGTCTCGATTACAGATGTTGGAATGGTTAAAAGAACCCGAAATAAATTTTCCGGATCAACTTCAGTACGGCGGATTTGAACACGGTGTTTGTGTGGGACAAATTCAAGCCAAAGCCGGACTAACGCAATCAACAGTTTCTGAATACCTGTCTCTTTTACAACGTGCCGGATTTGTAGAATCCAAACGCGTTGGACAATGGACTTACTATAAACGCAACGAAGGTGCCTTTGAAGCACTCAGTAAATTAATTCAATCTAATTTGTAAATTACTATGAGTACAAACAACCTGTTTTCGCCATTTAACTTAAAAACGTTAAATCTTAAAAATAGAATCGTAATGGCGCCTATGACGCGCTCATTTTCTCCAAACGGAGTTCCAACTGATGCAGTAGCTTCTTACTACCAAAAAAGAGCTGAAGGCGAAGTTGGTCTAATATTATCTGAAGGAACTGTAATCGACAGACTTTCATCATCAAATGACGCTAACGTTCCTCATTTTCATGGAGACGAAGCGTTAAAAGGATGGAAAAAAGTGATCGATGAAGTACATACAGCCGGAGGTCAGATGGGACCACAAATCTGGCACATGGGAATTATGGACAATCATCATTCAGGATGGGTTCCTCCTGTTCCTTTTGAAGGTCCGTCAGGATTAAACCGACCAGACTTTAATAACGGAAATACGATGTCTGAAAAAGACATTGAAGACACTATACTTGCTTTTGGAAAAGCAGCAGCTGATGCTAAAAGATTAGGTTTTGATACTATCGAAATTCACGGTGCTCACGGTTATTTGATCGACCAGTTCTTTAGAGCTGAAACAAACTTACGTACTGATATTTATGGTGGTAAAACACTTCCGGAACGTAATCGTTTTGCTATTGAAGTGGTTAAGGAAATCAGAAAACAAGTAGGTAATGATTTCGCTGTAATTATGCGTTTTTCTCAATTCAAACCTTCTGATTACAATTATAAACTGGCAAAAAATCCACAGGAATTAGAAGCCTGGCTTACGCCTCTTGTTGATGCCGGAGTTGATATCTTACACTGTTCACAACGCAGATTTTGGGAACCTGAATTTGAAGAATCTGATTTAAACTTTGCAGGATGGGCTAAGAAAGTAACAGGAGCTCCAACTATTACAGTAGGTTCTGTTGGACTTTCAGGTGATTTCTTTGGTGCTTTTGCAGGAGAAAGTTCTCAGCCAACTTCTTTAGAAGAATTAAACAGACGTTTCGACAGAGGTGATTTTGATCTTGTTGCTGTTGGAAGACCTCTTTTGTCTGATCCAAACTGGGTTGCAAAAATTAAAGCAGGAAAAACTGATGCTCTAAAAGGTTTCAGTAAAGAAGCTTTAGCTGAATTGATTTTAGAATAAATTTTTATAAAGGTTCAGAGTTGCAAAGGTTCAAAGGGACAAAGGTTCTTTTGAACCTTTCCCTTTTTTAGGTACTGAGATACTAAGTTGCTAAGGTTCTAAGTTTTTACAAAGTGTAAGAGCCTGTATGATTTCTGCAATAACCTCAGCAACTTAGAACCTTAGCCCCTTTTCTAAGCAACCACTCTCTTCTGAAACTTATTTTGAAGCCAGTTTCTAACTGGTTCATCATATAATTTTAAGCACAAGTAAGCGATCACAATACTGGTTACAACTACTCCAATTCCCACTAAGTAGCCATCTTCCATAGTTATTTTATTATCGATAACCCAAGCTGTGAACCAATAAATTAGTGGATAATGGGTAATATAAATTGGATATGAAATGTCGCCTAATATTTTACAAATTTTAAGTGAAAATGCATTTTTTATTTCTCCTCCGGCACCAATGGCAACGATAAGCGGGAATATCAAGATAATACAAAATGATTCGTACAAACCATTCATCCAAAGCGTGTTTTCGTCTCCAAAACGAGGCAATGCCAAAACGATTGTTATCAAAATACTACAAGCCCAGAATGCGCCTTTTATGTGAATTAATTTTCCTAAACGAGAAAGTAAAATACCGGCAAAGAATGGATATAGCAAACGGGTAAAACCAACATTTAACTGTTCCGCGTTCAATGACCATCCGCCAATAACATCTCCTTTTGTACCAAAAACGGTATAGTTAACGACCATTACAGCAAATACCAACACAAAAATTGAAAGGACTTTATTAGAAAATCTGCGAAATAGTACAGCATATAAAATATTAGCGATGTACTCGAAAAATAAAGACCATGCAGGACCATTTAGCGAATGCATTTCTCCCCAACCTCTAATATCTGCTGATGGAGGCAAAGGAATTAAGGTAAAACCAATTAACATAACTAAAATAACTTTCCATACGGGAGTTCCTGCTATTTGAGGAAACACAGTATCTGAAGCCTGAAAATAAAACAAGGCGGCTCCAATGATCATTCCCATAATGACCATGGGTTGCAGACGAATCAAACGTCGTTTGTAAAATTCCCATTGGGTCATCTTTACCCAGCGATCATCATAAGCATAGGCTACAACGAATCCTGATAAAAGAAAAAAGAAATCAACGGCAAGATAACCGTGATTGATAATTTGCTCAAAACGGTTTCCTAAGGCAAACGTTTCGAAAACATGGAAGGCAACAACTAAAATTGCGGCAACTCCACGTAAACCATCTAAAATTTCATAATGTTTTTTTGGTTTAATGTCGGTAGTGACTGAACTCATTGTTTTGGTTTTTGGTTAAATGTTAGATTTATTTATTGGTGATTTTTAAGCCATTCTGCTCTGCGCTGGTCCGGCAGGTGCTTAACGGTAAAGTTTTCAAATTTAGCTTCAAAACCTTTTCCGTCAGGTGATGCTGCCATCAAACCCACCATAACAGGTTTGTTATCCTCTAAGGGTGCATTGCGTGTCATGATATACGTTTTGTCATCAAAAGAATAAAATACTTCGATAGCATCTAATCTTCTTACGGCTTTGATCCAGATAAATGGCGGTGCTTTTTCTAAGGTAGTTACACTCCAATCGCTTTTGTCGTGTGTAACCACAGTACTGATATTGAATTTACCATCTACAAATTCAACTCCGGTTTTGATGTAATTTTTCTCGTCTACACGAATCATTAATCCCATTTGATCAAAACGGGCAATATAATTTCCTGTCAATTTTACTTTTGCCTCAAATTCACCACCATAATTTGCGTAATAAAATGGAGCATCATCTACAGTAAATCCGTAGTGCGAAATACGCCAATAATCGCTATTGGCAGTAACATTCATAATTAATGCATTGTTTTTAATCTCCCATTTTTCAGGTTCATTAAACCACTGCATTTTGTTTAGGCTTTGCGCCGAAAGGTTTTGTGCTAAAAATAAAATAATAGCACCAAGTATAACTTTTTTCATAATACTGTTTTTAAACAAGAACTATTTTATTTCTTGAAACTAAGCTATTAGAATTAATTAAGCTGTGGCTAAATTAAAATCTTTAATATCTTAATGAGGCTATTTAAAATAAGGTAAAACATATCGCTTAATTAATATATTAATGGTGAATTTTCTAAAGACAAATTTTAAAAAAGTAAAGCTGCAACTTTTTACAATTGCAGCTTTACAACCAACCAATTTTAGAAATAATGAAATTATTTAAGTGAGAAACTCACTTTTGATTTTATATCGGTAGCAGATGCTCCTATGATAGCTTCAAAAGCTCCCGGCTCCGCAACCCAGTCGTGTTTTTTATCATCAAAAAAGCTTAAAGCAGCTTTATCTACTGTAAAAGTTACTGTTTTTTCTTCACCAGCCTGAAGCGAAACTTTCTCAAATCCTTTTAATTCTTTGATCGGACGTGGTAATGATGATTTTAAATCACTGATGTAAAGCTGAACAATTTCTGAACCTTCTCTTTTTCCAGTGTTTTTAACGGTAACAGAGAATGTAATCTGATCTCCTAAACCTAATTGTTTTTTATCTGCTGTCACTTTTCCGTATTCGAAAGTAGTGTAGCTTAAACCATGACCGAAAGCAAATAGTGGTTTTGCTTTTTGCTTGTCTGCCCAACGGTATCCAACAAAAATGCTTTCATTGTATTTTACATCATCTCCACCAGGAAATTCTCCTAGAGCATGTGCTCCATTATCAGCTAATTTTACAGGGAAAGTAAATGTTAATTTTCCAGATGGATTAACATCTCCAACTAATACACTAGCCAAAGCATTTCCAGCTTCTGTACCTAAAAACCATCCTTGTACAATTCCCGGAACTTCGTTTACCCACGGCATTGCTACAGCGTTTCCTGAAATATTTACAAAAACAACGTTTTTATTTACTTTCACTAAATCAGTGATCAATTTATCCTGACCATAAGGCAAGCCTAATTCTTTACGATCAAATCCTTCGTCATCCTGATGTTCACTTTTGTTCAATCCACCGATAAACAAAACAACATCAGCATCTTTAGCAATTTTCAAAGCTTCAGCTGTTAATTCCGCTTGCGAACGCTTTTCTTCTAAACTTACTTTAGCTACAACACCATTGTAATTACTTGTTGGATCACCAACATATCCACGAGCATATACTATTTCTGCCTGATTCCCAATTCTTTTCTTTAACCCTTCAAGTGGCGTGATTTCGTATCTTGCTTTCAATGAAGAACTTCCTCCACCAACAGTCATCATTTTAATTGCGTTCTCTCCAATAACCGCTATTTTTTTAGTTTTAGCAAGGTCAATTGGCAACACATTGTTTTTATTTTGAAGCAATACAATTCCTTCCTGAGCAATTTTTAATCCTGCATCAGCATGTTCCTTTGTTCCAAAAGATCCAAAAGGTCTGTTTCTGTTCATCGTAGTTAAAAAAGATAAACGCAATACTCTGCGTACTTTTTCATCTAATTCTTTAGTTCCTACTTCACCTTTAGCAATCATAGTAGAATATGGTTTTGCCAAATAGTAGTTATCATACGCATTGCTGGTTCCCCAAGTCAATCCGTTTGTCCAAGAACCAAATTCTAAATCCAAGCCATTAAAAATAGCTTGTTTAGTATCGTTTACACCTCCCCAATCTGAAACTACAACACCTTTAAATCCCCATTCTTTACGAAGAATATCGTTTAATAAGAATTCGTTGTGACAACATTGCTGTCCTTTGTATTTATTGTAAGACCCCATAATTGACCATGCATCACCTTCCTGAACGGCAGCTTTGAACGCAGGCAAATAAATTTCGTACAAAGCACGATCATCAACAATTACGTTTACAGAATTACGGTTTGTTTCCTGATTGTTTAAAGCAAAGTGTTTTACACAGGCAGCAACACCATTTGATTGTACACCTTTAATATAAGGAACGACCATTTTTGCAGCCAAAAAAGGATCTTCTCCCATGTATTCAAAATTACGTCCGTTTAATGGTGATCTGTAAATATTAACTCCAGGACCTAATAATACGTTTTTATTACGGTAACGTGCTTCTTCTCCTATTGATTTTCCATACAATAAAGACAACTCTTTATTCCATGTTGCAGAAAGCGCTGTTAATGCCGGAAATGCGATACAAGAATCATTTGTCCATCCTGCCTGCTCCCATTCGTCCCATAAAACTTCAGTACGAATTCCGTGTGGACCATCCGTCATCCAGTTTTCAGGAATTCCCAGACGTGGTACTCCTGGTGAACTAAATTTTGACTGCGCATGAATCATTGCAATTTTTTCTTCTGTAGTCATTTTTGAAAGTGCATCTTCTACACGTTCACTAATTGACTTTTTATCATCAAGATAAACCGGAACTTTATTTTGCGCGTTCATACCGAACGAACTCAATAAAATTAAAACAAAAATTGTTTTAACGTTTTTAAACATAATTAGAAATATTTAGTAAAGTTTATTTTTATAATTAAGGAAGCACTCACTAAAATAACTCCTTAACGATAATGTAAAGCTAAAACGTTATAGTGTGCTTTGAATTTTTAAAGGAAAAAAAGTAGTAAATAAAAAACGTAAAATACTAAAATTCAAACATTTAAAAAAATAAAACCCTCAAAAAAAGTAGTGATTTTAAAATGAATTATTTCACTTTTAAGCTTATTAAGCCTATTTTCATGACCATTTCTTCTAAATCATTTCGGGAAACTGCCGCCTTATTTCGAGCTCTGGTTCGGTAGTTGTAAATGGTACTTAAAGAGTATCTCAAAAATGCCGCAATTTTCACACTATCGGTAATTCCAAGTCGGATTAGCGCAAAAATTCGAAGTTCTGTGTTTAGCAATTCTCCTTGTTTGACAACAATTTGTTCCTCTTTAACAAGCAAATCATTAAAGTCTTTTACAAATGTTGGATATAGGTTCAGAAAGATAATATCAAAATTCTTGTAGAGTTCTTCTAATTCCTTGTCTACCAAAGTAGTTGACTTCAACATTTTGTAAATCTCATCAAATTGTTTCGCGGTTGCTTTTTTGTTTAAGATAACACGGTAGTTTTCTAACTTATTGATGTAAGCCGAACACAAATTAAAAAAATGAGCAATATATTCTTCTTTAACGTGATTAGATTCAGACAATTGAGAGTTTCGCTCCTGCAATTGTTTGTTTGTTTCGGTAATATCTTTGTTTAGTTCTGCCAGTTTTTGACTGGTTTCATAAAGCTCTCCACGAATTCTGGATACTTTTTTCATTTGTTTGTACACATAAATCACGGCAATGATTAAAAATACCGATAACAAACTTATGCACAACAAATACAATTGTAATTCTGTTTTTCTCTTGGCTTCTTTTTCCAGATAGACAGTATTGATAATCGAATACACCTCAGACATTAAAAGAGTACGAAACTGAACGTTGCAATACAACGCATCCTCAATTGCAGATTGCGTTAATTTATACGCCATATCTACATCGCCCATTTCATAAAAAACGGCAGCCAATTCCTGTAATGAAGCATTGTCTTTATTGGCATTCTTTAGATCAGCAGTCGCGGAAAGTGCATAATATTTTTTTTGTAATTCTAATTGATGTGTATCTTCATAGATACTTCCTAAAAGATAGGTTATCATTGCATATTGAGCATGATTTTCGTCGATTCCACGGAGCAGCACCATCAATTTCTTTTGGGCAGTGACCAATTCTTTGCGGTAAATATTTTTCTGAATCTTCGTAATTTGAAATTGCAGACCTTTAGGATCTAAAACAGTTAGTAATGAATCGCGGTATTTTTCGATCTGCTCAACATATTTAATATTGTAACTGTTGGCAGCATAATGTTCATAAAACTCCCTGTAAGCAATAAAATACATCGGAAGTAAAGATTTTGACAACTTATTTTTATCGATACTTTTTAAAATTGTCTCCGACTCACGGTATTTTCCGGAAGAAGAATAAAGTGTTACCAATTGCAGGTTTGCAATATCAATGAAGGTTTGATTTTGAAGTTCCTCTGCAATTTTAAGATTCTTTTTGACATAAAAAATAGCCGAATCTGAATTGAACTTCTGATATTCTGTGAATAGGGTTTTATTGTAATTGTACTCCTGCTCTTGGGTTAAAGCATCTGATTTAATTCTTTTGAAATTTAAAATCCGTTCTTCTTTTATCTGAACGTAGTGTTGTTTGTTTTTTAAAGCTTCATTTAATTTTTCTAAAATAACGGCTGTACTATCCGATGCATGAACGGGATAATACAATACAAAAGCAACAAGAAATAAAAGATATTTTTTCAAACTAATTAAAAGCTAAATGAGACTTACAAATATAAGAAAGTGATTATACAATAATGAACTATTTATAGTGCTATCATGTTTTAATTTTATTCCTGAAAAAGGTAAAAAGATAATCGTAAAAAGTAAAAAGGCTTCTAATGCTATAATTTGTAAAAATAACAAACAAATTTTGCCATAAAAAAAATGATTTCACTCTCCTATTCAAATTGAATATTCAAGTGAAATCATTTCAACAGAAATTTATTGTATTCTTACTGTACTTAAGGCTTAAGCTCAGTAAATTGGGTATCTAAAGCAAATGATTTTTTTACTTTTTCAACTGTAATCTCTTTGGCAACAGAAAATTCTACTGCTTTTTTAATATCTAAAGAAGATGCTCCCACTAAAACTTTGTATGTTCCTGCTTCTGCAATCCACGCGCTTTTGTTTTCTAAAAATGACGCTAAATCTTTTGGAGCTAATGTCAATTTTATAGTTTCACTTTCACCCGGTTTTAATTCTTTTGTTTTTCCAAAAGCTTTTAATTCTTCTTTTGGTTTATCAATAGATTTTGATGGTGCAGCAAGATATAACTGAACTACTTCTTTACCAGCTGTTTTTCCTGTATTTTTTACAATAACTGAAACCGTTAGTTTATCTGTAAAAGTTGGTGAACTTAATTTTACATCAGAAAATTCAAAAGTCGTATAAGAACTTCCAAAACCAAACTCATAAGATGGTTTTACATTGAAGGTATTAAAATAACGGTATCCTACATAGATTCCTTCCTGATACGTAACTTCTTTTGGATTCTCTACCGGAATTCCAGGGAAGTTTTTAGCTGAAGGTGTATCTGAATATTTTACCGGAAAAGTCATTGTTAATTTTCCTGATGGACTAATTTTTCCTGCCACAACATCTGCAACAGAGTGTCCGCCTTCCTGACCTGGCTGCCATGCTAATAAAATAGCATCTACTTTATCTTTCCATGATGCTGTTTCAATAACACCACCAATGTTTAAAATAACTACTACTTTTTTACCTTTAGCATGAAAAGCTTTTGAAATCTTATCTAGCATTTCAATTTCTTCTGTTGCCATATTAAAGTCATTATCTACTACTCTGTCTCCGCCTTCTCCGGAATTTCTTCCTAAAGTCACGAAAGCAATTTCTGAAGATGCCGCTTTTTTAGCAATAAAAGCATCATCCATTTTCATTTCAGGAAGTCTTTCAGGCAATGCCAGAATTCCTCTTGCTTTTCTTCTTTCTTTCTCTGCAACCACTTCTTTTTCAGCGTGAGGTGTATACAAATCAACTAGTTCTTTGTCTAATTTATATCCTGCTGCGCTAAAACCTTCTAAAAGAGAAACCGTGTGTTTGTTGTTTACACTTCCACTTCCTGTTCCACCTGTAATCCAGGCATAAGAAGTAACACCAAATAAAGAAACTTCTTTTTGCTTGTCAGCAAATGGTAAAGCATTTTTCTCGTTTTTAAGCAAAATCATTCCTTCAGCTGCTGCTTTTCTGGTGATTTCAGCATTCTTAACCAAGTCTGGTTTGTCGCTGTATTTGTATTTTGCAAATGTTGGCGTACGGAAAACGAATTCTAAAATTCTTCTCACGTTAGTATTAGCAACTTCCTGAGATAATTTACCTGAGTTTAATGCTTCGATCAACGCTTTCTTTTGCACTGGAATTCCCGGCATCAAAAGGTCGTTTCCTGCATTCATTTGTTTTACTACATCAGAACTTGAACCTTTCTGAATCGATTCGAAACCAGGGAATCCTCCAAACCAGTCTGTCATTACGATTCCTTTAAAGCCCCATTCTTTTCTTAAAACTTCTGTCAATAAATCTTTGCTGTCTGAAGTATAAACGCCATTTAGTTTATTATAAGATGACATTACTGTCCAAGGTTGAGATTCTTTTACCGTGATTTCAAAACCTTTTAAATACAATTCTCTAATTGCTCTTTCAGAAACGTGTGCATTAATAGTTAAACGGTTCGTTTCTTCATTATTTACAGCAAAGTGTTTTATTGATGTTCCAACACCTTGCGACTGAATTCCGTTTACGATTGCTGCTGCTGTTTTTCCTGAAATTAAAGGATCCTCAGAATAATATTCGAAGTTTCTTCCGTTCAATGGATTTCTATTGATGTTCAAAGCCGGTGCAAGCAAAACGTCTACACCATATTCTTTTACTTCATTTCCCATTGCTTTTCCAACCTCTTCTAAAAGTGCTTTGTTCCAGGTCGAAGCCAATGCTGTTCCTACCGGAAATGCTGTTGCATAATAGGTTTTAGTGTCATTTTCTCTTGTTGGAGCAATTCTCAGACCAGCAGGACCATCAGCCACTACCGTTGCAGGAATACCAAATCGGTCAAAAGAAGCTGTTCCTCCAGCTGCTCCTGGAACTAATCCTTGTTTAGAATCTCCCACAGGACCTGTAAGAACTTCTATTCCCGGCATTCCGGTTCCGATTAATAATTCTGCTTTTTCTGCATTGGTCATTTGTTTAATGATCGCTTCAATTCTTTCATTAGCGCTTAAACGAGTATCTTCCCAAAGGTCTAATTTTCCATTTCTGTTATAATCCGTAAATGTAAATCCTTTGATGGTAAGCTTTGGCGGATTCGTTTCGTCCCCCGTAGCTGTATTCCATGATAAATTTGAAATCACTAATGCGGTCAAAAGTGATACTCTTGCAGTCTTAATAAGTGTTTGTTTCATAATATATAGGTATTTAGATAGTTTCTATTAGTTTAGAAATCCTTGTAATTTTAACCATTCTTCAAATCGTAGTTCCCAGGAATCAACGGGCAAATTTTGTTTTCCTGTTCCAAAACCATGTCCGCCTTTTGAGTACATGTGTAATTCCACACTTTGTCCTGCATCCAGCCATTTTGTATACATTTGAATGCTTCTAGGAGCTAGTTTTAATTGATCATCACTAGCGGCGCAAACAAACATTGGAATCTTTTTTTCCGGCGCCGGAACACTTAAAAGTTCTGGTCTTGGTCCGCCATAAATGTTGGCTACAAAATCAGGAAGCTGCTCTGTCTTATTATCCAAAACCGTTTCCATTGCTACTGTACTCCCCGCAGAGAATCCAATGATTCCCACTTTTTTAACGTCAATTCCAAATTTAGAAGCATTGTTACGAACGTAATTCAACGCATTTTTTCCGTCTTTAGCAGCCAATTGAATGGTTGCCAGAGAGTTTTTTTCAAAAGCAGCTCTGTCTTTTAATTTGTCCATCATTTCTCTCGCCGGATCATTTGTCTCGGTTTTGTTCAAACGATATTTCAATACAAAAGCTGTAATTCCTTTTTTACTCAGTATTTCAGCAAGTTCTTTTCCTTCTCTGTTAATCGAAAGACTTTGAAAACCTCCTCCGGGAGCAATTACAATCGCCGTCCCTGTATTTTTTACTCCTTTTGGTACTTGATATACTAATAAAGATGGATCAGTAACATTGTAAACGACCTCTGTTTTAAAGAGATCAGAATACATTTGTGCTTCTTTTTGCGTCCAGTCTTCAGATCCGGGTGCTTTTCCTTCGTATAGTTTTATTGTTTCTTGTGCTTTTACGCCACTTACTAATAATGTAAGGAAGACTGATAGCACGATTATTTTATTTTTCATATTTATTTTTTTTTAGCTATTTCTAAGGTATTTCTTCACGCAAAGGCGCTAAGGCGCAAAGTTTTTTTAAGTTATTCTTTTTTTCCCTTTGCGACTTCGCGACTTTGAGTGATTAAAATTCTATAAAGAGTATCTCACGCAGAGGCGCTAAGTTTTTTAAGTCATTCTTATTTTTTTACTTTGCGACTTTGCGACTTCGCGTGATTAAAATTTCATAAAGAGTATCTCACGCAAAGGCGCTAAGACGCTAAGTTTTTAAATCATCCTTAAATATTTCCTTTGCGACTTTGCGACTTCGAGTGATTAAAATTTTATAAAGAGTATCTCACGCAGAGGCGCTAAGACGCAAAGTTTTTAAATCATCCTTAAATATTTCCTTTACGACTTTGCGACTTCGCGTGATTAAAATTTTAAGCATCCTAATTAATTCAAAACATCCTCTTTGCGACTTCGCGTGATTAAAATTTTAGTTCTTATAAATTTCAGTACGAGTATCTTTTATTACACCGCTCCAATTTAGTCCAAAAGCAAAATCATAAACATTTGCTTCGCTGTCTGTATGTGGAATCATATCGAAAGGAACATCTTCGAATTGTTTTTCAACTGTCTCCATATTGGCCGGCATCTGCACAGGAAGCAATCCTGAAGGTTCTGTTTTTCCTGAAATAATGTCCAAAACAGCTTGTGATGAAACTCCGAAATTCAATACAATTCCGTCTACCTGTTTTTCAAATTCATTAAAAATCATTGGTTTAGTAGCCGTAACCGAAACAATAACCGGTTTACCTTTCATCATGTCTTTGGTATCGAGAATAGTTCTCAAATCCATGGTATTGGCAGCTGTAACTGTTTTATTTTTATAAGTTCTGTCGGTGATTTTAGGATCAATAACCTGATCTCCTGCGGCAATACTTTTAGTTCTTGCGTCTTTAGCTGTGTAAGTGCCGTATTGTAATGAAATAGGCACGTAACCATTGCTTCCATTAGTTCTGTCATTAATATCATAACCACCTTCTAAACTTTGCGGACTTGTTACAAAAACAATCGCAAAATCAGCTTTTGAAGCATCTTCGGTTACGTTGTAATATTTCTTAACTAATTCCAGATTTACAGGATATTCTAATTTTGGCTGACTTGCCACGCCCCACCAGTCTTTGGTAGATGCGGTGTAAATCTTCGGAATAAAAACAGTTTTCTTTTCTTTTAATGGAAGAACTGAACCTTTATTTTTTAACAACACAACCGATTTTAATTGTGCGTCATATCCTGCTTTCATAAATTCCGGATTCCCTACAATTGCTTTGGTCTCGGCTACATTCAGATACGGATTTTCAAATAATCCAACTCTAAAAATATTTTTTAGCAAGCGAACAGCAGATCTTTCAAAACGAGCTCTCATAAACGATTCACCAAATTCTTTGATTCCCATTTGATACGCTTCCAGAACCGGTTTTTTATCATTGTTTCCGCCAAACTGGTCTACACCTGCTACAATGGCTTTGTAATGACGTTCTGCAATCGAAAGGTTCTCCACTCCCCAAGGTTTTCCTGCAAAAAGATTTGGTGTTTTACCTTCCTCACCCGTTACCAGCCAATCGGTGCAAACTACACCATCATAACCGTATTTATCACGCAACAAATCAGTAATAATGTATTTACTGAAACCGTTGGCTACATTTTCATTGTATTTTTTATCCTGATCAAAAGTAATCGTGTAGTAAGGCATTACAGCCGAAGCTTTACTAGTTTTTCCTTTTAATTTGAAAGCCCCATTGATAAACGGATCGATATGCTGTTCTAAATTATTACCCGGATATACCGCAAATTTTCCGTAAGCCCAATGTCCGTCACGTCCACCTTCTTCTGCTCCACCGCTTGGCCAGTGTTTTACCATTGCGTTGACACTTTTGTATCCCCAGCCATCTTTGATTTCGTCTTTTCCGTATGAAGTTTGAAAACCATCAATATATGATCGTCCCATGTCTCTGGTTAAAGTTGGGCTTTCGCCGAAGGTCATAGAAATTCTGTACCATCTTGGTTCTGATCCTAAATCGATTTGTGGTGATAAAGCCGTTGCAATTCCTAATGCACGGTATTCTTTTGCAGCAATCTGACCAAATTGTTCTACAATTTTCGGATCAAAAGTAGAAGCCATACCTAAACCATCAGGCCACATCGAAATTGTTCCTCCTGCTCCTGCGTTAAATTCAGACGTTACATTTGCCGTGTGACGCGGATCTGTACTGGTGTTACTCGGAATTCCAAGTCCAATTCCTTCTACAAAAGCCTGCATCTGATTGTTCCATAAAGCCGCTACTTCCGGAGTTTCTACGCTTGTAATCAGTACATGTCTTAAGTTGTCTTCTTGTAAAAATGCCTTTTGCTCGTCTGTTAATTGCCAAGGTTTAGCACCACTTTCCGGATATAATTTTCCATTGTAATGTCCTGCTCTGTAACCATCAACCGGAGCCGGAAGCGCTTGGTGACGGCTGTAAAGCATTAATCCTGCAATTTGTTCTACAGACATTTTAGACGCTAAATCTTTGGCACGTACTTCTGATGATAAACGCCAATCTTCGTACTTGTCCAGCTTTCCGTTTTTATTTAAATCTTTAAACTTTTTTCCGCTAACGGTTAAGATCTTAACACCTGATTCCGGAGCATACCCTAAAGCAGCTCCTTTATCATTTTTTACAATCTTAAAATTTTCTTGTTGTGCCTGTGCCGAAATACCTATCAAAAAAGCAACACTCGCACTTATAATTATTTTTTTCATAATCAGAAATTTAGAATCTGAAATTAAGAGAAGCTTCTAATGTAAACGGACGGATGTATGATCCAACCAAAAGCTGATCATAATATCCTGAAGCATCTGTTATTAGCTCTGCTCCGTTAATTGTTCCTTTTGCTCCTGTTTGATTTAAGAAGTTCACTGCTGTTAACCCAAAGTCGAAATGTTCGTTGATTTTATAGTTGATACCTCCGAAAGTTTCCCATCTTGGCGCAAAATATAAGGCATTGGTTAAGTTGGCATATTGTTTACTGAAATAGCGGAAACTAGCCCAAAACTTAAGATTTTTGTACGTATAACTTGGATCGATTTCCATTAAAACTTTAGAAACTTCTAAAACATTTTTATCGTTGTACGAGTAATTATTTCCAAAAGCCGAAAAATCATAGTTTTTATAAACAGGATCCTGGAACGTTATTAGATAATGCAAATTAAATCCTTTGAATGGTGTAGCGACAATATCTGTAGTCCATCCTAAAGTCTGAATGTCATAGAAAACAGTTGCTACTTCTGACTGGCTTGCATTTGCAGGGTTTACTAAATTTAACCTTGCCTGATAGTTGTTTCTTGTTAAGTAGGTTGCCTGAGAAACGATACTGAATTTTTCCTGATTAAAGTATAATCCGAAAGCAGCTAGAGGGCTTTTTGTTTTAGCTAAATTCGGCGCTACTGCTCCTGAATAACTTTCCAGCTGACCATTTTTTTCTGTATAGGTAAAGTCTGCCAGAATCCCGGCACTTTTAATTACTTTATAAACTGCATTTACCGATCCTCCTAAGTGAAACCAATTGTTATCAAAATACGTTTTTTGGCTTGGATCAAAAATTAAATTCGGAGTTCTTGCTGTTTGGTAATAATCCCCTTTTAGTTTATGATATCTTAAATTAACTCCATAAGCCAAGCTTAAACGATCAGTAACAGTCCAGTTATCAGAGAAATAACCAGATAATTTATTTTCGAAACCATTATGGTATTCTCCACCTACATTGTAATTGTAAAATCCGTCAGCATCTGTGTTTGAAGTTCCGCCTGGAGTATTACGAACTAATTTGTCTGGATTTGCACTTACGGTTTGGTTGAAGAAAGAACGGCTAGACGTAAAATCATCAACTTGATAGTAATACTCTGTTAAACCAAATCTCCATTGGTGTCTGTCTACATTTTTTTTGATTTCAAATCGAGACAATACGCTTGACGTTGGTACGCCGTCAGTATATAATCCTAACATCGAATTGACATTACCTGTATAAGGCTGTCCTGTAGCTTCGTAAGTAAAATTATCTGCTGCACTTGCCTGAAAAATACTTAATGGAATTGCAATTAACTGAGAAGCTTTAGAATAACGCAAACGTGTTGAAAAATTGAATTTCCAGTCATTAGCTAAGTCGTAATTCCCTAATAAATCAAAAGTATGCGATGTTGTAGCTGCATCACTTCCGCCCATATCAGCAAATTTTGTTTCACCGGATAGAATATCTTTAAATTTCATAATTCCGTCGTTGACGATATACGAATCACGTCCGATTCTGAAATCATTGTATTCTTCTACTTTACCGCCTTCTTTATATCTAAAAACGGCATAATTGGTTAAAGAAGCTGAGTTTGCATATTTATACAAAAAGCTAACCTGACCTTTTCCGTTATTAAATTTCTTGGTAAGACCTGCTCTGTAAATCTGAGTTCTGTCTGAGTAATTCGCAAATTTCAGATCAAAAGAATTGGGATCAAAATTCGCATAAGCACCCATTGTGTATGACCAGCCTTTGCTTAAAGGCCCTGAAACATTCAGATCGCCTTTCATCCATCCAAAACTTGATCCTGAAAAATTTCCGTTTATTTCTAATTTATCTGTTCCTAATTTGGTATAAGAGTTAACTGCAAAACCTAAATCTCCGGTTGTAATAGCCGCTTCTCCAATTTTCAGTAAACCGGTTCTTCCTAAACTTTTACTTTGTCTCCAGGTTCTGTTTGGCAATTCCGGCCAGAAATAATATACTACCGGTAAATCATTTTCCTGAATGGTAATTCCTCCAACTGTTGAAGGCAAACCAATATTTACATCACGCGGTCCGGTATTGTTAGCCGCATTAAGCATTACGTTTCTGTTTTTTTCCTCTTTAGAATCTGATTCTACTACTTTGATTTTTGTTTTAAGTGAATCTGCAGTTTTTTGTTGCTTTTGAGCTTCTTGAGCGAAACCTTCATTAGCTGAAAAAAATGCGAGACAGATTGCTGACATCATTAAATTTTTCATTGGTGGTATTTGTTAGTTTAAGTTTAAGTTTTTTTTCATTGCTTCATTATGAAGCAATATTAATTACAAATTCTGAAATCAACAAATAAAACCGTGAAAAATTTACATAATCTTATAAATAGCAGATTAAAAATTTCATAAAACCAATAAAATGATATATATCATTGTAAGTCAAAAAAGTAATAAAAAACAACTACCTCGTTTGCGTGAAGTCTTGCCAGCAGTGGATAAAGTCAGGATGACCTTTATGATTTTCAGTCTAAAAAAGACTAAAAAATCAACTTTTGACTTTTTCATCTTTATTTTTTACTACGAAAAAAAACATGTCAGAAAAAATTGAATCAATTTGACTTGTCCTGTTTAAAAGGCTAAATTTGAAGTTAATTATATGCGTATGGAATTTAAAAAGCTATTAGAAGAGCGGTCTGCTGACCTTTGGGAGAATTTTATTCCCACACTTTCTATCGATTGTGTGATCTTCAGTTTTCACGATAATGAACTTCAGGTTTTAACTTTAAAGCTTAAAAACCTAGATACATGGGGGCTTCCGGGAGGTTATGTAAAAAAAATCGAAAATGTAGATGACGCGGCAGTACGCATATTAAAAGAAAGAACCGGAACTGAAAATGTTTATTTACAGCAGTTCTATACGTTTGGAAAAATGAATCGTTCTGAGAATGCGTTCGAAGAATTCGACAATACTTTATGGCACAAACAGCGCTTTATTTCGATAGGTTATTACGCTTTAGCGGAACACTCGCATGTAAATCTATATATGGATGAATTTTCGAGTGCTGTTAAATGGCATTCTCTGGATAATCTTCCTGAATTTATGATGGATCACCGCATTATTTTCGATAAAGCATTAATGACACTCCGTGAACAATTAAATAATCACCCAATTGGATATAGTCTTCTGCCTGAGAAATTTACAATGCCTGAACTTCAAAAATTATACGAAGGTATATTAGGCAAAAAACTGAACAGAGGGAATTTTTACCGCAAAATATTACGTTACGATATTCTCGTAAAATTAGATGAATCGCGCAAAGGTGGTGCGCATAAAGCTCCCGATTTGTATAGCTTCGATTTAGAGAAATACAATAATGCGTTGAAAGAAGGTCTGAAAGGGAGCTGGTAAATTTAGATTTTTAGATTGTTAGACTTCTTAGACTTGCTTAGACTTTTTTTTTTGATTTCTTAGATTGTTAGATTGTTAGACTTGATTAGATTCTAGACTTGCTTAGATCTTTGGATTAGAAGATTTAAGGATTGAAATATTTAAAAATTAAAATATTGATTAGACTATTTTCTAAGCGGAAAATCTAAAATCTAAAATCTAAAATCTAAAATCTAAAATCTAAAATCTAAAATCTAAAATCTAAAATCTAAAAATCTAAGCAAGTCTAAGTAAGTCTAAAGTAAAATAGGTGCCGCAAGGCAACTTTCCGGAATGTCAAATGCGTTTACTAAGGCAACGGCATCTGGTCGTATGTCCCAGCAAAGCTGATTGACCATTTTACGGATTGCTTTTGTTTTTACTGCTTCCATGTAACCATCTTCAAGGTACCAGGCTTTATTTTTTTCTATTTGAGCAAGTGCATACAGCTGATTTAATCTCGTTAATACTTCTTTCGTTTTTTCATCTTCAACTGTTTTTAAGGCTTCCTGAAATTGCTCTAAAACGATTCTTTCTAAGTACGCTTCGGCTACATCGATCATTTGATGCTGGACTACATTGAATGCATCATAAGGCTCTAAGCCACCATCAACCAATTTTTTAATACGTCTTGCTGCTGATGCCAAAATAGTCTTTTCTCTGTGAATGAAAGCCTGTAAATGAAACTCGCCATCTAGTAAATGTTCGTCGTCTGTTTTACGTGTTGCAATTGGGTTTTTCTCTGCAATTGCCGTTTTTGCATTTTCATACACATAATTGATGATGCCTAAAGAACCCATTTCGCCAAATGCTTTTCTAAATTCGGATAAGCGGTTCTTGGCTACTAACTGCATCAAAACAGTGTTATCACCTTCGAACGTAGTATATATTTCAGTGTCATTTTTTAGTGCATCAATTCGGTTTTCAGACAAGTATCCTTTTCCTCCGCATGCTTCGCGGCATTCCTGCAAAATATCTCTCGTACTCCAGGTTGAGTAGGATTTCATTCCGGCTGCCAATGCTTCTATTTCCTGCATTTCTGATTCGGTTTTGTTTAAGAATCGATTCGTAAGATACTGCAGGGCAAAATGAACGGCATACGTTTTTGCTAAATGTGGCAACAAACGTCGCTGGTGCATTCTGTAATTTAGAATTGGCACTTCAAGTCCGCCTTCCGGTCCAAATTGTCGTCTTTGATCGCTGTAACGAATGGCAATTGTAAGCCCTGATTTAGCAGCAGCCAATGCAGAACGCGGGATTCCAATTCTACCTCCTACCAAGGTTCCTAACATGGTAAAAAATCGTCGGTTATCACTCGGGATTGGACTCTGAAATTCTCCTTTTTCATTGACAGAAGCAAAACGATCCAGCATATTATCTTTTGGAATCACAACCTGATTAAAACTGATTGTTCCGTTATCTACACCATTCAATCCCATTTTGTGACCGCAATCTCCAATGGTAATACCATCTAATGTTTTTCCGTTTGTATCGCGTAGTGGAACCACAAAAGCGTTTACACCATAATCATGATTATCAATGATTAATTTTGCAAAAACAGTCGCCATTTGTCCGTGTACAGCTGCGTTACCAATGTATTCTTTCTGCGCTTTTTCGTGTGGTGTATGAATGACAAAAGTCTGATCGTTGTGATTGTAGGTTGCTGTAGTTTCTAAACCTTTTACGTTAGAACCATGATTTGTTTCAGTCATCGCAAAACAGCCTGGAATTTTTAATGTTCCAATGTCTTTTAAATATTTAGCATAATGTTTTTCGGTTCCTAACGATTGTACGCTCATTCCCCAAAGTCCAAACTGAACGCCAAATTTAATAACCAGACTTAAATCGTGGTAACTCAGCGTTTCCATAATAGCAAAATAATCGGCTATATTTTCTCCTCCACCATATTGCTTTGGATACGCCATATTTCCCAAATTTTCATCTGCTAAGATTTTGCACCATTTGTATACTGTTTCACGAAATACGTTTATATCGGTTGACGTTTCGTAAGCAAACTCTGGTCTTGAAATAACCGACTTTACTTTTTTTATTATAGCAGCTTCTTTACCATCAAGTAGTGCTGTTATTTTTTGAACATCAAAATTGCTTGTTGTTTGAGAATTGGCTGTAAAAGAACCTTCTTTTGTTTTAAAATTCTGAATTACTTCTTCTCCCAAAACTCCCAGGTCATTTTCCAGTTTTCTAAAATCAGCTTCTAAAGTAGAAATATCCAGATCTTTATCTGAAAGCGCCACGGCAATATCAAAAACAGATTTTATTGAAGATTTATCCTGAATACTACTTTCTATATCCTGCTTCCATTGTGCAAGTTCGTTTCGCGAAGGCGGATTTGAAATGTCTATTTTAGAAAGAAGTTCTTGTTTTTCTTCGGGCGAAAGCCAGCTTAATATATTGATAAAATTCTGAATTGTAGCAAATTCCTTTTGGGTCAAAAGATCATCTGACCACACTAAATAAAATAATGGAATGAAGGCTTGGAGTTTGGTATTTTTCATAAAAATAGTTGAATCGGTTTGGAAAATTAATTTTTTCTGTCTTTCCATTAAACAAAAAAACAGAAATGAAAAATACTCATTCCTGTTTAAATATGCTGTTAAGATTCTGGTAATTTTACAACCTGCTATTGATTAAATGTTTTTAGAAACCGGACTGTATTTTTGTTTAAACGCAAAAATATGATGCGAATTAAATACAATTACTGCGAGTAAAATAATAGCATAAGAAACATATTGCAGTGTTCCTATTTGTTCATGATACACAAAATTAGCCAATGCAAAAGCAATCATGGGGTTTATGTTCAGCAACATTCCAACGGTTGAAGCTTTGATGCCGGAAAGTGCATATAAATTTAAAAATAACGGTATTATCGTAAACAGAATCGCGATGGTTTCGATACAAAAGTAAAACTTAAATTCTGTTGGCAACGGACCACTGTAAGCAGGATAAAAAGGCAATAAAACCAAAGCTGCTAAGGTAATATGAAACGTAAGTGTAATGAACTTATCAAAAGCTTTGTTGACACGCTGACTTACAAGGTAACTCGCATAGGTAAAACCGATAAAAACGCTAAAAAACATATCCATTAAATCTGCATAAGACAAAAGAAGACACCCCGAAATGCTTAGTCCTACCGCAATCCATTGTGTTTTGCTTAGTTTTTCATGTAAGATAAAATACGCAAGCAAAGTGGTTAAAATTGGGCAAACCAAATACGCCAGCGAAGTTGCTTTTACACTTACGTGGTTCATGACATAAATAAAAGAAAACCAATTCGCGATTAGAAAAACGCTTCCTCCAATATTGATTAAGATTGTTTTTCTTTTCTCTGCCACTTCCATTTTTTTGAAAATTTCAATGGCTTCTGTGACTTTATTGCGTTTGAAAATAAACACAATTAGCAACATCAGAATACTACAGCTAAAAACACGATTAAATAATATATCCAAAGACGGATACTCGTGAATTGGCTTTAAAACCAAACTAAAAAAGCCCCAAATGGTATAAGCGGTTATCGCAGCTATGTAATATTTTGTTGTTTTCACTTCTTCTTTATTTTTAAGTGGTTTATTATTAAAACAAATTTCCTGAAAATAAAACAACAATACAGATACAGTTTTTGTAAATTGCACCATAACAGTTTTTTTATGAAAAATTCCAATTACTTGTACGTGCAATATGCTGACCGAATTGAGAAGCAAATAAAATCCGGTGTTTTAAACGTAGGTGATAAACTTCCGTCGATCAGAGAAGTAGCCGCTAAAACGGGTTACAGCATGAGTACCGTAAGCAAAGCGTATTATGAAATAGAAAGCCGATTTTTGATTGAATCAAGACCGCAATCCGGTTATTATGTAAGCAATACATCGGCAAGAATTATTACAGAACCTACACCAAGCAGTCCTGTTTTAAGAGGTGAAAATATAGACCGACAGGATTTGATTGATCAGGTATATGGTAATATGACAGATAAAAATATTACGATGCTTTCTTTGGGTTTTCCGTCTAACGAACTTTTACCGATCGCCAAACTAAATAAAGGAATGGTTCAGGCAATGCGTCAATTACCAAATAGCGGCACGAGTTATGAAGAAGTACAAGGTAATCCTAACCTTCGCCGTGAAATCGCAAAATGGTCTTTTACGTGGGGAGGTTCTTTAACTGAAAAGGATATTATTACGATGCCCGGATGTACAAGTGCTATTTCGCATTGTTTAATGACGCTTACCAAACCCGGAGATACTATTATTACAGAAAGCCCTGCTTATTTTGGCGTTTTGCAATTGGCGAAATCGCTGGGATTGTATATTATGGAATTGCCCACTAACATGACTACGGGAATCGAACTCGAAGCACTTAAAAAAGCGCTTTCGTCTAAAAAAGTAGCACTCTGTCTGTTGATGAGTAATTTTAGCAATCCTTCAGGAAGCATGATGCCTGCGGAGCATAAAAAAGAGGTTGTGAAATTAATGGAATTCTATAATATTCCGCTAATTGAAGACGATATTCATGGTGATTTGTACTTTGGCTCCAGCCGACCAACAAACTGTAAAACCTATGACGAAAGCGGGATTGTGCTTTGTTGTAGTTCTGTTTCTAAAACGCTTGCACCGGGATATCGTGTAGGCTGGGTTTCACCCGGGAAATTCAAGAAAGAAATACTGCGAAGTAAAATTTATCATACGCTCTCTACTCCTACGATTACACATGAAGTGGTGGGCGATTTTCTGAAAAACGGACGTTATGAGAATCATCTTAGAAAAATCCGACAGATTTTAAATCATAATTGCAATAATTACATCAATACTGTTTTAGAATCTTTTCCGGCAGGAACTAAGGTTAGTCAGCCTCAGGGCGGTTTTTTTCTTTGGGTAGAACTGGATCAAAAAATTGACACGGCTGCTTTTTATCAATTGGCTATGAAACATCAAATTAGCATTGCACCGGGGCGTATATTCTCGCTTCAGGATCAATTTTCAAATTGTATGCGCTTGAGTTTTGGCTTACCTTGGACCAATGAATTGAGACAATCAATACAAACTTTAGGCAAACTCCTTGCCTCTTAAATAAAAAACCAGACAACACAAAAAAATGCATTGTCTGGTTAAACAACTAATGAACTAAAGATTAATTATAAAACATAATAGTGTTTGTTATTTACTTTATGAGAGTCTTCTTTTAAATGAAACTCTTTAATGATATCAAATTCGCTTTGATACTCGTTTAGCATTTCCATTATATTTTTTTCAATTGTAATGGCAATACTGGTTACAGGCGTATCACTTGGTCTGTTTTCAAACGGATCCTGCAAGTGAATTGCCATTCTTTCTATCAAAAAGAAGGCTCCTGCAACTGCTGTAATCAATGGAATTGCAAACCAGCTCAAGACACTGATTAATGAAAATGGCAATAACAAAATAAACAAACACAATGTTATTCTGGTGTACATACTGTAGGTTGTCGGGAAAATTGTGTTTTTAATTCGTTCACATTTTCCCATATTATCACACAATCTCGTAATTGTATTATCGATTTCGACTTGCTGATACATATTCAGACGTTTCTCATTTTTAGCATTTCGAAGATCTTTTCCATGCAATAATAAAAGCGCATTCGGAATATTATGATGATTTTTGACAAAACGTAATTCTTCTTCACTAACCAAATTTTCAATTGGTTTTAAGGCGTCCAGTTTTCGTAGTGACTGACCTAAACTATAACACCACGCAATTTGTCTTTTTGCAAAATTTTCTTTGAATTCGCTCGCTTCAACAGAAAAATCGGGATCTTTATAAAATGTAAGCACTTGACGAATCAGTGTTCGGGAATCGTTTACGATTGCTCCCCAGACAATTCTTGCTTCCCACCATCTGTCATACGCCTGATTGGATTTGAAAGCTAATAATAAGGATATAATGGTACCAATCATGGTTGGTATCGCAATTGGAATATCTACCGGTACATTGATAAAATAGTGATGAAGAATTTCAAATATTACGGTATAAGCTACCACAAGACTTAACTCTACTTTAATTTTCCCGAGAACGTACTTCATTGGTATTCTTTTCTTTAATAACATATTTTTCGGTTTAAATTAAACTTGATTATTTTTGAACGGTGATTTTTAATCTTATGCCGTTTCGTAAAGTGATAAAACAGGAAGTCCCAGTTTATCGCTTATATTTTCTTTTTTAGTTTTACTGAATTTAATTTTTTCGCCTTTGCGTGTTTCTACTAACAAATCGATGTCGTATTTTGAAATCGCTTCTGTTAAATAAGGCGCAAACTGCTCATAATTATCATTAAAACTAGTGGTTTGGCTTACAATCTCATACGAGAAATTAGCACTTAAAAATTGCTGCACATCTTTAACATGCATTGGTGCTTTTTCACTTTCGATGTAAAGCGCTTTGTAGAAGTCTTCTTTGCTTTTTTCAGCACCCAAATGTAAAATTGGACATTTTTGATTGCCTGCTAATTTTACTAAGTATTGATGAATACGTTTTGTTTCTTGTTTATAAGAATTAGTCAGGATTACTAATTTTACTTCAAACGTATCAATAATACCTTTAAAAACGGGAGACGAAAGTCCGAACTGGTTGTGAATCTTGATTTTGATGTTTGCATTTCGTTCTGCAATACTTCTGCAAATCTCCAATACTTCTTCTTGACTTGGTGTTAATCCCACTCTCATCTCACGTAAAAATTGTGATGATGAAAAGGTATCAGGAGCATCGGCAACCATCATTAAAACAATCTGGCAGCTGGTATCTTTTGCCTGATTAATTGCTGATTTTACAGCACTGATGGTATCTTCTTTTAGTGTGGTAGGTATAAGGAAGTTTTTCATAAGTATAATTAGTTTAGTTTATACTTACAAAATAACTTTATCTATATAAGAAGGGTCTTAACCTAAAATTAGAATTTCCTAAGATCTAACATTAGATTTTTTAATGTCGCCTTTTTTGATAATGTCTTTTCTAAAAATAAGCGTTACAATTGTTCCTTTATCCTGCTCAGATTGTACTTGTATCTCGCCACCATGCATACGGATAATTTTAGAAGCCAGTGGAAGCCCTAAACCGTAACCATTGTATTTGGCAGCAATTTTACCTCTAAAAAAGGGTTCGTACAAATGCGGAATATCTTCCGGCGGAATACCGATCCCGATATCGTTGATCGCAATCTTAATCATTTCGTTATTAGCAGAAAGGGTAACAAAGACCTCGTTGTTATCAGAATATTTTACACCATTTGTTATAATATTATTGATCGCGAGTTCTAATAATGGTCTGTTGCATGGAATTAGCAAAAGGCTGCAATCTTGCGGTATAACATTTAGTTTGACGCTTACTCTATTATCAGGATATATCTTGTCTAAGTTTGATTTTACATCCATTAAGAGTTCGTCGATACGAGCAATATCCAGCACTTGTTTTTCGCCATCATAACCTGTTTGGGTTAATTTCAGCAAGCTTTCTGTTAAATTTCCTAATCTTGATGCCTGACTGTAAATATTCTCCAATGAACCAATATACTCCTCCACTGCACGCTCTTTCATAAGCATAATTTCAGCTTCGGCAATAATGGTTGTAATGGGAGTTTTTAGTTCGTGAGAAGCATTATTAATAAAATTAGCCTGAATCTCGAATGAGGTTTCAAGTCTGTCTAACATATCATTAAAAGTTTCAGTAAGATCTGATATCTCGTCTGAATTTTTTACTTCCGGTAATCTGTTGTGTAAGTTTGAGGCACTAATTCGGTTTACTTCTTTTGTAATTCGTGCTACAGGATTAATAACTCTCTTTGCCAGGAAACGACCTAGAAAAAAGGCTAAAAATACAAAGGCGATACCTCCAAAAAGCATAATTTTTACAATATAAACTGTTGTAGTTGCACCCTTTCTATCTCGTGCAGCAACAATCACCATGTATTTTTGATTCCGCTCT
Source organism: Flavobacterium hercynium (assembly GCF_002217285.1). Taxonomy (GTDB): domain Bacteria; phylum Bacteroidota; class Bacteroidia; order Flavobacteriales; family Flavobacteriaceae; genus Flavobacterium; species Flavobacterium hercynium. Next base: position 89,150 of record NZ_MUGW01000022.1, on the reverse strand, counting down.
TCGAAAATCTGACCTAAATAATACTTGTTGTTAATCTCGAAATAATCTCTTCCGGTTTTTAGAACATTGGTATAAAATTTATTAGGCAGATTTAGATTTGTATTGTAATCAAAAGTATTGGCACTGTGAATCTGAAGAACATATTCTTCTTCTTCAATTAGTTCTTCCAGTCCATTTTTTTTAAGATTACGATAGTATTTAATCTTTTCAGGATCGTTTTGAAAATGAATAGAAGCTACAATTTGTGCTCTGTCATCCAGTCGTTTAAGGAAATAATAACGATTATTTTCTCTAAACAAAACGAAAACAATAATACACAATAGCAAAGTACTAAAGGTAGACAGAGCTACGTAGGTAAAAGTTATTTTCTTTCTGATATCCATATTATGACTTTATAACATAACCTAAACCTTTCATCGTATGAATAAGTTTTGTAGCGTAAGGTTTGTCTATTTTTTTTCGTAGGTAAGTAATGTAAACATCGACTACATTGGTATTCATATCAAAATTAATATCCCAGACATTATCCAGAATCTGATCACGAGATACAATGTTACCCGTGTTTTTAGCAAGGTAATAGAGTAATTTAAATTCTTTAGCCGTTAAGATAATGCCTTCTCCGTCTCTTTTTACGGTCTTCGCTTTGCCGTTTATTTCTAAATCACCAATTATTATAGTATCAATTTTTTCATTGTCCTGATTGGCTCTTCGGTTCAGTGCGTTTACTCTAGCATCGAGCTCACCAAATTTAAAAGGTTTTACTAAATAATCATCGGCTCCGGCATTTAATCCGGTAACAATATTTTCTGAAGTTCCCAATGCCGTCAGAAGCAATACAGGTACAAAATTTTTGTTGGCACGCAATCTTCTGCAGATTTCAATTCCGTTTATATCCGGAAGCATAACGTCAAGAATTACAACGTCAAAGCTATAATTATGAATCATCTCCAGGGCGGTTTTACCGTCCATAGCTACGCTTACTTCATTATTATTTTCTGCAAATCCTTTCCGTAAGATGGATAAAAGATTTGGTTCATCTTCGACTATAAGTAGTTTCATGGTAGTGCTAGTATAATTAACAAAAATAGCAATTGAGATTAAATTTAAATAACCAATACTTTATTATTATGATTTTATTGTGAAGAAAACAATTTTGAAGCTTTAAAATTATTTTAAACTTAATTAATGAACAGGAGAATAACAAAGTCTTTGTTTTATTTGACGAACGGTTGCAAAATACGCTCTTTAATTATTACCTTTTCACCTTTAAAAATCATTACACTAGTCTTGAAAAAAGAATCTGAATATTTCCCTGACAAACAATACGAAAACATAACTTATGGCAAGGATGATCTGAATTTCAAGGATTTCGAATGCTGTACTTTTACGGGTTGTAATTTCTCAGACTGTGTTTTCTTAGCGGTAACTTTTATTGATTGTGTTTTTAATGACTGCATTTTTAATGAAGCTAAAATCAATTACGTTGCTTTTAGAACGGTAAGTTTTAATCGTTGTGAAATCAGAGAAGTAAATTTTGCTATGTGTGATAAACTTATTTTCGAAGTTCATTTTTACGATTGCATTTTAGATTTTTCTAAATTTTATACGCTAAAGCTAAAGGGAACAACTTTTATCAATTGCAGCTTAATTGCTGTAGATTTTATGGCGACTGATCTAACGAGTGTGCATTTTGACAATTGCGATTTATACCGTTCTGAATTTGACAAAGCTATCGCCAACAAAGCTGATTATAAAACCAGTTACAATTACACTATTGATCCTTCTAAAACAAAACTAAAAAAAGCGGTTTTTGCTTTAAAGGAAGTGAAGGGATTGCTATTTAAACATGATGTGATTGTTAGTGAGTTGTGAATTGTGAACTGTGAACTGTTTGTTATTGTTGTCAAAAAAAAAATCAGTTTGCACTGATTTTTTTGATTTATAACTTTTTCTCCATTACGTAGTCTTCCATCAAATAGCCATTTCCGATATCGATATTTACTTCATCGGCAATTTCAAAACCTATTTTTTTGTAGAAATCTAATGCTTTATTAAATCGGTTTACATTAAGAGACAAGGTTTTAGCATTTTCTTTTAAAGCCATTTCAGCAATTCCCTCTATTGCTTTTTTACCAATTCCTCTTCCTTGTGTTTCCGGAGAAAGGTATATTTTATGAATTTTTGTTATTGCATCGCCTTTATAATTATGCTCTACTGATATAAATCCCAGTTTGATAACATTCTCATAAATCAAATAAAACAGTTGCTCTTTTTTATCAAAATGGGCTGATAATGCTTCTTCAGAATAAATTAGATCCAGCATATAATCTAACTGTTCTTTCGATAAAATTTCACCATACGTAATGGGCCACGTCGTGTGTGCTATTTCCTGAATGAAGGTAATATCGTTTTGTGTTGCTTCTAAAATTGTAACCATGTTGTATTCTTAAATTCTTTTGTTTAAAGAAGATTATCCGTGAATGGTTTCTCCTTTTCCGTAATTGGTAATAATTGATTCTTCAAAAGCCAGCCATTCTCTCCAGCGTTTTTCTACATCGATTCCAACACCATATTTTCTGGCGTAGGTTATAAACGTTGTGTAATGCCCTGCTTCGCTTTCCATTAAATCTCTGTAAAAAACGGCAAGTTCTTCATCCTGAATATTTTCAGACAATACTTTAAAACGTTCGCAGCTTCTGGCTTCGATCATAGCAGAAAACAATAATCTTTCTACAAGACCTGAAACACGGCTTCCGTCGCCACTTTTCTTCATGTACAAATACAATTCGTTTACATAATCGTCTTTGCGCTCACGTCCTAATTTTAATCCTCTTTTGATGATTATATTGTGAACCTGCTCAAAATGATCGATTTCTTCTTTGGCTAAAGCCAATAAATCTTTTACTAAATCCTGATGTTCAGAATTATTTGTGATTATTGTTATCGCATTGGTGGCTGCTTTTTGCTCACACCAAGCGTGATCTGTCAGGATTTCTTCAATGTTTTTTTCTACAATATTTACCCATCTCGGATCTGTTGGTAATTGTAATCTTAGTACGCCCATGTTTTTAAGTCTTAAAGTTTTTAAAGTCTATAAAGTCATAAAGTTGAAAATCAAAAGTTTTAAAGTTGAAAATCTAAACATTAAATTTTAATATTCAAAAAAGCCGAAGATCAAAACTAAAACAGCAAATTTACATTTACTATTTCAGGACTTTCGACCTTCGACTTTATGACTTTAAGACTATTTATTAGTATACGAAAATCGGTCTTTCGCTCATCATTTCGTTTACTTCGTTTGCTACTTCCTCGATTACAGCTTCGTTAGTGTGATCTGCAAGAACTTTATCGATTAAAGCTACGATAGTTTCCATATCTTCTTCAACTAAACCACGAGTCGTGATTGCAGCTGTTCCAACACGAATTCCTGATGTGATAAATGGTGATTTATCATCAAACGGAACCATGTTTTTATTTACTGTAATTTCTGCTTTTACTAATGCATTCTCTGCTTCTTTACCTGAAACGTTTTTGTTTCTTAAGTCAATAAGCATCATGTGATTGTCTGTTCCTCCAGAAATAATGTTGTATCCTCTTTTTACAAAAGCATCTGCCATAGCGTTTGCATTTTTTTGCAATTGCATAGCATACGTAAAGAATTCATCTTTAAGCGCTTCTCCAAAAGCAACAGCTTTTGCAGCAATGATGTGCATTAACGGTCCACCTTGATTTCCAGGGAAAACAGCTAAGTCTAATAATGAAGACATCATTCTAATTTCTCCTTTTGGTGTTTTTAATCCTTGTGGGTTTTCGAAATCTTTCCCCATTAAGATCAAACCTCCACGTGGTCCTCGTAATGTTTTATGTGTTGTTGTAGAAACAATATGACAATGTGGAATTGGGTCATTCATTAATCCTTTTGCAATAAGACCTGCAGGGTGAGAGATATCAGCAAATAAGATAGCTCCTACACTGTCAGCAATTACTCTAAAACGCTCAAAATCCATATCACGAGAATAAGCTGATGCTCCTGCGATGATTAATTTTGGTTGCTCTTTAGTTGCAATTTCCTGAATTTTATCATAGTCTAAACGACCAGTTTCAGCATCTACACCGTAAAAAACAGGACGGTATAAACGACCTGAAAAGTTTACAGGAGATCCGTGCGTTAAGTGACCACCGTGTGATAAATCAAAACCTAAGATCGTATCACCAGGATTTAAACATGCATGGTAAACTGCTGTATTTGCCTGAGATCCTGAGTGTGGCTGTACGTTTGCATATTCAGCACCAAATAATTCTTTAGCTCTGTCAATTGCAATTTGTTCAATAACGTCTACTACTTCACAACCGCCGTAGTATCTTTTGCCCGGATATCCTTCGGCATATTTGTTTGTTAAAACAGAACCAGCTGCTTCCATTACTTCGTCACTTACAAAATTCTCAGAAGCGATAAGTTCTAATCCGTGAATCTGTCTGTCTTGTTCCTCTAGTATAAGGTCAAAAATTTGTTCGTCGCGTTGCATTTTTTCGTTTTTCGTTAATTTCCTGCAAAAATACAAAAAAACGTTTGTCAAACTGTTAGATTATGATATATTTGACATACAATTTTTCAACAAATAATTAACATTCACATGCCAATAACCGCTAACGATATTAAAAGAAAATCATGGTTAGAAGTGCCTCAAAATAGCGACTTCCCCATTCAAAATATTCCTTTCGGGGTTTTTCTTACCAAAGAAAATGTCGTTACAGTGGGAACCCGAATTGGCGATTACGCTATAGATTTAGGCGCTTTACAACAATTAAACTATTTCGAAGGAATAGATTTAACAGATGATATGTTCATGCAGGACACGCTTAATGATTTTATTTCTGACGGAAAAAAAACATGGCGTTTAGTGCGAAATCGCATCGCTGATATCTTTGATGCAACCAATCCACAACTAAGAGATTCAACAAAAGACCGCGATATTGTTATTTTCAAAATCGATGATGTCGAAATGCAATTACCGGTTTTAATTGGTGATTACACTGATTTTTACTCTAGTAAAGAGCACGCTACAAACGTTGGTAAAATGTTTCGTGATCCTGAAAACGCCTTATTACCAAACTGGTTACACATTCCGGTTGGGTATCACGGAAGAAGTTCTACAATCGTTCCGTCTGGAATTCCGGTTCACAGACCAATGGGACAAACTTTGCCTGCAGGTGAAAAATATCCTGTTTTTGGTCCGTCTCGTTTAGTCGATTTCGAATTAGAAACTGCTTTCATTACTACTGATGCCAATATAATGGGTGAAAATATCCCAACATACGAAGCCGAAGATTATATTTTTGGAATGGTATTATTGAATGACTGGAGTGCACGCGATATTCAAAAATGGGAATATGTGCCTCTTGGACCATTCTTAGCGAAAAACTTTGCTACATCAATTTCTCCTTGGATTGTTACTATGGATGCTTTAGAGCCTTTTAGAACTAAAGGCCCTAAACAAGATCCATCCCCACTTCCTTACTTACAAACAAAAGGAAAGAAAGCGTTTGACATTCATTTAGAGGTTTCTATAAAACCGGAAGATGCGGAAGAAACAATCGTTTCCAGATCAAACTTTAAATATTTATATTGGACTATGAGCCAGCAATTAGCGCATCATACCTCAAACGGTTGTCGTGTAAATTCTGGTGACATGATGGGCTCAGGAACTATTTCCGGTCCAACTCCTGATAGTTTTGGTTCTATGTTAGAATTAACTTGGGGAGGAAAAAATCCATTAAAATTAAATGATGGCAGCGAACGTAAATTTATTGAGGATAATGATACGGTAATCATTAGAGGTTTCTGCGAAGGCAATGACGTTCGTATTGGTTTTGGAGAAGTAGCAAGTCAATTGCTTCCTCCTTTCGTGAGACAATGAAGAGAAGATAAAGTATCTGAAGAGATCTAAAAATATAAAACCTTGGCTTTCACCAAGGTTTTTTTATACAATTAAGTTTCTTAAGTACTTGTGCGAGATTTTTTATTCTAAAACCACTTTCACCCAAACTAAACGATGATCTGAGCTTGATTCACGCTTTTCAACCAACTCTGACATTGGTTCACCTTTTGCAGGCCAGAACACACCGCTGTTGATAACCTTAAAACCAAATTTAGAAGGCAATACATAATCAGCGCGCATTCTCCAAAAGGCTGTATGGTTAACTCCAAAAGGATTTTCGGGAGTGTATTCTGCACCACCTTTACTCGCAGGTGTTGGTTCGCTATTCACTTTTGGATGGTCCAGTAATGACTTTATTCCTTCTGTAATAGCACTTCCTTCAACTGGCGAAGCGTTCTGATCACCCATTATAACAAATGAAGAATTCGGAGCTAATCCGCCTTTTACGCCTTTATCATCATAAATGTACGAAGCAGAATCGTCTGAAATATAATCTTTCCAGAGCCTGATTTCATCATGATTTCTCTTTCCATTACGATCTTCAGAACCATCAAAAGAAGGTGGTGTAGGATGACTGGCTAAAATATGAACCGTTTTCTTGCCAATCTTAACAGGAATATCCCAGTGAGATTTCGAAGATAATGGAAATTGCTCCCACGCTTCTTTACTATACCAATCTGATCCGTCTTGTTTTTTAATAAGCAATGCTCCCGGCATATCTTTCCATTTGAAATTTTGAAAAGTACGAACTGCTTTAGTATCAATAGGGTATTTTGACAAAACTACCATCGCATATTGACCCGGATACATACCAAAACCCCAGGCATCATTTCCGAAATTATCGGATTTTCCGTCACCGTTCAAATCATAAGGACTTGGCTGACCGGTATTCACCGTTGAGTAATAATAGTACGGGTAATCAATTGTCTTTGCTCCGTTTTGACTTACTTTCAAATAATTCTTAACAAATGCCTTTACACCTTGTTTAGGATTTTTAATATAGTCAAACTCGTTTAACAGAATAACGTCAGGCCTTACGGTCTGGATAATCTGGGCGATATTTTTGATTTGAGGATTATTTCCTGATTCAAGCTGATTGATCAATACCTGTTCAGAATTTCCTTTTGTTCCTCTTGGGAAATAATTTTCAGATTCCATACTTACATTGTAGGTAGCAAATGTAAGTTCGGTTTTTTGTTGTGGATGGGACTGTGAGAAAAGAACTCCTGCAGAAAGCAAGGAGAGGGTAAAAAATATTTTATTCATAAGAAATTGAATCTGCATTTCTGCTTTATTAACTGCGCGAATATAAGAAGGATGTTCGGAACGCCCCGTACTATGCATGTTAAGTATATGTCAATAAAAAATGAATCTCTCAATCCTGAAAATATCAGCATTGAGAGATTATATCATTATATGAAAAACTTAGTCTTTTTTTTGTCTTGAAAACAAAAACAAGCTAAGCAGGTATTTGCTGACTTAAACAGTGCAATGTTCCAAATCCCCAGATGAAATCAATACAGCTAATTCCAATTACTTCTCTGTCTGGGAAACATTCTGCCAAAATATTTAAAGCGACACGATCGTTGCTATCATTAAAGGTAGGAACTAAAACGCAATTGTTCAGAATTAAAAAGTTAGCATAACTTGCCGGTAATCTTAAATCTTCAAAATCGATACGTTTTGGCATTGGCAAGGCTACAATTGTTGGTGATTTACCATCTTCTAACTTTGCGTTTTGCAAACGTTTCAGGTTATCTTGTAGTGGTTGGTAGTTTACATCATTTTTATCTGTTTCAACAATGGTAACAATTGTATCCTCGTTTACAAATCGACATAAATCGTCGATGTGTCCGTGGGTATCGTCGCCCGCAATTCCGTCACCTAACCAAATTACATTGGTTACACCAAGGTATTCTTTGAATACTGCTTCGTAATCTTCTTTGGTAAAATTTTTATTTCGAACCTGAATAGTTGGGTGCATTAAACATTCCTCAGAAGTTAAAAGTGTTCCTCTACCATTTACATCGATAGCACCACCTTCTACAATTACAGGTTTTCCTTTATATGTTACTTGCGTTAATGGCACATCGATACAATCTGCAACCTTAGACGGAACAAATTTGTCTAATTGATAGTTTTTGTATTTTGCCCATCCGTTAAAATTAAAATTTAGTGCTTCTCTTTTAGAACCATTTTTCACAATAATTGGCCCTGAATCACGCATCCAGCTTCTATTGGTTTTATGAATAATATAAGTGATGTTTTCAGTATTTACACGAGCTCTTTCAAGCATGTCTGCTACTTTTTCTTTTAATTTTTCATCGGCAACGACTAAAAAAACAGTTTCAAAAGTGGCTACTTTTTTAATAAATTCTACAAAAGCCCATTGTACCGCTTCATATTTTCCCGGCCAATCGTTACCATTATGTGGAAAACACAACACAATTCCTTGCTGTTTCTCAAATTCTGCTGGAAATCTTCTATTATTTGTTGACATAAAAAAGGTTCTAATTTTAAAGAGACCAAAGGTAATCATTCAAAAAGGATTTTAAAAGTGCACCAAAGTTTTCTTTATTTTTTCACACCAAAAAATCAACTTGCAATATTTTCACTTACAAAAGCCTTACTTTTTTGGTTTTATTTAACAAATTCTCACAAAAATAAATTAAAATATGGGAATTATATAAAATCTGGTAAAATCGATGGAACTTCTTAACTAAATCTATCCTCTATGTTTGTGACGAGCAAAAAACAGCTCAAAAAACAAATTAAATTTATAAGATATCATGAAAAAGAAATTAGCAACTGTATCACTTTTACTTCTAACTATTGCAGCCAGTGCTCAAGACATGGCAACAACAAATGTAATTACATCGCAATCAACACTTGAAAAACCAGCATACAACAAATGGTCTATCGAATTAAATGGTGGTATTAATAAACCTACCCGAGCTATGACACCAGGATATTCTACTTCTACGTTAAGCCCTTTTCATGCAGATTTAGGAGTAAGATATATGTTTAATCCTAAATTTGGGGTGAAACTTGATGTTGGATACGATCAATTTCAGGAAAGCGATAACAGTTCTCCTTTCGAGAGCAAATCTATCAGAACAAGTTTACAAGGAGTTGTGAATCTTGGTAGAGCTTTAAACTTCGAAACATGGACTAATACAATTGGATTGTTAGCACATGGAGGATTTGGGGTTTCTCAATTAACTTCTGATAATGGTTTTGATGGTGAAGATTACATGGGACATGGAATCCTTGGTTTGACTGGTCAAATCAGATTAAGCAATAGTATTGCTTTAACCGGAGATTTAACTGGAATCGTAAACGGAAAGCAAACTTATAACTTTGACGGAATGGGACGTCCGGCGACAGGTTCATTTGATGGTGTATTATTAAATGCTTCTGTTGGTTTAACGTTTTACTTAGGTAAAAACGAAAAACATGCTGACTGGTTCTCGGAAGAAAACGAAAGATTAAACAAATTAGAAGACAGAGTTACTACAATCGAAACAGGACTTATTGATACTGATAAAGATGGTGTAGCTGATCTTTACGATTTAGAGCCTAACACTGCTTCGGGAGTTGCTGTAAATACCAAAGGACAATCTATTGACACTAACCAAAACGGTGTACCGGACGAGTTAGAAAGCTATTTAGAAAAAACTTATGTACAAAAAGGTCAGGAACCTAAAAACAGTAATGTAGAACAATTGATTAATGATGGTTATGTAAATGTTTACTTTGATTTTAACTCATCTAAACCAAAAGATGCTTCATTAGCTGGTGTTAACTTTATTGTTAAGTATTTAAGAGACAATCCTTCTAAATCTGCTGATATAGTAGGTTATTCAGATGAAATCGGAAATACTGATTACAACACTGAATTATCAAGAAAAAGAGCTGAAGCTGTAAAAACAATAGCTACAAATGCAGGAATCGATGCATCTAGATTGAATGTTGTTGCTAACGGAGAAGATACTTCTGTTAACAAAAGTTCTAAAGAAGCACGTCAAATCGTAAGAAGAGTTACTTTCCAAGTGAAATAATTTCCTAAGACTTCAATAAAAACGGGGACAAAGTAAAACTTTGTCCCCGTTTTGTTTTATATAAAAATCAATATTATTTGTCGATTGCTCTTTTTGTAATATCGCCAAAAGCATCGATTCTTCTGTCTCTGAAAAATGGCCAGTTTTGACGTACATTTTCCTGTAAATCTAAATCGACTTCTGCAATTAGAATTTCTTCTTTATCGTGTGATGCCTGCGCCAGAATTTCTCCTTGAGGACCTGCAATAAACGATGCTCCCCAGAATTGAATACCGTCTGTTCCGTCGATATATTGTTCTAAACCAATTCTGTTTGCAGCGGCAACAAAAACTCCATTTGCTACAGCATGACCTTTCATCACGTTCATCCATGCACCATGCTGGTTTTCTCCGTATTGTTCTTTTTCTTTTGGATGCCATCCAATTGCTGTTGGATAAAACAATACTTCTGCTCCTTTTAAAGCTGTGATACGTGCTGCTTCCGGATACCATTGATCCCAGCAGATTAATGTTCCGATAGTTCCTTTTTTAGTTTCGATAGCCTGGAATCCTAAATCTCCTGGCGTGAAATAAAACTTTTCGTAAAAGTGAGGATCGTCCGGAATATGCATTTTACGGTACAATCCGGCTTCTGTTCCGTCTGTATCGATGATGTAAGCACTGTTGTGGTAAATTCCTGCCATTCTTTTTTCAAAGAAAGGAACGATGATTACTACTCCAAGCTCTTTTGCTAATTCGCTGAAGGCAATAAATGAAGTACTGTAAAGTGGTTCTGCTAATGCAAAATTATCTACATCTTCGCTTTGGCAAAAATAATGACTGCTGTATAATTCCGGAAGCAAAATAACTTCTGCTCCTTGACTTGCAGCGTCTCTTACCCAGCTGATACATTTTTTAAGGTTATTTTCGGCTACGTCATTCAGATTTAGCTGAATAACTGATATTTTATATTTTCTTTTTGACATGACATAAATTTAGAGTGCAAAAGTAATAAAATTTGGAATAATACAAAAATGCCCTTTGTTTATTGGAAAAACTAAAATGACTGTCTTAGCCCTGATAGAAACAGCATCCTTTTATGGTGGGGTTCACCATAAAAGATAGAGTGGATAGCAGGACTGCTGTTCTTGTAAAAAACGTTTTTTTCTGCTCCAAAAAAAAACACCAGCCTTTCGACTGGTGTATGTTTAATGGAAAGCGAAATACTTATTCCGCTATTTTTTCTTTGGTAGTTATCTTTTTAAATACATTTACAATTGCTAAAACTATAAATCCTACTAAAAGTCCCATGACAAACTCTTTAATGATAGAAGGTACTTGCGGAAGTAAATGGTGTAGATATTCGCTGTTGTGAACGAATATTCCACCCGCAACTAAAAGTAATGCAATGGTACCAATTACGGTTAGCGCTTTAATAACTTTTGGCAAAGCCTGAACTAAAATGTTTCCGATAGTTTTTAATAAACTATTGTCTTTTTTACTCATTTTAATAAGTTTGAAACCTACTTCATCCATTCTTACGATAATCGCCACGATACCATAAACCCCAACCGTTGCAATAATTGCAATTATTGAAACTACGATGATTTGTGATAAGATTGGTGTATTTACAACGGTTCCTAAAGCAATAATTATAATTTCTACTGATAAAATAAAATCGGTAACAATGGCTGATTTTATTTTTTCTTTCTCGGCTGCTAAAACTTCTTCTTCTGTTAAAGTTTCTTCAGTAATACGTTCTGATTTCGCGTGATCACGGTGAAAAAAGAATTCATAGATTTTTTCTGCTCCTTCATACGCAAGAAACATTCCTCCCAAAACTAAAATAACGATAATCGCTATCGGGAAAAAAGCACTCAATAAAAATGCTATTGGCAAAATTATTACTTTATTTAGTAATGATCCTTTTGCAATTGCCCATAAAACCGGCAATTCTCTTGACGAGATAAACCCTGAAGCTTTTTCGGCATTTACTGCTAAATCATCTCCTAAAATACCTGCTGTTTTTTTTGCTGCAACTTTACTCATTACTGCAACATCATCCATAACTGCTGCGATATCATCTAATAATACGAAAAAACCTGATGCCATTATCCTTTTTATTTTAAGCTTTGTTTTCTTAATTTCTGTGCGAATCTAATACTTTTTATTCAATTCTTTTTATGTTAAAATAAAAATTAATATTAGCTGCATTGCCCTAACAGCACCCAGATAATTATAAAAACAAAGATAGTTCCAAAGCAACCTCCGCCTAATTTTTTCGCACCATAACCTGCTATCAATCCTCTAAAAATATTGTTCATAATATTGTGTTTTATTTTTAATTATAATTTATTGATTGCGAAGTATTTCGCAATGTAAAGATGGAATTATAAAAACAATATTTTTTATATTTATTTCTGAAAAAGTTTCAGGATTTACAGTAAAAAAAAACACCAGTCTCTCGACCAGTGTTTTCTCTAACTTAAATTCTAAAATAAAATTACTTAACTGTTTCTGTCTGATTTCTAAAAACCAGTTTACCATCAAATGCGTCTATCAAAATTATGCTGTCTGTTTTAATCTGATTCGCCAAAATCTCTTTAGACAATTGATTTAATACTTCTTTTTGAATAACACGTTTTACGGGTCTTGCTCCAAACTGGGTATCATATCCTTTGTCTGACAGGTATTTTATTGCTTCCGGTGTTGCATCCATTGCGATACCTTGCAGTGCCAGCATTTTGGTTACACTCTTAAGCTGCAACGTTACAATTCTGGAAATGTTCTCAATTGTTAACGGTGTAAACAATACAATTTCATCGATACGATTGATAAACTCCGGACGAACAGTTTGTTTCAATAAGCCCAAAACTTCTACTTTTGCAGCTTCTGTCGCAGCTTCGATTCCGCCTTTTAGATTATCGAATTTCTCCTGTATAATTTGGCTTCCCATATTAGAAGTCATGATGATAATGGTGTTTTTAAAATCTGCTAAACGTCCTTTATTATCTGTCAAACGTCCTTCGTCTAAAACCTGCAATAAAATATTGAAGGTATCAGGATGTGCTTTTTCGATCTCGTCTAATAAAACCACTGAATATGGTTTTCTACGAACTGCTTCTGTCAACTGACCTCCTTCATCATATCCAACATATCCCGGAGGCGCTCCTACTAAACGACTCACACTATGACGTTCCTGATACTCACTCATATCGATACGCGTCATGGCATTTTCATCATCAAAAAGATATTCCGCCAATGCTTTAGCCAGCTCCGTTTTACCTACTCCGGTTGTTCCTAAAAACAGGAATGTTCCAACAGGTTTTTTCATATCCTGTAAACCTGCGCGGCTTCTTCTTACTGCATCACTAATGGCCTCAATGGCTTCTTCCTGACCAACAACACGTTTGTGTAACTCGTCTTCCAGATGCAATAACTTTTCGCGCTCAGTCTGAAGCATTTTCATTACCGGAATTCCGGTCCATTTTGCTACAACTTCTGCGATATCTTCTCTGGTAACTTCTTCTTTTATTAATGAGTTTCCTGATTGATATTCTTGCAATTGCTTTTGCAAAACTTCCAGACGTTCTTGTGCTTCTTTTATTTTTCCATAACGAATCTCAGCTACTTTTCCATAGTCTCCTTCACGTTCTGCACGTTCTGCTTCATGTTTAAAATCTTCAATTTCTAATTTAACTGCCTGAACACCATCAACAACATCTTTTTCTGTTTTCCATTTGGTATAGATTTCGTTACGCTCTTCTTTCAGGTTAGCCAAATCCATACGGAGGATTTTAAGCTTACTTTCTTCTTTTTCACGTTTAATAGCTTCGATCTCAATCTCTAACTGCATGATTTTACGATCTAAAACATCTAATTCTTCTGGTTTTGAATTGATCTCCATACGTAATTTAGAAGCAGCTTCATCCATTAAATCAATTGCTTTGTCCGGTAGAAAACGGTTTGTAATGTAACGCTGTGAAAGTTCTACCGCTGCAATGATTGCCTCATCTTTGATCTGAACTTTATGATGTGTTTCATACTTTTCTTTGATTCCACGTAAGATCGAAATAGCACTTTCTGTATCGGGTTCGTCAATTAAAACTTTCTGAAAACGGCGCTCTAAAGCTTTGTCTTTTTCGAAATATTTTTGATATTCGTCTAACGTTGTTGCTCCAATAGCTCTCAATTCTCCTCTTGCAAGTGCTGGTTTCAAGATGTTGGCTGCGTCCATTGCACCTTCTCCTCCCCCGGCTCCTACCAATGTATGAATCTCGTCTATAAACAATACGATATCGCCTTCTGCAGCTGTAACTTCTTTTACTACTGATTTTAAACGTTCCTCAAATTCTCCTTTGTACTTCGCACCTGCAATCAATGCTCCCATATCCAGAGAAAAAACGATTTTATCTTTTAAATTTTCCGGTACATCACCGTCTACAATTCGGTGCGCTAACCCTTCGGCTATTGCGGTTTTACCAACTCCCGGTTCTCCAACTAACATTGGATTATTCTTGGTTCTACGGGTGAGAATCTGCAAGACACGACGAATCTCTTCATCACGACCAATAACAGGATCAAGCTTACCAGTTCGCGCCAGTTCGTTTAAATTCTTTGCATATTTATTTAATGAGTTGTAATTCTCTTCTGCTGAAGCCGAAGTTACACGTTCTCCTTTTCTAAGTTCTTCGATAGTTGCTTTTAAGGCTTTTCCGGTAACTCCCTGATCTTTTAAAATCTGTGCTACTTTACTTTTTGAATCGAAAATTGCTAAAATTAAATGTTCTATAGAAACATATTCATCGTTCATTTTCTGAGCAATGATCTCTGCTTCATTCAATGCTTTATTTGCATCTCGGGAAAGTACAATGTCTCCTCCAGAAACTTTTGGAAAGCTTTGAATTGTTGAGTCCAATATTTGTAAAAACAAAGGCACGTTTACATTTAATTTTTTCAAAATAAAAGGCGCCACATTTTCGTCAACTTCAAAAATGGCTTTAAAAATGTGTTCGTTTTCTATTTGCTGCTGGCCATATCGCTGCGCCAATTGTTGAGAAAGTTGAATAGCTTCCTGCGATTTTGTTGTAAATTTATTTATGTTCATCTTTTTATAATTAAGTTTTGCTTTTAAGTTTCTCTACTCGATACCATTAAAATTAGGATTGATTGCATTCAATTTTTAACTTTAAATGATATAACTTTGTTGCAATATTCAAATTACATTCCATATCACAAATACAGACAAAATGACGTTTAAAATTGGTATTTAGCTCTTTTAAAGCGTCAAAAAGTCATAAAAACAGTCAAAACATGAGTTTTTTAAATTCAATATTCGGAAATTCAGATAATTCTGAGTCAACAAAAAGTAACGTAAACTGGATTGCTCTTACTAATTTAGAACAGTTAGATAATATTGCAGCTGTTTCTGCTGTTAAACCTGTGGTAATTTTTAAACACAGCACAAGATGCAGTATTAGCCGAATGGCTTTGAAACAATTCGAAAGAGAATATAGTCTGGATGAAACTGTTGATGCGTTCTTTTTAGATTTGATCGCACATCGTGATGTTTCGAACGAAATTGCTTCGCGATTTAATGTGTATCACGAATCACCTCAGTTAATTTTAATCAAAGAAGGTAAAGCTGTATACGATGTTTCACACAGCGACATTGACGCTGAAGCGCTAAAAAGCAAAATTTAAATTTAGTTTATTGTTTGTTGTTTTTCGTTCGTAGTTTGTAGTACTCTACTTTGTTGAAGATAATTTCAAAAGTTTGCAACTTACATTTTACAAGAAAAACAACAAACCTAAAAACTCCCTTCTGATCCACCACCGCTAAATCCTCCTCCTCCAAATTCCATTGGAGAGTCTGTTTTTACTTCTGGTTTTAAACCAAATGACGAAGCAACTATTAAAGTTTCGGCATTTAAAAATGCATTGGAGTTATTTATTCTGTCGGGTTTAAAAGTCAAACCTGTTTCTTTATTTTTTAGCTTTTGAATGGAGAACCAGGCAATTGCAAAAAGAACCAATCCGCCCAAAGTCAGTGCCACTTCGATTGGTAAAACAGAATGATAAACGCGTACTGTGTAAATAGAAAACGCTATGGCTAAAAAGCTAATCCAAAGCATAATGCGATCTTTTGTCTTTAACGCCTGATACAAATAGAAAACCGGCACTGTAAATGTCATAAAATAGAAGAAATACCACAATGGAATTTCTTTATCTCGCATTTCGTATCCTAAAAGTTCTATTGAAAGTTCTCTGACAACGAGATAATTGCAGGAAAGGTAAAATACAATGAGACAAAAACTGTTTGCCAGAAGAAGCCCGTTGTAAAAGTATTTTTTGGTCAGACTACTAATTCTTTTTTTGGTAAAGAAATAAAATCCTGCAGCAACTAACATTGTGACAAATGGTAAAACTTGCTCTCCATATTGTAGCTCTATCATTCCAAAAAATAAGACCGCAGCACAAGCCATACAAAAAACTAACATTGACAACAAATGCAAGTACCTGTAATACGTTAAAAAAGAAACAATTGCCACAGTAACAGCAGGAATTAACATGATATCATAAGCATCTGTAGTAAATACAATTCCGCAACCAATGTTTAACAGTATTCCGAGTATAAATGCATCGTCAAGACCATGTCTGTAATATTTTTGACTGATTAAATATTCTGCACCTAAAACTCCAACTCCTGCAAAAAGATAGCAGCAAATTTTAAAAAATGTATTCTCACCCGAAATACCTATTAATGTAATTACACCACAAATAGACAAGTACAAAAAGGCTCCAAGTAAAAAGAAAGCTAAACGTACTAAAATATTCCTTTGAATTTTAAATGATGGTAGTTCCTTTCTAATTATTGCTCTTTGCTCTTTGTTTATAAAACCGGCATCTAACAATAAATCTGCTTCTTCTGTTAATACCAAATTATCCAGTAAATTTTTATCTTGTATCATTATGCGATTTCTTTATTGAATTTCTTAATCAGTTTTATAAACATTACAATGGAAACTATAAAATAGATGGGCAGAAGTAATATCAGCAGTATCCAAATATCATCTGGTCTGATAAAATCTAAAATTCTAAATAAAAAGAGATTAAATCCAATGTACGCATAAACAATCATAAATATATAGAGCGAAATTGCTTTCTGTTCATGACTTACTTTGTAAAAATAGAACGAAGAAATACCTAAAACTACTGTAAATAAAAGCCACATCAAATCGTCAGTAAATAGATTGGAAATGGTGGCTACGCTAATCAGATGCAAGGCAAATGTTAGATAAACTAGTGTAAAATGTGTTTTTAAATTAATTCGGGAACTGTAAATTGTCCAGACAATAAGTAAAACACCCAATGCAATCGCAGAGTACGTTAGTGTTTGATTATCATAAAAATCATTGCTGCTATTGAATATGTCCTGAGGTGTTACTGAAAGCCCTATATATGCTGCTAAACCTGTTACTGCAATTGTCAAAACACTTTTATTATCAAAGTAATATGCACAGCTAAAACTAACAATTGTTGGTATTAAGGTTGCCAAACCATAATGTGTTCCAAATGCTTCGTATTGGAACTGTAAATACCCTATGAAGATGCAGGTTAAAATATTAGCTATTAAAACTATATATTCTAAAAATGGGCTTTCAAAAACAGTTTCTGTCTTCTGAAAACCTTTTGAATTTTTAAAGCAATAATAAAAACAGCCTCCAATTAAGATAAGTAATACAGAAAGCAAAACAATGTGACCAAAACTGTCGATATTATCATAAATTAAAATTCCGATTCCGGAAGTAAACAGTAAGGCAGAGAAATAAAGAAAAAGCTTTAGTTCTGCATTTAATGAAAATATACCTAAACTTCTGTAAGCTTTAATTTCCTGATATTGATTTTCAGTAATAAGATTTTTATCGAAAAGATTCTGAGTAGCTTGTTCATCAAGGTTTGCCATAATTTAAATTTATGTTAATCTGTTTCAAATATATGTATTCAGTATGAATAACGTTCTAAATAAGTAGGAATTATCAAAAAAAAGAGCGTCATGAATACATAACGCTCTTATTATCAAAAATTCAGGTTAACTTCCTTAATTACTTTTGAATTTTAATATCTGCAACAATTCTAGGATCTGATCCTACTCTGTGTACTGATTTTACATAAATAACTCCTTTTTTACCTGCTGCATTTTTAAACAATACTACTAAAGGTAATGCACTGTCAGGAAATGAATTTTCGTCATCAGCAATTGTCAATTTATCTAAATCTTCTCCTTTTTCTAATTTAGCAAATTGAGAAACTGTAAATTGGTCTTTAACATAATTTATATATTCTGTAGTTTTACCATTTACAATCCCATCTTCTTTATCATTAGGGCTCATGAAATAATTTACCGATGAACTAGAACCTGAAAAAGCAATGTCAATTTTTGGTAACGTAGCGTTATCAATTTGGCTTTTTTTGTATGATTTACCAGTTTCTGTTGAAAAATATCTTCCAGAGTCAAAACCTTCTGCAGCATCTAGTGAAAAATTCACATTACTAAACACTTTTAATGTCGTTTTATCTTCTACTACTGGTTCTTCAATTACTACTTGCTCCTCTTTTTTATCATCATCACTTGAACAACTTGTAAATATTGCTCCACAAACAAATAATAATAAGGTAATTTTTTTGGTAATGTTAATCATTTTATATTTATTTAAATTTCGGCAAATCTAATATAATTTACTATAAAAGATAATTTGTTTTTAACAAAATAAATAATAATAAAAAATAATAAATCACTTTAAAAAGCATTCTCCATTTTCTGTTTAATATCAGCTAAACACAAATTGTTAATACTTCCTTCATGCGTGTGTTTTGTTTCTTTTGGAGATTTGTATGTTCCCGCTTCCAATTCTTCAGCAACAGCTTTGTAGGCGTCTCTGAAAGGCATTCCAGCTACTACCATTTCATTTAAAGTATCAACCGTAAACAAATAATCGTATTTTTTATCTTTTAAAATATTGTCTTTTACTGTGATATCTTTTACTGAGAAAATAGCGATGTCCAAACAGGCTTTAAGATTTTGAATTGCAGGAAATAAACCTTCTTTTAAAAGCTGTAAATCTCTGTGGTAACCGCTTGGTAAATTATTTGTGATTAATGTAATCTCATACGGAAGCGCCTGAATCTTATTGCACTTTCCTCTGATTAATTCGAATACATCTGGATTTTTCTTGTGTGGCATTATGCTTGATCCTGTTGTAAGATGTGCCGGTAAACTAATAAAATCAAAGTTCTGGCTCATATACAAGCAAACATCCATTGCGAATTTCGATAATGTTGCTGCGACGCTGCTCATGGCAAATGCAACGGTTTTCTCTGCTTTTCCACGGCTCATTTGTGCTGCCACGGCATTAAACTTTAAAGTTTCAAAACCTAGTTCTTCTGTAGTAAAGGTTCTGTTGATTGGAAATGAACTTCCGTATCCTGCTGCTGAACCCAGCGGATTTTGATCTACAATTTTCAAAGCTGCATTTAACATCGTAACATCGTCGATTAGACTTTCTGCGTAGGCAGAAAACCACATTCCGAATGATGATGGCATGGCGATTTGCAGATGGGTATATCCTGGTAATAATACGTTTTGATGTTTGTCTGCTGATTCCATCAACAGGTCAAAAAGCGTTTTTACCTGTTCTTTTATAGCTTTTAATTCGTCTTTTAAATACAAATGAACATCTACTAAAACCTGATCGTTACGGGAACGTGCGGTGTGGATTTTTTTTCCGGCATCGCCTAATTTTACAGTTAGTAAATATTCTATTTTTGAATGCACATCTTCAAAACTATCTTCTATTTCGAAATTTCCGATTACAACATCGGCAATTATTTCGTTTAAAGCGTCTACTAAAGAGGTTGTTTCTTCTGAAGTTAATAAACCAATTTGTCCTAGCATTTTAGCGTGTGCGATAG
The DNA here is from genome assembly GCF_002217285.1 of Flavobacterium hercynium. Lineage (GTDB taxonomy): Bacteria > Bacteroidota > Bacteroidia > Flavobacteriales > Flavobacteriaceae > Flavobacterium > Flavobacterium hercynium. Next base: position 69,200 of record NZ_MUGW01000022.1, on the reverse strand, counting down.
AACCTAAAGCATCGTATTTTGCAAGAACTAAATCTAGTTCACGATCATTGCCAACTGTAAATTGTTCTATTTGTTTATCTGTTGGTATTCCTTTTTCCCAAAGTTTCATAACTTAGATTTTTAGACTTTTTAGATTGTTAGATTTTTAGACTGCTTAGATACTAGACTGCTTAGACTTCTTGGATGCTAGACTTCTTTGATACTAGACTTTTTAAATCTAAGATTTCTTAGATTCTTGACTTTTTAGATTCCAGATCTCTCAGACTCTTGCTTTCTTGCACTTTAGTTTTTTTCTTTTCAGCTTATTTCTAATTTATATCTAAATGTCATTGTTTATACTGGTGGTGTTTCTAGCCCCGATAGCAGTGAAAATCCTTTTGTTTTTTTCTTTAAAAAATAAAAGATTGTAACGGATAGCGGGATTAGCTCCTAAAAAATATTATAATTTAAAGAAATCTGTTAGTATTTTGATATACAACTCAACTCCTTCTACGATTTCGTTTACATAAATAAATTCATCTGCTGAATGTGACCGCAGTGTTTCGCCTGGTCCTAATTTTAGTGACTGGCAACTTAATACGGATTGATCTGAAAGTGTTGGAGAACCATAAGTTGTTCTTCCTAAAGCAATTCCTGCTTGTACTAAACCGTGCGCAACCGGAATAGAAGAAGCATTTAAATGCATTGATCTTGGTGTTACTTCGGCATTTACATTTGCTTTCACTACTTCTAAAATTTCAGTATTAGAATAACAGTCGTTTACGCGGATATCGATTACTAAATCGCATTCTGATGGTACAACATTGTGCTGTTTCCCTGCACTGATCTGAGTTACGGTCATTTTTACGGGACCTAAAACTTCTGAAATTTTATCGAATTTATAGTTTTTAAACCATTCCATTACCGGAATTGATTTATAAATAGAATTATCGTCGTTTTGATGCGCAGCGTGACTTGCGGTTCCTTTTACTTTTACATCTAGTACTAACAAACCTTTTTCTGCCACAGCCAATTGCATTAGTGTTGGTTCGCCTACGATAGCGCAATCCAGTTCCGGTAAATGCTGTAAAACGCTGTTTAATCCATTTTTTCCGCTGCTTTCTTCTTCCGCAGAAGCTACAACAACAATGTTGTATGGCAAATTTTGATTGTCGTAAAAATGTACAAAAGTTGCTAATAAGGAAACTAAGCATCCTCCGGCATCATTACTACCTAAACCGTATAATTTACCGTCTTTTTCAATGGCTTTAAACGGATCATTTGTATAGGCTTGGTTTGGCTTTACCGTATCGTGGTGTGAGTTTAGTAAAAGTATTGGTTTATTTTCGTCGAAATATTTATTGAAAGCCCACACATTATTGTTTTCTCTTTTAAAAGGAATTTCGTTTTGGTTGAACCAATTTTCTATTAAAAGTGCTGTTTGATCTTCTTCACTTGAAAATGAAGGTGTTTCAATTAGATTTTTCAATAATGCAATGGCCTCTTTGGTAAGCGTTTCTATATTTTTCATTTTGATTAGGTACTGAGGTGCTAGGTTTCGAGTTCTAAGATCACAAAAATCTTAGTTTCTGTCCAACTTAGCAACTTTTTTCTACTATAATGTAATTGTTGTGTGCAAAACATCTGGATTTTGCAGCATTTTATGATGTCCAATTTTTATTTTTTGAACACCTCTTGACAAACTATTAAAGCAATTATCCAATTTTGGAATCATTCCGGAATGAATTACTTTATCTTCTTTTAGTTTTAAATACAATTCTTCGTTTATGGCTGTAATTACGGATGAATCGTCTTCTGAATCTTGTAAAACACCTTGTTTTTCAAAACAATATGTTAGTGTAACCTCTTCTATTTCAGAAAGTGCAATCGACAACTCGCTGGCAATTGTATCAGCATTTGTATTTAATAATTGTCCGTCTTTATCATGGGTAATGGCACAGAATACGGGGACAATATGGTTGTCTAGTAATGTTTTCAGCAAATTAGTATTAACTTGTTTTACATCGCCTACAAAACCGTAATCGATTGTTGGATGGTTTCTTTTTACGGATTGAATCAAATTTCCATCGGCTCCTGAAAAACCAATTGCATTGTTATTTTTTGCCTGTAATTGTGCAACAATATTTTTATTGATTTGTCCTGCGTAAATCATAACTACAACATCGAGCATTGGAGCATCTGTAATACGACGACCTTCGATCATTTGGGGCTCTAAACCAATATTTTGAGCCATTTTTGTAGCTGATTTTCCACCACCGTGAACTAGTACTTTTGGTCCCTCAATTTTAGAAAAATCGGTTAAAAATTGTTCTAATTCTGCTGGGTTATCGATTATATTTCCGCCAATTTTTATTACTGTTACCATTTTTTTAGGTTCATAGGAACAAAGGCGCAAAGGGACAAAGGTTTTTTTTAAGGTTTTTAAACCTTTGTGCCTTTGTAACTTTGCATCTTTGGACCTTATTTATAACTTTTTCAAAATCTTCTGTAAAACTAATTGTGCTGAATAGGTTCTGTTATTGGCTTGCTGAATTACTATTGAATTCTCGCCATCAAGAACTTCATCACTTACAATTACATTACGACGCACTGGCAAGCAGTGCATAAATTTTCCGTTATTCGTTAATGCCATTTTTTCGGCTGTTACTGTCCAGTTTGGATCTGTATTCGTTACTTTTCCGTAATCCTTAAAATTACTCCAGTTTTTAACGTAAACGAAATCTGCATTTTCAAATGCTTTATTCTGATCGTATTCTATTTTACAATCTTTTGTTATTTCGGGGCTTAATTCGTACCCTTCGGGATGCGTGATAACAAAATCCATATCTTTTTGCATTTGCATCATTTCGACAAATGAATTAGCTACTGCCTGAGGTAATGCTTTAGGATGCGGCGCCCACGAAAGCACTACTTTTGGTTTGTGCTTTGTTTTATATTCTTCCATGGTAATAGCATCGGCTAGGGATTGCATTGGGTGACGCACCGCACTTTCCATGTTTACAATGGGGACTGTTGCGTATTTTAAGAATCCTGAAATTACTGTTTCTGCGTAATCTTTTTCTTTGTCTGCTAAACCTGCAAAAGCACGAATGGCTATAATATCGCAATATTGAGAAACTACTTCTGCTGCTTCTTTTATATGTTCTGAAGCTCCGGAATCCATAATGGCGCCGTCTTCAAATTCTAAAGTCCAGCCTTCGTTAGTAAAGTTCATTACCATAACGTTCATTCCTAAGTTTATAGCCGCTTTCTGCGTACTCAAACGTGTTCTTAAACTCGGATTAAAAAATAGCATTCCTAAGGTTTTATTCTTCCCTAGTTCTTGATTTTTTAGTGGATTTTTTTTAATTTTTAATGCACTCTTTACCCATTTTGATAATGAGTTTATGTCTTGAATTGAAATATAATTCATGTTTTTTATGTTTTTATATTGTGTTTTATAGACAAGGCTTTTACTTTTTCGCTGAAGCAAATCTGCATAATCGGTGTCTTTATTAAACATCATTTTTAAAATTTTACAATCTTGATTGTGATACCAGATACAAATCAGCTGTTAAAGCCCCGTAATAAAGAATAATATTGAATACAACCCAAATTCTTTTTAAAGTATTCTGATCATCATCATCATCATCATTAAAATACAGGCTCCGTATCTGCTTTATCAATACTACAACTGAAATTAGAACGGTGAAAAAGTAGATGACAAATAAAATTTTATTTACTAATTCGATATGCTTCCAGACAACAAATAAAATCTGAAAATTTTTAATCAATAAAGCCCAAACAATTATAAAGAAAAATGCTATTGATTGTAGTCTTAGAAAAGAGTACGAAGTTATGATACCTTGTTTCATCGTTTTCTGATTTTCAATCCAATTGAAATTCTCTTATCCTCTTCTTCTTGCTTCTCAAAACCATATTTTTTAGCTAAATCCTGCTCCGCATTAGAGGGTACTTCTTCTTTTCTCAAATCATAAACAAAAATTAAAGAGTCATAACATTTGCATTCGATTTCAGCTTCAATTAATGGAGCATACTTCTCAATCTTTTCTTTAACAAAACTATCATTCTTTATTGTCGTAAATGTTACTTCCAAATTACTTAGTGAATCTAACGTTTGATTATTACAATCTCTCAAATACCATAAATTTGCCTCGTTATTCTCCGTATAAACTTCTACTGATTCTTGTTCATTTAATTCTTTTTCCATTGCTTTTAAAACTTTTTCAAGTCTTTCTGAAGGAATGTAATAAGGAGGTCTTCTCATTCCCCACATAAATGGATTCAAAAAAAGCAACATTGGAAATAATACACCAATGATTAACAAAACACCTAAAGTCTTTCGTAAGATTATCACTAGTTTTTAAGTTCTTCTAAACTTTCTTTTAGCGCTACGATAAAGGTATCTATGTCAGCTTTTTTTACAGTCAACGGTGGTAAAATTCTAAGCAGATTTTTGTTATTAGCGCTTCCTGTAAAAATATGTTTCTCGATAATTAGCTTCTTTCTTAAAGCTGCAACATCAAAATCAAATTCAATTCCAAGCATTAAACCTTTTCCTTTTACTTGTTTAATTCCTTCAACTTGTTTGATTTGTTCCGAGAAATAAGCCGAAACTTCATTTACATTATCTTGTAATTTCAATTTCTCCATAACATCCAAAACTGCAATTCCAGCTGCACATGATAAATGGCTTCCGCCGAAAGTAGTTCCTAGTAATCCGAAACTTGCTTCAAATTTTGGTGAAATTAAAATACCTCCAACCGGAAATCCATTCCCCATTCCTTTTGCTACTGAAATAATATCTGCATTAATTCCGTGATGCTGAAATGCGAAAAACTTTCCGCTTCTTCCATAACCTGATTGTACTTCGTCTAAAATTAAAACAACATCGTGTTTTTTACATGCTTTTTCTAAAGCCTGAAAAAATTCCGTTGTCCCTTGATCTAAACCTCCTACTCCCTGAATTCCTTCTATAATTACAGCTGTAACATCTCCTTTTGCTAATTCAGCTTCAACCAATTCGATTTGGTTTAAAGGCAAGAAAGTCACTACTTGCTGCGCATTGATTGGTGCTACAATTTTTTTATTATCTGTCACCGCAACAGCTGCAGAAGTTCTTCCGTGGAAAGAGTTATCAAAAGCTACTACTCTTGATTTTCCGTTATGGAAAGAGGCTAATTTTAAAGCATTTTCGTTTGCTTCAGCTCCGGAACTGCATAAAAACAATTCATACTCTTCTAATCCTGAAAGCTTTCCTAACTTTTGTGCTAGTTCAACCTGCAAAGGATTTTGAATCGCATTCGAATAAAATCCTAAATGATCTAATTGATTTTTTAGTTTTGCAACATAATCCGGCTGTGTGTGTCCGATAGAAATCACACCATGTCCGCTGTATAAATCTAAGTATTCTACTCCTTTATCGTCGATAATAGTACAATCGAAAGCTTTTACTGGAGTGATGTTATATAATGGGTAAACGTTGAATAAGTTCATTTTTTTTGTTTTAATTATTGAAAAATTTTAAGATTGAATAATTTAAAGATTTTGAAATTAATTTTTTAATTATTCAATTCTTAAATCATTAAATCATATTAAAAACCGCTCGGTTTCAATTTTAAACCAGTTGTTTCTTCTAGTCCAAACATCAAATTCATGTTTTGAATGGCTTGTCCGGAAGCACCTTTGGTTAAGTTATCTATGATAGAAGTAATCAAAATAAGGTTTCCTTTTTTCAATAAACTAATTATGCATTTATTTGTTTGTACGACTTGCTTCATATTGATGTTGGTCGTAGTCACGGTTATAAATGGCTCATTTTTATAAAAATCCTCATATCTTGAAACTAATTGTTCAAGACTTTCATCTGATGTCGTATACAAAGTCGCAAAAATTCCTCTTGGAAAATCACCTCTGTTTGGAATAAAAAGCAATTCACTGTCAAAATCTTCTTGTAGCTGTACCAAACTTTCTCCTATTTCACCTAAATGCTGGTGCTCGAAAGCTTTATAATGAGACATATTATTGTTTCTCCAGCTAAAATGAGACGTTTCTGCAAGTCCAACTCCTGCTCCGGTACTTCCCGTTGTAGCATTAATATGAACATCATTATTTAAAAGATTTCCTTTTGCTAAAGGCAACAATGCTAATTGAATAGCTGTTGCAAAACAACCAGGATTAGCAATAAAATTTGTTTTTTTAATGTCGGCTTTATTCAATTCAGGTAAACCATAAACAAATTGTTTTCCTTCGAAATTAGCATCCTTATTCAATCTGAAATCGTTTCCTAAATCAATGATTTTAGTATGACTTGCAAATTTATTCTCTTCTAGAAAAGAAATTGATTTACCGTGTCCCAAACATAGAAACACAACATTTACATTCGGATTTACGACATCTGTAAAGTTCATTTCTATATCTCCCATCAAATCATGATGTGCTACAGAAAGTGGCTTCCCTGAATTTGTCGTACTGTAAACAAAATCAATGTTTACATTGGGGTGATTCATTAAAATTCTGATAAGTTCTCCGGCTGTGTAGCCTGAACCACCAATTATTCCAACATTAATCATGATCTAAATGGTTTACTGATGAAAAGATGTTTTGAGCATTCCCTAAAATCTTAATAAATCCTTTTGCATCGTCTGATGTCCAGGCATTGTTCATTTCTCCATATTGTCCAAAACCTGTGTTCATTAAATCATTATCAGATTCTATTCCATCAAGCGAAAAATGATATGGCTTAAGAGAAACAGTTACAACACCATTTACTGTTTGTTGTGTATCTTGTAAAAATGTTTCAATGTTACGCATTACAGGATCTAAAAACTGCCCTTCATGAAACAACATACCGTACCAGTTTCCTAGTTGTTCTTTCCAGTATTGTTGCCATTTACCAAGTGTATGTTTTTCTAACAAATGATGTGCTTTTATAATAATTAAAGGCGCAGCAGCTTCAAAACCAACTCTTCCTTTGATTCCGATAATGGTATCACCAACGTGAATATCTCTACCAATTGCAAAAGCATTGGCTAATTTTTCCAGAGCAACAATATTATTTGATGGTTTATCAAATTGACCGTTAAGACCAACTAATTCTCCTTTTTCAAAATGAAGTCTTACTTTCTCTTCTCCTTCTTTTTGCAATTGCGATGGGTAAGCATCACTTGGTAATGGCTGGCTTGAAGTCAATGTTTCTTTCCCTCCAACGCTTGTTCCCCAAAGTCCTTTGTTGATCGAGTATTGGGCTTTTTCCCAAGAGTAATGAACACCATTTTTTGACAAGTAATCTACTTCTTCTTGTCTTGATAATTTCAAATCTCTAATTGGTGTAATAATTTCAATTTCCGGAGCAATGGTCTGAAAAATTAAATCAAAACGAATTTGATCATTTCCTGCACCTGTACTTCCGTGTGCAATGGCACTTGCTCCTACTTTTTTAGCATATTTAATTGCTTCGATAGCCTGAAAAACACGTTCTGCACTTACTGATAATGGATAGGTATTGTTTTTTAATACGTTTCCAAAAATCAAATATTTTATAGCTTTATCATAATATTTATCTACGATCGTTAAGTTGGCATGTTGCGCACTTCCTAATTCGTAAGCTCTTTTTTCTATTGCAGATAATTCTTCAACATCAAATCCTCCTGTATCTACAAGCACGGTATGAACTTCATACCCTTTTTCATTTTTTAAATATTTCAAACAATAAGAGGTGTCTAATCCTCCGCTATAGGCTAATACAACTTTTTTCATTTTTTATAATTTAGGCTAATACTTTCGTATATAGCAAGTTTGAGATTTCTTTTTAAATTGTTATTCTTTAAGGCAAAAAAGTAAATGACATTAGTTTATTTAAAAACAATGCTTGTTTAATTTTTTTCAGTCTTTTTAAAACCGCTTCGTTAAATGGATGTCTTGGCGGATCTTTTTGTTTTTCTTTTGGATCGTGTAACATTCCTGTACATAAGCACATTTTGTTGTCTTTACTTTTTAAAATTTCGTAATTCGTACACGTTTTACAACCTGCCCAAAAGCTAGGATCGGTTGTAAGCTCAGAGAAAGGCACTGGTTTATAACCTAGTTCTGAATTTATCTTCATTACAGCCAAACCGGTTGTAATACCAAATATTTTAGCATCCGGAAATCTTTTTAAAGAATAATCGAAAACTTTTGATTTGATTTTTTTTGCAAGTCCTAAACTTCTATAATCCGGATGCACGATTAGACCGGAATGCGCCACAAACTTACCGTGCTCCCAACTTTCGATATAACAAAAACCTGCAAATTTTCCATCTGCCAAAGCAATCATTGCATCACCGTTCGACATTTTTTTCTGAATGTATTCAGGAGTTCTTTTAGCAATCCCCGTACCTCTCAATAAGGCAGATGATTCTATCGTATCGCAAATTTCCTGTGCGAATTTGAAGTGTTCTTCCTGAGTTACAACAATAGAGATTTTCATTTCAATAGTTGAAGTTAGAGTTAAAAATTAAAGCGTATTGTTTAGTTTGAAATCTGAAATTCAATCCAATAAAAATAGACAAAATAGAAGTAACATTCTCAAAATCAAACAATTGATTAAGAAAATTCAAAAAATAATATATACTTTTAGGATATGTTTGTCCAAAGGACAAATGATATGATTTCAAAATGAAAAATGAATATAAATAAATACGCGGCGAAAAACTCTGTGAATACTATAGAGATAGTATCCGTACTTCGGGAGAAGTAGCGGGTGAGCTTGTCCGTGACAAAGAAGTTATATGTAAACTTATTTTATTCATCGTTGCAAAAGTACACTATTTTTTAATTCACAAAACAAAAAAATAAAATTCTAACATTTTTTTAATTAAATGTTGTTTTTAAAACACAAAAAACCCGATAGTTACTCATAACTATCGGGTTTTTAAATTTTTATGTTTTATATTTTTAATTCTTAGTAAACGGAATTACTTGTCCACTTCCATCTATAATCATATCAAAACTTGTTTTAGCTTCGTTAAATTTGAATTTCAAACCTGCTCCTTTTGATTCAAAAGTGTCTTTTTCTCCAGTTACTGCCTGCACAGAAAACGTTGGGAAGTTTGTTATATCTACATTTAACACACTGTTCTTTTCCGTAATTTCGATTTTAAGAGCTGCTTTTGTTGTAGAGTACGTTCCAAGATAAGCATCTAAAATAACATCTTTTTCTACTTTACCGCTTCCTGCTTTCCAAACATTATTATTTTCGTTATTATCCGGAAATACATGATCAGGATCTAAGGTAATACTTTCTATTTCTTCAGTAGAATTGTGTTTAAAAGACCAGTCTTTATTACGTTGCCAAACTTCTACCGGTAAATTTACTCTTGTTACTTTACCACTTTTTGTTTTTACATCTAAGACGATTGGCATTGGCATTTTATCAAAATTTTCAACTGTAATAATTACACCTTTAGCAGGATCATTTTTTACATATTTAATTGAGTTTATTCCCTGATCAAAACGCCAGTTGTTTACGTACCAGCTTCTCCAAAACCAGCTTAAATCCTCACCTGCAACATTTTCCATTGATCTAAAAAAATCATCCGGTGTAGGGTGTTTATAAGCCCAACGCTCAATGTAAGTTCTAAAAGCAAGATCAAAACGTTCTTTTCCTAGAACCTGCTCTCTCAATATAATTAAACCTGCACTTGGTTTAAAATAAGCCAGCATACCAATATTTGCTTCCTTCATATTATCAGGAGAACTCATTATTGTTTCTAAATCAGGTCTTGTAAAGGCATTCGCCATTTCGTGTAGATCTGTTGCTTTTTCCTTGTATTCGCCATTATTAAAAGCGGCCGTACTTAATGAATTGATAAAAGTATTAAAACCTTCATCCATCCAGGCAAATAAACGTTCGTTTGAACCTACAATCATAGGAAACCAGATGTGTCCAAATTCGTGATCTGTAACTCCCCACAAAGATTCTCCTTTTGATTTCCATGAACAGAAAACTATTCCCGGATATTCCATTCCTCCCTCATTTCCTGCAACATTTGTAGCTGCCGGATAAGGATATTCAAACCATTGTTTTGAGTAATGTTCGATCGATGCTTTTACATATTCAGTAGAACGGCCATAAGCAGCATTACCTGCACTTTCTACAGGATAAGCAGACAAAGCCAATGATTTTTTACCACTTGGTAAATTTATTTTTGCTCCGTCTAAGACAAAAGCCGCAGAGGATGCCCAAGAAAAATCGCGTGAATTTTTGATTTTATAATGCCATGTTTTCTCTGTTCCTGCATTAGCATTGGCACTTGAATTTACTTCTTCTACAGAACGAATTGTAACTGTTTTATCACTTTCTGTAGCTTCTTTGTATTTTTTAAACTGATCTGCAGACAATACTTCTGAACCATTAACTAATTCTCCTGAAGCCACAACATAATGATTTCCCGGAACGGTAAGTTTAACATCAAAGTCACCATATTCTAAATAGAATTCAGAGGCACCTAAATAAGGAGCTGTATTCCATCCTCTTACATCATCATAGACGCACATACGCGGATACCATTGCGCTACAGTGAATATTTTTCCGTTTTTAGTTTCCAAAACTCCCATTCTGTCTGAACCTTCAAATGGTGCAATGAATGAAAATTCAATCTTAACTTTTACAGAAGCGCCTTTTGCTGCCAATTCCTCTGGAAGAAAAATCTGCATTCTGGTATCTGTAACAATATATTTAGCTTCAATCTCAGTTTTCTTCTTTCCAATGATAACTTTTACCGATTTTATTTTGTTCCCTCCATCAAAAACCTGTCCCTGCGCTCCATTACGGCTTCCTGTCAAAGGCACAACTGCATTTCCTCTTGAATCTTCTTTAAATAAATTCTGATCCAGGTTCAACCATAAAAATGATAATTTATCAGGACTGTTGTTTGTATATGTAATTTCGTCTGTACCAACAATTTCATTTGTTGTTCCGTTTAATTTTGCTGTTATTTGGTAATCAGCCCTGTTTTGCCAGTATTCTACTCCCGGCTGACCACTTGCAGAACGGGTTGGAGTACCATTCTTTGTGTAAAAATGAGGTGCAAAAGCATCATGGTAATTGTAATTATTGATCGGGTTCTCTGTCGTTGTAGTTGGCTTTGGTTGAGCCCAAACAGAAGAAATCCCTACAAAAAAAGCCATACAAAATAAGGCTCTTGTGGATTGATTTTTCATATTTTTTAGCTGTTTATGTAGCAAATTAAGGAAAAAAAAAGCTATTTAAATAGAAAAAAGAATCAGATATTCATTTTTAGCAAAATTTTAGTAATTAAAATTTTAGAGCCAAATAGTTAAAAAAATAAAATATATAAAATATATTTACAAAACATTAAAACTAACTTTATCACAGTAAAACTTTGAATACAATAATATCAAATTCAATTTTAAAGGCTTCTATTAAGCATGCCGGAGCTGAATTGTTTTCATTAAAAAACAATCAAAACAAAGAATTTATCTGGGAAGGCAATCCTGCTTTCTGGGGAAAACATTCTCCAATTCTTTTCCCTATTGTAGGAACTTTAAAAAACAACAAATACACAATCAACGAAAAAGAATATGAATTACCAAGACATGGTTTTGCGCGTGATATGGAGTTTGATCTAATTTCAAGTACTGAAAATAGTGCTGTTTTTTCATTGCAATCTACTGCCGAAACGCTAAAGAAATATCCTTTTGAGTTTGAATTACAACTTATATACACACTTCACGAAACAACACTGGATATTGAATATAAAGTAATCAATAAAGGAAATTCAAAATTACCTTTTTCTATTGGTGCTCATCCCGCTCTGGCATTACCTGAAAATTTTGAAAATTACAGTATTCAGTTTGAAAAAGAAGAACAATTGAAATATTATCTTCTCGAGAATGATTTGATTTCAAATCAAACTAAAACTTTGGAAACTAAAAACAATCTTATTCCATTAAATTATCAATTATTTGAGAATGATGCTTTAATTTTTAAAACATTAGAGTCTAATTCTCTTACTATATTCGAAAATTCAAAACCCTATATTAAAGTCGATTTTAAAGATTTTCCAAGTTTAGGGATATGGACAAAAGAACAAGCTCCGTTTATTTGCATCGAACCTTGGCTCGGATACTCAGACACAGCCGAAAATTCAGGTGATTTATTCAAAAAAGAAGGGGGTTTGGTTCTAGATGAAAATCAAAGTTTCCATTCAAAATTTAGTATACAAATATTATAACTTAAAAAATGTTAGCATTTAATTTTACACCATTTCCCACCATAGAAACACATCGTTTAGTCTTAAGAAGAATTACTACTGAAGATGTAAACGAGATTTTTGAACTGCGTTCTAATCCGGAAACAATGAAGTTTATCCCAAGACCTTTGGTAAAAAATACCGAAGACGCACTTGAACATATTGCAATGATTGAAGAAAAAATCGAGAGTAATGTTGGTATAAACTGGGGAATAACCCTGAAGGAAAATGACAAATTACTTGGAATTATAGGATATTACAGAATGCAGCCCGAAAATCATCGAGCAGAAATTGGATATATGCTTTTACCTGAATTTCATGGAAAAGGAATAATTCCAGAAGCCGTGAAACGTTTAATTCAATATGGTTTTGAAGATCTAAAACTTCATTCTATTGAAGCTTTTATTGATCCTGAAAATTTTGCATCAGAAGCAGTACTTCTGAAATGTGGTTTTGTTAAAGAAGCCCATTTCAAAGAATCGGAATTATATGAAGGGAAATTTTTAGACAAAGTAATTTACTCATTATTAAACAAATAAGAAACTGTTATCTTACAATACAAAATAATAGCTGTTAAATGTCTTTTTTTGACAATAGTATACTAAGGTAATGCGTTATATTTGCACGCGAAATAAGCAATAGAGCTTTGTTTCTTATTACGAAAACATACTTTATGAAAAAAATCTTAATTTTATCTGTACTATTCTTTACTATTCAGTCACAAAGTCAAACTTATGTGAAGTTTAATGCTGTTACTGCGCTTGTTGGTGTTCCAAATGTAGGTATTGAAACTAGTATTGGAAAAAACTTCACTTTTAGTGTAGATGTTATGTCATCTTTTTGGGAATCTTTCAACGGACATCACCCAATGAAATTTACAACTTTAACACCAGAATTACGTTACCACTTTAAAGAAAATTTTAAAGGCTGGTATGTTGGTGGACATGCAGGACCAGACATTTATAAAATACAAAAATGGAACTATTTTAACAGTAATCGTTATGAAGATGGTTTTGGATATCGTTTAGGAGTAACCGTAGGATACAATTTCAAATTAAACGACAGATTTCTTTTAGACGTTTATGCTGGCGGTGGGTGGCATCAAGGATTCTACAAAGGATATTATAACGATGGAACACCAGGACGCTACGAAACAGCACCTAACTATAATAAAAGTGGAGAATGGCTTCCTTACCGTGGAGGCGTTATGCTTTCATATAAGTTGTAAATTTAGTTAGCTAGAAAATTTACGCAAAGATTTTAGATATAAATCTTCTACTTTTTTACGAGCCCAATCGGTCTTTCTTAAAAAAGTAAGACTAGATTTAATAGTTGGATTGGAAATAAAACACTTTATTGGAATTAATTCCCCTAAAGTATCAAATCCATAAAAGTCGACTAATGCCTCAACTATTTTTTGGAGTGTAATCCCATGTAAAGGATCTTTTGACTGATTTTGCATTTTTACATTTTTATAATAATATTAAAAAGACCATACTAGAAAAAAGTATGGTCTTTCTTTTTTTTTGCAAAATTAGCAAATTGAATCTTAACTCAATTACTTACGGATTAGAATATAAATATTTTTAGATTCTACAAAAGTTTTTCAATTTTGTTTTACATTTGCAGTTATGATAAAAACAGTCAACATACTCAACAAAAGAGCTCGATTTGATTATGAAATAATCGACACCTATACTGCTGGAATTGTTTTATCCGGAACCGAAATCAAATCAATACGTTTAGGAAAAGCGAACATCACAGAAAGTTTTTGTGAATTTAGCAATCTGGAACTTTTTGCTATAAATACTTACGTAGAGGAATATTCATTTGGAAATCAATTCAACCATAAATCCAGAAGCGAAAGAAAACTTCTTTTAAACAAAAAAGAACTTAAAAGTCTTCACAAAAGTGTTCAGGCTAAAGGATTAACAATTGTTCCATTAAAGCTATTCACCAACGAAAAAGGTCTTGCAAAATTGCAAATTGGACTTTGTAAAGGAAAGAAGAATTACGACAAACGCGAATCTCTAAAAGAGCAAGATACCAAGCGAGATTTGGATCGAATCAAAAAAGCATATAACTAACACCGCAGATTCTAGTGTATAAAAAAAGCAATATTCAAAAAATATTGCTTTTTTTGTGGCTAAAAGTAACACCGAATCTTTTATTTAAAATTAGCGCAACTACTATTATTTCTAATTTCTATCTTCTAATAACGGAACAAACCTAAATTCTCCAAACTCATGCTTTTCAAATTGGGTTTCATTTTTACGAATTAATAAAGTCATAATCTGAACATCTTCACCAAGCGGAATAACAAGCCTTCCTCCTATTTTTAGCTGTGCCATTAAAGGCTGCGGAATAAAAGGAGCTCCCGCAGTAACAATAATACTATCAAACGGTGCATAACCCGGTAACCCTTTGTAACCATCACCAAACGATAAGTGTTTAGGACGGATATTTAATTTTGGAAATAAATTAGACGTTTGCTTAAACAATTCATTTTGTCTTTCGATACTATACACTTTAGCTCCTAACATGCATAAAACTGCCGTTTGATAACCCGATCCAGTGCCTATTTCAAGAATCTTATGTTCTTTCTTTACTTCTAATAATTGAGACTGAAAAGCAACAGTATACGGCTGTGAAATCGTTTGTCCTGCTCCAATAGGAAAGGCTTTATCCTGATAAGCATAATCCTCGAAACTTGAATTTAAAAAAAGGTGTCTTGGAATTTTCTTAATTGCATCCAAAACCGCTTTATCTGTAATTCCTTTTTGTTCTAAAGTGCTTACTAATTGATTACGAAGTCCTTGATGTTTGGCAGTATCTTTCAAAATGGGTTTATTTTATTTTGGCAAAAATAATAAACTAAATAGGAAATCAAATATTGATTTTTAATTATTAAATCGCTAAATCTTTATTGTATTAACTTTTACTTTCAACAAATAAATTATATTTTTGTTTAAAATACATTCTCATGTTAAAAGTAGGAGTTTTAGGTGCTGGTCATCTGGGTAAAATACATTTACGCTTATTACAACAATCTAACCAATATGAATTAGTTGGATTTTACGACGAAAATCAAGAAAATGCCGAAAGAATTTCAAAAGAATTTGGCTATAAAAACTTCAGCACTATTGCAAAACTAATCCACGCTGTGGATGTTATAGATATTGTAACACCAACACTTTCGCACTATAAATGTGCAAAAGTTGCCATAAAATCAGGAAAACATATCTTTATAGAAAAACCAATCGCTAATACCGTTGAAGAAGCTGAGGAAATTATTGCTCTCGCTAAAGAATATAACGTAAAAGGTCAGGTTGGTCATGTGGAGCGCTTTAACCCTGCGTTTATTGCTACAAAGAACATGATCGAAAATCCAATGTTTATAGAAACACATCGTCTGGCAGAGTTTAATCCTCGTGGTACAGACGTTCCTGTGGTTCTGGATTTAATGATTCACGATATCGATGCTATTTTAAGCGTTGTTAATTCAAAAGTAAAAAACATCAATGCAAGTGGTGTTTCTGTAATTAGTGATACACCAGATATCGCAAATGCAAGAATTGAATTCGAAAACGGTTGTGTTGCTAATTTAACTGCCAGCAGAATTTCGATGAAAAATATGCGTAAAACACGTTTCTTTCAAAAAGACGCTTATATTTCAGTTGATTTTTTAGAAAAAAAGTGCGAAGTAGTTCGTATGAAAGATGCTCCTGAAGTTCCAGGGGATTTTGATATGATTCTGCAAAATGCTGAAGGCGTTAAAAAACAAATCTACTTTACAAATCCTGATGTAGAGCAAAACAATGCAATCTTAGATGAATTAGAATCTTTTGCAAACGCTATAAACACAGATACTACTCCAATCGTAACCCTTGAACAAGCAACAGATGCTTTGAGAGTGGCCTACCAGATTATTGACTGTTTCGACAAATAAAATTATCAAAAAATAAGTTAGCCACGAATTCACAACTAATTGTTGGATTCGTGGCTAAATCATAAATATAATAACACTTTATAAAATGAAAACAATAGCTGTAATTGGTGCTGGAACAATGGGAAATGGAATTGCTCATACTTTTGCACAAAGTGGTTTTGTTGTAAAACTAATTGATGTTTCAGAGAAATCATTAGACAAAGGAATGGCGACTATTGCTGCCAATCTGGATAGAATGTTATCAAAAGGAACCATTACACAGGAAGATGTTGCAAAAACAATCACTAACATTATTACGTATACTGATCTTAAAGATGGTGTTGTTGGTGTTGATTTAGTTGTTGAAGCTGCTACAGAAAATGTAGAGCTAAAACTAAATATCTTTAAACAATTAAACGAAGCTTGTTCGCATAATACTATCCTAGCAACAAACACTTCCTCAATATCTATTACACAAATTGGAGCTGTAGTAGCACATCCTGAGCGTGTTATCGGAATGCATTTTATGAATCCGGTGCCAATCATGAAATTAGTAGAAATCATTAGAGGGTATAACACCAGCGATGAAGTTACTAAAATCATTATGGATTTATCTGTAAAATTAGGAAAAACACCAGTTGAAGTAAACGACTATCCTGGCTTTGTCGCAAATAGAATCTTAATGCCTATGCTAAACGAGGCAATTGAAACGTTATACAATAAAGTTGCAGGAGTTTACGAAATAGATACAGTAATGAAGTTAGGAATGGGACACCCAATGGGACCACTTCAATTAGCTGATTTTATTGGACTAGATGTTTGTCTGGCAATTTTGAATGTAATGTACGAAGGTTTCAAAAACCCAAAATACGCACCATGCCCACTATTAGTAAATATGGTAAGAGCAGGAAAATTAGGTGTAAAATCAGGAGAAGGATTTTACGATTATAGTGAAAGTAAAAAAGCAGAGAAAATTTCGAAGCAGTTTATCCTTTCCTAAAAAAACAAATACCATGTCGATACAATCGAATTTAGATATTATAAAATCAGGTTTGCCTGAGCATGTAACTCTTGTTGCTGTTTCAAAAACCAAACCCGTTTCAGATTTGATGCAGGCTTATGAAGCCGGTCAACGTATTTTTGGAGAAAACAAAATCCAGGAAATGACTGATAAATGGGAAGAAATGCCAAAAGATATTCAATGGCACATGATTGGTCACGTTCAGTCTAATAAGGTTAAATTCATGGCGCCTTATGTAAATTTGATTCATGGAGTTGATAGTCTGAAATTATTGCAGGAAATCAACAAACAAGCATTAAAAAACAACAGAACAATTGATTGTCTTCTACAAATTTACATTGCTGAAGAAGAAAGTAAATTTGGTTTGGATGAGAGTGAATTAAACGAACTTTTAACTTCTGCGGAGTTCAAAGAGTTGAAAAATATTCGTATCTTAGGTTTAATGGGAATGGCAACTTTCACAGAAAATAAAAATCAGATAAAAAAAGAATTTACACATTTAAAATCAATTTTTGATTCAATAAAAAATAGTGACGGATACGGTAAAGACTCACTACAACGCTTCTCTACAATATCAATGGGAATGTCAGGCGATTATCAATTAGCAATCACAGCTGGCAGCACAATGGTACGCATAGGAAGCAGCATTTTTGGAGGCCGATAATTTTTCAATATCAATTGCAAAATCAATATCACATTTCAAAGTGTAAATCAATAATATAAATGGAAAAAATATTCAATTTTGAAGATCGATTGGTTCGTTTTGCCGGAGAATGCATTTTCTTTACAAGACAATTAGAAAGATTATTTGAAAATGAATATTATAAAAATCAATTAATTAGATCATCTGGAAGTGCATCTTTAAATTTTGGAGAAGCACAAGGTACAATTACTGATAAAGATTTTATTTTCAAAGTTTCATTAGTTGTAAAAGAGTTAAAAGAATCAAGAAACTCATTAAAAATTCTAGATTATATTAAAGAAGGTAATAGCGATAAACGAAGCAAGCTTTTAATTGAAGTAGAACAACTTATTGCAATTTCATCAAAAATGATAATAAATAAAAAATAATTCAATTACAATGACAATGGCAATCACAATAACAATTTTCAAAAATTGAAGTTGATTTTTAAAATTGATATTGCCATTGATTTTTGAAATTGAAATTGAAAATGTACGCAATATTAGACATAGAAACCACCGGAGGACAATTTAATGAAGAAGGAATCACCGAAATAGCCATCTATAGATTTGATGGCCATGAAGTTGTGGACCAATTCATTAGCCTTGTTAATCCAGAAATTCCGATTCAGCCCTTCGTGGTTAAATTAACCGGAATAAACAATGCTATGTTGCGTTCAGCTCCTAAATTCTTCGAAGTAGCAAAACGCATAATCGAAATTACTTCAGATTGTATTATCGTTGCGCATAATGCTTCTTTCGATTACAGAATCCTACGCACAGAATTCAGACGATTAGGCTATGATTTTGAAGCCAAAACACTTTGTACTGTAGAACTTGCCAAAAAACTAATTCCGGAACAGCCTTCTTATAGTTTAGGTAAATTAGTGCGAGCGCTCGGAATTCCTATGGCAGACAGACATCGTGCCAGTGGTGATGCTATGGCTACCACCAAGTTATTCAAAATGCTTTTAGAAAAAGATTTAGAAAAAACAATCGTAAAAGATTTCATTAAGCTAGAAGTTGAAAAAGGGATTGCACCTAAATTCCTCGACCTTATAGCGCAAATGCCTGCAAAAACAGGTGTATACTATATCTATACTGAAAGTGGAAAACTAATTTATATCGGCAAAAGCCAAAATATAAAAAAGAGAGTCAATCAGCATTTTACCGGAATTACTACAAAAAGCAAAAGAATTCAAGCCGAAGTTTTTACGATAACCTATGACGAAACAGGAAGTGAGTTATTAGCTTTGCTAAAAGAGAGTGAAGAAATAAAAATAAACCGTCCAATACATAATCGTTCTCAAAAAAAATCTTTCTTTCCTTTTGCTTTATATGCTGAAAAAGATGCAAACGGTTATTTGAATCTAAAACTTCAAAAAGCAGACGGCAGAAAAAAAGAAATCACTTCATTTGCAACGTTACAGGAAGGCAAAAATGCCCTTTTCAAATACACGGCAAAATATCACTTATGCCAAAAGTATACAGGATTATATCAAACTAAAAAAGAATGTTTTCAGTTTAAAATCAAAGAATGTGATGGTGCCTGTATTGGCGAAATTACACCCGAAGAATACAATACCCGTGTACAACAATTCATTACCGAAAATAGCTTCGATAACAAAAGCATGATTTTATTAGACAGAGGCCGCAACGTCAATGAACGAAGCGCCATCCTGATCGAAGACGGTATTTATAAAGGATATGCGTATTACGATCTGAACTATCAAATCACTAATATTGAGATCCTTAAAAATATTTTGATTCCAATGCAGCACAATCGTGATGTTAAAAACATTATTCAAAATTATATTCGCAAAAGCAAATCTCTAAAAATTATTTATTTCAATAAATAAGAGCTTTAACATCTTTGTAAATATGAAACGAATGAAATCAAAATACGAAATTTTCAGAGAGAAAATCAAAGTTATCCTCTACGGCACTGACACCATTATGGGACGAATGTTTGATTTAGTTCTTCTTGGACTAATTTTACTAAGTGTCCTTTTGGTCATGATGGATACCGTTCAGGGAATCAGTCAAAAATTTCACACCCAACTGCTTATTTTCGAGTGGATTATAACAGTATTTTTTACTATCGAATACATCTTAAGGGTAATTTCAATTCAAAAACCAGTAAAATACATCTTTAGTTTTTACGGAATTATAGATTTACTAGCGGTTTTACCCATGTATTTATCCATATTTTTTCCTGGAGCAAGTATTCTTTCTGTTGTGAGGGCTCTTCGATTCTTCAGGTTGTTTAAGATTTTACACATACCACAAATTTCACATCAATCCTCACAATTACGTGAAGCTATTGAGGCCAGCAAAGAAAAAATACTTGTCTTTATTTACTTTGTTCTCATTAGCACCATCATAATCGGAACCGTAATGTATCTTGTCGAAGGCAAAGAATCCGGCTTTAGCAGCATTCCCATGAGTATTTACTGGACAATTGTTACATTAACCACTGTTGGTTATGGCGACATTTCACCTCAAACACCTTTAGGACAATTTATAGCCGCTTTTGTAATGATTTTAGGTTACGGAATTATAGCCGTTCCAACTGGTATCGTAACAGCAGAATTTGCAAAAAGCAGTTTAAAAAATAATGTAGTCGGAACAAAGAAAACATGCAAAAAATGCAACGCCCAACTTCATTTTGACAACGCCAGATATTGCTACGAATGCGGAACAGAATTACCAATTAATTAATTTTAGGAGCTATTCCAGCTATACACTCCAACTCCTCCTTATCTTTGTTGTTTTTTAAAGTCATAAAAGGAGCTTCTAAAGTCGCTCTTTTACTCCAAAAAAAACAAACAAATATAAGTCCGGGGTTTTCATTTCTATCTGGGCTAAAAAAAACATGAAATATTTAATTACAATAGTCGGACCAACAGCAATAGGCAAAACAGCATTAAGTATTGCTTTGGCTCAACATTTCAAGTGCGAAATAATTTCGTGCGACAGCAGACAGTTTTTCAAAGAAATGACAATAGGAACTGCCGTACCAAATCAAGAAGAACTAAAAGCCGCAACACATCATTTTATTCAAAACAAATCAATTTTTGAAAATTACACGGTTGGAGATTATGAAAAAGAAGCACTTCAAAAATTAGAAGAATTATTTCAAAACAATGATTACGCCATTCTCATTGGCGGTTCAGGCTTATACGTTGATGCAATTTTAAAAGGCTTCGATGAATTTCCCGAAATCGATCCGAAAGTACGCGCTGAAGTAAACTCTAATTACGAAAAATTAGGAATAGCATATCTTCAGGAGCAATTGCAAAATTTAGATCCTGCTTATTACGAAAAAATAGAAGTAGAAAATCCGCAAACACTACAAAATCCACAAAGAATGATGCGCTTTGTAGAAGTTTGTATTGGAACACAAAAGCCCTATTCTTCTTTTCTGAATCAAAAGAAAAACAACAGAAACTTCACTCCCATTCTTATTGGTTTAGAAGCAGATCGCGAAATTATTTATAACAGAATCAACCAGCGTGTCGATATTATGATGAACGCAGGATTACCAGAAGAAGCAGAATCTTTATATCCCAACAAAGCGTTAAATGCGCTTCAAACGGTCGGATATAGAGAATTATTTAGTTATTTTGACGGCGATTTCTCTTTGCCCTTCGCAATCGACGAAATCAAGAAAAACACCCGTAGATTCTCTAAAAGACAATTAACGTGGTTCAAAAGAAACGAAAACACACAATGGTTTGATTACGCAACAGATAGAAAAGAAGTAATTCAGCATATAGCTTTAAGCATTAGGCAATAAGCTTTAGGCATTAAAAGCGCATACTCACAATCTAAAATCTAAAATCAACAATTTAAAGTCTAAAATCTAAAATTAAAAAATGCCCATATCACCTAATTTCACTTCAGTTTTAAGCAAAGACTGGGAAATCAATTTTACACAATGCACTCCAAACGGTTATTTAAAGTATACCGATTTATGCAACATGCTGCAACTTACAGCAGCAGCTCATTCTGAAGTTGGCGGTATTAGCTTTTTTGACATGCAGGAATTTCATCAGGCGTGGGTTTTAAGCCGTATGCGAGTTGAAATTACCGCTTTACCAAAATGGCAAGATGTTGTAACGGTTAAAACCTGGATCAACAGTCTGGAAAACTCCCGTTCTGTTCGTGCACTGGAAATGTATGTAAATGGTAAAAAAATAGTAGGCTGCGAAACCTATTGGGCTGTTTTCAATACACAATTACGTCGTCCTGAAGCTTTGGCTTTGCCATACGAACATTTTGAATTGTTTCCCGAAAATCGTGCTACCACTGAAGGATTTTCAAAAATAAACATCAATCATGAAAAAGAAGCTGTGTTCGAAAAAACAGTTTATTTATCTGATCTTGATATTGTAAATCATGTTAATAATGTAAAGTATTTAGAATGGTGTCTGGATCATGTTGATGAAAAAAGAATTCTGAAACAAGAAGTAAAAAGCTTCGAAATGAATTTTATGAAAGAACTTTCACTAAAAGATCAGGTAGTCATTCATGAAAGCGAAGACGATGATCACACAACGGCTACTTTTAGCATTACAAAAGGAGAAAAAACCTGCTTTGCATTAGAATTACACTGGAAATAATTTACGCAATTCGTATCTAATTATAAAAAAACGATGCATTCAAATCTTGAATTGCATCGTTTTTTATTTTGCTCAAAAATTAATTTGATTTCTTTTTCGAATCTTTTTTCGCTTTCCCAGACTTCTTTTTCTTTTTAAGTAAGTCAACTTTTCCATTGATTCTCTTCTCTACTTCCGTAATATCAGAATCGTAAGCAAATTGCAACGTAGTTAATTTAGCTTTTTTGATTTCTTTTAAAGCTTTTTTAAACTCTTGTTGTGCTTCGAAGAGAATAGCTTTCTTCACAAAGATTTCACTTTTATTGATTCCCTTTATTGTCAAAGCAAAATCAGCAAGTTTTTCTGCTTCCGCATAATCTTCATTCAAAATTAAAGTCTGTAAATAATGTGTATAAACTTCAAGAGCATGAATATTAATAGCCAATGCTTCCTGAAAATAAGACTTTGCTTCTTCATAATTCCACAATTGCTCCGCTTGAATTCTTCCGTACAGGCACAAAACCATCGTGTTTTTAGAATCATAAGAAAAAGCATAGTCTAAAGATTCAATTGTTTCTTCAAGCGAATACGGATAATTATCCATTGCCTGAAAGAGGTATTTATCTATTGTTTTCATTTTATGTGTCTATATTAATTGTTTTTTGGTCGCATATAATTCGCATATCACCATTGTTTTTTTGCGACCAAGTTTTTAATTACGCTCATTTCGCAAATCGTTTTTTAGTTTCTGACGAACTCCTTTGTAGCTTTGCTGAACTTTATTTTTTTTAAAGTCACTTCCTGTAAAAACCCGAACAGGATTACCACGCTGGATATTCAACTGATTTTCCCATTGACTTCCTACATGATTCTTAAGCTGTCGAAGGTTTTCTTCTTCCAATTTTTTTAATAATCGTTCTGTCGCCAGTTTTTTATTTTGATGCTGCGAACGGCTGTCCATTGAAACCACCGCAATTCCTGTTGGAATATGCGTTGCACGTATGGCAGAACTTACTTTATTGACGTGTTGTCCTCCCGCACCGGAACTGCGCATTGCCTGATATTGAATATCGTTTAGCGAGATAGAAGCATTCTTTTGTGCTTCTATTTCAAAAATGCCTATAAACCAGTTTTTACGTTTATGCATTTTCCGAAACTGACTTTGTCCTATCCATTGTACCGTTCCAATCCAAGAATTGGCAAATACTACCGCATCTTTTCCTTTTAAAGATATTGTAGCTGTTTCTACTGTTCCGTTTTCTTCGCCAACCTCTCGTTGAAGCAAAACTGTTTCAATATTTTTGTCCTGTGCTTCTTCTAGTATTTTTTTAAGCACCTGAGCCACAACCCAGGTGCATTCTGCAGGTCCGCGACCTGCTGTTATTTGAATTATTTTTTCCATAATTTTTTCCTTTTAGCGATCCATTCTAACAATTTTAGGCGTAAAAGTTCCCAAAACTTCCACCAGATCAGTTTGATTGCCCATTACTTTTGTAATGTCTTTGTACGCCATTGGTGCTTCATCAATATTTCCTCCGATTAAAGCAACATCATGGGCTTTTAGTACCTTTTTAATCTCACTTTGCGTGAAAGTACTTTTACATTTGGCTCTTGAAAACAAGCGTCCTGCTCCATGCGATGCTGAGTTTAAACTCTCCGGATTTCCTTTACCTTTTACAATATACCCCGGAGCAGTCATAGATCCTGGTATAATTCCTAATTGACCTTCTGCAGCCGGAGTAGCTCCTTTTCGATGCACAATACATTCCTGACCGTTTACCATTTCTTTCCAGGCAAAATTGTGGTGATTTTCTATCGTAACCACAACTCTTTTACCAATCGCTTTAGCAATTCTTCTGTGAATATCATCATGACAGGCTTTCGCGTATTCACCGGCTAAATTCATTGCCAGCCAATATTCCTGACCATCATGAGTATTCAAATCTAACCATGCCAAATGCTGTACATTCTTTGGTAATGGACATTGCTTGGTTGCCAGATAGGTGTAATGTTTCGCGATATTAGCTCCCAAGCCACGTGATCCACTGTGTGATAAAACGGCAAAATATTCACCTGGAACTAATTTCCATTCGTTTTCAGGGTTGTCGATTTTTGCGATTCCAAATTCAACAAAATGATTTCCTCCGCCAGAACTCCCCAACTGTTTGTAAGCTTTTGGCAGTAAATTCTTTAACAACGGTATATCCTGAAACTCACTCTTGTAAAAAACGTCATGATCTGCTTTTACCTGATGCGTTTCATTCATTCCAAATTTGGTATTGTCTTTTAAAATTGCCTGTAACTGATGTTCTTTTCCTTTAAAATAAGAAGCTGGCAAATCAAAAATTGACAAGCTCATTCTACATCCTATATCAACACCTACTCCATAAGGAATAACCGCATTATCTGTTGCAAGCACACCACCAATGGGTAATCCATATCCTGAATGTGCATCTGGCATTAATGCTCCTGCTACTGAAATTGGTAATTTTAAAGAATCATACAATTGAAATTTAGCCTGATCGTCTATTTCGTTTTCTCCAAAAATGGTAAAAGGAACTCGTGTTGTCTTTAGCTGATGCATTCTTACCTGAACTGGTTTTATCAAACCTTCGGCAACTTTTCCCCATGTTCCGTGTCCTTCAAACTTTTCAGGATGAAGTAAAACCTCTTTGGCTTCTGTTAGAATAGATTCTTTTTTATCTCTTTTTCTATATCTGTTTATTTGCCCTAAGGCTATATTTATTGAATTGTTCTTTGGAAAACCTATCTTAATAAGGTCCTTTCCTGATAATTTATTTCCCATGATTTATATCATTTCGTCTACATATTGCTGATACAATACATGTAGGCTTTTATTTTTAATTGGGCTTATCTCCCTTGGATTTTCTTTTTGATAATAACTCCAATGGTAAGAAAAGCCATCTACTAATTTGTTTATCTTATGTCTTAAATCAAGATTAGTAATGTAATTGTCAAGAATCTGAATTTCGCTTTCGAAATCTGCATCAACCATTTTAGTATGCGTTATCATGTACGGTTTAACGCGAAATACATAGCGCCATGGCTCATTAAATACATAATGAATTTTATAGCGTTTACAATTAGAACACCATCGTTCCCTCTTATAAAAATGCATTTTCTCTTTTTCGGTTAATGTTAATTTTGGACTTCTCCATTCTGATTCAGAAAACTCTTTAACTGTTTGAAGCTTTTCGACATATACATGTTTTCTTTTCCTTTTTTTCTTTTTCTTGAAAGATTTTTCAGGAGAATGTTGCCATGTATTGATCTTTTCCAACAATGTTTTATAAAAAGAAGCGTCATTTGATCTTGCTATATCTTCTCTTAGCACAAAACTGCGTTCCCAACCTTTTTGATAAGGTGTTGCTAAAGGAACCAATGGCAAATTTTGTCGTTTTTTCCAGAGTTCAACTTCCTGTTTTCTTAACTGTCTTAATTGTTTTTCAAAATCTTCTTTTACTAATCTTTTCTTTGTTCTTTTATTTTTAAAGCGAGAGCACAAAGCATACTCCTCTGCTGTATAATTTTCCATAAAAAAATTATAGTGCATTAAATTAATAGCCAAAAAGAGGCTATACCATTTTATCCGTGAGGACAAATTTTAAAATCGTTTATTCGGGAAGATTTGAAGTGTCTAGAATAAAAAAAAGCCCGAAACTAAATGTCTTCGGGCTTTTTGTATATCTAAAAATGATTTTCTAAGATTGAAATAGGCCACGAAGAAGCATGACACCAAATTTGTTTGATGTGAAGCTTTGAGATGTTGATGTAAATACAAACATTGTTCTTCGTTTATTAAAGGGTTATTATTTTTTTCGTCTGCAAATATTCAAAATACTTTTTCTATTTTCCAAATAATTATTGAGAAAATTTAGATTAAAAACAAAACAAGAAATAAAATAATATTTAAAAAAGGAATTATCTAATTAATAACCAAGATAATAGCCCTGATGGAAGCGGCATCCTTTTTTTGGCTTTTTCAGCCAAAAAAAGATATAGCGGACAGCAGGATTAAGCTTCAAATGATTAAAAAGAGTGAATTCAATTTTAAAACCGTGATTTTTTTTGGAACATAAACAAAGGAAACAACCACAGTTTTGTCTTATTAGACTAGAGCGAAAATGACTGACGAAGTAAATTTTCGCTAGTAGCTCCGCAATGAAAGTCTACCCCTTAGTAGAGTTTCTTGCGAAGATTTCTCGTACCTAGAAAGGACAAAAAAGGGCGTATAAAATAGGCGCCTATAATGAGCCTATTATAAAAAAAGTATAAAAAATCCGTTTTAATCCGCGTTTTTGCATAGCGAATCAGTAAGATCCGCGTTACATAAGTAAGCAAAACCAATCCTTATTTTTTGTCAAAGGTAAAATGAGAGCATAAAAAAAGCTCTGATTTCTCAGAGCTTCTATTTTGTTTTGTGTGAACTAGTGTCTTAGTGTGGAACTAATTTATTCTGCAACTTTGCTTTTTACTACTAATCTGAATCCTTCACCGTGGATGTTAAGGATTTCTACATCTTCGTCAGATTTTAGATATTTTCTAAGTTTGGCAATGTAAACGTCCATACTTCTTGAAGTAAAGTAGTTATCATCTCTCCAAATTTTAGTCAATGCTAATTCTCTTGGCATTAAGTCATTTTCGTGCAGAATTAACATTTTAAGCAATTCGTTCTCTTTTGGAGACAATTTGATTGGATCTTCGCTTTCGAATGTTAGGAATCGAAGTTTAGAATTTAAATGGAATTTACCAATGTTAAATTCAAACTGAACTTGTTCTGCTTTTGTATCAGCAGATTTTCTTTGAATAATGGCTTTGATTTTCATTAATAAAACTTCTGAATCAAAAGGTTTATTAAGGTAATCATCTGCACCTGCTTTATATCCTTTTAACACATCTTCTTTCATAGATTTTGCTGTTAAGAATATAATTGGCACTTCGCTATTTTTTTCTCTAATTTCTTTTGCTAAAGTATAACCATCTTTATACGGCATCATTACGTCAAGAATACATAAATCATATACGTCCTTCTTGAACTTTTCGAAACCTTCCATACCGTTTTTAGCTAAAGTAACTTCAAAGTCATTTAACATTAAATAATCTTTAAGAACCGCCCCAAAATTCAGGTCATCTTCTACTAAAAGTATTCTTTTGTTATTATTTTCCATATTTTAATTTATTAATGGTATTTTTATTATAAAGGTGCTACCTTTTCCTTTTTCGCTTTCAACATACACTTGACCGTTATGGTCTTCTACTATCCTCTTTACATAAGCCAGACCTAAGCCGTGACCTTTTACATTATGTAGATCTCCGGTATGTTCTCTGTAAAATTTCTCAAAAACCCTTTTTTGAGCTATCTTACTCATACCAAGACCATTATCTTTTACTTTTATTAAAATCATGTCTTTTACATTCTCTGTAAAAATCTCAATTTCAGGTCTATCAGGTGAATATTTTATTGCGTTTTCTAAAATATTAACCAAGACGTTTGTAAAATGAACTTCATTTATTAAGCTTGTTGTTCTTGCAGCATTAAAATGCTTAACAACAGTTCCTTGTCTATCTTCTAAAATTAAATTTACATGTTCAATTGCATCATCGATAATATCATGAATTACAGTTGGTTCTTTTGTAATATCGAGTTCTCTTTTTTCTAATTTAGAGATTCGAAGTACATTTTCTACCTGAGCATGCATTCTCTTATTCTCATCCCTGATCATTTGCAGATATCGAAACACTTTTTCTTTATCTTCAATAATTTTAGGATTCTTGATCGCATCAAGCGCTAAATTTATTGTCGCAATTGGAGTTTTAAACTCGTGTGTCATGTTATTAATGAAATCTGTTTTGATCTCGGAAATATGTTTTTGACGCAACAATTGATTTAATGCACTTGTGTATGCCACTATTATAATTAATGTAAAAATTATTGACAGTATTGTAATACTCAGTAATTCCGACAATAAGAACTTCTTTTTATGAGGAAACGTTACTAATAGTTCGTATCTGCTATTTCCCTCATTATCTGTATAAATTGGAATATTGTAGGTAGCATCGTTATCAAAATGAAAACCGTCTGATTTTATTTTCGTTGCTAATCCACTGCTGTAAATTCCAAATTCAAATTTGGTTTTTACGCCATATTCTTCTAATTCTTTACGTAATAACTTATACAGTTTATCTTTTGTAATCCTTCCTTCTATAGGTGTCAGCGACGCAATATCTTTATATTGAATTTGTTGCTGTACTTTATTTAAAATATCTAAACTTCCAGATTTTTCAATTTTAATATCTGGTATAATACTTTGTCCTAAAGCATTATTGTCAATATTATTGTTATTATTGTAAATTTCTGTTACTCTTTTTGAACTAAAATTTTTAAATCTTTCACTGCTAAATTTTTTATTAAACAATGATCCGCTTATATCGTAATCCTCAGAAGTAAGTGTATTTGAATATACAATTGTTTTATTAGTTTTGGTATTTCTTTGAACGTATAATACCTCCAGTAAATCTTCTTTCTTTGGAATTTTACCCGTACTATCTTTTATTCGATTGTATTTATCGTAAAAGCTATACTCTTCTTGCTGCTCTAATTTATCAGCTACATTTCCAATGACTTGCGTAACGTGGTATTTAAATTGCTCGTCATTGTTTTTAAATGAAGAATTGAACCAATATACCTGAACTAAAATGATCCCGATTAAGGACAAGCTCATAAGTAAAACCAGTATTCTAAAAAATAATTTATTCATCGAAACAAAATTAATATTTTAACAATATACTAAATAATACATTAACCAAATATTAACATTTAAGACTGATTTTGCTTTATACCTAAAATTTTAACAATTTCAACAATTTCTTCTTTAGCTTTTTTAAGATTATCGTTATTAATAACATAATTGCTCTTTGAAATTCGAATTTCGTCATTCAATTGCATATTCATGCGGCTTAAAACTTGCGCTCTTGTGGTATTATCGCGTTTTAAAACCC
The DNA here is from genome assembly GCF_002217285.1 of Flavobacterium hercynium. Taxonomy (GTDB): domain Bacteria; phylum Bacteroidota; class Bacteroidia; order Flavobacteriales; family Flavobacteriaceae; genus Flavobacterium; species Flavobacterium hercynium. The sequence goes on along the minus strand of NZ_MUGW01000022.1, from coordinate 39,692 downwards.
TTTCAATTCTAATCTCTTCTGGTGCAGTAACTGTTATGATAACATCACAATCTTTATAACTACCGCTTTCGAATAGAATTGCAGCTTCATATATAACGTATGTATACTTTTTATGTTGCAATAACCAGGCCTGAAAATCCTTTTTTACAGCCGGATGCACTATTGCATTTAATTTTTTTAACTCTTCAGCATTATTAAAAACAATGTCAGCCAAATTTGCTCTATTAAGAACACCTTCTTCAAAGATATTTTCACCGAAAGTTATTTTTATTTTTTCAATGACTTCTTCCGACTGCATAACCTTTTTGGCTCCATCATCTGCTATGTAAACAGGCACTCCCATTTCCTGAAAATAATTTGCAACAGTTGTTTTACCACTGCCAATTCCTCCTGTCAAGCCAATAATTTTTGTCATATTATATCTTAAAAAACATACGAGGAAAAGCCTCTTGCGGTTTTCTCTTTAACAGAATAACTTTTACAAACGATTCTAAAAAACCTGTTCCATAACCATAAAACTGTTTCCACACTGCTATAACAGAAAGATATCCAATTTTTATGCTTTTATTCTGTACAGTTGATGTTAGAAATATTATTATGTAATATACAAAATATAATTGTAATAAATAATGAATGTTAAAAATTAACAATACTAAAGCTAACAATAATCCTAACATAAAAACTGTAGGAAAGAAAAAAGTTACTTTATTATGCTCTGGATACCAACTATTTAAGATTGGTCTTGCAATTCCAAATTTATTTACCTGAATAGAAAATTTCTCCCAATCTATTCTGCGTTTGTGATACACAAAGGCTTCCGGGAACAATCTTGTTTCAAAACCTAAATTCCATAGGCGAATTGATAAATCAGGATCTTCACCTGGATGAATATTACCAAACCCTTTCGAAACTATAAAAGCTTTCTTTGAAATTCCCATATTGAAACTTCTTGGCTGAAATTTATTAATCTTTTCAGATCCTCCACGTATTCCTCCTGTAGTAAGAAATGAGGTCATTGCAAAATTAATCGCTTTTTGAATGTCCGAGAAACTAGCTAATGCTCTGTCAGGACCTCCAAAACAATCTACGTATTTCTTATCCAATTCTTTACGAACTTCAGTCAGATAATTTGGCGGAATAATACAATCTGAATCAAAAATTAAAAAATAATCTCCTCTGGCTTTTTGCATTCCAAAATTTCTCGAATCTCCCGGTCCTGAGTTTTCTTTAAAATAGTAGGATATATTTAGTTTTCCCTGATAGTTCATTACAACATCTTTACAAGGAATTGACGAACCATCTTCGACTAAAACAATTTCAAAAGCTTCATTATAATCAGATTTAACTAAGCTTTCTAATAGTTCATCTACTTCATCCGGGCGATTATACACGGGTATAATTAAAGAAAAAATCATAATGCGTTATGCGATATTTAAAGTGGATTTTTTTTAAACTTCAAAATTTTAACAAAGATATGTTATATTCACAAAAAAACCATCAACTTTTGGCTGATGGTTTTGATTTTTATTAAAATAAAGTCCTTATTTGATACTCTCTATGTTTATTACCTCATTTGTATCTGCTTTGTAATCTACTCCTGCAAATTCAAATCCAAATAAATTTAAAAAATCATTTTTGTAACCAGCTAGATCACCAATTTCCGGTAATGTCTCTGTAGTTGCTTCCAGCCAAAGTTTTGCTACTTTTTCCTGAACATCATCACGCATTTCCCAATCATCGATTCTGATTCTTCCTTTGTCGTCTGTAGGAACTGCTTCTCCAGTATACAATCTGTCTTGAAACAAACGCTGAATTTGCTCGATGCAGCCTTCGTGAATTCCTTCTTCTTTCATAATTTTATATAAAAGTGAAATATATAAAGGAATAACCGGAATTGCAGAACTTGCTTGTGTAACTAAAGCTTTGTTTACAGATACGTATGCTTTTCCACCAATAGTTTTCAAACTATCTGTTATAGAAAATGCTGTCGCTTCTAAATGATCTTTTGCGCGACCAATTGTACCTTTACGATAAACAGCTTCTGTTAATGATGGCCCTATATAAGAATAAGCAACTGTTGTAGCGCCTTCTGCTAAAAGATTTTCGTCTTTTAAAGCGTCCATCCACATAGCCCAGTCTTCACCGCCCATTACCGTAACTGTATTTTCGATATCTTCTTCGTTAGCTGGTGCAATAGAAACCTCAGTAACATTTCCTGTATGGAAATCAACTGTTTTATTGGTAAAAGTTTGTCCGATTGGTTTAAGAACTGAACGATGTGTAACTCCTGTTGTAGGGTGTACACGAACTGGTGAAGCCAAACTGTAAATTACAAGATCTACTTGTCCTAAATCAGCTTTTATTAAATCTAATGTTTGTCTTTTGATTTCGTTTGAAAAAGCATCTCCATTAATACTTTTTGCATATAATCCTGCTTTATGAGCTTCAGATTCGAAAGCTGCAGAATTGTACCAGCCTGGAGAAGCTGTTTTTCCTTCTAATGGTGGTTTTTCAAAAAATACTCCAATTGTAGCAGCATCAGATCCAAAGGCACTTGTTATTCTTGAAGCTAACCCAAAACCAGTAGACGCACCAATAACCAGTACTTTTTTTGCCCCGGCAATTGGTCCTTTTGATTTAATGTATTCAATTTGATTTTTTACATTTTGTTCGCATCCTTTAGGGTGTGATGTCAAACAAATAAATCCTCTCATTCTAGGTTCTATGATCATTTTGTAATTATTTATTGTTTATTCAATTTCAATTTTAATTTTTCAAAAATAGACATTTTATCTTTAACCCTTTTCATGTTCGCATTCATATTGTCTATAAAATTTGGGTTTAATGCATTTTTCTTTGCTAACCTGTAATAATTATAAGCAAGGGTGTACTGACTTTCATACTCTGCCATTCTTCCTAATTCGCTATTATACGAAGAATCATCGAAGTTTTCAAGATGTTGCTTTGTAAATTCTACATGCTCTTTTGCTTCTGCATATCTTCCTAAATCAATAAGCAAATAGGTGTAATTTATGTAAGGAGCCGGGTATTTAGGCTCAAATTTCATTGCCAGTTTATAATGAAAAATACCTTTATCATGATTACTTAGCTTATTATAATAAATCCAGCCTAAGTGATTGTGTGCTTTTCCAAAATCCGGATATTGAGACAATATATCTTCAAGCAATTCTTTTCCGTCAGCGATATTGCCATCAGAAATTAGCGAATCTGCCTTAATAAATTGGTTTTCATAAAAACTCAAACTCTCCATATCTATATTCTTAGTTTAATAATTCTTTTGCGTGATTTAATGCCGAATCAGAAATATTTGCTCCTGAAAGCATTTGTGCAATTTCAGTAATTCTTTCTTCCTGAGACAATAATTTTAATTCTGATTGAGTAGCATCTTGTATGGTGGACTTAAACACTTTAAAATGCGAATCTCCTTTTGCCGCTATCTGAGGTAAATGTGTAATAGCAAAAACTTGCATTTTTGCACTCATTTCTTTCATTATCTCTCCCATTCTTATGGCGATTTCTCCGGAAACTCCTGTATCAATTTCGTCAAAAATCAAGGTTGGCAATTTAGAGTATTGTGCCAAAATAGCTTTTACAGCCAGCATAATACGAGACATCTCTCCTCCTGAAGCCACTTTTTTAAGCAGACCAAAATCAGTTCCTTTATTTGCTGAGAACAAGAACTGTAATTCATCTTTTCCGTTTTGGAAAAAAGTTTCAGATGGTAAAAGCTCCATTTTAAAGCGAACGTTTGGCATTCCTAAAGTCTCTAAAATGGTAATTAACTGATTTGACAAAACCGGAATAGCAGTTGTTCTGTTATCATGAATTGTTGCTGAAAAAGCATCTAACTCGATTGCTTTTTGCTCTATTGAAGCTGATAAAGTCGCAATTTCTTCTTCGATATTACCTAACTCAATTACAGCATTTTCTAAATTAGCCTGAACTTGAAGCAATTCATCAACGGTTGTTACTTGGTGTTTCTTTTGTAAATTGTAAATTAACTGCAACTTTTGATTGGTTAATTCTAATCTCTCAGGATCATTTAATAATTTTTCAGAAACGTTTTGCAGTTCTTTTGAAACATCATCAAATTCTATTGCTACACTTGTAACTCTTTCAAGCAAATTTTGATAATCTACCGAGAAGGGTGCTATTTTCTGCAATGAGGCCTTAATCTCATTCAAATTATGAAAAACACCAAATTGTTCTTCGTTTGCAATTACCAGAGACTTATCAATCGATTCTTTGATTATTTCAACATTGTTTAACTTTTCAAACTCTGCCTCTAATTCTTCCTGCTCTCCTGATTTAAGTTTTGCAGTAACAAGCTCATTCAGTAAAAAAGTATTGTATTCCTGCTCTTTACCTGAATCGCTTTGTTTTTTTAATAAAGCATTTAATTTTGTTTTCTCTGCTTTATAAACCTTAAGTAGTTTTTGATATGCTGAAATAGTGTCAAAATTATTAGCAATAGCATCGATAATTTTGAACTGAACATTTTCGTCTGATAGCTCCTGAGTTTGCTGTTGTGAATGAATATCAATCAAAAACAGACTTAACTCTTGTAATTCCTGAAGATTTACAGGACTATCATTAATAAAAGCTCGCGATTTTCCTGAAGGCAGAATTTCACGTCTAATAATAGTTTCATCTTCATAATCTAAATCATTCGCCTGAAAAAATTCTTTTAAGTTGTATTTTGAAATTTCAAACTGTGCTTCGATTACACATTTCTCTTCTTTATTTTTGAGTGATGTCAAGTCTGCTCTTTTCCCTAGAACCAATCCTAAAGCACCTAAAATAATAGATTTCCCTGCACCTGTTTCACCTGTAATTATAGAAAAACCTTTTGAGAAATCAATTGCTAATTTTTCAATAAGGGCATAGTTTTTAATTGACAGCGAAGTAATCATATAATAAATGTGTAAATATAAAATTAATGGAGAAGATGTAAATTGTGAATGCTTTAAAATTTAATTTGAGTCCATTTCGTATTATTTAACGGAGAAACTTTATTCAAAACATCTGTTAAATCACTGATTTGAACATTTGGTCCTCCTGAAAAAACAGAAACTATTTCATCTGATTTTGCATCAAAAAATATACGAGTCAAAAACGCATTGGGCTTAACCGAATACAATTTATTAAAAAGTAATAGTGAATTCTTAACTTTCTCTTTGGACTGTTTTAAATCAGTACCCATAAAATCTAAACCTGTGTGGTATAAAAACATGACCTGTCTAAAATCTGAATATGTTGGAGAAATCATATCATTAATCAAAAAATAACGATTCTGAAGTCCATCTGCCTGTCCCCAACCTTTAAAACCTCCTTGTTGCGCAACACTTGCAATACTTTGTGCAGTTTCAAAATAGGTGTTTCCTCCACCGGACAAGAACGAATCTGCATCCATACCTAAAATGATGTAACTGTAAAAAGAAACTACAGATACTAAATTAGACTCAAAAACACTTGGATTAAAAAGTAACGGTTCGTTTTCTGTATACCTAAAATTAAAATCTTTGTCGTTGTAATTGAAAATTGGCGAAGAATACGTTGAATTATAAATAACTCTTGAGGACTGCACCTGGATTGTTCCTGTAAACTGATCTGAATTATTAGAGGCTAAAGTAACATACATCGAACAGTTTATTCTTTCGTTTTGCTTTAAAGCAACTCCTGTCCAGTCTGTCTTATTTACAAATTCTGATAATGCAGTTTGCAGGGTTTTAAAAACCTGCTGATTAGGATTTGTAAGCCTGTCTGTATTTATAGTTACGGTACAATTTAGCTGTTGCGCTTGTGAAAAGCCAAAAATTAAAAATACGAAGAGAGTAACTATTTTATTATTCATAAAAATACTATTTGCTATTAGCGAAAATCTTTCACTACTTAGAATGCAGCTCTAATTTAAAAACTTTGTGGTATTATAAAAAATGTGCCACTACTTTATTTAAAATATCAGTAGCTACAGATTCTTTACTCTTCAATTCCATTGGTTCGATTTTAAAATCTTTATCAATAAAAGTTACTTTATTCGTTGCTTTTTTAAAACCAGCCCCTTCATCTTGTAAGGAATTTAGAACTATCAAATCTAAGTTTTTTTTCTGAATTTTCAACTTAGCATTTTCAATTTCATTTTCTGTTTCTAATGCAAATCCAATTAAAAATTGCTCTTTCTTAATACTTCCCAATGAAGACAAAATATCTTTGGTTTTCTCGAGCTCAATTGAAAATTCACTTGAAACTTTTTTAATCTTTTGTAAAGCTACGACTTTTGGTCTGTAATCTGCAACTGCTGCTGCTGCAATCGCAACATCTACGGTGTCAAAATACAAATGACAAGCATCGTACATTTCCTGTGCAGAAACAACATCTACAACTTCAACAGCAGAATTCTTAGGCCTAAAATGTGTTGGTCCGGAAACTAAAATTACACTTGCTCCTAAACTTGCTGCTTCGTTTGCGATATCAAAACCCATTTTTCCTGAGGAATGATTTCCTATAAAACGTACAGGATCTATTGCTTCGTATGTTGGTCCGGCTGTAATTAAGATTTTTTTTCCTTTTAATGGCAATTTACTTTCTAAATCAGCTTCAAGAAAAGCAACAATATTTTCCGGCTCTGCCATTCTGCCTTCTCCGGATAAGCCACTTGCCAATTCTCCGCTTTCTGCAGGAATCATAACATTACCAAATTGTTTTAAGGCTGTAAAACTTGCTATTGTAGAAGGATGTTTGTACATATCCAAATCCATTGCCGGAGCAAAATAAACTGGACATTTAGCTGATAAATAGGTAGCTATTAAAAGATTATCGCAGTTTCCTGTTGTCATTTTTGACAACGTATTTGCTGTTGCAGGAGCAATTAACATGATATCAGCCCAAAGTGCTAATTCAACATGATTATTCCAAACAGCATCCTCATCATCCTGATTAAAAAAACTGGAATGTACTGGATTCTTTGATAAGGTTGATAATGTAAGTGGTGTTACAAAATCCTTAGAAGCAGGTGTCATTATCACTTGGACATGTGCACCTGCTTTTATAAAAAGTCGTACTAATGAGGCTGTTTTATACGCTGCAATTCCACCAGAAACCCCCAGTAAAATTTTCTTTCCGTTTAAAACTGACATTATACTGTATTATTTGTTTGAACCTCTGTGGTAAGTTTTACCATCTAACCATTCCTGAACGGCTAAAGCGTGTGGTTTAGGTAATTTTTCGTAAAATTTAGAAACTTCAATTTGTTCTTTATTTTCAAAAACTTCTTCAAGACTGTCATTGTAAGTAGCAAACTCCTCTAATTTCTCAGTTAATTCTTTTTTAATTTCAGAATTAATTTGATTTGCTCTTTTAGCCATAATGGTAATTGCTTCATACACATTTCCTGTTGGCTCTTCAATAACAGTTTTATTGTATGTTATTGTATTTACAGGAGCATTCGTCTTTTTTAAATCCATGACTTTATTTTATTTAGTAAATTTTTGTAAATCTGTTTCAACTCTGGCATTCATTTCGTCTGCCTCTTTTTTGTATTTTGTGTTGCTGTTAAACTTAATCAAATTGTTATAAGCTACTTTAGCAACATTTAAACGATCCTGCATTTTTGAATTAATACTATTAATTGCTAATTTATAGGCTGAATCGTATTTGTAGAACAACGCATCCTCTTTAAATGGAGTACCCGGATAATCAGCAATAAAATTATCAAAAGCTACTAAAGCTGATTTGTAATCTGAAATTGTGTTATATCCTTTTGCGTTTTCGTATGCTTTTTTCTCTAATTTCCCACTCAATACTTTCACAACCTCATTTGCTTGTGGGATGTATTCTGAATTTGGATAATTGTCTATAAATGCCTGTAATTTCTCTAAAGCTTTTACAGTATCTGTTTGATCTAAACTGTAAACCGGTGCTAACTTTGAATAACTGTAAGCACCAAGAAATGCTGCTTCCTGTACTTTTTCGCTTCGTGGATATCCTGAAGCAAAGCTTTCGAACTGGTAACCTGCTAAATAATATTGTCTTGTTTTATAGTAAGACTGGGCAAACATATAAAATAATTTTTCTGCCTGAGGTTTACCTCTATAACTCGTTGCTAATTGCTCAAAAAGACGAATAGCTTTTGAATATTTACCTGCATCGTACATTTTTGTTGCCATTTCAAATTTCGCAGCAACATCTTCATTTTTCAATGTTTTTTGGTATTCACTACAAGAACAAAAAAGGACAATAACAATTAATAGAGATACTATTTTTTTCATTTTATTACTTTTATTATGATTTCTTAGACAATTATGCCTAAGCAAAATCACACCGAAGTTCCGGTGGCAAATTTAGTTATTAATTTAGCTACTACAAAATATTTTTTTGGTATATTAAAACACCCTTAATCCTGCTCTACTCTTATGCTGCTTTTTACAAATTCGTTTAATCTGTTTGCCAGCGAATCATCGACTGTTACTAATGGTAAACGCACTGTGTTATCAGCGATACCAAGGGATTGAAACACTTGTTTGATTCCGGCAGGATTTCCTTGCTCGAAAATCATATCGATACAATCTGCTAAAAAGTATTGCGTTTTAAACGCTTCATTTACTTTTTTATTGAGACCTAAACGAATCATTTCTGAAAATTCTTTTGGAAAACCTTGTCCGATTACAGATATTACACCTGCTCCACCCGCCAAAACTATTGGCAATGCGATCATATCATCTCCTGAAATTACAAGAAAATCCTTTGGTGCATTTTTTATTATTTGCATCGCCTGTACAACATCACCAGCCGCTTCTTTTATGGCTACAACATTATCAAAATCCTTTGCAAGACGAATTACTGTAGCAGGAAGCATATTACTTGATGTTCTTCCCGGAACGTTATATAAAATCACCGGAATTGGCGACGCTTCTGCAACGGCTTTAAAATGCTGATAAATTCCTTCTTGTGTTGGTTTATTATAATAAGGAGAAACAGAAAGAATTGCTTCAAAAGCTGAAAAATCTCTTGTCTTTAACTCTTCTACAACCTGCATTGTATTATTACCTCCAACACCAAGTACTAAAGGCAATCTTCCTTTATTAGTATCAATTACTGTTTGGATAACTAATTCTTTTTCGGCTTGTGTCAGGGTAGCATTCTCTGCTGTTGTTCCCATAACTACAAGATATTCAACTCCTCCGTCTATCGAAAAATTAACTATTCGCTGTAATGCTTCAATATCAATTGAGAAATCTTTCTTAAATGGCGTTACAAGCGCAACTCCAGTACCTATTAATGATTGCATATTATAATTTGTATTTTATTTAATGTTCTTTAAATACTTAAACAGTTCAAAAATGAAAAGTTTATAATTTTCCAGAGTGGTATCAATCATTAATCGATTTAATCTTGGATCGACTGATGAAAAACCAACTTTAAATTTAGCTTTTGACTCACTTGTTACCATCATTAAAATATTATTTTCAATAGTATAGTAACTAATCAAAAGATCAAATTTTGTTTCCGTAAATTCAAGTAAAAAATCGGCTTCAATATTTCCCTTCCAATTGATATGTTTTTTACCAAATGTTGGTTTCGAATACGTTTCTTTCTCTTTAAATTTACTTTTGTACGCTACAATTTTTATGTTTTCAGGAGCTATTCCCTGTAAAACCAATTCGTTTATTAACGCTTCGGAATTTTGAAAATCGCTTTCATCGACCAGTAAACCAATTGTTTGCACGTTACTTGTAAAGACTTCGTTTTTGAACTTGTTCAAGTTATTATTTAATGTTTTTTTTACAAAAAAATCCCTCATATAATTCAAAAACATAGTATTTTTACCAGATTACAAAATTAATTATTTAAGTCGCATTTAAGATGGTAAATCTAAAAAAGTATAACGGGGTTTTAAAACTTTTTGTTATATTCTTAACACTTTTTTTTACAGTTTCCTGTAGCCAAAAAAATTATACTCTAACAAAGATCGAAGGAAAGCAACTTCCAGTAAACGAAAAAGTTGCAGAAACACCTGAAATTGAAAAATTTATCGCTCCATATCGCGAGCATATCAATAAAGATCTGGATAATGTTTTGGCCTATTCTCCTGAAACCTTAGAAAAAAGTACCGGAAAATGGCAAACAACTATTGGTAATTTAATGGCTGATGTTTGTTTACAAAGAGGAAATGCTGTTTTCAAAGCCCGTGAAAAGAAAGATCTGGACATTTGTTTTCTAAATCATGGCGGAATCAGAGCAATCCTTCCAAAAGGAAATGTTACAACAAGAACTGCATTTGAAATCATGCCTTTTGAAAATAACCTTGTTGTACTGGCATTAAAGGGAGAACAAATCTTAGAAATGGCTACCTATATAATTAAGGAGAACAAACCTCATCCGTTAGCCGGAATGACTTTTACAATTTCAAAAGATAATACAGCTAAAAATATTCTTGTTCAGGGAAAACCGCTTGATAGCAATAAAACCTATTATGTTGCGACAAATGACTATTTGGCAAACGGAGGAGACAGCATGAACTTTTTCTTAAAACATACTCAGAAATTTGATTTAGAATATAAACTTCGTAATGTCTTGATTGATTACTTTAAAGAAGTCGATACAATTCCGGTTATAAAGGACATTCGAATTACAGAAGAATAACCTACTTAGATTTAAATCAAAAATACTATTCGCGTTCCGCACAAAAAATACAAAATGAAAAGAAGAGAATTTATCGAAAAAACGGCTGCAAGTACTGCTTTATTAAGCTTAGGCTTGTCTTTGAGCAGTTTTGAAACTAACGATATTAAACACTTAACTATTTTACATACTAACGACGTTCACAGCCATATTGATCCTTTTCCTGCTGATGATCCTCGTAATCCTAACCAAGGTGGTGTTTCTCGCAGAGCAGCACTAATTGAATCGATCCGTAAAGAAAACCCGAATGTTCTTTTATTAGATGCCGGAGATATTTTTCAGGGAACTCCGTATTTTAATTATTACGGTGGAGAAATCGAATTTAAGTTAATGAGTACAATGAAATATGATGCTTCAACTATAGGAAATCATGATTTCGATAATGGTCTTGACGGTTTATATGCTCAGATGCCACATGCTACTTTTGAATTTATCTGTTCTAACTACGATTTTACTAATACTGTGATGAACGGATTGGTTAAACCTTATAAAATTTTCAATAAAAACGGAATTAAAGTAGGTGTTTTTGGTTTAGGAATTGAAATGAGCGGTTTGGTTGATAAAAAATTGTATAAAGAAACTGTTTATAATGATCCTGTAGAAATTGCTCAGGATATGACGCAATTATTGAAGAAGCAGGAAAAATGTGATTTGGTTATTTGTCTTTCGCACTTGGGATACAAATACAGAGATAATGATACTAAAATTTCTGATCTTAAATTAGCAGAATTGACTCAGGATATTGATTTAATTATTGGCGGACACACACATACTTTCTTAGATAAACCTACTATTGTACAAAATAAAGCGGGCGAAAAAGTCCTGGTGAATCAAGTGGGATGTTATGGTATTAATTTGGGAAGAATAGATTTTTATTTTGATAAAAATAAAGCTCATACTAATCAAGGAAGATCTATTATTGTGTAATTCTTTTTTTAGTGGTTCTTCTTTTTGCTAAAAAATATACGACCATAAAAAGGTAAGCCAGAATTTGTGTTGCATCACGAATTAAAACTAGAACAATGGAATACGAAAAGTATACATTGAAGATATAGAATATATCAGAAAACATATAACAAGTCGTCATCAAAGTCATTAATAATGTAACATTAGATCCTTTGGTGATGTAGTTGGCATACGAGAAGTAACAAAGAATACTAAGTATGATTCCATAAGACGTATAAATAAAATTATACTTCTTCATGTTCGCAGATTGCAGTCCCAGCACTGAGATTAGCAGATAAATTATAAATATGACTACGATAGAAAGAGGTAAAATATCCTTTCTACGTAGTCTTATTTTTTTATGATCAAAAACGATAAGCTTTAAGAGTAACAGATATACTATAAAAAAACAAAGAACACCTCCTATTTCAGAGGTTTCTACACCCATTAAATCGTATACCTGACCTATAAAACAAAATAAGAAAATAAACGCTTCTGTTTTTTGTATTTTAAAATTATTACTTGTTAGAAAGTAGAAAAAAATCGCCGGAAGGACAATAGATTTAGCGTACGTTGCTAAAATATCCTCTTTCATGCAATCAAAAAATATTGCAGAAATCAGGGCTAAAAAATACAAAATCAACGATGGTTTATTCGCTTTCATTCAGTTTGGTTATAAAATCTTCTTCGGACAATATCGGAATGTTTAATTTATTGGCTTTCTCTAACTTAGCGGGTCCCATATTATCGCCGGCAACGACAAAATCAGTTTTGGCAGAAATTGAACTTCCTACTTTTCCACCGTTATCTTCTATTGCTTTTTTCAACTCATCTCTCGAGAATTGAGCAAAAACACCCGAAACTACAAATGTTTTACCAAGGAATTTTTCGGTTGCATTGGGATTAATTTTTTCTACGACTTCAAACTGAACACCGTATGTTTTTAAGCGATCAATACTTTTTATATTTTCTTCGTTTTCAAAAAACTCGATTACGCTTCTCGCAATACGATCTCCTATCTCATCTACTAAAATCAGTTCCATTAAAGTAGCTTTGCTTAAAGCATCGATATTTTTGTAATGCTTGGCTAACTTTTTGGCTACTGTTTCTCCAACAAAACGTATTCCGAGTGCAAAAAGAACGCTCTCAAACGGGATTTCTTTTGATTTTTCAACACCATTCACGAGGTTTTCAGCCGATTTTTTTGCCATTCTTTCTAAATGCAAAATATCATCCACCTTCAATTCGTATAAATCTGCATAATTGTGAACAAGACCGTGCTTGAAAAGTAAAGCAACTGTTTCCCCACCAAGTCCTTCGATATCCATCGCTTTTCTGGAAATATAATGCTGAATTCTACCAATAATCTGTGGAGGACATTCATAGAAATTAGGACAATAATGATTGGCTTCACCTGCATTTCGAACTAATTCGGTATGACATTCAGGGCAATGTGTGATATAATGCGTTACTTCTGAATTCTCTGGACGCTTTTCTAAATCAACGGCGATAATTTTCGGAATAATTTCTCCTCCTTTTTCTACAAAAACGGTGTCATTTATCCTGATATCTAATTTCTCAATTTGATCTGCATTATGTAAAGAAGCTCTTTTCACTATAGTTCCTGCCAATTGAACTGGTGCTAAATTGGCGACTGGTGTAATAGCACCTGTTCGTCCTACTTGATACGTAATCGAATTTAGTTTGGTTGAAACCTGCTCTGATTTAAATTTATAGGCAATTGCCCATCTTGGTGATTTTGATGTATACCCAAGTTCCTCCTGATGCTGAATGCTGTTTACTTTTATAACAACACCATCTGTTTCATAAGGTAATGTATGACGGTGCACGTCCCAGTAATCAATAAAATCGAAAACTTCGTGCATATTATTGACTAATTTTGCTTCGTTAGGAACTTTGAATCCCCAATTTCTGGCAGATTCTAATCCTTCAATTTGAGAAGAGAACGGTAAATTATTTCCTGTAACAAAATATAATAAACATTCTAACGGACGTTTGGCTACCTCAGCACTGTCTTGTAATTTTAAACTTCCGGAAGCTGTATTTCTTGGGTTTGAATAAGGCGTTTCTCCTATTTCTATTAATTCCTGATTCATTTTTTCGAAACCGGCAAAAGGCAAAATGATCTCGCCTCGGATATCGAATTTATCCGGATAATTTCCTTTTAGTTGTAAAGGAATTGATTTGATGGTTTTGATGTTATTGGTAACCTCATCACCCTGAAAACCATCTCCGCGTGTAAGTGCCTGAACTAATTTTCCATTTTCATAGGTTATGCTAATAGAAGCTCCGTCGTATTTTAGTTCACAGGTATATTGCAAACTAACATTTCCTAAAACGCGCTGAATTCTATTTTCCCAATCTAATAAGTCTTCTTTAGAATAGGAATTATCTAAAGAGTACATACGGTATTGATGCGCGATAGTTTTGAAGTTTTTGGTAACAGTACCTCCCACTCTTTGTGTTGGCGAATGTGCATCAAAAAATTCAGGATGCTTATTCTCTAAATCTTGCAGTTCTTTTAATTTTACATCAAAATCATAATCTGAAATTGTGGCATTATCAAGTACGTAATAATTGTAATTGTGCTGATTAAGTTCGTTTCGTAGGGTTTGAATTGTGTCTTGAATACTCATAAAAGATACTAAAATGATGCTTATTGTAATTTGGAATAACTGTACATCAAAATTAGGATAATTTTTGCTGAAAAACAGTAAAAGCAAAAAGTTTTAAAATCAAAAATCAAGTTGCAAAATGATGCAACTTGATTTTCTTCTTGTCCAATATTCTTAAAAAAGAATTAAACAAAACCAACTTCCAAATGGTTTCTACGTTGTATATTTTTAAATACTGATTATCAATAAATTAGCATGCAAATATAAAACTATTTTTGGATAATGATAAAATCGGAACGTCTATTTAACAAATGCTCTTGCTCTGTACATTTCACTCCGTTTTTACATTTATTTATTAATCTGCTTTCTCCGTAACCAATAGCACTTTCTATTCTTGAAGCGTCTATATCCTGCGAAACTATGTAGTCTCGTGTCGATTTAGCTCTGTTATCAGAAAGTTTAAGGTTATAGGAATCTTTACCGCGAGAATCTGTATGTGCTTCTATCTTGATTCTGATATTCGGAAAGTTTTTCATGACAAAAACCACTTTAGATAATTCTTCAATTGCTTGCGGTGTTATATCGGATTTATCATAATCAAAATAAATTGGATTTACATCTACTTTTTCGACTCCTTTCTTTTTAACTACCAAATCGTCATAGTTACTAAGTTCAAAATCTACATCTACAATTTCTCTTTGATTCTCTTTCGTCGTTTCAACATTTTTTTCATCATGACTGTAGTTCATCTTTGTAGCCTCTAATCTAACCTGCTTGTTACATGGTATCACAACAGCATATTTTCCTTCGAAATTCGATTTGGTTTCGGCTAAAACTTCATCAAAAGAATCATACGCAATAATGGTTACCTCTGTAATTGGCAATTTGGATCTTCTATCAATAACTTTACCTGATATACTTTGATTACAAGCTGGTTTGGCTTTTAGAAAAGAATAAATATCATCATCGCCTTTACCTCCGGCTCTATTAGAGGAAACATAACCATAAGTACCTGCTCTGTCCATTACAAAAGCGAAATCATCTTTATTACTGTTAATCGGTGCTCCTAAATTTTTTGGTGTCGAAAAACTTCCATCTGCTAAAAATGTACTTTCATAAATATCTAAATCTCCCATACCATAATGCCCATCGGAAGAAAAGTAAAGTACTCCTTTATTAAAATAAGGAAAAACATCATTACCAATTGTATTGATTTGCGGTCCCAGATTTTGAGGAGAACTCATGATTGTTCCGTCACTGGCAATTTTCACATAATACAAATCCGTTTCGCCATATCCACCTGGCATATCTGATGCAAAAAAAAGCATTTTACCATCTTCACTTAAGGATGGATGTCCAACAGAATATTCTGTACTTTTATTAAACAAAATATCTTGTGGGTTTTCTAATTTATTGTTGACAATTTCACCTTTTACGAGATGAAAATTATTGGTTTTGGTATCATCAACAACCAATTTGTTTTTCTTTACAATATTGGTCGTATAATAAATTGTCTTCCCTTTATCATCAAACGTTGCTGTTGCTTCATGATATTTTGTCATTACATTTGGCAGAAACATTTCTTCATTAAAAAGTGTATTATCAGCTGGATTTCTTTCCGCAACATATAAATTCAGAAACGGCTGATTATTCCAGTTATACAGCTTTTCAGCAAATTTTGTCGTATCCCTTGCTGATGTATACACTACTTTGTCTCCAAAAAAAGTAGCTCCAAAATCAGATTTACTAGTATTAATCTCCAGATTTTTAATTGAATAAAGTGACTTTGCTTTAGACAAACTATCTAAGATTTTTTTCTGGGCTACATATCTGTTGATCTCCTTTTGATCTCCTTTTTTATCCAGATACTCTTTGGTAACTCTATTCGCTTCCTCGTAATCCATCATTCCTTTCATGGACTGAATGTACCGCAGATAGTAAATATCGGTTAAATTGTTGCCTTGTACTTCATAGAGCTTTCGATACCATTTGAGTGCATTTTGCGCATCTGAAATAAAATAGTACGAGTCGGCAGCATTCTTTAACGTTTGAGCAGATGGATTTTTAATGTTTTGTAAAATTTCCTCGTAGGCTTTTGAAGCATCCTGATAAGAATAATTTTTAAACAAGGCATCCGCTTTTTTCAAATTAGTCTGAGCAAAACCAAACGTAAGACTCAAAACTAAACTTAGGACATATAATTTTTTCATAGGTTTACATTTTAAAAGAATCTAGGTGACTTGATTTTACTTTCTCTCTCGTTAAATCGATAACGAAGGATAATTTCATGTGAACCGTCGTTGTATTTGTTTAATTGACTTACTGTATAATCGAAGGCATATCCGATGTATAAACTTCTTGATAATTGAAAACCCGCCAGGAATGCTACAGAATCATCTGTTCTGTAAGCACCTCCAAGAACCAATTTTTCATAAAGCATGAAGTTTGCCGAAATATCACCACTAATAGGAGCTCCAGTTACGGCTTTTATTAAAAAGGCCGGTTTAAATTTTAAACTTGGAGTTAAATCAAATACATATCCCCCCATTAAATGGTAATGCAATCGGTCATAAGATATTGATTCCTGAATATCATCGTAATAGTTGCTTTCTATAAAACTAGGAATAGATAAACCTACATACCATCTATCGGTATAGTAATAAACTCCGGCTCCAACAGCTAATTTTGCCTGATTGTTGATATTTTGATTTAACAAAACATCATTAGGATCGTAATATCTCCCTTTTGACCAGTCAACATTTAGCATTCGCATACCTGCTTTTACACCAAATGCCAATCTTTTTTCATAACCAAGTGGAATTGAATAAGCAAAATTTCCATCGATGTACAATTCATTTGATGGCCCGATTTTGTCATTCACCACGCTAAATCCTAAACCTATATTCTCATTGCGGAGTGGCGTATGAATAGAGAATGATTGTGTCTGCGGAGCACCCGGAATTCCGATCCATTGTGAACGATATAATAGCGCTGCTTCTACACCGCCGGTAGATCCTGCATAAGCAGGATTTATCGACATTGTGTTGTGCATATATTGTGTATACTGTGGATCTTGTTGCGCATTTGCGCAAAACGTAATAAAAGAACATATTATAATAAAATATGATTCTAATGATTTTATATATAGTTTCATAACGATACTTATTAAGTTAAATTAGTTAGATGATTAGATCAGTTAATTATCTCATGATAGATAACCATCCTTTTTTAATCGTTCCGTCTCCAATGTCTATCACATAAAAATAAGTACCTGTTGGCAACATATCTCCTCTACTTAGAACTCCTGATACATTAGCTGTACCGTTCCAATCATTTTCATAACCTTTTTTACTGTATACTAATGAACCATATCTATTGAAAACTTTCAATTCATTGTTTGGATAAGCTTCGATACAGTCAATTTTAAATAAATCGTTAGCTCCGTCATTATTTGGCGTAAACTCATTATAAACTGTAAAACAAACTGGTTCCACAAAAGCTGTTGCTGAATTATTAGCAGCATCAACATCTAAAGGAGTTGAAATTTCAATCGTTGCAACATTGTTGTAATTACCACTTGGTAATACTAAAAGTCTAACTTCTAATATTTGGCTATCTCCAGGATTTAATGTTGGAATGGTCCAAAGCTGTGTTACAGGATCATATACTCCTACTGTTGTAGTGAAGGATACTAAATCATATCCACTCGGAATTAATTCACTTACAATTGTATTCAGAATTGTTCCTTGTCCAACATTGTTTACTGTAATGGTAAAGACAATGATTTCACCAAAACTAGGTTTAGGGTTACTAACTGTATTGGTAATTGTTAAGTCTGAACATGTTGCAACAGTTAGGTCTAATGATTTTGTTGTGGTTTCATCGCAATTATTAAGATACGTTACCTCAACTCTTCCCGGACCTACATCTGACCATGAAATCGTTGCTGTTCCATCTGCATTTCCTCCACCAGATGTAATGGTTCCATTTGTAACAGACCAAACATAATCTGATTTTCCATTGGCAACTGAATAGCTAATTCCCTGAAACACACATGGTGTATCGTCTGTAGAAACCAATGGAAATAAAGCATCGTTTTGAAATTCTATACCTACTCCTAATCTTGCAGCATTTGTACAGCCAATTGATACATTATTATCTGTTGTAGCATAATAGGTTCCTGCAGTAAGTGGCGTATTTGGTGGTAATGGAGTACCTCCCGTTGCTGAAGTATACCAGACAACATTTGGCTGACTTACTACTATATCTTCTATAGTTGGTGTTGCCGAAGCGCAGAATACCTGTACTGCTGTTGGTGAATTAATAATATCTGGAGTATTTACATTTACTGTTACAGGCAATCTTAAAGGATTCTCGCAAGGCACTGCACCTGAAATAGCTCCATAATATATTCCGCTTACAAGTGCTGTTGTAGCAGGAAGAGCAGTTCCTCCTGTTGCAGCGCTGTACCAAACTACATTTGCTTCATTCGCCTGAATATTCGCAACTGTTGGTGCATCTATTAAACAGAAATTTTGAGGATTCTCATTCGTCGTTGGTGTTGCACTTGCATTAAGTAACGTTACATCTACTCTTAATCTTCCTAAACTTTCGCAAGTTGTAATAGGATTTACCAATGCTCCAAAATAAATTCCTCCATTTACCAACGCAGTTGTTGGTGCGATAACAGTTCCGCCTTGTGCAGCTGTGTACCAAATTACACCAGTTTGATCTACTGCAATATTAGCAACTGTTGGTGCAGCTGTAATACAGAAATCTTGTGTAGTATCTGTTGTAGTTGGTGGCAAAGGATCTGTAACATTTGCGGTAACAGCTAATCGTACAGCACTTGAACAAGTTGTTGAAGCATCTGTAAAACCTCCGTAATAAACTGTTCCGTTTACTAAAGCTGTATTTGCTGCAAGTGGAGCTCCTCCTTGTGGTGCAGCATACCAGATTACGCCGGTTTCGTTTACTGCAATATCAGCAACTGTTGGTGCATTGGCTAAACAAAAGTCCTGAGTTATATCTGTCGTACTAGGTGTTCCCGGATCATTAATTGTTACGGTAACGGCCAATCTTGCAGAGCTTTCACAAGTTGTTAATGGATCAACTAATGCTCCATGATATGTAATTCCATTTACTAAAGCTGTATTTGCTGCAAGAGGTGTTCCGCCTTGTGCTGCAGCATACCAGATTACACCAGTTTGATCTACTGCAATATTAGCAAGTGTTGGTGCATTTTCTAAACAAAATTCCTGAGTAGTATCTGTAGTTGTTGGTGGTAACGCATCATTAATATTTACTGTAACGGCCAATCTTCCTGAACTTTCGCATCCTGTTAAAGGATCAACAAAAGCACCATAATAAATTGTTCCGTCTATTAAAGCGGTTGTTGGTGCAAGAGGGCTTCCGCCTGTTGCAGCAATATACCAAACTACATTTGTTTCGTTTACAACAATATCAGAAACTGTTGGTGCATCTATCAAACAGAAATCCGGAGTATCATCTGTAGTCGTTGGTGTAGCGGGATCATTTATTAATATGGTTGCAGGTTCAAGTGTTCCTGCAAGATTCTCACATGAAACATCACTTGCAACCGCTACATAATAAGTACTTGGGCTCATTGCACGAGTTAATCCAGTTACTGTTAAAGCACCTGTAGCACTTATGTTATACGTTACAGTACCTACAACAGCTCCATTTACTATAGGTTGTGTTTTAGCAGCATCAAAATACCAGGTAAAAACCGGATTGGTAAATGTAACCGATGCTGTTGGTGTTAAAGTAGCCGGAACATCGTGACATACCGCTACATCATTAACCGTAATATCACTTGCGATTGATGCTTTAAGTATAGTAAATGTTATTTTTTTTCTATCTGCTTCTGCAGTCTGACAAAACTCAGTTCCGCTAACGCCAACAGAATAAGTATAAGTTCCCGGAGCCAAACCTGTTAAAGGCAGTTGAGAATTAGTTTGTCCTGCAACTAACTGATCTGTTGTTCCATCAAAAACATACCAGTAATAAATTGGATTTGTCAATGCTGGATTTCCACTTAAGCTTGTTGCTAAAGTTACTGCACCTGTTGGAGAACAAATACTTGTATCTGATCCTCCGTTTAAAGTTATATCTGTTAAAGTTGTTGCAGGGCTTAAATCATCAATAGTAACGGTTACTTCTCCTCTTGCATAAACTTCACAGTCATAACGTACCGGTTGTATATAATATTTATACGTTCCTGGTGCTAATGTAGCCGGAATATTAAATGTTCCGCCATTTGCTACAACATTACCACCTGTAGGTGCATCATACCATACATAAGTCGAGCAGCTTTCCGCAGGGACTTCAAGTATAACACTACTGCCAGGACAAACTGTTATGTTATTATTAATATCACTATCTATGACTTTCGTGTTGGCTACTCGCTCTACAGTATGAACTCTTAAAAAATCCAATACTCCTACAGCACCTCCTAAACGAATTCTGATGCGATCAAAAGGTTCTGGTTGAGATTCTATAAGTACTGTTGCCATAGTATTTCCCGGTAATAATCTAATACTCAATAATGAATCTGTATTTAATATTGGAGCTCCAACCGGTACATTACCAAGATATCGCTGAATACTTAATCCTGTAAGTGCTGTTACATCTAAAAGCACAGCAGGCTTAGAAATCACAATTTTTATACTATCAGTAGCTATTGATGGCGTTTTGAATACCACAGTCAAATCTGCTGCAGCAAGTGCATTAATACCACTATACATGGTTGCAAAAGTTGCAATATCATTATCTGATACGTTATAAGGGTCTGTAACACCTACTGTTGCTGTTACTGCTCCTATAGGCAGACCTAAATCTGTCGCACCATGGTAAATATCCTGAATATCTCCCGGTGTACAAGCTATAGTTGGTACCTGAATGCTGTAATGAGCATCGTAAACTCTTGTGTTTTGAAGAACACCAACAATAGCTGCGGATTGAATTCTTATTCCGTCATAATCCTGAGGTCCTCCTGTATTTGAAGGAACAAAAGTAAATTCATAAGCATTCTCGCCAGATAATAAATTCAATAATGATCCTGAAACAGATTGTAAAACTCCAATATCAACTGGATTTCCTAATCCGTCACGTTTAGTTCCAATCACACTTAAATTTTGACCTACGGCTACTGCACTGTATTCAGAACCTAATTTTACTTTTACTGGAGTTCCTTTTGGAATAGTTGTTGGCCATTGTAAATTTTGCCACGCGCTTCCAATTCCTAAAAGTCCAATTCCTGTTGTAATTGTAGAATAAGTTCTCGTATTACCATCAACAGCGTTTCCGCCATTGGTTACAGTACCTGTTAAAAGCGAGCCTGAAGTTTGTGTTGTAGCATATACTCTTTCTGTTAATAACTGACAAGCAGTTACTGAAATTACATTGATCGAGAAAGTAGCAGTTATGGAACAACTTGCATTTGTTGCAACGGCTGTATAGGTATAAACTCCCGGAGTATTTAATGCTCCTGTAGAACCTACTACCTGATTACCTGCTGGATCATACCAGGTTACCGTTCCGTTTGATGTTGCAGTAAGCGGAACAGATGTACCCACATTTACTGAGATAGATGGCGGTACAGTCAAACTTGGTAACGGATTAACATTAACTGTCACCTGAAGTCTTGCAGATGGACATGTAACACCGTTACCTTGAGCTTGAATGAAGTAAACACCACTTGTATTTATATTTCCTGCCGCAGCCGGAGGAATAACATTATTTAATGAATCGTAAAAAGTATACGTTGTATTTCCTGTAGTATCCAAAGGAGAAATTGCATTTCTTAAATCTACAGTTCCACAACCTGCTAACGGAGTTGGTATTACTGTTAAAGGTGTTAGAGCCGGAGCATTTATAACAACTTCTTTTAATGCCTGAGCTGCAGTTTCGCAAATTCCACCATTAGTAGCTGAAATAAAATAACTGAATGGTGCTGATGAAAGGGTAAGACCACTAATTGTTAGTGCTCCCGTTGTAGCATCTTTTACATACGTTACTCCTCCAATAGTTCCGGTGGTTATTTCCTGAGCTTTTGTCTGACTTGTATAATATCTGAATGTTGCTCCGGCTATAGTAGATGTCGGAGTTAAAACAGCACCACCGGTACAAGTAGCTTCTACAGGACTTGCAATAATAATATTTGCTGCCGTTGGAACTGGTAAAACATTTACTGTAACAGCCTGTCTAATAGTATTAACACAAGTTCCTCTCGTCGCCTGCAAGTAGAATGTTGTTGTAGCATTCAATTGCGCTGTTGGAGTTACAGATACCGGAGTACCTCCTGTTGGGACAGTATACCAGGTAAAAGTTTCTGTTCCCGAAGCTGTTGCTCCCAATGTCGCACTTCCTCCTGCACAAATTGGAGTTGCATTTCCTGTTATAACAGCATTTGGAAATCTGTAAGAAGCTCCATAAATATTTACACTGGCTACAACTGTAGCTAAGCCGCTTAATCTGATTTCAAGTTCATTAAATGAAGCTGCTGCAGTAAAGCTAACTTTAAATCTATTTCCTGATAATAACTGAACATTTAATACATTGTTATTAACTGCAGTTCGGTCATTATTATAAACTCCACCACTATAAGTCGCTAAGGTAATATTAGACACAAGACTGATATCAAGAGTTCCAACAGGAACTTCTAATTCTACATCTATAATATCCCCAGCCTGACCAGGAGTAGGAAATGTTAAACGCTGTTGAATATAACTTCCCACGCCAACCGGCATAGAAAGATTAGCAAATGTATTTATATCATTGTCAACAGAACCATTTTGATTTGTACTTGTACACCCAACACATATTACAACAGGGTTAAGACTTGTAGCCTGAAAATTAGGCTGTAAACAACCATTAACGGTAGTAATAACAGTTACGTCTATAACGGCTCTTGTACCGCTTACACAATTTGTTATTGTATTTCTCGCCTGCACATAATATGTTTTACTTTGCATCAGCGCCGGATTTGGCGTATATGTCGCTGTATTGGTAGCTATAGCTGTTCCTCCTGTAGGTACATCAAACCAATCATACGTTACATCAGGTACGGAATTTGAAACCTGCAACGCAACAGTTTGTCCAGATTGAATAATTACATTGGAAGAAACCGGTGTTGCTGTTGCTGGTAAAGGATTTACTGTAATGCTTACAGGAGTACGGGTAGCATTAATACAGCTTCCTATTGAAGCTTCAACATAATATGTCGTATTTGCTGTCAAAGCTGGTGCTGAAAATGAAGTACCTGTAAAAACTAAATTTCCTCCCGTAGCAGCATCGTACCAATTATAAACGGTACCTGTAACGGGTGCCTGAACCGCAAATACAGTACCTTGTCCGCTACAAATAGTTGCAGAAGCCGGACTAATAACCGGCGTTACCGGACTGGTAACATTTATTAAAACGGGAGTTCTCTCACTGTTTACACATCCATTTCTGGTAATTTGAACATAATATGTTGTTGCAGCATTTAAATTTGGAGTGGTAAAAGAAGCTGTACTAACGATGGCTGTACCTCCTGCCGGAGCAGCATACCAGCCCACTGTTTCACCTGCTCCCAAACTAGCCACTACTGTAGCGGCAGTTCCTGCACAAATAGTTGTATTACCCGTAATTGTTGGCGCTTTATATCTGTACGTTGCCTGATAAATATCTAAATTTGATAAAAGCGTGGCTAATCCTCCAAATCGTATTTCGACACGATCAAAATTCGCACCAGCAACTATACTGGCTCTAAAACGATCTCCTGATAATACTTGTAATGTTACTAAAGGATTAGTAATTAAAACTCTATCATTATTAAAAGTAGCTCCATTATAAGTGGCTAAACTTACTCCTCCTAATAACACAACATCAGCAATGCCGCCTGGCAAGCCTAAATCTACATCTACAATATCTCCTGCTTTACCAGGATTACTAAATTGTAATGTTTGTACTATTCCTGCATTTAATAACCCGGCAGGAACAGTAAGTCTGGCTGCCGTAGTCGGATTTCCATCAACAGAATTATTAGGTGTTGTTGTGCTACACAATAAACATAAACCATTTTGAGCTGTTTGCTGGCTATTGGCTTCTAAACATCCTCCTAATGGAGATGGTAAAACTGTAACTACTACAGGAACTCTTGTTGCGCTTACGCAATTTCCTGTAGTACTTTGAGCCTCAACATAAAATGTTTTTGTAGCGTTTAATATAGGTGTAGTAAATGTTGGTGAATTTGTAGCAAGAGCCGTTCCGCCAGTAGGGACGTCATACCAGTTTAAAGTTGCTCCGGAAGACGGCGGAGAAGCAGCAGCACTTAAAGTAGCGTTTTGCCCAGCCTGAATAGTAGCGCTTTGAGTTAATAAAGTTGGTAACGCAGGCACTGCCACAGATACCACACTAATTCCTGTACGAGCCGGACTAACACAGCCACCTATTACAGCTTCTACAAAAAATGGAGTTGTTCCTACCGAAACAGTAGGCGAGTAAGTTGTACCAGATGCCAATGAAACGCCTCCACTTGCAACTGAATACCAATTGTATGTTGTTCCTGCAACCGGATTTGAAACAGATAAAGTTGTTTGTTGCGTAGCTCCTGTAGAACATATTGCAGTTCCTGTAGTACTTAAACTAGGTGCAACAGGATTTGCAACATTTACTACAACAGGTACTCGTGAATTACTCTCACAAGTTCCGCCTCTTGATACCCCAATATAATAGGTAGTATTAGCTGTTAAAATTGGTGTCGGATAACTGTTTCCTATTTGTAAAGCAGTTGTAGCAGTTGGTGAACTATACCATGCTAAGGTAGTTCCTGCTGACGGAGTAGCTACAAGTGTTGTTGAAGTACCAGCGCAAATTGTCTGATTTAATCCTCCTGTTACGGTCGGTTGTGCAAATTCTAAACGAACATCATATATCCTTAAACTAACTAATAAGCTTAAAAGTCCTCCTACCTGAATTTGAACCTGATTGGTATCTCCGGTCAACGTATATCTTGCCTCAGCAATATTATTTCCGGATAACAGATTTAAGTTCAGGAGCGGACTGTTTAATGCTAAGCTAGTACCTGAATTTACTGATGACAATTTAGGTTGAATAGTTGCATTTGACAGTAATCCTACATCCAGTACAGAATTTCCTGTACCAAAGTAAATAACAATCTGATCGCCTGCTCTCGCAGTTTGACCTAGTGTCAATGTTTCCTCTACGAAACATCCTACTCCAACTGCATTAGTCAGTGTAGCAAAAGTGGTTAAGCCTCCGGTATCAAAGGCATTCCCGGGACTATCTACATTTAAGCCCACACATAGCAATCCACCTTGCGAATTAGTTTGAGAACTTGGTCTACAAACAGTTTGCGCAAATGAAGTACCAGATAAAAACATTAAAAATAATAGTCCGAACAATCTCTCCTTAAAGTTGAGATTAGAAAAAGTAAAGATTTTTTTCATAATTTGGAAGATTAGAAAATGGACAATAAAATACTTGTTGCGATAAGTACGAATACTTAGGCAATTAAAAAAACGTTAATAATCAATTGGTTAGAATTAAACTTAAAGACTCGGCAATAAGTCAATTAAGTAGATTTCTTAAAAAATATTTTTTTGCTTTGTTATAAAAAATAGTTATCCCATTCGGATAAATAATTGTTCCAAAACTTTTGAAGAATATTAACTTAAGTCAATATTCGATGTAGTATGATTTGTAGTAATCAATTTTCATAATCGAAAATTAAAATCTGAAAATGAGGGATTTCAGAAAATTTATATATTTAGTCGAATCAATTAATAGTTACAGAATGTTGATTAGGCGCTCTGCTGTTTCTTTTTATTTAGAATTACCAACTAAAAATTGATTTATAATTTTTTTACTTCAACCTACTTTATAAATTTCACAAGACTCAATCACAAGAAAATTTTTCATTAACAAACATCAATTGACTTGATTTTGATAATGAAAAAGAAATAATCTTGGAATTTTGAAATTTATACAAATAAGTATTAAACAAACTGAAATTCAATTTAGAATTAAATTTTAGTATTTTATTAAAAGTAAAATAATGAAAAGCTAAAAGTATTTTAGCACCTAATACAAACTTGACGAAAAAAGTAATTGTCAATTCCATAAGCAGCATAATTTGAGGTTCTATATATCTTATTAACTTTAAAATCAAGAAATCGTTTTGTTTAACTTCCTTACCTAAAATTATAAAAAACTAGAATATAAAACAAATGTAAAATTCTTATTTTTTAAAATAAAGCAAAAAATAAAAACTTAAAAAACTGCCTGAATATCAGGTAAAACAACATTTTACAAGTGAAAAGAGCATTTAGAATTACAAAAAAATAAAAATTGTATTTTAGACTAAATATTAAAAAGTAATATTTAACCTACACAAATAAGCCAAAATTAAGTTAATAACAGTATAAAAATCATAAAATACCATACAAAACTTATAAAAAAGTGTAGAAAAGGCATTTCTTTAGAGAATTCCAAAAAAACGGGTAAAAATACGGGTGCTAAAAAACATAAAAGTTTAAACAAATGTTAAAAAGGCTAAAAAAAGGCAAACAACTAAAAATAAGCTATTTACCTTTTTAAAAGTTTTATTTTCTTATTATGATTCTATGATAGTGTTAATTTGTTTGAAAAGTTGACCATCGCTCAAAAAAGCACCTTGCTGAATCAATTCAAAAATTGAAGTATTTCTTTCTTCAGTAAACACTTTCTTTCCAACTTTCATTTCAATAGTTTCCGTGAACATATTATCACTTAACCATTGTAATCCTTCTTTAGTCAAAAAATCCGTTTCAGGAACTAATGATTTTAATACAATAGACTGAACATGTGATTCAAAACATTGAAATAAAAATATATGGTTTTTAGAAAAATGCTCTAAAAATTCTGCTCTTGACAAAACTCCTTCCCAAATTAGATCTGAAAATACATCTAACTCCTGTTCTGCTACTTCTGGTTTGTTTATTTTAATAGAATCCCACTCTCCTTTATCAATTGCCTGGGTTGCCAAAAAATTAGAGAATTCTGCATGCAATTCATCAAATTGCTCTTTTGTTAATCTTGCGTATTTCATTATTATTATTTTTCTAATTAAAAGAAGCTTCAAACGAACAGGAATGTACCTTAATTCATTCCGTTAATCCATAAAAAAAGCCCTCACGAATGCGAGGGCAAATTTATAACTTTTTTTGCTTTACTAGAAAATGTATCGTATACCAAATTGCGCCTGCCATCTTGAATTTAAACTGGCATCATAACTAAAGGTTTTGGTTTCTGTATTCGTAAAAGTATACGTTGGCGTATTTCCAACAACTGTTACACCAATTGGCTGTACACTTGTAGGCACTTGCACAACTCCCCAATTAGAATTTAATAAATTTCCGAAATTCAAAACATCGATACTAAATTGAATTGTATTCTTTTTTTCAGATGCAGATGATACTTTAAAATTATAATCCTGTAATAATTTTATATCCCATCTGCCTCTCCATGGCGATACAGCTCCATAACGCTCTGCATACTGCCCTCTTCTGTCTTTCATATAATCATCCTGATCAATATATCTGTCAAAAGCTTCAGCCTGTCCTGCACCACTAAATGCCATTTGACCAATTTCTGCTTTTGTTGGAATGTAAATCAAATCGTTTACAGCAGAACCGTCTCCATTAATATCTCCACCATACGTATAATTAAAACGACCTCCTCTTGCATATTCGAAAAAAGTAGAAACTGTTGTTGCCCACTTATCATTTCCGTATTTCCATTTTTTGGAACCTACACCAATAAAACGATGATTATCGCCATATTTAGAATTCGAAAGAACATCGTTATTTACATTTCCTAACGAAGGATTAAATGCGAATGCATCACCTGTAATTTCTGCTTCTATAGAGTTAACATCCTGAGATTTTAAATAGTTATAAGCTAAACTTGCATATAGTCCATTATCAAATGTCTTTTGCACTTTTACAGAAGAATTAAAAGCACTTCCTTTATCAGAATTTGACATTACAAAAGCATTGTTCGCTCCTTTGTCTGCCGCTGTATAAATAACTCTGTTATCCACACCACCTAAAACTCCGGTAGGCGATTTTAAACCCCAATTCTGTACATGTACCGCATTAATATCTTTATTATAAGACACATCAACAGTTACGATATAATTGTTCTCAAATTTATGATCGTATCCCAGACTTGTTCTCCAAACCTGTGGCCATTTATAATTAGGATCCATAATTTGAAAAAAGCTATCATCTGCACCACTTACCTGATTTCCTAACCATACAAACGGAATTCTACCTGTAAAAATTCCTGATCCTCCACGTAGCTGAGAAGTAGCATTACCTGTCACATCCCAGTTGAAACCAACTCTTGGCGACCACAATATTCTGTTACTTGGCATATCAGTAGAAATTAATTTTACCGCCTGACCCGTTTTAGGATCAAAATAATCTACTGCATTATCTCTTCCGGAACCACCATTGGCCGTACCGATATATTTTTCAATTAAATCAGGAGTATTAAAATACAAAGGCTTATCTACTCTTAAACCTACAGACAATTTGAAATTGTCGTTTACACTAATTTCATCCTGAGTATAAAGTGCAATTTGCCCAACATTTAGTTCTGATAATTTCCATCCGTTATCTGCACCAACACCATTGCTATTTCTCGCTGCATTAACATCTTGTGCATATTGCAGGTTTTGAGCTATCATACTTGTTGCATAAGGCTGCGCAGCATCGTTAAGAAAATCCTGTGTTGTAAAATAAGGTGTAAAAAATGTTCCTGCATAACCATTTGGATTTCCAAAATTGTCATAACCTCCTAAATTGAAGGAATTAGCAAATTGAAATTTTTCGAAAGCAGTTCCAAAGGTAAAAGCATGTTTCCCTACAGAATAAGTCAAATTATCTGTAATCTGAATCACTTTTTGATCCAATGTATTATTAACCGAAAAAGGTTCGTGACCCGCAATAATATAATTTGCGCCCGCACCATCCTGAATATTAATTACCGGAGCCGGACTAGAGAACGGAACCCTAAAGTCATCAAAATGCGTATATCCTGCCTGTAGTTTATTGGATACTTTTTCGCTAAACTTTGAATTCAATTCTACCAAAAATGAGCTAAGCTTATTATTAATTTGATAACCTGAATTTCTAAATTGTAAAATAGAAGCATTTGGACCTCTAAAACCTAAAGCTGTAGGATGCGCTGGTTTGTCTTTTGAAGCATCCAGAAAATTATAAATAACCGCTAATTTATGATCGTCACTGATATTCCAGTCTAGTTTAATAATCCCTTTAGTCGAATTTGATTCGTGTTTGTACCCTTGATACCCACCCGTGTCGTATCCTAAATTTGCTAAAGCATTAGAAACTGCAATTAAATCAGATTCTAAAACGCGTGATTCATTTATTCCTATAATACCATCATTATTATTCGCAACAAAATTAGAGCCTAAGTCGCTTCTTTTATCAATTTCAAAGTTTCCAAAAATGAACAATTTATCTTTAATGATAGGTGCTCCTAAACTAAATCCTGCCTGAGTTTGCTCTAATGAAGGTACAAATATTTTTTCGCCCTTTATTTTGCTTCCTGTCAAATCCTGATTTCGGTAAAATGCATAAGCAGTTCCGTGAATTTCATTTGTTCCGGATTTGGTAACGGCATTTACAGAAGCTCCTGTAAAACCGGATAAAGTAACATCATAAGGTGCAGTAGCTACCTGAATTTGTTCGATTGCATCTAAAGAAATAGGCTGAGAACCTGTTTGCCCGCCCGGAGTAGCAGCATCTAATCCAAACGGATTGGTAAATACAGCTCCATTTAAAGAATAACTATTGTATTGATCATTTCTACCTCCAAAAGAACCTCCACTTGCAGTTGGATCTAATCGGGTAAAATCTTCAGCTGATCTTGAAATGGTTGGTAAAGCTGTTAGTTCTTTTCTTCCAATCGTTGTCTCGCCACCCGTTCTTCCGCTTTCGAAAATTTTATTTTTTGAAACTACTTTTACTTCTTCTAAGGTCTGACTTGCATCATTCATGACAACATCAAGTGTAAAGACCTTTCCTAGATCAAGATATACATCATCGTATACCTGATTTTGATATCCCACAAAAGTAACTTCAATTTTATAAGGCCCTCCAATTCTCATATTAAGAATATTAAACCTGCCATCTTCGTTGGAGAGCGAAGAATATTTTGAACCGGTAGGGGTGTGAACTGCCAAGATGGTTGCGCCTGGCAGAAGTTCTCCTGATGAACTTTTTACTATTCCCTTAATACTAGAGGTGGTACTTTGTCCTACAGCAACAGTAAGACCAAAGACACATAATAGTAATACAAAGATTTTTTTCATTTTACTGATTTTGAGTGAGTTATTTCATTCAAAATTAGTCAAAAAAAAATCACTCCTAGGAGTGATTTTCAAATCTTATTAACAATAAGTTAACAAAATATTATTTTTCAGCGATAATCTCGTATGGTAAATCAACGATAACATCTCTGTGTAAACGGATGCTAGCAGAATATTTTCCTGTACGTTTTACGATACCACTAGTGATGAATTTTCTATCAATAGCGTTACCTGATTTCTCTAAAGCTTCAGCGATGTCGATGTTAGTGATAGAACCAAAAAGTTTCTCACCACCAGCTTTTGCTGTAAGTTTAATTTCAAGAGCTTTTAAAGTTTCAGCTAATGCTTTAGCATCAGCAACAACTTTAGCTTCTTTGTGTGCTCTTTGTTTTAGGTTTTCAGCTAAAACTTTTTTAGCAGAAGGAGTTGCTAAAGCAGCAAAACCTTGAGGAATTAAGAAGTTACGACCGTAACCAGGTTTTACAGATACTACATCATCTTTAAATCCTAGGTTTTGTACGTCTTGTTTTAAAATAAGTTCCATGTTGTTGTCCTTATATTTAGAAGTTAGGTTCCTTTTGACGGGAAACCAACAACTTTAGTTTAATATTATTTTAATAAATCGGCCACGTATGGCATTAAAGCTAAGTGACGAGCTCTTTTCACAGCTACAGAAACTTTTCTTTGGTATTTTAATGAAGTTCCAGTTAAACGACGAGGAAGAATTTTTCCTTGCTCATTAACGAATTTCAATAAGAAATCAGCATCTTTATAATCGATATATTTGATTCCTGATTTTTTGAAACGACAGTATTTTTTAGTTTTGTTAGTTTCAATGTTCAAAGGCGTAAGATATCTGATATCCCCGTCTTTTTTTCCTTTTGCAGATTGCTCTATTGTAGACATAATAATTAAGCTTTAGTAGATTTTAATTTGGCTCTTCTTCTTTCAGCCCAAGAAATAGCATGTTTATCTAAACTTACAGTTAAGAAACGCATAACTCTTTCGTCACGTCTAAATTCAGTTTCAAAAGCAAGCAGAACTTCTGCAGCTACTTTGAATTCAAATAAGTGATAAAAACCACTTTTTTTGTTTTGGATTTCGTAAGCCATTTTTTTAAGACCCCAATCCTCTTTTGATACCATTTCAGCTCCTCTACTAGTAAGAAATTCTTCAAATTTCGTTACTGTTTCCTTCACCTGAACCTCAGATAAAACGGGATTTAAAATGAAAACAGTTTCATAATGATTCATAAATACAATATTTATTTGTTAAAATTGGGTGCAAAAGTAGTGATAATTTTTATATACACAACACTTTTTTACATTTATTCGATGTATGGTAAAAAATAAAGTTCAAATTTAGCTTTTTGTTCTAAAAAAATAATATATTTACTATTGCTATCCTGAATTTACTTTAAATTTGAATGTTATGAAACTAAATTGTGTTGTTGTAGATGATAGTTCTATACAGAGGACAATTATTGCAAAATTAGTCAATAATCACCCAGGTTTGCATTTAATAGGTGACTTTTCTAACGCAATCGAAGCTAAAAGTTGTATCTCTCTAAATAATGTTGATCTAATTTTCCTTGATATTGAAATGCCTGTCATCAACGGATTTGATTTTCTTGACGGATTAAAATCAAAACCGCAGATTATATTTATTACTTCTAAAGCCGAATACGCTTTAAAAGCTTTTGATTATGATGCTACAGATTACCTTCAGAAACCTATTGCTGTAGATCGTTTTAATGCTTCTGTAAAAAGAGCAATAGACATGCATTTGCTTAAAAAAGAAGTAAAAGAAGAAGAAGGCGAACACATCTTCATTAAAAGCAATCTTAAAAAACTAAAAATCTTTACGGCTAAAATCAAATGGATTGAAGCTTTTGGAGATTATGTGAGAGTTGTCACAGAAGACGACAGTAATTTAGTACTTTCGACTATGAAGTCTTTTGAAAACGATCTTTCTAAAGAAAAATTTATTCGTGTTCACAAGTCCTACATTATCAACATCGATAAAGTAGAACGCTTCAACAGTAAATTTGCTGAAATAGGAATTACAAAAATTCCATTAAGCCGAAACAAAAAAGAAGATTTAGTGCGCGCACTTTCGACATCGTCATAAATTAATAAAAATCAACGTTGGCAACAACTTTGATCGCTCGGTACTGAGCAACAGCCTCAAAACTATTCAACATTTTCTGAATAGTTTTTTTTGTTGCCCCCAAAGGCAGATTGTTTGGAATCTTAATCAATATCGTTCTGATATATTCATTTCTGATTCTGCTGATTGCGGGTTCTTCCGGTCCTAAAACCGGAACATTCAGGTTCTGACTTAAAACCTGATACAACCACATAGAACCTTCTTTTAATTTTTCGAATTCACGGTGTTTCAATGTCAGCTTTATAATTCTAAAATAAGGCGGATATTTGTAAATCTGGCGATCATACAATTGCTCCTTATACATTCCTATATAATTATTCATTGTAACCTGCTGAATCGTATTGTGATTTGGATTATAGGTTTGTATCACAACTTTACCCTGTTTCTCTGCTCTTCCTGCTCTTCCTGCTACTTGTGTCATCATTTGAAAACTACGCTCGAAAGCTCTAAAATCAGGATGATGAAGCATATTATCTGCGTTCATAATTCCAACCAGACTCACATTATCAAAATCTAATCCCTTAGCCAGCATTTGCGTTCCCACTAAAATATCGATTTCCCGATTTTTAAATGAATCTATAATTTTTTCAAAACCAAACTTCCCACGCGTTGTATCCTGATCCATTCTTCCGGTTTTTACATTCGGAAAAAGAGACGCCAATTCCTGCTCAATCTGCTCCGTTCCAAAGCCTTTAGTAGTCAGATCAATACTGGAACATTTATGACAATGCGTAGGCTTTGCAATCGAATAACCACAATAATGACATCGCAGCTGGTTTTTATGTTTATGGAAAGTTAAACTCACATCGCATTGCTGACAGTGCGGCACGTGACCACAGGTAATACATTCGATTACCGGAGAATAACCTCGTCTGTTTTGAAACAAAATTACTTGCTCCCCCAATGCAACTGCTTCAGCAATTTCTTCAATTAAAAGATCGCTAAAATGTCCCGTCATTCTTTTTCTGAAATGCTTGTCTTTTAGATCGACCAAAACAATTTCAGGCATGCGAACATTATTATAACGTTCCGTTATCGTAACCAAACCATATTTATCGGCTTGGGTATTAAAGTAAGTTTCAATACTTGGTGTAGCTGACCCCAGAAGCACTTTAGCATTATGAAAATTAGCCAAAACAATAGCCGCATCTCTTGCGTGATATCTTGGCGCAGGATCTGTTTGTTTAAATGTTTGTTCATGCTCTTCATCAACAATCAGCAAACCTAAATCACTAAAAGGTAAAAACAAGGCCGACCTGGCTCCTATCACAATTTGTGCTTTCTCTGCTCTTTCAAGCGTTTGTTTCCAAACCTCAACTCTTTCGTTATTACTGTACTTAGAATGAAAAACAGCTACTTTATCACCAAAGTGAAGTCGCAATCTGGTTACTAATTGTGTCGTAAGTGCAATCTCAGGAAGCAAATACAAAACCTGTCTTCCTGTGACTAAGTATTCTTCAATTAACTTAATATAAATTTCAGTTTTTCCACTTGATGTAACACCATGAAGCAGACAAACTTCTTTTTCTAAAAAACTGTTCTTAATTGCCGAAAAAGCAGCATCCTGCGCTTCACTCAGAATTAATTGTTTGTCCGTTGCTTGTCCGCTAAACGAAACGCGGTCTTGCTGTAAAAGATACTCTTCAAATATTTCTTTGTCAATTAAAGCTTTTACGACAGCCGAAGTAGAATTAGAAGCCTCAACCAGTTTTTTTACCGTGACAGGCTTAGGTGCGCTTTGACCGTTTTCATCTCTTGTTTTTTCAGAAGCTGTAATCTGAAAATAGGTCATTACAATTTCTTTTTGCTTAGCAGCATTTTTCAATACTTCAAGCAATTCACTTAAACCATTATTCGATTCGTATTTAGAGTGCAATCGTACGTAACGAACCAATTTTGGCTTATAACTTTCTTTTATTTCTTCTTCTAAAACAATAACATCTTTAGCTATCATTTTTTGAAGAACGGGAAAAATATTTTTTTTATTTAATATCGAAATAATATCCTGAACTTTTAAAGAACTCTGATGCTGTAAAGCTTCATACACCAAAAACTCATCATCGGAGAGTTCATTTTGGTTTACAGAAACATCTGTTTTGTGCGAAATAATAGTTTCACTTTCCAACAACAACCCACTTGGAAATGCACCACGATATACATCACCAATACCGCACATATAGTAATTAGCCACCCAAAGCCAATGTTTTATTTGAACTTCGGTTGCAATTGGTTTTTCGTCCAGTATCTGATGTATTTCTTTAGCTTCGTATAAACCAGGTTCGTTCTGATGAATATCAATCACCAAACCGGTGTAAATTTTGTTTTTTCCAAAAGGTACAGCTACCCGCATTCCTTTTTTAATAAAATGAAATTCAGATTCTGAAATACGGTACGTAAAGGTTTTAGCCAGAGAAAGAGGCAGCACTACTTCGACAAAAAACATGTAATTACTTATAAGATTTGAAAATTATTTTTTAGCCGAAGCCTTTGCAGTATTATATTCCTGAACCAATTTTGAAGTATGATTTAAAGAGTTTAAATCTTTCCAGTCATCATGACCCGTAATGATATACTTAGGATTTTTAAATTTTGCCTGAACTTTTTTAATTGATTTCGCCCATTCTTTTACATCTGAATCTCCTAAATATCCAAGATCTGTTGCTTCGGTACTTTTAATAAAGCAACCGCCATACAGCACTTTTTCTTTGTCGAACCAAACTAAGATATTATCTGAAGCATGTCCTTTACCAGGATAAAAAACTTCAAAGTTATGCTGACCAACTGTAAAAGTGGTATCATTAGGAATTACAAACTTAGCTCTTTTTTTATTTTCTTTTTTAAGAATAGCGTCGGTTAATTGTATCGTATAGGTTTTAATTCCTTTTTGATTATAGAAACCCAAACCTCCCGCTCTGTCTTCATGAGAATGCGTAGCAAAATGCATCACAACTTCTTTATTGTGTTTTGCTTTTATACTGTCTAATAATGGCTGAAACTGTGATACATCCCAAGGAGCATCAAACAAAACAACACCTTCATTAGTAACAAGATACAAAGCGTTTGCTGAAATTAATTGTCCTTTATAATCATGAAACGTCTTATAAACATAAAAGTCATCCGTAAGATGACTTATTTGTAATGGCGATTTTTTTGATTGTGCAAAGCCTGGTAATAATGCTACTAAGAATAAAAGTACCGAAGCTAATTTTCGTATTTTCATACTTATAAATTTAATTTTTTACTCGGGTCCAATATTGAGTTCTTCCCATAATAGAGATCCCTACATAACCACGAAGTTTTAACTTATCTGCAGATTCAAGTGTAATATAACATTTGTATTTTTTACCGTTTGTAGGGTCTAAAATTGTTCCTCCGCTATATTCATCTCCGTCTTTTTGCAAACCGTTAATGATTACCAAACCCTGGATTGGTTTGTTTTTATCTGCTCCATCGCATTTAACACAAACATCCTTTTTATGATCGGCACGAAGTATCTCTACTACTTTACCATATAATTTCCCTGATTTTTCATAAATCTCTACAACTGATTTCGCTTCACCGGTTGCATCATCGATTGTTTTCCATTTTCCAAGAACACCCTGAGCCTGAATTGAACCCAGCGTAAGGAAAAAAACACCAACCGTTAACATTAAATTTTTCATACTTTATTTTTTTTTTGTTTTAATTTTCTGATACTGGCATTCAGTTCAAATCCTAAAAGCAGAATCATACAGTTTATCCAAATATAAAACATTAGAATTAATAATGTCCCAATAGAACCATAAAGTTCGTTATATTTTGAGAATTTTATTACCCAAATTCCAAAAAAGAACGAAGATATAACAATTAAAATAGTCGTAAAAACAGATCCGATACTTATAAATGGTACTTTATTATACTGCCTTGTTCCAAAACGCAATAATATTGAAGTTGTGATCAAAATCATCAAAACAACAAACAAATATCGACCCAAAATAATCAGCGGAATACGATCGCTCAAAACATCCTGAATAATCGTTTTTTGAATAAATACCTCAAAAACTACAATGGTTGCAACCGTCACAAACAATATAACTGTCATTAATAACGAAATCGCCAAGGCTACCAGATATTGACTAAAAAAACCACGTTTATCAAAAACATGCTTAGAAGATTCAAACCCACTTAAAATCCCGTTAATTCCATTTGCCATCAAAAAAATAGAAAGCAAAAAACCAGATGATAATAATCCCGAGTGACTATTATTTAAAATATCACTGATAATTTTATTAATTGCATCGTAAGTGTTTGGAGGAACTCCCTGCTGAACAAACAAAAGAAAATCAGCCTGAAATCCTTCTATTGGAATAAAAGGAATTAAATTCAGAATAAATAATGCAAAAGGAAACAAGGCCATGAAAAAACTAAACGAAACCGCACTGGCATGATAGGAAAAAGCTCCTTCCAGAATACCAAGCGTATACATTTCTACCAAGTCATAAAGCGAAAAACCTTCTAACCAAGGCAAATGTATTCTCTTTAAAAACTTAGCAAAAGAACGTACAACAGGAATTCTTTCAATCCGATCTTCTATCTCTTTAGACATATATTTATTTATTTCAGATTTTAGATTTTAGACTTTAGATTTTAGATCCAACTAACTAACAATTCACAATTCACAACTAAATTAAAAAGCTTTCAAGCTCAAATCCATGTTATAAACAGAATGCGTCAAAGCGCCTGATGAAATATAATTTACACCACATAAACCGTATTCACGAATTGTTTTTTCGTTGATGTTACCGGAAGATTCCGTTTGACATTTGCTTCCAATTAATTGAACTGCTGTTTTGGTATCTTCATAATTAAAGTTATCAATCAGGATTCTGTGTACACCATCACTCAAAAGAATCTCACGGATTTCGTCTAAATCTCTTGCTTCTACAATAATTTTAAGATCTAAATTATTGGCTTTCAAATATTCTTTTGTTTTTTTTATGGCAAGCGTAATGCCTCCAGCAAAATCGATATGATTGTCTTTTAGCATCACCATATCGTAAAGTGCAAAACGATGATTCTCGCCTCCTCCAATTTTTACAGCCCATTTTTCAGCAGCTCTAAAATTAGGTGTTGTTTTTCGGGTATCTAATATTTTAGCACTTGTTCCTTCTAAAAGCTGCACGTACTGATTTGTTTTTGTAGCAATAGCAGACATACGCTGCATGGTGTTCAGAACCACACGTTCTGCTTTCAAAATAGATTGAGAACTGCCGGAAACTTCAAATACAACATCTCCGTATTCTACATGCGTTCCGTCTTCTATATAATTTGTGATTTTTAATTTTGGATCAACATATTCAAAAATCATTTTTGCCAGTGCAACACCCGCAATAATTCCCTGATCTTTTACTAATAATTTAGCTTGTCCGTGTGCCGTTTCAGGAATACAAGCTAATGAACTGTAGTCACCTGTGCCCACATCTTCGCGAATTGCATTACTAATTAACAGTTGTAACTCGGTTTGAAATTGTACTTCGCTAATCATTTTATTATTTTTTTATAAGATGCTAAAGTAGGATATATTTTGTGGATTTAAAAGTTTCGCTTTGATTTTAAAATTTAAAAAACATTAAAATAGAGAGCAAAATCAGGCTTTTACTCTTAATAAAACTTAATATCATAATGGTTCAGATAATTAAAGAACATTAAATATCTTTGAAGTTCATTCAAACTAAATCATGGGATTAATAAAAGATATTTACTCAGTTGCTTTTTACGAAAATTTTGGTCAGACTGTAGCCGAAGTCCATCCGGCTTTTGACAAGCAGCAATTTATTGCAACGATTTACGAAGGCAATTTTGCTCAAAAAGAGTGGAAAGAACGCATGAAACATACAACAGTAGTTTTGCATCAATTTATGCCTCAAAACTTTCCCGAAGCTGTTGCTTTGATTGACAAAATCATTATAAATCTTAGAAAAAACAAATTTACAGATGGCAATCTGGCTTTTATTTTCTTTGCTGATTATATCGAAATGTATGGTTTAGATGATTTTAAAACTTCAGCAAAAGCCTTTGTTTCTATTACTCAATTTATAAGTTGTGAATTTGCTGTTCGTCCATTTATTTTAAAGTACAAGGAACAAATGATCGAAGAAATGACAATATGGTCTTTGCATAAAAACCATCACGTACGCAGATTAGCAAGCGAAGGTTCAAGACCAAGATTACCCTGGGCAATGGCGATTCCGTTTCTAAAAAAAGACCCCGCTTCTATCCTGCCTATTTTAGAAAACCTTAAAAATGATCCTTCAGAATATGTCCGCAGAAGTGTTGCCAATAACTTAAATGATATTGTAAAAGACAATCCCCAGATCGTTTTAGAGATAGCTTCAAAATGGCGTGGTATCAGCAAAGAAACTGATGCAATCATTAAACATGGCTGTCGAACTTTGCTTAAACAAGGACATCCGGAAATCTTAAGTCATTACGGACTGGAAAGCACCAACATTGAGCTTTCTTCTTTTGAAGTTAAAACACCGATTGTGAAAATTGGTGATTATTTACAGTTTCAATTTCATTTGAACAATAAAAATGACGAAGCAAAAACCATTCGCTTAGAATATGCTATTCATTACAAAAAATCAAAAGGACATCTGGCAAAAAAAGTTTTCAAAATAAGTGAAAAAATATATCAGCCCAATCAGTTAACTAAGATCGAAAGAAACCAGTCTTTTAAAATTATTACAACCCGCGTTTTTCATACCGGAATCCATAAGGTATCCATTATTATTAACGGAACGGAAAGTGATCCTCTGAATTTTGAATTGGTAAATTAAACACGAATTTCACGAATT
>NZ_MUGW01000021.1 GCF_002217285.1 Flavobacterium hercynium | reverse complement strand
CAAGAATAACAAGAATAACAAGAATAATAAATTAAGAGAAAACAGGCAAGCGACAGAATAATTAAATCTGCCAACATTTTTAATTGATTCAAAAAACTCATTGTTAAGTTCATAATTTTTGGATTTATTTTACAAAATTTCCGCTATTTATAGCATTGAAAAAATGATTAAAACTTTCTTGTATTTGAGGTGCAATAATGCTGTATGAATATTCAATTCCTTCAAATCCAGCACCAATCACAATTCCTGCTAGAACCCCATAAGGTCCCGCATACGCACCGCCAGCCCCCCAAGTTGTAATTGCAGTTCCAGCCCCCCAGGACGCTCCTGTTCCTATCATTCTGTAACTATATAATTGAGGAGAAATACCACCATTAGCTTCTCCCTTAATGACTTTTATTGTATTATAAGAAGCTTGGGCAAAAGGTGCTATATTTCCTGTAATTTTACCTATTCCTTTCATATATGGCGCTGCTCTCCCTGACGCTTCTAATCCCGCACTAAATATCGCAGTAGAGGTTGCAACCTCATTAGTTTTTCCAGCTATTTTTTCGTAGCTATTGTTGCTGTAAAAATCTCCATTTTTTACATCAGCCTTAGCACCATCATACCCAAAATCCGTATCAAATTTTATCCCAAAGGTAAGCCCCGCATTATTCGATGCCGAAACCCAGTCTTTAGTTTGGCTATACTGGACAGCGGTAACTGCAAAATGTCCTCCGCCCGCTGCGATTAAAGAAGCACTCGCAATATAAGTAGCACCATAAGTAACGGAGGATGCCGCTACCATAATAGCACCGGCTACGATTTCAAGACCCGCTACAATGTCGCTAAAAGTAAGTTTGAACTTGTTCCCACTAGGATCAGTGTATTTCAACGGATTGTTTAATACATAGCCGTACTGGTTAAAGTTTTGCGTATTGGTAGGATCCTGAATGTAATTGTCTACTTGCAAAAAGCGGTGCAGCATTGGGTCGTAAAGCCTCGCATTCATGTTGATGAGCGCTACACTTTGCAAATGCTCGTGTCCCGTATAACCGCGGTCTAAAATGGTTAATTCCGGCAGTTCATTCCCTTTGCCGTCTTCGACTTTTATAATGCTTCCCCAAGCATCAAACAAACGTTTTTCGACTAAGGTAGCATTTGCGTCTGTTATTGCCAAAATAGAACCCTGATAATCGCGGTGCAAATACAAATATTCAGACTTATCGATACCATCACTTTTAGAAACAACCGGAGCTGTGTAGGCATTTCCTCCAATGAAAGTTACAAATTCCAGAGCTCCTGTACTTCGGTTTTCTTTTATCTCCATACTGCCGTCAGCAGAATAATGCTTGCGAAGCGGTCTTAGTTCTTTGTCTTCCAGACTGCCGTAATACATGGTACTGCGCTGGTTATCCTCGTTATAAGTAAAACTTATTCTATCGATACCCGTTTCCGAAATCTCAATTGGGCTTTTAAAGGCATTGTAGGTAACGCTTAGTTTTCGTTGTTTTCCGTCGCCTTTACCTACTTTGCGAATACTAATTTCATCAAAAATAGCGCTGCCTTCGCCAAGTTGTCCTGCAATAACATTCACGCGAATTCTCAATTGTTTCACTTCGGCAGGTATCTCGATCATTTTCTCTAAAAAGACCATTTCTTCTGCTTTTTTGGTGCTTACGGTTTCGGTTACGAAAGGTTTTTTCTCCTTGTTTTTATATTCTAAAACCTGTATTTCTGCTTTTGGCAGGGTTGTTTTTACCCAGCCCGAAATCACATATTTAGTAGCTGCTTCATTGTTGATCGTAATGATTTTATCTGCTGTAACGCTGTTTCTTTTTTCATTACCGGCGGTTTCTAACTGCAAAGCATGTTTTTCGTCAGAGGTTTCAAGTGGAACAAATTTTATTTCGCGCGATGAATATTTGTTTGTACTCCATCCGGTCTGGCTTTCCATGCCGTCATAAAATACAACACCTCTATTTTGGTAATAGTCCAGGGCATTGGCGTTTAGCTCAATAAAGGTGTTGCGGTAGGGCCTTGAATCCTCATATTTGTAGGTGCCTAAATTATTGGTCAGTATTTTTCCCGCGGGATCATACGTTTGTGTTTCTTTTTCACCCAATCGATTGGTGAATTCCTGTAAACGGTCTATTTCATCATATTGAAATGTTTCAGTATAATTATTAAAAGCACTGTTGCTTCTGCTGGTCAGATTATCTGTGTTTTTATCAAATGAAGTCGTGAGCGTCAAAATGTTGGCACTTGGTGCTGTGGTTTTATCGTATTGTATTTTCGATAAATAACCATTTTCATCAAATTCGCTTGTCATTTTAATGCCGTTGCCCATTTCGCTCTCGCGTATCTGACCTTTGGCATTTAAAATATTGGTCTGCCAAAGTATTTTG
Source organism: Flavobacterium hercynium (assembly GCF_002217285.1). Taxonomy (GTDB): domain Bacteria; phylum Bacteroidota; class Bacteroidia; order Flavobacteriales; family Flavobacteriaceae; genus Flavobacterium; species Flavobacterium hercynium. Next base: position 61,992 of record NZ_MUGW01000021.1, on the reverse strand, counting down.
TTTGTCGCATTGTCTACAATTTGCCACAACGCTCCGTTTTTGTACACATTTTTGGTTACAACGGTACTTACTTTTCCATTAAGCTCCGCTGTTTTAGTTTCGGTATCGATTCTGCCCAAACCATCATAGGTAAAGGATCTTGTAAATTTCGTAACACTCAGTTTTTCTTCTGTTATGCTCGTAACGCGTTTAAAGATGTCGTCGTAAACAAATGTGGTAATGGTTGTGCCTGTAGCAACCGGTTCGTTTTTATCGACATACTGTACACGCAAAATCAACTTGGTAGCGGGATCATACGTATAATTAGTTTCACTGTTGGTACCAGCTCCCACAATGGTTTTGTTTATTACTTTGCCCGCTTCGTCTCGTTTTAGCGTAGTGACAACACCTCCGTTTTGACTTGTCTCTGTGGTGAGTTCACCAAAGTCATTGTGAACATACGTGAATGTTCCGGACGATGGGTTGGTCAGTTTTGTTCTTCGTCCCCAGCCGTCTTGTTCTGTTACGATGTTAACGCCGTTGTAACTGGCTTGTTTTAAATTGCCATTGGCAAAATAACTGTAAGTAATGCTTCCGCCAAGGGTTTCACTTAACGTGCTCAAAGTACCATTGGCACTGTTGGTCATGGTTTTGGTTTTCTGCCCATCGACAATAGTACTTGTCAATCCCAAGTAGGATGTTGCAATCGATTTACCATTAAAGGATTTGCTGTTTGTAACCCTGCCGTAAGCATCGTACTCTACTTCATTCCACTGCGAAGGCAATGCGTCAAAATAAGGTTCGCTCACTTTGTAATTGCGATCGTGAACGTCATATTCATACGAAATATACGAGAATACACCATTGAGGTTTTTCACGCCGGATTTTATTTTGCGTCCTAAATCATCAAAGGTTTCTTCGGTAGCACTGCCGTCTAAAGCGTCGGTTGTGGTGGTAACGATTGTTTTTTCCGCATTTTTAGTATAAGTCGTCGTTATGGTTTTGTTGAGTTTATCATTTGTAGCCGTTATACGCTTAAACCACGAATCGTAGGTATAAGAAGTAGCCGAAAATGGTGTTGTTTCAGATTGAAGCGTTCCGTCCGGATTATAAACAAAAACGGTTTCCAGCGCATCGGTATCGATCATTTTGGTAATATGTCTTCCTGATGCATCATATTCATAACGTGTCGTTCTAGGTGCTAAAGGAGCAGGATCACTCATCGTGTTTTGTATCGTATTTCCAAAAGAATCATAAACCCTGCTTTCTGTAATAACAGCAGTTCCGTCGGCACTTCTGTCAATACTGGAAACGAGTTGATTCGCGCCATAGGTATAGACTTCTTTGTTGGTCATTGAACTTCCGGGTGTTGTACTGGTAACGGTTTTACTCAGAGGTCTGCCCAAAATATAAGGAGATTGCAGCAAAGGCTCATAAATAACTGCTGTACTTGTAGTGTGCGCCACTGTTGCTCCTTCCTGAATTGTGGTTTTGGTATTCGTTACATTACTGTTTTCATCATACACCTTTACCGTTTCGGTAGTGGTTCCGTTGAGTGTATTGGAGTCTTTTGTAATCGTATTTTTTAGTTTAAAAACCTTATTGGCAAGCAAATCACTCTCATACGTAAATGCCGATTTGGTAATGTAATCGTCCATGAACGACACAGGTGAACGATAGCCGAGAAATTGGGAACGCTCCAAAAGAGCACCACGTTTACTAATGTCAAATTTCAAAACATTCGATATCATTTTAGAATCCTGATCAAACCACTCGGTCTGTGTAATTGCTCTAAAACCTAGAAACCCTAATCCCTCATAATTGGATACCGCACCGTAATAGGCAAACAGTCTTTTCTTTAAAACATCTTTACTTTGTTTTTCAATCTGAGAAACCACCATAAAATTGGCATCCCATACCATATCGATATTCGGATAATTTTCTGTTCCGGTACTCGGGGTGTATATTGTGTTGTACGGGTAAGTACTGTAAGATCTCGGATTTAAAGACGTATACTTTATGGTTTCTTTGATATCATTCCCTGTTGTTACCGAAACAAGCAGATTGTTCTTTCCATATCTTTTTTCTGAATTGAAAAAGTGTATTTTGTCTTTATTTATAAAAGCGATTTCGAAATTATTGCTACCATGACTAACACCATTGTAAGAACTGTTCTGGGGCAGGTAGACAGGAAGCGCATATTTATTAATATCCGGATCACTATTGGAATAACAGGACCATGTTGCGGCATTGCGAAACTCCCCGTTTAAATTCGAGTGCCCGTTTAAAAATAGATCACCTTTTTTTGTGTTTGGATTTGTGCTGCTTCTAATAGAAATTAAATCAGTTCGGTGATCATTATCATAATCAAGTGCAATATAGTCATAAGTATTATTAGCGTCGTTGGCTTTAAAATCAGGGTTAAAAGGTTTTTCTTCTTTGCGTAAAGATAAGCCGTCAGAAGTATAGGTACACAAAGTTGCACTTCCGTAAGCTTTGGGTGTTATAAATTCGAATTTTCCGTCACCATTATAGTCGCCTATTAAAATGGGTTTGCTTAAGCTAATGTCGGGATCGACGGTTTGGTTTTTATATAATAAAACCAGCTTGTTTTTATCATCCAGTCCATATATGTTTACAAAGCCCTCGTCAATAACAAAAATATCTGATTTTCCATCTCCGTTAAAGTCTGCCACAAGTAATTTACTGGTTTCAGAAACATTAAGAGACCCTGCATGATTGGTATGCTTAGAAGTTAGCCTTCTGTCTAAATTCATGAAATAGGTGTCTCCCGGATTAGTAGAAGTTACTCTCACAAGATTTCCATTTGTGTCACAAGGCCCATCATACGAATAAGTAAATTTTACTTCAATTGCTAGTACGTCTGTTAATCCATCACCGTTGAAATCACCATTGGCATAACGTCTGGAAGGACGGTATGAATGTTCAAACGGTTCTCTGTCAGGTTGGAGACAGCTACTGGGATGTTCAGAGTAATATATAAATTCAGGAAATTTAAACGATTTGCTGCCTTGCGGCAGTATGGTGTTCATACTGCTTAGGGCATAGGTGCTTAAAGTCGTTATTTGAGTAGCAGGATCGGTGGTAGCAATAGTCCAGCCTTGTTGCATTACCTTATTGTCCCAGCTTAACCAGTTAGAGGTAAAAATAGTTTCAAAAAGCCCAACATCATGAGAAGAACCCAGATTGGTATTGCCGGATTGTAAGTCTGTATAAAGCCAGAACTTTTTCATTTTGTCAGGTCCAAAAGTAGGGTATAATATAAAATCCATTTTTCCGTCGGCATCAAAATCACCTGAAATGGTTGCGGCATTACGGCTTTCGATTTTACCTACACTTAATTTGGCATTGAGTTTAGAATAGCTCACATGAGGTTGATTATCGTTCAGATAAGAAAAAACAATCGGATTATAACTTTTAGACTGATCACCATTTTTTTCGGTTACAGAAAGAATTGAATATTTGTCTGTTGTAATGCTGTAATTTCTTAGAGGGATTCCGTTATCAAGCACATTAATTTCTGATAAACTTTTTTCTCTCTTTATTTGTACACCCGCAATGAAGCGGTCTTCTTTGTACAAAATCCTGTCATTGTTGTAGCTAAAACGTATTTCACTCAAAGGGGTTTCGTCTAAACGGCTTCCATATTTTATGGTGTTTAGGTATAACGAATTATCCGTAATAGTGTAGCTGTAGGCAATACGGACTCCCGATAAATTATCAAAATTGGTAATAGACCATTCGTTTACAGAGCGGGAATCTGCAGAATTTCCGTAAAAAGCTTTTGTTCCGTTGGGATATTCTACAACAAAATAAGCAGGGCCGTAATTTTTTCCTTAAGGATTTGTTCCGTAAGAGGTGATTTTAACGTTCGAATGAAATTCTGTTTCGTACACTGTTCCGTTTCCGCCGTAAATGTCTGTGCCATTTTTTACTATTAAACGTTGTCCGTCTAATGCAAATCGGTCTAAAGTATTAAAATCAACCGCATCAATTACACCATCGTGAAATTTTGTAGCTGCAATACGCGTAATCGACGATACTCCTGAAATATTCCATCCTGGTGCAGCCGTTCCTGTAATTCCGCTGTTGCTATTATAGGCTAGCGCTATTTGTGGTGCTACACCGTCGATACCAGACGGAACAGCAATAGGAAGCATATAATTGGAAGCTCCGGATAAAGAAACAGAAAGAGCGCCTTCGGTTGCGCCAACTTCTGTAGAAGATCCTGCTGGCGTTGTTTGTGCTGTAAGTAATAAGTTTAAAAATAATAAGGTGGTTGTAAAGTAAAGTTTCTTCATGCGCAATCTATTGTTTCATAATTTTAATCGATTTGTCTTCACCGTTTTTATGGGAAATCAAAACAATGTAGACACCTGCGGGATATTCGCTAAACGGAAGTGTTAGGCCGTTTTGTCCATTGGCTATCGGTTGTGTTTTTATCGCCTGACCGGATAAGGAATAAACAGCAATTGTTGTTACGGGATTTTCATTAGACAATTGTCTCCGGTCAATGAATAATTCTTCTTTAACTGGGTTGGGATAATAGGAAATAGCCGTTTCTTTAGAAGGATCTTCTGTAGTGCTGTCTTCGCTCTCATCATCATCTTTGGGATCTTCTTTTGGGTCTTCCTCGTTGCCTTTATCCTCTAATTCATCAGTGATTACATCGATGCAGTTGATGCAGATTAACATTCTGTTCGTTTGATTTCCGGCAGTATCGTAATCGAATGTTAGTTTTTCCTGAGCATTTGTAAACGACCCAATAAGTAAAAATACAAGTATATATTTCTTCATATAGTTGAGATATGTGTGTTGGATCACAAAAATAAGTTTTAATTTACAAGTTCCTACAGGGTGAATGTTAAAAATATTTTTTTAACAAAAAAAGCGAGATTTATATCTCGCTTTTTAGTGTGTGGTATTTTTCCTGTTGTATAGGAGAAAAAGTGGTAAGGTATTTACAATAAAATGATTAGGTTGTTAATTTTTGGTCTTGATGTCTTTGTTTCTGTAATGTAAGAAGTCTTTAAAAAAAATGCTATGTTAGTTTACTAGTGTTTTTTGTGTAGGTTTACTTAGAGTTAGAAAAAAGCATAAAAAAGAAAAGCTTCGGAATCACCCGAAGCTTTCTCTTTTCTCCAAAATAAAATAAAATTCAAAGGCTTAAAAAAAATGTTTTAAAATATGTAAGTACCAGGAATTGCTATAATAATTCCGTCGCTAGTTGCTTTTGCAGTAGTTTCTTTTACTACTTTTCCACCAACATAAATTTTTACTGTTATAGTTTCGTTTTCAGCACCACCATTTCCACTTACAGTAATTCCTGCTCCGGTAGTATCTCCAGAAGCTTTAAATTCTTTAGTCCAAGGTAAAGTAGTAACATCTACATTTTGTCCGGCGTTACCAGACTCCATATAAGTAGCACCAAGTTTTCCTTTATAATTTCCGGTTATTTCATACTTAACGTCTCTTGATCCAGAACCATTATCGTTGTCGCTGCTGCAAGACACTGCAGTAAAAGCAAGAGTCAATGCAATAGCTAAAGTTTTAAAAATAGATTTCATAATACGTTTTTTAAAAATTAATATTTCTCTCAGCAAAACTAGAAGCTTATTAAGGAAAGTTCAATACCTGATTAAGTGTATTTTGTATTACCTGATATCAGGTAAAAATGTAATTTTTCTTTTCGTAACATTTAAATTTTAATAAATTTGAAAAAACCACGATTCATGAAGAAAATTTACCCAGTTCTATTTTTTCTATTTTTCTCTGCCATAACCTATTCACAGGTTATTCTCTCTTTAGATGATGATTCCGTTTATATCGATAGTATTGCTACACTTACAAAAAAAACAAATTCAGATAGTCTTAAAAGTATTTACAGTTTTAGATTGTCTAAGTTGTATTTGATGGTACAGGACGGTACAAAGTCAAAGGAATATTTGGAGCAGGCCAATAAGTTGAAAACTAAATATCCATTTTTGGTAGATGCATCAATTTACTATAATTCATCTCGTTTTTTGGAGAAAGGAGATGCTGAAGGTTTCGAAAAAACACTGCTTGAAGCCAATGAAAAACTGAAAGCGTACAATAATATAGAAGCTTATCGACTACGTGCTATCGTGCTTCAGAATTATGGCATCATGCAGCAAAGAAGTAACAATGAAAAGGCTTACATGAAGTTGTTGGTACATGAGGCTATTCCTATTGCTAAAAAGAGTAAAGATCACGAACTAATAAGCGCTTTGTATAAAGCGGTTGCTATTATTTTTATGAATAATAACGAACGTCAAAAAGCGAGTGAATACCTGCGTGATGCACAATATTACATAGAAGTGGCAACAAAACGATCACCAACCTTAATTGAGTCTAAGGTAGAAACGTATATCATTAATGCAGAAAATCTGGTAGAATTAAAAAGATTTTATGACGCAAAGAAAGTTCTGGATAAAGCCTATGCTAAATTAGAATACCATCCCGAATCAAACCTAAATGATTCTTATTATTATTCAGAAGGGATTTATTATGCTAAGCAAAACAAACACGAAACAGCATTAGAGAGTTATGAAAAAGGTATTCGATCAGCAGATAAACATCAAAATCAGATTGCTTTAAACCGATTGAAATTTGCTGAATATGAAGTTTTATTCAAATTAAAGAATTACGCAAAAGCAAAGGCAAATTTGGAATATCTTTTAAGTAAAACACCTTTTATTGTAGATCAGAAAAACTATTTCAATGAATTGTCTAAGGTTTACAATGCTACTAAAGATTACGATAAAGCATACTTCTATGCCAATAAATACAATGTAATCAATGATAGTTTGAATGATACGAAGTTTAAAAGTGATATCGTAGAACTGGAAGCAAAGTTTAAGAAAGCAGAGAACGAGAAAAAGATCACCTTGCTTCAGTCGCAAAACGAAAGAGCATCATTAATGCTGCATAACAATCGACTGAATTCTGTTTTGTTTGCGGTGTTGTCTGTTTTGTTGTTTCTTACCGTTTTATTTTTGTGGATATTGAATAACAATCAAAAGAAATTAAGTGCTCAGAAAGAAATTAATTACCAGCAAGAATTAGATGTGCTTGAGAATCAGCAAAAATTATCCGTTTCTAATGCGCTGATTGAAGGAGAAGAAGTGGAAAGAAAACGAATTGCGAGAGATTTGCATGACGGATTAGGGAGTATGCTTTCGGGATTGAAAATTCATTTGAAGTTAGCAGAAAACCAAAATAACTTAAGCGCAACAGATGTCAATGTATTACTTGATAATTCGATTAAAGAATTAAGGAATATTTCTCAAAACTTAATGCCGGAAAGTTTGCTTAAATTGAGTTTGGAACATGCATTGCAGGATTTATGTATGCGAAATTCTAATGCCAATACTAAAATTGAGTTTCAATATCTGATTCCAAAACCAAACCTTCCTAAAAATTATGAAATTGTTATTTACCGTATTATTCAGGAATTATTGAATAATGCTTTAAAATATGCTGAGGCAACAGAAATATTAGTTTCCTGTTCTCAAAATAAAGAGACCTTCTATATCACAGTCGAAGATAATGGGATTGGTTTTGATGTTTTGGATAAAAATAATAGCGGAATGGGATTGCGAAATATCAGAAATCGCGTTGACTTTCTGCATGGAAAAGTTGAAATTCAAAGTGAACCAAATAACGGAACAGCAGCTTATATTGAATTGAAAGTAAAAAAAGAAGCAACATCAAATGGATAAAGCATATAAAACGATTATTGTAGACGATCATCCAATTGTGATTTCGGGAATTTCGGGATTATTGTCAGATTTAGAAAGTGTTGAGATTGTGGGTAAATTGCAATCTGGCGTAAAATTGGTAGAGTATATTGAAGAAAATGAAGTCGATTTAATTTTGATGGATATTTTTCTTCCTGTAATAAACGGGGTGGATCTTTGTAAAACAATTAAGCAAAAGTATCCTCAAATTGTCATTATTGGAATGAGCAGCCAATCAGAAAGAAGTCTGGTAATGCAGTTTATTCAGAATGGCGGTAATGGTTATATTCTAAAAAGTGCCTCTTTTGAAGAATTTAAACGTTGCATAAATAAAGCAATTGAAGGTGAAATCGTTTTTAGTGATGAGGTAAAGGCAATAATTAGTCAGCCTCAGTCTGAAGATTTAGAAAGAATTCCGAGCCTGAGCAGAAGAGAAAAAGATATTGTAATGTTATTGTCTAAAGGTAAATCGACTCAGGAAATTGCTGATGAATTATTTTTAAGCTTCTTGACGGTGCAGACACATCGACGCAATATACTTCAGAAGTATAAAACTAAAAATGTAGCAGAATTGATGGCTTTTCTTTTAAAGAATAATCTTTTGAACGCATAAATCCAGAATGCCAAAATGACATTTTTTTAATTTGGTTCAGAAATTGTAGTTTGTTTTGTAACTTTAATAATCAATCAAATAAAACTAAAGATATGAGAATAGACTATTTAATTATTGCAGGAGCAATTATGTTATTCAGCTGGCTGGTCAGTTCGAAGCTGAAAAGTAAATTCGAATTATACTCTAAATTGCAATTAAGAAACGGAATGAGCGGCGCAGAAATTGCTGAAAAAATGCTAGCCGATAACGGAATTACAGATGTTCGCGTTATTTCGACTCCGGGTCAATTGACCGATCACTATAATCCGTCTGATAAAACCGTAAATTTAAGTGAAGCTGTTTACAATCATCGTAATGCGGCTGCGGCTGCTGTTGCGGCGCACGAATGTGGTCACGCGGTACAACATTCAATAGGTTACGAATGGCTTACGCTGCGTTCTAAATTAGTACCAATCGTAAGTGTTGCCTCTAATTATGTACAATGGATTTTAATTGCAGGGATTTTAATGATTAATGCTTTTCCTCAGTTATTGCTAATCGGAATCATCATTTTTGCTGCGACAACTTTGTTTACGATTGTAACGTTACCAGTAGAATACGATGCGAGTAACAGAGCGTTAGCCTGGTTGGAAAATAAACACATGCTGACAAAAGAAGAGCAGGCAGGTGCTAAAGATGCATTAAAATGGGCTGCAAGAACGTATGTTGTTGCCGCCATAGGATCAATTGCAACGCTGCTGTATTATATTTCCATTTATTCTGGAAGCAGAAGGAATTAAGAATTAGATAATATGCTAATTAGATAATTAGTCAATTTAAAACAAAAGCCCGATTTTTTAATCGGGCTTTTTGTTTGTTGTTGAATCGTTTATCTGTTTATTCGTTAAATCTTTCAATCTTTTAATTCTTCAATTTTTCAATCAAAATAATCTAAGTAGTCCAACAATCTAACAATCTAACAATCTATAGTTGAATCTGCCTATCAATTTGCTGATCTAATGATATAAAAGTTTCTGTTCTTGATACACCTTCGATGGCTTGTATTTTAGTGTTTAGAAGCTGCATTAAGTGCTCGTTATCGCGACAAATAATTTTAATCAAAACAGACCAGTTTCCGGTTGTGTAATGACATTCTAGAACTTCGGGTATTTTTTTTAAATCTTTTACGGCTTCTGAATTTCGGGAAGCTTTATCGAGATAAACGCCCACGAATGCCATTGTATTGTAGCCTAGTACTTTTGGGTTTACAGTAAATTTAGATCCCGATATAACACCGGATTGTTCCAGTTTTTTCAAACGCTGATGAATAGCAGCTCCGGAGATTCCTATTTTATTGGCGATTTGTAAAATAGGTTTACGGGCATCGTCCATGAGATAGCGAAGTATTTCTTTGTCGATTCCGTCGATTTCAATTAAGAGCGAGTTGATTTTCATGTGAATTGCAATTTGAAACTAATTTTGGTTTTTTGGTTTTAGTTGTAAATCAAATGTAATCAAAATGATTTAAAAAGAAAAATTCCAAAATCCAACAGTATGTCGTTAGATTTTGGAATTTTAGTGCCGATAAAAATCGGGAATATTGTAAACAGGATTATTTTCCTTTGTTTGCTTCGCTAATGTATTTTTCTAAAGCCATTGTCATCGAAGGTGTTTCAGGTGTTGGTGCAAGAATATCAATTCTTAATCCGTAATCTAAAGCCTCTTTTTGAGTAGTGCTTCCAAAAACCGCAATTCTGGTTTCGTTTTGTTTGAAATCAGGGAAGTTTTTAAATAATGATTTAATTCCAGTTGGGCTAAAAAACGCCAGAACATCATAATAAACGTCTGCTAAATCAGATAAGTCACTCATTACTGTTTTGTAAAAAACCGCTTGAGTCCAATCTACTTTTAAGCCATTCAAAGTTACAGGAGCGTCAGCATTTAATTGATCAGATGCAGGAAGCAGGAATTTTTCGTCTTTGTACTTTTTGATCAAAGGAGATAAATCAGCAAAATCTTTTGCTCCAACGTAAATTTTACGTTTTCTGTAGACTACATATTTTTGCAGGTAAAACGCAACGGCTTCTGATTGACAAAAATATTTCAGTCCTTCAGGAACTTTGTAGCGCATTTCATCGGCTACTCTGAAAAAATGATCTACCGCATTACGGCTTGTCAAAATAATCGCAGTGTAATGATTTAGATCAATTTTTTGTAATCTAATCTCTTTTGCGTTAACCCCTTCCACATGAATAAATGGTCTGAAATCAATTTTTATTTTGTGTTTTTGTTGGAGCTCAAAGTAAGGAGAATTTTCCACTTTAGGTTCAGGCTGTGACACCAAAATTGTTTTCACTTTCATATTATAAACATTTACTAAGCCACCTCTTTACTTATCCAATAATATATGAAATAATAAGGGGCTATTTCAAGAGCGCAAAGATATAAAATAAAATAAAATAACTTGCTCAATATTATATTTTGATGCGTTTTAATTGAAATAAAGTATGAGAATAGACTTATACAAAGCGCAATACCAATGATTACAAGCAGTACACTTTTTGGAATACCGTCGTGATAAAACAAAATTGCATTAAAAGGAAGGATTAATACACCTATGTAAGTTCTGTATGTTGCCTTTTGAAGGTTAAGAGTGTCGATAAATTCTTCAATATTGAAAGAAGTGGCCACAATTTTTTCTAATAAATATTTCGCCAGAATAAAATAAAGAAGGAAAGTCGCGATTTGAATAAATAGAACCCAATCTGTTTTTTCGGCATACCCAAAAGCATGCATAATCATTAAAATGAAAAAAGAAAAAGAGATAATCTGCACAAAAAATAATCCAACAATAAAACTTCCTTTCAGATTGCTGGTGTCACGATAAATTTTGGCGTATTTATCAGAAACAATTAATCTGCTAAACTCGCTAAATCTCGTTTCGTATGCTGATTTTGTAATAGCAATAAGAGCAAAGGCCAACACAAATAAAAATGTTGCCCAGTCTTTGTTCTCGATAATTCGGGGATTAAGGTGTTCTATCATAGCGGTACAAAATTAGTAATTTTTTGTGTCAATACTTTTATTATAGATTTATTATGAATCAAATGGCATAAAAAGTTTACTTTTGCCATGAAATTACGCAAAAAAATGAATGATTGTATTGTCATAATTCCCACCTATAACGAAATTGAGAACATAGAAAGTATAGTTAGAGCTGTTCTTTCTCAACATAAACCCTTTCATCTGTTAATTATTGATGATAATTCTCCGGACCATACTGCAGATAAAGTAGTTGCGTTGCAGGAAGAATTTCCTGATAGATTATTTTTAGAAAAAAGAGCTAAAAAAGCAGGATTGGGAACGGCTTATGTTCACGGTTTTAAATGGGCATTGGAGCGTCAGTATAATTATATTTTCGAGATGGATGCTGATTTTTCACACAATCCAAACGATCTTGAAAAATTATTTGATGCCTGTCATTTTGGAGGAGCTGATTTAGCGATTGGTTCCCGTTATGTAACAGGCGTAAATGTTGTAAACTGGCCTTTAAGCCGTGTGTTGATGTCTTACTTTGCTTCGGTATACGTGAAATTTATCACGGGAATGAAAATTCATGATGCTACAGCGGGTTTTGTTTGTTATAGAAGAGAAGTCTTAGAAAAGATAGGACTTCATAAAATAAAATTTGTTGGTTATGCGTTTCAGATTGAAATGAAATACAGAACCTATTGCGCAAAATTTAATATTACCGAAGTTCCAATCATTTTTACAGATAGAACTAAAGGTGTCTCAAAAATGAGTAATGCCATTATAAAAGAAGCTATTCTTGGTGTGATTTCACTTCGATTAAAAAAATTAGTCAATACATTATAAACCCATAACGATGAATAGGATTTTAATTAAAAATGCTAAAATTGTAAACGAAGGATCTATTTTTGAAGGAGATGTCCTGGTTGAAAACGACTTAATTGTTGAGATTTCAGATAGCATAAGCCTAAAAACTTCAGATTGTATTGTTATTGATGCCGAAGGGAATTATTTGATTCCGGGTGCTATTGACGATCAAGTGCATTTTAGAGAACCGGGATTAACACACAAAGGCGATATCGAATCAGAATCACGTGCTGCTGTTGCCGGCGGTATTACCTCTTTTATCGAGCAGCCGAATACAGTTCCAAATGCCGTTACTCAGGAAATTTTAGAAGAAAAATATCAAATAGCTGCTGTAAAATCATTTGCGAATTATTCGTTCATGATGGGAGCAACCAATGATAACCTTGAAGAAGTTCTAAAAACGAATCCGAAAAACGTTGCGGGAATAAAAATCTTTTTAGGTTCTTCGACAGGAAACATGCTGGTTGATAACGAAGCAACTTTAGAGAAAATATTTTCAAGTACTCCAATGTTAATTGCAGTTCATTGTGAAGATGAAACAACAATAAAAAATAACCTGGCTACCTTCAAAGAGCAATATGGTGATGATGTTCCTGTAACAGCACATCATTTGATCCGCAGTGCCGAGGCATGTTATATTTCATCATCAAAAGCGGTGGCGCTGGCAAAGAAAACAGGAGCGCGCTTGCATATCTTTCATCTTTCGACAGCAAAAGAAATGGAACTTTTTACCAATAAAATTCCATTAGAAGATAAAAAAATTACCGCAGAGGTTTGTGTACACCATCTTTGGTTTACAGATGAAGATTATAAAACAAAAGGCAATTTCATAAAATGGAATCCTGCTGTTAAAACTGCTGACGACAGAAAAGAACTTTGGAAAGCTTTAAATGACGGGCGTATAGATGTTATTGCAACAGATCACGCACCTCATACAAAAGAAGAAAAAAGCCAGTCGTATCTTAATGCTCCTTCTGGAGGACCGTTAGTACAACATGCTGTTGTTGCTTTGTTTGAAGCACATCACCAAGGTAAAATTACAGTGGAGAAGATTGTAGAGAAAATGTGTCACAATCCGGCAAAGATTTTCAAAATTGAGAAAAGAGGTTTTATTAAAGAAGGTTACTTTGCCGATTTAGTAATTGTAAATCCAAGTTTACCATGGAGTGTTAAGCCGGAAAATATTCTGTCTAAATGCGGTTGGTCTCCTTTTGAAAATTATACTTTTAAATCAAGAATCACACATACGTTTGTAAATGGTGAGTTGGTTTATAATAATTTTAAGGTAAAAGACATTCGCAAAGGAAAGAGATTATTATTTGATAGATAAAACAGAAATGAAGAACTTTTTAATCGTAATATTGGTTTTGTTTCTTGCTGTAAGTTGTAAAAAGGAGCTTATTCATGAGCCTAAGAAACTTATAGAAAGAGGAAAAATGGTTGATATTATGTGCGATTTAGCTTTGCTGGAAGCTATAAAATATAACAATCCTCTTTCGCTGGACTCAAATGATACCAGTACAAAAAGATTTGTGCTGCAAAAATATAAAGTGGACAGTTTGCAATTCGCGCAAAGCAACATCTATTATGCTTCTAATTACGAGACGTACAAAGATATGTTTGACGAGATTTCGCACCGCTTAGAAAAAGAGCAAAAAAAGGCAGATACTTTAGTAAAAATCGAAGAGAAGAAGAAGGCTGCAAAAGAAAGCAAGAAAAAGAAAGATAGTATAAAAGCAGCTTCTCCTGCAAAACCGACAGCAGTAAAATTAACGAAAGAAGATTCAATAAGAAAAGTACTGACTGATTCTTTAAGAAAAAGAAGAGGATTTGGTGCTAAGAAAAAATAGGTTAAAACCTCGATATATCTTTTATGTATTGATGTACATCTAAAAAAACCGTTCCCAGAGCGGTTTTTATTTTTTCATTAGAATACAGATTGTTAGAATAAGAAGCTTTTGCAGTTGCTTTCGTTAAACGTCTTTTCTGAAAAAATAATGTAGAAAATATCCCGTCAGCAATCCATAGAAAATTCATGAATAAAGGTTTTGCATGAATGTTTGGTTTTTTTACTTTCAAAGCTTCGGCTATAGTGTTTAGAATATCTTTAAAAACAATGTTATCTGCGATTAAAGTAAAGCGTTCATTTTTAATATCGCTTTTCATTAATTCAAATGCAATCCTGATCACATCTGTTACAGAAATAAAACCAGTACTTCCTAAGGTATAAAACGAAAGTCCGTTTGCGACTTTTGTATAAAGTTCAGCACTTCCTTGTGCACAGATTTTTGCAGTAGGAATTGGCCCCAGAATAACACCCGGATTAATGATAATAACATCCAAACCTTCCTGAAGTCCACGCCAAACCTCCATTTCCGCACCATATTTAGAAATGGCGTAATCACTGTGCGGTTTTTCGGGATTCCATTCAGTTTTTTCCGTTATAGAAGTTTCGTGAGCTGCTAAATCGCCCAAAGCGGCAATAGAACTTACAAAGCAAAATTTCTTTATGCCGTAAGCAATCGAAAAATTAACCATATTGGCCGTTCCTTCAATATTTGTTTTTCGTAGTTTATCTTCATCTTTCGGATCAAAAGAAATTAACGCAGCGCAGTGATAAACATATTCAATATCGGTAAAGGCAATTTCGAGGGCAGGAATGTCAAGGATGTCAGCTTCAAACCAAGAGATCTTTTGAAATAAATCTCCTTTTTTATAAAGTTCAAAAATAGATTTAGTTTTTTGAATATTATTTTGGCTGCGGTATATTGCCCGAACATTTTCTCCATTTTCAACTAAATGAAGTAATAAATGCGCACCCACTAAACCAGTTCCTCCTGTTACTAATATCATTTTGTAAAGATAAGGTTTTTTGTAAAGTTACAAAGTTAGTAGAGTTGCAAAGTTGCAAAGGTTTTTTTTGTAAAGCTACAAAGGTTCTGAGTTACAAAGGTGCAAAGGTTTTTATAAAGTTATAAAGTTGCTGAGCTGCAAACAACATGGTCTTAGTCTGATTATACCTAGGAATGTGATTTGAATCACTTTTGTTATACTTTTTGCGTATTGAAGTTGTTATTGCTTTTCATATTGATATTGTTATTGTTTTTTGACATTGACATTGCATATTGCCATTGCCATTGACATTGCATATTGCCATTGCCATTGCCATTGCTTTTTGATATTGCTATTGTTTTTTGCCATTGCTATTGCCATTGTCATTGAAATTTCCATTGCTTTTTGATATTGATATTGACATTGATTACATTTGCACAAATTATTTTAAAAATGAAGAATCTAGTTGAAGAATTAAAGTGGCGCGGGTTATATCACGATAGCATGCCAGGAACGGAAGAACAATTGCTGAAAGAAGTAACAACGGCATATATAGGTTTTGATCCAACGGCAGATTCACTACATATTGGTAGTATGGTTCAGATCATTTTATTGGTTCATTTAAAGAATTTTGGTCATCAGCCTATTGCTTTGGTTGGTGGTGCAACCGGAATGATTGGTGATCCATCTGGTAAATCTGACGAAAGAAATTTGCTGAACGAAGAAACGTTGGCTAAAAACGTTGCAGGTATTAAAAGCGTATTATCCCGTTTCTTAGATTTTAATTCAAAAGATACAAATGCTCCGGTTATGGTAAACAACTATGACTGGATGAAAGAATTCTCGTTTATCGATTTTGCTCGTGAAGTTGGAAAACGTATCACCGTAAATTATATGATGGCTAAGGATTCTGTGAAAAAGAGATTTGCCGGAGAAGGCGAAGGAATGTCTTTTACAGAGTTTACTTATCAGTTGATTCAAGGATACGATTTTTATCATTTATATAAAAACAACAACTGCGTTTTACAAATGGGAGGTTCTGATCAGTGGGGAAATATTACCACAGGAACTGAATTAGTGCGCAGAATGGGTGGAGAAGGAGCAAAAGCTTTTGCATTGACAACGCCATTAATTACAAAAGCAGACGGATCTAAATTCGGAAAATCTGAAGGAGGAAATGTTTGGTTAGATGCTGATAAAACTTCAGTATACAAATTTTACCAGTTTTGGGTAAACTCAACAGATGTTGATGCAGAGAAATACATCAAAATCTTTACTTTTTTAGATAAAGACGCGATTGATGCTTTAATAGAAGAACATAAAGCAGCACCACATTTAAGAGTTTTGCAAAAGAAATTGGCAGAAGAAATTACAATTTTTGTTCACTCTGAAGAGGAACTGGAAAAAGCAATTCAGGCTTCTAATATTTTGTTCGGAAATTCTACTGCAGATGACTTGAAGAAATTAGATGAGACTACTTTTTTAGAAGTTTTTGATGGTGTTCCTCAGGCAGAAATTGCAAAAGCAGACTTAGAGAACGGATTGGATATTATTACTGTTTTAAACGAAAAAACAGGTTTCTTTAAATCAAACGGAGAAGCAAGACGTGCCTTAACAGCAAATTCAATTTCTGTAAACAGAGAAAAGATAAAAGAAGATTTTGTATTAACAGCAAATGATTTAATCAACAATCAGTTTGTGTTGTTACAAAGTGGAAAGAAGAATTATTTCGTGATTAGAGTTGTTTAATCGATTATTTGTTTTGTCGTTTAATCGATTGTTGGAATCTTAATGGATAATATTCGATTTAATAAGTTGCAAAAGAGAGCGTTAATTATATGTGGAATTTTTATAGCAGGAATGATTTTCGGTTATATCTCTGGAAGATATAGATTTCATGAGTTTAGAATTCTATATCATTTTTTATGGATGTCCAATTATATTCTTGTTTTGTTTTCTTTTGTGTGTGGAATACTAAATGCTATTTTTGTTTCAAAAGAAAATTACAATTGGAAAACAAAACTGCTTTGGGGTAGTATAAGTTTATTACCTGTTTTGAGTTTTATTATTATGATTGCATTTGTAATACTAAGTTAATCGATTAAACAAATCAGCGATTAACCCAATCAACGATTAACCGATTAAGCAAATCATCAAATTAACGATTAAACAAATCAACGAATCAACAAAACTTAAAGAACCATTAGATTACAACCACGAATATCAGAATTATCAAAACGTCCCAATACCTCGAAAGAGTTGTTGGGATTTTTTTTGCCTAAATCTTGTGTGGCAATAAAGGAGCAAGAATTTATATTAGCTAAATCAATCACATTTATTCCGCCTGTTTTTCCATCTTTTACATAAGTCAAAGCGTCTTCCGGATCACGAACAAGAATATGCATCCAGGAAGGACATTCGAATACGCCTTCTCCAAGAGAATACGCTTGCGCAAGTAATTCGGTCATGCCATATTCTGAATGAATCGCAGATACGCCAAAACCTTGGCAAAGTTGTTCGTGCAATTCCTCGCGAATCATTTCTTTACGTTTGCCTTTCATTCCTCCTGTTTCCATAATAATGGTGTTTTGAAGGTTGAATTGATGTTTTTCAATCAAATCCAACAAAGCATAAGTTACGCCAATCAGAATTACATTTTGACCTGCTTCATCAAGAGCCGTTAATTTTTTAATTAAGTCGTCGTGATTGTGCAAATAAAACCCGCTCTCTGCCTGATTAGATAACTTTATAAGATCTTCGACCATATAAATAAGCGAAGACCCATCTCGTTCAAGATAAGACGGTAAAAGGGCTAAAACAACGTAATCTTCGATATTGCCATAAAACTGAGAAAATCCGTTACGATAACTATCCTCATAAAGTGACACATCTGTAACTAAATGGCGGCTGGTAACCATTCCGGTTGTACCACTGCTGGTAAAAGTAACCTGTGGAAGATCTGAATTAGAAACAACTTCGTGACTTTTGAAAAACTGTATTGGTAAAAATGGAATTTGCTGTAGTGATTTTACTTCTTGCGGATTAACTTTTAAAAAATTACAGAAATCACGATATACCACGTTATTCTCGTGTTGAAAACGAAAAACTTTAAGGGCTATTTTTTCAAATTGCTTTTGACTTGAAATCGTAAATATATCGTTGGCTGTAATCAAAACTTTTTTTGTGCAAAGATATAAATAATTGCAGCACGTAAAAGCAATAAAAAAAGCCTCAAATTTCTTTGAGGCTTATGGTGTATTTATTTCGATTTTATCGGATGATCAATTTTCGTGTTGCTGTGGTGTTTTCTTCTGTTATTTTAATGATGTAAACACCCGGAGTCAAATCAGCAACGTTTAATTCTTTTGAAGTTAAATGAGCCTGAAGCACTTTTTTCCCTAAAAGGTCAAAGACAACAATTTCTTTTTCTAAATCATTTCGGGATGAAATATATACTTTGCCGTTTGTAACGGGGTTAGGATACAAGCTAAGTCCCTCAATAGTAGCAATTACTTCCTGAGGTTTTGACGATTGTTTACTATCCTGAGCATAAGTCCCAGTTGTAAATAAAAAAGCCAGTAAGAGTATTGTATAAAAGTAGTTTTTTGCCATCGCGAAATTTTAGAATAGTAAATATAATAAAAAAAAATTACAAAAATTGCACCAAAAAAAAACATCCTGAGTTTTTAGGATGTTTTTAACATTTTGTTTTCGAGTGGATTAGCGTAATGTCAATAATAGCGGGCTAAGAGCCAATCTTAAACTTTTACTTTTTAAGCAAAAAAAAGAAACACTCTAAAAATTAGAGTGTTTCTTATTATAATATGTTGCTGTCTTTTAGATTATAGACCTTTTGTCCATCCTTGAGCCCAAGTAGGAACTCCTGAACCGTTTCCAGCTCCAGTTGCATCAGCTTTTTCTGTGAAAACTTTAAAAGCGTCAGCTTCAGCTAAAGTTGTATTATCTGTATTTTTAGCTACAGCTTTTGAAGTTACATCTTCGAAAGAAACATTAGTTGCGATTAAATCAGTTCCAATATATCCAACAGTTTCAGTGTGTTGAACATCAAAACCAACTTTCCATCCTTTTAATACAACGTTGTCAAACTTACCTTTAGTTCCAACTCTTAATTTGAAAGCTTGAGACTCTGAACTTGTATCGTTTGAACCAAAACCAATTAAAGTTATGTTTTTAATTGTTGGGAAAGAAATTGGAGTAGCTAAGTGGTTGTTAGAATTGTTATCAGCTTCGATACCTCTGTTACCAGCGTTTGTTCTGATTCCATACCAGTTTTCACCATTTCCATTCCATCCTTCAGTCCAGTCAAATAAATCATCACCTACTAATGCAGCATCTTTGTTAGAAACTACTAAGTGTTTTGCATCAACAGTTCCACCGAACCACTCGAATCCGTCATCAGAGCTTTCGAAAATTTGAACGTAATCAATAACAGTTCCTTTTCCAACTCCAAATAAAGAAAGTCCGTTGAATTCTTTATCAGCAGTGTAAGCGTAACCAGGATATTCGATTCTTAAATATTTAATTGATCCAGAGTTATCAGCAGCATCAGTTCCACCGTAAGCTAAGTCAGAAACTTCAGCTTGAGCAGTTGTTCCTTTGTTGATTGGAGCTTTTCCACAGATTACTAAACCACCCCAAGCGGCTGGTTTTTTATCTGTAGCTGTAAAAACAACAGGAGTTGTAGCTGTTCCTTGAACGTCGATTTTTCCACCTTGAGAAATTGCGATATATCTGATAGACTCAAGTTTTGTTATGTCTAATGTAGTAGCTTCAACAGTTACTCCGGCTTTGATAGTAAGTTTTGCACCAGCATTAACTACTAATTTTCCTGTAAGTTTGTAAATTCCAGATTCTAAAATAACTTCTCCATCTTTAATCTCTCCTTGAAGATTGTCTCTGTTTACCACGAATGTAGAAGATGGTACTTCAACTACTGGTTCGTCATTGTTGTCGCTAGAGCAAGATGTTGTAAGTGTTACAAGCGATAGTGCCGCTAAACCGAAAATTTTTGAAATTGTGTTTTTCATTACTTTTTTTAATTAGTTTGTGTTTATGCAAAGTTGAGAACTTAAGACCGAATCAACGTTAAGCTGTTGTAAAGCGTTTGTTATATGTTTTTTAATCGAATGTTAAGGAATTGATAAGTCAATCCCTTAACCTCTTTTTTATTGTAATTGGTAATTTACTCCTAAACCAAATGTCATTCCTTTTTTATAGTTGAAAACAAGTACGTCTCCACCAGCATTCTCCTGAACTCTTTTGAATTCCGGATTTAAAAGGTTTCTTGCTCCAAAATCAATTCCTAGGCTTTTGTTTAGTTTAGTTTTGAAAACAAGGTCTAATGAACCCATAGCTTTGTCAACTAAATTCCCTTTCCCTTCAGATCCAATTGCGTATAGTTTGTCAGAGTAATGATTGTAGGCAAGTGTTGCCATGATACCAGAATCATTTTTGAAATTTTTGGTATAAGATAAATCAGCATTCAAAATTAAATCAGAAGCTCCTGTAAAACCTGAATTGGTATCTGTAAGGTTAATGTTCATTTTGTTTTGTGTCTCTTTTTGAACTTTTAACTTGTCGATATCCTGATATGTTTTCATTAAAGAAGCATTAAAACCAAAAGATAATTTGTTTGTATATTCTCCTTCAATTTCAAAAATGTTTTTTCTTGCTTCTAATTCAACTCCGTAAGCGTAACCTGTATCTCCAATGTTTACCCATGAAATGTCATTTGATGCAGAGGCAACAATTACCTCATTGATTGGATCTAAGATATATTTTCCGAAAGCAGTAACAGAAAACAATTCGTCACTTTTTGGGAACATTTCCCATTTAAGGTCAAGATTGTAATTTTGTGAAGGATATAAATTTGGGTTACCAATTTTAGTCTCCATTACATCTTCATAGATAAACAAAGCACGTTCTTTAAACTGAGGTAATGTATACGTCTTGCTTGCAGCCAAACGAAGATTTTGTTTTTCGTTCAATTCATATTTCAATGCAACACTTGGTAAAAATTCATTTCTGTCAAATGTATTTGTTCCTCCTCCTGCATCAAGTTGTGTTCTCCAGTTCACTGTTTGCGATATTTTTTCATATCTAAAACCTAAAACAGAGCTTAACTTGTCACTTAGTTTGTATTCTATATTTGCAAATCCAGCGTGAATATCTTGCTTACCATCGTAAGTTTGAGGTGTCATTCCAGCAAAAGAACTGATAGAGAAAACACCGTTGTTGTAATTTTGCTGATTAAAGAAAGAATCTAAATTATTTGGATCTACAGCAGTATTTTGACCAATCTGGCTTATAGGGAAGTTAAATTGAATAGCTTCGAAATCACGTTTTTTAAATTTACCATTATAACCTGCTACAATTTTCCCTTTAGATTCTCCAGCTTCTTTATCGCCTAGTTTGTAAGTAAAAGCAAGATTAGCAGCTGCTTCATCTTCTTTCAAATTTTGATAGTATCTGTTGTTGTCAGTAGTTGTTCTTTGAGCAATTGTATAGATTCCAGTTGCTGTGTTGCGGAACATCTTGTTTTGAGTTCTGTCCGGCATATCACCTTTAACGGTGTTGTATGAAACTCCCCAGTCAAAATCAATTTTATCAGTCACTTTGTGGTTTCCTAACAATTGGTTGATGTAAACAGTGTTTTGTGTGAATGTACCTCTTTGAACGAGAAGACTAGCATTTTCATTATCATAATCACGATCACTTCCAAAATAAGTATCTCTGGTTTGTTCAGATGAATTGATAAATAAGAAGTTATATCCAATTTTATGGTTTTTGTTAAGGCGATAGTTCGCATTAAACATTCCTGTAGTATTCGTGTTGTACGTATACTTTTCTTGTTGGAAAGATTTTAATGACGCAGCCTGAGCATTCACACTTTGACTTAATCCTTCTCTATATTCGAAACCATTGTTAAAACTTGCAGTTCCAAAAACGCTAAGTTTTCCTTCTTCACCAATGTTGAAAGTTTTTCCTGCTTTTACATTAAAGTTTCCTCCATAAGGACTTTCTTTTCCAGGATTAAGACTGTTTTTGAAATTATATCCGTCTAAAGCATTTTGTGGAACACCGTAAGAAACAAAACCTGTTTTACTTGGACCTTGTGATAATAAAAAGTTATCCGCGTTTTGTAATGCGTTAGTGTTTACTTTAGATCCTAATGAAATTTCGAACATTCCTTTTCCGCGGTAATCTTTAGAAACGATATCTACATTTCCTCCGGCGAAGTCACCATACATTCTTGATCCATAAGATTTGTCGATTGAAATATATTCAACAATGTCAGTTGAAAAAAGGTCAAGAGCAATGTTTTTTCTCTCCGGATCATTTGAAGGAATTGGTAATCCATTCATAGAAGTAGAGTTGTAACGGTCACCAAGTCCTCTAACATATACGTTATTGCTTCCTTCTTGTTTAGAAACTCCAGAAGTTTTTGCAACGGCAGCAGCTACATCGCCCACACCTTTTCTTGATAATTCCTGTGCACCAATTGACTGTTTAATGTCAACTGCATTTTTTTGCTCTAAAAGCAAAGCTGATTCTTTTTGTTTGCTTACTGCAGCAGATTTTACTACTACATCCTGAAGTGTATAACCTCCTGAAGTAAGGACTTGGTTAACAGTTGTAGTTTGACCTGCAACTACAGTTACCGGTTTCTCAACAGATTCGTAACCAACGAAACTAAAAATTATAGTGTAATCTCCAGGATTAACACTTAGCGAATATTTTCCGTCAAAATCAGTGTTAGCGCTAATGTTTGTTCCTTTTAATAGGACATTTGCAAAAGGTAGTGCTTGATTGTTTGATTCTTTGTCTGATAATACACCAGAAATCGTACCTTTGTTTTGTGCGATCGAAACCGAACAGATAAATAATGTAATTAATAGAAATTTTAAATTGAATTTCATCTTAGTTGTGTTTAATTTATTTTTTGGCAAAGAAAGAACCGTACTGTAAAGTTCATGTTAGGCACTTGTTATGTTTTTGTGTGCTGTAGATTATCAAATTGTTACGAGATTAAATTACCGTTAACAGGGAAATTTAACGGTTGATTTATTATTATATTTACCATCGCAATCAAAAAACATCAGATTTATAACAATAAAATCTGATGATAAAACTCAATTTTTGCTACTTTATGAAAAAAACACAAACCAAGATTTTATTGGTCGACGACGAACCGGATATTCTGGAGATTGTAGGCTATAACCTTGCTCAGGAAGGCTATCAAATTGTAACAGCTTCAAACGGAAAAGACGCTATAGCAAAAGCCCAAAAAGAAATGCCGGATCTAATTATTATGGATGTGATGATGGCAGAAATGGACGGTATGGAAGCTTGTGAACACATCAGAAAAATTCCGGAATTAAATAACGTTATTATAACATTTTTGACGGCAAGAAGTGAGGACTATTCTCAAGTTGCTGGTTTTGATGCTGGTGCAGATGATTACATTACCAAACCAATAAAACCAAAATTATTGGTCAGCAAAGTAAAGGCTTTGTTAAGAAGGTTAAAAGAACAAGAAGTCGTTAGCGATACTCTAAATGTTGGCGGAATCGAGATTAACCGTGAAGAATATAAGATTATTAAAGGCAATGTAGAAATTGCTTTACCAAGAAAAGAATTCGAATTGTTTTATTTATTAGCTTCAAAACCTGGAAAAGTTTTTAAAAGAGATGAAATTCTGGATAAAGTCTGGGGCAATGAAGTAGTGGTTGGAGGCAGAACAATCGATGTTCATATCAGAAAATTACGCGAAAAGATTGGTGAAGATCTTTTTAAAACAATAAAAGGAGTAGGTTACAAATTTGAAGTTTAGATTTTAAGGTACTGAGTTTCTTAGTTGCTAAGTTACTAAGGTTTGAGATTCAACATTAAATCAATCTGACACATAAATATAAACCATATAAGGAGTTAAAGATCGTTTGAACTTTAATTTTTTATATGGTTTTTGAGTTAACTTTGTTTCGTTCAAATGATAATTCAGGAGAATTTTTTAGCTCGATAACAACATACAAACATTCTTAATCTCTAAATGATTAAATAGTATCAATGAAAATTAATTTTAAAAAAACATACAAATTTGCTATAAAATCGGCATTGTACATAAGTCTCTTTTCAACAGGCTTTGTGCTTGTATTAATGTCCTTGTTTTATAAAAGTCAATTAAAACATCAAGTTGCATTTGGATCAATTTTTATAGTTTCCATTTATATTTTTTCATTTCTGGTTTTGCAGTACAGAGTAGAACGTTTCATTTACAGAAGGGTTAAGAAAATATACGATGAGGTTTCGTTATTGGAATCTACTACACTTATTAATCAGCCTATTACTACTGATATGGAAACACTTTCACGAGAAGTGAAAAAGTTTGCTACAGATAAAAAACTCGAAATTGAAATGCTCGAAATCAGAGAACAATATCGAAGAGAGTTTTTAGGAAACGTTTCGCATGAACTTAAAACACCTTTGTTTACCGTTCAGGGTTATGTTTCGACTTTGCTTGACGGTGCAATGGATGATAAAAATATCAGAAAAAAGTACTTGAAACGTGCCGAGAAAGGTGTGGAGCGCTTAATCTATATTGTCGAAGATTTAGATATGATTACCAAACTGGAATCGGGTGATCTGGATTTAATGATTACGGATTTTGATATTGTTGAGCTGATCGAGAATGTTTTTGAATTATTAGAAATGAAAGCTGATAAAAAGAAAATCACTTTGGGTTTTGAAAACAAGAATACCAAATCTTTAATCGTTCGCGGAGATCAGGACAGGATTCAGCAGGTTTTAGAAAATCTGATCGTAAACTCTATTAAATACGGTAAGGATGGCGGATCAACAGAAGTTGGTGTTGTAAACCTTACCAAGAAAAAAGTTTTAATTCGAATTAGTGATAATGGAGAAGGTGTTGAGAAACAAAATATTCCCCGACTTTTCGAACGTTTTTACAGAGTAGATAAAAGCGGAACCCGATCTGAAGGAGGTTCCGGTTTAGGACTTGCAATCGTAAAACATATTATCGAAGCGCATAAAGAAAAAGTATATGTTGAAAGTGAATTCGGAATTGGATCTGAATTCTCGTTTACACTCGAAAAAGCGCATAAAAACGTGAAAGCAGAAGTTAAATAATTGTAAGTTTAAATTCTGATAAGCACCTTAGAATAAAGTTTATCAGTACGATTAATAGTTGCATAACGATTTAGAAACAAATCTTCTTATTATGATAACGCCCTGTTAATGATTTATTAACATTGGTGATACATCTTTGCATCCTGAAATGTAGTGCATTAGATAAAAAAAATGATAAAGAGAAAAATAATTGCAGTTTTATTGCTAATTACGTGTGTTGCCAATGCACAGGATTTAAAAAAAGAAGATGTAAAGAAAGAAGTAATTCGCCTTCTGGATTCCATCAATAATGCAAAACTTCCCGATACCAAATCAGGAGTTAGTAATAATGAACATTGGTACGACAAAATCTCTTTAAGAGGTTATGCACAAATACGTTACAATGGTTTGTTTTCTACAAATGACAAAGTATCTTGTGATCAGTGCGACAGATCGTGGGGAACAACTTCTACAGCTCCGGACGCACAGGCAAACAACGGACTTTTTATCAGACGAGCCCGTTTAGTATTTTCAGGTCAGGTACATTCTAATGTGTTTTTCTACTTTCAGCCTGATTTCGCAAGTTCACCAAGTAGTGGTATTCAAAATTTTGTTCAGATTCGCGATTTGTATTTCGATGTTTCTTTTGATAAAAAAAGAGAATATCGCCTTCGCGTAGGGCAAAGTAAAATCCCTTACGGTTTCGAAAATATGCAATCAAGTTCGCAGCGATTAACGTTAGATCGTAACGATGCTATGAACAGTGCCATACAAAACGAGCGTGATTTAGGAATGTTCTTTTATTGGGCACCAAAAGAAATAAGAGAACGTTTTGCAATGTTAGTCAAAGATGGTTTTAAAGGATCGGGTGATTTTGGCGTTTTTGGTCTTGGTGTTTACAACGGACAAATTGCGAATAGATTAGACGGAAACAGAGACTTAAACGTAGTAGCGAGAGTAACATATCCTTTTGTTATTGGCAGTCAGATTATTGAACCAGGAATTCAGGCATATACCGGAAAATGGGCTTTTACAGGAGAAGTTTCACAAGGAGTTGCCGTAAACGATCCGCAGTATGTAAAAGACCAGCGAGTGGGAGCAACCTTTGTTTTGTATCCCAGACCTTTTGGAATTCAAACAGAATACAACGTTGGTACAGGTCCTCGTTACAATTCCGTTACCAATGCGATCGATGAAACCGATCTAAATGGAGGATATGTAATGCTGAATTATAAATTAGATCTAAAAAAACAGCGTCTTTATCCGTTCGCAAAATTTCAATATTACGATGGAGGAAAAAAATATGAAAAAGATGCCAGAAGTTATGTTGTTAGAGATTACGAAATTGGTGTAGAATGGCAACCAATGGAAGCATTTGAACTTACAGCACAATACGTTATTGCAGACAGAACTTTTCAGGACAGCGCACTTCCTGTCAACAGACAGCAAGGAAACTTACTAAGATTGCAGGCGCAGTTTAATTTCTAATATTAGTCTTCAAAAATAGAAAACATAGCGTCCCAGTCGATTTCGTTTTGAAATTGAGATAAACCTTTAAACGATTTTACTTTAGAAAGATCTTCGATAGTAAAGTCGTTTTGCATTGCATAAGGAACCAGATTTTCATTCTGAAGTTTTATAGCAAGATATTCCTGCTCATATTGCCCTGGAGTCGGTATAAAAAAAGCTTTCTTTTCCAGCTTAGCTAAATCCATAACCGTAGTATAACCAGAACGGCATAAAACCAAATCACTTTCATTAAACGTTTGTTCCAATTGTTTAGAGTTCATGAAGTTGTAATACGTTACATGCTCTATTTCTTCTTTTGTCTGCGTTTTTTCGACCACACCTTTTACAAACACTACCTTGCCTTCGTAGCGTAACACTTCTTTTTTTAGTTTTTCTTCCAAAAATGTACGTTGAGGTTCTGGACCAGATAGAATAACCATTAAATCATATACTTTTGGAGTCTCTTTTTTGCGCATTCTGCTTAGCGGGCCAATATACTTTAGGTTAAGATCATTTGTTTTAAGATGACCCAATTCTCCCGTTAGATTTATTTCAGCATCAGTATCAGGAATCCAGCATTCCGTATATTTTTTCATAATTTCCTGATGACACTTACTCGTAAGCCAGGTTGTATTTCCGGTCATAACATTCAATTGATGTGTCATGAATACAGAAGGAACTTTTTTGCTGTAAACACCCAATCGATTATCAGAAATGATACCATCGATACCGTGTTTTTTAATCCACGATTTCACCATTTTTTTCTCGTCTAAAATGGCGGTTATCATTTTGGGTAAGTTTTTAATCAGTTTCCATTTAAAATTTTTACCATTCTTCGCATATTCAATATGATAAGAAGGTAATTCAAGCGTTTGAATATAAGGAAATTCTTTTCTTAATAAAGCTAGCGCAATACCATCTGATGCAATGATCGGAATGTAATTGTTGTCCTGAAGTGCTTTTATTATAGGTATACATCTTGTAGCGTGACCTAACCCCCAATTCAATGGAGCTACGAGAATAGTTTTGTTTGCAGAATATTCAATACTCATATTTACTTGCTTTTTGACGAAGATATATAAATATGTCTTTTCTGTTATTTCGAGGATATTACTAAATTATTAACTCTATTGTAAAGTTTAGCTGATAAAACAGTGAAAAAGGTTAAATCAAAAGAGATCATGTTGTTGTATTGTGAAGAAATTTAAAATAATACAATTTTATTCTTAAAAAAAAGAGACTAATCTTTTTTGATTAGTCTCTGATATAGTGTCAAAATTAAAAATTTAATCCTGAATGTATGTTTTATTTCCGTTTGAGTTAATGTAATATTTACCACCTTTTGGTCCGGTATATACTTTTTTACCATTGTATTCTCCGGTAACTTTATCAGCAACTTTCGGTGCTTTTTCGTTTGTTTCTTTTACTGTTTTGGTTGTTTTAGCAGCTGTTTTTTTCGTTGCAGCAGCCTCTTTTTTTACAGCATCAGCTTTTGCTTCTGTCTTTTTTGCGACAGCTTTAGTACTTTCTGCTTTTTCTTTAGTTGCTTTTTCTTTTGCAGTTTCTTTTTTAGCATCGGCGGTTGCTTTGTCCGCAGCCGATTTTGCTTTGTCGGATGCCTTTGTAGCTTTCGCAGCTTCTTTTTTGGCATCTGTTGCAGCTTTATCTGCAGTTTCTTTTGTTTTTTTCGCAGCAGTTTCGCTTTTCGCTTTAGTTGTTTTAGGCGCTGTCTGACCGTAAAAATTACTAGACAAAACAACTATAAAACAAAGCAGTAATAATTTTTTCATAAGTTAATAGATTTTAAATTTCAACTAAAATTAGTAAATATATTGTAATGTTTTTCGCAAAGCGTTAAAAATAAGCACGAAGCTGAACGTTGCCTGTATGAATCGTATTTCCCGTCTCGCTTTTTCGTCCCTGATAATTAACATTGACATCCAGAAACTGTGTTATGTTTTTCTGTAGAAGCAATTTCCAAACCAGATTTTGCCCTTGTTGAAGACCTTCTAACATTTGAAAACCTACCGATGAAAATTCATTTCCGCTGAATTTATTCTGATAAAAAGAAAACTCCCCATTGATTGTTACTTTTTTATCGCCTGCAAAAGAAAACGATGTTCCGATTCGGTTTTGCAATAACGTTTCAGCATCTCCAATTTGATTTTCCTTGGTTTGAAATTCATAAAAGAAATCTAAACTCGTGTTTTTTGAAAACAAGTAACTAATCTTAGGAGCAATTTGATATCCTTGTAAATCGTAATTCTTTTCTATAAAATCCTCAGATAGTAATGTTGTTTTTATGGTTTTGGTAAAGAAATTAAAGAGCCAGCTTTTCTGATACAAATGCGTGTATTGCATTTGGTGCGAATTGTTGGCAACCTTCTGCGAACCTACAGAAAGTAGATTTTTACCTTTATTGATGAGATAGGAATAAGTAACAGAATGTTTCTGTTTGCCTCGGTTATAGTACAAACTGTTTCTGAAACTTGAATTTAAGCCTAGCATATTCTCATCATCACCACTAAACGGATTCAATTCAAACGAACCGCCATTATTTCTAACCTTACGATCCATAATAAAGGAAGTTTGATTGTAGAAATAAGAAGCCAGCTTTCTAAAACCCGTTTTATTTTGCCATTGCAGAGGATTTAAAGTAACCGACTGCGAAAATTTATTTTGATTGGTTTTAATGTAAACCTGATTTGGTAAAAAGATGCGTATAAATTTTGCCTGATCCGGAAAAGGAGCAATTTCAAACTCTTCCAGTTCCTGAATTCCGTTCCCATTATAATCGTTCCAGGTATAAACTCCTTGGCCGGCAGCAACTTCAATATAGGTAAATTCCTGTTGTGCGATTGTTCCGGAACTGGTTTCATAGACACTTCCAATTTGCATAAACTGATTGAAGAATCGGTCGTTGTATAGGATTCTTGAATTTAAGGAAGGCTCCGTCTTACGTGTTGAATCTGTAAAATCAAGCGTACGATAATTGGCGTAAACGGCTAAGTCAGTTTTCTTATTCTGAATTAATTTCGATTTCAAAACATACATTTTGGAATTGTTTACATGCTGGAGTATACCGTTTTGTAAACTATCATTGCGTCGCTGTAGATATCCAACTTCAACAAAAACTTTTGTACTATCGCCACGACCAACAAAAACGCCATATTCAGAAAATCTTTGGCTCAAGGCCGAAAACAAATTGGTTGCTTTATCTTTTTCCTGATTATCTTCAATCTGTATACTTCCGCCTACCCAGTTTTTTCCGAAATGATATTTGGTTTTAGAAAGGTTTCTGATAAATTTTGATGTAGAAGTAGTGGCATCAGAATTTAAAAAGCTTCCTTGATTTTCAATCGTCCATTTGTTCAATTTAAAAAAAGCATTTGCAGTATGCCTGCTTCCGGAATAACTTTCCGTGTAATCTAATTTTTCGAATTGATAAGTAAACAAACCAATGTTTGAAGTTTCTTTGTTGTGAAATAAATCAAAATTTAAACCTGAAACCAATAAACTCTGATTACCCAAAAGAGTAGAATTTAGATTCCAGTCACGATTAAACTCAATATTATACAAACGTTCTACAGATTTAAAATCTTCCTGTACAAATTGATAATTCGCAAAAGCATCTAAAGTCCAGTCTTTTGTAAACAACCGTTTTTTGACGTTGGTTTTAAAAGCGAGTCCATCATTGTCACTGTCATTAATAGGAGAAAATAAATTTTGATCGTAATTGCTCATTGCCAATTCAAAGTCAGCCAGTGTTTTTTCGTCAGGATTGTATTTCCCTAAAAAAGTAGCCACCTGAATTTTCATTGGCGCCACTAATTTAACCACAGGTTCATAATTTCCTTGCAAAACGCCATTTACAGGAGCAATGTATTCGTAAATACGCTCCACAGAATTATTGTTTTGTATGATGTAATTTCCGCCATTGTTGCCGACTAGACTGAATTTTACATTGTACAAAACATCGCTGGAGTTGTTGGAGTATTCATAAACTTCAACACCATTGAAAATTGCTTTTTTGTACAAAATTTTATTTTCAGAATATTTGTCTTCATAAGCTGATGGGGCAATCATTAAGTTTTGATCATCTCCCGCCTGACTTAAGATTTGAACTTGCTCGGTAGAAAGATTTTGTTGTAAAGGCTGGTTTTTTAAATCATTTTCAGAATACACATAACCGCCAAAACTCCAGCTTTTATTTTCATGAGTAGCGCCGGCGTAAGTCACCAATCGGTTATAATTTCGCTCAGAATATTGGTACTCTACATTAATTCTCATTTCTGAAGTAATCGTAAAAAGCGAAGTAAAAATGATTTCTCCAGCATTATAATTAATTACATAATCGTTGTTTTCTCCTCGTTTTAGCAAAACACCATTTACATAAACACGCTCAGAACCTGAAATTACCAAGACATACAATTCGCCATTTTGACCTTTTAATTTATAAGGACCCTGATTGCCTTCCTGTCCTGTAAAAGTACTTTTCGCATATTGTCCCCTTACGAATGCTACCGAGGCGAAAACATTCGATTTGCTCTCTTCATCACCAAAATCAACGCTGGCAGAAAGACCTTGTACTTTTTTATTAAAATTGAGAAATTGCGTTTTTCTGTTTTCTAAAAAAACATCACCTGCCCGAATATTCCATTTATCGCTAAAAAGTTCCATGAAAATATTATCAAACTGATCTAGTTTTTGAGAATAACCACCATCCTGAAGCGGAATGTTACTGTCCTGCAAAGAAGCTCTTAAACTAACCTTGTCTGAAATTTTTCCTGTAATCTGAAGATCTAAATTGGAGTTTAAAACCGTATTCTGATTATTTCCAATCGTAATGCCACGTGTAATACTTCCCGAAGTACTTAATCCGTCAAACGGAGTAAAAGTTTTGGTGTTAGCATTGTTTACTTTGTATAATTTATCAGTTCCAACATCATTGCTCACCACTTGACTATCCTGATAAAGACCATATTCTTTGGTCAGGAAATCGGGATATTTTAAATAATTGACAACTAAAGTGTCTGAAGTAGAAGTGAAGTTTTCGTTTAAAAGTAAAAAACCTTTTTGAAAATTTACTTTATAAAATGTAGAATCAATGGTTTCATTTCTGGTATTTAAAAGCTGAAAAAAACTCGGGTTAATGCTGAATTTCTCCAAATGAATCGTGTCTCGCGTACTTATTACTTTTTTGGTTTGATACGATGATCCTGTTTCCTGCGCCTGAAGACCAGAAAACCAGATAAGCACCGTAAAAAACAGTAATTTTTTCAACATAATGACTTTAACTCTAAAAAGCCAAAAGTAGTATTTATAATTGGTAAAATTAGTGCGGTATTTTTGTTGACCTTATAGCTGAAAAGTTGCAACTGAAGAATAGTTAAAAAATAATTTGGGATTGCTGAATCAGGTTCCAATAAAAAAGGTTTCATTTTAATGAAAAAATGAAACCTTTGGCATTCTTGGTTAGTTAGTTGTTTAATTTAATTCTTTGGTAACAATTTGCATTGTTTCACGGCTTACTTGTTTTAGTAAAACCTCTTTGTTTGCTTCCACAATGTGAGAAGCCTGTTCGTTAAAATGACGAATAGTATATAAGGTAACATTCTCGCTATAATCTACTTTGAATTTTTTAGAAAGAATAGCATTCAAGTCATTGAAATTTCCAAATTTATCTTCAACACAAACAGAAAAACTAATCGCTGAGTTCTGTATTAAGTTTACTTTTATTTTAAATTCATGAAACAAAGCAAAAATCTCACTGATGTTTTCTTCCATAATAAAAGAGAAATCTATAGAGGAAAGCGAAATTAAAAGCTGGTTTCTCTTTACAATAAAGCAAGGGAATTGAGGCTCTAAGTCTACACCTTTAGAAACGCAAGTTCCTTTTAGCAGCGGATTGATAAAAGATTTTACGTATAGCGGAATTTCTTTTTTCTGTAATGGCTGTAATGTTTTTGGGTGAATAACCGTTGCTCCGTAGAAAGCCAATTCAATAGCTTCACGATACGAAATTTGATTCAGTAAAGTCGCATTTTCAAAATAACGCGGATCGGCATTCATAACACCCGGTACATCTTTCCAGATCGTTACACTTTCGGCATTTAAGCAATAAGCAAAAATTCCGGCAGTATAATCAGAACCTTCACGACCTAATGTTGTAGTAAAGTTATTTTCGTCAGCACCTAAAAATCCCTGCGTAATATTTAGCATTTTTCCCGGAACTATTTTGCTGATATTTTGTTGTGTTGTTTCCCAATCAACTTCGGCATCTCTGTAATTCGCATTCGTTTTGATGAAGTTACGAACATCCAGCCATTGTGTTTTGATACCTCTGAAATTCATGAAGTAACTTAAAATAGTAGTAGAAATTAATTCTCCAAAACTCACTACCTGATCGTAAACGAAATTATAGTTTGGTGATTTATTGTGCGCTAAGAAATATTCTAATTCTGTAAACTGTGCTTGTACAGCAGCAAAAACGTCTTGTTTTTCGTCTTCAAATAAATCTAATAATATTTGATTATGATAATTTTTGATTTCCTGTACAGATGCTTCAAGCTCCACAGATTTGTCAAAATAATTCTTGATAACAACTTCAAGTGCATTTGTTGTTTTCCCCATAGCAGAAACAACCAAAATCACATCTTCGTAACCTACTTTTTGTAAAACGTCGTATACGTTTTTAATCCCATCTGCATCTTTTACAGATGCTCCACCAAATTTAAATACTCTCATTATTAATTTTCGATTTTATTTTTGAATTTCACTTTTATAAGACAAAGTGAAATCCGATATTTTTATAATTTTTCTAGGAAGGTATTAACTCCTGCTTCATCCATTTGTACTACTTGCCAGCCGTCCAGAATTTTTGCACCTGAATTTTTATAGAAATTCACTGCCGGCGTGTTCCAGTCCAGAACATTCCATTCTACTCTGCGAACATTATCACGTTTTCCCTGTTTCATGATTTCAGCATAAAGTGCCGATCCTAATCCCGTTCCACGCATTTTTTCTTTTACAATTAAATCCTCAAGATGTATTGTTTTTCCCTTCCAGGTAGAATAGCGATAGTAGTACAACGCGATTCCAACAATTTCTTTTGCTTGTTTGTCGTTTTCAATTTCAGCGACAAAAACATGAAACAAAGGTTTTTCACCAAAACCATCACGTTTTAAATCTTCTTCGGTTATAACAACTGCTTCAGGTTCTTTTTCGAATATCGCCAACTCCTGTATCAGTCCTAAAACCGCCTTCATATCTTCAGGATTTCCTTTTCTAATATTCATAATTGTGTAAAATTTATTATCTTTTGTTGTATTACTTCGGTGCTTGTTTTTTTTGAAATATTCAACTCTTTTTTTGTTTTTCAGCCAATTCCGTACTATTCTTAAAATTAGCCAGATATAAGCGAATATCCCCCGTTTTTATACTATCGTTTTTGCCATTATTTAGCAAATATATAATAGTAGCAAACTAACAAAATAATTTTTAAATCATTCTCACAAAAAAGACGATATTTGTGACTTAAATTTAAAATTACAACGATATAGTAATGGAAGAACGCAATAAAACACTAGGA
This sequence comes from Flavobacterium hercynium, assembly GCF_002217285.1. Classification (GTDB taxonomy): domain Bacteria; phylum Bacteroidota; class Bacteroidia; order Flavobacteriales; family Flavobacteriaceae; genus Flavobacterium; species Flavobacterium hercynium. Next base: position 27,665 of record NZ_MUGW01000021.1, on the reverse strand, counting down.
GAGTTTATTATTGAGAATCAAAAAGCATTTCAGTATTCGTCGGGAGAGCTTTCCCGAATCATCAACTCTATACGTTTAGCGGCGAAAGTCGTAAACTATAAAGTAAACAAAGCGGGGTTAGTCGATATTATTGGCGCAGCAGGCGAGCAAAATATTCAGGGCGAAGACCAGCAAAAATTAGATGTGTATGCAAACGAAGTATTTATCCAGACGTTAATAAACCGTGAGATTGTCTGTGGTATTGCATCGGAAGAAAACGACGATTTTATAACAGTTCAGGGGAGCGACAACTGTCATAATAATAAGTACGTGATCTTGATGGATCCGCTTGACGGATCATCGAACATAGATGTAAATGTTTCTGTAGGGACCATTTTTTCTGTGTTTAGAAGAATTACACCAATAGGAACGCCGGTAACTAGCGAGGATTTTTTACAACCAGGCGTAAATCAGGTGGCAGCAGGATATGTTATTTACGGTACTTCGACCATGTTAGTATATACAACAGGTCATGGCGTAAATGGTTTTACCTTAAATCCTGCCATCGGAACTTTTTACCTATCGCATCCTAATATGAAGTTTCCCGAGAGCGGAAACATATATTCGGTCAACGAAGGGAATTATGTTCATTTTCCGCAAGGCGTAAAAAATTACATTAAATACTGCCAGCGTGAAGAAGAAGACAGACCTTATACGTCAAGGTATATTGGAAGTCTCGTTGCCGATTTTCATCGAAATATGATCAAAGGCGGAATCTATTTGTATCCAACAAGTTCTAAAGCACCAAAAGGGAAATTGCGTTTGTTATACGAATGCAACCCAATGGCTTTTATAGCAGAACAGGCAGGCGGAAAAGCGACAGATGGTTTTGGCAGAATCATGGAAATTCAGCCAACAGAATTACACGAGCGTGTTCCGTTTTTCTGCGGAAGCCGTAAGATGGTAGAGAAAGCTGAACAGTTTATGGCGGAAAGTTAATCTAAAGTGTCAACCTAACAGGTTTTTTAAACTTGTTAGATTTCTATTTGAATATTAAAACAAAACCCGACAGATTTTTGAAATCTGTCGGGTTTATAATTTAAAATGCACATAACAATTAAGTGTGAGGAATGTCTTATTTTTGATTAATAAAAATCTACTAACCTTTACCTAAATAACTTGTATGAAAAAAATAACTACTTTATTGCTAATGTCATTTTTTTTGTTGATTTCCTGTACTAATCAGGAGGACGGAAAATGGGATGATAATATTAAACTGTCTCAAAAAGAAGTCACTTTTGACTCTGAATCAAATACCGTTACCATTTCAACCAAAGATGGGAGATGGTGGCTTAATCAAGTTGCTATTAATCAGGAGCTGATCGATATAAGTAAAGTTGATGCAATAGCAAAAGACTTTACGATTACTAATGCTGAATTTCAAATAGAAAGAAAAGAAGGAAAACAAATAATTATAACGATGAATAAAAATACCACTGGAGCTGACAGAAGATTGATTGTTGGTGTGCAAAATGGTAATTACTATGATGGAATAGTTGTAAATCAGTCAAAGTAAAATAAAAAGCAAACCCGACAAAATTTTAACTCTGTCGGGTTTTTAATTTTACAATTCAATTTTAGAAATCAGCATGTAACTGAACGCTAAAAAGCTGAATACTGTATGTTATTTATTCATGTTTTCCATTTCGAAAACGAAAGTATCTAAATCTACTTTTTTGTCTACTAAAGAAAGTGCTTTTGCAACAATATAGTTAACATTTCCCGGAGTAAAACCAAGAGCTAATCCCATACGTCTAAGCATTACTTCCTGAAGATCTCCTAAATGATGATCAACATGTACCATTCTTGCTAAATCATACAAACGCTCTAGACGCTGCGTATATAAGTAAGGTGGGTTTATTGGGTGTTTCCAAGGATCTTTAAGGATTTCTTTGTATTCGTCTTCTGAAATTTGTAATGTCGAAGAGATTTTATTCAAAAATTCTTGTTCCTCTGGACTAATTTTTCCGTCAGCAAAAGCTACACGCACAATTGCAGAGAAATGACCTCTGTTTCTTTGTTTGAATTCGTTATCAAATAATTCTGAAAATGGCATAATTAATTAGGGTTTTTAAGTAACAAAGATAAATCTATTTTTAAATTATTAATTTTAAAGTTGTCATAAAATTTATCGTATTTTTATGCGTTGTTTTAATTGTGGGGTTTCCTTAATTTTCAAAATTAATCGTATGTTTACAACCCCTTAATCAATTAAAATAATAATACCTATGTCAGATTTTTGGATTTATTTTCAGATAGGATTAAAGCATGTTTTAGATATTAATGCTTACGATCATGTTCTTTTTTTAATCGCATTAACCGTTCCTTATACCTTTAAAGACTGGAAACGCATTTTGATTTTAGTTTCTGTTTTTACAGTTGGTCACACGTTAGCTTTAATGCTATCTGTTTTTGGAATTGTTGCCGTAAAAGTAAGCTTGGTAGAGTTTTTAATTCCGATTACGATTTTAATAACTGCTTTTTTCCATCTTTTTACAGCCGGTAAAGCAACTAAAAATGAAAGCCTTAATCTGATATTCTTTGTAACATTGTTTTTTGGTATAATTCACGGTCTTGGTTTCTCTAATTATTTTAAGACAATTTTAGGAGGTACGCCAACATCGAAATTACTACCTTTAGGCGAATTTGCATTAGGTATCGAAGCAGCACAAATAATTGTAGTTTTTGTAGTTTTGGTACTGTCATATATTGTGCAAACCGTGTTTCGTTTTTCTAAACGCGACTGGGCACTTGTAATGTCGGCTTTTATTATTGGAGTTGTTGTTCCGATGATTATTTCAAGCCCGATCTGGAACAGATAAAATTAAATGGAAGTAAAAAAATTAAATAAATACGATAAAGCGTATTTGCGCATCGCCAAAGAATGGAGTTTGCTTTCGTATTGCAAACGCAAACAAGTTGGTGCTATTATCGTAAGAGATCGAATGATTATTTCTGATGGATACAACGGTACACCATCAGGATTTGAAAATTGCTGCGAAGATGAAGACGGATTAACCCGTTGGGATGTTTTGCATGCTGAGGCAAATGCAATTTTAAAAGTAGCCCGATCTACACAATCCTGCGAAGGAGCGACATTGTATATTACACTTTCACCTTGTAAAGAATGTAGTAAATTAATACATCAGTCAGGTATTACCAGAGTAGTATATCATAATGGATATCGCGATGATTCGGGAATTCAATTTTTAATAAAAGCAGGAGTAGAGGTAGAACATATTCCTGTTTTAGAAGAATAATGAAATTTAATTCGACATATTTACCTATCCTCATAGGAGCAGTTTTTGCTCTTGGCATAGTTCTCGGAAGCAAGATGAATGCTCCTGAGGATGATCGTATTTTGGCAAAAAATTATTCAAAAACCAAACTGAATAAATTAATCGATTTTATTAATACTGAATATGTTGACAGTGTTAATACCGATTCGATAGTAAACCTTACCGTCGATAATATCTTATCAAAACTAGATCCGCATTCCGTTTATATTCCGCCAAGCGAACAAGCAGAAGTTGCTGAAAGCATGAAAGGTGATTTTGTTGGAATCGGAATTAACTTTTATATGTACCGTGATTCGGTTGCGATCATCAGACCAGTAGAAAACGGACCTTCAGCGAAAGCGGGATTAAAATCTGGAGACCGAATTTTGTTTGCCGGAAAAACGAAATTATTTGGTCGAAAATTACCTTCAGACAGCTTGTTCTCAAAATTAAAAGGCGTTAAAGGTTCTGAAATAGAATTGACAGTTTTTAGAAAGTCTGAACAAAAGAAATTAAAGTTTAAAATAAAGAGAGATGTTATTCCGCTAAAAAGCGTAGATGCTTCTTTATTGCTTGAAAATAAAACAGGATACATCAAAATCAATCGTTTTGCTGAAACAACTTATAAAGAATTCAAAACCGGATTAGCAAGATTACAGCAAAACGGAATGGAATCGCTTATCATTGATCTTCGTGATAATGGCGGTGGTTATATGGAAGAAGCGGTAGCAATTGCCGACGAATTTTTGAAAGACAAGCAACTTATTGTTTTTACTAAAAATAAAAATGGTTCTACCGAAAAAACATTTGCGACAAAAGAAGGAAGTTTTGAAACCGGTAAAGTATATGTTCTAATAAACGAAAACAGTGCTTCTGCTAGTGAAATCTTGGCGGGAGCTTTGCAGGATAATGATCGAGGAACTATCGTAGGACGTCGTTCTTTTGGAAAAGGATTAGTACAGCGCGAAATGGATTTTAATGACGGATCTGCCGTGCGATTAACGGTAGCACGATATTATACGCCAACAGGAAGATCGATTCAAAAGCCGTATAAAAAAGGCAATGATGAATATTTTAAAGAATCAGAGGATCGTGTTAAATCCGGTGAATTGTATGCAAAAGACAGCATCAAAGTAGCGGATTCATTAAAATTCAAAACACCAAAAGGTAAAATCGTTTACGGTGGGGGCGGAATCGTTCCGGATGTTTTTGTTCCAATCGAAGCAGAACACGGAAATGAAAATGTTGCCTATTTACTGCAAACCGGAATTGTGGGACACTTTGTGTTTGAAACACTCGATCAAAACAGAAATGCTTTTGCGGGACTTCGTTTTAATGAGTTTCTTGATAAAATGAATAAGACTGATGTTTATTTTAAGAAATTTCAAAACTATATCGTAATGACAGGTTTAGATTTGAAATTTGATAAAACGAAAGCTTTAGTCAATCGTCACATTGCAGCAGAATTTGCCAGACAACTTTATGGTGAGCTGTATTATTATGATGTGATTTTAAAAGACGATGCTATGATTAAGTCCATTTTAAAGTCTAAAAAATAATCTTTAAATTTTGTGTCAGATGAAAGTAGAAACTATTGTAAATGCTGAAATCGAACTTTTAACAGCAATTAAAACAGCTGATGTTGCAACGTTGGATAAACTCCTGCATCATGATTTGCTTTTTAATTTACCGAACGGACAAACTATTACAAAAGAATTTGATTTACAATCATATCGTTCCGGTAAAATGAAAATCGAGGTAATAGAAGCTTCTGACCAAATTATTAAAATAATTGATGATTTGGCTGTTGTTGCAGTAACGGTGATGTTGAAAGGTACATTTGATGGTGCTGTTTTCAATGGAGTTTTTAGATATAATAGAGTTTGGAAACAATTTGATGAAAGTCTAAAAGTAATTGCAGGAAGTGGTGTGGCTTTACAATAGAAATAATAATAATTTTTTAAAATATAATATAATAAATTTTGCGTAAAATGAGCGAGATTTACAATTAAACAATAAACATGAAAAATTTAAAAAGAATAGGATTCTTGGCGGTGTTAATGACACTTGTAATCTCTTGCGCTTGTATGAAAGATAAAAATACGGTTTCAGGAAAAGTTGAATCGATTGAATTTGGAAAAGACGGTTATACAGCTAAAATAAATACAGATAAAAATGAAGTTTATTTTGCAGTTATTAGTATTGTAAATGTTGGCGGACCGCAAAACTACAAGAAATTGAAAGAAGGAGACGAGGTTTCATTAAAAGGTGAGATCTGGAAAACAGATACGGAGAAACATATTAAAGTAAAGGAAATCGTTTCAGTGAAATAGTTTAATACTGCAACAGTATTGAAATTTTAAAAACCATTAAAAGATTAAGATAATGTAGCTGCAAAGCTTAAGTTCTTAATCTTTTAATGGTTTTAATTTTATAAAGAAGTTTATCGAATGCTGTCGTGCGCATGAGTCTGCACACCATTATTCCATAAAGTAAGTATATCTGTTGCAACAGCAGCGCCACTACCTGCGGCAATTGCTAACTGACTTCTCCAGCCCGCTAATGTTCCTATGGCGTAAATACCATCGACAACTTTATGATCGTCGTTTTTAAGCTGAATACGTTGTTTTTCAGGAAGTGCTTTTTTGTGCGGTTCTACATATTGTAATAAACCTTCGATGTCAAAAGTATTTGCAGATCCAATTCCAATAACGATATTTTGAGTAGTGTATGCGTTTTTATTGGTAATAACAGTAAAGTGAGGATAAGAACCTTCAACCTTCATTACTTTTTCATTAGGAATCTGAGTAATGTGAGGGTAAGTTTCTTCTAAATGCTCGATGCTTTCGGTTAATAACTCGGAACCGAATTTGCCTGAAGTTATTCCGTAAGCATTATAAAAAATTGCTTCCTGTAAAGAAGAATTTTTTTGGTGTGTCAATATTCCGATTTTTTTATCAGTAACAAATACTTTGTTTTTGGCAGAACCCAGAACCAGAGCACAAGACATGCCTGAAACGCCTCCGCCAATAATTAAAACATCGAACATATTATCTGCCATGCGTTTTTTCTTCGATTTTTTTTGAAATTCTAAAAATCAAAAGGATCAATACGGCGCAAAACGAAGCGGCGATTCCAATAAAAGCAATAACACTGTCTCCTTGAAAAGGATTTTGGAAGTCTAGCAAAGTAATATTAAAAACAATTAATGCTAAAGCTAGAACCACTAAAACTGAAGTGAAGATTTTCATAAGGCTGTTTAATTTTTCTAAAATAATAAAGTGGAGTTCCCTGCTTAAATAAATGCAGAATGCCTCCTGATTTAGATTTTATGGGGTAAATTTATAAAAATATATTTTAGACGAATAGACCTTTAACATTAGCAGCGAATAATTTAACAGCAATTGCTAAAAGTATTACACCAAAAGTCTTTCGGACCACGCCTAGTCCGTTTTCTCCTAATAAAGTTTCGATTTTTTTAGAAGATTTTAAAACGATGTATACCAAAATGATGTTTAGAACTATAGCAATAACAATATTGATGGTGTGAAATTGAGATCGTAAGGAAAGTAAAGTGGTCATAGTTCCTGCTCCTGCAATTAATGGAAACGCTAACGGAACGATAGAAGCTGATCCCGGTTCTTCGTCACGGTAAATTCTAATACCCAAAATCATTTCAAGAGCAAGGAAAAACAAAACAAACGATCCGGCAACGGCAAACGAGTGAACATCAATACCGATAAGACTAAGAAAGCCTTCTCCGATAAAAAGAAAAACGATCATAATAAGTCCTGCAACAAGTGAAGCTTTCTCGGATTCGATATGACCAACTTTTGCTCTTAGATTAACAATGATCGGAATAGATCCTACAATGTCAATTACTGCAAAAAGTACCATTCCAACAGTGATAATTTCCTTAAAGTCGATTTCTAGCATATTACTTTGATTTTAAGCGTTTAAAATTTTTGCAAAGGTAGATGATAAAGGTAAGTTTTTTTTTAACGCAATGTATTTTTGTTATAAAAATGAGCTTTATGGGTTTAAAAAGTGATATCTGTAACAATTAAGAAAGATATCACAGAGTATCGCAAAAATTTTTCGCAAAGATTCACAAAGTTTAAATTGTCAAATGAGTAAAACAGAATCATTATTTGCGAATCTTTGTGAAAAACGTTGTGAATCTTTGTGGTGAATTTTTTATCCGTTTTCTTTGACTATCTTTGCACTTTATAAATTTCAGTATTTTACAATCATGTTTCAATTAGGAAAAACCATTATTTCAGAAGATATTCTTGAAAAAGAATTTGTGTGCAATTTGTCAGCTTGCAAAGGAGCTTGTTGTGTTGATGGAGATGCTGGTGCACCTTTAAGTGAAGCGGAGACTAAAATCATGGAAGATATATATGATAAAGTAAAACCTTTTTTACGAAAAGAAGGAATTGCTGCTATCGAAGCTCAGGGAACCTGGGTGAAAGGTACAGACGGTGATCTTGAAACACCGTTAATTGACAATAAAGATTGCGCCTATGTGATCTTTGATGGAAAAACAGCGCTTTGTGGTATCGAACAAGCCTATAATCAGGGAATCGTAGATTGGAAAAAACCAGTTTCGTGTCATTTATATCCAATACGTGTAAAAGACTTTACAGAATTTGCTGCGGTCAATTATGATAAATGGGACATTTGCGATGATGCTTGTTCATTAGGTAAAGAATTGGAAGTTCCGGTGTATAAATTTGTCAAAGAAGCGCTAATTCGCCGCTTTGGTGCCGATTGGTATTTGGAGCTTGAAAAAGTCGCCGAAGAACTAAAAAAATCATAAAAATCCGCGAGCCATTACTATTGCTGAGAAGTGTTCAAAAAGTACTCGAAAAAAGTAAAAAGCAGATATAAAAAAAATAAAAAAGAATTGCTTTTTTTCTTGTTTTGTATTCCAAAATTCTTATTTTAAAAGGTAGCTTAAGGTCGAAATGACGATTTTAAAACACTCATTTACAATTGTTTAATAATAGCGTGAAAAAAGTCCGACTTTTACTCCGTTGTTAAAAACTACCTCCGATTGTGAATAAGTTTGCCTTTTATTTTTGGCAACAAATGACAATCTTTGTACTCTACTTGAAAAGCAAAATTTCAACACAAATATTAAACATAAAAGCCATGTCGCAAGTCGAACCAATTTTACAAGAAAACAAGAACCGTTTCGTTATTTTTCCTATCAAACATCATGATATTTGGGAATGGTATAAGAAGATGGAAGCTAGTTTCTGGACTGCGGAAGAAATAGACTTACATCAGGACTTAACAGATTGGAATAATAAGTTAAGCGATGACGAAAGATATTTCATCAAACATATTTTGGCGTTTTTTGCTGCTTCTGATGGAATCGTTAATGAAAACCTTGCTGAGAATTTTGTAAATGAGGTGCAATATGCCGAAGCTAAGTTTTTCTACGGATTTCAAATCATGATGGAAAACATTCACAGTGAAACGTATTCATTGTTGATTGATACCTACGTGAAAGACGAAGCAGAGAAAGCAGAATTGTTTAATGCGTTAGAAGTTTTTCCAGCTATTGGTAAAAAAGCAGCCTGGGCTTTAAAATGGATCGAGTCTGATTCATTTGCTGAAAGACTAATTGCTTTTGCTGCCGTAGAAGGTATTTTCTTTTCTGGAGCTTTTTGTTCTATTTATTGGTTAAAAAAACGTGGATTAATGCCAGGTTTAACTTTCTCAAACGAGTTAATTTCGCGTGACGAAGGTGTACATTGTGATTTTGCAGTACACTTACATAATCACCACCTGATTAACAAAGTACCAAAAGAAAGAATTAAAGAAATTATCGTTGATGCCCTTAATATAGAAAGAGAGTTTGTTACAGAATCTCTTCCGGTAAGTTTAATAGGTATGAACGCTGGTTTAATGACTCAATATCTGGAATTTGTTGCCGATAGATTATTAGTAGAATTAGAATGCGAACGTGTTTATGGATCAGCAAATCCGTTTGATTTCATGGATATGATATCGTTACAAGGAAAAACCAATTTCTTTGAAAAACGTGTTGCGGAGTATCAAAAATCAGGTGTGATGAATACCGATAGTGATGCTCAGAAAATTTCATTTGATGCAGATTTTTAGACAACAGGAATAATTTTTAGTGACACCAAAAACACTAAAAGAATAAATCATTTTTAAGGTTGAATCTATTATCCCTAAATCGTAGATTCAGTAGTATTTTTTTTGTTTTTCGATCTATTTGATAGGTCGGGAACGGGTAACTATTGCGAATTTCATAATTCGTAAAAATTAATTAAAAAACACACAATGTTTAAGTCCTGAAATTCGTTTTCCAGAGACTTGCAATTTTTCATAACTAAAAAAGTAAACTTATGTATGTAGTAAAAAGAGATGGCCATAAAGAGCCCGTAATGTTTGATAAGATTACAGAAAGAATTAAAAAATTGTGTTACGGCTTGAATGAGCTTGTAGATCCTGTAAAAGTAGCCATGCGTGTTATTGAAGGATTGTATGACGGGGTTTCGACATCTGAACTGGATAATCTTGCGGCAGAAACGGCAGCATCTATGACAATTGCACATCCTGATTATGCGCAATTAGCAGCTCGTGTGGCAATTTCGAATCTACATTCTAATACCAAAAAATCTTTCTCGGAAACGATGAAAGATATGTACAATTACGTAAATCCAAGAAACGGGCAAGAAGCTCCATTACTTTCTGATGAAGTATTCAAAGTAATTCAGGAAAACTCAGCTTTCTTAGATTCACACATCATTTACACAAGAGATTTTAATTACGATTACTTTGGTTTCAAAACCTTAGAGCGTTCGTACTTGCTTAAAATAAATGGTAAAATTGTAGAAAGACCACAACACATGTTGATGCGTGTTTCAGTTGGAATTCACTTAGACGATTTAAAATCAGTTATCGAAACATACGATTTGATGTCTAAAAAGTTTTTCACGCATGCAACACCAACATTGTTCAATGCAGGAACTCCAAAACCACAAATGTCTTCTTGCTTTCTATTAGCAATGCAGGATGATAGTATTGATGGTATTTATGATACATTAAAACAAACCGCTAAAATCTCGCAATCAGCAGGAGGAATTGGTTTGTCTATTCACAACGTACGTGCAACCGGATCTTACATCCGTGGTACAAACGGAACATCAAACGGAATTGTTCCAATGTTGAGAGTATTTAACGATACAGCTCGTTACGTAGATCAAGGTGGAGGAAAACGTAAAGGAAGTTTTGCGATATACATTGAGACTTGGCATGCTGATATCTTTGAATTTCTTGATTTAAAGAAAAACACTGGTAAAGAAGAAATGCGTGCGAGAGATTTATTCTTCGCTATGTGGACATCTGATTTATTCATGAAACGTGTACAGGAAGATGCTTCATGGACGTTAATGTGTCCTAACGAATGTCCTGGTTTATACGATGTTTACGGAGAAGAATTCGAAGCCATGTATTTGGATTACGAATTTAGAGGAAAAGGAAGAAAAACAATCCGTGCACGTGAATTATGGGAGAAAATCCTGGAATCACAAATCGAAACCGGAACACCATACATGTTGTACAAAGATGCGGCAAACCGTAAATCGAATCACAAGAATTTAGGAACAATTCGTTCTTCTAACTTGTGTACTGAGATTATGGAGTATACATCTAAAGATGAAATTGCAGTTTGTAACCTGGCTTCTATTTCATTGCCAATGTTTATTGATAACGGAAAATTTGATCACCAGGCGCTTTACAATGTTACGAAACGTGTAACCCGAAACCTGAACAAAGTAATCGACAGAAACTATTATCCGGTAAAAGAAGCTGAAAATTCTAACTTACGCCACCGTCCGGTAGGATTAGGAGTGCAAGGTTTAGCGGATGCTTTTATTATGTTGCGTATGCCGTTTACGAGCGACGAAGCTAAAGCATTGAACCAGGAAATTTTCGAAACATTATACTTTGCAGCTGTAACTGCTTCTATGGAAATGGCTAAAGAAGAAGGTCCATATTCTACATTTGAAGGTTCACCAATGTCTAAAGGGGAATTCCAATACAACATGTGGGGAATGAAAGATGAAGAATTATCAGGACGTTGGGACTGGGCTTCATTAAGAAAAGAAGTAATGGAACACGGAGTTCGTAACTCATTGTTAGTAGCGCCAATGCCAACAGCTTCGACTTCACAAATTTTAGGAAACAACGAAGCGTTTGAACCATATACTTCAAACATTTATACACGTCGTGTATTGTCTGGAGAGTTTATTGTAGTAAATAAACACTTACTGGAAGATTTAGTAAAATTAGGATTGTGGACGGAAACGTTGAAACAAGAAATTATGCGTCATAACGGATCTGTTCAAAACATTGATGTTATTCCACAAGATTTAAAAGATCTTTACAAAACAGTTTGGGAAATGTCGATGAAAGATATTATTGATATGTCACGTCAGAGAGGTTACTTTATTGACCAGTCACAATCGTTGAACTTGTTCATGCAAGATGCAAACTATTCTAAATTGACGTCAATGCACTTCTACGCTTGGCAATCTGGTTTAAAAACAGGGATGTACTACCTAAGAACAAAATCAGCTGTAGATGCGATTAAATTCACATTAAACAACGATAAAAAAGAAGAAGATGCGCCAGCAGCAGTTTTAGTTCCGGAAACGGAATCAATCAATGTTGAGGAATACAAAGCAATGTTGCTAAAAGCACAAGCGGCAGGTCCTGAAGATTGTGAAATGTGTGGAGCTTAATAATTTTAGATTTTAGAGCTAAGATTTTAGATTTTTAATATATTTATAAAAGCAGTTATCGTAATGGTAGCTGCTTTTTTTTAGAGATGAAGTTGATAATATAATGGATAGGTTAATTTAAGAAAGATAAAATGATTAAAAAGTCAAAAATAATAGTTCAAGACACAGAAATTTCAATTGCAACTATTGGTAGTGAGGATTATATTTGTCTTACAGATATGGTTTCTAAGTTAGATGGAGGAAATTCAGTTATTGAGAATTGGTTGCGTAATAAGAATACTATTGAATTATTAGGTGCTTGGGAGCAGTTATATAATTCAGATTTTAATTCCCTCGAATTCGAGGGAATTAAAAAAGAAGCAGGCCTAAACAGGTTTTATTTATCAGCTAAAAAATGGATTGAAACAACTAATGCAATTGGAATTAAATCAAAAGCAGGAAGATATGGCGGAACGTACGCTCATAAAGACATTGCTTTTAATTTTGGAATTTGGATTAGCCCAATATTTCAATTGTATATAATAAAAGAATATCAGCGTCTTAAAGAAGTTGAAAGTAATCAATACAATTTGGAATGGGATGTAAGACGATTAATGACAAAAGTTAATTATGTTTTACATACAGATGCTGTTCAAAAACATATAATTCCAGAAAGTTCTTTGCCTTTAGAAAAGCAAGGTGTTGAATATGCAAATGAAGCTGATTTGTTGAATTTAGCACTATATGGATATACAGCAAAGCAATGGAAAGATGCTAATCCGGATTATGCTAAAGAGGGTAAAAACATGAGGGATTTTTCAAGTATTAATGACTTATTAGTAATGTCGAATTTAGAATCTTTAAATTCTGAATTGATAAAATTGGGGACACCAAAAAGTAAGCGATTTGAATTTCTTAGAAGAACAGCTTTAGAACAACAAGAGAAATTTGCAAAAGTAGATATAGTTAAATCTATAAAAAAGTCAAATCCAATGACGTATATTAATGCAGGAAATTTTACTCCAGATGAAATTGAAGCGGAATCGAAAAAAGATATTTTAGAGGCAAGTGAAAAAAACTTACTTGATTTTAATAATAGGAAAAAGCAAATGAATCAAAAATCAAATGATAACAGAGACTTTTAAATTTCAAAAATCTCATTTGGGAGTCTTCATTTCAACGTTAAAATTGATTAAATTTGTAACACCACTAGTAATATTTATAATATGGAAATCAAAAATTTATCGAAGTATAGCAATGCTGAAAAAATTATTTTAGCAGAGCAGTTATGGGATAGTGTTTCTAAAGAAGAGTTAGATATATCTGATGATGTGAAAAGAGAATTAGATATTCGTATTCAGAATTTGGAAGAAGGTAAGTCTGAATTGTATTCTTGGGATGAGGTTAAGGCACATTTAAAAGCGATACGATAATGTACAAAATTCGTTTTGTAAAAGAAGCTTTGTATGATATTGAAGATGCAGTTTTATGGTATGAAAAGCAAAGAATCGGCCTCTCTTATGATTTTGAGTTATGTTTAGAAGCTGGAATTGATTCTATTTCGAGAAATCCGAATCTATTTCAAAAAAAGTATAAAAATATAAGAATGCATTTTATTTCCAGATTTCCTTATGGAATACATTATCAAATGGAGAAAGAAGAAATTGTTGTTATTGGGGTTTTTCACACTTCTCGTTCCCCTAAAAATTGGTCAAAAAGACTAAATCTATAGATGTTACTTAGAACTTTACTAACTCACTAGTTTTTAATTTTTATCAAATTCAATTTCGAATATCACATTTGTAACCTTTAATTCTAGAAATATCATACAAAAGTCAGGCAATTTGTTAGATTAGGGTTTTTTATTGTAAAAAAGTTAATATTTTTTTTGGAGAAGTCAAAATAATTTATACATTCGCAAAAGTATTTATTGAAAAACAAATCGCAAACACAAACAAAATGTCTAATAACCGTTTTTATTTTAGCAACTCTTTTTATTTCTTCTTTAGTAGAAGTGAGGATTGTGCTATGGTTATTTGAGAAAATTAAAAAATACAAATAAAACTAATATACAATCCTGATGCAAATCAGGATTTTTTTTTGACTATATGACAACTAAAATTGCAATACAAGGTATTAAAGGTTCTTTTCATCATCAGGTAGTGAAGGAGTATTTCGCTGAAAATGTGGCTATTGATGAGTGTTTGTCTTTTGAAGAATTGGTGGATAGCTTGCTTTCAGGAAAATCGGATCAGGCAGTTATGGCGATCGAAAATTCAATTGCAGGACCAATTATTCCGAATTATGCCTTGATTGACAAGAATAATTTACACATTATTGGAGAGCATTATTTGAGCATTCACCAAAATTTAATGGCATTGAAAGGTCAGAAAATGGAGGATATAAAAGAGGTTCATTCGCATCCAATGGCATTATTGCAATGTATGGATTACTTAAAGCAATTTCCGAATATTAAATTGGTCGAAGATAAAGATACAGCCGAAACGGCGAGAAGAATTCAGGAAAAACAATTAACCGGAATTGCAGCAATTGGGAGTAAAACAGCATCAGAAATGTATGATTTAGAAATTCTGGCTCCAGAAATTCAAACGATCAAAAACAATATGACGCGTTTTGTAATTATTAAAAAGCAAAATTCATTTTTACCTGAAAGCGAAATCAACAGAGCGTCAATCAAATTTGAATTAGACCATAAAAGAGGAAGCTTAGCAGCGGTTTTGAATGTAATGAGCGATTGCAAACTGAATTTGACAAAAATTCAATCGCTTCCAAAAATTGAAACACCTTGGAAGTATTCATTTTTCGTAGATTTTACATTCGAGAAATATGAAGATTTTGCAAAAGCCAAATCACTATTAAGCATCATGGCAGAATATTTAAAAGTGCTTGGAGAATATAAAAACACAAAGCCTTTATAAGTCTTAAAGTTGTAAAGTCGAAAGTCATAAAGTCAAAAAATAGAAAGTTAAAAAAGAGCTTAAAGCATACGGCTTACAGCCTAAAGCAAGAAAGAAAAACGTTTAAAAAAGAGCCTAAAGCCTAAAGCTTACAGCGTAAAGTAAGAAGAAAAAATGATTACAACAGCAAAAAGATTAGAAACAGTTGAAGAATACTACTTCTCATCAAAATTGAGAGAGGTTCGACAACTGCAATCTGAAGGAAAATCGATCATCAATATGGGAATAGGAAGCCCTGATTTGAGTCCGTCAAAAGAAGTTATTGAAGCAGTTGCTTCTGCAATTTTAGATGAAAACGGGCATGGCTATCAAAGCTATCAGGGATTGCCGGAATTGAGAAAAGGAATGGCCGATTTTTATCAGAATCAGTTTGGTGTTGCGTTAAATCCGAATAATGAAATTTTGCCTTTGATGGGTTCGAAAGAAGGAATTATGCATATTTCATTGGCTTTCTTAAACGAAGGAGATCACGTTTTGATTCCGAATCCAGGTTATCCAACCTACACTTCGGTAACCAATTTGGTTGGAGCGGTTCCGATTTATTACGACTTGAAAGAAGCAAATGCATGGGAGCCTGACTTCGAAGCTTTGGAAAAATTAGATCTTTCGAAAGTAAAAATCATGTGGCTTGGTTATCCGCACATGCCAACAGGAGCAAGAGGAAGTTTAGCGTTATTTGAAAAATTGGTTGCTTTTGCAAAAAAACATAACATATTATTGGTCAACGATAATCCGTATAGTTTTGTTCTGAACGATAATCCAATGAGCTTATTACAAGTAGCAGGAGCAAAAGAAGTAGCTTTAGAGTTGAATTCGCTTAGTAAAACTTTTAACATGGCGGGCTGGAGAGTCGGTATGGTTTTAGGAAATGCTGAAATTATAGATGCAGTCTTAAAAGTAAAAAGCAACATGGACAGCGGAATGTATTACGGAATTCAGAAAGGGGCTATTGCAGCTTTGAACTGCGATAAATCCTGGTTCGAAGAGCAAAATAAAATTTATAAACGTCGTCGTGAACTGACGAATAAATTGGCAGAAAAGTTAGGCTGCCAGGTTTATCAGGAAGGTGTTGGGCTTTTTGTCTGGGCTAAGTTACCAGAAGGAATCGAATCAGCTGAGAAGTTCATTGACGAAATATTATACGAGAAACATATTTTCATTACGCCGGGAACCATTTTTGGCAGCAACGGCGAAGGATATATCAGATTCTCATTGTGTGTGAAAGAAGAAAAAGTACAAGAAGCAATAGATCGGTTTTAGATTTTAGATTTTAGACTGTAGATTTTAGATTTTTTTTTCGCAAAAGTTGTTAGAAATTAAAAGAAGCAAGTCTAAAAAATAAAAGTCTTAAAAAACGAGATGTTCTAGCCCTGATAGAAGCGGCATCCTTTTGCGCCGGGGTTCGGCGGAAAAGATATAGCGGAGAGCAGGATTAGCTTCAAATAAAAAATAAAGATGAAAGTATACGTAATAGGAATAGGGTTAATAGGTGGTTCGATGGTGTTGGACATCAAGGAGAAGCATCCTGAAGCTACTATTTTTGGAATTGACAATAACGACAAACATGTGCAGGAAGCAATTAAGTTGGGTGTTATTGATCATGCAGGAAGTTTTGAGGAACTTACCGATGCAGATTTTGTAATTGTTTCGGTTCCTGTAGATGTTGCCCTGACGGTTTTGCCTAAAGTGCTGGATTTGGTTAGCGAGAAAACAATTGTTTTTGAAGTAGGATCGACTAAAAAACCAATTTGTGATGCGATAGCAAGTCACCCGAAAAGAAGAAATTTTATTGCTACGCATCCAATTGCCGGAACGGAGTATTCAGGACCTTCGGCAGCAATAAGAGGATTGTTTCAGGGAAAAACTAATATTATTTGTGAGGTCGAAAAAACAACTTTTAAGCTACAGGAAAAAGCATTGAAGCTTTTTAGCGAAATAGGAATGAGGATTCGATACATGGATCCGATTTCGCACGACAAACACATCGCTTACGTTTCGCATTTGTCGCATATTAGTTCGTTTATGCTAGGAAAAACAGTAATGGACAGGGAGAAAGATGAGCAGGATATTTTTGATATGGCGGGGAGTGGATTTGAAAGTACAGTTCGTTTGGCAAAAAGTTCTCCGGCAATGTGGACACCGATTTTTAAGCAAAACAAAGAACACGTTCTGGATATATTAGAAGCATACATTTCAAATCTGAGTCGGTTTAGGGATTTGCTAAAAGAAGAAGATTACGATGCCATTTTCGAAGAAATGGAAAGCACGAATAAAATAAAAGAGATATTAAACGGATTAACAATTAAAAAATAAAATAATTAGAAAGATGGAAAATAAGAAAGAAATGAGAAAGTGGTTAGAAGATTTCAATTTGAATCACCCACTTGTGATTGCGGGACCATGTAGTGCAGAAACAGAAGATCAGGTTTTGAAAATTGCTCATGAATTAAAAGATTCAAAAGTTAGTGTTTTTAGAGCTGGTATCTGGAAACCAAGAACGCGTCCGGGAGGATTTGAAGGTGTTGGAGAAATTGGTTTGAAATGGTTACAAAAAGCTAAAAAAGAAACTGGTTTATTAATGGGAACTGAGGTTGCAACTGCGGCTCATTGTAAATTGGCTTTGGAGCATGATATTGATGTTTTATGGGTTGGTGCCCGTACAACTGCAAACCCTTTTGCTGTTCAGGAAATTGCTGATACATTAAAAGGAACTGATAAAATTGTTTTGGTTAAGAATCCTGTAAACCCGGATTTAGCTTTATGGTTAGGTGGTGTTGAGCGTTTACATATGGCAGGAATCGAAAAATTAGGTGTTATTCACAGAGGTTTTTCTACTTACGAAAAAACAAAATACAGAAACATTCCAGAATGGCAAATTGCTATCGAATTACAAAATAAATTCCCTGATTTACCATTAATCATCGATCCATCTCACATTACAGGAGATCGTAAAATGATTTTTGAAGTAACGCAAGAAGCTTTAGATTTAAATTACGATGGTATGATCATCGAAACACATTACGATCCGGACAACGCTTGGTCGGATGCTGCTCAACAAGTTACGCCTGAGTCTTTGAAACAAATCATTAAAGATTTGACGATTAGAAAAACAGACGATACTACAGATGAGTACAGTTCAAAAATGACTAAATTAAGAGCTAATATCGACGTTCTTGATGCTAACTTATTAGAGTTGTTAGGAAAACGTATGAAAGTAGCAGACGAAATTGGTCAGGTGAAAAAAGATGCTAACGTAGCAATTCTTCAAAACAACCGTTGGAATGAAATCTTAGGAAAAATGATTCTTGAAGGTGAGAAAAAAGGTCTTACTGAAGAGTTTGTTTTGAGAATGTTCAAAGCGATTCACCAGGAAAGTATTGGTCACCAGGAAAAAATATTTAATGCTTAATTGTTTTAAATTATATAAGTGATATAAGTTTTCTGAGTTTTTAAAGAAACTTGAAGTTAAGTTTACTTATATCACACTATTAAAAGTAGATTGTTTTTTTAGAATCTCCATCGCTTCTCATGAAGTGTTGGAGATTTTTTTGTTTTATAGAAATTCGCATTCTACTGGCTTTATTACTGATATGGTTAAAATTATTCATTTATCTTTGCACAGATTTAGAATAACTAATTAAAATCTAAATTCAGATATCTAAAATAAAAAAATGACAGGAATCGTATATAAATCTACAGGAAGTTGGTACACTGTAAAATCTGAACAAGGCGATTTTATAGAATGCCGTATGAAGGGGAAGTTTAGGATGAAAGGTATTAAAAGTACAAATCCTATTGCTGTAGGTGATATTGTCGATTATGAATTAGAAGAAACATCAGATGCCATTACAGGAACGATTCATAATATTCATGAAAGAAAAAACTACATCGTTCGTAAATCTGTAAATTTATCACATCAGATGCACATTATTGCGTCTAATATTGATCGTGTGTTTTTATTGATTACCATAAATAATCCTCCAACCACATTTAATTTCATAGATCGTTTTCTGGTAACTGCAGAAGCATACGGCATTGAAACTATTTTAGTCTTTAATAAGATAGATACTTTTGATGAAACCACGCTTGACGATCAGTTGTACATGCAATACGTTTATCAGCAAATAGGTTACAAATGTCTTCGCGTGTCTTCAACAGAAATGAAAGGAATTGAGGAATTAAAAGAAATGATGATTGACAAAGTAAGCATGTTTTCAGGACATTCAGGTGTTGGAAAATCGACTTTGGTAAATGCAATGGAGCCTTCGCTGCATCTTAAAACCAAAACTATTTCTGAAGCAAGTAAGCAAGGTCAACATACAACCACTTTTGCTGAAATGTATGATCTTTCGTTTAATGCTAAAATCATTGATACGCCCGGAATTAAAGGTTTCGGAATTGTAGATATGGAAAAAGAAGAAATCAGCGGATACTTTCCGGAATTCTTCCGTTTAAAAGACCAATGTAAATTCAATAATTGTTTGCATAAAGAAGAACCGCATTGCGCTATCAAAGCAGCTCTTGAAAAAGACGAAATCGCCTGGTCACGCTATAACAGTTATTTGAAAATTCTCGAAGGTGACGACGAGCATTACCGAACAGATTCGTATGATGAAGACCGAAAAGCAAGCGATGAGTTGAGAAAGTAATTTTGAATGGTGAATGGTTAATTGTGAATTATGTCTGAGAATGTTATAAAAATAAAATCCTTCAGTTTTGCATTGAGAATTATTAAATTATTTCAGTTTTTAAATCAGGAAAAAAGAGAGTTTATTTTAAGCAAACAGTTACTTCGTAGCGGGACATCAATTGGAGCATTAGTTCGTGAATCTGAACAAGCAGAAAGTAAAAAAGATTTTATTCATAAACTTGCTATAGTACAAAAAGAAGCTAATGAGACAGATTATTGGTTAGAACTTTTGTTTCAGTCAGATTATTTAAATGAAACTCAATTTAAGTCTATAAAATCTGATATTCTGGAGATCAATAAAATCTTAGCGTCAATTATAATTACAACAAAACAAAAATTGGCAGCCAAATAATTTACAATTAAAAAGTGAGTTATCAAGAATAGTTACCACAAAAGAAAAATAGTAGCTTAGTAAATTCACAATTCACAATTTATAATTCACAATTTATTATGAGAGTAGTTCTTCAAAGAGTTTCTTCAGCTTCTGTAACTGTCGAAGGAAATAAAACAGCTGATATTCAAAAAGGATTATTGGTTTTAGTAGGTATTGAAGATGCCGATACACAGGAAGATATTGACTGGCTCGTTGGAAAAATCATTAAAATAAGAATATTTGGCGATGAAAATGATGTTATGAACTGCTCGGTTCAGGACGTCGATGGCAACATTATTGTTGTAAGTCAATTTACACTACACGCTTCTACAAAAAAAGGAAACCGTCCTTCGTACTTAAAAGCTTCAAAACCTGAGTTTGCAATTCCTATGTATGAGAATTTTGTTAGCACTCTCGAAAAAGAGTTTGGTAAAAAAATACAAACCGGAATTTTTGGTGCAGATATGAAGGTTAGTCTGCTAAATGACGGACCCGTAACGATAATAATTGATAGTAAAAATAGGGAGTAAAAAAATCTTAGATATATCAAAGCGCAGTAAACGGAAGCACTCTTTTTTCGAATAATCGATTTTTTTTAGATCATACTCCCGTTACCGATGCTTTTATTATTGTTTATACTTCAAAAATTGAAACATCAAACACAGTTATTCACTAATTTTTCAATTTGACTTTCCATTAGTAATTGGCTTGCGTCGAGCATTTTTATTACATGAATATAAGGTGTAAGCAAATCCGAATCAAATTCTACATTAGTGGGACGTAATGCCAGATGTATTACTTCGCAGAGGAAGAATTCGAAATCGGCTAAGGAGTGTTCTGCAAAGGCATTTTCAAACACCGTAAAAGGATTTTCGTATTCTTCGATTGTTAAGGAAGCCAAAGAGAGTATGGATCTTTTTTCGGCGGATACTGCTGTAACCTTCCATTTTTTGCTTTTGTGTTGCAGTGCCGAACATGCTCTAAGAAAAGAGCGAAAAGCGGTATAAGAAAAAAACACATCTCCGGGACATTCTTTTTGATAGATTTCGTCTTTACTTCTGTAAAAAACTATTTCGCTCAGGGTTTGTTTGTAATAAGTCAGATTCTCAGAACCTAAAAAGGCATCAACGACTTCAAATGGGTTTTTTAATTCTTGGTGTGCCCAAAAAGTAGTTTCAAAAGATATTTTATTTTTTTTCATGCGGAAACGATATAAAGCGTTTGCCTATCCATATAAAATGAAAATTTATTCATAATATTGGATAAGTTAATTTGATGATAATTTAATTAGCTACGATCCTCTATACTAGTTTGTCGACGAGGTAGAGGATCATTTTTTATGTATTAAGTAAACGGCTTAATGAGCATAAAGGAGATAAAGTTCTATTTCACAGTTATAAGTTGTTTTAAAGGTTCGACTTTGTGATACGAAACTTAAAACAAAACAGAAAAAATAGCGCTAAGAATTTAAGGAGAGTTTTGAGCATAAAAAAGGCGCGGAACTCAGCTTACTGCCCTTGAGGTACTGGTATACCCTTGCAACAATAAGTGAGCCCACGCCATAGGACGTGAGCATCTTACTTATCATCTCGTTGCAAAAATTACCAGTTTTCAAGAGCGAGACTCAAAGCGAACGCTTCAAATGTTTTATATGAAGAATCGCAAAAATACAATCCTGGCGGATTAAAAGCAAATATAAGAAAAATGGACAAGTATTCTTAATGGTGAACAGCTTTTTTCTGTAAATAAATCAGTAATACTGATGTAAAAACTTACATATGAAGCTATAGATAAATCTATTTCTCTGAATATTAAGGGTATACTTTGTTAAAAGTAGATATGTAATTTTTTTAGAAAAATTGAAAAATTGCTCGAAAAAATGAAAAAGGAAAAGATGCTTCGGCATCTTTTTTTTTAAATCGCTCCATAATAAAAAAAATGATTTTAGGAGATTATGATTACAAATAATAAATATGTACTTTTCGCACAAATTTTAAGAAACCTGCCCAATCCATTAGCTTTTAAGATTAATTGATGAGATTGAAAATTACAATTTCGTTCGAATTGTTTTGGTAATTAGAGAGCTTAAAATACAATTTTACAACCTACTAAAACGAAAATACAAAATGTCGCATTTTTCAGAACAAGTTCATATTTCTGTTGGAAGTTTTACTCAAAACGTTGTCTATTATGATTTAAAGGTCTCTCAGAAAATGGGTGATCATCATCATTTTTCTTTTGTCTGGCAATACACAGGTAAAGCAATTATTAATCCTGCAGATCAGGCAAAAGCTTTGAGAAGTTATTTAGGTGATGAAGTAATTTTTACTTTTAAAAGCCTTACAGGAATCAAATTAATGAGTAAAGGTATCATTACTGAACTAACTTCAATTGATCTTCACGGAGGTCCGGCAGGATTACACGTTTCAGGAGTAAGTCATAGTATTGTTTTGGACGATATGAAAAGATCCCGAACATTTAAAGAACGGAATATGGATGACATCGTGGTGAGCCTCTTTAGTGAAGGTCCCGGCGAGTTCTACCAAAGAGATTCTATAAAATCAACCTACCGCAAAGAATTTAAAAATCTGGTACAGTATAACGAAACTAATTTTGAGTTTATAAACAGATTGTCTCAACGATACGCACAATGGTTTTATTTTGACGGAATGCGCATGCAATTTGGACAAACCAAACAAAGCAAAGTAAAGCTAATCAATGGCGCTTCGCTTCATGGCTTTACCATTCAAACTAATATGACTTCGCATAAAATATCCTTAACAGGATTTGATTATAACAATGCTTCTAATCTTCGAAATTCATCGGCTAAAACGGCTACAGGCAGTAAAGATAGCTTTGCAACGGTGATTAACTACAATCAGGGAACTGTTACCAATCCTGACTTAAACAATGGTGTTTATACAGTGAATGCCAACAGCAAAGAAGACATTGAAGAAATGGTAACGATGCAAACAGCGGGAAGCGACGCCAACAGCGTATACTACAGTGGAATTTCTTATTTTCCGATAGGTGTTGGACAAGTATTTACTATACAAAATCAAACTGTAGAACATGAACTTATTGCTATCGAGGTGGTTCATCACTCACAGGTTCATGGAAATTACTCTTGTGAGTTTAAAGCGATTCCTGCTGATGTAAGCGCACCACATTATACCAACGTCCATGTTTTTGCCAAAGCTGAAAGCCAACCTGCTAAGGTAAAAGAGAATAACGATCCTGAAGGATTAGGAAGAATAAAAGTTGAATTCTACGGTGCAAGCGGAACAGCTGTAACGGAATGGATTCGTATGGTACAGCCTTATTCCGGTTCAGGAAAAGGTTTCTACTTTATTCCAGAGATAGGAGAAGAAGTATTAATAGGTTTTGAAGGAAATAATATTCAAAACCCGTATGTAATTGGAACACAATACAACGGAAACGATAAAAGCCCATATTCGGATAGTAAGAATAATATCAAAGCTATTCATACTAGAAGCGGACTTATTATAAAATTTACCGAAGATGAAAGTATTGTTATTTCTGATGTAGGTGGTAACGAAATAAAATTAGACAGTGTTGGTGGGAATTTGGATATCACCTCTTTAAAAGCTATCAACTTAAATGCAGAGACAATCAACTTAAATGCTAGTCAGAACATTAGTATTAGTGCGGGCGTAAATATTTCTGAAAGTGCAGGGGGTGATAAAACGACTATTGTTGGAATGATGCTAAACACCAATGTTGGTGGAGATCACATGCTGAATGTTGTAGGTAATTTTATGGAAAATATTGAGGGTAATTTAGAATCACATACTGGTAAAGAAAGGCAGGAGACATCTGCAAAAGAATATGTTATGCATAGTGCTGAGGATAATTTTTCTTTAAAATCTAATAAAGAATTACAACAGCATAGTGGAGAAAAAACTAAAAGCTAAAGTATGTCAAGAATAAGAATAGTTGGAGGAAGTATCACCAAAACAAGTAAAGGTGCTACAATACTAGAAGCTTTAGATGGAAACTTGACAATGAGTGCTGCAAAACAAGTTATATTGGACGGCGGAGAAAACGGCATTACCCATCATGAGTATGTACCACCAAAGAAAAAAGAAGAAGATAAAACTGACGAACCTAAAATTTTAGATGCAAAATGTATTGTTCAATTTAGACCGAACGGTTCTTGGAAAGGAGAGTTTGGTTTTGATTGGTTTAGAATTGGAGATACAAGGCGCCAAGGCGATGTAAACTATGAAACTTTAGTAGGTAGACACTATGATAAAGAGTTAACAGATACTTCAAAGCAAATTGTTAATAATGGTAATAAATGGTCGACTAATTTTAAAGCTGATCCTCAGCCTGCTGAATTTTCGAGATTTAACAGAATAGATCAACTAAAAGAATTATATGGTGTTTATGAATATTCATTAGAAAATGATAGTTCAGGTAGTCCAATAAATAAAAAATATTACAAGCCAGTTCTTGCATTGTTTGCTAGGGAAGCTGATCCTCTAAGACCGAGGAAATTTAT
Source organism: Flavobacterium hercynium (assembly GCF_002217285.1). Taxonomy (GTDB): domain Bacteria; phylum Bacteroidota; class Bacteroidia; order Flavobacteriales; family Flavobacteriaceae; genus Flavobacterium; species Flavobacterium hercynium. The sequence continues at coordinate 3,017 of NZ_MUGW01000021.1, read as the reverse complement.
AGAGACTGGAATAGCACAATTAGATTTATATATTCAGTTTGAGAAACAAGGTGGAACAGAAATAAAGCCTAGTAAACTGATTTTTGAGATGGATGGTGTGCTAATGGATGAAAATCATCCACTAGTAAGTATAGATAGACATACTATTTTACAGAATAAACTAAGAAATAAAATAGAGAACATTGAAATTACTTGTAAGGCTGAGTTTGCGGAAGATAAAGAAATAAAAGTTTGGGCAATTTCGGTAGATAAAGCAGGAAATCAAACGGCAAAATTATTGGCAGGAGTGTTGAAAATGATTGCTCCTGCTAAGAAAGCAACAAAAAATATTTTACTGGTTTTAGTTAATACCAGTAAGGGAACAGGGAGCTCTAATGGGTTAGATATTTTAAAAAGAAATTTAAAACAAGCTTTAATCAAAACCAATATAGTAACCAAGGCAATGAAAATGGGTGTTTTAGAATCTGTGAAAATTGACTTATCAATTTCTGCCAATAACGTGGATAATAAAGACTTTAATAGTAGTTTTCAAGTTGATGTAAAAGATTCTGAATATTCGAATATTGGAAATAGAGAGGGTCTTGATGACTTTTTAAAGGATACATTAGAAAGGGATTATCCTGGTCAGTTTCAAGATTATTTTAAACTTTTCTTTTTAGCAAATGGTACTGATATAGTTTTTGATAAAGACAAACTATTGACAGGTTATACTGCGGGGTATTCAAGTTTAAAAGCAAATTTTGGTGTTATGTTTAAAATGCATAATGAATATACAATTGCTCATGAATGCTTACATGGTTTAGGATTACGTCATTCATTTTTTGGTGTAAATTTACCAAATGAAATTTCATTTTGCTATCAAGCTCAAACAACAGATAATATAATGGATTACTCACATAATTTACCAACACCGATTCCTAGAATTACGACATGGTATTGGCAATGGAAAATATTAAATAGATTATGAAAAAGATACTGCTTTTAATTATAACATTATTGTCTTGTAGCTGTAAAACAGGATTAATACAAAACGATCTTAAAAATAATTTTTTTGAAAGATTTCCTATCGAAAGTTGGAATACTGAATTTGTTGATTTTAAGACAAGTGATAGATCGCAATATTATATCTATAAAGGTTTAGAATTTTATCCAACTGGTAGTGCACAATATTGGGAAATTTATGTATATCCACAGAAAGATCAATTTTACACCGTTGTTTATCAATATGATAAAAAGAGTTATAAAATAAGAAGAAAAGGGAAAGTCTTCGGTTGGGATCCTTATACTGAAACATTTAAAATTGGTATTTGGTATGAATATAATGAGCAAGGGAAGTTAATTAAAGAAATAGATGAGGATAAAAAGTTTGGAAAATTTAGTTATAATGAATTACTTCAATTTCTTGATAAAGAAAAATTAATAAGTTTAAAGAAAGGTTTGAAAGATGATGTAAATAGAAGAAACAAAATGGTTGGGTCATTTTATTCTTCTGAAACATCTGATAAAAAACTATGGAGTGTTTACGTGCATACTGGTTTATCGTACACTATAGAAACACCAGATAATCAAATAGGAGAAACACGAACACAGCCGGGGAAAAGATATTTTATCGATGGCAATACTGGAGAGGTTATAAAAAGAACTGAAGAAACCTTAGAATATTATAAAGAGATTGGTTTTAATTAGTATTCTGAGGAAAGATATTTTCTGCAATCTTGCACTTTCGGATAGTGAGAAATCTTCGCAAGTAGCCCCAGCTGTGCATTCTATGATAAAAAACAAATAAATAAGGTTAAAATTTATGATGCAAATTTATAGGTATTTATATAGGGAGTTTCTCTAGCTATTACAGCGAAAACCCTGCTTATAAGTTTGCATCTAATATTATTTAAAACTAGCATTGAATTTTTGCCTTCTGCTTTTTTCTTACTATAATATTCTTTTAATTGAGGGTCATATTTTAATGTTGTCATAGCGCACATTTGCAATAATGACTTCATTTTTTTATCTGCCATATGATTTACTCTCGTCCTTCCTTTTACACTGGAACCCGAACTATATTCAAAAGGAGCAACACCTGAATAACAGGCAAATTGTCTCCAATTTTTAAATGCCGTAAATCCTTTTGTAGCAATTATTAAATAAACACTAGTTTGTTCCCCCAATCCTGGAATTGATTTAATAAGTTGAGCTTGTTTGCTTAATTGTTCGTTTGATTTTATTACTTCTTTGATTTTTAATTCGATTTTACTTATTGAATTTTTAATAGATTTGACTAACGATTGATTGACCTGAGATACTTCTTTGAAAATTATTTTATTAGTAAAAGCTTTGCTTTCCTTAGTCGTTTGTATAAGCAATAGGGCTTTTAGCATTTTTTCTCTCTCTGTGTAAAGGATTTTTAATTTCTGAATATCTATACTTGATAAAGTAAATAGTTTTAATTTATCAATGTTTCTATAACTGTAATAAGAAATATCTTTAGCGTCAGTTTTATCATTTTTCCCTCTTGAAATTCCTTTTGATCTTTTAATTTCTATAGCGGGAACAATCCATAAGTCTTGATAGAGGTTTACTAAAACAGTCGATAAATAGTTAGTATAAACACCTGTATTTTCACAGCAAAAAAGAGCTGATTCGCTATCAATTTTTTTATTAAGTTTCTTAATAAAAATAGAAATACTTTTAATGCTGTTTTCTATGATAAAATGTTCTGATTTAAGAGTTAACGAATCAAGAATATTAATATCCAATTTAGCTTTTGATACATCAATCCCCACATAAAATAAATACTTTTTCATAACTTTGAATTTAGGATAAACAAAAATGTTGAACTTCTTTAGAGCCTTTATTAGACCGTCATGTCTATCATTCTATTTGAAGCAATTCAACGGGATTCAAGGAGAAGGCAGAGGACTAATGCACAGCTTAGTTCTTAACTAGCGAAGTCTAAAGTTCACCTCTGCTTTCCTTTGAATAAATTTAAAATTTTTTATCAAATCCAAAGTAAAGGCGAA
>NZ_MUGW01000020.1 GCF_002217285.1 Flavobacterium hercynium | reverse complement strand
ACAGGTTTTTGTATTGATCCTTATTGTGTTTGAAAATGCGTTTGCAGAGCATTCCTTAGCCGACTTCGAATTCTTTCTATGCGAAGTAATACATCTGGCTTTACGCCCCACTATTGTAGAATTTGATTCTGATTTGCTAACGCCCTACATACATGTAATCAAAATGCTGGACGCGAGTCAGCTTTTACTTGAAAGTGAAGTTGAGAAAATTAAAATTAATTGATTTAAAAGTGATAAAATCTATTCCTAACAGATCTCGAAGACCTGTCAGGAAATGTAATTGAAATATGTTATCCTAACAGGTTTTAAAAACCTGTTAGGTATTTTAGGATATATCGTGTTGATCCAAAATTAATAATGAACATTTCATTTAGGAATGAGCATAAAAAAAACCACCACTAAAAAGTGATGGTTTTATGTTGAGCCGGCGGAGGGACTCGAACCCACGACCTGCTGATTACAAATCAGCTGCTCTAGCCAACTGAGCTACGCTGGCGACTCATTACGGGTGCAAAGATAATCTGATTTTTCGTTTTTCCAAAACATTTTTAAAATTTATTTAAAAAATTTTTCAACCCTAAAATATCCAGACATAAAAAAAACCACCACTAAAAAAGTGATGGTTTTATGTTGAGCCGGCGGAGGGACTCGAACCCACGACCTGCTGATTACAAATCAGCTGCTCTAGCCAACTGAGCTACGCTGGCGACTCATTACGGGTGCAAATATAAAGCGGATTTTCGTTTTTCCAAAATAAATTTGCACTTTTTTTTCACTACAATGCGTTGATTTTAGTAATCAATTGATTAGCAGTTTCTTCTAATTCAACATTGATTTGTTTGAAGTGTGCTTTTTTATTTTCAACGTTTTTTGCGTTTACTTTTGTGATCAAAGTATCGAAAGCAGCGATAGCTTCATCGATCAAAGCATTCGTTTCCGGAGTAGGATTTCCTGATGTAGACATTTCAAATAAATAAATTGCCTCTATAATATCTCCTAATACGAAGTTGATGTCTTTCTTTAAATTCTTAACGTTTGCCATTTTTTTTTAATTTTAATTTGCGACTGCAAAAGTACATATAATCTTTTTATTAAGCGCTATGAAATGTAAATTTCTAAAATTGAAGCTTTTCCGCTCAAAATAAATGCATTTATCTCAGCCGGAACCAAAACGGTATCTCCTTTTTTATACGTTTGTTTAAAATCATTAAACTCGATTTCAAAACTTCCTTCAATACACATATAAACAGTAAAACTTGTTCCTGATTTAGCAACCTTAACTTTATTTTCTAACGGAATAAAATTGGTTGTAAAATACGGACAATCTACTACCACATTAGAAGTATCTGTTTTCGTATCGTATTTCTTCTGCGTATCTACTTTATTATAGTTAATAGCATCTAATGCTAAATCTACATGAAGTTCTCTTGTATTTCCCTGAGCATCTTTTCTGTCGAAATCATACAAACGATACGTAATATCAGAAGTTTGCTGAATTTCTGCAACAACTAATCCCGCTCCAATAGCATGTACTGTTCCTGTTTCCAAAAAGAAAACATCGCCTGACTTGGCTTTTACATCATCTAAAATAGAAACGAGCGTTTTATCATTTAAATGTTTTACATATTCCTCTTTACTTGAATCCTCTTTAAATCCAACAATAATTCGGGAATCGGTATCGGCTTGCATTACATACCACATTTCGGTTTTACCAAACGAATTGTGACGTTCTTTGGCTAATTTGTCATTAGGATGAACTTGAATCGAAAGGTCTTCGCGAGCATCCAGATATTTAAAAAGCAACGGAAATTGTTTTCCGAATCGTTTATAAACTTCGGTACCTAAAATTTCGTTTGGCATTTCATCAATAAGATCCATTAAAGAGCGTCCTTTAAAATCTCCGTTAGATACTACACTAACATCACCTTCTACTGTAGACAATTCCCAGCTTTCGCCCGTAATTTTCGAAACAATTGGTTTGTTTAAAATCGTGTTAAGCTTCTCGCCTCCCCATATTCTTTCTTTTAAGATGGGCTCAAATTGTAAAGGATAAAATTTTGGTTTCATAGTTTCTAATGGCTAATATTTGGTTATGGTTGTTTGTACTACAGTACTAATTCTTTAATAATTTCTAATGCTTTTGGAATATGCTTGGCAGCATTCATACTGTCAAAAACATAAATAACAACACCATTGCGGTCTATTATATAGGTTACTCTCCCTGGTAAAAGACCAAATAAATTATTTCGCACACCAAATAGGTGCCTCAATTTTTTATCGTGATCTGATAGCAATATAAATGGCAATTGGTGTTTGTTGGCAAATTTCTGATGCGATTTTACACTATCGCTGCTGATTCCTATGACTTCAGCTCCTAAATCTTTAAAATCTTCGTATTGATCCCTAAAGCTACACGCTTCGGTAGTACAACCAGGCGTATTATCTTTTGGGTAAAAATAAATCACTAATGGTTTTCGTCCTAAAAGACTTTTGCTTTCAAAAACTTCTCCGTGACTATCTTCTGCAGTAAAATTCGGAACTATATCTCCTGTTTTTAATGACATTTTATTCTTCTCCTTTATAAGTTACAAAATTGCGGTCTGTTTCATTCAAAACAATTTCAAGATCAAAATCGGGTTGAATTCTTTTTCTAATTTTATTCCATATCACAACAGCAATGTTTTCAGCTGTTGGATTCAAATCCTCAAATTCCGGAACATCCAGATTCAGGTTTTTGTGATCAAACGGTATTTCTACTTCTTCCAGTATAATATCCGCTAATACTTTCACATCTAAAACAAAACCAGTTTCCGGGTCAATTTTTCCTGTAACACTTACTGTTAAACCATAGTTATGACCATGAAAATTGGCGTTATTACATTTTCCAAAAACAGCATCGTTTTTTTCAAATGTCCAATCTTTCCTGTGCAATCGATGTGCAGCATTAAAATGCGCTTTTCTTGATATGGTTACTCTCATTTAGGTTTGGTTCGCTTATTAAATTTTGTTGGCTTCTAAATAATGATACGATTCATCAAATATTATTTTAAACCAAACGGTATAAATTTCGGGCTGTTTTTCAATATCTGCTTTTACATCTTCAATCTTCATCCATTTCCAATCTTCAACTTCTTCCGGATTAATTTCAGGATTGTCATTATAATAGCCAATCATTACGTGATCAAACTCATGTTCTGTAAGACCATTATCAAAAGGAGCTTTGTAAATAAAATGAAACAATTCTTTTAGTTCCGCCTTAAAACCCATTTCTTCAAACAATCTTCGGGTTCCGGCTTCGATATTCGATTCACCTTCTCGCTGATGACTACAGCAGGTATTTGTCCAAAGCAACGGAGAATGGTATTTTCCTCTTGCACGTTGTTGTAACATAATTTCGTTTTTACTATTCAAGATAAAAACAGAAAATGCACGATGCAAAAGCGCTTTTTCATGCGCTTCCAATTTTGGCATCAAACCAATTTGATTATCGTTTTGATCAACTAATATTACGTTTTCTTCTATCATATAAAATTTTGAACAAACAAAAATACGAAAAAAGTAATGGCTTGAAAATCCTAAACAAGATTGTGAAAAGTTTAACTAGGAAGTTATCTTGTAACACTCTAACAAACAAATAATTAAAATTGAACAAATAACAAAAAAACCTTGAAAAATAAGACTTCAAAACTAAGTTCAGTTGTTTTACGTAAATAATAAAAAGTTAAATCATACTTAAATAAAACTGAATTGTAAAATAGCTGACATTTGTACACGAAGTCTCTTTGTACCTTTGTCTTTCATTAATTAAGATACCTCAAATTATGAACACAAAATATTACCTTAGCCTTTGCTTTTTAATTCCGCTTTTTATGTTTCAAGCGTGCGGACAATCTATGAAAAAGCAACCTGCAAAAACTGTAGTTACAGAAAACAAAATAAGCAAACCAGGAAATCCATATTACTCTAATACAGACACCACAAAACTTCATGTTAGTGATGCAGAATGGAAAAAAGTACTATCTGATGATGTTTATGCTGTTATGCGTAAAGCCAATACAGAACGTCCATTTACAGGAAAATACTGGAACACAGATGAAAAAGGAACTTATTATTGCGCATCATGCGGTAACGAACTTTTTAGATCAGGAGCAAAATTTTCGAGCAGCTGCGGATGGCCTAGCTTTTTTGAACAGCAAAATAAAAATAGTGTTGTTTACAAAGTAGACAATTCGCTTTCTATGGAAAGAACCGAAGCCCTTTGCGGACGTTGCGGCGGACATTTAGGTCACCTTTTTGATGATGGACCTGCACCAACCGGAAAACGCTACTGCATGAACTCAATCGCACTTGATTTTATTCCTGATTCAGCTAAATAATTAAAAACATGAAAAACATACTTGCAATTTGTATTTTGGCATTATCCATAAACGGTTTTGCACAAGCTCAAAAAACATCAAATCTCGAAACCATTACACTTGGCGGAGGCTGTTATTGGTGTGTGGAAGCGATTTACGAAAACTTAAACGGCGTACAATCTGTTGTTTCAGGATTTTCAGGAGGAAAGACAGTTAATCCCAGCTACGAAGATGTTTGTACAGGAACAACTGGCCATGCCGAAGTAGTGCAAATTACCTTTGATAAAAACGTAACAAATCTTAATGAAATTTTCAAAGTTTTCTTTACTGTTCATGACCCAACCACTTTAAACAGACAAGGTCATGATATAGGAACTCAATATCGTTCTGTAATTTTCTACAAAAACGATGAGCAAAAGAAAGCTGCTCAAAAAATCATTGCTGAACTGAATAAAGCAAAAGTGTATGACACACCTATTGTAACAAAGGTAGATCCTCTTACTAAATTTTATAAAGCGGAAACCTACCATCAAAATTATTACTCGAACAACCAAAGCAAACCGTATTGCAAAATGGTTATTCAGCCTAAATTAGAAAAATTCGAAGAAGTCTTTAAAGACAAACTCAAAAAAAAATAGTTCCACGATTATTACAACAAGCCGTTCATTTTTTAATGAGCGGTTTTTTTTATTTAAAACAGTATTTCATTTTTTCGTAATTTGCCCCTGCTAAAAAACTAAATTGACACTTAAAAACTAAAAAAATGAAGCAACTGCTCTTACTCTTTGCCTTTTTAATTACCCTTACTCCAATTCATTCACAAGAAAACCTCCCTACAGATTATCTTACCAAAGAATTTCACAAAGGACGAAGAGAAGCTTTCAGAGCCTTAATGCCCGCTAATTCTGTTGCTGTTGTATTTTCATATCCCGAAAGAGTTTTTTCAAGAGATATCAATTACAACTTTCATCAAAATCCGGATATGTATTATTTAACCGGTTATAAAGAACCAGATGCTGTTTTGTTTATTTTTAAAGATGCTCAGGCAAACGGAGATACGGAATTATTCTTTGTGAGAGAAAGAAATGCTACACACGAAATGTGGACCGGAAGACGCTTAGGCACTGAAGGAACAAAATCTAAACTTGGAATTTCTGCCGCTTACAACGCAAAGGAATTTAAAGATTTTGCTATCGATTTCAAAAAATTTGACAAAATAATCTACGATAAACTACCAACTAATATAGATGGTACCAGAAATGAATTTGATTTGTATGGTTTACTTCAGATTTTCAAAACCAAAGCCGGAATAACAGCTGAAAACAAAGAAGCATTAGAAACGTTTGCCAATATCACGAACTCACTTAGAGAAATTAAAACTCCGGAAGAAATCGTTCTCATGCGCAAATCTGCAAAACTTTCCTGCGTTGCTCATAATGAAGTTATGAAAGCTGTTGGACCAGACATGAGCGAAAATGAAGCCGATGGAATTCACGCGTACATTCACAAAAAATATGGAGCAGAAGGCGAAGGATATCCGCCAATTGTTGGTGCCGGAGCAAACGGCTGTATTTTGCATTATGGCGAAAACAATAGCACTAAAATAGACAATCAATTATTACTTATGGATGTTGGTTCTGAATACCATGGATATGCAGCAGATGTAACAAGAACGGTTCCTGCTAATGGAAAATTCTCTCCAGAACAAAAAGCAATCTATGAATTAGTATACGAAGCACAAGAAGAAGTTTTTAAAATCTGTAAAGAAGGAACTCCGTGGATCGATCTTAACAATACTGCTAAAGAGGTTTTAGCAAAAGGCTTAATCAAATTGGGAATTATTACAGATCCAAAAGATGTACGCATATACTACACACACGGCTGTTCGCATTTTCTTGGTTTAGACGTGCACGACAAAGGAAACTTCAAAGGTCCTCAAACGCTGCTAAAAGAAAACATGGTGATTACTGTAGAACCAGGAATTTATATTCCAGCAAACAGCAAATGTGACAAAAAATGGTGGAACATTGGTGTTCGTATCGAAGATGATTTATTGATACTAAAAGATTCATACGAAAACTTATCCGCCGATTCTCCTAGAAAATGGGATGAAATCGAAAAATTAGCGAAAGAAAAAAGCAAGTTTAACGAAATGAAATTCCCTAAAATATAATTTTAAAATAAACAATAATCTCCTACTTCAATATCAAAATGAAAGCACTTACCTTCTCTTCCTTCGGAAATTCTGACGTTCTCGAATATATCGAAATCCCGAATCCTGAATTGAAAAAAGATGAAATTCTTGTGGAAATGAAAGCCATAGGATTAAACTTTGCCGACGTTTACAGAAGAAAAGGAAATTATCACCTAAAAGGGAATCCGCCTTTTATTGCGGGTTACGAAGGTGCCGGAATAATTGTCGATGCTAACAATCATCCAGATTATAAAATAGGAGACCGCATAGCTTTTGCCGATATTCCGTTTGCCAACGCAGAGTTGGTTGCTGTTAATACAAATCATGTTTTGCCTTTGCCTGACAAAATTTCTTTTGAAACCGCAGCATCCATATTATTACAAGGTCTGACAGCACATTATTTAGCAACAGACAGCCATAAAACCTTAAAAGGTGAAACCGTTTTAATACATGCTATTGCAGGTGGCGTTGGTCAGTTTCTTACTCAGATCAGTAAATTTTTAGGTGCCAATGTTATTGGTTTAACCTCATCTGCAGAAAAAGCAAAAGTAGCATACGATCAAGGTGCGGACCATGTTTTATTATACAATGAAGACTGGAAAACAGCGCTATTCAATATTATTCCAACAGGAGTAGATGTTGTTTACGACAGTATTGGAAGTACGCTAATGGAAAGTTTCGAAGTTACAAAAGAATGCGGACAAGTTGTTTTCTTCGGAATGGCAGGCGGAGATCCCGAATTAATCAATCCGAGAATGTTAATGGATACTTCAAAAACCTTAACTGGCGGTGATTTATGGAGTTACCTCAATTCTAAAGAAGAAAGAATCAAAAGAGCCAATCAGTTATTTAATTGGATTATCGAAGGAAAAATCACGCTCTCAGAGCCAACCTCTTTTAAACTATCCAAAGGCAAATTAGCACACGATTATCTCGAAAGCCGAAAAAGCACCGGAAAAATTATACTAATCCCTTAAATAATCTGGGCGTGCCACCAATAAAAAAAGGGGCTGACTATTGCAATCGCTTAGTCGCCCCTTTTTTTATTGCTGTCGGGCTATCCGCTCCGCCGCGGCGGACTGCTCCTATCCCTCACGCGTAAACAGTTTCAATCAAAATACCGCAAAAAATTAAAAAATTCGTGGCGATTTCTTTTCAGATTATAATCTACAGTTGATTTACTTCGATCTTCGTCAATTCAGACAATTCTAAAATTCTGTCAACATCTTTTTTATTGGCAACAAAAAATAAATAATTATCACCATGCGTATCGTAAGTCATTAACTCCAGATCTAATTTCTCTAATGCTGATTGAATATAAGGAAACAAATTATGACTGTACGTTTCTTCAGGGTATTCAAAATTTAAATCCTGCCCAATCATATCCGAAATAAAATACTCTGCATCTTCAGGATCAAATTTCCAATCACTATTCCAACAATCAACACTTTCAAAAAAATCAAAATGTCCATCGACACTTGCGTGATAATTCGCAGCACCTTTCTTATAATTCTTAAAAAGTTTTTTTGCTTGTTTTTTAACCAATTTCTCTTCTACATCTTGTCTTGCCACCAACTGAATAAACTCTTCAAAATCTTCGATTGTAACATCATTTTCGTCAAATAATAAATTCTCTTGCGAAGGAAGCACTATACTTTCCGGTATTTCGATTTTAAGATATTGACAAATTCCCTGAATAACTTTTTCGAACTCTTTAAATCCTATTTTTTGAATATCAGTTACAGGTGTTTTGATATCAATATATTCTGCCTCTAATAAGCTTTTGGTATAATTAAAAAAATGACCGGTTTTGTGTAATATTCTAAAATCATTCGTTTCTAAACTATTTGTACAGCAAAAGAAAATCATAAAGTTATGCAGCACATAATTTAAATGGCTTTTCATTTCCGGGCTTGGTTTCGTATAAAACTCAATATGAATATAATCGAATTCTAATTCCTTACTTACTTCCTCTTCAGAAACCAATCCGATATTGAGTTTTTTGTACAGCTCGTTTAAAACTTCATACGAATTATTTAAACCTGCCTCTTTAATCTCTTTTCTAGGCTCATCATAATCAAATGAATTAGGAAACGAATACATGTTTACAAATACATTTTCATGAATACCTTTGATTTTAAACTCAAGTTTACTCTGCTCATTCACTAAGTAGGAGTAAATAGAATTTATAATATCAAACGAAACAATTGATTCCGGATCGTTATTTCGACCAAACAAATTAGAAAAGAAATTCTTCATATTTTTTTATTTCAAAGTCTCAGCAATCATCAAAGCACATTTTTCACCATCTATAGCAGCAGAAATAATTCCACCTGCATATCCTGCTCCTTCACCACACGGATACAACCCTTTTATTTGTTGGTGTTCATACGTTACAGCATTTCTAGGAATACGAACTGGCGACGAAGTTCTGCTTTCAGGTGCGTGCAAAATAGCTTCGTTGGTTAAATAACCACGCATTGATTTTCCGAATTCTTTAAAACCTTCGCGTAATATTTGTGACAAGAACCCAGGAAAAACCTGCCCCATTTCTACAGAAGTCGTTCCGGGAACATACGATGTCTTCGGGATTTCTGCTGATACTTTATTTTGTGTAAAATCGATCATTCTCTGTGCCGGTACCTTTTGGGATTCACCTGCTAAATGCCACGCTTTTTGTTCGATACTTTTTTGAAATTCCATTCCGGCCAATGCACCAAATTTTGCAAAAGGCTTAAAATCTTCTAATTTTAATTCGATCACAATACCTGAATTTGCTGTTGCCTGATCACGTTTAGAAGGCGACCAGCCATTGGTCACTACTTCTCCCGGACTTGTGGCACAAGGTGCAATTACACCACCCGGACACATGCAGAAAGAATACATTCCGCGGCCATTTACCTGCTTTACGATAGAATATGGCGCAGGTGGTAAATGTTCACCACGATAATCGCAACTATACTGAATACTATCTATTAATTCCTGCGAATGTTCTGCACGAACTCCTAATGCGAAAGGTTTTGCTTCGATAAAAATTTTCTTTTTATCCAGTAATTCAAAAATATCACGTGCTGAATGTCCAGTTGCCAGAATTAATTTATTGGCAAGGATCTTATCTCCATTTTGAGTAACAACTCCTTCAACTTCATTATTCTTCACCAAAATATCGGTAACTCGGGTTTCAAATAAAACCTGACCACCAAATTCGATAATTTTATTTCGGATATCCTCGATAATTTTTGGCAATTTATTTGTTCCGATGTGCGGATGTGCTTCAACCAAAATATCTTCAGAAGCTCCAAAAGCGACTAAAAGCTCTAAAATTCTGGTTACATCACCGCGTTTTTTAGATCGCGTGTATAATTTCCCGTCAGAATATGTTCCTGCTCCACCTTCTCCAAAACAATAATTAGAGTCTTCATTTACAAGATGATCTACATTTATAGCTTTCAAATCACGGCGACGTCCGCGAACATCTTTACCACGCTCTAATACAATCGGCTTTAAGCCTAATTCTATTAATTGCAAAGCTGCAAACAATCCGGCAGGACCAGCTCCCACTACAATTACTTCCTGAGCAGAAGAAACATCATTATAAACAGGTAATTCGATTTTAGTTTCCTGAAAAGCTTCCCCTTTCAAATAAATAATAACTTTAAGGTTGATTTTTATCGCTTTTTGACGAGCATCAATAGATCGTTTTAAAATAGAAACATGTTGAATTTCTTTTGGAGAAACCTTTATTTGTTTAGACAAATAGTCTTTTAGCAATACATCATTTGCTGCTATTTCCGGAGAAACTTGTAAAAGAAGTTCTTTTGGCATTTTTTTGAATTCTAAAATTTTATGGAAATAACTTATAAATATCTTCCCGTTTTGCAAATCTAGCAAGTTCTACGACTTCTCCATCAAAAAAAAATCCTAATCTATACTTTCCAATCCGTATTCTATAAGCTTCAGAATGACCTTTCATCTTTTTTACATTCGAAAGATCGCTTAAATCTTCTGCATTTTTCAGGTTTATTATAATTTCAAGTAAACTATCCTTTAAACTCTGATCATTAATTTTTTGTAGATCTTTTGAAAATTGTTTTAAGTATTCAACTATCATTTACCTAGAATTTTGAAAATTTCATCTTCACTGACTTTATCCTTTCTATCAACTTCCTGCATCAACATCAACAATCCTAAATCTTCTTTTTCTTCGTCTGACAAATTATTAAACTGATTGGTCTGAATACTTTTTAAATAAATCTGCACTGCATTTTCTATTAATCCTTTAACACTGGTTTTCTCAAATATCGAAATCACTTTCAATTTTGTCAGGGTCTTTTCATCTATATCTATCAACTTTCTCATTCTCAATAAATTTTACACAAAAATATACTATATATACCGTATATACAATATAATTAATTACTATATGCAAAACTATTTTCAAAATAGACTTTGTACCTTTGTACCTCACAATCTTTGTACCTAAAAAATAATGTCCAGAAAAATAAAACTAATTTGGGATTTCCGAGGTCCTGCCGCTGCAAAAACTGCTGAACACCACGAAATTCATTTGAAAGAATATATCGCTATCGAAAAATTTCCGTTAAATATTACGGGGCATAAAATCATAGACGACATGTATGCCATCGCCTTTATGGTAGTAACCGATGAAAATATGATTCAGGTAAGGGATGCTTTGAAACCGCATCGCGGGGAAATCTATGAACCTTCTTAAGTCTTAAAGTTATAAAGTCGAAAGCTGTAAAGTTTGCACTCAAAGCTCTTTTGGACTTTATGACTTTCGACTTTAAGATTCAATTAGCCACCTCGCTAATAAATTTAATACGCATTAAACGCAATTCATCAATATCGTAATCGCCATCGAATTCTTTAAGAGCGTCTTCGATTTTATCTGATTCTGATTCCATGAAATAATCGTGAATTTCTTCCTGCTGATCATCATCAAGCATATCATCAAGCCAATATTTGATATTTAGCTTCGTTCCTGCATAAACAATCATTTCCATTTCTTTGATCAGAGCATCCATAGAAAGTCCTTTTGCAGAAGCTATATCGCTCAAAGGTAATTTTCGATCTATGTTTTGAATGATGTATAATTTGTTGGCTGAATTTACTCCTGTAGATTTTACAACTAAATCGTCCGGACGAATGATATCGTTATCCTCGACATAACGGCTAATCAATGTAACAAAATCGGCACCGTATTTTTTTGCTTTCCCTTCACCAACACCATGAATATTATACAATTCCTGTAAAGTAATTGGATATTTCAAAGCCATGTCTTCAAGAGATGGATCCTGAAAAACTACAAAAGGAGGAACACCTAATTTTTTAGCTACTTTTTTACGCAGTTCTCGCAACATTCCCATTAAAGCTTCATCTGCCGTTGCAGAAGATTTTGATGCGGTTACGATTGCTTCATCTTCAGATTCGCTATATTCATGATCTTCTGACATCATAAACGAAACCGGATTTTTGATAAAATTCAAACCTTCCTGTGTAATTTTCACCACACCATACGTTTCAATATCTTTAGACAAATAGCCTGAAACCAGAACTTGGCGCAGTAATGCCATCCAATACTTTTCATCATGATCTGAACCAGATCCAAAGAATGGCTGTATATCTGTTTTATGTGCTTTAATCACAGCGTTTATACGACCAATTAAAGTATAAACAATTTCTTTTGATTTGTAAATATGTTTGGTATCTCGAACAATTTCAAGCAATTTAACAGCCTGATCTTTGGCTTCAATTTTATTCTTTGGATTACGAACATTATCGTCCATATCTGCACCTTCACCATTTTCACTGTCGTATTCTTCCCCGAAATAATGCAATAGAAATTTACGGCGCGACATTGAAGTTTCGGCGTAAGCAACAACTTCCTGCAACAATGCAAAACCAATTTCTTGTTCTGCTACAGGTTTCCCAGACATGAATTTCTCCAGCTTTTCTACATCTTTATAGGAATAGTAAGCTAAACAATGTCCTTCTCCTCCATCACGTCCTGCGCGACCGGTTTCCTGATAATAGCTTTCAAGCGATTTTGGAATATCATGGTGAATTACAAAACGAACGTCCGGCTTATCGATTCCCATCCCGAAGGCAATTGTAGCCACAACTACATCTACGTCTTCCATCAGAAACATATCCTGATGTTTGGCGCGGGTTTTGGCATCTAAACCTGCATGATAAGGAACAGCACTGATTCCGTTAACTTGTAAAACTTCGGCAATCGATTCTACTTTTTTACGGCTTAAGCAATAAATAATACCTGATTTACCTTTGTGTTGTTTGATGAATCGAATAATATCCGATTCTATATTTTTAGTTTTTGTACGAACTTCGTAGTATAAGTTGGGTCTATTGAAAGATGCCTTAAAAGTATTAGCATCTGACATGTCCAGGTTTTTAAGAATATCTTCCTGAACTTTTGGTGTTGCAGTTGCAGTAAGACCAATGATTGGAACTTGCCCCAATTGTTTGATGATGTTTTTCAGATTTCGGTATTCCGGTCTGAAATCATGCCCCCATTCTGAAATACAGTGCGCCTCATCAATAGCGACAAATGAAATAGAAACACTTTGCAAAAAAGCAACATATTCCTCTTTAGTCAAAGATTCCGGTGCTACATAAAGAAGCTTGGTTAATCCGGACGAGATGTCTTTTTTAACCTGAGCAATTTCTGTCTTGGTAAGTGAAGAATTCAGTACATGCGCAATTCCGTTTTCCGAAGAAAGACTTCGAATAGCATCGACCTGATTTTTCATCAAAGCAATAAGAGGAGAAACTACAATTGCAGTTCCATCCTGAATTAAAGCGGGTAATTGATAACAAAGAGACTTTCCTCCGCCGGTTGGCATAATTACAAAAGTATTCGTCTTTCCTAAAATACTTGTAATTACCTGCTCTTGCAAGCCTTTAAATTGGCTAAAGCCGAAATACTTCTTTAATTCCTTGTGTATTTCAATTTCGTTTGAATTCATTCTTTAGATTAAGGGATATTTTGTATAAATTTGCAACACATAAAGATACAACTTTCTTTTATACATACAAATTTATAAATTATCTGTTTTGATTACAAAAGAAAATATATTGGCTATTGCCAAAAAAACAATACTCTCTGAGAGTGAAGCCATTACAAAGCTGATTGATTTCTTAGATGAAAATTTTTACGATGCTGTACAACGCATTTATGAAACCAAAGGCCGACTGATCGTTACGGGCATTGGAAAAAGCGCGATCATTGCTCAAAAAATGGTGGCTACTTTTAACTCTACCGGAACTCCTTCTATGTTTTTGCACGCGTCAGAAGCTATTCATGGTGACTTAGGAATGATACAAAATGATGATATTATTATTTGTATTTCTAAAAGCGGAAACAGTCCTGAGATAAAAGTTTTAGTTCCGTTATTAAAACGTTTTGGAAATATTTTGATCGGTATGACCGGAAATATTACTTCCTTCTTAGCTAAAGGTTCTGACTATGTTTTAAATACTACTGTTGATTCAGAAGCCTGCCCTATAAATTTAGCACCAACAAATAGTACCACAGCACAACTTGTTATGGGTGATGCTCTTGCGGTTTGCCTTATGGAAATGCGCGATTTCAAACCTGAAGATTTTGCTATTTATCATCCGGGTGGAGCTTTAGGTAAAAAATTATTACTTCGTGTACAAGACATGATCGAAAATTCATTAAAACCAACTGTATCTCCTGACACATCGGTTAAAAAAGTGATTTTTGAGATATCGGAGAAAAGATTAGGCGTAACAGCCGTTGTAGAAAACGACAAAATTATTGGTATTATTACTGATGGAGACATTAGAAGAATGCTAAACGACAGAGATTCAATTGCAGATTTAACAGCTAAAGATATTATGACTAAAAATCCGAAACTGGTATCCTCAGACACTATGGCTGTTGATGCTCTGAATATTTTAGAAGATTTTTCGATTACGCAATTAATCGTTTCTGACAACGGAACCTACAAAGGCGTTTTACATTTACATGACATTTTAAAAGAGGGAATTGTATAATGGCAAAGAAAAACCTAAACGAAATGTCGTTTTTAGATCATCTTGAAGAATTAAGATGGCTATTAGTAAGAAGCACAATTGCTATATTGATAATGGCTTTTGCAACATACTTTATCAGTGATTATTTATTTGATGATGTTATATTAGGCCCAACAAGACCTACGTTTTTCACCTATCAATGGTTTTGTGATTTATCACATCAGTTAGGATTCGCGGACAGTATTTGTATTACAGAATTAAATTTCATTATTCAAAATACTGAAATGGAAGGTCAGGTAAACATCTTCGTATGGATGTGTATTCTTGCTGGTTTCATTTTGAGTTTTCCCTATATTTTATGGGAGTTATGGAAGTTCATTAGCCCTGCATTATATGAGAAAGAGAGAAAAAATGCTAAAATCTTTATTTCGACATCTTCTATCCTTTTCTTTTTAGGGGTTTTATTTGGTTATTACGTTGTAATTCCGATGTCTGTAAATTTCGTTGCTACTTTCTCTGTGAGTGATGTAGTAAAGAATCAATTTACTCTAGACTCTTACATGGGAATGGTAAAAACAAGTATTATTGCCAGCGGATTGTTTTTTGAATTGCCAATTATTATTTACTTCTTAACTAAGCTAGGATTAGTTACTCCTGATTTTTTAAGAAAGTATTGGAAATATGCTGTAGTTATTATTTTGATTGTAGCTGCGATTGTAACACCTCCAGATGTTGTGAGTCAAACCATTGTAGCGATTCCAATGTTGATTATTTACGAGTTAAGTATCCTTATTTCAAGGATTGTTTATAAAAATAAATTGAAAGAAAATAATGTCTGATATCATACAAGAATTTAACGACTACCGTTCTAAAATGAACGAAAAATTACTCGCTGACAATAACAAAATTGTAAAGCGAATTTTTAATCTGGACACCAATGCGTATGCTGCAGGTGCTTTGGATGTAAAAACAAAAGAACTTTTAGGACTAGTTGCATCAGCTGTTTTACGTTGCGATGATTGTGTAAAATATCATCTAGAAACAAGTCATAAAGAAGGTGTTACCAAAGAGGAAATGATGGAAGCGATGGGAATTGCAACTTTGGTTGGAGGAACAATTGTAGTGCCACATTTACGCAGAGCATACGAATTCTGGGAAGCACTGGAAGAAGCCGAAAAATAATTACAAAATGTGTCAATTTGATAATTAGATAATTTCTCGAAATGCTCTGATTATTTAATTTTTTAAGCACAAATTCTAAATTTTGAAAACGC
Organism: Flavobacterium hercynium; assembly: GCF_002217285.1. Lineage (GTDB taxonomy): Bacteria > Bacteroidota > Bacteroidia > Flavobacteriales > Flavobacteriaceae > Flavobacterium > Flavobacterium hercynium. Next base: position 182,795 of record NZ_MUGW01000020.1, on the reverse strand, counting down.
AATAATTTGTTAATTGATTTATCGAATTGATTATTTTACATTTATTTTGCCTTTCAAATAAAATTATAAAATTGAATGTGAGTTAGTTTTTCCAATTATCTCATTTTCTAATTATCTAATTATCTAATTGAACTAAATGAAGCTAAGAGCCGATAATTTAATCAAAACTTACAAAGGCCGCAGTGTTGTAAAAGGAATTTCTGTTGAAGTAAATCAAGGTGAAATTGTTGGACTTTTGGGACCAAATGGTGCCGGGAAAACGACTTCATTTTACATGATCGTAGGCTTGGTAAAACCAAACTCAGGAAACATTTATCTTGACGACTTAAATATTACCGATTATCCGATGTACAAACGTGCACAACAAGGTATTGGGTATTTAGCACAGGAAGCTTCTGTTTTTAGAAAACTAAGTATCGAAGATAATATCTTGAGCGTTTTGCAATTGACAAAGCTTTCTAAAGAGCAGCAAATTGCTAAAATGGAAAGTTTAATTGAAGAATTTAGCTTAGAACATATTCGTACCAACAGAGGAGATTTACTTTCTGGAGGTGAGCGTCGTCGTACTGAAATTGCACGTGCCTTGGCTACTGACCCTAAATTTATTCTGCTAGACGAACCTTTTGCAGGAGTTGACCCTGTTGCGGTTGAGGATATTCAAAGAATTGTTGCGCAGCTAAAAAATAAAAATATCGGAATTTTAATTACGGATCACAACGTACAAGAAACCCTTGCTATTACTGATAAAACGTACTTAATGTTTGAAGGAGGAATTCTAAAAGCGGGAGTTCCTGAAGAATTAGTAGAGGACGAAATGGTACGTCGTGTTTACCTTGGACAAAATTTCGAATTACGTAAAAAGAAATTAGAATTTTAGTGTTCAGTTTTTTTTAGTGTTCAGTGTTCAGCTTGATAGTGTTCAGTTAAAAACTGATTACTAAACAAACTGAATACTGAACACTTTTTATATAGCAATACTAAAAACTGAACAGTAAAGAGCTGAACACTGACCACTTTATAGAGTTCTACTAAAACTGAACACTAAAAAAACTGAACACTGACCAATCTAAAAAACTATTCGACAGTGATAAACTGCAATTGCTCTATATCGCCATTATAAATATTTACGTCAACACGATTTTTTATTCCCGGCAAAGATGCTTTCTCTGTAAATTGCCAGAAAAGCCAATCTTCTTCAATTTTTTCTCTGTAGAAATTATAATTGGCAATCCAGAATAGATATTCTCCGAATTCTTCTTTCAAAAAATCATCGTAATAACTTTCTCCTGTATAAATAATCGGGCGAACCTGATAATGTGCCTCAATTTTAACCAACCATCTTTTTAGTCCCTTTTTCAAACTATCTAATGACTGATTTTTAGGTAATTTTTCAATATCTAAAACAGGCGGTAAATCTCCTGTTTGCAATTTTACTGTTTTTATAAAAAGATTAGCCTGTTCAATAGAATTTTCATTTGGACGGTAATAATGATAAGCGCCACGCATTATCTTTTTCTTTTTAGCTTCGTCCCAGTTGCGTTTAAATTTTCGATCAACACGATCATTACCTGCTGTTGCACGTATGAATACAAATTGTACTGGATATTTTTCTTCTAAAATCGAGATTTCATCCCAATCGATTTTACCTTGAAATTCAGAAACATCAATACCAACCACTTTTCCTTTGTGATTTTCAAGCACTTTAATATTTCTAACATCAGAAAGATGTTTGTCTACCTCATCTTCTTCTAAAACCTTATCTGAATTAAAACCCAGATAATAGGCAAGTCCGGCACGATAATGATAAATCGTAACCAGAAAAAAGGCTATTAAAAAAGTGTAAAAAATAAAGCGAAATACGCTGCTAAAAAAAGATCTGCCTTGTTTGGCTTTTCTAGTCGTTCTTCTTGCCATTCGAATAAAACTACTTTTTCAAAAACATATTATTCACAACTGACAATAACACGTAAAAAATAATTATTAAAGGAATTGCGATATACTGAAGTAACAGTACCAAAACAATACAAACGAATAAAAACACTACTTGCAACACATTATCCTTTAGATTGAACTTTTTAATTTTCAAAGAAAACAATGGAATTTCAGCATTCAAAATGTAAGCACTACATAATGTTATACCTAATAAAACCCAATGATTGGACAAAATTTCGAATATCAATAAAGAATCCGAAAATTCAATAACCAATGGCAAACTTAAAATAAACAAAGCATTTGCCGGTGTTGGCAAACCAATAAATGAATCGGTTTGGCGGGTGTCAATATTGAAATTTGCTAATCTATAACAAGAACCTAACGTAACGATAAAACCGACTAATGGAATAAAAACTGATCCAATAACTTCATGAGGATTTGCTCCTTTTGAAAACAGACTAAACATTACATATCCCGGAACTACTCCGCTGGTAACCATATCAGCCAAAGAATCTAATTGCAAACCAAGTGGGCTCGAAACTTTGAATAATCTTGCAAAGAAACCATCAAAAAAATCAAAAAAGATTCCTAAGCAAACCATGTAAAAAGCCATTAAAAAATCGCCTTGTGAAACAAAAACAATGGCAATACAGCCACAAAAAAGATTAATTAATGTAATTAAATTTGGAATGTGCTTTTTAATATTCATGATTTATAATTTTGATAATCTTAAGCAACAAATTTAGTATAATAACTCTATGTTCTCTGCGTTTTAGCAAGAGTTTTTTATTTAGTGGTTCTGACTTTCGCAATAATTATCAAAAGGAAGAAATTAGATGGGTAAAATATTATATTTTTGATGAAAATTAAAACAGACTTCGGTTTGCTAAACAAAATCCGTTGAAGAAGCTTTTACTGCTATTATTATTTTGGAGTTACACAGCACAATATGCGCAAGCTGTTCGAAAATATTCGAATGAGTTTATGAATATTGGTGTTGATGCTGCTGCGTTAGGTATGTCTAGTGCGGTGGTGGCTTCTACAAAAGATGTGAATTCTGTTTACTGGAATCCTGCCGGTCTGACACATCTTGAAGATCATCAGATCTCATTGATGCATGCTAGTTATTTTGCCAATATTGCACAATACGATTATATAGGATACGCAAGTCCAATTGATGACAATAGTGCCTGGGGAATTTCGATGATTCGATTTGGAGTTGACGATATCATGGACACTACACAATTGATCGACAACCAAGGAAATATCGATTACAACCGAATTAGTTTATTCTCCACCGCTGATTATGGTTTTACGTTTTCCTATGCCCGAAAACTGCCTGTTGAAGGATTTCAATATGGTTTGAATGCTAAAGTTATTCGCCGCGTTATTGGTAAGTTTGCTAACTCCTGGGGATTCGGTTTTGATTTTGGTCTTCAATTTGAACGCAATGACTGGAAATTTGGTTTGATGCTTCGTGACATCACGACAACATACAACGTTTGGAATATTAATGAAGAAGAATATCAAAAAATTGCTGATGCTATTCCGGGAGAAAATAATGAATTACCGGAAAGCACTGAAATTACTTTACCGAAAGCACAATTAGGTGTTTCAAAGAAATTCGATTTTCATGCTGATTATAGCCTTCTGGTTGCTACTAATCTGAATATGCGCTTTGAACAAACCAATGATATCATTTCTTCAAAAGTAGTAAGTATTGATCCGGCTGTTGGTTTTGAATTTGGTTATAATGATCTTGTATTTTTAAGAGCAGGTGCAGGAAATTTTCAGAATGTGATGCAGTTAGACAATACAGAGAAAATTAATTTCCAACCAAATATTGGTTTAGGATTCAAGTACAAAGGTATTCAGATTGACTACGCTCTGACTGACTTAGGCAACCAAAGTACCGCTTTGTACTCAAATATTTTTTCTTTGAAAGTAGATTTAGGTATCTTTAGATAATATTTACACAACCACTACACTTCTTAAAATTTTAAATCATGAAAAATGTCCTTTTCAAAACAACACTTTTTAGTTTATTATTACTAAGTTTTTTTGGTTTTAGTCAAAATGTACCTTTATCAAAAGAGGCAAAAATCAGTGTTATTACTTGTGGACTGGGAAATGAAAGTTACACTTTTTTTGGCCACACAGCTATAAGAGTTCTTGATCCTGTTAACAATCTTGACATTGCTTATAATTATGGAAATTTCGATTTTAGAACTCCTAATTTTGTTGCGAAATTTGCAAAAGGAGATTTACAATATTTTGTATCTGCAATTTCTTTTGCGGAATTTTTAGATAATTACACTAGTGAAAGAAGAAGTGTTTTTGAACAGGAACTGCTTATTTCTCCTGAATTAAAACAAAAGCTTTTTGATCAATTAAACACGACCTTATTCTCTGACAATCGTTATTACACTTATAAATTTATTGACAAAAATTGCACTTCGATGGTAGTCGATGTGATTAACACAAGTTTAAAGGGAAAGGTAATTGCAAAAAAACATGATACTGATATAACGTATAGATCCATTTTATATCCTTACTTCGATGGTCATTTCTATGAAAAGTTAGGAACAAGCATTATTTTTGGTACAAAAGTAGATCAGTTAGGCACAAGTATCTTTTTGCCTTTTGACTTAAAAAACAGCCTTGAAGAGACTACTTATCAAAATAAACCATTAGCTGGGAAAACGAAAACATTATTACTTTTTGAAAAAGAAACTCCAACATCTTGGTGGAATAATATTTACACCTATTTAATCTTGCTTGGTTTTGTAGTATTGGCACATAATAAATTAGTAGACAAAATTTACCTTTTGATCTTATCTTTAATGGGAGTGTTTTTTGTTGGTGTTGGTTTCTATTCTTTCCATCAGGAACTAGCAATGAACTATAATGTACTTTTATTCAGTCCGCTTTTACTGATTTTGATTTTTCTATCAATCGCCAATAATAAGAGATGGACTTACCGATTTGCTCTTCTGCATCTTTTGTTTTTGGTAGCGTACATTTTTGTTATGATTAACAAAGCTCATTTTGTAATTGTCCTGCCAATTATTATTACAAGTGGTTTTGTTTTGGTGCGTGTTGCTATTCGAAATAAAAAACGTATTCCAATTATTATCTAGGCTTTATTGACCTCGGTAAAACAAGATGGTTGTTATCGTTTTAAAAGTAATACTCAAATCAAGGAAAACACTTCTATGTTTGATGTAGTATAGATCGTACTGTAGTTTTATTAAACTTTCTTCTATAGATTCTCCATAAGAATAGTTTACTTGTGCCCAACCCGTAAGACCTGGCTTAATAACGTGTCGTGTTTCATAAAAAGGCATTATTTGAGCAATTTCATTCACAAAGAACGGACGTTCAGGTCTAGGCCCTATTACTGCCATATCTCCCTTTAAAACATTAAAAAACTGTGGCAGCTCATCTATCCTTGTTTTTCGCATAAAACGCCCAAATGGAGTGATCCGTTTATCTCCTGAAGTGGCAAAAACAATTCCGTTTGCTTCAGAATTCTGAACCATCGACCTAAATTTATATATTTCAAACACCACTCCGTTTTTACCCACTCTCTCCTGTGTGTAAAACAAACTTCCCTTATTGCCTATAAAATTTCCAATATAAATAAATGGTATAAAAACAACGCAAAATAATAACCCCAAGAATGAGAAAAAATATTCGAGAATACGAATTAAAAGCAGGTACAATTTATTATTGTTACTTCTGCTAAAAGGGAAAAATCTGTAAAAATCTCTGGAGATATAATGTACCGGTATACGTTGGGTTTTACTCTCGTAAACTTGTGTATACTCTCTGATTATATTACCCAGCTCTAACAAATGAAGTAGTTGTTGATACAAATCAGGTGTAATTCCATCTGTCTTTTGAGAGGCGATTACAATTTCTGCCACATTATTTTGTATCACAAAATCTTTTAATTCTTCTTTTTGTATTTCTTTTACATACTGAAAATCAATATTTCTTTCTGAAACAGAATCTGAATTTACAAAACCAATTATTTTATAATGAGGATCGACATTCTCAAGGCCTAATACTAATTCCTCCACCTCATTTTGATCACAAATTAAAACTACATTTTGTACAAAACGGTGCGTCGCCAAAAAGTATACATAGATATAACGCCAGGCTAATAAGGAACATAGAACTCCAAAATAAAATATAACTATAGAAAGACGCTTTTCTGGTAATCCAGGCGCTATAATAGGCGTTAAAATATAGAAAAAAACAGTTGTTGTAGCGGTAAAAACAGTGCTTTTTAAAACTTGAAACTGATTACTGGCAACTTGTAAATTATACATTTCGAAAATAGAACCAAACATATAAATATATAGAACTAAAACTATTTCCCAATAAAAATTTGCTGATGAAAATTTGAAGTATTGAAAATGGACAATATTACTCAGTAAATGCAATGCCGAGATAACAAAAATTGCATCAAAAATATGAAGCAGAACTTTTCTCTCCGAAATTTCGAAATGAATTTTCTTTTTTAGAAACATTGGTTAGGTAGGTTTTAGGTATTTTAATTTGGCAAATGTATTATAAATTCTTAATCTGTTGCTTCTTTTACTTTTTCCGGAATTTTAACTTCTACTAATAGTAGCATCAAAGCATAGACAAACGCGGGGGCAGCGGTTCGCATAGCAGCATGATTTATAGTTAAAAGCCAAAATACATAAAACGATAAAAAATATAAATGTTGTTTATTGTAAATGTAAAATATGATGGGAGTTAAAAAAAGCAGAATCAATCCTAAGATTCCAAAGATTCCGTGTTCACTTAACATCCGCGTTATTTCGTTATGAGAGGCAACATCCATACCCGAAGATACTTTTCGAATATTTTTTCCCATTCCTGCTCCTGCTCCCATTACTGGATTATCTAAAAATAATGCTATCTCAGAATCCATAATTTCTTCACGACCACCTAAACGATCCTTTTTTGTTCTTCCTGCAGCATCCTGATTGGCATATCGTTTTTCAATTAATCCTCTCGTCTGGATAGAACTGTAGGTCCAGGTTCCTAGTCCCATTAAAGCGGTTAAAATAAAAACTAAAGTAAATTTCCCTTTTCCTTTATCATTCGAAAAATAATACAATAAAAACAGCAAACAGCCAATCATTATAATCGCAGTGATAACTCCTCCTCTCGAAAAAGTTACAATTCCACGATAACTAATAAACAACAACATTATTCCGTTTAAAAACATTGCTACTTTTGTTTTAGAGAATAAAATCAATTGTGTAAAAAAAATAAATATTCCTAAACCCAAAATTGTTGAGACCTGATTGGGGCCAAAACCTCCGGAAGTCTCAAAATTAGATTGCGTTCCGGTTACTACATCTCTCACACTTGGATTATATAAAAACAAATAAGTCGCCGTTGTAAATATAGGTAATCCCATAGCTACCATTATATTTTGCAAATCTGTAAAAAGAACTTTCCTCTTAAACATATAAATCGCACTAATTGCTAGACAAACGGGACCTGATAAATTAAAAACTAAAGACTTTTTAACGTCTACATCTACATTGATCTCTGTAGCGGTAACTAAAACACCAGGAATTAGCAAAATCAGAAAGAACCAATAAATAAATGCATTGGTTGCAAAATTACTGTACACCATGCCTAAAAACATAAAGAATATAACAGTAAGTTTTACATACTCGTTATTAAGGTTTCCTCCTGTCATCCTTAAAAAAACCTCAATACCAACAAGATAAGCTGCAACTAAAATAACTTCATTGTTCTTATTCTCGTTTTTATAGACAATATAAAAACCTATAATCGGAATTAATAATGCAATTAACTTAGACAAAAGTGGTAATACAAAAACAGCCAAAGCAATTAAGCCATGAATTATAACAATATACGTATAAGACAATTTAAAGGTTTTCATTATTTACTGTTTTTATACGCCAAAATTAATTGTTCTATTATGATTTCTTCTGAGTAATTATTTAAAACTGATTTTTTGAAATTAGCAGCTAGCGTTTTTACAAGCGAATCATCTTCAGTAATTTTTTTCAACTGATTGTTAATCTGCTTATCGGAAAGTGGATTGAACAATAATCCGTTACTATTATTTTGAATCACTGTCGAGCAATAACCAACGTTTGTAGAAACTACTGCTAAATTGGCCAATGCATATTCAAGCAAAGTTACTGGAAATCCTTCTTCTGTTGATGCTAAAATTCCAATAGAAGCTTGCGATAAAATAAATTTTACATCTTCTTTTGCGCCATACAAATGAATATGATCCAGCAGCGAATTTGATTTTATAAAATCTTTTAAGGTTTTAGAATAGGAATCTTCGTAATCTCTGCCTATTAAGTGAAGGCTCCAACCCGATTTGTACAAATTTAATTCTGAAAAAGATTTAAGAACCAAAATATGATTTTTAGGATTTTTTAAATTAGCTAAAAAAACTATTCTTTTACCATCTTCACCTTTCAATTTTGTGATTTGCTCTGTCTGTTTTTCTGAAGCTGCAAAATTAGGAATAAAGCTTATGCTTGAACATTTCATGTACTTTCTACTCCATTCTTCTAGCTGAAGATTAACCACCAAAATAGAAGAGAAAAAAGCAGATAAAGAAATCAAAACTTTATTCTTCTCTTTTGTTTCATTAGCCCGACTTCCATAATGATCGTGCCAAATTATTTTTATTCGAGGAAAGGTTAATTTTACCAGAACTGCAATAAAAAAAGAAGAACTGTGAGCGTGAATAATATCAATTTTATTTACTTTGATATAGCTCCTTAATTTAAAAATGGCTTTAAAATCAATACTTTTCTTTTTTTCTAAAAATAAATAAGAAACCCCTGAATCAATTTTATTTTTCAAGGCTCCTTCTTTTCTGGTCGCAATTAAACCTGAAAATTCTATTTTATTTACAAGCGCATTGGCATAATTAACTGCCATTCGTTCAGCCCCACCAGCTTCTAAAGAATCTATAATTTGTACAACTCTCATTTCGAAACTAATTTTTTAATTTCAGATTCAAAAACATCTGTCGTGTATTGTTGTGACCATTCTTTTGCTAATTTACTTTTGGCAACTAAATTGTCTTTATTAATAAGTATTTCGTCTATCTGACGTAGATCTTGCTCCAGATTCATCGTTAATAAAATTCCTCTATTACCATAATCCAGCATGTAAGGTAAGCAAGAAACTGATGTAGCAACTGGTATGCAAGACCAAAACATTCCTTCGGCAACTGCTTTTGGCCAACCTTCACTTTTTGAAGGTAAAACAACAAAGTGACTTTTTTGATAAGCGTTTTTAACTGTTTCTAAAGTCTGATTTCCTTGCAAAAAAACAAATCTTTCTAGTTGATTCTTCTCAATATAATTTTCTAAAGCTTCTCTTTCAATTCCTTCTCCGTATATATTCAGGACTACACTTTTTTCTTTTTTAATTAAGCCTTCAACTAATTGAATAGCATATAACGGATTTTTACCTTGAACCAGACTTCCAACAAAAATGAATTCCGTTACATCATAATTTGATTTCTCAATACTTTTCTTTTCGTCATCAGAATAAGTTGCAGTAAAAAAAGATTTTACATTTTTTGATTGATTTTCCCAATTGCCATAAACCAAAACCTGCATATTTCTTGTCAGGAATGTGTTGTTCAAAATATACTTTTGCAATTTGTATGTCCAAGGTTGTTTGCTTTTTGGATCCCAATTCCCTGCGTATTTAGCTGTTTTTATTTTTGATGGAAATAAGATCTGAACGAAACAACCTAGCAATCCAATATTTCCCGGACAACGCAAATGAACATGATCAGCGCTTTTCATAGCCCAAAATATTTGCCACAAAATGACTGGTAATTTAAACAATGAAATGAAAATATTTTTAATACTTGTAAAACTTATATTAGGTATTTTTCTAAAATGAACTTTATCATGCTCATATGCAATATCAATTGTACTTGGAGCCTTTTTTTCTACTGGTCCAACAATAATTACATCGTCTACATACTTTAACCAAATATTCATTTCACGCACATAAGGGGCGTAACCTAAATAATGATTGTTATCTTTAATATGGACAACATGCGTAATTATGGCAAATTTCATTTATCTGTTTTGTTTTGGCTTTGGTTTATTAAAAAACAAACTCCACCATCCTATTGTTCTTCCTACTGCTTCTGTAAAAGATGCTTTTTTATTTTTTGATGTAAGCGTATTACTAAATCGTATTAACGTTAATAATATTGTAATTGAATGCCATTTGATTCGGGCTTTTAAATTTGGTTTCGGGTTTTTAACCTTCCAGACATACCAACCATTTCGCACTACCATTTTTCCATACTTATACTGATTTGGTCTTCCTGATGCAGCATGAAAATGATTTAATCTAGCTTTAGTGTTAAGATATAGTTTTCCTGTTTTTGCAAGCCTCAATGTAAAATCTGCATCTTCATACAATCCATAACCTTCAAAATAGGTTGAAAATGAAAAGTCTTTAAAAACAGATCTTCTAAAAGAGGAAACACCGCCCATTAATTGCTCTACTTCGTATGTCTTTTCACTTGGTGGTAAAAAACCAACACTTCTTCCGTGCGAAAACAAGGGCGAGAAACCTGGTGGACAATTGCTATCCAGCTTCAGTTTTTTTCTCAAAATAAATCGGCTTCCATCTTTACGCTTCCACCCATCAAAATAAAACTCATTATCTTTTGCAGTATAATTATCTGGTACTTTATCCCATTTCGTTTCGTTGCAAATGTAACCTCCTACTCCTAATGCTTGAGGAAATACATTGTAAGTATGCAGTAAATTTTCAAAATAATCACTTTCTAAAACTGTATCATCGTCAAGAAAACAAACAATTTCTGTAGTTTCATTTACTTTATTAATACCGAAATTTCTTTGTTTGGTCAATCCACGATCTTGATCCTCTACCAAAAAATATTCTAAATGATTGAATTGATTATCTTTCAAAACCAATTCCGTTTCATTATCTAATGATCCGTCAACAATTAATACCTCATTAGGATATAGGCTTTGCTGCTGAACTGATTGCAATAATTTTAGCAACGGTTCAGGCCGCATATACGTACAAATTATTAAGGAAAACTTCATGTTTATTGATTAAGATAATTAGCCCAATAGACACTCTGTTTCCATTCTTTGCGAAAATTTAAAAAGTACTTTATAGGATTTTTAATAGACTGTTTGCTATAAAATTTAAAAAACAAAATTACTTTATACCCTCTAAGTTGCTGTTCCGTTTCATGCTTGATTTTGTAAAGCATAACCATCGGGGAAGGCTTTGGTTTAATTTCATCATTATTCCAAAGTAAATCAGGTTTTGTTCTGAAACCGCCTATTGGTGCCTTTAAATGCAAAATCTCTGGGGATGGAAAATATAAAACATCATTTCCCATATTTCTAATTTGCATTCCAAAATCCGAATCTTCACCAAATCCAAATTCATATTTAATATCAAAGCGAATATTTTTAACTATTTCACTTTTAACGATACTACAGCCTGAGCCAAAAGTAGTCCATTGAAATATTTCTTTATAAAACACTTTTTCATTTTTCTGTAAACAGCTAAAAGTAACTGCTTTACTTTCATACTTAGACATTAATACAGATGCCTCTCTTATAAAAGAATTATCAAATCTAATGTCATCATCAGCAAAAAAAATCCACTCGCTTTCAATTTCGTCTAAAGCCAAATTTCTTGCATTACAAGCTCCAGATTTATTAATAAAAATGTGTTTTATTTTGAAGGGCCAACTTTCTGATGTTATATAATCAAGTTCTGATATAGACTTTAGGAAAGGATTTTGCTCTACAATTATCACGTTTTTTGGTAAATGTGTCTGCTGTGATAAATCTTTTAAAACATTATGTAAATATTTCTTTCTACCAATCGTAGGAATTACTACGTCAATCGTTTTTAAATCATAACTCTCATCATCCGAAGAGTTAAATACAACATTATCTAAATTTATATTTCTATTATTTCTATTTTTAAAAAAACAACCGTACACAAATGACAAAAAAGGGAATTTAAATTCGTAAATAACTAAGTTCAAAAAGAGTAAAAAGATCCATCTAGTCTTGTAATGTTGTTTAACAAATTTGAAAAGTGCAAAACTTGAAGATTTTTTATTATAAAAAGAAATCTTTTCTTTTATTAATTTTGGTTCAGAATAGCATAACAACCCTAAAGGCTGACAAACTTTAGCAAGTGAATTCAAATAATATTCAAATTTGGAATCAAGCTTTATTTTATTATATAATGCTAGCAGTACAGTTGCATGAATAACACCAACCATACTACTCATTTGCCATGTAGGATATGATACATCTTTATTAATATTAACAAAAAGAGAATCTTCAACGTAACCAATTTGTTTAGGCAAAAAATTAAAACTACCAGGTTTATAAGATAGCATTATCTTGTTATGATGATGTAGTTCTCGTATTTCTTCTAAATTTAATATTGACTTATAATCTTCATGACACCAAATTATTTTTGATGTTGGATATTGTATAGCTAAATCTGTTAAAACTGAGGCAATAGCAAAATTTTTATTGAAGGACAAAACTTCATCTCTTTCTAAAGAAATGTTTGTAACTCTTTTATTATTATGATATACTACTACAATCAAAGCTTAGTTATTATTTGTTTTTTGTAAAACTCGATATTTTTTTTGGCCAAAACTTCTATATCAAAATACATTTTCACCTTATTTCTAGCCGATAGACCCATTTGTTCCGCTAAGTTTTTATTTTCTAGTAATAAATTAATTTTTGAAGCAAAAATTTCATGATCTTCCGGATGTACTAAAAAGCCATTTTCACCATCATCTATCATCTCATCCGCCCATCCTATATTTGATGCTGCAATTGGTTTTTGCATTGCCATAGCTTCTAACCATGAAACTGGGAAAGCTTCTGCTAAAGAAGGAAACACGCAAACCGTTGCTTGTTCTATTTTTTCTTTTATTTCTGTATAGGGAACACTACCTAAATATTTTACGTTTTGAATCGCCTGATCTGAAAACAATCCCTGCATCATTTGCCAAGTCGAATCATTTCCGGAAACAATATCCCGAACGTCTTTACCAATTAAAATTAATTTAGCATCGGGATTTTTTTCTACTACTTTATTAAAAATCAATGGTAATTCTAAAAGCCCTTTTTTACGGATAAGACTTCCAAAATATAATATTGTTTTTTCATTATTCTGATTTTGAATCTTAGATTGAAATAAATCAACATCAATCGGATTTGGTACAATAGTAAAACTTTTATTTAAACCAAAAACTGTGTTTGTTGTTTCGGCTGTAAACTTACTTACCGATAATAAAGCATCTGCTTTTTTTAAAGCTTTTTTTTCATGAAACTTATTAATCCATTTAACTGGGCGCTTATCCAGATGACAAAAATAAGTATCTGAGCCATGCAAACGAATTACTATTGGGCAATTATCCGGTTTTATAAACGAAGTAATTCCTGTCCAATCAACAGCCTCAACCAGATCTATTTCTTTATTTGAATATAATTCATTAATTAAATTTTCGATTTTTTTTCGGGTCAAAAACCAAGATATTCCTTTGAATTTTACATTCTTTATTTGTTGAACAAGAATACCATTATCGTCAAAAAAAGCATCTTCTTTTTGTCCGTACACCAAAACACGAACTGAAATACCTTGTGTTAAAAGTCCGATTGCCAAATTTTTTATACTTGTACCAATACCTCCTGAATTACCTGTTTTAAGGTGCGGATATTCTGGTGTTAGAAAAGCTATTTTCATGTTTTCTATTTCTTAAAGAAATCTTTTAAAATTCTGGCGGTAAAAATTCTGGCGCCAGCATCATTCATATGTCCGCAAGATGCAAAATACTTATCCTCTACCACAACATTTTCATAGTTATAAATTTCAGGATAGGCTTTCTTTACCTTGTCAAAATAATTCATTCCTTTTACATTAGAGCACATTGGTGTCATTACGGCAATAAAGTTGATATTATTCGCTTCACAAAAATTTTTTATTTCTTCATAATACTTATTGTGAACTAAAGGATTAAGCGCAACAATATTATTTTTCATATTACCATTTCTATGTTTTTTCAAAGGATAATAACCTAAATTATCTAGAGCATTTGTTTTTTTATGTACTGCGGTAAAAAATGTTTCTCTAAAGCCAATCCTGGTCTCGTATTTTATGTAACGATAAAACGGAATATAATACAAACTTTTAAAATTATCCTGAGTTGAAAAATGCTCTCTTACTACGTCCGAATTATGAATATAAGGCAAATATTTTGATGAAATACCATCTGCCTGATGATCGTTAGAAAGATTTAAATCTGCTTCTAAAATGACATTCTTGATTTCATATTTTCTTTCTATCATTAATTTAAGTAAAAGAGATGCTTCAAACAAATGTCCTCCACTCATTCCATAGTTAAAAGTTTTTAGTCCATTATCTTCAAACTTCTGAGAAACAAAATGATTATTTGCACGGGATGAACCTAAAATTACGACATCAAACTTTTCTGATTTAGAATTAAAAACAGTCTCAATTTTTCCTCTATTTCTAGATTGCATAAAAATTGCTGTATATATTCCATCTAATAAAAATGCCAGTAGCATTACTATTAAAATTATTTTGGCTGTATAAATTAAAAAACGTTTCATTAAAACTGAAAATATATAAATTCTTTGTAGTCAGAAAAAGTTCCAAACGCAATTATTGATGCTATAACCAACGCTAATTTAATCATGCTTCTCTTTCCTGATATTGGTTCTATTTTATTGCGGCTATTCCATTCTATCAAAACGAAAACTCCAATCATAAACAGAAGCTCGTAGCTGTAACGTTCATTATCCAGATATTGAAATTTAAACTCTCCATCAGTCATTATTCTTTTCAAATACGAAACTGCATCTGATATGGTTTTTGCTCTAAAAAACACCCATGCCACGCAAGTCAATAAAAAAGTACTTAAAATGCTTAAAAATACTTTAACAGATTCAATATTAAACTTCAACTGAATGGCATCCATATTATTTCGGTTACTATTGGATAATAAAAGTGGTAAAAAGTACAGTGCATTAATAAATCCCCACGCAATATATGTCCAATTTGCACCGTGCCAAAATCCACTAACGACAAAAATGATAAATGTATTTCTGATTTTCATTCCTAATCCTCCCTTGCTTCCTCCTAATGGGATGTATAGATAATCACGAAACCAGGAGGAAAGCGAAATATGCCAGCGACGCCAGAATTCTGCAATGTCTCTTGAAAAATAAGGATAATTAAAGTTTCGTAATAAGTCTAAACCAAACAATTTTGAGACACCTAAAGCAATATCTGAGTATCCTGAAAAATCACCATAAATTTGGAATGCAAAATAGACTGCCCCCATTATCAATGAAAACGAATTCATAGAAGTATAGTTGTCAAAAATTGCATTAGCATAAGTAGCACAGGTATCTGCTATGACTACTTTTTTCACTAATCCCCAAACAATTTGATAGATTCCTTCTTTGGCTTTTTCAAAATCAAATTCTCGTTTTACTTTTACCTGAGGCAACAAGTGAGTTGCTCTTTCTATTGGTCCCGCTACTAAAAGCGGAAAATAACTCACAAACAAAGAATAATCTACAAAGTTGTACTCTGCTTTTATACGCTTCAAATAAATATCGATAACATAAGATAGTCCATGAAAAGTATAAAATGATATACCGACCGGTAAAATAACATCTAATAAAATTGGACTTGCTTTGATTCCTGCCGAGTTTAGTAAATCTGAGAAGGATGCAGCAAAAAAGTTATAATATTTAAAAATGCCAAGAAATCCTAAATTAACAATGATACTAAGCCAGAACCAAAACTTTTTGCTATTTTCCGATTTTCCTTTTTCAATTTGTATTCCGGTATAATAATCCAGAAATGTAGAGAAAACTAACAAAAATAGAAATCTCCAATCCCAACAAGAGTAGAAATAATAACTGGCAATAATTAATAAAGCATTTTGGGTGCTTTTAGTTTTATTGAAAACGAACCAATACAGAAAAAAAACGATTGGTAAGAAAATAGCAAATGCTAATGAGTTAAAAAACATCTGTTGTATATGAAATTTTTAATTTAATGTACTCCTTCTTTAAGTAGTCTGAAATGGTTATCTATCATTTTCGGCAAAGAAAAGGAATTGGCAATTAATTCTCTTGTATTAATAGATATCTTTTTGTTGCCTACATAAATATCTTCCAAAATTGCCGTAAGTTGCTTTATATTTTTTGCTTCAAAGATAAATCCATTTTCACCAGATGTAACCACTTCAGTATTTCCACCCACATCGGTTGTTATCACCGGAACATTTGCTGCCAGACTTTCTAAAATCGACAAACTAAAACATTCCATGTGTGTGGGCTGAAGCATGTAATCGTATTGATGAAAAATCTCGTTTAAGTTTGATTTGCTTCCCATAAAAACAAAACAATCCTCCAGCGCATATTTTGCAATTTTTTCTGTTAACTGTTTCTTATAAGGACCATCTCCATAAATGGTGATTTGAATTTCTTCTTTTATATCTTTTGGAAGTGCATTCACTGCATCAATCAAATCCTGGATTCCTTTGGATTCCCGAAGATGCGAGGCTACTAAAAAGCTTGGTTTTACAATATTTCTATTATTTCGGGTTAAAATTGCATCGAAAATAACACCGTTGTAAATAATCTGTGTTTTACGTTTTAGATGAGTTCCAAAATCGATTATAATAGCATTCACTGTATAATTAGAAACACCAACAAAAACATCTATATATCTTGAAAACAAAACTCCTTTTACTCTTTTGTTTATTCTTTTTTTAACTGAATATCTATTCAACGGTCTCGGATTATGATCAACAGCAATAACTTTCGCTTTCGACATTTTTTTTATCTGATAGAAAAATGGTGTACACAATTCTACAAAATGAGTGATAATATGAGTAAACTGTATTTTGTTTTGTTGGCAAAATAATAAAAAACTGTTTTCTACATTTTCACTTTCATTAGAATGAATCGTCAGATTTGAATATCCTCCATGATTTGATTGGTTCGGAAAAAACCAATCGACCTCGATACCGTTTTCTTTGCATTTCTTATCAAAATCCCAGAAAAAATAATCCATACCTCCTATTCTTTCCGGAAGCAATTGATAATTACAAATTACAGCTATTTTATGCATTCTTCTTTTTAAGTAAAAGTTCATTAAAATACTTACCCAGTTTTAATTCTATTTTTTGTGTGTAAACAATGCTAAGAATTATTATAAAGATCATTACTAAAACTGGAGCAATAAAACTTATCGGATAAAATAAGCTAACGTTATTTTTGATTAAGACAACACCTATGTATTCATGAATTAGATATAAAAAATAAGATGATACACCTATTTTTACAAATGCTTTTTTTTCTAAAAAACGCAGGAAATCAGGAAAATAAATAAAACAAAAAAACAATACATACATTATTATACTTGTCACAAGATCTATTAGAATGAGCTTAAAGTTAATGATAACAAATGCAAGTATTAAAAGCACAATGTACCTTCTGTTTTTTTTCTCCTTATATAACATGTAAAACAAAGCTCCTGATAGAAAAAAACACAAATGCTTCAACAAATTAAACAAGTTTGTGAATTTAATAAAGTATTGATTTTCAACATTTCCAAAAAACATAAATAGATTATAAATCAGCAATAATGTAAAGCAAATAGTTATAAAATTCCTTTTGAAGTTTAATTTATCTACAAAATAAATTGTACTTGCTAATAAATAAAACTGAATTTCAGGCCATAAACTCCAATAAGAATAATTGAGATAACTAAAATGATTTTTTGTTCCGAAAATAAAATCAAACAAATTAGGAGGTAAAAAAGTTATACTCGTCAGTAAGTTTCGGAAGTGCGTACTGTCCGCAAAAATCTTGCTGTAATCAAAAAGTATTAAAAACACAAAAGTTATTAGCGAAGCAATAAGCATTGATGGAAATAGACGAATAAATCTTTTCTTCCAAAATGTCGTGAAATTTGATGTTCCTTGTAATGAATAACAAATTACAAATCCGCTAATCATAAAGAAAAATGAAACTCCTTTAAAGCCATAATGAAAATAGTCTCCTCCAAAATAAGGATAAATACTGTCATTCCATCGATAAAAATAATGATAAAGTAAAACGGACATTATGGCTATTGCTCTAAATCCATCTAATATTGATATTCTATTATCTTGCACCTTGCTCATAATTTTGATAAAACCTGAGCAATTCGTTTACTTGTTCCTTCTAAACTTTGACCAATCTGCAAGTCAATCATTGCTTTGCGTTCCTTTGTTCTTTCTTCCGGATTATCAAAAGTCTCATTAATTTGTTCGATTAATTCTCTGCTATTTTTTGCAATCATAACCGAATTACCATCTATTACTTTTTTGTAATGAACATAATTCAAAAAACGCTGATCATTGTATAAACCATTCTCCAGATTTCCAAAGACGGTATTGATTACTGGTTTGTCAAAAAGCATAAAATCAAGACTCATTGTAGAACACATATTTACACTTAAATCCGCATTTTCAAGCAGAGAGCGTAAATCTTTAATATCTTCTTCACTCGGGATTCTTTGTGACCAACTCTCCTGATGGTTTTCTCTGGTCAATACCCATTTCGGAACATTCCATATGATCTCAGGAAACTCCTCAAGAATCGCCCTAAAACGGCTGTCATCTTCAGCAGGTGAAGTCCGTACCAAAAGTTGTGTTTGTTCCTTAATCTCCTTATTACGCATAGCGTGAGCAATAGCTTTTATTGCGATTGGATCATTGGGACCAATAGAAACATCGGCACAACTATAACAAATTATTTTTTTACTAGGATCTAATCCGAATTTTGTAATGAAATTTTCTTTTGTAGTTTTATATTTATCCAAAACATAAGGTTCAAACTGTGGGGTTCCAACTACTTTAACCTCATCGCTTTTTACGTTTGGATAAAAATACAATAACTCTTCTTTCATTAATTTACTCCATACTAAAAAGTAATCAAATGTTCCAAGCATCCTGCCTTTTGATGCTAAATTATCCCAGCTAAATACAAAAGTACTTGTCGGTATTTTTAATTGAATTGCTGCATACAAAAATGGAGCAAGATATGGGGGTCTTTGATGTGTAAAAAACAAATGAGAAGGTTTGTCTTCTTTTAATATTTCGAGATATTCTCTTGTGACTTTTTTTCTTGAAAAGGATAAAAATTGAAATTTCTCTGCTAGTAAAATACTTGAATTCGTATGAAGAAGTTTTGTAAAGGCATAAATGCTTTTTATAAATAGAGAACGAATCGTATTACCTTTAGGATATCCGGAAACCAAATTATCATTCATTCCATAAAAATCTTTATGTTTTTGCAGATGTCCTATTTCTTTCCATTTTCTAAAAGCCCAAGTTATCTTTCCTTCATTAAAAACTGTTAGTTCTTTTATTTGGAGCTTTGAATTATTAAAATTTTGATAACAACTTTCCGGCAAACCTGAATAAACGATAATTTCATCGAATTCTTTTGTTGCTTCAGATAGAAAATCGCTCATCACAAAATTTCTAAAACCTACCCCGTCAGTTATTACTATACCTAATTTTTTCATTTCTATTTTTTAATCCTATTTTTAACTTTCTTTTTGCTTCAATTAAAAATCATAATGTTTTAGACACCTCAATAAAACTTTATCCTTAATATCAGGAATCAAAATTCTGTTTATTTTTTTACTCTGTCTATTTTTATTTGAAGAATAATAATTATTTGCCATTAAAACTCCTGATAAATCTAGTTCTGCCATAATTCTAAAAGTTTCAGCATTATAAGAACCATGTGGTAAAGCCAAGTATTTTACAAAATTCACTTCTAACTCCTTTAACTTTTTCAAGGATAATAAAATTTCTTGCTTTTGTTCTGCATAGCTTAGATTTCCTAGTGGATAATGATTGTGCGTATGAATGCCTAATGAAATCAAAGGATGTTTTGAGAGTAATTCTAATTCTGCTATTGTTAACGAACGATATTCTTCTCTTGGAGAAAATGATATTTGGTTGATTCTTTCAAATTCTAAAAACCATTTTTCTTTTTCATCATTTGTAATTTGTTTAAGCTGAACTGTAATATTATTGTAAATAGCATTTGATTTTGAAACCTTTTCTTCTTGATTAGGCAGAAAAAATAATTCTTTACAGTTATTATAATCAAAAAATAGCCTATCCCACCAAAACTCTCTTCCAGTATTTATGTTTAACGTTGTTACAAATATTGTTGCCGGTATCTGATACTTCTCCAGTAATGGTACAGCGTTTAAAATATTATCTGCATAACCATCATCAAAAGTAACGACAAATCCGGTTTTCTGTAAAGAAGTCCAATCTTCATCAAGCTTTAAAATTTGAAACTTTTCTTTATAATATTTTAATTGATGCTCGAAATTAACAACACTTACGGTAAGCTGTCCTAATTTATCCTCTATAATATCATTAACTCTATGGTACATCAATACCAAAACAGGCTTGCCATGAAGTATTCTACTTTTCAGTTTTAAAAAACGATAATATATTTCCTTTAGTTTATTTTTCACTACTACTTATAATCATTAATTTATTCTACCAGGAAAATATTTATTTCTGTAATTTAAAAAATACTTTTCGATATAATGGGTAATAAACATTCCTGACAAAATACTTACTGTACAGGTAATGAAAAACATTATTGTCTGGCCGAAAAGTTTGTTTAAAATAAAATTATTGATCAGATGGCATAGAAAATTTGTAAATCCGTGAATGATATAAATACCATATGACGAAAAACCTATTTTACTGATAATATCAACCCCTTTTTTTGTAAATAAAAAATTTAACCGTTCGTTTATCTCATTACTCAAAAGAAAATAAAGCAGTAAAATACTAAATGCAATATACAGGAATGAATAACCAAAAGTTCTCACAAAAAAAGAGTCTTCGAAATCTATAAATGGAGTAAAAGAAAGTAATGAAAAACAAATTAGCAACAGCAATACTTGATAATGTTCAAATACCTGAATCAATTTTTCTTTCCTAAAATAATATAAATAAGAAACAAAAACACCTGCAAATAAAGAGTCGATTCTTAAGTGTGTCATTGTAAAATTTTTATCTCCATTTCCAGAAAAATAAATAGCACTAACGATTCTCATAGAAAGGCAAAAAACCATAATAAATAAAACAAAAACTTCAAATTTACTTATTTTTTTATGAAGGTCTTGATTCAAATCGATCCAAAAATATTTAATAGCCAACCATAAAAAAAAGGCAAAACCAAGATAAAAGTGTTCCTCAACTGCTAATGACCAGCTGGGTACATAAGCATAACCCCAAGCGCGGACATAATTTTGAATAAAAAACATATCTGCTAAAAATCCGGACCATTCGAATTGATGCTTTATAATTTTAGGTATTAGGTATAAAATATAAGTTAGATAATAAACAGGATAAATTTTAAATCCTCTTCGAATTAAAAACAAACCTGGTTTAATATTACCAAACTTTAAATATTCTTTGAATAACAAACCTGAAACAAGAAATCCGCTTAGAACAAAAAACAGATCAACGCCTATCCATCCCATTTTAGAAGTCCAGTCTGTGATGTATTCATGGCGCATTAATACCAAAATAATAGCAATTCCTCTTAAGAAGTCTAGTTCTCTTAATCTGTCGTTTGGTTTCAAATTGAAAATTAGTTTATGTAATTATACTTTGTATGTAACTAAAGCATGTAAATTAGGTTGTTACTTTTTAAGCATTTGACTATAACTAATACATTGCCAAATATGAAAACTAGATTGAATATTGCCTTCAAAATAAAGTTTTAATTCTTCCTGCAAATCTTCTTTATTGAACCAATTACCATGAACTCCTGTCTCAATCTCGATAAAACAATTATTTACCCATTCTTTCAAATCTGTTGCCAACCACTCCCGTTGGGGAGTTTGCAAAGGTCTTTTTGGTGCAAAAACCAGATCGTTTACAAAGTATTCTGAAGCAATTTCCCGTAATATATATTTAGAAATTCCGTTTTTAATTTTATAATCTAATGGAAGTGAAAAAGCAAATTCTACTAACCTATGATCTAAGAAAGGTTCTCTCAATTCAGTTGAATAGGTCATCGAAATTCGATCATTAAATCGTAATGCTCTTGGGATTTTTGTATAAAACAGATCGCGATATTGTTTGTTTAGCACCTCATCCTCAAAAGGTTTTGGATAGATCGGTTTTTCCGCTTTTTGTAAAAACGAATCGGAAAGCATTTTAGTTTTATACGGAGAATCCTGAACACCTTGTATTATAGCATCATTGTTCTGAGTATAATAATCATATCCAGCCCATTGCTCATCCATTCCCTGTCCATCCAACAATACTAAAACACCATCTTTTCGTGCTTGTTCAAAAATTTTGGCATACGCCAAAGTAGGAATACCTCCAAAAGGCTCATCTTGCTGCCAATCTATTTTTTGAGACAATGCCGGAATTTCTTCAGCCAATAACAATACTTTTTTTAAAGGATTTTGCGTTTCAGCAATCATTTTTTCTACCCAAGGCAACTCATCATAATCAGCATTATTGGTATAAAATGTATAAGCATTGATTTTTGAATTGTCTTCCTGAAGATTAACTAAAGCAAGTAGTATTGAACTATCTAATCCGCCACTAACATTAAAACCAACCGAAACGTCAGCTCTAAAACGCAAATTAATGCTGTCTTTTAAAAGTACAGAATATTGTTTTTTTGCTTCTTCAAAAGTTAAGTTTTTAGGCTGTTTAGCTACTTCACTTTCAAAATTATACCACTTTGTTATCGTTAGTTTTTTATTGTCAAATTCCAGATAATGCCCTCCTGGTAGTTGAGAGATTCCTGACCAAAAAGTTTCATCAGGCATTCCGTATGAACCAAAGGCAAAATAAGAAGCCCAAACTTTTTCATTCGTTTTTTTTTCTATTCCCGCAGCATGCAATGCTTTTATTTCTGATGAAAAACAGAGTGTATCATTTGACAAATTGTAGTGAAAAGGTTTTACTCCAAATCGATCACGAGCTGCAAACAATCGTTTTTCCTGATTGTCCCAAATAGCAAAAGAAAACATTCCATTGAGTTTCTCTAAAAATGATTTTCCATAAATAATAAATGCGGCTAATAAGACTTCGGTATCTGATTCTGTTTTAAAAGCATATTGATTTTTTAAAATCTCTTTAATTTCAATGTAATTGTAAATTTCACCATTAAAAACTACGACATACCGACCTGTATTATCAATAAAAGGTTGATTTGACTCTGTAGACAAATCTATAATTGCTAATCGATTATGCCCTAAAGCAGCATAACCGGAATCAAAATATTTAGCTGTTGCATCGGGTCCTCTATGATGCTGACTAGTAAGCATTGCATCTAATTGAGTTTCCTCAAATTTCCCTATTATACCTGCAATACCACACATTACCTTACCTTATTTTGAATCATTTTTTCTGCTTTTTCCCAATCTTCCAAAGTATCAATATTGACATACGAATCAGAATCCGACTCTATAAAAGCAGTACTATTTCCATATAATGAATGTTGTTCTAAAATAACTTTAGTTTTTGTTATATAAATACTACCATCTCTGTGATAAGCAATTGGAAGATCTTGTCTTCTGCTAATAATTTCAGTTTCTCCGGTTGCAATTCTCAAATTTCCCTGATCATTTTGTTCGAATGTCCAATGCGGGTTATATTCATGTGGAACTCGTTGTACTGAAACTAAAGAGTCTGTATCTTGTTCTATAAATTTTTCAATAGCTTTATCTAAAAACTCAATTGTTCTAAAAGGACTAGTTACTTGTAAAAGACAAACTGCATCAAAAAATACATTTTGTTTTTCATACCATTGTAAGGCATGAATTATAGCATCGATTGTTGGTGTTGTATCTTGCGCCAATTCTAACGGTCTTTTAAAAGGCACTTTTATTCCTAAATTTTCGGCAACTTTCGCGATTTTATCATCTTCAGTAGAAACAATAATTTCTGTCAAATATTTTGATTGTAGTGCAATTTCAGACGTATATGCTAATAATGGTTTCCCTCCCAATAACTTAATATTTTTACCAGGAACACCTTTAGAACCTCCTCTTGCTGGGATTATAGCCAGGATTTTCATTTAATACATAATCGTTTTATGAAATTGCAAAGGCAACTCTGCTAACAAAGCGGCAATTTGAACTCCTGCTTTTCCATTACCATATATTGAAGACGAACTTACTTTTCCTTTTTTAACAGAAGTTAAAATTGCATTTTCAATCTGATCCTGGGAATATTCGACATCTACACTATTTCCTCCTCGGTCTCTTCTGTTTTGGCGTGAACCAATATTAATTACCGGAACTCCTAGATAAGCGCATTCTCGTATTCCGACACTTGAATTTCCTATGAGGCAATCACTATGCTGCAATAATTGAAGAAAATCTTTTCCTTCCATATTCTTAAAAAAATGAACATTTGGTAATTGGTGTTGTTCTCTAAATGCACGAATTCCTGTTGAAGTACCATCTGCACCGGCATCTACATTAGGCCAAAACCAAAGTGTAGGTTTATCTAAACTATAAATAGCTTCGAGTGTGGATTCTATATGTTTTCTTGAATCTTTATATTCTGTTGTTACCGGGTGCTGCATTACTACAAGATACCCTTTTGATAAATCAGGTTTTGCACCTACACCTCCATATTTTTCGTAAGGATCAAAGGGAAGTGCTTTACTCTCTAAAACTTCTTCTGCCAAATCAATAGACGGACAACCTGTATTGAAGACCATTTTTGCGTCTTCTCCCAATTTAATTACTCTTTCCTTTGCACCTTCTGAAGCAACGAAATGATAATCTGCTAATTTTGTTATTGCATGTCGAACTTTCTCATCAATATTGCCTGTAACCTCTCCTCCTTGAATGTGCGCCAGGGGGATGTTCATATAAGATGCTGCAATAGCTGTTGCCATAGTTTCAAATCTGTCTGCAACTGTCACAACAATATCTGGTTTTAGATTGTCAAAAACAGTAGATAATTCTAAAATACCTATTCCGGTAGTTTTTGCTGCAGCGGTTAAATTTTCTCCTTCTAAAACATTAAAAACTTTAGCGGCAATTGTAAAACCATCTTTTTCAATAAAATTAACTGCTGAACCATATCGGTCTAACAAAGCCGAAGCAGCAACAACAAGCAACAATTCTAAATCAGGATGATTTTGAATAGCTGATAGAACTGTTTTTACACGACTGTAAGAAGGACGTGCAGTAATGACCACAGCAATTTTTCTTTTTGGCATTTTTATTTTATTATGAGTGGGTTAAAAGTAAGTAAAAAAGAGAGACTGAAAAACTTTTGTTTTTTGAACTTTCTAATGATTACGAGATTTATGACAAATCTTCTTCATTCAAAAAATCCCATTGTTTTAAATTTTTATTTAAGGTTTTTCCAATTATATCCTGAAAACGAGAAGCATCAATTCCAAAACCCTTTGGCTTCTTCGATTCAAGATCATAAAATGTTATAATATGATTTTTAGGCAAATCTTTGTTTATTGCTAATGATTTTTCAAAGATTTGTTTTAAAGAAGCAAAAGCTTCATTGTTATTTTTATCAATAGTATTTGACAATGCAACTGCTATATTTCTGACTGCATCTACCATTTCTTTTGTCTCTGAAATTGTTAAAGAAGATTTGGAATCTGGCCCAAACATTTTTCTGTCAAAAACAACATGAAACTCTAAAATATTTGCCCCCAAAGCAGTAGCCGCAATACATGTTTCTATTTTTGCAGAATGATCAGAAAAACCAACTGATACATTATATCTTTCTTTAAGTTCCTGAATTACATTCAATCCATATTGTTGTGGTTGTGTAGGATAGGCGGTTGTACATTGTAAAATTGAAAAATTAACATTTCTTTCTTTTAAAAATGTAACAGTCTTATCTAATTCCGAAAAAGAACTCATTCCTGATGATAAGATCAAAGGCTTCTTTGTTTGAGCGATTTTTTCTAAAATCAAAAAATTATTAACTTCTCCCGACCCAATTTTATATTGTTTGACACCTATTTCTTCTAACCAATCAACAGCTAAATTACTAAAGGGAGAACAAATAAAATCTAATCCAACCTCATCACAATGCTCTTTTATACCTTTCCATTGTTCTAAAGAAAAACTCATTCGTTTCCAATAATCAAATCTGGTTTTATCTTCTAATGAAAATTTCACACGAAAAGGTTCATGTTCGCTACTTTCTGCTTCTGCAATATGCATTTGAAACTTAACCGCATTTACTCCAGTTTGAGCAAGAGCATCGATATAAGAATATAAAATTCCTAGACTTCCTTCATGAGCCTGACCTATTTCGGCAATGATATATGGTGATACTTGTTGTGATGACATCTTTTTATTTTTTCTTAAGATAAGGTAAGCTTATTCATTTTCTGGGCGCCAATATAATTTTGTATGTTCTATTTTGTGATACGCTTTATATTCACTCATCGATAATCTGTTTGCATTTTTGATAATTTTTGGAATTGAAAACAATACATTAAAGAGTGCGAATATAATTGCTTTCAACGCTTTGAAGTCACCTTTAAAAACTTTTAATTTTAATTGCATCCAAATAGAATATATCATTTTTTTCGGAATAACGCTAAGTGGATAAAACATAAAATAGAGATACCAGCCAGATCTAAGTGATCGCTGTAATCGCAAACTATAATCAGGACCTTTTTTGCGTTTCTTTATATCTACTCGATGATTAACTAAAACTTCCGGCAAATAATAAATTTTCCAATTCTTTTTGAATAATTGATAAGAGGCAAAATCTTCTTCTCCGTAAAAAACAAACCATGCCGGATAATTCGGAATATCACGCCACGCAGTCATACGCCAAACATTTGCTCCTCCTGCAAAACTCTGCATTTGATGTAAAACTTCTGTAGTTTCTGTTTTTTCAGGCTCTTTTACATCCCAGAAAATTCTAAAACTAAACAATCCTGCTTTTGGATTTTCGTAATAAGCTTTTTCAATAATTTCTAATGGATATTGGGTAACAAAATGTAAATCATCGTCAATAGAAATAGCAAATTCGGTTGTCACTAATTCCATCAGTCTGTTTCTACTGTATATCAATCCTTGACTTTTAGAATTTTGAATCAATTTGATTTTTGGAAAATTATTCTGAATGAATTCGAAAGTCCCATCGGTTGAAGCATCATCACAAATTAAACAGTCCACATCATCTCTATCTAATAAATGTTGAATTTTACGCAAGGTAAAAAGCAAATCATCCTTTCGATTTTTTGTTGTTATTAAGATAGAAAAACTGGATTTTTGCATTTTATTATTAAAATTTACTATAGCTTATTGATGGTATCTCGCAAATAATCAACCGAAACATATTGGTCCAAATCATTTCTATTCAGCAATAAGTTATTAGGATTTTGTTTCCAAAGCTGGTACATCTTTTCTATCAAAGATGCAATTTTTTCTACTTCATCTACCTCAGCCCAAAATTCATATTCGTGACCTAACAATCTTCGTGTTTCACTATAATACGGTGCCAGCGAAAGAATAGTTTTATTAGCTTCAAGACAATGTGGAAATTTAGCCGGAAGAAAAGGGCTTATTTCTGATTTTGATTCTAAAATAATATTAACAGAAACATTTTTCTGCAAATTGTATACTTCGTCGAAAGGTTTATTTCCATTATGTACATACAATTCAGCAAGATCTTTTGTAAAACTATCTAACATTTCAACATGATCTTCAGCATTACCTAGTAAAATAAGTCTTGCATCATTTTTTGCCTCGGAATTTTTATCCAGAAAGACTTTGAAACCTTTTATTAAGCCTTCAGGAGAACGCTCTTTCATTAAGTTACCAGCATGCAGCAAATTAAATTTTGAAGGATCAAAGTAAGTTGGAAAACTAATATTCTGAACTTCGTATTTAGAATTCTGATGCGGAATAACAATACCTGTTTTTTTAAATTCAGGAAAATAACTACTCATCCATTCCTTTAGTAACTCACTTGGAAAAGCGCTGTATTTTGCCTTTTCAGAAACTGCTCTGAAAAAGATTTCTTTTTTTTCAAAACTTGGTTCAACCCAATTGTAAGGTCTTGGATAATAATGAAACGGGAACGGATCATGTACGTACGCCATCCATTTATTATGATACTGAGGTAATTTCAAAACTGCGTAATGAGGTCTGAAACTAGCACCTTTGCTAAGCGTTAAAATTAAATCAGGATTAAAAGATTGCTTCTTTAATGCTTGACCTATACTTTTTACATCATTAAAAAATGTAAATGAAAAACCTAACTTTTTTTCAAAAAATGGGGCAAAGTTTATTTTTAAATTCCTGTTTACAATTCTAAAAAATCTGCTTAAAACATAATTCAAACTTGACTTTATTTCGGGTATAGAAAATGTGTTTATATGCTGCAACTGAATATCTTTTCGTGTATAATGGTATACCAAAATCTCAAAACCAGCCTGATGCAAATTATTAATCAAAGCTACATTAGCTTTAGATCCACTGCTATCTTCTATATTTATAGAATCTACAACTATTAATATTTTTTTTATCATTTTACCAGTTCGTCCTCCAGTCTATATTTTCTTTTACTACCACCGCGGGATTTCCGGCAATGATCGTTTTATTTTCTAAAAAATTATTTGTGACTACACTTCCTAATCCAATTAAATTTTCACTTTCGATTATAACACCTGGTGCAAAGCAGCAGGCTGAACCCACATAAACATCATCTTTTATAATAATTGACAAATCTTTATTTTTAGATTTTGTATGAATTGAACCATGTGTCCAAAATTGGCTGTTTTTTCCTGCAATCCAAGTATTATTACCTATTTGAATATTATTCCACACATCAAAATAATGATTGTTTATAATTCGGGAATGTTTACCAATAGAAAAATTTGCGCTTCCCTGGATTACGTTACCTGAATGAATTGAACTATAAGCACCAATAAATAATTCATTACAACTTATATTATTATTATCAGCGAGGTAAACATTATCTTCTATCACAACTTTTTTACAATTGATGATTACTTTACCAATTTTTACATTTTTCCCAATAGTATATCCAAGTGCATTTCGTAATAAAAACACTTTGACTATGGTACTAGGTATGTATTTTATAATTCTTAAAATAAAAGATCTTGTGGTCATATCCTAAATAGACTATTATAAATGTTTATCTACGGTTTAAAAAAGCAACTATCTTTTCAGAAGCATCTCCATTGCCATAAGGATTTAAAGGTTTTTCAAAACTAATAAATTCATCTAAAAAAACTTGGATCGTTTTTATAATTTTTTGTTTATCAGTTCCTACCAAAGTCGAAAATCCTGCCGTTACACCTTCTGGTCTCTCTGACACATCTCTAGTTACCAATACTGGCTTGCCTAAAGATGGTGCTTCTTCCTGAATTCCTCCAGAGTCTGTTACGATTAAAAACGATTGTTGCATTAACCATACAAAAACTGGGTATGAAACTGGCGGAATCAAATAGATATTTTCTCTCTCAGATAGATGATCATAAACCGTTTTCTTTACATTTGGATTTAGATGTACCGGATATACAATAACGACATCATCTCGTTTAGAAATATCCAAAAGCGCCTCGCAAAGATTTTTTAATCCTGATTCAAAATTTTCTCTTCGATGACCTGTTACCAAAATCGTCTTTTTATCAAAGGAAATATCTTTTTTAAGTTTTTCTATCTCTGGATGATAATAATCTTCTTTTGAAATTTTATTTGTTGTCCATAATAATGCATCAATAACTGTATTGCCGGTTTGTACTATATCTTGCTGCAGGATATTTTCGTTCAATAAATTTTGTGTCGCTTCAGTTGTTGGTGTGAAGTGAATATCTACTAACCTGCTAGTCAATTGTCTATTAATTTCTTCCGGAAAAGGTGCTTTTTTATTATAAGTTCTCAAGCCAGCTTCGATGTGACCTACTTTAATCCCAAGATGAAAAGCTGCCAAAGCTACCATCGAAGAAGTTGTGGTATCACCATGAACTAAAACCAAATTGGGATTTGTATCTCTAAGAACATTATCTATTTTAGACAGAATAAGTGCGCTCAAACTATTTAGAGACTGATTTGACTGCATTAGGTCTAAATCATAATCAGGCTGAATATTAAAAAACTCTAATACCTGATCTAACATTTCTCTATGCTGAGCCGTTACACATACTAGCACCTCAAAATTATTTTTTTTGAGTTCATGATACAACGGAGCCATTTTTATAGCTTCCGGACGTGTGCCAAAGCAAAGAAGAACTCTCATTTTTTTAAACTTTTTTTCATTTTATACAATGACTTTCTTAATGGATAAGATTTATAAAAAATATTCCATCTTAACTTTTTAACAGGACTTAAATTTAATATTCTTACAATCTTAGTAAACAAATGATATTCTTTAAATTCTAAAGAAAGTGTCACAAAAAAGCGAATTAAATTGTTTGTGAATAATTGTTTTCTATTAAGATTTTCAATTATCAAAAGGACAGCATTTACGTGTGATTCTCTTCTAACGGGATTGTGATTAAAAAATTCTCCTGTATTAGAATTTGCATGTTTTCTTCCATAAAAAAGACATTTTCTAATAGAAACACCCGTTATTCCTGACGATAAAATTCGAGAATACAACTCCCATTCTTCTGCATACATAAGATGTTCTACAAAACGATTATCTGTAAAACACTCTTTCTTCCACATAACGGCACAAGAATTAAAAGGCAATTTATTTGTTAGCATTTCGCCAATCTGCTCAACACCTATTTTAAAAGAAGAATATTCTTTTGAATAATTAAAATCGTACTTAAATTCATCAAAAAAAACTTCTCTATCATATCTGCAAAACGAAATCTGTTTTTCATATAATTCGCTTACACATAATTCTAAATTTTGAGGATGTACAATATCGTCATCATCAAAAAAAATAATAAAATCACCAGTTGCTAAATCAAGTCCATAATTTCTGCATCCTGGTAATCCTTTTTTGTAAGCATCTGTACGTTTCAAATAGCTAAACCTAGTATCTTCTTCTAAAATTGAAGTAATAACTTTTGCAGTATTATCGGTACCTCCGTCGTCAATAATCAAACACTCCCAATTTGAGTAGGTTTGTTCTTTTATGGATAACATGGTTTCTACAATAAAATGAGCACGATTGTAGGTCGCCATTATTATGGTCACTTTTGGTCCAATCATTTTATTATGGATTTTATTTTTTCTAATAATTCTATTGACTTTGGATATTCAAATTTTCTTGCAAAAGCAGCATTTGATTCTACTAATTTAACGTAATCTGTTTCATCTAAAATTGCAGGGTTATTTCCGTTTCTTGCAATCCAGTCGATATGTCGCAAATTATTATTAATTACTTTATCTGCAAAAGGTGAATTCATAATAATGGTCTGAAAATAAAACTCTTCAGAACATAAAGTATGCTTAAATCTATTTAAAACAAACTTATTTTTTTTAGTAAATTCAAGAACATAACCAACACAATCTCTACTTAAACTCCACCAAGTTGATCCTCCGTAAGGTTTAGGCATTTTTACAGAAATTTTTCTTTTAAAACCTAATTTTTTTTGAATCTTAATCAAACGCCTAATTATTCTATTTTGTTTTTCATTTTTTGCATTTAATAAATCATAAAAGTTATAAAACTCAATACGATCCATATAACCATTATCTGCTGCTCCTACATTTGGAATATCAAAGTATTCTAAATATTGAGAATCATTATTTTTAAAGAATTCAAGAAACCACGATCTCTTTTTTATTGGAAAATCATGCCCGCTAATAAGATGAAAATATTTAATTTCTTTGTTTTTAAAAGCTTCTTCTGTTAGATTTAAAATACTTTTTAAATGGTTTATTCCACCCCAATTTACTTTATACTTTTGTGTAACTAATTTTACAATCTTATAATTTCTAAGCTTACGTAATTCAACATCTGAAATATCACTTTTTTTATCGATATGAATATACAGTTCGAAATTAGCATCAAAAAAATTAACAATCTCTTCCAAATGATTGTAATTTTTGTAAGCGGTAATTATGACAGCTTGCTTTATTTTAGTTACTTTTTGCATTTATTTACTTAAAAAACGAATATTTAATTAATGTCTTTAATGCATTTTTATGTAAACTTAACGGATACATTTTTACAATAAACATAGATTTTGAAAAATTACTTTTTTTACTTTTGTCAGAGATCATCAATTCTATTAGTTTATTTAAAAAGACTTTTTCTAACAATTTTATATCATTAAAATTTGGAATTTCTTTTAAGCTTTCCGTAATTTTTTTAATTTTATTATTTATACTAATAATCCAATTGAAATCGATTTTCTGATTAGTCAAACTTTTGGTAAAGAACTCTGACATCTCTTTCTGATTCTCATTTGAAATTTCTTCCGTAAAATTAGTGTACATTTTAGCGACACTTTTCTCCCAAAGTTCTTTTCTTTCTGTGTTAACTGCAATCTGATTTGTCAAACTTTCAGGATGTTTTCTATAGTGATATAAGCTTTTTTGAATTTGGGCATAACGGCTATGTAAAAGGGCTCGTAACCAAAAATCATAATCCTCAGTTAAGAAAAGATCTTCATTATATTCTTTGTTTCTTATAAACACCTCTTTTTTATAAAGAAAACAACAACTTATAAAATTACCAAATATGATATTTTCAATTCCAAGAAGTTCTACTTTTCTAATCTGACTTCCTATATCATCAATTAAAAAAAAATTACTGTAAACTATATCTACTTCTTTCTGTTGGATTTCATTTTTCATGATTTCCAAAGCATCTAGTTCATAATAATTATCATCACTTGTCCAAGTTATTAAATCACCGGTTGCCATTCGATGACCAATATTTAAACTTGCCGGTAGTTTTTTATTTTCTTTATTATCAATAATTATAATTCGATCATCTTTTTCCGCATATTGATTCATAATTTCCAACGAATCATCAGTAGAACAATCATTTACAATTATTAATTCGATATCTTTATGTGTTTGATTTAAACAGCTTTCTATAGAAGTAGCTAAATATTTTCTTCCATTATAAACTGGAAGTATGATAGATATTTTCAAAGTAAATCGTTTTTAAGTGCTTTTAATTAATCGCTTCCAAAAAATTAGATGATATTTTAAAAAAGGATCCAGATAAAATAATCTTCTCCAAATAGAAAATGCAATTTTATATTTTTTAAATCTTAAAGATTCATTGATAAACCATATCGCATTACTAATCTCTTGCTTTTTATTCCTTTTATTATCTTTATCATTTAGAGGTAAATATCTCTTATACAAATTATAAAAACGATAAGATGATTCAACCCATTCCTCTTTTATCGTTCCTAATGAAAAATGTTCGATCAGTATATCTTTAGTTGCAATTACTTTATAGCAATGTTTTTTATATTCGACTGAAATATTTAAATCATAATTATGAAATCCTACCATTTCTTTATTAAAAAATATTTTTGGATCTTTCCGCATTGCCATAAAAACACCGTCTACAGCTACCACTTCAACGTTATCTTCTTTTTCGAAACCGGAATTCCATATTTCAGAATCTTGATTGGGAATATGCTGAATTAGATATGTAATTTTATCTTCTTTAGGACATAACCACCATAAAGAAGGTAATTTTGTTTTAGATTTTGCTCCCGCAATTCCAATTAGACCTAAACTCTGATCTTCTTTAAAAAAATGATTGATTTTAATCCCCCATTCATTTGTATGAAAAAGAATATCATCATGTATTAAACACAAATAATCAAACGTACTCTTCTCTATTCCTAAATTGTAAGCTTCAAAAATAGAATATTTATTTTCAGAATTATCAATAACAATTAACTCAAACTCACAGCCAATTGTTTTCTTAATATTCTCAGAAAAGCTTTTATTAATAGCTTTCGTTCGTGAACATATAATTACTGAAATCATTTTAGAATTTTATCATCTATTATTTTAAAAAACTTAATCCAAAAAAACTTTTCTGTAAAAAGATTAAATATATATTTTCTGCTTTTTAATAAGTTCTGAACACCATTCCGGTAATTAATCGAGTTTTTTACCACATCAATATAGTTTCCAAAATATTCTTCATACACTAAATGATGCTTTTTATAAATTTCAAATAAAGTTTCAGCTGTTTTTTGTGAACTATTATACAAGTCTACATCTCTGGAAATTGTTTTTCTTCTGTAAAAAAAACCTAAATAATTTATTTTCTTAATTTTAGGGGAGCCGTTATATTTTGAAAATAAATTAATCCAAAATTCCCAATCTTCATTTCCGTAGATCAACTTTTCGTCATAACCACCTACTCTTAAAAAATCTTCTTTTTTATAAATAGCTGAACAATAAATACAATTATTAAGTAAGAAACTTTTAAAATTAAAATCAGGTAATTGCCATAACTCTTCTTTAGTTCCAAAAAAAAATGCATTGGCATATACTAAACATAAGGAATTATCATTCTCAAATTCACTGAGAGCCAGTTTAATATATTCACTTCCAATTTTATCATCTCCATCTAAAGGTAAGATATAATCACCTGTTGAATTTGCTATTCCAAAATTTCGTGCACTGCTTACACCTCCATTACTTTTATAATAGTACTTAAAACGATCATCTCTTAAAATCCACTTTTTCGCAATTTCTTCTGTATGGTCATGACTTCCATCATTAACGAGGATACATTCCCAGTTAGCATGGCTCTGACATAAAACAGATTCTAAAGCTTCATCTAGATATTGTGCCTGATTATAGCATGGAACGATTATAGAGACTAAAGGTTTTTTCATTATTTTTTATGGAAAATCATAGATTTTACAAATAGCTTAATTTCATCACGAAATTTTAATTTATTTATCCATTGCTTTTTAGTTTTCAAATACTGAAAATAATTTATTGGAGTATATTGATCTCTACGTAA
Organism: Flavobacterium hercynium; assembly: GCF_002217285.1. Taxonomy (GTDB): domain Bacteria; phylum Bacteroidota; class Bacteroidia; order Flavobacteriales; family Flavobacteriaceae; genus Flavobacterium; species Flavobacterium hercynium. The sequence goes on along the minus strand of NZ_MUGW01000020.1, from coordinate 147,733 downwards.
GAAATAATCTCTAAATAAATTATTTTGAACTTCTGATAAATATTTTTCGAATCCTTCTTTTTGAAAGAATGAATTTCCATTGGCAATAATTAATTTATACTTAAGATTCTGAAACTCATTAATTTCTTTAAAAGAAAATACTTCTCTTCGTGAAACTATTTTCTTCAAAAAGCTTTGCATTTGGTGGTCGTCTTGTGGTAAGGCTAAATTATTTAATAAATTAATTTTAATCTCATTTGCAGCTTTTATTTGCTGATCATTTCTTTTTTGAGATACCTGAGCATCATGAACACGATAATCAAGTAAAACTTCTTGCAAATTATGAAGCTTACCTACTTTTAATAATCTTGTCCAGAGATCATAATCTTCAGCAGGCTCTTTATGTACATCATAAATTAAAGAAAACTTATCCAAATAACTTTTTCTTATCATTACTGTCGGATGCCCAATACAACAATCCCGAAGCATTGCCATTTTCATATCTTCATGCTTTTCAGGCACTTTAACAATTATATCTCTTCCAATAACTTTAAACAATGTGCCGCAAAGTGCTATATCTGGGTTTTGATCTAAAAAAGCAACTTGTTTAGCAAAGCGTTCAGGAAAACAAATATCGTCTCCATCCATTCTGGCAATGTATTGTCCTTTTGCAATTTCTAAACCATAATTCAAACTATTCGTATATCCCGAATTTCGCTCTTTTTCTATTAGCTTTATTCTGGAGTCTTCAATTTCTTTTACTAATGAAACTGTTGAATCTGAAGAAGCATCATCAATTATTATTAATTCAAAATCTGAAAAAGTCTGATTTAAAACGCTGTGAATCGCTTCCTTTATAAAAAGATCGCAATTATAAACAGGCATTAAAACTGTTATTTTGGGATTAGAAAACATTATTTCTTTTCATTTTCAAATAATTCGATATCAGATGCAACCATCTGTCTTACTATATCAGACAAATCAAATTTTGGTTGCCATCCTAAAACTGTTCTCGCTTTAGTAGAATCTCCAATTAATAAATCGACCTCAGTTGGTCTGTAATAATTCGGATCTACTTTTACAACTTCTTTTCCTATTTTAACATTATACTTAGGATTAGAAGAAGATTTTACGATTCCAACCTCATCTTCATTTTCTCCAACAAATTCTAATTCGATTCCACACTCTAAAAATGCCATACGAACAAATTCTCTTACTGGTGTAGTTTTTCCGGTAGAGATAACAAAATCATCTGGTGTTTCTTGTTGCAGAATTAACCACATTGCCTCAATGTAGTCTTTTGCATGCCCCCAATCACGTTGAGAATTTAAATTTCCTATGTATAAAACATCTTGTAGGCCCAACGCAATTTTAGCAGTTGCCATGGTTATCTTTCTGGTAACAAAAGTTTCACCTCGCAAAGGTGATTCATGATTAAACAAAATTCCGTTACAAGCAAACATATTATAAGCTTCGCGGTAATTTACCGTTATCCAGTATGCATAAATTTTTGCTACACCGTATGGCGATCGAGGATAAAATGGTGTTTTTTCATTTTGCGGTACTTCCTGAACTAAACCATACAATTCGGATGTAGACGCCTGATAAATTTTAGTAGTTTTGGAAAGACCTAAAATCCTAACGGCTTCTAATAATCTTAAGGAACCAAGACCATCAACATTAGCCACATACTCAGGAGTATCAAAACTTACTTTAACGTGTGACATCGCTCCCAAATTATATATTTCATCCGGTTGCACCTCTTGTATAATTCTTATCAAATTAGTAGCATCTGACAAATCGCCATAATGAAGAATAAATCTAACATTCTCTTCATGAATATCTCTAAATAAATGGTCAATACGCTGTGTATTAAAAGAAGATGCTCTTCTTTTTACACCATGAACTTCATATCCTTTTTCTAATAAAAATTCGGCTAAATATGCGCCATCTTGTCCTGTAACTCCAGTAATTAATGCCTTTTTCATTTTTATATTTTAAACCAATTTGTTGGAATTATATCTTCTGTATTTATTGAATTATCATTAAACCAGATTTCCGGGGCTACTACAATTTTATCCGGATTTTTATTAAGCCATGCTCCCCACCAACTAAAACTGCTATTAACAATAATATTATGTTTACAAGTAGCCATTAGTTTCAAATCTTCAAAATTGGTTGAAGCATCATTAAAATCGACAAAAATAGTTTCTCTTTTAGTTGAAAAATTTAGTTTTACCCAATCTATATCATCTGAAAAGACAAAAAAAACAGGATTTTCAACTTTACTTTCAATAATTTCTAAAGCTCTCTTGTAATATTCGTCTTTACTAGTATTGTGTAAAGGATTATTTAAGTAATCACCTCTTCTAAAATGAATTGAAACAGAATTTACAGACTCTATCTTCGCAATTGTATCCTTAGTTATTTTCTTTAAAGTTACCTTTATTTCAAAATCTTTACGAATCTCTTTTTCATGTTTCAAAAAATACTTTTCAGATTGAAAATATCCTTCCAAAAAAACAGGGTCTCCTTTTAAAGCACTCAAATTCGAATTATATCCAAAATCTGTTTCCTTGTACAGAATACTTTTTTTATACAAACGCTGTATTCTTCTTACGTATTTGTTTGGTTTCTTATAAATATTAGAAACAATATTGAAATTATTCAACGCATAGTTATGTAATTTATAACTTTCAAATTGTGAAATATCAATATATAGTTTTTGCTTTTTACTCTTCGCTAAAGATTTAGCTGCAGCATATTGAAATAATTGATTTCCTAAACCACCGACTAACTGAACTACAATCATCTATCTCTAACTAAATTCTCAATAATTACTAAATCACTTTCAAGAAGTTCAGGATAATTTCCACAATAAAAACCATTTGCATGCATCATATCTGCACCAGGCATTTTATACAACTCCTTTACATATTTTTTATAAAACGGCTGTTCTTGCATATTCCCAGCTATCATTGGTCTGATTTCAACACCTGCTTCTGTAAATTTATCTAAATAGTACTTTCTTAATTCTGGTGTTTTACATACAAATGGAAATGCAAATGTCGAAAGTCTTTTAATATGATCATGCTTTAGATAAAGAAAATCAGAATTAGCATTTAAAACATTTTCTATTCGTAAATAGTTTTGTTCTCTCTTATTAATATTTTCTTCTAAAAATTCCATCTGATATTGCCCTAAAAAACCTGTAATTTCAGTTGGTCTAAAATTATAACCCAGATCATAAAAAGTATATTTGGCTTGAAATTCTGATTCTATATTAAACTTATCTCTCCATTTTTTTTGTCCTTCAGCATTTAGATTTCTATCCCATCCATTAGCCCTTACAATTCTAAGCATTTCTGCAAAATCATCATTATCTGTACAAACCATCCCGCCTTCTATGGTTGACATGTGATGAGCAACAAAAAACGAAAAACTACCTCCGATTCCAAAATTACCTGTAGTACCTTCAGGAAGTTCAGTTCCTAATGACTCGCAATTATCTTCAATTAGAATGATATTTTTTTCATCACAAATTTGTTTTATAATATCTATATCGCCTGTAAATCCTAATATATTGGTTATGAAAAGAGCCTGTAAATCTGTATCTTTCAATCTTTCAATAAGATGATATGACATCGTATTTAATGTGTCTGGCTCACAATCAAGTGCAACAGGTATCATTCCTAATTGAATAATTGGCATTGTATTAGTCGACCACGTTAATGCTGAAAAAGCTACTTTATCTCCATCTTTTAGCTTTCCTAAATTCTTTAGTGCCTGCAGCATAGCCAGATTAGCACTACCTCCACTATTAAATAAGACTGCATGTTTACTCTTTTGATATTGAGCAAATTTGTTTTCAAACTTTTTACACTCAATATCCATACTAAGTCTTTCAGCATTAAGGATAAAGGTGGCTAAAGCTTTTTTAGTTTCTTCTTCTCTAAGAAATGCTTTTCTCATTAAAGGTATTTTCATTATTGTCTATTTTTATAACTTTCTATTACCTCTTCTATTCCTGCTTCTAATGATTTATTAGGCTTAAAGCCTTCGTTCTGCATGTTCGTTACATCCATGCACTTTTTAAGCATACCGTTTGGCTTCGTTTCATCCCATAAAATTTCTCCTGAATAACCAACTTTTATAGCTATGAGCTGTGCCAATTCTTTTATACTGATATCAATTCCGGGACCTACATTGATAAAATCCGGAGAATTATAGTTTTCGAAAAAAAACAAAATTGCTTTAGAAAAATCATCTACATGCAAAAACTCTCTTTTCGCAATTCCAGTTCCCCATAAAGTAATCGATTTTGCATTTTCTGTTTTAGCATCAACAAATCTCTTGACTAAAGAGGACAAAACGTGAGAATGATTTAAATCAAAAGTATCATTTGCCCCATACAAATTGCTAGGAATTAAACTAATTCCATTAAATCCGTATTGTTTATTATAATTTTCTAACAATTTGATACCCGTAATTTTTGCAATTGCATATCCTTCATTCGTTGGTTCTAATTTACCATCTAAAAGATATTCTTCTTTCATAGGTTGTGGTGAAGAAGCCGGATATATACAAGAACTTGCAATAAATACAAACTTTTTCACATTGTATTTATAAGCAGAATTTATGACATTTGCCTGCATCATCAAATTATCATACAAAAAAATAGCCGGATTATCGATATTAGCTTTAATACCTCCAACTTTTGCAGCAATGTGTATTACGTATTCTGGTCTTTCTTTATTAAAAAAATCATCAACTGCTTGTTGATTAACTAAATCTAAAGTTTGATGAGTTGTAGTAATAATATTTGAATATCCGCTTTCTTTAAAAAGTCTCAATACGACACTACCAAGCATTCCAGAATGCCCTGTCAAATAAATTTTAGAGGCTTTATTTATAATCTTTCCCAATTCTCCCATACAAATTCAAATTGATATGTCAATTTATGCGTTTTTGAAAGATTATTTTGAATTTCATTCATTCTTTCTTTTGCATTTTCAAATAAAAAATCATGAAATTGTACCTGAATATTTTTAAAAAAACCAATACAATCATGAACTATTAAAGACTCCAAAAGTTCATATTCTCCACCTTCAATATTAATTTTAATTAAGTCAACTTCTGTTATATTGTTTGCTTTTAAAAAATCTACTATTGATTTTAACTCTATTGTCTCTTTGGTTTCTCCCTCTAAAAAAATAGATGATGAGTTATCTGATAGCGATATTTGCAAACTTTCATCCTTTCCAGCCAATCCAAAATTGAAAGGTTGTATTTTTTTATTTTTAAGAAATTTATTTTCTATTATTTCAAAAAAATCTTTAATTGGCTCAAAAACATAAATATTTGAATTGTACTTACATAATATTTCAGCAGCAAATTCTCCTTTGTATCCTCCTACATCAAAAACAATTGAATCTGCATTTAATTCATAATCCAATCTTAATGTTTGATCTCCTTTTACAGCAAACCATGGCTGAACTCTATTATGCTGTAATAAATCATTGGGATTTATTACTTTTTTTTTCTCTTTGTAATTGATTAGAATTTTAAACGCCTTTTTTAATCTTGAAATCATTAGATTCTTTTTATTAATTTATATCAACTCTTTTGCCATTCCGGATTCAAAAAGAAAAGTCCTACTGACCTTGGCAGATTTCTAAAAGTATATTTTCCTCCATCCATAATTTGAAAGGACAATGCGTTTTCAATATTGTCAAATATCTGATGACCTGTCGTCGTACAACTAATAACAGTAATTGTATATATTCCTGGATAAAGTCTCAAGTCCTTTAGATTAACGGTGTATTCTTCTTGAAAAGAATTATGATTTATTTCGAAGTTTGAATCTCTTCCCATTATATGAAATATAGGTAATTCATCTGCAGACTTTATTTGAATTCCAACTTCAGATTTTACTTCTTTAGTATTATTTTGCAACTTAAATGAAATTACCAAATCGTCTCCGATAGAAAACTCCTGACATAAAACATTATTCTGATTTCGTATTTCCAAAGAAATAAACTCTAAGTTTCTACTCCCACTTCTAACTGTTTTTTCATCAAATAATATAAAAGAGTCCGTTGATTCATTTATGCTTAAATAATTATCTAAAGCCTGATCGACATCACCATCAAATTTAACCTTACCATTTTCAAGTACTATACCTCTAGTACACAAACTTTTTACTGCTGCCATGTTATGACTTACAAATAAAACAGTTCTACCTCCTGTCTTTGAAATATCCTGCATTTTACCAATTGCTTTTTTCTGAAATTCAGCATCACCAACTGCTAATACCTCATCAACAACAAGTATTTCGGGCTCTAAGAAAGCAGCTACGGCAAATGCCAAGCGAACTGTCATTCCACTGCTATACCTCTTTACTGGTGTGTCTACATAACGTTCGCAACCAGAAAACTCAATAATTTCATTAAGTTTTGAAGCAATTTCTTTTTTGGTCATTCCTAAAATAGCACCATTCAAAAAGATATTCTCACGTCCAGTCAATTCAGGATTAAACCCAGTTCCTACTTCAAGTAGTGACGCAATACGTCCTCCTGACTTTATACTTCCGGTAGTTGGTGCTGTTACTTTTGAAAGTAATTTTAAAAGGGTCGATTTCCCTGCACCATTCTTTCCTATAATTCCTAAAACCTCTCCACGTTGTACTTCAAAATTGATATCTTGTAATGCCCATACATAATCAGATGTTCCTTTTTTAGACCGGTCATTTGTATCACCAATTTTTAAATACGGATTTTCTTTACCTCGAATTTGATGCCACCATCTGTTCAAATCATGTGCTAATGTGCCTGTTCCTACCTGTCCTAAACGGTATTGCTTAGAGATATTTTCGGCTTTTAAAATTATATCTTTTTCCAATTTTAAATTATATATTTTGAGTGATTTAAAATGCATTAATTTTAAACTAAACTGTATCGATAAAACTTTTTTCAGTTTTATTGAAAATCAAAAGACCTACAAAAAATGCTAATATTGTAAATAGTAAAGTATATAATAATCCGGCAATAGAAATTTCTCCCACACTTAAAAGCATGTATCTCGAAGTCTGGATAATATAAGCCAACGGATTATATTCTACAAGCCATCCAAACTTAGGCAACTTTTCTTTAATTAATTCCATCGGATACATTACGGCCGATAAATACATGAGTAATTGTATTCCAAAGGTAATTAAATTGCTAAAATCACGGTATTTTGTAACCATTGAAGAAATGAGCATTCCCAAGCCAAGCCCTAAAATTCCCATTATGACAATTAAGACCGGAAAAAGTAATACCCATCCATTTAAACTTAAATCATAGCCCTGAATATAAAAATAACAATAAAAGGCTATAAAAATAGAAAACTGTATTCCGAACTTAATTAAATTTGAAATTACTACTGACAGCGGTGTAATAATTCTTGGAAAATAAACTTTACCAAAAATAGCCGCATTCGCCTTAAATGTATCTGATGTACCATTAAGGCATGCTGTGAAATAATTCCAAACTGTTATTCCTGCCAAATTAAACAAAAATGGAGGAACAGCACCTGTATTAATTCCAGCAACATTATTAAATATTATGGTAAATGTAACGGCTGTAAACAAAGGTTGGATCAAATACCAAAGCGGCCCTAAAACAGTTTGTTTGTAAACAGTAATAACATCTCGCTTTACAAAAAGAAATAGTAAGTCACGATATTGCCAAACTTCTTTAAGATTTAACGAAAAGAATTTATTTTTTGGTGTTATCTCAAACAGCCAATTATTAGAATTATTATTCATTATTTATACACTTACTACTAATTTCTTAAAAACCTTATTTGACAATAAAAATTAACAAGTCTTTTACTCGTTACAAAAAACTCTTAAAAGCAAAAAAGGCGTTTTTAAAAAAACACCTTTACTTTATACTATTTAAATAATGAAATGACAATTATTTATCTAAAACCTCAAAAGCTGAGTTCATACTTTTAAACTCTGGAACGATTTTCTTCATTTTAGCGACAATATCATCATTTTCATAAAAATCAGCAATACCAATCAATTCATCAATCTCGATATGCAAATTTTCGTATTCATCTTGTATCTCCTGAGCAATCATGATTTTATTATGATACGTTGGCAGTGTTTTAGAAGTATCATTTAATAATTCTTCATATAACTTTTCTCCAGGTCTTAGACCAACAATTTTTATTTTTATTTCTTTTTCAGGTATAAAACCTGCAAGCTTAATCATTTTTTTAGCTAAGTCAATAATTTTAACTGGTTTCCCCATGTCAAAAATATAGATCTCTCCTCCATTACCCATTGCTCCGGCTTCTAACACTAGCTGACAAGCTTCGGGAATGGTCATAAAATAACGAATAATATCCTGATGTGTAATTGTTACCGGACCGCCTTCTGCAATTTGTTTCGTAAATAAAGGAACCACAGATCCGTTAGAGCCTAATACATTTCCAAATCGAGTAGTAATAAATTTAGTTGCTCCTTCTACATTTTCACTCTGATTTTTCAAGAATAAAGATTGAACGTATTTTTCTGCAATTCTTTTGCTTGCTCCCATAACATTACTAGGGTTAACCGCTTTATCTGTTGATACCATAACAAATTTTTTGACATGATATTTACAAGATAAATCAGCTAAATTCTTAGTTCCTTTTATATTGGTTAAAATAGCTTGTGACGGATTTTCCTCCATTAATGGCACATGCTTATAAGCTGCAGCATGAAAAACAACATGTGGATTATGGCTCTTAAAAACTTTTTCCAATGCTTTTTTACTTCTTACATCTGCAATTACAGCAACAATTTTTGTTTCGCATGCTATGCTAAGCGTTTCTAAGCAAAGATTATGTAGAGGTGTCTCTGCATGGTCTAAAACAATAACCATTTTAGGATTGAATCCAAGTACTTGACGAACAATTTCACTTCCTATTGAACCTGCCGCTCCAGTAATTAGAATAGTTTTATCTTTTAACTGCTTAGAAATAGATTTACTATCTAGAACTATAGGCTTTCTTTCCAATAAATCTTCAATCTGAATATTCTTTACTTTTTGGGAAATTTCTTTTTGGTTTTCCCAATCTGAAATCAATGGAACAGTATAAACTCTATAGTTAAATTCTAAACATTGATCTACAATAATTAATTGTTCATCTTTAGACAAGCTCTTATCTGCTATAATTACACCTTCTGCTGCGACAGAACGCATTAACGCAGGTAATTTTTTTCGTAAAATCAAAATTGGCAAGTCAAGCATACGCTTGGATGCATTTTGATTGTTTTTATCGACAAAACCAACAATTTTAAAACGGGAAGGAGTTTCAAACTTTAGAGCGTTTGCTACTGAAATAGCATTTGCGTCAGTACCGTAAATAACTGTTCTAATAAGTTTAGAACTGGTTTTTTCAGAAAAATACAGTTCAAATGTTTGTTTTACTATAACACGGTATAAAAATAAACCACAGAAAGATAATACCAGATTAATAAAAAGCGCCGTATTTAAAAATGCTTTATGTCCTGCATATAATTCAAAAATCAAATTAAAAAACAGAAAAAACACCAAAACTGACATTTGAGAAAACAATAATTTTATTGCATCAATATACGATGAATGCCTAATAATTCCTGAATATGTCCTAAACAGCCAGAAGAAAAATATATTTATAAAGATTAAACTACCCACAAAATACCTATTGTGTGAAGTTATAATATAGCCTAATGCAGTACCTTCAAAGAGTAGATAGGTAAAGGTGAACGAAAATACCAAAACCATTATATCTATCGCAATAATAATCCATCTAGGCAAATAGCTTAGATTATTAATGGTGGTTCTTAAATTTCTTGGTGAAAAAAAATCATACAAGAAATTTGTTATTTTAGTTGGTTTATCTGTATCCAATTTAGCTTAATTTAATTTGCAACCGTCGTAATAGCCTACAAAAATACAAATTAAAGATTTAAAAAAATTATTTATGCCTGTATTAAATTTTAACCCCTTTTCTCTTTTGTTTTAAAAAGTCCATTAAATAGGTTCCATAACCAGATTTTAATAATGGTAATGCCAGTTTTTCAAGTTGTTCATCATTTATAAAACCTTGTCTCCATGCTATTTCCTCAATACAACCCACTTTCAATCCTTGTCTTTCTTCAAGAACCTGAACAAATTGACCTGCTTGCATTAAACTATTAAAAGTTCCTGTATCAAGCCATGCTGTTCCTCTACTTAAAATTCCAACTTTTAAAGATTCAAGCTCTAAATATACTTTATTTACATCTGTAATTTCATACTCTCCTCTTGCACTTGGCTTAATATTCTTTGCAATTTCAACTACTGAATTGTCATAAAAATATAGCCCCGGAACTGCAAAATTAGATTTTGGATCTTGTGGTTTTTCTTCAATCGAAATTGCTTTTAAATCCTCATCAAACTCCACAACACCATAACGTTCAGGATCTGACACATGATAAGCAAAGACTACTCCACCATTTGGTTTTGTATTTGATTTCAGTAGTTCCTGCATATTTGAACCAAAAAATATATTATCTCCTAAAATTAAGGCTACATCATCATTTCCAATAAACTCTTCCCCAATTACAAATGCCTGAGCTAATCCGTTTGGAATAGCCTGCTCAGCATAACTGAATTTACATCCTAAAGTTGAACCATCTCCCAATAATTTCTGAAAATTAGGCAAATCATGAGGTGTAGAAATAATAAGTATTTCACTTATACCAGCCATCATTAAAGTTGATAGTGGATAATAGATCATCGGTTTATCATACACCGGCATCATTTGTTTACTCATTGCAAGGGTCAAAGGATGCAAACGTGTACCAGAACCTCCTGCTAAAATAATTCCTTTCATAAAATTTTATTTTAAATATTATTTAGATTTCTCCACTAAAGTAATAAAGTAAATTATCAAAAATAATTTTTAGTTATACAAACATTTTTTTTAAGCTTTCCTTATAATCCGGAACCGCTATATTATAAATTGTTTTGATTTTTTTCTTATCCAATAATGAAAACTCTGGGCGTTTTGCCGGAGTAGGATATGATGCTGATGGAATTCCATTAACCTTACAAGAATATCCTCCTTGCTCTTTTATAGCCAATGCAAATTCATACCAAGATATTTCCCCTTCATTTGAATAGTTATAAATTCCCGGAATCCATTTTTGTGAATTTAAAATATCAATCATAGCCTTTGCAAGATCAGCAGCATAAGTAGGTGATCCTATCTGATCATTAACTACATTGATTGATTCTTTTTCCTGCATTAGACGTTGCATAGTCTTTACAAAGTTATTTCCAAATTTGCTATATACCCATGAAGTCCTTATTATAATTGAATCGGGATTTTCTTTTAAGCATGCTAACTCTCCTGTTGTCTTGCTTTTCCCATAAACATTTATAGGATTCGTTAGCGCATCTTCATTTAAAGCTATTGAAGAAGAGCCATCGAATACATAGTCTGTAGAAATATGAATTAATTTAACTTTATTTTCAAAACAATATTTTGCAATTACTTCAACCGCTGAATGATTTACAGTATAGGCTAATTCCTTTTCCACCTCTGCTTTATCAACCGCAGTATAAGCGCCACAATTAAAAACTACTGTAGGTTTTATATCATTTAATTGTATCTTAAGTAGGTTTAAATTATGTAGACTTATCATAATTCTGTCTGCAAAAACCCATTTATATTGAGGATAACTTGTAGATAAAACTCCTAATTCAGATCCTAATTGTCCGTTTGCACCGGTTACTAAAATTCTTTCCATTAAAACAGACTATTACAATTTTCAATTAAAGGTAGGACCTGATCTTTTTCAGAGACAATAGCTTCCTCTAAATTCATTCCCCAATCAATATTTAAAGATGGATCATCAAATTTGATTCCTCCTTCTGCTGCTTTATTATAAAATTGATCACATTTATACATTACAGAAGCTGTTTCACTTACAACAGAGAATCCATGTGCAAAACCTTGAGGAACTAATAATTGTTTTTTATTTTCTGCTGACAATAAAACACTAAATGCTTTCCCATAAGTAGGGGAATCTTTCCTTAAATCTACTGCGACATCTATAATTTCTCCTTCTAAAACACGTACTAACTTAGTTTGTGCAAAAGGTGGGTTTTGATAATGTAAACCTCTCAAAGTTCCTTTTTTCGAAAAAGATTGGTTATCCTGAACAAACTCAATGTTAATTCCTAAATCATTAAATTTTACTTTACTGTAAGATTCAAAAAAATAACCTCTTTCATCTCCAAAAACTGTTGGTTCAACAACAACTAAATCCTTTATAAATGTCTCTTCAATTCTCATATTAATAATATCTGTATTTTTATCTAATCAAAAAAAGCTATAATGACTTTTTCTATTCTTTTTTTATCTTCACTCGAAAGATTTGCTCCTGATGGTAAACACAATCCTTTCTCAAATAAATCTTCTGAAACTGTACATCCATAATAAGGATATTTTTCAAAAACAGGCTGCAGATGCATTGGTTTCCAAAGAGGGCGTGTTTCTATATCAGCTTGATCAAAAGCTATTCTTAAATTTTCTCTCGATACGTTTTTTCCTTTATTTGTATCTATTAAAATAGTATTTAACCAATAATTTGAATAATAATAATTGCTACTAGCTTCAAACAGCTTTACTCCTTCAATATCTTTTAGAAGCTCTTTATAAAACAAATGATTCTCCCTTCTGGCAACTATATTTCGATTTAAAATTTGAATTTGTCCAAGACCAATGCCTGCACAAATATTACTCATTCTGTAATTGTAACCTATTTCGCTATGCTCATAGTGCACTGTATTATTTTTTGATTGCGTAGCATAAAACTTTGCTTTTTCTTTTAAATCATTCGATTTGGAAATTAAAGCTCCTCCACTAGATGTTGTAATTATTTTATTTCCATTAAAAGAAAGAATACTAAATGTTCCAAAAGTTCCGCACTTATTACCTTTATAATTGCTACCTAGAGCCTCAGCACTATCTTCGATAACAGGGATTTCATATCGATCTGCAATAGCATGAATTTCATCTACTTTATAAGGCATTCCATATAAATGCACCGCTATTATTGCTTTAGGTTTTTTACCTTTTTGAATTCTATCGACAATAGCATTTTCTAAATATTCGGGGCAAATATTCCATGTATCTAATTCACTATCTACAAAAACTGGAGTTGCACCTTGATATATAATGGGATTTGCTGATGCCGAAAAAGTCATGCTTTGACAAATGACCTCATCTCCAGCTTTTATTCCTAAAAGAATCAATGCTAAGTGGATTGCTGATGTACCAGAATTTAAAGCTGTTACTAAAAATTCATTATCGAAGTAGTTTTCTAACTTATTTTCAAATTCATCAACATTCGGACCTCCAGATGTAATCCAACTTGAATCTAAAGCTTCCTGAATATATTTTTGTTCCAGTCCACTTTGTTGAGAGAGCGACAAAAAAATTCTTCTACTACTCATTAATTTTCCAATAATCTGAATCGAATCTAACATCATCTTCCTTAACATCAGACAACGGTAGTGTTGAAAAAGAAATTAACTTTGAATTCGCTTCCAATGATTCTATAGCATTGGCATAACCTGCCGGGATATGAACTATTTTGCTATCTGAATGAGAAACAAAAATTGTTTCAATTTGTAAACCTTGTGATGGATTATCCCAGTTATCAATTTTTACAAAATGAATTTTAAATGATCCATTAAGACAATAGAAATTTTTAGCATCTAATTTATGTCCTTGCCAAGCACGAATGGGATTCTCATCAGAATTACTAATAATATAAAACCGTTCTATATTCGTAAAACTGAAATCATTTACATAAGAAATAGTACCTCTATGATCTGTAAAACTTCCTCCTTGAATTATTTCCGCATTCATTAATTTAATTTTAAATTATTCTTCTTTAATAAATAAAATTTCGAACAGTATATTATAATCAAAAATATAATTATGGTAAATAATAACAGTATATCATTAATTTTCTGATAAGACAAAATGACCAAAATCGAAATCAGAGTTTGGGCTATAGCATAAATTAAAGAAACTAGTCGATGTTGAATCTTATATTCATTACTTAAAACCTGATATAAGTGTAAACGATGTGCCTCAAAAATATTCTGTTTCAAATATAATCGATGCACTATTGTACAAATAGCATCTGCTCCATAAACTGATAAAAATAAAAGCCAAACTAATGAATTTGTTTTTAAGATAAGTTTCAGTACCAAAAAAATAATCCAAAAAGCAATGGCTATACTTCCAATATCACCTGCAAAACATTTTGCTTTTTTTCTGTAATTAAAAAACAAGAAAACCAAACTTGCAATGATAGCATACTTAATGAAGACCGCATCAATAAAAAACTGAATATATTTATTAACGTATAAAAAAGACCCCATTACTGCCAAGGTATATAATCCGGTTATACCATTTATGCCATCCATAAAATTATAAGCATTGATCAATCCTATCGCTAATATGTATGTGATAATAATGCTGTAAAGAGGTATTAAATTAAATAGATTTAAATCATAAAAAATTATTGTAATCGCTATAAAATGAATTGAAATTCTAATTTTATTCGACAAGCTTTGAACATCATCCCAAAAACTAACAAAACTAACCAAGGTAATTCCTGTAAAGAAAAAATAATTTGCTTCAACATTCTGTATAAAATACAAAAGTGATGCAAACCAAAAAATGATACCGCCTCCTCTTAAAGTAATTTCAGTATGCGAGCTTCTTTCATTTGGCTTATCAATGATATTAAAATGATTTGCTACTATAAAATATAGTAACATGATAATCATTAAAAGCATTCCTAATATTGTATATTGCATTTATTTGAATATGATATTTTTAATTTTTAGTTAAAAAGAATGTTACTATATTTTTTCATTTTTCAGATAACTCAAAACTGATTCCGGTTTCCAGTTTAATAATTTTCGTGCTTTTGAATCATCAAAAGTTAAATCTGATGTTATTTTTTGAACTTTTTTAGAATTAATAGGTGCTTTGTCACCTAAAATATCTCCTATTTTTCCAAACATTTTTGCTACAAAAAAAGGCAAATTAATTTGTTGCTTATTACTTTTAGATATCGCAAAACTTAAATCTTTAAAATTAGGATGAACTCCATCTGTCAAATTATATACTCCTCCAATTGGTGCTACTTGCGATATAAAAACAGCTACATCTTTTGCCAAAACCATACTTTTTTTTGCTATACCTCCACCAATATTAAAGTAATAACCTTTGTTAATGGCTTTTACCATTGCCCCTAGATTACCAGGAGCGTCTTTGCCAACTAATAGTGGTAATCTTAATATAGTAAACACAACGTTATTAGAACGACACCATTCCTCTACATGTTTTTCAGCTTCAATTTTACTTACTCCGTAAGGATCCTTTGCTTGCAATGGATGATCTTCATCTATACTTGTCCCTATCTCCCGGCCATATACAGAAACGGAACTAATAAACACAAAACTCTTAGGTAAACCAGATTTTTCAAGTCCTTTCAGCAAATTTAAAGTTCCAGTAACATTAACATCATGAAATTGTTTTTTATCCTCTTCAGTTTTAGGAACACTATGTGCTTTTCCTGCTGAATGAATTACTAAATCAAAACTTTTTATAAAATTTGGCACTTCATTTTCTAATGACACATTATAATTACAACCAGATCTAGATAAAGTAGTGAAATCATTGTCTTTATCTAATTCCATTTTTATAATATTTCCTAAAAAACCATTTGAACCTACTAATAATATATTCATAGACTATAATAATTGTATTTAATTACTCCTCTTTTTGTAACCAATCAAACGAATTGGTATCGAAAAATAACTCTTCGAGCCAACCGGATATTGACATTTTATGATACAATCTTTCATTTATATCAATAAAAGGTAAATTAAAAAACTGATCATTTAGAATAATTTCATTTCTATCTATAACATAAATATTATTTTCATTAAAAAAAGGATATTTTTTTATGTCTTTATTTGTTGTCATGATTTTCTTTCCGCTACCAAGTGCCTCAAAAACTCTCATTGTTAATCCTCTTTGATTAGGATGATTTACGTCTAAAATTACTTTTGATTGTCTATATAAATCCAATATTTGTTTATGTTTTAAACTAAAGAAAGAAATTTTATTATATTTAAATTTTTGAAAAGATGAGTCAAATAATTTAAAAAACAAGAAAACAAGTCTACTAGGAGAATAATAAAACATAAAACTTTTAAGTTTTTTATCTTCACACCATTGGCTAATTTTTTCGCCTATAATATATCTATCAGAATGAGCTGTTCCAATAAACAGTAAATCATACTTTATTTTACTAACATTATCTGCTTTATAATAATCATCTGAAAAAAATAGCGGCCTAAAACTTAAATTATAAAGCTTTGAATCTTGATTATCAAAAGTATATTTTTTATCAAAATTTTTTAAAACATCAAGGCCATTTGGATTATTTTCAAACGAATCAAAAGTATAATAAAGAAATATAATTCCGGGATTTAAATCTTTTAACTTATCTATAAAGTACTGTGGAACAACTTCGCCTTTTATTAAAAAAAAATAATCATATTTAATATTTTTTATTTTTTCTAAAATACCATTGTAATATTTGGAAATCTTTAAATTATAAAAGTCTCTCTTAAATCGAATTATTCCTTTTGTAAAAATTGAGTTACTTGGTCTCTCATCATAGTAATCAACGATAGCACCTAAAGATCGCAATTTATCTGCAATAATATTTTCGTAGTTAAATAGTTTTACCGATAGAAAAAGTATTCTCTTACCATTAAATTTTTTATCCTTCATCACTTCAGTAACCCTTTCTTCTTCATTTCTTCCAAAGACTTGCTCAATTTATCTTCTTGAATTTCCTGTTCTAATACCCAAGATGAAAACTTTTCTATCCCTTCTTTGAAATAAACCTTAGGCTGAAAATCTAAAATAGCTTTAATCTTGCTTAAATCAGCATAATTATGCCTAATATCACCCAATCGAAATCTACCTGTTATTTCTATTGGAACATCTATATTATACGCTTCAATCAGTGAATTTGCAACTTCAACAACATCTATTGCAACTCCAGTCCCAACATTAAATACATGTCCATTTGCTTCTTTTTTTTCAATTCCTAGAATTGTAGCTTCTACCACATCATCAATAAAAACAAAATCCCTTGATTCTTTTCCATCCTCAAAAATTTGAATAGCGTTGTGATTTCTAATCTGAGTAGAAAAAATAGATAAAATTCCTGTATATGGATTTGATAGTGATTGACCTGGCCCATAAACATTTTGGTATCTAAATGCTACTGAATCAATCCCTAAAGTAGGACAAACAGTCATTATCATTTGCTCTTGATTTTGCTTTGTAATACCATAAACAGAAGATGGATGAATTTTAGATTCTTCATCAGTAGCCAATAATTCAAGTACTACATTATCTGAGTAAGTAAGTTCAAAATTGCCATTAAGCATTTCAATTTCTTTTCTATGTGACGGATATACAACTCCTAATTTTGAATGCTTATATTTTCCTTCTCCATAAATAGAACGAGAGGAAGCAATGATAATCTTTTCTACTGAGTGTTTGCTATTTGCCAAAATATCCAGCATAATTGCTGTTCCCTGAATATTTACTTCAGTATATTTTTCAATACAATACATAGATTGACCAGTACCTGTTTCTGCAGCAAAATGTACAATTATGTGCTGATTCCTTAAGGCATTCTCCCAATCTTCTCTAGATGTAACTGTACCTTTTAAAAACTTAACTTTATCCTTTATTCTTCTAAATAATGGAGAAGTAACCTCAGGATTTTCTCCATGTATTTGTTCTGAAAGATTATCTAAAACCGTAATTTCATATCCTTTTTCGATAAGTTTCATTGCTAGATTACTACCAATAAACCCTGCTCCTCCAGTTATTAGAATATTTTTCATTATTTTATTTTTATACATTTATTAATTTTAGATTACATTTTAAGAATTGCAACAATGTTTTATTAATTTATATCTATATTTAGTATCTTCTATTTATTATATAATTCCTCATAAAACTCTTTTGTTTTATCATATGTCTCATTCCAACTAAATTGTTTTGACTTTTCAAAGCCTAAATCAATTGTTTCACTTCTCAAATTACTATTTATCGATAATTCTTGCATCTTTTTAAATATTAATTGTGGAGTTGGATTATTTATAGCCAAATACATATTTCCAATTACCTCGGGAATAGAAGATGAATTTGTTGTAATAACAGGGCATCCAGCTTTTTGAGCTTCAACAACTGGAATTCCAAATCCCTCATATAAAGAAGGGTAAAGCAAAAAAAGTGCTTTATTATAATAATAATTTAAATCTTGAACTTCAACTCCCAACAAAATAGAAAATTTTCCTAATCCTAACTTATTTTTAAGAAAATTACACTCTAAATCTGATAAGATTCCTCCTCCAATCATTACAAGAGGAATATTTGCCAACATACAAGCTTCTACTGCCATGGCAAAATTTTTATAGGCACTTTTTCTATCTCCTACATATATTGCATATTCATAATCTTTAAAAGGGTGTTTTTTATCAAAAATAACATCCTTAGCTAATGGTTTAAAGTCTTCGTCAACACCATTGTAAATAACTTTAATTTTTTTGGGATCAATGTGTGGTAAAAAATTTAGCAAATCCTTTTTAGTACTTTCTGAAATACAAATAATACCATCTGAACTATTTATGGCTAGGTTCTTTTGCCATGTATGTACTTTTTGTGAAAGTCCTGATATAAAATGCTCATAGGTAAAATCATGAACTGTTGTAACATTAATACTATTTTTACCCTTTTCAACTCTATAATAAGACGAATGAAATAAATGTTTATCAGTTACTTTTGAATTTAGATTCAAATAACGATTGAGTTTAATAAATTGTTTACTCTTTACATCTATTAATTCATTATCTATCGATAAATGTTTTCTAAAAAAATTTAAATCCGCATTTTCATATTCTAAGAATTGACATTGAAAATCCCTATCTTTCAATATTCTTTCTATGTGCTGCTGCCATACAACAGATGCACCTCCACTTTTCTGTAGTGAAAAAATTATATTATCTAATAATATATTCATTTTTTATTTAATTAATAATTTCCTCAAATAATAAAATCCACTTTTTTACTATTTCTTTTTCAGAAAAAATATCAGTATTCATTTTAGCTTTTTTACCAAAATCTTGTCGTAAATTTTGATTTTCAATTAACATAGAAATTTTATCGATAAATTCATCAGCATTATTATTTTCAATTAAAAAACCACTTTCATTGTTTCTAACAATTTGACCAGGACCTTCTGGGCAATTGTAAACGACAATAGGTAAACCAAAGCTTTGTGCTTCCAATAAAACCATTGGAAATGCTTCAAAGTGAGATGTCATAATATAGATAGAACTATCTACATAATAAGTTTCGATATTTTGCTGCATTCCTTCTAAAATGATAAAATCTTCCAAACCAGACTCTTTTATGAGTCTCTCAAGTAATTCTCTTTCTGGCCCTTCTCCCACTATAACAATTAACCAATCTGAAAATTTCTCTTTTAGTTTAGTAGCTATAGGAATCAATCGCTCTAATCCTTTCTCCGAACTTAATCTACCAACCATTAATATTTTCTTTTTCGTCAATTGAGATAGAAATTCTGGTTTAAACGAAATTGCATTAGGAATAATTGAAACTTTAGAATATTTAATAAAACTCTCTTTTGCTTTTTGAGATAATACTACAATTTTATCCAAATATGGATAAGTCAATGACATAAAAAATCTAGAAATTTTTGGTATACTTGAATATACAATGTGTTCACAAGCAATAATTTTTAATTCTCTCTTATTTCTAACAAAAGGAATTAACCAATTATTATTGTGACCTGTAGAAATAATAATATCAATATTATTATTTCTAAAATAATTACGTAATAAAAAAACAGTTTTTACACTCCATTTTATTTTAGATAACAAACCGATATGTAAAGGTTCATTATTTAGAAAATCAACTTCTACTCTTCTATCAATTTTGTAATAACTTTTTTTGTTCGTAGTCTTTGTTAAGCTTACAATTTTTACAATATTATATTTTTTGCAAAGCATATTCGCTAGCGTAACTACAGCTCTCTCAGTACCTCCTGTTCTTGAAATATCGGTTATTAATATTGCTATATTCATCTTAAACGAGCTTTTTTTCTTGAATTATTATAAACTTCGATACAAAAAATAATAAATAATCCCCAAAGTAAATATCTGCTAAAAAAGAAAAATTCAGCCCGGACAAGAAAAACAGAATAAGAAATCATGATCGTATATGAAATCAAATAGTAAATATTACTTTTCGCTAAATATTTAATCTTAGCAATGTATCTTCCCAATAGAAACATGAAAAACATTACACCTATCATACCAAATGACATGTATAAATCAGCTATAATATTTGTTCCAAGCCCCAATTCACTTTCTCCACCAAGAGAAATTTTTGTAATAATAGATGCCGAAGAAGCATCCCAAGGATTAATTCCAAATATTGAAAATATTATACTTTGAGCAAAAGGAAATGGTGCAAGCAAAACTGCAAGCATTGATTTACCAAAAGTTAATCCATTAACATCTACATAATTAACTGCTACATAAGTATTTCTATTGTTAATAATAAGATCCATTACAATATCTGCAAGCCCCGACAGATCCCCTCCACCTCTCATGATATTTACAGCAAACATTCCTATAACTCCAATGAATACTAAAACAGCAAAACTGATAAAACCTATTTGTTTATAGAACATTGTAAATAATGCACAGCAAATCAATATTATTTGAAGAGGAAATGTTCTACTACCGGAAAACAAAATCAGTCCAATAAAAATAATTGTATATAATACTAAAGTCTTATTTATGTATTTTCTAATAATTTTTTTTTGGTCTTTTATATATAAATTATTAAACTGTAATGCCAAAGCACAAAATAAAAAAGCAGGCGAAAAAGCCCAAAAATAAGAAGCTAGTCCAGATGCTTGTATCTGTTCACCAGAATATGCTCCTCTTAAACTAGCATAACCTCCAGAAACAATAAATAATATAAATGAAATTGCCGATACAATAGAAAGTCTTGTTATACTATTATAGATTTTATTTTTAGGAGCCTTAATATTTGTTTGATCTCTGAATGATATACTTCCTAAAAAGTAAGCTTGTATTCCTAATAGTGAAAGAGCAGTTGATCTAGAAATAACATTTTCATTAAATTCATATTTAAATGCAAAATATTTTAAAGGATCACTTTGAAACATAAATACAGGATAAAAAAACATCACAAAAAAAAATGAAAACATAAAAATTAAATCAAAATCAAAATAATTTTTTTTATTTTTTGCTTTTAAGAATAAAAAAGAACTTATCAAATATTGTACTAAACAAAACAAATTAAACTCGAAATGATAATAACGAGGCGCCAATAAAAACAATAAAATTGACTCTATAAACAAAACCGTAAAAAGTAATCTATAAATTATATTATTCATTCTTTCAATTATGTATTCTTCTAATTTACCTAAAATATTTTAAAATCAAAAAGCATCCTATTTTAACTAATTTATTGGTTTTTGAAGATGATGAAGGTATATCTTTTATATTAAACTTTTTCACATTAGACGTTATTCTGACATTATAAATTATAGCAAAAAAATCTAAAAATTTACCTTTCCATGATTTATTATATACTAATGCATTTAAACAAAAAGTAAATGTAATTTCAAATAAACCTCTTCTAAATCTTTTTTGTACCTCATTGTTAATCATATTTTTATCAAACAAAAGCATCATAATTTTATCATACATAATAAAATATTTCGAGACTAGATCTGCTTTATAAGATGTCATTGTACTCCCATGACGAATACTATAATGATAAAGAACTTTTGGAACAAAAAAGAAACTTGGGTTAGATGAAAATAGCGTTAGATTAAAAAGTTTATCTTCGTATAGAAAAATCCTCTCACTCTCAAACTTTAGTTCTAATTTCTGTAAATATTCTCTTTTATAAAGTTTATCACAAGGAGAATTTGAGGAAAAAAGTTTTATTGATGGAGCTATACTCTCATTTATTAAAAAATCAAGATCAATTAATTTTGATTCAGGCATTATTGGAGCCTCTGAAATTCCATTTGGAAAATCATAAATTAAATTACAGCAAATTAAATCATACTTTTTTAAATATGTCACAGCATACATTGATTCATACATATCTGATTCAATCCAATCATCACTATCAACAAAAGCGATGTATTCCCCATTTGCGAGATCAATACCTCTGTTACGAGTTAGCCCTTGACCAATATTTTTTTTATTTTGATAAACTCTTAATCGACTATCCTGGCCTGCATACTTACTAATAATTTCAAAAGAATTATCGGTTGAACAGTCGTCAATACAAATGATTTCAATATCATTTAGAGTTTGAGCTAAAATACTGTCTATACATCTTTCAAGGAAACATTCAACATTAAAAACAGGAATTATAACTGAAATTTTCACGGGAAATAAATTATTCAAAAATCTGGCGTTTAAGAGCTTCTAAATATTTTTTACCCCATTTTAAATCGGGTTCCATATAATTTCCTTCTGCCCATTCATTCCATGATTTAATAAAAATAATTTTATTGTCTGCTTTTTTATTCTGAATAATATTAACCGCTTCTTTTACATGGCTTTCAAACCACTCAGGAGTAGATCCAGTCATTACAAGACCTTCCTTCCCACTTCTTGGAGTGTGATCCCAACCAGGAATAATACTCGGAAATATATGTTCCTTTTTATCTTCCTCTGGTACAATAAAATATTTAGACATAATCTTATATGGAATTGCATAAGCAGAAGCTGTACCCCAAATAAATTTTTTAATTCTACTCACAGCCTTTTCAGAAAAAGAACGATAATTAATTATATAATTATTTAATCTGGTAGTATTAACTGCATCTACTCCTGTATCTTCTATTTGCTTTAAACTGTTTCGCAAATCATTATGATGACCAACAAAAAAGAATCCTGGCAAATTATTCTCTATAGCTAACTCCTTCCAAACCTCCATAAAAACTGAAATCTCCTTACTTGCCAATGGTTTGTATATCATAAAGAGTAATTTATCATTTACTTTAATATATCTTTCATCCTTGAATGAAGAAAGTAATTCATAAAAATGCGCTTTATAATCTTCTAGTCCTGGATACAATTGTTCAATTAATATATTTCTATTATTAAGACCATGATCAAATCCTTTCCATGTTTCATTTGCCCATGCCAAACAAAAAGGAAAATTAGGCTCTCCAGAACTTACAACTTCATTAAATGGTCTCTCTATTAATCTCTTCCCATTTCCAAACCAATAATGCCAATAACAAAATCCTTCAACACCATATTCTCTAGCCATATCGGCCTGCGATTGACGAACCTCTGGCACCCGTAAGTCGTAATATCCTAAATCAGCAGGAACTCTCGGTTGATAATGTCCTCTAAAAAGAGGTTTTGCTTTACCCACATTTGTCCATTCTGTAAATCCTTTCCCCCACCATTTATCATTTTCAGCGATGGGATGATACTGCGGTAAATAAAATGCGATAACTCTTGCTTTTTTCCCCATTAATTAAATTTCTCTTATTATTTTTGCAGGATTACCTCCAACTACACTATTTTTAGGCATCGATCTTGTTACAACTGCATTAGCACCAACTATACTATTTTCTCCTATAGTGACTCCTGGCAAAACTACAACTCCTTCCCCTAACCAAACATTATCTTCAATAATGACAGGTCCTTTACTAAAAAGTTTTCTTTGAGCTGGCGCTAACAATATCGCTTCTGAGTTAATTTTTCCATGTGAATGATCCGAAATATAAACCTTACTTGCTATTAAAACATTGTTACCTATGAAAATTTTATTTATTGCTCCAATATGACAATCTTTTTGTATCGAAACATTATCACCTATACAAATTTCAGGTTTAAACTTATCTCCATCAAATTCCTCAATAGCATCTAAGCGTAATCTTTCATCAATTCTTACATTATTACCAATCAAAATATTTCTACCTCCTACTAAATACAAAGGAGAGGAAACAAAAAAATCATCTCCTACTTTTATATCACTTGATATCCATATAGAATATATTTGATTGTATCTAAATTTGAGTCTAATTGATAACTTATTAGAATAAAAAAAGTAATAAAATTTAATTATATTTCTAATAATGAACTTAATCGCAAGTTTCATTTTTAATGTATTTTTTAAGTATTAGCAGACAATATAAAATAAGCTTCCTTACTAATTTCTAAAAAGAATTTATAATATCAAATATTGTTGCGTGAAGTGCAAATATTATTTTCTTTTAATTTTTTTAAACAAAAATTCTTTAATATCTATAATTTTATTAAGATTAATATAACTATAAAAGATTCCAATAATCATTATACATAAACTAATAGTATATTGAGAATAAGCTGAAAAAAAACTAACATTTAATAATGCTAAAATAACAAATAGTCCAAAAATGATAGTATGTTTAATATTAACTTTACTAAATTTAAATTCGGACAAATATATTGAAGTCCAGTACGTAAGAAGAAATCTAATAGCACATGCAATCACATATGCAAATCCTATAATTTTAAAACCATAAGAATCCCATCCAAAATATAATATTACAAGAAATATAACATTCCACAAGCTTTCAATTACGAAACTATACATTCCTTTACTTTTTGCCAAAAACATAACACCTAGAGACCATGATATAATTGTAAAAAAAGTACCTGCAATAAGCCATTGTAAAACTGGTATCGCAAGCATGAACTCTTTACTGTATAAAATTGTAATAATAAAATGAGCAAAAACTATAATACCCATTATCATTGGAGAAGCAACTAAAAATGCAATTTCTAATTGTTCATTAATTAACCTATTAACAGCTTTATTATCTTGATTTACTTCAGTAAGTCTTGGAAAAAAATCAGCCAACATAGCATTTAGAATTATTCCCAGATACATTGTAGCAATCATCCAACAGGCCTGAAAACATCCAACCGCATCAATATTCATTTTCTTTAATAAAAAAGTTCTAACTAAATAAAGAGTTATAGAAGCCATAATTCCAGTTACGGTAATAAAAAAACCTAGCTTAACCATTCTAGTCCCTCCAGCAAATGTTTCTTTAAAGGAAAGATTAACTTTTTCTAATTTAACATTTCTGGTAAACCACCATGATAAGGCAAGACTACCTAAACTTGTTAAAACTATGCCTGGTACAATTCCATTAATCCCTAATATCCAGTATAAAGGCACCGTAATAATTGTACCTAAAATAGCTCCATAAAATGTCGCTTTTGCCATTAAGTTTATTTTTCTCAAACCTTGGAGTAATGCAAGTTGCCCTCCAGAAACACTTATAATCAAAATTGCTATGGAAGTACTGGCAATACTAATAGCATAGGAACTATTTCCAAATGAATATATACTTAAAGGAACACAGAATATAATAGTCAAAAAAGTTCCCAATATTCCTGTCCAAAATGCCCATCTTTTTAGGATTGTAATTGCCGTTGAAATCTTAATTTTATCATCAGTTGCATTACTTTCTGCAACATCTTTAATACCACTAAAATTTATTCCAAAACCTGTAGCTTGTCTAACTAAATCGATAATACTTTGTAGAACACCCAGATATCCAATACCTACAGGACCTAACAATACGGCCACAAATTTAGTTCTAAGTATGCCGATTAAAATAGATGCTATTTGTGCTCCTCCAACAATACTAGTACTTTTAAGTATTTGCTTATGCGATTTTATTTCTTCTGGCATTATTTTTTTAATTTATTATAAATCATTGCGCAAATGATTTTCATGTTTGATATTACACAAATGTAAAATTTAAAAAATACACTTAAAGGTAAATCACTTTTTATGAAATTTTTACAAAACAAAATATCATTTTTAATTAATTCTAGAAGAGAAACTTTTCTTGTAGCAATAAAATAATGATCACATATCGAAATATCATTTAAAATACTTTTAAAATCAACCGTAGTGGCTAACAGACCTTTTAGAAAAATTTTCTTAAGTACTCTGTTTTTTTCTTTTAGCGTTAAATTTAAAGAATATAGATTTTCGCTATATATCAAAAATTCCTCAGATCGCTTTGATGGGAAAAAAAATATCTCATTTTCATTTGTATAAGTAAATGATCTTATTTTGCCGCAATCTTCTTTTGTTTCGGTAAAAAAGGCAGGAATGTTGATGATTTTAGACTTTCCTAATACTGACATTTCAGCATTAATTAACTCTGCATAAAAACCGAATTTTTTATTTTCATTAAATATCTGATTAAGAACAGGTAAGTTTTTTAAAGCTTCAGTTTTATAAAACATTCCAGATGGATGCGCAGCTAAATACGACATGTTGTATACTGAAGGAAATCCTTTTTCAAAAAAAATATCAGTTTTTTTTTCAGCCGCATTTAATACACAATGACCAAATAATACATCTGAACTTTTAATATTATCCAACAAATCTCCAATTCTCTCAAACTTTATTCTATCCTTATCTAAACACAAAAAACAATATTCTCCATTAGCAATCACTAATGCTTTAAACACATTTTTTATTCCTCCTATATTTTCATTATTCCGTACATAGCTTAGTCGATTATCGACAATCTTATTAAATAATGAATTTGTCTCATCAGTAGATGAATTATCTAATACAAGAACTTCAATTTCGTCTCCCTTATATTGTAATATAGAATTAACTAACTCAATAACTTTATCATCCCTATTATATGTTGGAATGCAAATACTAATTATCGGTTTTTTAAGCATAAATTTAAATTAATTATTTTTTTAATAAAGACTTAAATTTATTTTTAAAAGCAGTAAAATAAGCCCAAACCACTAATTTATAATAACTGTTCTTGGAATAATAAACAGCTAGACTTTCTTTAATATTATCTAATTGAAAAGTATAGTCATTTTTTAAAATTTTCGTGTTTTGATACCAAGATATCAAAAAATCGAAATACAAGTCTTTTTTTATTTTATTGAAAGTCTCATTTGAAAGATTCCCTTCTAACGTAGCTTGCTCAATCATTCTCAAATAATCTACAGCAAATGTTTTAAATAAATCATATCCTCCTTTTTTAGATACTTCCTGATTATTAAAATAAACCACATCATTTTTAATATATGATTTTTTTGAATATTGCAATAAAAACAAAGAGGTATGAGGAAACATTTTATTTACTTCTACATTTGATATTTTATCAAAATCTTTTTTCCAGATGGAGAATCCTGAACTCCAAGAATTCCAGAAAGATAATTCCGAATTAAATTCATCAAATGAGTTATACTTTTTTAATGAATCTTTCCCCAAATTTGTAAAAAAAACTAAAGGCTTCATAACATATTCTCCTTTAATAAAAGCCATCAATTGTGTCAATCCCTGATCTGTAAAAGCTGTATAATTATTATGCAATTTCAAAAAATCACCCTGTCCTAATTTTAAGGCGTTTATAGAATTTAAGAAACCTTCGCAATTAGTTTTCCTGTAAACAATATTTGGATATTTCTTATAATCATGTAATAAGTCGATCAATTCATCATTTTTTGAATTATCAGATAAGACTATTTCAAATTCTGAAAAATCTACTGTACAATTATTGTAAATGCTATCTAATGTATTTTTTAATATTTCTATACGACCATTAGTAGGAATACATATAGAAAGGTATACATTTCCCATAATTTATCTATTTTTACTTTTTAACTCTTCTGCTTTAAAAAAATCACTAATTCCAGTTTCTAGTAAAATTCTCGAACTATCAGCTATAGCATTAAATTTATCCACATTTAATACTAAAACTGGAACATCAATAGTTCTTGCTTCAGAATATTCAATTTCAAAATCTAAGTTTGTGCATTTTTTTAATATAGTAATAATTTCATTAACCGAATGACCTACACCACTTCCTAAATTAAATACTTCATTATTTTTATTACTGTTAATAATTTTTACTGCTCCTTTAGCTAAATCATCAATATGTATATAATCTCTAACAACATTACCATCTCCCCAAACTTTTATTCTCTCGCCATTAAGAAGGTGCCCAATAGACGTAGCAATTAGACCTTGTTTGCCAAATATATTCTGACCGACTCCATAAGGATTAGAGGGTCTAAAAATAAGAAAATCAAGTTTCGATTTTCTACTCTCAAACATAATAGAATCTTCAAGTATTAACTTTGATTGCCCATAATACGAAATAGGCTTCCTTTTATCGTTTTCAGAAAAGCATCCACTATCATCAACACCATAAATAGTCCCTCCAGATGAAAAAAAAATAAATTTAATCTTAGAAATAGCAAAAAATGGAAGTAATTTAATTGTTGGTTTAATTATTTCGTCAAACTCATTAATGTAATCCTCTAGAGTGCTTGAAGGAATTAAAGTAGAAGCTAAATGTATAACTGTATCAATAGAATCTTCAATTACAATTTTTTTTATTAAATTCAATTGATTTAATTTCCCACGATGAACCTTAATATTTGGACTGGCTAAAATCAAAGAATTATTAGCTTTTGGAATACCTAAAATAGAAATGTTATAACTACCGTTTATTAATTGTTTCACAATATTAGAACCAATAAATCCTGAACCTCCAATTAATAACACATTTTTCATAAAATATAAACGCTTATATTATAAAATTAAGAGTTCAAATATTCACGAATAACATTTGCTATGTAATCATAATGTGATTCATTTAATCCTGGCCATACCCCTAACCAAAATGACTGGTTCATAATTGTATCTGTATTTTTTAAATCTCCAACTATACGATGTTCAATATTTGCGTACGCAGGTTGTCTTAGTAAATTACCTCCAAATAATAAGCGTGTACCAATTTTATTTTTTTCTAAGTGTTGTACTAACATATGTCTATCGTTTGCATCACCCTCTCTAAGAGTAAGTAAAAAACCAAACCAAGAAGGTTCAGAATTTAAAGTTGGTTCTGGAAGTATAAATACTTCTTCAAACTCTTTCATACGTTCATATAATGCTGTATAATTCTCTTTACGACGTTGTACAAACTTATCTATTTTTTTTATTTGAGATACTCCAAAAGCTGCTTGCATGTCAGTAACTTTTAAATTAAAACCAATATGAGAATATGTATATTTATGATCATAACCATAAGGTAATGTACCTAATTGTTGTCCAAATCGACATCCGCAAGTATCATCTTTTCCTGGTTCACAATAACAGTCGCGTCCCCAATCACGGAAACTCTCTGCCAATTTTGAAAGAACAGGATTATTTATTAGAACAGCTCCACCTTCGCCCATTGTAATATGATGTGCCGGATAAAATGAGAAAGTAGAAATATCACCAAAAGTACCCGTTTTCTTTCCATTATAAGTTGCTCCTAATGAATCACAATCATCTTCAACTACCCAAAGATTATATTTTTTAGCCACACGCATTACTTCATCCAAATCAAATGGATTCCCTAAAGAATGGGCAATCATGATTGCCTTTGTTTTAGGACTTACAGCAGCTTCAATCATATCTGCCTTTACATTATGTGTAGCGATATCTACATCAATAAATACTGGTATTGCTCCAAATTGAATTATAGGATTTATTGTCGTAGGAAATCCTGCTGCAACAGTGATAACTTCATCTCCTGGCTTAATAGCTCTATCTCCTAACTTCGGAGATGTCAAAGCATAAAATGCCACCAAATTTGCAGATGATCCAGAATTAACTAACAAAGATCTATGTGCTCCAAAATACGCTGCAAAATCTGCCTCAAATTTATTAGCAAAGCGGCCTGCTGTTAACCATCCATCAAGCGCTGCATCAACTCCCATTAAAATATCCTCCTCATCAAGAACTTTACCAGTAACAGGTATATAATTTTCTCCCGCTATAATAATTTGGGTTGATTTTTTTTTCGCAATTTCTCTTAAACTATTTAATAAAGAGTCTTCTTTTATATTTTGTAACATATCACTGACTGATTAAATCTTACTTTTTTAATTATTTATTTTTTTGTTTAATTGATTCCATAGTATCGTTCTATTGATAGCTTCATCAATTGTAAATGTTTCACTAACATTTAAATCTTTTGTTATTTTATTAGTATTTGGAACCAATTTAGAAATACTCAAATAATTTTCTTTTGAGGATCTTGATAAAACTTCCATTTTAACAGTTGATTGACTTTTTATTTTTAAAGCTAACTCATTTAAAGATATTGGAACATTACTTCCCAAATTATAAATATCTCCAATATTAGCAAGAATTAATGATCTTAAAATATAGTATGCCATGTCACTTGCATATAAATAACTTCTTTCTGTTAAACCATTTCCTAAAATTCTTATCGGCCCACCTAAGATTGCGTCTCTTATAAAACTATTAATTGCCCAAGGTTTTTCTAAATTCTGATATGGTCCAATAAAGGCAAATGGTCTAAGAATCACTATTGGTAATCTTAAATTATTTTTATAATAAGAACATAACGTTTCTGCTATCCTTTTAGATTCCGCGTAACAATTATTTACATTAAGTGCTTCAAAGGGACCAAATGAATTCTCAGTTATTTGTTCTTCATTTTCATTTTTTCCATAAACCTGATGTGAACTTAAATGAATTATCTTTTTTAAACCCTGAATTCTTGATGCTACATCTAATAAAGATTGTGTTCCTTTATAAAAAGTTTCAATCGTTTTTAAAGGATCCGACACATGTTCTCTATTGTCAGGAGACCCTGCTGCATGTATTATATAATTTATATCATTAGGTAAATCATGTAAATATCTAACATCTTGCTCTATAAATTTTACAAAAGTTTTTTCTGCTAGATGAGGAACTTCTTCTTTAAATTTAGCAATATCTCTACCTAATAAATATACCGTAATATTTATATTATTAGTAAAGTTTATGTAAGATATCATTTCAGTTAACCACTTACCAATAAAACCAGTCCCTCCAGTAATAAGAATTGATTGATTCTCTAAAATCGAAAAACTATCAATATCCACACATGAAGTCTTACAATCCTCAAATACAATTTTATTTTTAGCTAAACTCATTATTTTCGATTTCTAATTAAATCCATCACTACTTCAATAATAATATCTTCTTGACCTCCAACAATTCTTCTTTTACCTAATTCACGATAAACATCTCTTGGATCCACTTCATATTCATTTGAAATTCTGGTAACGTGTTTAGCAAAACCAGAAAAAACACCTGATAAGCCACTAACAATACTATCAGATTTAATAGTTGGTACAGTACTCATTATTTTTTTCTCGGCTATATCTGATGCATCAAGAATTTTATATAAATCGACTCCAGTAATATAACCCATTTTTTCTAAAACAGCAATTAGAACTTCTAATTGTGCATTTCCAGCTCCCGCACCAAAACCTCTTGCAGTTCCATCTAGAATTTTAGCACCAGCTTCAATGGCTGTAATGGAATTTGCAATCGCCATTCCAAGGTTATTATGTGCATGAAAACCTACCGGAACCTTTAATCCATTAACCAACGCTGAAATCTTTTCTTGGACATCTGATGGCAAATAAGCACCTGCAGAATCCATGATTATTATTCCTTCTGCGCCATATAATTCCATTTTTTGAGCTTCTTCAACTAGAACAGATGCAGAAGCCATATGACTCATCATTAAAACCCCATATGCTTCTTTTCCTCTTTCCCTAACATAACCTAAATGACGTTGTGTAATATCTGCCTCGGTACAATGCGATGCAACTCTAATAACATCAACTCCAATATCTATAGCATTAACTAAATCACGCTTTATTGTAGCAAATCCAGGAATAACATGTATACCTAACTTACTTTTGTTAAGATGTTTCCTCGCAGTCTCTAAAATAGTTTTATCATCCTCTTTACTCAACCCTACTTGCAATGAAGATGCACCTAATCCGTTACCATGTCCTACCTCGATAATAGGCACTCCTGCATTATCAGCTGCATTGCAATAAATCGCAATTTGTTCAGCACTTAGTTGATGTGCACAAGCATGATTTCCATCTCGTAATGTAGGATCACTAATTAATATTTGCTTAATCATGAAAATTTATTTGCTATTATTAAAACTTTTAGAATATTGCTCAGCTACTGCTATCGCGGCACAATTTATAATATCTAAATTACCAGCGTATTTAGGTAAATAATCTCCTAAGCCTTGGGCCTTAACCATAATTACTATTCTTCCATTTTCAAAAACAGGTGGAACTAATAAACTATAACCAGGTACATATTCTTGTATTTTTTTTATCATAATGTCAATCTCTTCTTGCAAATACTCCATATTAGGATTCTCTACTTGCGCAAATATAGTTGTCTGCATATCTATACATGGATCAGCCGGATTAAGATTTAAAATAGCTTTAGTTCGTTTAACATTAGAGAAATGTTTAATACCATTTTCGGTAGTATCAACATATTCATCTAAATTTAATCTTGTAGCAGGTCCAGCACTTCTCGACGCAATGCTAGAAACAACTTCAATGTATTCAACATTTTTCTGGGTCTTACCTATCACATGTGCTATAGGAATTGATGCTTGACCACCACAAGTAATCATATTTACATTTCTATGTTCAATAACTTCATCTAAATTTACTGCGGGAATACAAAATACACCAAGTTTTGCCGGAGTCATGTCCACAACAATTTTACCTAACTTATCTAAAATATCCCAATGTATTTTAGCATCTTTAGCGGATGTTGCATCAAAAACTAAATCTACCTGATCTGAATTTTTTACGATTGCATTTATACTCTCGTCTGAAACTTTTACTCCCATCGCGATAGCTTTTGCCATACCTGGTGAAGATAAATTTCTTCCAATAAATAAAACACATTCCAAAAATTCAGAGCGCTGAATTTTTATTAATAAATCAGTACCTATATTTCCACTCCCTAATATCGCTACTTTTAATTTTTTCATATTTTATATTTTAAACTTCAATATTAGATGACTTAGGATGTAAACCATTTAACATGTTTTTTTCTAACTCATCTCTTGAAATAAATGGAGATAAATCTTCCAAAGGAGGAGATATTAGACTACCATCACTTTGAATTGCCAAACCTAATTTAGGTACAAACAATTGATATGGATGCATAAAAACTTCGCATATAACAGGGCCTGAAATTTCTTGCACTTGAGGAACAACAATGTCAAAATCTTCCCACGATCTAATTTGAAATGAAGGCATTTCAAAAGCTTTAGCTAACGCACTAAAATTAGGACATGTTACTCCCGAATTACTATCTACACCCGCTCTTCTTCCATTAAAAAGTGCGTTTTGAGTATGTTTGATCATTAAGTAGCCATCGTTATTAAAAACAAATAATTTTATAGGTAGTTTATAATGAACTATAGTTTGTAATTCCTGCAAATTCATCATCATTCCCCCATCACAATTTAAACATAAAACTTCTCCTTTTCCTCGAGCAACTGATGCACCAATTGCAGCAGGCAAACCATACCCCATTTCTCCGAGCCCTGTTGAAGTCATTAATCTCTGATCTTTACCAATTCTTAATACTTGGTGTCCGCTTAAAAGAGCTGTCCCCATATCAGTTGTTATATGCTGATCTGGTTTTAAGTGAAGATTTAATTTTTCCATGAATTGATAGGAATTGATAAAACCATCTTTGTCAGGATGATCATCAGAATTAAACCACGGATATTTAGATCTATAATTATTACAAATTTCAATCCAATTTAAAAAGTTAAGAGACTGACCTAATTCTTTATCAAGCATTTTTTTGATAAAAATACCGGCATCAGCATTTATAGAATATTTGTATCTTTCTTTATATTTATTCAATTCAAATTTATCGATATCTACAACAGCTATATCTGCATCTCTAGCCAATTCATTAATATCATATCCAATTTGAGAGATAGCCATCCTTGTACCAATACAAATTAAAAGATCACAATTTTGAAGAATAAAATTTGCACTCCTTTGTCCATATGTACCTGCTCTTCCATAAACTAATGGATGATTGGAGTCTATTGAATCTATTCCTGCCCAAGTAACTAATGCTGGTATCCCGTATTTCTCTAATAATGGCTTCAGTAAACTTTCGGCGTTTGCCAATCTTATTCCATTACCAAACCAAAATAAAGGTCGTTCAGCTTTTTTTATAGATTCTACAAGTAATTCTACATTTTCCGATAAACTTAAATCTGAGTCTAAATTTAATTCCGGAAGCTCTGAAGTTTCAAAATGAATTACATCTCTTTCTTCAATGTTACTTGATTGCAAATTCATAGGTATATCAATCCAACATGGCCCTGGTCGACCATGAGTTGCTATTGCATACGCTTTTTCTAATTCGTAAACTACTTTATTTGTTTCTAAAACATTTGTAGCATATTTAGTTACCTTTTCAACCATTGACGGGCTGTCGTAACCTTGAACACCCCACATTCTCAAATCCTTATGTAATTCGACAAATTTTGAATGTTCATTACCCGATATAATTATTCCAGGAATGGAATCAGCCCAAGCACTAACAACACCTGTAATACCATTTGTTGAGCCTGCTCCCGTTGTTAGAATTGCTGCTGTAACTTTTCCATTAGTTCTATAATAAGTTTGCATAGCCATGCAAGCGGCTTGCTCATGATGAACGCAGATTATTTCAGTATATCCTTTTTGTTGAATGGAATCGAAAACATGAGCATTTCCTGCCCCTATAATTCCAAAAACATGCTTTATCTCATTATTTATTAAAAAATCAGCTATTAAATCACTTACTTTTATAATATCATTCATCATTACTTTGTTTAAAATATTCTATTAAAATGAATTGTTTTTTTTATACTAGTATTAATATCAGTGTAGATCTTTAAATTTAACTCATTGAGTGCTTTATCTACATTTGGAACATATCTCAAAGTATCTTTCCCTGATAAAGGTGTTTTAATGATTACATTAATATCTCTATCAACACTTTCTTGTGAAACATAATCTGCGAGCTGTGCTATACTAATAGAGTGATTTGAACCAACATTATACGGATTGTTATCTTTTCCATTAAATAAAATTGTCCATAACCATATTACCAAATCAGCAGAGTACATATATGATCTATGTGGAGTACCATCACCTTTTATAATTATGTCTTCGTTATCTAAAAGATTTTTTATAAAATTACCAGCTGCGAAATGGGCATCTAATGCTAGAAAAGGTCCAATAAAAGCATAACATCTTGCAATTTTAACTGGTAAATTGAATAATTTATAATAAGAAGCACATAAAACTTCAGCTATCCTTTTACCCTCAGCATACATAGAATTTGAATCTGAAATAACGGGAGATCCTAAATAATCTTCAGAAATATTTTGAATATCTGAAGGCTGTTTTCCATAAACTGCTCCACTACTAGTTAACAAAAAGGATTTCACTTCTTTGAGTTTTGCAAAATCTAAAATCCTTTTTGTTCCATTAACAATGGTTTCAAACATTACCAATGGTTGTTCATCATTTAACTTAATACTTGCATCTGTAGCTGCATGAATTATATAATCAACAGGAGCATCAATAAATTTAAAATTATTAACATCACCTTCTAAAAAACTTATTTCAGGATATTCCAATACCCATTTATGTTTACTTAAAAAATTACTTTTGTTACGAGTTAAAATTATCATCTTTGAGTTAAGCTCTAATTTTCTATTTACGAAGATAAAACTCATTAATAACCATAAACCAAAAAAACCAGTTCCACCAGTAAGAAATATTGTGCTATCTTTCAAATCGCCCCAAACTTCTTTAGTATTATGGAATATTAAATCTAAATCATCTTTTAAATAATGTAACATGCTATAATAATATGCAATTATATTGTGAAAAAATGACTAATTTGTTTTGAAGTAAAATCTGAAATCATTTTCGGATTATCAAAAAAGTTTTTGTACCAATCAATTGTCATATTTACGGCATTTTCGGCATTCATTTTTGGTTGCCAATTTAGCTCTGTAACAGCCTTACTAATATCTAACTTTAAGAGTCCCGCCTCATGAGGTAAATGCTCATCAAATTCGATTTTATAATCTCCTTTACCCCAGCTTGCTATAGCTAATTTTAGCATATTTTCCACAGTTAATGCATCAGATAAATTAGGCCCAAAATTATATGCTTGATTAAAATCTAACGGTTTCTTAGATAAATTTGCTCCTAATAATAGATAAGCTACTATTGGTTCAAGTACATGTTGCCAAGGCCTAACCGATTTTGGATTTCTTATAACAACAGCTTTATCATAAGCAAAAGCTTTAGCAATATCTGGAATTAAACGATCTTTAGACCAATCTCCTCCACCAATAACATTACCCGCTCTAGCAACCGCTATCGCTTTTTTATGAATTTCGTAAGTTTTATTATTAAAAAAAGAACTTCTATAAGAATCTATCAACAATTCAGCACAAGCTTTACTTGCACTATATGGATCATATCCTCCTAAACGATCATTTTCACGATAAGGATAAATCCATTCGTTATTTTGATAAACTTTATCTGTAGTTATAAGTACAATTTCACATTTATTTTTTAATAAACGGACGCTATCAAGAACATTTGCAGTTCCAATAACATTCACCTCAAAAGTTTCAGCTGGAATATCATATGATAATCGCACTAAAGGCTGAGCAGCTAAATGAAAAATAAAATCTGGTTGAAAATCAAGGATTTCCCTCTCTAAACGTGTTTTATCCCTTAAGTCTGCAGTAACAGAATCACAGATAGAGCTTCCATTTATCAAATAATATAAATCATTTTCGGTATTTGGCTCTAATGCATATCCCTTTATTGTAGCACCTAACAAAGATAAAGTTTTCAACATCCAAGAGCCTTTAAAACCAGTATGTCCAGTTAAAAATACTTTCTTACCCTTATATGATTTCTTTAGTTCTTCAAACAATAATGAATTTACCATGTTTTCCATTTTGCATTTCCAGAATTCCACATTGCTTCAAGTTCGACTCTGTCTCTTAAAGCATCCATACATTTCCAAAATCCATAGTGTTTGTAAGCAGCTAACTGTTGGTCTTTTGCAATAGCTCCTAGAGGCTCTTTCTCCCACTGAACATCATCAACATCATTTTCAAGATATTTAAAAACACCCGGTTCTAGAACAAAAAAACCACCATTAATCCACATTCCATCTCCAACTGGTTTTTCAATAAAACTATCGACCTCTCCATCAGCACCAATTTCTAAATTACCAAAACGTCCAGGTACTTGTACACTAGTTAATGTTGCTAATCTGCCATGTGTTTTATGAAACTTGATCAACTCAGACAAATTAACATCTGCAACTCCATCTCCATAAGTAAGCATAAAAGTTTCATCTTTAACATACTTTTGAATACGTTTTAATCTTCCTGCTGTATTTGTATACAAACCTGTATCTATCAAAGTAACTTTAAAAGATTCTGTTTCGGAATAATGAACATTTATATTGTTATTTGCTAATTCAATTGTCACATCAGAATTATGCAAATAGTAATTATAAAAATATTCTTTAATATAGGTAGCCTTATAACCTAAACAAATTATAAATTCATTATAACCATGCTGTTCGAACATTTTTAAAATATGCCATAAAATAGGTTTTCCTCCAATTTCAACCATTGGTTTTGGTCTAGCCTCAGTCTCTTCCATAAGACGAGTTCCAAAACCACCTGCAAAAATTACTACTTTCATTATATCGTCGTTATTATTATATTTTTATACAAACATCATTAGTTAAAGGATAACTACAACAAAGCAAAACTTCATTATCCGCTAAATCAGTTCTAGGTTTTTCAAGTCCAATCATTTTTATTGATCCTGACATAACAGTAGCTTTACATGTGCTACAATTTCCAGTTTGACAAGAATATGACAACTCCAAATTTGCTTCTAATGCTTGTTCTAATATTGAAGTCCCTTTTTTTACAAATATTTTATTATCAATACCTTGATAATTCAAAAGTATTTCATGATTTTCTATATCATTGAAATCCTCAGGATTTTTAATTATTTCAAAGTCTTCTGAGAAAACATTATCAAGATTCCCTTCAATTTTTTGTAAAGCTTCTTTAATAATACTTTTAAGACCGATAGGGCCACATATAAAATGCTGAGTAGGTTGATGAATATGATTTACTAAATTCTCTATAAAATTTAAATCAATTCTTCCACAGAAATTATATGAATTATCTTCAAAAAATTCTTCTTCCGAGTAAAAATTGTAAATTCTAAATCGTTCAGAATATTTTTTTGTCAATTCTTGAAGTTGATGTTTAAAAATTACAGATGAAGTAGATTTATTACCATAAACCAAATGAATATTAACTAAAGGCTTATTGATCAGTAAATCTTTGATCATAGAAAATAATGGAGTTATACCACTACCTACGCCCCAAAAAACAATTGAATTAGCAGAAGAATTTAAATCTAATACAAAATCACCCAAAGGTTCTTGAACTTCAATTATATCATCAACTTTAATATTATCATTAATATAATTTGATACAATTCCTCCTGGTACACGTTTAACAGTTACATTAAGTGTAGTGTCTAATAAAGGAGTTGAAGAGAATGAATATGGTCTAATGTATCTTCTACCATTAATTCGAAATTGAAGAGTTAAATATTGTCCTGCTAAATATTTGATTTTTTTTAGCCCTGGCTGTTTAAAACAAATAGTAACTGTATCATTGTTTTCTTTACGAACTTCTTGAACTTTTAAAGTGTAATTTTTCATTTTTTAACCCTAATAAACTTAATAGATTATAATAAATCATTAAAGATCTTTTTAATAACTAAAAAGAAGGCTGCTAAAAAACTAAATAAAACACCACCTAAAATTAAACCTTTAGCTCTTCCAAAACCTTCTTTTGGCAATGGTAAAATTGGTCTATCTATAACCTGAATTAATGGCGTTTCCTTTCTTAAAGTAACTTTAGCTAATTCTGATTGCTTAACAAGCTCTGTCAATATTGCTGTATTTGCCTGAACATCTACTTGCCTCCTTGCCATCGGACTACGACGAACATTAAGTGCCGGATTAAGATTAAAAGTATTATCATTAGCAATTGCTACACCAGAAATAGCGCCATTTAATTCTTTTCTTATGGAATCAACTTGACGCGATAAAATACCCATGTTAATCCTAGCTTTTTTACTTTTAGTATCTATATAAAATTTCCCAACTTGTTTTGCAAGAGCTTCACAAAAATATTTTGCGAACAACTCATCAGTTGAGCTCATATCAATATTAATTATAGAAATCTTTTTATCTTTTTGAGCAACTAGTAAACTACTTTTAGATAATTGTTTATAGATAGATCCTAAAATACTATCATGAATTCGAGTAAAATTCTCTCTTTTTAAATTTAAAGGAAAATTAATATGAACCAATTTTTTGTTCTCTTCCCAGCCCTTTCTTAATTTATTAATATCAATATACATTTCTGCTAGAGTAACCTCCTTTTGATTATAATTAACCTGAGTAAGCAAGGTTTCCTCAACCATTCTTCGAGATTTAAATAACTCTGTCAAATTAGAGCCTGTAAAAATACTTCCACCTCCACCACCTAAATCCAGTCCCAATGAACCTGCTAGACCCAGCGCACTACCTAAACTTCCGCCACCTGATTTATCATCTTCTAATGCGAAAGATAAAGTAGCCGTATAAACTGGTTTCTTCATAAAAGCATAAGTTAATCCCAATGTCCCACCAATAATTCCAGCTAGTATGATAGTTTTCCATTGAGAAAGCAAAAAAATGTACCATTCTTTTGCTTTCTCAATTAACTCTTTTAACGACATATCATCGTTCTCAATATATTTATTTTCCATTAAATTATGTTCTTAAAAATGCAAGAATAGCTAAAGTCATAGTACTTAATACACTTCCAATACCTACCCATTCACCTGCACTCATTTTTTTCGCTTCAGGTTTTTGAGGTACTACAATTTGAGAATCTGGAGTCACATTAGGATAAGACCTAAAAAATAAAAATGATCCTGTGACTGCTGCTTTTCCGTTTGGATATATTACGTATGCCTTCTTTTTCCAACCTTTGCTATCTACACCACCAACAGCATTAATATAATATTTAAATCCCTTGCCTTTTCTATATGGAATTTCAGAAGTTAGCAAAACGTTCCCAGTAACTTTAACTCCTTCATTATAAACTGCAACTTCAATCTCATCACCAGGAAACAATGTTACATTTGAGTAGTGATTTTTATCTTTAACTATTTTCTCCCAATTAATAGGAATTGTAGCAAATTTTAGTTCATCCTTAAGCTTTTTAGAAAGTTTGTTTAGTGTATCTTTTTCTATATTCAGATTTACTGATTTCAATTGCTGAATTTGCTCATCTTTAATAGGTCTTTTAATCTTCATACCATCGAGATTAGCAACTGCAGTTAATCCTCCTGCTCTCATAACAACATTGTAAAGGGACTCTTTTTTATTTGCAAGAACATATTTTCCAGGATAAGTTACCGCACCACTTATTTTGACTATTTGTGGTTTTTCATAGACAGCCATTCGTCTAATATTAATAACATCAAATGGCATTAATTCAAAATTTTGAATTTGCTCATTATTATCTGCAGAAATTTCAAGATCAATCAATTGAACGCGTTTTGGATCATTATCATCAATTGCATCTGATTTCACCATTCTGGCAATTTCAACTCTTTTAGAAGCAGATCCAGTTAGTCCTCCTACCTGTATAACTAAATCATTTAAAGTTAAATTCTCATAAAACTCATATTC
Source organism: Flavobacterium hercynium (assembly GCF_002217285.1). GTDB lineage: Bacteria > Bacteroidota > Bacteroidia > Flavobacteriales > Flavobacteriaceae > Flavobacterium > Flavobacterium hercynium. The sequence goes on along the minus strand of NZ_MUGW01000020.1, from coordinate 106,747 downwards.
ACCAGGATTTTTTACCTCACCGTCAATTGTAACTTTATATTCTTCTCTAAAATCTAATACAGAATATATTGTAACAATATCTTCTCTCTTTAATTCAATATCTGCTGCTAAATCACCAGACAGAGCATTCTCTAAATTTAAGTTTACAATTTCAGTAGTATGATCAGGCTTTAAACGAATAATTGTAGCTCTCTTAGTATAAGCTTCTTCTTTCAGACCTTCTGCTCTGGTTACAAGATCAGAAATTCTCATTCCTTCATTAAAAGAGTAATAATCCGGTCTAAAGACAGAACCTTCAATTTTTATACGATTTTCAAAACGATTTAATATTTTTGAAATTTTTATTAAATCACCAGATTGAGGTTGATAAACTGCGTATTGACTTTCATTTAAATCTTGAACTTTCAATTCTTTACCTGTTTTTTGCAATATATTAACCGACGCTGTATATGCGGATTCGCTAAATCCAGATGCGAAGGATAATAAATCTTTAAATGTTTCACCAGACTTCATCTCAAAAATACCTGCTCGTTTTACTTCACCTACAACTGTTACTCTTTGACTATAAGCTGGAATCCTGATAACATCATTATCTTTCAAACTTACATTTTCAGATTGATCTCCTTTCACTAAAAATTTATAAATATCAATATTCTTGTAAACTTTATTATTTCGGATTAATTCTATGTTTCTATAACTTCCGTTCTTACCAGGTCCTCCTGCTAAATGTAATGCATTATAAACAGATGCAAGTGATGAAATCGAATAGTTACCAGGTTGCTTTCCTCCAACTATTGTAACTTTCATTGTTCTAATCGTACTTAGACTTACACTTACTTTTGATTGACCAGATCGAACAGTACTGTAAACTTTAGCTATTGCTGACTTAATTTTTTGTGTAGCTGCTTCAATTGTCATACCGGAAACTACAATTTGTCCAACATTTTCAATTGCAATTTTACCTTCAAAATTTACTTGTATTTCATCTTCATATTGCTGAATACCATAAATACTTATTTCTAAACTATCACCTGGTCCCAAAATATAATTTACGGGTGTCGCCATACTTAAATCCGGAGCAAAATTTAAAGTAGGATTATCAAAAAGTTCTGAACCAAAAATTAAAGCATTAACAGAGTCCTTCTTTTTGACATTGAGAATCTTTTTTTGATTCCTTCCAAAAACGGTATCTGATTCTATATCATCAAATTCACTATCTTTATTTTTTTTCTTATTTTTAGATTTTGAACTTTTCTTTCCTGTTTTCTCCTCGTAACTATCAAGTTTTTTCTTTAATTTATTAAACTCTGTTTTACTCATACCTTTGGCTATTGCCATATCTTCAACATCATCAAGAGTAACATTCCTACTCTTTAATTGTGCGCTAATTTTGGACATCTCTTCATCTGACAGATAATCAACTCTAACAGTACTTAAATCCTGTGATTTTAATAAATCTTGCGATCTAGCACTTGAAGATATAAATAAGATTAAAATCAAAGTAAGAACGTAAAGTGTTTTTTTCATAGGTGATTTTTACTTTTAATTTACCGAAATTTGGTACAATTATATTTTTCGTTTAATAAGTTTAAGAGTATTGCTTTTTATAATAATCTTTATAAGAACCAGAAGTTACATTGATTAACCAATCTTCATTATTAAGATACCAATTAATGGTTTTTTCTAAACCTTCTTCAAAAGTAACAGATGGTTTCCATCCCAATTCTTTGTTTATTTTTGAAGCATCAATAGCATATCGTAAATCGTGCCCTGGTCTGTCTTTTACATAAGTGATTAAATTTTGAGATGTGCCTTCAACTCTTCCTAATTTTTGATCCATAATTTGGCATAACAATTTCACCAAATCAATATTCTTCCATTCATTGAAACCACCAATATTATAAGTTTCATGATTTTTTCCTTCATGGAAAACAAGATCAATTGCAATAGCGTGATCTTCTACAAATAACCAGTCTCGTGTATAATTTCCATCGCCATAAACTGGTAATGATTTATTATTAATTATATTGTTAATAAAAAGAGGAATTAATTTTTCAGGAAAGTGATAAGAACCGTAATTATTAGAACAATTTGTCAACACATATGGTAGACCATAAGTTTCTCCATAAGCACGAACAAAATGATCTGAACTGGCTTTTGAAGCCGAATATGGAGAATTAGGATCGTAAGCTGTAGTCTCTGTAAAAAGGCCTTCTGCTCCCAATGAACCATATACTTCATCGGTACTAATATGATAAAATCTTTTCCCTTCAAAATTATCTTTCCATTGTGTTCTAGCTGCATTTAATAAATTCATCGTACCAATTACATTTGTCTTAACAAATGACAATGGATTTTCGATCGATCTATCAACATGTGACTCCGCAGCCAAATGCAATACACCATCAAAATTATGCTTAGAAAAAAGTTCGTTGATAAAAGCTTCATCAACTATATCACCTTTTATAAAATTATAATTTGGCTTATTTTCAATATCTTGAATATTCTCTAAATTTCCTGCATAAGTAAGCGCATCTAAATTAAATATTTGATATTCTGAATATTTATTTACAAAACGTCTAACAACATGTGACCCTATGAAGCCAGCACCTCCTGTGATAAGAATTTTTTTCACTTTAATTATATTAATTTAGTAAAACTGAATTTTGTCTTTCTAACTCGTTGTAAATGTCTTTTACATCTTGAGAATTTTCTTTTTGCAAAATTAAATTTGCTGTATCCGTATAAACAAAAATAGTATTTTTCAAACCTAAAAATGTTGTATGCTTATCACTTCCAATTACCATATTACCTTTTGAATCAACAGAATGCCCCTTTGTAACTAAATAATCATAAACGGATTCAAATGAACCCAAATCTGACCATGAAAATGAAGCAGGAACAACTTTTATCTTTTTACTTCTTTCCATGACTGCGTAATCTATACTAATAGACGGAATTTCTAATGATAGATGTAAATCTAAAAATCCATCCTGATTTGATTCCCAAACAGCTTTAGATTTTTCATAAACATCTGGTTGAAATTGTTTTAATTCTTCCAAAAGAACTCCTGCTTTAAAACAAAACATTCCACTATTCCATAAAAAATTTCCTCTTGCTATAAAATCTTTTGCTGTAGTTTCATTTGGTTTCTCTCGAAAAGAGATAACATTATCGCCTTTCGATTCAATATAACCATAACCTGTCTCTGGTTTAGTAGGAATAATTCCAAAAGTCACTATAAAGCCATCCTGAGCTTTCATAATAGCTTCATTAATCGCCTTATTATAATCGTCCATTCGATCTATAATGTGATCTGAAGGAGTAACTATTAAAATATCATCTGGATTGGAGGCAAATGCAGCAAAGGCAATTGCCGCTGCAGTATTTCTAGGAGTTGATTCAACAATATTAACGTATGAAGTTTTGGTTTTATCCATTACTTTTCCACTTAATTGATGATTATCAATATTTCCAACAACCATTACTTTCTTTGCTAAATGACTATTTCGGTCAACAGTCATTTCAAATAAAGACTTTCCTTCAAATATCTCTAAATATTGTTTTGGTTGACTTTTTCTTGAAAGGGGCCATAATCTGCTCCCTACTCCACCAGTCAATATTACATGTATAATCGAATTGTTTGTTTCCATTTCTTTTAAATAAGCTTTACTTATTACAATCTATTATCTGCCAAGGATCCTAAAACCCCTTTTACATCATATAACAAACTATTCTCTTTTTGCAAACTAGAAAAATCTAATTCTAAAAATTCTTTATGTGATACTCCTAAAACAATTGAATCAAACTTCTCTTCCGGAAGTGACTTCATTGTCGTCAGTTTATATTCCCTTTCAACTTCTTCTTTATTTGCCAATGGGTCATAGATAGTTACTGCGATACCATATTCTTTTAATGCTTTAACGACATCAATGATTTTAGTATTTCGAACATCGGGGCAATTTTCTTTGAAAGTAACACCTAACATTAAAAGAGTCGCTCCATTAACTGAAATTCCTTTTTTAATCATCAATTTTACAATTTGAGAAGCCACATATTCCCCCATGCTATCATTAAGACGTCTTCCTGCTAAAATTATTTCAGGATGATATCCAAATTCTTGTGCTCGTTGTGCTAAATAATAAGGATCAACACCGATACAGTGTCCACCTACTAAACCTGGTTTAAAGGGAAGGAAATTCCATTTTGTTGCAGCAGCAGTTAATACTTCCTGAGTATCAATGCCCATTAAATTGAAGATTTTAGCTAACTCATTAACAAAAGCAATATTAATATCTCTCTGAGAGTTTTCGATAACTTTTGCTGCTTCAGCTACTTTTATTGATGGTGCCAAATGTGTACCAGCTGTTATAACTGATTTATACAATGCATCAACCTGCAAGCCAATTTCAGGTGTTGAACCTGAAGTCACTTTTAAGATCTTTTCTACGGTATGTTCTTTATCTCCGGGATTTATTCTTTCAGGCGAATATCCTGCGAAAAAATCCTCATTGAATGTCAAACCTGAAACTCTTTCTAAGACAGGAACGCATTGTTCTTCTGTAACACCTGGATAAACAGTCGACTCATAAATTACGATGTCGCCTTTTTTTAATATTTTTCCAACTGCTTCGCTTGATTTATATAAAGGAGTTAAATCTGGACGATTATTCTTATCAACTGGTGTTGGAACGGTTATAATAAAGTAATTACAGTCTGCTATATCATTTAAAGATGTTGTACAATACAATCCAACTTCTTCATTTGCATTTTCAACTAATACTTTTTGCAAAGTTATATCGTCAATTTCTAATGTAGTATCTGTTCCAGATTTTAAAGAAGCTACTCGTGCTTCATTGATATCAAAACCTATAACAGCATATTTTGTTGCAAATAACCTAGCCAAAGGTAAACCAACATAACCCAAACCTATTACGGCAATTTTTATGTTTTTATCCAATTTGTGTTCTTTTTTATTTACTTCAGTCATTTAAACTCACGGCTTCGCCTCTCTGAGTCCCATAAATTGGGCACAGATACTTCAAAATCATTTTTGGCAAAGATAATATAATAAGTCAACTTATTCAATAGCGTTTCTGACAGAAATCGAAAACATACTGAATTACAAAAAGTCAAATTATCAAATCTCTACTAATCAGATCATAACATTTTTCACTTATAAAAAAAGAGAAGCTAAAAATAACCAAAAAAAGCCATTTTAACTCCTAAAAAACTATAAAACAATATTTTATAGTTTTAAAAAATTATTTATATTTTATTTTTAAAACACAGCCTAAACTTTCTAACACTAAAATATAATGTGTATTCGAAACTTCCTGAACAATAGCATCTTGATTACTAAATGCTCCCGACTCTAACTTTATTCGATCACCAACCTGAATTGAAGTTACGGAAATATCACTAATATTTGTAGCAGCAAGACTCTTTTTTATAATATTGATCTCTTCATCACGCACAATTGCTGGTTTCCCCAACCAAAACAAATATCGGACCACTCCTGCTATCTGAAATACTGAATTTCGATCTGTATCTTTTAAATTAACAAAAACATAAGAATTAAAAAGAGGTATTTCTACTTTTTTCTTTCTGTCAGACCATTCTTTAACTTTTGTAATTACAGGACAATAACAGTCAACTCCCATTTGAATTAACCTTTCAGCGACCTTTTTTTCCCATTTAGGCTTAGTATACAAAACATACCAATTCATATATTTTCTTTATATCGAAATAAAACCAATTAGATCGCTTGTTATTATTTTTCTCTTAAAATTCCAAATCAAAACCAGCAAAACAATTATGCTCCTATTCCATTATATATAAATCCAATCGATTCTAATTCAGCAGCATTTAATATATTTCTTCCGTCAAAAACAAATGCCGGCTTGTGCATAGAATCGTAAATTTTTTGCCAGTCGTAAGTTGTAAATTCATCCCATTCTGTAAGAACAGCAATGGCATGCGAGCCTTGACATGCATCGTATGCATTATCAAATGTAAGGACTGCATTAGTATTTTCATCAACTGATCTCGTCTCTAAATAATTTAGATCTGCAAGCATTTTTGTTCTTGAAACTTTCGGATCGTATACAGAAATTTTAGCTTGCTCATTTATTAAATCATCTGCCACATATATTGCTGCAGACTCACGTGTATCGTTAGTATCTTTTTTGAAAGCCCAACCTAAGAAAGTAATTTTTTTATCTGCAACAGTATTGTATAACGTTTGAACAATTTTATTAGAAAATCTTCTTTTTTGATGATCGTTCATTATTATGACCTGTTCCCAATAATCTGCCACTTCATTTAATCCGTACGATTTTGCAATGTAAACAAGATTCAGAATATCTTTTTGAAAACATGAACCTCCAAAACCAACTGAAGCCTTCAAAAATTTAGAACCGATTCTACTATCCATTCCAATTGCTTTTGCAACTTCACTAACATCTGCACCTGTTTTTTCACAAAGCTCAGACATTGCATTTATTGATGAAATTCGCTGTGCTAAAAACGCATTTGCTGTAAGTTTAGACAATTCTGAAGACCAAACATTGGTCGTTAAGATTTTATCTTTACTTACCCAATTAGCATAAACATCAACTAAAGCATTGATTGCATCTTGACCTTCCGGTGTTGAATCTCCACCAATTAATATTCGGTCTGGGTTTAATAAATCTGAAACTGCTGTTCCTTCAGCTAAAAACTCAGGATTAGATAATATTTGAAACTGAACTCCATTTCCTGTATTATCTAAAATACTTTTTATCGCTTCGGCAGTTCTAACCGGTAACGTAGATTTTTCTACTACAATCTTGTTTTGTTTAGCAACTTTCGCTATTTGTCTGGCACATAATTCAATGTACTTTAAATCAGCTGCCATACCTTTACCTTTTCCGTAGGTTTTGGTAGGTGTGTTTACTGATATAAAAATCACTTGCGCTTCATCAATTGCTTTCTCTACTTCTGTTGAGAAAAAAAGATTTCTCCCTCTTGCTTCTGCAACAACTTCTGAAAGACCTGGTTCGTAAATTGGAATATTATCTGTATCAGGATCGTTCCAGTCTTTGATTCTTTGTTCATTCAAATCAACAACTGTTACTTGAATCTGAGGACATTTTTGAGCAATAACTGCCATTGTTGGCCCTCCAACATATCCCGCACCAATACAACAAATTTTTGTAATTTTCATTTAATTTACTATTATCTTAATCTTTCCTTTTATTTCAAATTATTCCAATACCAACTTACAGCTTCTTTTAATCCTTCCTGTAAAGAATATTGTGGATCATACCCCAAAAATGCTTTTGCCTTATCAATACTCGCTAAAGAATGCGGAATGTCTCCTGCTCTATTTTCTCCATAAATGACATTTACATCAGTAATTTTTGAATCAAATTCAGCTAAATATTTTTTCAGGTAACGAACTAAATCATTTAATGTATTTCGATCTCCAAATGCTGTATTATAAACTGTATTTATTGCTTCTTTATTTTGAGCCGTCATTGCCAATTCATTCATCTGAATTACATTATCGATATAAGTAAAATCACGTGAATAATTTCCATCACCATTAATTACCGGACTTTCGTATTTCATTAATTGCATTACAAACTTTGGAATAACAGCTGCGTAGGCTCCGTTTGGATCTTGTTTTCTTCCAAAAACATTAAAATAACGCAAACCAACAGTTTCTAATCCATAACTTTTGCTGAAAATTTCAGCATATAATTCATTAACATATTTTGTGATTGCATAAGGAGACAACGGTTTTCCGATAACATCTTCAACTTTTGGTAACCCTTCAGAATCTCCATAAGTAGAAGAACTTGCCGCATAAACAAAACGTTTAACTTTTGCATCTCTCGACGCTACAAGCATATTCAAGAATCCCGACACGTTTACATCATTCGTCGTTATGGGATCATTTATTGATCTTGGAACAGATCCTAAAGCCGCCTGATGCAATACATAATCTACTCCATTAACTGCTAAATTACAATCAGCAATATTTCTAATATCACCTTCGATCAATCTAAAATTTTCATTTGCGATAAAATCTTTTAGATTATGACGATGTCCGGTTGAGAAATTATCCAGACAGATTACTTTATAGTTTAACCCCAAAAAATGCTCACATAAATTTGAACCTATGAAACCTGCTCCACCTGTTATTAAAATTGTATGTTGCGTTGGTAAATTCATATTCTTCAAATTATTATTTTTTAAACTTATCTAATACAGATCTAAAAAAACTTCTTTTTTCTTCTTCCTCATGATATCCGTTCGAATAAGCTCCATAACCATATCCATAAGCCGAACCATATTTTGCTTTGTTCTCATATCCATTCAGAACAATACTTGCATTATTTAGCTCTCCTCTTTTAACTCTGTTATTCAACAACGTTATCATATCTTTTTTAGTATAGTTCTGTCTCACTATGTATAATGTAACATCAGCATATTGAGCCAATTCCAGTGAATCTGAAACTAAACCAACAGGAGGAGTATCTAAAACGATATAATCATACTTTTGTTTTAACTCCTCTATTAATTCTCCCATTGCATCACTCAAAATAAGTTCTGAAGGATTTGGAGGAATAGGTCCTGAAAGTATCACATCAAGGTTTGGAATCTTTGTTGTATTTGTTATTTCGTCTAAACTTTTTTGTTTTATTAAATAATTTACAACTCCTAACTTGTTATCAAAACTAAATTCATCAGCTAACCTTGGCTTTCTTAAATCTAAACCTATAATTACTGTTTTTTTCTCGCTTAAAGCAAAAACTGTTGCAATGTTTATAGAACAAAAAGTTTTTCCCTCACCACTTATCGACGAAGTAATCATTAATGTTTTTGCTCCGCTTACTTGTTGTTTTTTATATAAGAATTGCAACGACGAACGAATAGCTCTAAAGGATTCAGAAAGTGCCGATTTAGGCTTTTCAAAAACTGCAAGATTAATATTGTCTTTATTAACACCAATTACACCAATAAGAGGAATTTGTGTCAATTTACTAATGTCTTCTGTATTTTGAATCGAATTATTGATAAAGAAAATTGCAAATACAAATAACAAAGGAATCAATGTTCCTAAAAACAGAGCCAAAACATAATTCACTGAGGTCTTTGGACCAATTAATCCGCCTCCAATATCTTTTGCTGGATCTATAAAATGAATATCTGATAGATTAGATGCTTTTACAATCTCTGCTTCATTTCGTTTTTGAAGGAACTCAGTGTAAATATTATCATTTAAATCATACTTACGCTTAATCTTAAGCAACTCTTGCTGCTCTTCCGGTAATCTTTTAACGGTACTTTCTGCTTGACCAATCTTAGCATTAATCAAAGATAAATCATAAACTAAAGCTGACTTTGCACTTTCTATATTTTGAAGTAAGACATCTTTTATTGCGCTTATCTGATTATCAAAATCCTTAAAAATCTTATCACTTTTAACTGCGTATGACATTTCAGAACGCTGAGTCGAAAGCCCAATTAATTTAGAGACGTTAGCAACAATATTTGGATCTTCTATTCCGGCAACAGATGGCGCTGGCAATCTAGAATAATCTACACTATTTTTAAGATATCCTTTTAATGAATTATAATACGCTATTTTTCTTGTGATTTGATCTTTCTCAACATCAAACTCCATTATCTTATCTGAAACTTTAGCTCCTCCAACTTCTATTTCGTAAACGTTTTTATCTTTTCGAAATGATTTTAACTCATTACTTGTTTCCTTCAATTGAGATTCCATTGCAACAAGCGTACTATCTATGAACCTAATGGTATTGGTTGCAAATTGATTTTTTCCGTCAAGCTGAATTTTAATCAGCATTTTTACGGTTGCATTTAAATATGCTACCATTCTTGCTTTGTTGGTGCCCTGCATTCCTAAAGTCAGAATAGAACCTCCTTTATCATCGGAACTTACGCTTACACCTCTGTATCCAGAAACGGTTCCGTCAAAATCATTGAATCTAACAAAATACTCATTGCCTTTATAAAAACCTGGATTATCATTTATTTCCAATTTCCAATTTAAAAACGGTAACGAAACCTGTTCACCGGTTTTATATCTTTTCACAAACTCTACAGGCTGAACTGCTGTTTCTGAATAGGTATGATTAGCATAAGTAATTAATGAAACTGAATTGTTTTCGAATGGAATTCGGATTTCATATTCATTTTCACTTATAAATTTAATACTAACTAATGTGCTCGCAATTTGACCTTTCGATTTATCAATATGTAAATCAAATGGTACCGCGCCATAACAATCAACTAAATTATATTTTCCCTGCTGAAGGTAGTCAATATAAAACTGTAGTTTATCGACAACTAATTCATTGTGTGATCTGGATTGTAAAACGGTGGAAATACCATTTACCTGATCCGATATTCCTCCCCAGTTAAAAACTAAACTTGTATTGGAGGTAAAAAACGGATTGCTTTCTTCTTTAATAGAGATTAAAGTCTGCATTGCGTAAATTTTCTCTTTTCGGATATTTACTTGATATGCAATTGTAAATGCAATTATTAAACTTGCAAGAAACCATTTCCAGTAGCTTGCGATTTTCAGCAAGAACCCTTTAAAATCAAAATTTGAATGATTTTCAAAAATCGAAAAATCCTTTATATCTAACATCTTTTGAATTTGGTTTTAGTTTCTAAGCAGTAAAAAGACCGTTGTAGCTAATGACAAAACAGTTATAATTGTAGTAATCGATTCTATACCTGTTTTTCCTGTACCCCATGTTTTTTGCTTAAGTGGCTTTATATAGATGTAATCATTAGGCTGTAAATAGAAATATGGAGATTTCATTACGTTAACATCTGTTAAATCAATATCGTGCATTTGCATGCCTGTTGGTGTTTGACGAATTATGGTAACTTCTTTTCTATTTCCGGTTACCGTAATATCACCCGCATTTGCAATAGCTTCCATAATATTTACGTGCTCCTGAAACAATGTTTTAGTTCCTGTAGTACCAACTTCACCATTTATAGTGTATCTAAAACCAGCCAGTCTTACAGTAAGAAAAATATTTGCTTCGCTATTAAAATATTCGGCAAGTAGTTTTTTTTCAATTAAAATTCGAACTTCTTCAAGTGTATAACCAATAACGTTTATTTCTCCTAAAATTGGCATTCTTATATTTCCATGATCGTCTACAGTGAAACCGGTAAAATACAATTCTGATTCTGATTTCCCCTGAGAACCCTCTGTTGTATTAAAAATAGATACTAATTTAGGATCAATTGCCTTTATGTTGACGCTCAAAACATCATTGACCTGTAATCTGTAAGGCTTAGATTCTACTGCTGCAACTGTATTTTGCTCTCCAGATGCATTTTTATCCTGTAAATACACCAAATCCTTTACTGGAATACAAGACGTAAAAAAAGTACCAATTAGCAATAATATAAAAAAACTGTTTTTTGTCATTATTCAAATTTTATGAGCAAATATAGGATTAACTTTAAATTTTAAGAAATCTAACTTTTATTTGAGTGTATTTAGTTGTTTTTGAAAGTTTTTTCAAACGGAATACGATGCAAAATACTTCTACCCAGTGTTACTTCATCTGCATATTCTAGCTCATCTCCAACAGATATTCCTCTGGCAATAGTAGAAATAACAATTTCAGATTCGGCTATTTGTTTGTAAATATAGAAATTAGTCGTATCTCCTTCCATTGTTGAACTTAAAGCAAAAATAATCTCAACAACCTTTCCTGCTTTTACTTTTTCAACTAAAGTTGAAATATTTAACTGACTTGGACCAACGCCTTCAATTGGAGAAATTTTACCTCCCAGAACATGGTAAATTCCTTTGTACTGACCTGTGTTTTCAATAGCCATAACATCCCGAATATCTTCTACCACACAAATCAATTGATGATTTCTTACTGTATTAGCACAGATCTCGCAAACTTTGGTATCTGAAATATTATGACAGCTTTCGCAGAATTTAATATCCTCCCGCATATTCAATAATGCCTGAGATAAAAAACCGGTTTGTTCTTTAGGCTGCTTAAGCAAATGCAAAACCAAACGTAAAGCCGTACGCTTACCAATCCCGGGTAATTGAGACATTTCAGCAACAGCTTTTTCTATTAATTTTGATGAAAATTCCATGTAGACAAAAGTAATATTTTTTAATGGTTCTTTTTTAGCCCCGATAGAAGTGGAAATCCTTTTTGTTTTTATTTTCAAAAACAAAAAGATTGGAACGTATAGCGGGATTAGCTCCTAAAAAAATTAATATTGATTAGTCGCTAATAAAACTAAAGTACAAGCAACTTCTGCTTTAATATTATTTAAGTCTAATAATTGATACAACTCAGGATTTTCTGTACCCGGATTAAAGATGACACGTTTTGGCTGTGCCTCGATTATATAATTGTAGTAATCGCGCTGACGAGCCGGATTTAAATATAATGTAACGGTATCTATATTTTTTACCGGTACAGCTTTGGTCTGAATTTTCACTCCGGCAACATCTCCTGTATTTTGACCGATTGCTAAAACTGTATGTCCTTTTTGAACCAGCATGTTTATTGCTTTAAAAGCATATCTGTCTGGCTTCGTAGTAGCTCCTAGAACTAATGTTTTTTTGTTTTTCATCCTTTTTAAATATAGTACAAAAGTAATCAAAAAGAATGAGCTTATTTTATGATATTAATACAGAATTATGACTTATAAAAACAATATCGATTATGAATTCATTTTGAAATAATAAAATTTACTATTTTTACTTTCTAACCCAAACTATATGGACCTGTTTATTTATTTATTCGCCGCACTTTTTTCAGTTTTAAACCCAATTGGTACCGTTCCTATTTTTGTGGGACTTACACAACATGATTCTCAAAAAGAACGATCCCGAATTTCGCTTTGGACCGCTATCAATGTTTTTATAATTTTACTTGTTTCCTACTTCATTGGTCAATATGTCTTAACCTTTTTTGGAATTAGCATTGATGCACTTCGAATTGCCGGTGGAATTATAATTGTAAATTCAGGCTTTTCGCTGCTTTCCGGAAAAATAAACAAGAAACGCGGTATCAATAAAAAAGTAGAAACTGATGCGCAACAACGAAATGACATTGCACTAACTCCTTTAGCCATTCCAATGTTAGCTGGTCCCGGATCTATCTCTTTGTTGATTGCTTTTTATCAGGAACATCATCAAATGAAAGAAATTGCGATTTCGTGCCTGGCTATTTTAGCTATAGCGATAGCAATTTATGCGATTTTAAAAAGCGCACACTATTTAGCCCGAATATTAGGGGCATCAGGAATTGTTGCTATCTCCAGAATTGTTGGTTTTATTGTTATCTCAATAGGAATTCAATACATTGTAAGTTCAATTGTTAATATAGTAAAAGGAAACTTAACATAGTTTTTCTTTTACAGAAAGCAAAGGGGATAAAACAATTGTTTTATCCCCTTTTTTATATTCTACTTATCTTCTAAATAAAATTAATTTCTAGGCAAGAAGACTTCTGCCATCATGCATCTTGCGCTTCCACCTCCACAAGCTTCAATTGTATCTAAGCTGGAACTTAAAATTTCAGCGTGTTTTTCTAATTGTTCAATTTGCTTAGCTGTCAAACTCTGATGTGCTGACGCGCTCATTACAAGATATTTTTTATCGTCTTTACCGCGCACTTCTAACATATTTCCTGCAAAGTTGTTTACTTGTGCTTCTGTAATTAAGATAACTTCTTTTTTATCGGCTTTAAGATTTTCAAGAACCATTTTACGTTCTTTTTTATCATCTATACAATCTGCGCAAATCACAGCAAATGTTTCACCTAAACACATCATTACATTGGTGTGATAAATAAGCTTACGTTCTCCGTCAACTGTTTGAAATGCTTCGAAAATAACTGGAGCGTAATCAAAATCTTCACAGAATTCAATAAACAATTCCTCATCTGCGCGAGGTGATAAAGCACAATACGCTTTTCCATTTGCTCTGTCTAATAGTAAGCTTCCTGTTCCTTCAAGAAAATAGCCATCTTCTTCGGCAGAAGTATAGTCCATAATGTTCGAAATTTCGAATCCTTTTTCCTCAAGTGTATCCAAAATATCTTCTCTGCGTTCTTGGCGGCGATTTTCGGCAAACATTGGATATAATGCAACATCTCCACTTTCATGAAAGGAAACCCAGTTGTTTGGAAAAATACTATCTGGTGTATCTGTTTCTAAAGTGTCTTCTATCACGGTTACATCAACTCCAACAGCTCTTAGTTTCTCCACAAAAACATCAAATTCCTGCTGCGCTTTTGCATTTACGGTACTTGGCAAAAGTCCGTCTAATACTTTTTGATAATAATTATTAACCGCCGTTTGCTCATTCATTCTAAAAGCTACTGGCCGAATCATTACAATTGCATTTGTAGTTTGTTTCATTTCTTATATTTTTTTTGTTTTAAGTTTTAAGGTTTCAAGTTTTTAGAACATGAAATCTGAAATTCAAAACAATGTTTAATCTCTAATTAATGGTAAAGTTGAGCATCTCAATAGCCCTTCTTGTTTTGCAATTTCGGCGTAAGGAATTTCTTCAACTGTAAATCCATTTGATCGTAACCAGTTATTTAAACGAGTAAAGTTTTTCTCGGAAACAACTACGTCCTCATCAATTGAAAACACATTTGAAAACATATGATACATTTCATTTCTTTCGATATGAAACAAATTCTCTTTTCCAAAAAGATTTACCAGATACAAATAATCTGCTTCCTCTCTAAATCCGCGTTTATAGATGATTCCTTTATTTTCTCCAACTGGCTGAAAACAACAATCTAAATGCAAAGCATTATCACGCGCTTCGATCTTCGATTTAACTAAATCAAATTCTTTGACAATTTTATTAGGGAATAATTCTTTAATAAAATTAACGCCCTCCATATTTGTTCTGGCTGTAATGTAATCTTTATAATCACTTCCTTTGTATGTTCCTATAAAAATATGATCGTTCCACAGCATTACATCTCCTCCTTCAATATGAACTTCCTCTGGCGGGCGAACTACTTTTTGAACATCCATATCGTCGATAACGTACTGAATTGCATCCAATTCGCGTTCTCTTTCTGGTAAAATATTTGATTTAATAAAAGTATTATCTATAACGAAACCAATATCTCTTGCAAAAATCTGATTGTAATTCTCAATCATTTGCGGACGGTAAACTGTTACATTATATTTCTGAAACACTGCGTTAAAAGCATCCATTTCAGCAACCATATCTTTTTCTACAGGATAAGTTCCTGCTTTAATATGTTCCAACGATTTGGGATCATAGGCTTCATCTACAGATGGAGTTGGCCCATTGTGAACGGCTGAACCCAAAACTACAGCACGTAATCTTGAAGTTTCGTTCTTTACATTTAATTGCAACATAATTTAATAGATTTTGAGCAAATATAAAAAAAGCTTCACATTAAGTGAAGCTTTCAGTATTTTATTTGTTAGACTTAAAGTCTCTCAGAGGATGTCCAGTATAAATCTGTCTTGGTCTTCCGATTGGTTCTTTATTTTCGCGCATTTCTTTCCATTGTGCAATCCAGCCTGGTAATCTTCCGATAGCAAACATTACAGTAAACATATCTGTTGGAATACCTAATGCTCTGTAGATAATTCCAGAGTAAAAATCAACATTTGGATATAAATTTCTTGATTTGAAGTAATCGTCTTCAAGAGCTGCAGCTTCAAGTTTTTTAGCTATTTCTAAGATTGGATCTTCAACACCTAAAGTTTCTAACACTTCTTTAGCTGCTTTTTTAATAATTTTCGCTCTTGGATCAAAGTTTTTGTAAACTCTGTGACCAAATCCCATTAGACGGAAAGGATCGTTTTTATCTTTTGCTTTCGCTAAGAATTTATCCGTATCACCACCATCTTTATTAATTTCTTCTAACATTTCAAGAACTGCCTGATTAGCACCTCCATGAAGTGGCCCCCATAACGCAGAAACTCCTGCAGAAATTGAAGCGAATAAACCTGCATGAGATGATCCAACCATTCTTACTGTAGAAGTAGAACAGTTTTGTTCGTGATCTGCATGAAGAATAAACAATTTATCTAATGCATCGATAACTACTGGATTTGCTGTATATGGACCTGTAGGCAGTTGAAACATCAAATGCATAAAGTTCTCTACATATCCTTTTGTATTATCATAATAATTTAAAGGATAACCCATAGATTTTCTATATGTCCATGTTGCAATCACAAGAAATTTACCCATTGTTTTGCAAATAGCCTCATACATTTCTTTTTCATTGTCAACGTTTACTGACTTTGGATTAAATGCTGTTAAAGCACTTGTTAAAGCAGATAAAACGCCCATTGGGTGAGCTGTCTTTGGAAAACCGTCAATGATATTTTTCATCTCTTCGTTTACCAAAGTATGTTTTTTAATACCATTTTCAAATTGCTCTAATTCCTGAGCTGTTGGTAATTCTCCAAAAATTAATAGATAAGAGACTTCTAGAAAACTAGCTTTTTCAGCTAAATCTTCAATTGAATATCCTCTGTAACGAAGAATTCCTAATTCTCCATCTAAAAAAGTGATTTCACTTTTACATGAACCAGAGTTTTTGTACCCAGGATCAATAGTAATAATACCTGTTAAATCACGTAATTTGTTAATATCGATAGCTGATTCATTTTCGCTTCCTGTGATTACCGGAAGTTCAATTTTTTGACCATCTACTTCTAATGTAGCTATTTTTGACATAATATATGGGAAATAAATCTTAAATTATAATTTACCAAATCTAAGGAATATAAAACTAATTTAAAAAAGAATACTGCTATGAATTTGTTAAAAGTCAAAAAAAAAACCATCCGTTGAGAACGGATGGTCTAATTAAGCTATGTTTCTAATGATTATTTAATCTTGAAAGCATTAAGTCCAGGGAAATACGCAGTACTTCCTAACTCTTCTTCGATTCTTAATAACTGATTGTATTTTGCCATACGATCTGAACGTGAAGCAGAACCTGTTTTGATTTGACCACAGTTTAATGCAACAGCTAAATCTGCAATTGTATTGTCTTCAGTTTCTCCTGAACGGTGAGACATTACAGAAGTATATCCAGCGTTTTTAGCCATATTTACAGCTGCAATAGTTTCAGTTAAAGTACCAATTTGGTTTACTTTTACTAAAATTGAATTAGCAATACCTTTTTCAATTCCAGTAGATAAACGTTTAACATTAGTAACAAACAAATCATCTCCTACTAATTGTACTTTGTGTCCGATTTTATCAGTCAAATATTTCCAACCATCCCAGTCATCTTCGTACATACCATCTTCGATAGAAATAATTGGATACTTAGCTGCAAGTTCAGCTAAATAATCAGCTTGTTCTTCAGAAGTTCTAATTTTTCCAGTCTCTCCTTCAAATTTAGTATAATCGTATTTACCGTTTACATAAAATTCAGAAGCAGCACAGTCAAGAGCAATCATAATTTCGTCACCGAAAGAATATCCAGCATTTTCAACCGCTTTTTTAATAGTATCTAAAGCATCTTCAGTACCTCCAGCTAAGTTTGGCGCAAAACCACCTTCATCACCTACAGCAGTACTTAAACCTCTGTCGTGTAATACTTTTTTCAAACTATGAAAAATCTCTGTACCCATTTGCATAGCATGAGTAAAAGAAGTTGCTTTTACCGGGAAAATCATAAATTCCTGAAAGGCAATAGGTGCATCAGAATGAGATCCTCCGTTAATGATATTCATCATTGGTACAGGTAATGTATTAGCAGAAACTCCACCAACATATCTGTATAATGGCAATCCTAATTCATTAGCAGCAGCTTTTGCAGCAGCTAAAGAAACTCCTAAAATTGCATTAGCTCCTAATTTAGATTTATTTGGAGTTCCGTCTAAATCAATCATTAACTGATCAATTGTGTTTTGTTCGAAAACAGAAGTACCAACAAGTTCTTCAGCAATAACAGTATTTACATTGTTCACTGCATTCAAAACTCCTTTTCCAAGATAAGCTTTACCTCCGTCACGTAATTCAACAGCCTCATGTTCTCCAGTTGATGCTCCAGATGGAACAGCAGCTCTACCTAAAACCCCATTTTCAGTTACTACATCTACTTCAATAGTAGGATTACCTCTAGAATCAAGAATTTGTCTTGCGTGAACTTTAATTATAATACTCATTATTTTTACTTTTTTATTAATAAATTATATATATTTTTCGAAATTATAAAAAAATTTAATAGAAAAAACGTGTTGTCACTATTAAACAGCTTTATTTATTAACTACATCGTTTTAGCGGTAGCCAGTTTTATATTGTCTATAAATTGATCAAATAAATAAGAGGAATCATGAGGTCCCGGGCTAGCTTCCGGATGATATTGAACTGAAAAACAGTTTTTGTTTTTCATTCTCATACCTGCAACTGTATCATCATTTAAATGAACATGTGTTATCTCTAATTCCGGATGACCTTCTAAAGCTTCTCTTTTAACTGCGAAACCATGATTTTGCGACGTAATTTCACCTTTACCAGTAATAATGTTTTTAACAGGGTGATTAATCCCACGATGTCCGCCAAACATTTTATAAGTTTGAACACCATTTGCTAAAGCAATAACCTGATGTCCTAAACAAATCCCAAATAAAGGATTATTATTCTTTATAATTTCTTTAGCTACTTCAATAGCTCCAAACAGAGGATCTGGATCTCCAGGTCCGTTTGACAAGAAATATCCATCAGGATTAAATTCTGCTAAATCTTTATAACTTGAGTTATATGGAAACACCTTAATGTAACAATCTCTTTTAGCAAGATTTCTTAAGATGTTCTTTTTAATACCTAAATCTAAAGCAGAAATTTTATATGTTGCATTCTCATCACCAAAAAAATAAGGTTCAGTAGTTGAAACTTTTGACGCCAACTCTAAACCTTCCATGTTTGGCACGTTTGCCAATTCTATTTTTAAATCTTCAATTGAAGTTCCGTCTGTACAAATAACAGCATTCATCGCTCCATTGTCACGAATGTAACTAACAAGAGCTCTAGTGTCAACGTCAGAAATACAGATCAAATTCTGTTTTGCAAAATAATCTTCTAGACTTCCTGTTGAATCCACTCTTGAGTAGTTAAAGCTGAAGTTTTTACAAACTAATCCAGCAATTTTAACGCTATCTGATTCGATTTCTAAATCATTAACACCATAATTTCCAATATGAGCATTGGTAGCAACCATGATTTGACCAAAATAGGAAGGATCTGTAAAAATCTCCTGATATCCCGTCATCCCGGTATTAAAGCAAACCTCTCCAAAAGTTTTTCCGCTAATACCTATAGACTTTCCATGAAAAATGGTTCCATCACTTAATAATAAAATGGCGCTTTGTCTTGTTGTGTACTTCATTATTTAATTTATGTTGTTTTCTTTTTAATTGTCATGTAAAAATTCATGCTTCAAATTTTTACTTGTAATTAGATACTCTGCAAATTTACTTCTTTAAAATAGTGACTCCAAAAAAAATTAATTCTTTTGTTCATAAAATTCAAACTCTATTCCTAATATAAGTTAAATTCTACTCAAAAAAAATCAAAAAAAAAGGATAAACTAAAAATTAGTTTATCCTTGATTATTATAGAATCATTACTTTCATAATTATTCAGAAGCTTCAGTAGTCGATTCAGACTCAGCAGCTGGAGCTTCAGGAGTAGTCTCCTCAGCTTTTTTTGCTTTACCACCACGACGGCTTTTTGCTTTTTTAACTTCTTTTTTACCTCCATTGTAAAGTTCATTGAAATCTACAAGTTCGATCATTGCCATATCAGCATTATCTCCCAAACGATTTCCAACTTTAATGATACGAGTGTATCCACCTGGACGATCACCAACTTTAGCAGCTACATCTCTGAACAAGTCAGTTACAGCATATTTGCTACGTAAGTAAGCAAAAACAATACGACGATTGTGAGTCGTATCTTCCTTTGATTTTGTAATTAAAGGCTCAACGAATTGTTTAAGCGCTTTAGCTTTAGCAACAGTAGTGTTAATACGTTTGTGCTCAATAAGAGAACAAGCCATATTAGCTAGCATAGCTTTTCTATGTCCAGTCTGTCTGCTTAAGTGATTGAATTTTTTTCCGTGTCTCATTGCTATTTTAAATTTAATCCGCCGCGGCGGATTGAATTATTCTTTATCTAATTTGTATTTAGCTAAATCCATTCCGAAAGTTAAATTTTTAACTGCAACAAGTTCATCAAGTTCAGTTAAAGATTTTTTACCAAAATTACGGAATTTCATTAGGTCATTTTTATTGAACGATACTAAATCACCAAGTGTATCAACTTCAGCCGCTTTCAAGCAATTTAATGCTCTCACAGATAAATCCATATCAACAAGCTTAGTTTTAAGCAATTGTCTCATATGCAATGACTCTTCATCATACGATTCTGTTTGTGCAATTTCGTCAGCCTCGAGTGTAATTCTTTCGTCAGAAAATAACATGAAGTGGTGAATTAAAACTTTAGCAGCTTCAGTAAGAGCATCTTTTGGATTAATAGATCCATCAGTTTTGATTTCAAAAACTAATTTTTCGTAATCTGTTTTTTGCTCAACACGGAAGTTTTCAATCGCATATTTTACATTTTTTACCGGAGTAAAAATAGAGTCTGTAAAAATAGTACCAATTGCAGCATTCTGTTTTTTGTTCTCCTCAGCAGGAACATATCCTCTACCTTTTTCGATCGTTAAATCGAAATTCAATTTGATTTTTGAATCTAAATTACAGATAACAAGGTCTGGATTCAGTACTTGAAAACCTGAAATAAATTTTTGAAAATCACCTGCCGTTAATTGATCTTTACCAGAAACAGAAATAGTAACTGCTTCATTATCTATATCTTCAATTTGACGTTTGAAACGCACTTGCTTCAGATTAAGTATAATTTCGGTAACATCCTCAACAACACCTGAAATAGTAGAAAACTCATGATCTACACCCTCGATACGAACAGATGTAATTGCATAACCTTCTAATGCTGAAAGCAAAACTCTTCTAAGTGCATTACCAACTGTCAATCCATAACCAGGTTCTAAAGGTCTAAATTCGAATTTACCTTCAAAATCGGTTGAATCGATCATGATAACTTTATCGGGCTTTTGAAAATTAAATATTGCCATAAATTTCGACTAAGTCAATTATTATTTGTTGTACAACTCTACGATTAATTGTTCTTTAATGTTTTCTGGAATTTGAAGTCTTGCAGGTACAGAAACGAAAGTTCCTTCTTTAAGATCATTGTTCCAAGTAATCCATTCATAAACATGACTTGAATTTGATAAAGAACGTTCGATAGCTTCTAAAGATTTAGATTTTTCACGAACTGCAACTTTATCACCAGGTTTAAGGTGGTAAGAAGCGATATTTACAACTTCACCATTTACAGTAACGTGTCTGTGCGAAACTAATTGTCTAGCACCTCTTCTAGAAGGAGCAATACCCATTCTAAATACCACGTTATCTAATCTTGCTTCACATAATTGTAAAAGAACTTCACCAGTAACACCTTTAGTAGCTGATGCTTTTTTGAATAAATTTCTGAATTGTTTTTCTAAAATTCCGTAAGAATATTTAGCTTTTTGCTTTTCCATTAACTGAACAGCGTACTCAGATTTTTTACCTCTTTTTTTAGCCATCCCGTGTTGTCCAGGTGGGTAATTTCTTTTTTCGAAAGATTTATCATCTCCGAAGATTGCTTCGCCAAATTTACGAGCAATTCTAGTTTTTGGACCAGTATATCTTGCCATTTCTAAAAAATTAAATTTAAGGTAGAGATTATGAATTCAGGTCAAATCCTTCGATAATCTATATTCTACCTTGTTTATACTATAATAAATAAAATTAAACTCTACGTCTCTTTGGAGGACGACATCCGTTGTGAGGCATTGGAGTTACATCGATAATTTCAGTAACTTCAATTCCACCGTTATGAATAGAACGGATAGCAGACTCACGTCCGTTTCCTGGTCCTTTTACATAAACTTTAACTTTTTTAAGTCCTGCCTCAAGAGCTACTTTACTACAATCTTCTGCTGCCATTTGAGCTGCGTACGGAGTATTCTTTTTAGAACCTCTGAAACCCATTTTACCAGCTGAAGACCAAGAAATAACTTCACCTTTCTTATTAGTCAAAGAAATGATAATGTTGTTGAAAGTGGCAGAAATATGAGCTTCACCCGTTGATTCAACGATAACTTTACGTTTTTTTGCAGTTGCTTTAGCCATATTACTTATTATTTAGTTGCTTTTTTCTTGTTAGCAACAGTTTTTCTTTTACCTTTTCTTGTTCTAGAGTTGTTTTTAGTTCTTTGCCCTCTTAAAGGAAGACCAGATCTATGACGGATACCTCTATAACAACCAATATCCATTAAACGTTTGATGTTTAAAGAAACTTCAGAACGTAATTCTCCTTCAATTTTGTAAAATGAAACAGCATCACGAATTGCTCCGATCTCATCATCATTCCAATCTTGAACTTTTTTATCTTGGCTAACTTGAGCTTTTTCTAAAATCTCAATAGCTCTACTTCTTCCTAATCCAAAGATGTAGGTAAGTGCTATAACACCTCTCTTATTTTTTGGGATATCTACCCCTGCTATTCTTGCCATAATTATCCTTGTCTTTGTTTAAATCTAGGATTCTTTTTGTTTATTACGTACAATCTCCCTTTTCTACGCACGATAATGCACTCGGCACTTCTCTTTTTTACTGATGCTCTAACTTTCATATTGAATATCTTTAATATCGATAAGTAATTCTTGCTTTTGACAAATCGTAAGGACTCATTTCCAGTTTCACTTTATCACCAGGTAATAATTTGATATAATGCATTCGCATTTTTCCCGAAATATGAGCAATTACAATATGTCCATTTTCTAACTCTACACGGAACATTGCATTAGATAATGCTTCAATGATCGATCCGTCTTGTTCTATTGCTGATTGTTTTGCCATGAATATATTAAGCTACTGCTTTTCTATTTTTACCAGTCTTCATTAAACCATCATAATGTTTGTTTAACAAATATGAATTGATTTGTTGAATAGTATCTATCGCAACTCCAACCATAATTATTAATGAGGTACCTCCAAAAAACATTGCCCAAGATTGTTGTACATCCATAATACTTACAACAATCGCTGGGAATACAGCAATCAAAGCAAGGAATAAAGATCCTGGGAAAGTTATTAAAGACATCACTTTATCAAGAAAGTCTGAAGTTTCAGCACCCGGACGTACGCCAGGAATAAAACCACCACTTCTTTTTAAATCATCAGCCATTTTATTAGTAGGTACTGTGATTGCAGTATAGAAAAATGTAAATACAATAATTAAAGTTGCAAATACAAAATTATACCAAAACCCAAATATATTACTAAATGCTCCAACGATAGATTGTGATGTATCTGATTTAGATAATCCAGCTACAGCTGCAGGAATAAACATAATTGCCTGAGCAAAAATAATTGGCATAACTCCAGAAGCATTAAGCTTAAGAGGAATCCATTGTCTATTACCACCAGCTAAATCTTGTTCGTAATCTCCTGTCGTAGTACGACGAGCATATTGAACAGGTATTCTGCGTACCGCCATTGTAAGCAATACACAAGAAATGATCACTAATAACCACACAATAATCTCAATAACTAACAACATCGGACCTCCATTGTTATTGGTAACTCTGGTTGTAAATTCTTGTATAAAAGCTTGCGGTAAGCGAGCCAAAATACCAACCATGATCAATAATGAAATTCCATTTCCAATACCTTTATCCGTAATTTTTTCTCCAAGCCACATAGCAAAAATTGTACCAGTAACTAAGATAATAACAGAAGAAAACAAAAATTCAGGAGAATTAAAGCCTAGTAAGAATGCACTTCCAGGTAATGTTCTGTATAAATTATAGATATAAGTTGGACCTTGAACCAGTGTAATAGCTATAGTCAACCAACGAGTGATTTGATTAATCTTTTTTCTACCACTCTCTCCATCGTTTTGAAGTTTTTGCAAATAAGGAATAGCTATTCCCATTAACTGAACAACAATAGATGCAGAAATATAAGGCATAATACCTAAAGCAAAAACTGAAGCTTTAGAGAAAGCACCCCCTGTAAACATGTCTAGGATAGATCCTAAACCATTTTTAGTTTGTCCCGCTAAACCTGTTAATTGAGTTGCGTCAATTCCAGGAAGCGTAACGTGTGCACCAAAACGATATACTAAAAGCAATCCTAATGTAATTAAGATTCTATTTTTCAGTTCTTCGATTTTCCAAACATTACTTATTGATTCAATAAATTTCTTCATCTTAGTAGATAAGTTATATAGTTACAGCTTCTCCTCCGGCAGCTTCGATAGCAGCTTTTGCAGTAGCAGTAAATTTGTGGGCAGTTACTTTTAATTTTGCTTTCAATTCTCCTCTACCTAAAATCTTTACGATTTCATTTTTGGTAGCTAGACGATTTGCTACGAAATCTGTCATAGAAACAGAATCAGTAATCACACCATTGTCTACTAATAATTGAAGCGTATCTAAATTAACACCTTCGTATTCTTTACGATTGATGTTTGTGAAACCAAACTTAGGCACACGTCTTTGAAGTGGCATTTGCCCTCCCTCAAAACCAATCTTTTTAGAATAACCAGAACGAGATTTTGCTCCTTTGTGACCTCTTGCAGAAGTACCACCTTTTCCAGAACCTTCTCCTCTACCTAATCTTTTATTTTGATTGTGTGTTGACCCTTCAGCTGGTTGTAAGTTACTTAAATTCATAACAGTATTTGTTATTTAGCTTCTTCTACAGAAACTAAGTGTTTAACTTTGTTTATCATCCCAAGGATTGCAGGATTTGAATCATGCTCTACAACTTGTCCCATTTTACGTAGACCTAAAGCTTCCAAACCTCTTTTTTGAGAAAGAGGGCAGTTGATTTTGCTTCTTACTTGTTTTACTAATAATTTAGCCATAATTTCCTTGAATTAACCTTTAAAAACTTTTTCTAAAGAAACACCTCTTTGTTTTGCAACAGTATGAGCGCTTCTCATTTGTAATAAAGCATCAAAAGTTGCTTTCACTACGTTATGAGGATTTGATGATCCTTGAGATTTAGATAATACATCGTGAATACCTACTGATTCAAGAACTGAACGAACAGCTCCACCAGCAATAACTCCCGTACCATGAGAAGCAGGAATTAAGAATACACGTGCACCACCAAATTTACCTTTTTGTTCGTGAGGAACAGATTGTCCATTCAAAGGAATTTTTACTAAATTTTTCTTAGCATCTTCTACTGCTTTCGCAATTGCTTCAGAAACGTCTTTAGATTTTCCTAATCCATGACCAACTACTCCGTTTTCATCACCTACAACTACAATAGCAGAAAAACCGAAAGCTCTACCACCTTTTGTAACTTTAGTAACACGATTAA
This sequence comes from Flavobacterium hercynium, assembly GCF_002217285.1. GTDB lineage: Bacteria > Bacteroidota > Bacteroidia > Flavobacteriales > Flavobacteriaceae > Flavobacterium > Flavobacterium hercynium. The sequence goes on along the minus strand of NZ_MUGW01000020.1, from coordinate 81,222 downwards.
CACTTACCAGACGATCTTTAAGTTCAAGACCACTTGGTTTTACCAATTCTACATTTTTGTATTTAGACATAATATATTAGAATTTAAGTCCAGCCGCTCTTGCGCCTTCTGCTAATGATTTAATACGACCGTGATATAAATAACCTCCTCTATCGAAAGTGATGGTATCAATCCCAGCTTTTAACGCTTTCTCCGCAACTAGTTTTCCAACAGCAGCAGCTACTTCAACGTTAGTACCTTTTCCTATTTCTTTTTCTCTTGAAGATGCAGCTAATAAAGTAACTCCATTTACGTCATCAATAAGTTGAGCGTAAATTTCTTTGTTACTTCTAAATACAGATAGTCTTGGGTTAGTAGCAGTACCACTAATCGATTTTCTAATTCTGAATCTAATTCTCTGTCTTCTATCAGATTTTGTTAATGACATAATCTTATTTTTTAAGCTGATTTACCTGCTTTTCTTCTTAATACTTCACCCACAAATTTAACACCTTTTCCTTTGTATGGCTCAGGCTTACGGAAACCTCTGATTTTCGCAGCAACCTGTCCTAAAAGTTGTTTGTCAAATGATGTTAATTTTACGATAGGGTTTTTACCTTTTTCAGATATTGTTTCTAAAGCTACTTCTGGAGCAATTTCTAAAACAATATTGTGAGAATATCCAAGAGCTAAATCTAATTTTTGACCTTGGTTTGAAGCTCTATAACCAACTCCAACTAATTCAAGTTCTTTTGTAAAACCTTCATTTACACCAATAATCATGTTATTGATTAATGATCTGTATAATCCGTGTTTTGCTCTTTGGTCTTTATGATCAGACGATCTTTCAACTTGTACTTGATCGCCTTCAACTTTTACAGTTACGTCCGAAAACTCCTGAGTTAGTTGACCTTTTTTTCCTTTTACTGTAATAATACCTTCTTTAACTTCTACAGTTACTCCAGCAGGAACTACAATTGGGCTTTTACCTATTCTTGACATCTTATTTAGTCTTTAAAATTAGTATACGTAACAAATTACTTCACCACCTACATTTAATTGCTTAGCTTGTTTTCCAGTCATCAAACCTTTTGATGTAGAAACAATAGCAATTCCTAATCCGTTAAGGATTCTTGGTAATTTGGCAGCACCTGCGTATTTACGTAAACCAGGTTTACTAATTCTTTGGATATCTTTAATTACAGGCTCTTTAGTATCTTTATCATACTTCAAAGCGATTTTGATTGAACCCTGAACGGTGTTGTCCTCAAATTTGTAACTCAAGATATAACCTTGATCAAATAAGATCTTAGTTATTTCTTTTTTTAGATTAGAAGCTGGAATTTCAACAACTTTGTGGTTTGCAGCCACAGCGTTACGAACTCTAGTCAAATAATCTGCAATAGGATCTGTATACATATGTATTTGATTGCGACTACGGTTTTCGGGAGGCACTCGCCTCCCGAACCTTTAATCAATTAAAATTATTTTTTGGTTTGCAAAAGTACTAACTTTTTGCGAGATTACCAAGATGCCTTTTTAACACCAGGAATTAACCCATTATTAGCCATCTCACGGAAAGTTACACGTGAAATACCAAATTGACGGATATAACCTCTTGGTCTACCTGTTAATTTACAACGATTGTGTAAACGAACTGGTGAAGCATTTTTAGGTAATTTTTGTAAACCTTCAAAATCTCCAGCTTCTTTCAAAGCTTTTCTTTTCTCAGCATACTTAGCTACCGTTTTCTCTCTTTTCACCTCACGGGCTTTCATTGATTCTTTAGCCATGTCTTAATTCTTTTTAAAAGGTAATCCTAATTCAGCCAATAATGACTTTGCTTCCTTGTCTGTTTGAGCAGTAGTAACAAATGTAATATCCATTCCTGAAATTTTGTTTACTTTGTCAATATCAATTTCTGGGAAAATGATTTGCTCTAAAACTCCAAGATTGTAATTTCCTCTTCCGTCGAAACCAGTAGCTTTGATACCACCAAAATCTCTAACGCGTGGTAAAGCAGAAGTAATAAGTCTATCTAAAAACTCATACATTCTTTCACCACGTAAAGTAACTTTTGCTCCAATAGGCATCCCTTTTCTCAATTTGAAAGACGCAACGTCTTTCTTTGAAATTGTAGATACTGCTTTTTGTCCAGTGATCTTTGTTAACTCATCAACTGCATAGTCAATAAGTTTTTTATCAGATACAGCTGCACCAACTCCACGGCTCAAAACGATTTTTTCCAATTTAGGAACTTGCATTACGTTTGTATATCCGAATTCCTCTTTAAGAGCAGAGATTACTCTACTCTTATATTCTTCTTTTAGTCTAGGTGTATATGCCATTACTATAGTACTTGATTAGATTTTTTTGAAAATCTTACTTTCTTATCTCCTTCTACTCTAATACCAACTCTAGTTGTTTCCTTTGTTTTAGGATCAATTAGTGAAATGTTAGATATTTGTATAGAAGCTTCTTTCTTAACGATACCACCTTGAGGGTTTTTAGCACTTGGTTTTGTATGTTTCGAAACCATGTTTACACCTTCAACTATCGCTTTATTTTTCTCACGGTAAACACGTAAAACTTTACCTTCAGCACCTTTATGGTCTCCAGCAATAACTCTTACGATATCTCCTGATTTTATTTTTAGCTTTATCATCTTAAAACGAATTAAAGCACTTCTGGTGCTAATGATACAATTTTCATGAATTGTTTTTCACGAAGTTCTCTTGCTACCGGACCAAAAACACGAGTTCCTCTCATTTCCCCTGCAGCGTTCAAAAGAACACATGCATTATCATCGAAACGGATATAAGAACCATCAGCTCTTCTCACTTCTTTTTTGGTACGTACAACAACTGCAGTTGAAACAGCTCCTTTTTTAACGTTACCGTTAGGAGTTGCATCTTTAATAGATACTACAATCTTGTCACCAACAGAGGCATACCTTCTTTTGGTACCTCCTAAAACACGGATAGTTAAAACTTCTTTTGCTCCCGTGTTATCTGCTACTTTTAGTCTTGATTCCTGTTGTACCATAATTATTTAGCTCTTTCTAAGATTTCAACTAATCTCCAACATTTTGTTTTACTTAAAGGACGCGTTTCGCTAATTCTTACAGTATCTCCAATGTTACAGTCGTTTGTTTCGTCGTGTGCAACGTATTTCTTTGTTTTCAACACGAACTTACCGTATAATGGGTGTTTTACTCTTCTTACTTCAGCAATAACAATAGATTTATCCATTTTATTTGAAGTAACAACACCTATTCTTTCTTTTCTTAAATTTCTTTTTTCTTCCATCTTTCAGCAGAATACAATTATTGTAACTCTCTTTTAGTTAGCTCTGTAGCCAATCTTGCAACTGTTCTTCTTACACTTCTAATTTGAAGTGGGTTCTCAATTGGAGAAATAGCGTGGGCCATTTTTAGGTCAGCATATATCTTCTTAGTTTGACTAAGTTTTTCTTGCAACTCCGCTGCAGAAAGATCTTTTATTTCTGATTGTTTCATAATATACTATTAATTATGCTTCGAAATCTCTAGCAACGACGAACTTAGTTTTTACTGGAAGCTTTTGAGCTGCAAGACGTAACGCCTCTTTTGCAACTGACAAAGGAACTCCTCCAACTTCAAACATAATTCTTCCGGGTTTAACAACGGCAGCCCAATATTCAACGGCACCTTTACCTTTACCCATACGTACCTCAAGAGGCTTCTTAGTAATTGGTTTGTCTGGAAATATTTTGATCCATAATTGTCCTTCTCTCTTCATAAAACGAGTTGCAGCAATACGCGCAGCTTCGATTTGACGAGACGTTAAGAACATTCCATCTTCATGTACAGATTTAATACCAAACATTCCATTAGAAAGTTCATGCCCTCTTTGAGAGTTACCTTTCATTTTACCTTTTTGTACCTTACGGTATTTTGTTCTTTTAGGCTGTAACATTTTTCTTTAGTTTAAAAATTTACTTTCTTTTACGAGCGTCTGGTTTTCCACCTTTATTAAAGTTAGATTTACCTCTAGGGGCATCTCCACCTTTACCACCACCAGTTCCAGATTGTTTTTTATCCATTCCTGCAAGTGGAGAAAGATCTCTCTTTCCATAAACTTCACCTTTCATGATCCATACTTTGATACCCATTCTACCGTAAGTAGTGTGAGCTTCTGCCAAAGCATAATCAATATCAGCTCTGAAAGTTGATAGAGGAATTCTTCCCTCTTTGAAACCTTCTGAACGTGCCATCTCTGCACCATTCAAACGACCAGAAATCAAAACTTTGATACCTTCAGCGTTCATACGCATAGAAGCAGCAATAGCCATTTTGATTGCACGTCTGTAAGAAATACGGCTTTCGATTTGACGAGCGATGCTTGTCGCCACAAGATAAGCATCTAATTCAGGTCTTTTAATTTCAAAGATGTTAATTTGAACCTCTTTATCAGTAACTTTCTTAAGTTCCTCTTTTAACTTGTCTACCTCTTGACCACCTTTTCCGATAATGATACCAGGTCTAGCAGTAGTGATAGTAACGGTTACAAGCTTTAAAGTTCTCTCGATGATTACTTTTGATACACTAGCTTTTGATAAACGAGCATGGATATACTTTCTGATTTTGTGATCTTCGGCAAGTTTGTCACCGTAATCATTTCCACCATACCAGTTTGAGTCCCATCCTCTGATGATACCAAGTCTATTTCCAATTGGATTTGTCTTTTGTCCCATGCTGCTTAAGAATTGCTTTGTGTGTTATTGATAGCTCCAAGCACGATTGTTACGTGGTTAGAACGTTTTCTTATTCTGTGTGCACGACCTTGTGGAGCTGGACGAAGTCTTTTTAACATCATTCCACCATCTACTCTGATCTCTTTAACAAATAATCCAGCTTCTTCTAAATTACCTTCACTATTTTTTTGCTCCCAGTTGTTGATTGCAGATAATAATAGTTTTTCTAATTTTCTTGAAGCTTCTTTAGAACTGAATCTTAAGATGTTAAGTGCTCTTTCTACCTTCTGACCTCTTACCAAGTCCGCTACTAAGCGCATTTTTCTAGGTGAAGTAGGGCAGTTATTCAATTTTGCGAAAGCAATAGACTTATTAGCCTCTTTTCTCGCATCTGCTGTTTCTCTTTTACGAACTCCCATTGCTTCTTATTTTTTACCTTTATTTTTTGCTCCAGCATGACCTCTAAAAGATCTAGTTGGTGAAAATTCTCCTAATTTGTGACCTACCATGTTTTCTGTTACGTAAACTGGTACAAATTGACGACCGTTATGAACTGCGATTGTTTGTCCAACGAAATCTGGAGTAATCATAGAAGCTCTAGACCAAGTCTTTACTACACTATTTTTACCACTTTCTACGTTTTCCTGAACTTTCTTGTCTAACTTATAATGAACGAAAGGTCCTTTTTTTAATGAACGTGCCATATCTTATTATTTCTTTCTACGTTCTACGATATACTTGTTACTCGGGTTTTTCTTAGAACGAGTTCTATAACCTTTTGCTGGTATTCCATTTCTTGAACGTGGATGTCCACCAGAAGAACGTCCTTCTCCACCACCCATTGGGTGATCAACAGGGTTCATTGCAACAGGTCTTGTTCTAGGTCTTCTTCCTAACCATCTTGTTCTACCTGCTTTACCAGATACAACTAATTGGTGGTCTGAATTAGAAACAGCTCCAATTGTAGCCGAACAAGTTAACAAGATCAATCTTGTTTCACCAGATGGCATTTTGATTGTAGCGTATTTTCCATCTCTTGCCATTAATTGAGCAAATGTTCCAGCTGAACGAGCGATTACCGCACCTTGACCTGGACGTAACTCAATACAAGAGATAACAGTTCCTAAAGGAATTCTGCTTAAAGGCAATGTATTACCAATTTCAGGTTGAGATTCAGGACCAGAAACTAATTTCTGACCAACTTTCAATCCGTTTTGAGCAATAACGTATGTTTTCTCTCCATCAGCATAAGCTAATAAAGCGATAAATGCAGTACGATTTGGATCATATTCAATTGATTTCACAGTAGCCGGAATTCCGTCTTTAGTTCTTTTGAAATCAATGATACGATATCTCTGCTTGTGACCACCACCCGTATAACGCATGGTCATCTTTCCTTGACTATTTCTACCTCCAGAGTTTTTTATCGGCGCTATCAAAGAGCGTTCCGGCTTATCAGTTGTAATGGCGTCATAACCATTCACAACTCTAAATCGCTGACCTGGGGTAATAGGTTTTAATTTTCTTACTGACATTTTTCTATCTTAGATATTGTTGTAAAAATCAATTGTTTCTCCTTCTTGTACTTGAACAATCGCTTTCTTAATTGCATTTGTCTTTCCACTGATCAAACCACTTTTAGTGTATTTTGTAGTTCTATCCGGTCTTACGTTCATCGTGTTAACTGAAACTATAGTTACTCCATAAGCAGCTTCAACAGCTTTCTTAATCTGAACTTTGTTTGCTTTTTTGTCAACAACGAATCCGAAGCGGTTTAAAACTTCACTTTCTTTGGTTACTTTTTCTGTTACTATAGGTCTAATTATGATACTCATACTCCTATTATTTGCTTAAATTTTCTTCGATTAACTCCAAAGAACCTTCTAAAAGCACTAAATTGTTAGTGTTTAAAATAGCGTAAGTGCTTAATTCTGAGCTAGTTACGACATTAGAAGCCTTTAAATTGCGTGACGACAAATATACATTTTTATTTGACTCTCCCAACACAAATAGAGATTTTTTATTTTCTAACCCTAAAGCTTTCAAAACGTTAATGAAATTTTTAGTGTTTGGCGCTTCAAAATTAAAGTCTTCAAGAACGATAATATTCGACTCTTTTGCTTTGATTGAGAAAGCTGATTTTCTAGCCAATCTTTTCAAGCTTTTATTCAATTTAAATGAATAACTTCTTGGTCTTGGTCCAAAAATTGTTCCACCACCTTTAAACAATGGATTTTTGATACTTCCCGCACGAGCAGTACCTGTTCCTTTTTGTTTTTTAATCTTACGCGTACTTCCTGTCACTTCAGCTCTTTCTTTTGCTTTGTGAGTTCCTTGTCTTTGATTAGCAAGATATTGCTTAACATCAAGGTATACAGCGTGATTGTTTGGTTCAATTGCGAATACTGAATCAGAAAGTTGAACTTTTCTACCAGTATCTTTTCCGTTGAAATCTAATACTTTTACTTCCATTACTTCTGAATGATTACATAAGAGTTTTTATGTCCAGGAACACATCCTTTAATAACAAGTAGGTTCTTTTCAGCAACCACTTTTAAAACTCTAAGGTTTTGAACTTTTACATTGTCTCCTCCCATTCTTCCAGCCATACGCATTCCTTTGAATACTCTAGATGGATAAGAAGAAGCTCCTACAGAACCTGGCGCTCTTAAACGGTTATGTTGACCGTGAGTTGCTTGTCCTACACCACCAAATCCGTGACGTTTAACAACCCCTTGAAAACCTTTACCTTTAGACACACCTTGTACATCTACAAATTCTCCTTCAGCAAAAATAGAAACATCAATAAGATCTCCTAATTTTTGTTCAGTTGCAAAATCTTGAAATTCAACGACTTTTTTCTTAGCAACAGTTCCAGCTTTTTTAAAGTGCCCTAAAGCAGCTTTAGTGGAATGTTTCTCGTTTTTGTCATCGAAACCAAGTTGCAACGCTTCGTACCCGTCAACACCTTTGGTTCTGACTTGGGTAACAACACACGGCCCAGCTTCGATTACTGTACAAGGAATGTTTTTCCCGTTTTCGTCGAAAATGCTAGTCATGCCGATTTTTTTACCAATTAACCCAGACATAAATATTAATTATTAATTACTAAAATTCCCTTCAATTTGAAAATAACAGAAATTTCCAAACAGGGAGTGCAAAAGTATATATTAAAATTGAATATACCAAACAGTTACAAAAATTAAATCGCTCATAATCAAAAGTAAAGAACAAAAGCACCATTTAAAAAGAGCTCATTGGCATAAATATTAATTTCAAGAACTTAATTAAACACCACACAAAGATTAACAATAACATAATTTAAAACACAATAAAAACTCACTCAACCCTCTAAACAAAAGGCCTTTCGCTAAAAAATCATTCACAATAGTCCAAAAATAAAAACTTAAAAAACAAATTATGAAACAAAAAAAGCGAGACATTTCTGTCTCGCTTTCTATTAAAAAATATAACAAAAAATTATACTTTTATTTCTACTTCAACTCCACTTGGCAATTCAAGTTTCATTAATGCATCAATTGTTTTAGATGAAGATGAATAAATATCAATCAATCTCTTGTATGACATTACTTCAAATTGCTCTCTCGCTTTTTTGTTAACGTGCGGAGAACGTAATACAGTGAAAAGTTTTTTGTGAGTTGGCAAAGGAATTGGACCTGTTACAACTGCTCCAGTAGTTTTTACTGTTTTTACAATCTTTTCAGCAGACTTATCTACCAACATATGATCGTAAGATTTTAGTTTTATTCTGATTTTTTGACTCATTTTCTTAAGAATTAAGCGTTACCTTTTGCTTTTTTAATTACCGCTTCTGAAATATTAGAAGGTGTTTCTGCATAGTGAGAAAACTCCATTGTTGAAGTAGCTCTACCAGAAGATAATGTTCTTAATGTTGTTACATATCCAAACATTTCTGATAATGGCACATCAGCCTTAATAGTTTTAGCACCATTTCTATCACCCATGTCATTAACCTGACCTCTACGACGGTTAATATCTCCTACGATATCTCCCATATTTTCTTCAGGTGTAATAACCTCCATTTTCATGATTGGCTCAAGAATAATTGCTCCAGCAGCCTTAGCCACTTCTCTGTAACCCATTCTTGCAGCTAATTCAAAAGAAAGAGCATCAGAATCGACAGGGTGGAAAGATCCGTCTGTCAAAGTTACTTTCAAACTATCCACTTGATAACCAGCCAAAGGACCAGTTTTCATAGCTTCACGGAAACCTTTTTCTACAGATGGAATATATTCTTTAGGAACGTTACCACCTTTTACTGCATTAATAAACTGTAATCCAACAGGAACTTTACCATCAACTTCATCAGCTGGCTCAAGTGTAAATACGATATCACCGAATTTACCACGACCCCCTGATTGTTTCTTGTAAGTTTCTCTATGCGTAGCAGTTCTTGTAAACGCTTCTTTGTATTCAACTTGAGGCTCACCTTGGTTTACTTCAACTTTAAATTCACGTTTCATACGATCAACTAAGATATCTAAGTGAAGCTCACCCATACCTGAGATAATAGTTTGTCCAGAAGCCTCGTCAGTTCTAACAGTAAATGTTGGATCTTCTTCAGCTAATTTAGCTAAAGCCATACCCATTTTATCAACGTCAGCTTTAGTTTTAGGCTCAATTGCAATACCAATTACCGGTGCAGGGAATTTCATAGACTCAAGAATAATTGGGTGTTTTTCATCACACAATGTATCTCCAGTTTTAATATCTTTAAATCCAACAGCAGCTCCAATATCTCCAGCCTCAATAAATTCGATTGGATTTTGTTTATTAGCGTGCATTTGGTAGATACGAGAAATTCTTTCTTTATTACCAGAACGAGTATTCAAAACATAAGAACCAGCATCTAAACGACCAGAATAAGCACGGAAGAAAGCTAAACGACCTACGAATGGGTCAGTAGCAATTTTAAATGCTAAAGCAGCGAACGGCTCTTTTACATCTGGCTTACGCAAGATTTTAGTTTGATCTTCTTCTAATAACTCAGCATCATCAGGATGAATACCTTCAATACCTTCCTTATCCATTGGAGAAGGCAAATATTTACATACTGCATCTAACATGAATTGAACTCCTTTGTTTTTGAAAGAAGAACCAGCGATCATAGGAATGATTGCCATATCCATAGTAGCCGCTCTTAAAGCGTTGTTGATTTCTTCTTCTGTAATAGAGCTTTCATCTTCCATGAATTTCTCTAAAAGATTTTCATCATAATCAGCAACTGCTTCAATAAGAATAGATCTGTATTCTTTAACTTCAGCAACCATATCAGCAGGAATATCAACTATATCAAAAGTTGCCCCTTGAGTAGCATCATGCCAAATGATAGCTTGATTTTTTACTAAATCCACAACACCTTTGAAATCATTCTCCTCACCAATTGGCAAAGTGATCGCAACAGCATTTGACTTTAACATATCACGAACTTGTTGACAAACTGCCAAAAAGTTAGATCCTTGACGATCCATTTTATTAACGAATCCCATTCTAGGAACTCTATATTGATCAGCAAGTCTCCAGTTAGTTTCTGACTGAGGCTCAACACCATCAACAGCACTAAATAAGAAAACTAAACCATCAAGTACACGTAACGAACGGTTTACCTCTACAGTAAAGTCAACGTGTCCAGGAGTATCAATAATATTAAAGTGGTAAGGCAAAGACTCAGGCAAAAGCTTACCTTGCTCAGTAGGAAAATTCCACTCACAAGTTGTCGCAGCCGAAGTAATTGTAATACCTCTTTCTTGTTCTTGAGCCATCCAGTCCATTGTTGCAGCACCATCGTGTACTTCACCAATTTTATGTGACTTTCCAGTATAAAAAAGGATACGCTCAGTTGTTGTTGTTTTACCAGCATCAATGTGAGCAGCAATTCCAATATTTCTTGTATATTTTAAATCTCTAGCCATTTCTTACGAATTAAAATCTAAAGTGAGAGAAAGCTTTATTAGCTTCTGCCATCTTGTGAGTATCCATTCTTTTCTTAACTGCAGCACCTTCTTCTTTAGCAGCAGCTAAACATTCTGATGCTAAACGTTGCGCCATAGATTTTTCATTTCTTCTTCTAGAATAAAGTATTAACCACTTCATTGCCATAGAAATTTTTCTGTCTGGTCTAATCTGCATTGGAATTTGAAATGTAGCTCCACCAACTCTACGGCTACGTACTTCTACGTGAGGCATAACGTTAGTTAACGCATCTTTCCAAATTTCTAATGAAGTTTTTTCATCATTCTGCTTTTTAGTTTCTATGATATCAATAGCATCATAAAATACTTTAAAAGCTGTAGATTTCTTACCATCCCACATTAGGTTATTCACAAAACGTGTAACCAATTGGTCATTAAACCTTGGATCTGGTAAAAGTGGTCTTTTCTTTGCCGCTCTTTTTCTCATGTCTTTTTTTTAATAAAAAGTTATAGGTTATCCGTTAATTGTTATGTGTTAAAGATTTATAATATACATTATAAACCCGTAACCTTAACTCCTAACCTCCAACTCTTAACGTTTTAAATTACTTTTTTGCTTCTTTTGGGCGTTTAGCACCGTACTTAGATCTTCTTTGCGTTCTTCCTGCAACTCCTGACGTGTCAAGCGCTCCACGAACGATATGATATCTAACACCTGGTAAATCTTTTACCCTTCCACCTCTAACTAATACTATCGAGTGCTCTTGTAAATTGTGTCCTTCTCCAGGGATGTAAGCATTCACTTCATTACCATTTGTCAAACGTACACGCGCAACTTTACGCATTGCAGAGTTTGGTTTTTTTGGTGTAGTAGTGTAAACACGCGTACAAACCCCTCTTCTTTGAGGACAAGAATCTAAAGCAACCGATTTACTCTTCTTAGTTATCTGAGTTCTTCCTGTTCTTACTAATTGTTGAATTGTTGGCATAATTAATACTAAAAATTTATTATGTATATTAAATTCCCGCTTTTTACGGGGTTGCAAATGTATAAAATAAATTTCACTATCCAAACGTTAATTCATTAATTTTCAACAACATTATTTATTCTTATGTTTTTACAAACAAACAATAGATATTTGCAATACCATTTAATAAATCAACAAGCCCTTTTGAAACAACTAATTTACATAACACTTTCTTTATTAGGATTCAACGCCTACACACAAACTTTTCATTTAAAAATAAATGGAATTAATCCAATAGAAACTAAAATCATTGATTCACTCCAATACCAATCAAATCATTCTAACTTAAAATCATTACTAAACGAAGTAAATAGTACAGCCCAAGGACTTTTAAAAAAAGGCTATCTCGATATTAAAACACCTGAAACAACAAAAATAAACGATACCACTTACAACACCATAATCAATCTTAAAAACAGAACAAAATTTATTCATATATATATAGGTATAAATAAATCCTTCTTCAAACCTACAGAAACCAAAAATGACAGCATAATAATTCAATATGATCAACTAGAAAATTATTTAAATCAGAAAATTATTGACGCAGAAAAAAATGGATATGCCTTGAGCAAAATCAAACTTGAAAATATCAAAAGAAAGAATTCAACAATTTATGCCGACCTAAATTTTAAATCCGAAAAAAAACGCACTGTTAATTCCATTATTATAAATTACGATAATGACAAAAACAAGAGACTTTTACCAAAAGGTCACATAAAACAACTCAACAAAAAATACATCAACAAAACTTTTAATCAGGAAATTTTAAATGATCTATATGAAGACATTAATAACTTTGAATTTTTAACTCAAACTAAATATCCTGAAATACTTTTCACAAAAGACTCCACCAAGATTTATATTTATCCGGAAAAGAAAAGAGCCAACACATTTGATGGCTACATAGGATTTTCTAATGATGAAGATGAAAAATTACGTTTTAACGGGTATCTTGATATAACACTACAAAATACACTTCGCGCCGGTGAACAATTTTCACTCTATTGGAAAAGTGACGGCGAGCAACAAACTACGTTTAACACGAAAATAGAAATACCGTATATTTTTCAGTCTTCTTTAGGAGTCAAAGCACAACTAAACATCTTCAAACAAGACAGTACTTTTCAAAACACAAAGACCTCCATAGATTTAGGTTATTACATAAAATACAACTCTAAAATATATTTAGGATATCAATCAACAGAATCCAGTGATATCCAAAATACTAATAGTTCATTAATTAGTGATTTTAAAAATTCATATATCACTTCAACTTTTGACTATAAAAAAAATGACAATCAAAATCAACTTTTTTTTAAAAAAGCAATCGTCAATTTAATTTTAGGGTACGGAAAAAGAAATACCAACAACAATCCATCAACCGCTAATCCAAGCAAACAAATATTTACAAATTTCAATATTTTATACAATTTTGAGCTAAACGAGAAAAATTACATTAACATAAATTCACAAAATTTTTATCTTAACAGTAAAAATTACATTTCAAACGAATTATTTCGATTTGGAGGAATTAATTCAATAAGAGGTTTTTCAGAAAATAGTCTTCAAGCAAATTTCATGTCATCAATTCTTACAGAATACAGATATATTGTCTCAAAGAACTTATATATTCACTCAATAATTGATTATGGTCTATATCAAGATGTTACAAGTAATATTCAATCAAAAAAAATCAAGAAATTAACAGGAATTGGATTTGGTGTAGCAACCCAGACAGCAAATGGATTATTGAGAATAACTCTTACAAACGGAACTACTAACAATGAGGATATACAATTATATAACAGTATCATAAACTTATGTTATAATGTTAAATTTTAGCAGTAAACAAAAAAAGTTTAAATTATTATTAGGATAGTTAACAAATTATTAAGAGTTTTGCGAGACTAATTCAAAATATTTAAAAATGAAACTAAAGTTCAATGGATTCTTAGTGCTATTATTAGCACTAGTGGCGCAACTAACTTTTGCGCAAGAAAGAGCTGTTTCAGGAAATGTTTCCGATAATGCAGGAATGCCTTTACCAGGTGTAAGTGTATTAATCAAAGGAACGAAAACTGGAACACAAACTGATTTTGATGGTAAATTCTCTATCAAAGCAGCACCAAGCCAAATTTTGGTATTTAGCTACATCGGGATGAAATCTCAAGAAGTAGCAGCAAGTTCATCATCATTAAACATCAAATTGTCTGATGATTCTGTAGAACTTGAAAGCGTAGTAATTACTGCTGCGTTAGGAATTAAAAGAGAGAAAAAATCTATTAGTTACGCTGCACAAGACTTAAAAGGTAGTGTAATTAACGAAGGTGGAACAAACAATGCAGTATCAGCTTTATCTGGTAACGTTGCAGGTTTACAGGTAACTGCTCCTTCTACAATGGGTGGTTCTACAAGAATTGTACTTAGAGGTGTTGGATCCGTGACAGGTGAAAACAGACCTTTAATCGTTGTAGATGGTATTCCATTAGACAATGGTAACTACAATGACGCAAACACACAAAGAGGTGCTGGAGGTAGAGATTACGGAGATGCTTCTGCAGACATTAACCCAGATGATATCGAATCTGTAACTGTACTTAAAGGTGGTCCTGCTGCTGCTCTTTACGGAAGTAGAGCTGGTAACGGTGCAATTTTGTATACTACTAAATCTGCAAAAAAATCTGGTGGTAAAGCTGAAATTTCTTTCAACACTGGTATTACATTCGAAAGTGTAAACATCATGCCTACTATGCAAACATCATATGGTGGTGGTGGTGCAACTACATTAAGAACACAAGTAATTAACGGACGAACTTATAATCTTGCTAACTACGCTCTAGATGAAAGTTGGGGTCCAAAATACGATCCAAACTTATTGTACTTACCTTGGAATGCATTTGATCCGGAATTTTCTAATGATTATTTAAAAGAAATACCTTTTGTAGCTCCTAAAAATGGTGTTAAATCATTTTTTAACACTGGTATCACAAGAAACAACGCTATTTCTTTCTCTAAATCAACTCAAGATTCAGGAATTAGATTTTCTTACGCTAATCAAAGAACAGAAGGTATTGTTCCAAACTCAACTTTATCAAAAAACACGTTCTCTATCAATGCTAATACAAAGTTAACTGATAGATTGAAAGCTGAAGGTATGGTAACATATACTCACACTAAAGGTTTTAACAGACCAGAACAAGGTTACTCAGATAACAGTTTAGCTCAAAAATTCTTCCATTTTGGTCAAACACAATTGGATTATAATGTATTAAAAGATTACAAATTAGCTAACGGCAACCAAAGAACTTGGAATAGAGTTGCTTGGAATGATGCAAGACCTAACTATTCTGATAATCCATACTGGATTATCAATGAAAATACTTCTGGCGATACAAGAAACAGAATATATGGTAATGGAAAACTTACTTACAACATTACTCCAGAATTATATGCTGTAGGTAACGTATATGGTGACGTTTACACTTTAAACATTCATGAACAAGTTGCTGTAGGCTCTCAAGCTACTCCAAGCTATTATACTAGCAACAGAACAGTGACAGATTTTAACTATGAAGGTCGTTTACACTTTGACAAAAAATTCGACAAATTTAGTATAAACTCTTTCTTTGGTGCAAATAGAAGAAGCTATGGTTTATCATTACTAGAAGGTGAATCAGTAGGTGGTTTAGACTTAAGAAATGTTTACAACTTAGCAAATAGTTCAAATCCAGCAAAAGCGACAAACAAAGAAGAGAATATGAGAACAAACAGTCTTTACGGTTTTGTTTCATTAGGATATGACGATTTCTTATTTATTGAAGCTACTGACAGACAGGATTGGTTTAGTACTGTATTCAAATCTGTAAACTACGCTTCTATAACAGGAAGTTTTATTTTCTCTGAATTAACTAATACTTCATGGTTAAACTACGGTAAAATTAGAGGAGGATGGGCACAAGCAGGTAATGCAACAAATGTGTACAACCTTCAAGATTACGCTTTCGTAGGTACTCCTTTCCAAGGTGCACCTAGATACAGTAAGCCAAACCAAGGTGGTAATCCTGACCTAAAACCAGAGTTAAAAACAACGAAAGAGGTAGGTTTAGAATTAAGTTTGTTTGATAGAAGACTTGGTCTTGACGTAACATATTATGATGTTGTAACAACAGACTTAATCACTCCAATTCAGCTGGATCCATCAACAGGATATAATGCAAGAATTTACAATGCTGGTAAATTACAAAATAAAGGTATTGAGGCAACTGTTAACATTAATCCGGTTAGAACACAAGATTTCAGATGGGATGTTACTTGGAACTTCGCGAAAAATGATAACAAATTAATTGAATTAATTGATGGTGTTAATGAATTATCAATTGCTAACGCACCATTCCAAGCTAGATTATTAGCTGTTACTGGTCAAAAATATGGTCAAATCTACGGAACTGACTTTACTTACGATGAGGCAACTGGTAAAAAAATTGTTGATTCTAGAGGTGCTTACGTTCCTTCAGCTCAAAAATCTTTAGGTAGTATTATACCAAAATACAACATGGGTCTTAGAAACAACTTTAAATACAAAAATTTAAACTTTGGTTTCTTAATTGACATGCAAGAAGGCGGAAGTTACTTCTCTACTACACACATGTGGGGAACTTACTCTGGTATCTTAGACAATACTGCTACAGAAGGTCTTAGAGAAAATGGTATCGTACTTGATGGTGTTCGCGCAGACGGAACAGTTAATCAAACTGTACTACCTGGAAAAACATGGGCTAGATTACACTACGGTGGTGTTGATGCACAAAACGTTTTTGACGCTAGCTACATCAAATTAAGAGAGGTAACTCTTGGATACAGCATGCCTAAAAAATTAATTGGACCATTAGCTGATGTAAGATTCTCTCTTTTCGCAAGAAACTTATTTGCATGGGGATTAGATTGGAAAGGAATGGATCCTGAGATGGCTTCATACGGTAGCGGAAATGCTCAAGGTCTTGAAGGTGGGTCATTGCCATCAACAAGAACATACGGAATGAACCTAGAATTTAAATTCTAAAACAAAATTTAAGATGAAAAAAATATTCATATCAATATTATCAATTGCAGCACTGCTTACAACCACAGTAAGCTGTTCTGATCAATTAGAAGAGATAAACGAGAATCCAAATCAACCAGAACTTTATAATGTAACTTCTTTTGGACTTTTCAACAGTGCTACTGAAGCTTTAATGACTACTACCCGAGATGGATTTGCATCTGGTAGAATGACATTACCATGGATGCAATATTCTGCACAGAGAAACTATACTGAAGAGGATCGTTTTCAATTTAGAGCAGGAACGAATACGAGCTTGTTTACTAATTATTATTTAACTGGTGTTGATTTCAAAACTATTATTGAAATTAATACAGATCCAGTTCTAAAAGTAAACAATGCGGTTTACGGTAATAATACAAATCAAATTGCTGCTTCAAGAATCATGTTATCGTATATCTTTTTGCAATTAGCAGATGCATATGGTGACGTTCCTTACTATTCTTACGGGAATCAAGATCCAGATTTTCAAGCGTTTCAAGCAGATGAATTTATTAAACCTAAATTTGCATCTCAAGAAAAAATCTACACTGATATCTTGAAAGAATTAAAAGAAGCTGCGGAATCTGTAGTTTTAACTGAACCATCTGTTTTTACAAAAGGTGATAACCTTTTCGGAACTCCGGCTAAACTTGTAAAATTCGCTAACTCATTGAGATTACGCGTTGCAACTAGAGTAAAAGGTGTTGTTCCTGGAGCTGAGGCTCATATTCTTGACGCTATTAACAAAGGTGTTATGGAATCAAATGATGACACCGTTGGACTTACATACCAAGCAGATGATGTTAATCCAAGTCCAATGTACAGAGCTTTCTTTCTTGATAACAGAACTGACTTTGCTATGTCAAATACTTTTGTAGATTTATTAAAAGGAAAGACAGCGGGACCATTATTTGGAAATGTAGATCCAAGATTACAAAAATATGCATCTCCTATTACTGCTGCGATAGAGGATATTCAGGCTAAAACTTATAGCGAAACAGATGATCTTGACCAATATGTTGGTATGCCATACGGTTTAACAAGTGCACAAGCTGAGTCTCAATTAGAAGGTACATCTTTCTGGAGCTATAATGTATTGAAGCAAGATTATACTGAAATCTTAATGGAATATGCTGAAGTAGAATTTTTATTAGCTGAACATTATGGATGGGATAATACACACTATCAAAATGGAGTTACTGCATCTTTAGAGCGTTGGGGAGTTACACCAGCAAAAATTGCTACTTACGTAGCTACTTTAGCTCCTGCTACTCAAGAGACTGTAATTACTCAAAAATACATTGCTCTTTTCATGCAACCTTATGAAGCTTTCGCTGAATACAGAAGAACTGGATATCCAAACACTCTTCTTCAACCAGGTGGAACTTATGAACTTCATAACCCAATTGATGGAGAAACAACGTATACTTTCGTAGCGTTAAACAACTTAACTCGTATGCCAGACAGATTTACATACCCAGTTAACTTACAACAGTTAAATGGTGAAAATGTTAAAGCTGCTGCTGCTGCTATTGGAGGTGATAAATTAGACACAAAACTAATTTGGGCTAAGCCGTAATTCATCTTTCCAAATAAATACAAAAGCCATCCCGTTCATTCGGGATGGTTTTTTTATTTCAACATTATACCTATATTTGCGGCATGGAAAAAGAACATCAAATTTTTGGAATTAGAGCCATCATAGAAGCAATTCAAGCGGGCAAAGAAGTAGATAAAGTATTCATCCAAAAAGAAATTTCTGGTGAGTTAATGAAAGATTTAATGAAAGTGATGAAACGCGCTAACATTAATTTCTCTTATGTACCTGTCGAAAAATTAAATCGTCTAACACCTAATAACCATCAAGGTGCTGTTGCTACAATATCCCCTATTGGATTTATTGATTTAGAGCATTTAGTTGAATCTACAATAGCTTCTGGTGCAAAACCTTTATTCCTAATATTAGATCAAATTTCTGACGCACGTAATTTTGGTGCTATTATCAGAACAGCTGAGTGTACTGGAGTAAACGGAATCATTGTACAAAAAGCAGGTTCTGCTCCTGTGAATGGTGATACTGTAAAAACATCTGCGGGTGCTGTATTTAATGTTCCTATTTGTAAAGTTGAACACATTAAAGATGCTATATTTTATCTTCAGGGTTCAGGAATAAAAACTATTGCTGCTACCGAAAAGACAGATCAGAACATTTATGACTTGGCTTTAAATGAACCTGTAGCTATAATTATGGGATCAGAGGATAGAGGAATTAATCCTTCTGTACTTAAAATTGTAGATGAAAAAGCAAAATTACCTATGTTCGGTTCAATAGGATCGCTGAACGTTTCTGTTGCTTGTGGTGCATTTTTATACGAAACTGTTCGACAAAGAAGTTAAGCAACTATTTTATATAGATAATATAATATTCAAAATAATAAGTTTAAATCTCCTTCGCGGAGATTTTTTCTTTTTATAGCAATAGCATATACTCCCCTTTATACTAATTAGATTTTCTCATCAGATTCTTTTTTCATTACTGTGTAATTCACATTAAGATTGGAATTAAAATAAGAAACAATTTCTTCTTCTTCGTCGGGAACTTCTGTGTTGACAAAATTACCGTTCTCGTCAAAATGTTTCATAAAAGCATCCTCTTCAGGATTAAAATCGGGTTGTTGCCAATCGTAAACGATTGCTTTCTTATATTCAGGTGTTTTATAAAATAGAGACATTGCAAATCCGGTTATAAAACCTCCTAAATGTCCTTCCCATGAAATAGATTCATCTACATCAGGAAAAACATACCAGATCATACCTCCATAAAGTAATATTACAGATAATGAAAGTGCTACTAATCTATAATAACCACTTTGGATTCCTTTAAAAAAAATAAAACTTACCAAAACATATATTAATCCACTTGCACCGATGTGATAATTTGCCCGTCCTATAAGCCAGGTGATTAAGCCCGAAAAAATAATTCCGTAACAGATTACTCCAAGACTTTGTTTGGGATAAAAGAATTGCAATGCTGCCAATAGAACTAAAAGCGGAAGTGAATTATTATAGAGATGACTTAAGTTTTCATGAATGAAGGGGCTGAATAAAACACCCTGCAAACCCGATAAATCTCTTGGGTATATTCCGTTATCATAAAAATCAAAATCAAATCGAATTTGACTCCAATAAACTATCCAAAGAAAGAGGACAAAAAAGACTGGTAATCCTATAACGGAATTCGAAAATTTAAAGTGGTTATCATTCATAAAGTCTAGCATCAGTTTTTATAGGTGATCAAAAAACTATCCAAACACATTTTACTGTTAATTTGTCAGCTTACTGTTTTAAAAACTAAATAATTAAAATTGAAAACAGTAATTTTGTATAATGGAAGCACCCTTAGCAGAGCGTATTCGCCCACAGAAACTCGAAGATTATATTAGTCAACATCATTTGGTTGGACCAAGTGGTTCTCTTACGCAACAAATCTCGAAAGGAATTATCCCTTCCCTTATCTTTTGGGGACCACCCGGAACGGGAAAAACTACTTTAGCACAAATTATTGCACAAGAGTCAAAACGTCCGTTTTATATTTTGAGTGCCATCAACTCCGGCGTAAAGGATATTCGTGATGTTATTGAAAAGGCGAAACAGAGTGGCGGATTGTTTACAGCGAAAAATCCAATCTTATTTATTGATGAGATTCACCGATTCAGTAAATCTCAACAAGATTCCCTTTTAGCTGCGGTGGAAAAAGGATGGATAACGTTAATTGGTGCTACTACAGAAAATCCAAGCTTTGAAGTTATTCCCGCACTATTGTCGCGCTGCCAAGTTTATATTCTAAATGCATTTAGTAAAACGGATTTGGAAGCATTACTGCATCGTGCAATGAAATCTGACGTTGAATTAAAGGCTAAAAATATAGTTTTAAAGGAAACGGAAGCTTTATTAAGACTTTCTGGCGGAGATGGCAGGAAATTACTAAATATATTCGAACTCGTAATAAATGCTTCTCCTGAGGGCGAAGTAATTATTACGAATGATCGTGTTTTTGAACTTGTACAACAAAATACCGTATTGTATGACAAGACAGGAGAACAACATTATGACATTGTATCTGCTTTTATAAAATCGATTAGAGGAAGTGATCCTAATGGTGCCGTGTACTGGTTGGCCAGAATGATAGAAGGAGGTGAAGATGTAAAATTTATCGCCCGAAGGATGCTAATTTTATCAAGTGAAGATATTGGAAATGCAAACCCTACTGCTTTTATTATGGCTAATAATACTTTTCAGGCAGTATCTACGATTGGATATCCGGAAAGCCGTATTATTTTAAGTCAATGCGCGATTTATTTAGCTACTTCACCAAAAAGCAATGCTTCTTACTTAGCGATTGGCAATGCTCAGCAATTGGTTAAACAAACTGGCGATTTACCAGTTCCAATACATTTAAGAAATGCTCCGACAAAACTAATGAAAGAATTAGGTTATGGTGAAGATTATAAGTACTCTCACGATTATGCTAATAATTTTGCAGATCAGGAGTTTTTACCTGACGCTATAAAAGAAACGGTTCTTTATAATCCAGGGAGCAATTCCAGAGAGAACAGCAACCGTGAATTCTTAAAGAACCGTTGGAAAGATAAATATGGGTATTAAAAACCCATAACTTTTATTTTTAAAACTTTACTGAAACTTTTTCAGATATAAGTTTATCATTTTGGTAATATTCAAAGAACCATTGATTGTCTTTTGCATTCAAAGATCCTTGTACTCCATCTTTAATAGCAATGAAAGAGTCTGGTCTTGACGTTTTAAGCAGTTTCATAACTACTTTTGGTGTTTTGTCAATTAATTGATATCCGTTTTCTGTTGGTTGTGCATATAACAAATTAGGATCTGAAACGTCAACGCTTACTGCACTATTTTGAGTTGGTGTTGCTACTGTTGTTGTTGCTACTTGCGCAGTATTAATTCTAGGGGAACCACCTACAATTTTGCCACTGTATTTATAGTGCAATTTTTTTATCGATTCAAAAGCCATCTCTAAACTTTCACGATACGCAACTTCATAATCTTTCTCTTTACTTTTTCCTACTTCTGAAGTATAAATGACCTTACCATAACAATCTTTAAACTCAAAATATAATTTTGTAACCAAAAAACCATTATCTCTTACAGCATCAATATTTAAAAGCTGACAACGATCGATATCACCCGGCAATTCTTCATTACTGTAATAAGCCTGAAAACCTGCTTTAATTAAATTTGATTTAGTCATTGTTGCTAAACGATACTGATTATCACTTTTAAGAAATTCATATTTCAACGGAACAATAACAGCTTTATAATCATTGATAGACTGAGAAAAACCTGTAAATGATGTAACAAGCAAAAGCAATAAAAATTTAATTTTCATATTATAAATATTTTTTTAGTTCTAATAAGTGATTTATTTGTTTGATGTTTTGAGAAACTTCTACTCTTTTTTCATTAAAGAAAATAGCATCTAATCCTGCATCTAAGGCTCCATTAACATCTGCTTCCAGACAATCTCCAATCATGATAGAATTTTCTTTTGAAGCCTGTGCCAAATTGATGGCATAATCAAAGATAATACTATTTGGCTTTTTTACGCCTGCAAGTTCTGAATTTGTAATAGTTATGAAGTAATCTGCAAGTGCTGCATTCTTGATTTTTCTATCCTGAACATTGGCAAATCCATTTGTAATAATATGAAGTCTGTATTTTGGTTTTAAATATTCCAAAACTTCAATAGCACCATCAAAAAGATGATTATTATCTGTTAAACTTTCGAGATATTCGTTTGCAATTGCATCAATATCCTCATCACAAATTTCAAAATTTAAAGCATCAAACGAAAACTTCAATCTATTATAACGCAATTCCTGGTGTGTAATTTTATCATGCTGGTATAATTTCCAACAAGCTTGATTTATTGGTACATACTTTTCTATAAAATCTACAATTTTTACATTAGGACATCTGCTTTTAAGAATTTGCTCAAATGCCATCTCAGAATTTTTATCAAAATCCCAAAGTGTGTGATCTAAATCAAAAAAAACATCGGTAATAGTAGTGCTCATAATTTAAAAAATTCCTTCATCTACAAAACTATAATATTTTGTTTCAGTAATAATCAAATGATCTAAAACTTTAACATCTAAGCTCTCTCCTGCCTGCCTTATTTTCTTTGTGATCTGTTTATCAGCGTCACTGGCACGCAAAATTCCCGAGGGATGATTATGGCATAAAATCAAGCCAGTAGCTCCTGTTTCGAGCGCTAACTTAAAAACCAACCGAACATCTACTATCGTACCAGTTATACCTCCTTTGCTTAACTGTGCTTTAGAAATTACTTTATTAGAATTATTAAGAAAAAGCACCCAAAATTCTTCATGAGCTAATTCACCGATAATTGGTTGCATTATTTCAAAAACCAACTTACTTGATGTTATTGTTGCAAGTGCTACAGTATCTTCTACTCTACGTCGACGACCTAATTCTAAGGCTGCAATTATGGCTATTGCTTTTGCTTCTCCAATTCCCTTAAAATTCATTAATTGCGTAATAGACATTTTGCCCAGTGCATTAAGATTATCCGCACTCAATAAAATTCTTTTGCTCAAAGCGACAGCTGATTCATTCCTACTTCCCGAACCTATTAAAATAGCAATTAACTCTGCATCACTTAAAGCATTCTTTCCTTTAAGCATTAATTTTTCACGTGGTCGATCGTCTTCTGACCAATTTGTTATTGGAAAATAATTTGCCTCCATCTATTTTTCTAAATTAATTGATTTGCTGCTACAAATACTGTTTGACAAATCTTTAGAAGGTATTTTATTCTCTATCAACATAACACACAGTCCTTTACATGAACTTCCTGCATTTAAAACTTTTATTCTCAACTTCATTTTACTTAAACTTAAAGGCTAATATTCTTGAAAAATAAGAAAAATACATTGCACTAAGAAAATTTGTGTACGGAAATATATTTATTTTATAAACACGATAAAATAAGCCAAAAAAAATGCCAATTGGAGATTGCAATTGGCATAGTATAATTGTAACAACAAAAGTTTTTTAATTGATCAGTTTTTTTACTTCATCAAAATTTAATCCTCCATAATTTCCAGAACTCATTAACAATAAAGCAGAATTATCAAGATTCAAATTGAATAAATATTCTTTAAACTCTGCTGGATTCGTATAGATGATCAAATCTTTTCTATTGAAAGAATTTGCAATTTGGTCATACGTCACTTCTTCTAATTGCTTAATTTTTACAGCATCAGGAGAATAGAAAACTACTGCGACATCAGCATACTCCAAAGCACCTTCGTATTCTTTTAAAAACTCGGCATTTAAACTACTATAAGTGTGCAATTCTAAACATGCCACTAAGGTTCTGTCCGGATATTGTTCTTTAACAGCTTTAGTCGTTGCAGCCACTTTACTTGGTGAATGTGCAAAATCTTTATAAGCTACTTTACCTTTTCCTTCAGCGATTTTTTCTAGTCTTTTAGAAGCTCCCTTGAAACTTGCAATTGCTTCGTAAAACTCAGCTTCATCCACACCCATGTTTTGGCAAATCCATTTTGCACCGGCAAGATTATTCAAATTATGTCCTCCAAAAACTTCAATTGGCATATCGCCTTCCGGAGTTTCTAATAATGTTACACCATTACTAACACTATATTTTGGAGTTGAATAGGCCATTTTGCGTATCGGATTTGTTGCTGCTAACGCTACTCTTTTCACTTCAGCATCTTCCTCATTGTAAACCAGAATTCCTCCATTTGTAATTTTACCAATGAAAATTTCAAATTGCTCTACATAATTCTCATAAGTTGGAAAAACATTAATGTGATCCCAAGCAATACCAGAGATCAATGCAATATTAGGTTGGTACAAATGAAATTTAGGTCGTCTGTCTATTGGAGAAGAAAGATACTCATCGCCTTCTAAAACCATGAAATCATTTTCTTCTGTAAGATGCACCATCGTATCGAAACCTTCTAATTGTGCTCCAACCATATAATCGACTTCTATATTATGATAATGCATCACATGCAAAATCATTGAAGTAATAGTTGTCTTTCCATGTGATCCTCCGATTACAACACGAGTTTTGTTTTTTGACTGTTCGTATAAAAATTCAGGATAAGAGTAAATTTTTAAGCCTAATTCCTGTGCTTTTAACAACTCCGGATTATCAGCTTTTGCATGCATTCCTAAAATTACTGCTTCGATATCTGCTGTTATTTTCTCTGGAAACCATCCAAGTTCCACAGGTAAAATTCCTTTTTTATCAAGTCTTGATTTTGATGGCTCAAAAATAGCATCGTCACTTCCTGTAACATGATATCCTTTATTATGAAGCGCTAATGCCAAATTGTGCATGGCGCTTCCGCCAATAGCTATGAAATGTGTTTTCATTTAAAATTCTTATTTATAAGTTCTAAAATCTAATTGTTATTTAGATTTAGTTTTGAGATTTGATGACTCTGACTCAAACTTTTGCTTTAATTCTTTTGCTTTTTTTGAATCTTTTAATTTATTCAAATATAAATTATATAATTTTTGGAATGTAACTTTTGACTTGCCAATTTCATTTGCTTTTATATAATTTTTCTCTGCCAATGTATATCTTTTAAAATATTCATCAATTCTGCCTCTAGACAAATAACCGTCTACTTGCGAAAATTGTGCGAGTTCTTTTGAATATGAAACTGCTTTCGATTCGCTTCCTCCTAAAATACCGGGTAATTGCAAATAAATTTCGATTAAAGCCCACCTTGCAGGAATATGTTTTGGATTTAACTCAATTGCTTTTTCGAATGCTTCTTTCATATCGTCAACCATTCCAAAAGCCTTTAATTTATTTACTTCTGTTGCCCGCATTGCTATACAGCCTCCATATTTGTAAAAATAATCCGCTTCTGATGGTTTTAAAACTTTAAGCTTTTTAAAATATTCTGCTCCCTTTACCCAAGCTTTATTATGTGCAGCAATTTCTCCCAGATATTCAAGTGTATTAATATCTAAAGGTTTAACTTTTAATACTGTTTCAAACAAAACTTGTGCTTCTGCATATTTTTTATCATGAAATAACTTTTCTCCTTTTTCAAAATTTGACTGTGACCATACTAAAATGGGCAGGAATAAAAAAAATGTCAGCAGTTTTTTCATATCTCAAAAATATAAAAAACCCCGACAAGTTCTGTAACCTGTCGGGGCCTATTTTTAAGAATCGGTTGGATTATTTTACAATCGTTAGTTCA
This sequence comes from Flavobacterium hercynium, assembly GCF_002217285.1. Lineage (GTDB taxonomy): Bacteria > Bacteroidota > Bacteroidia > Flavobacteriales > Flavobacteriaceae > Flavobacterium > Flavobacterium hercynium. The sequence continues at coordinate 55,130 of NZ_MUGW01000020.1, read as the reverse complement.
TCTATAATATTCTTAGCTCCAGCATATTTATCGATAATCCAAAGTACGTAACGAATATCTACGTTTATTGTTCTTTGTAACTTAGAATCGAAGATAACATCTCCAGCCATTGCTTCGATATTTCCATCAAAAGCAATACCTATCAATTCTCCTTTTCCATTTAAAACCGGTGAACCTGAATTTCCACCTGTAATATCATTATCAGTTAAGAAGTTTACTGGCATGTATCCCGCTTTATCAGCATATTGACCATAATCTTTTGCTTTGTTTAACTCTAATAAACGTGCTGGCAAATCAAATTCCTGATCTCCTGCTTTATACTTTTTAACCATACTTTCCATGGTTGTATAATTGTTTATTTTAGCATCGTTACGAGGATCTTCCGGTAACGCACGAACTTTTCCGTAAGTTAATCTTAAAGTAGAGTTAGCATCCGGGTATTGAATTGAGTTTAATTTTGATTCTCTTAAACCTTCTACCAATTTACGGTAAGCGATTGCAAAATCGTCATCAGACTTAATTTGATCATCGCTCTTAGCACGGTATTTTGTCATTAAATCATTAGAAATAATATACAAAGGATCGTGTACAATTGCTAATGGTTTTGGGTTAGCCATGAATGCCAATATCTTCTCTTTCGTTGCGAAGTAACTAATCTCTGCAGCTTGTGCTACATCAGCAGTAAAATCACCGTTGTTTTGTGATTTCATTTTAGCAATGTGTGTTGCTAAACCGTATTCTGAAGCTTTTGAAGCATAAAGATTTAATTGTGCTACTAAAACATCTTTTTCAAGAGGCGCATAGAAATTTCCATAAATGCTTTCGATCATTGCGTTGATCTTTGGCAGCATTTCTGCTTTTTTAGCATCGTTTTCTTTAAAATAAGCAATTAATGCGTTTCCTAAATTAGCAGGTCCTGATGCATAACTAGATGTACGAATAAGCTGTGTTAAATAATTATCGTGTGTCGCTTTTACATTTGTCGATCTGTAATACTCATTGATCGCCGGAATTACGTTTTCGTATTTCTCTTTGTTAGCTGGCTTATTAGCCCATTGGTAAAATTTATCTTCTTGTTCGCTTTTAGCATCCGCTGTTCCGGCTTTTGTTAAAGCATCGATCATTCCCTGACGGTTTTTCCAATAATTTGCAGTTGAAGCATATTTAGAAGCATATTGTAAACGAACAGTTGCATCTTTATCCATATACTTTTTCATTTGGTCCATTCCGGTTTTAGCACCTTCAACCCAAGCAGGATAAGCAAATTTTACGTTTTGCTCAATTCCGCCAGCTGGCATCCAACGGTTTGTTCTTCCCGGATATCCAAGAATCATTGCAAAATCATTTTCTTTTACTCCTTTAATACTTACCGGTAAGTAATGTTTAGGCTGCAAAGGAACGTTTTCTTTAGAATAAGCTGCAGGATTTCCGCTTTTGTCAGCGTACACTCTAAACATAGAGAAATCTCCTGTTTGACGTGGCCACTCCCAGTTATCAGTGTCTCCACCAAATTTACCAACACTTTCCGGAGGTGTACCTACTAAACGAACGTCTGTGTAATCCTGATAAACGAAATAGTAATATTCATTTCCCTGAAAGAAAGGACGAACAGAAACGGTATATTTTCCACCTTCGTTATTTTCTTTTTCAATAAGACTTATTTCTTGCTGAATGATTGCATTTCTTTCTGTTTCTGTCATTTTATCGTTTACTTTAGATAAAATTCTTTTAGAAACATCATCCATACGCACGAAGAAACGAACGAATAATGATTTTGGTTTCATTTCGGCAGTTCTTTCTTTTGCCCAGAAACCATCTTTAAGGTAATTTTTTTCTGCTGTAGAAAGTTCTGCTATTGCATTGTATCCACAGTGGTGATTTGTTAAAACTAATCCGTCTTTAGAAACAATTTCAGCGGTACAACCTCCGTTAAATTGCACGATAGCATCTTTTAAACTATGGTTATTAATACTGTAGATTTCTTCGGCTGTTAATTGTAAGCCCATTTTCGCCATATCTCTATGGTTCAATCTTTCGATAAACATCAAAAACCACATTCCTTCATCGGCTCTTACAGGAAAAGCCATCAGACACATGGTCAAGAATAAAACTATTTTTTTCATATCATTTGTTTAAGTCATGCGAATATAGCTCATTTTCACAATTATATTACTCCAACAAATCCGAAAAATACACATGTGCATGAAATTTTAGTATTTCATTACGAATTCAACAGGATTAAAAGCAAAAAGGTGTTCCATAAATAGAACACCTTTTTATTATAAAAATCTTTTTTGACTTTATTATTCATTAAGCATTTTCCAAAGTTTATCTTTTAGATCTGTTAAACCTTGCTGTGCAACAGATGAAATAAACATATATGGAATATCTTTAAATGCAACATCTAATTCTGTTTTCAATTCTGCTTTCAATTCATCATCGAGCATATCACATTTAGATATCACCAAAAGACGTTCTTTGTCTAACATTTCCGGATTGTACTTCGTTAGTTCGTTTACTAAAATATCATATTCTCCTTTGATATCCGGTGTATCAACAGGAACTAAAAACAACAATGTTGAGTTACGTTCAATATGACGCAAGAAGTAATGTCCTAAACCTTTGCCTTCTGCTGCACCTTCAATAATTCCAGGAATATCAGCAATTACAAAAGATTGATAATCTCTATAGGCTACGATTCCTAAGTTTGGTTTTAAAGTAGTAAAAGGATAATCTGCAATTTTTGGTTTTGCTGAAGTTAAAACTGATAGCAAGGTTGATTTACCTGCATTAGGAAAACCTACCAGACCAACATCTGCCAATACTTTTAATTCTAAAATAACATCCATTTCTACACCTGGTAAACCTGGTTGCGCGTATCTTGGTGTTTGATTGGTAGAACTTCTAAAATGCCAGTTTCCTAATCCTCCTTTTCCTCCTTTTGACAGAATTCTTTTTTCGCCATCTTCTGTAATTTCAAATAAAGTTTCTCCTGTTTCTTTATCTTTTACTACTGTTCCTAATGGCACTTCGATAAATTTATCTTCTCCGTCAGCTCCTGTACTACGGTCTCCTCCTCCGTCACCTCCGTGACCAGCTTTAATATGACGAGCAAATTTTAAGTGAAACAAGGTCCATAAACCTCTATTACCAACTAAATATACGTGTCCTCCACGACCACCATCACCTCCGTCCGGGCCTCCTTTTTCAATAAATTTCTCTCTATGTAAATGTGTAGATCCTTTTCCTCCCTTTCCGGAAGAAACATAAATCTTAACATAATCTACAAAATTTCCTTCTGTCATTGTTTTGAATTTCAGATTTCAGATTTCAGATTTTAGATTGCTCTAAATCCTATTTCTAAATTCTATTGTTTTTAGTATTCTATATCAGTCTTCATTTTCAGTGCAAACTCAGACTGAAAACTATTTTATTCTTATTCCTTAAGTGTTTTTACCAACACTTTATCAATTTTTACACCGTCCATATCGATTACTTCTAATACGAATTTTTGCCAGATTAACTTTTCTCCTTCTTTTGGAATATGAGAAAGCTCAGTCATAATCATACCGCTAACCGTATTTACTTCGTAATCGTTTGTTAATTCGTCTAACTCGAAATAAGTTAGGAAATCGTGTAATGAATAATGCCCGTCTACCAACCATGAACCATCTTCTCTTTCGATTAGTTGAAATTCGTCTTTGTAAAAATCAGATGCATCACCTACTAAAGCTTCTAAAATATCATTTAGTGTAATGATTCCTTGAAAAACTCCATATTCATCTGAAACCAACGCATAATGCACGCCTGTTCTTTTGAAATTTTCCAAAGCTTTGTAAGCTGTTGTTTGTTCCATCAAATAAGGTGGATCTGTCATTATTGCTGCCAGATCGAAATGATCGCTTTCGATATTGGCAAATATATTTTTTAGTGATACGATACCTACTATATCATCATAGTTGTCACTATAAACGGGATAGAACGTATGCAAATCCATTAAAACTAATTCTTTTATTTTAGCTTTATCGGCATTCAGAGGTAACATATCTACGGATTTTCTGTGTGTCATTAAGGAATTGACTTTTCGGTCTCCAATATGAAAAACACGTTCTACGATATCTTGTTCAATTTCCTGAACTTCTCCGCCTTCTGTTCCTTCTTTTATAATTGCCTTAATTTCTTCCTCTGTTACTTTTCCGTCAGCAGAAGGTTTTATTTGTAAAACATTCAATAAAAAATCTGTCGAAGTTGTCAGTAACCAAATAAATGGCGCTGTTATAATCGAAATTATTTTCATTGGAAGCGCTACCATTTTGGCAATAGATTCCGGATAATTCAGTCCGATACGTTTTGGCAGCAACTCTCCTAAAACTAAAGAAAAAAATGTCAAAACTACAACTACAATTCCAACTGCAACAGAATGTGCGTATGGTTTTAGAGCTGCAAATCCGCTAACAAATGATTCTACATCTACTGTTATTTTATCTCCACTATAAATACCGGTTAAAATTCCGATTAAGGTAATTCCGATTTGTACAGTCGATAAAAATTTGTTTGGAGAATTGGCTAAATCAAGTGCTGTTTTTGCACTTTTGTTTCCTTTTTTAGCGGCAGTTTCCAGTCGGTTTTTTCTAGCCGAAATCAATGCGATTTCTGACATGGAGAAAACTCCATTTAATAGTATTAGAAAAAATATTATTAGTATTTCCAATTTATAGTAGATTCGTTATTTGTTTGGTTCGTTGTTTATTTATGGTATTATTTTTTATTCTTTTAGCCCAGATGGTAGAGAAAAGCCCGGAGCTAAAAAAACTAATTTTTCTTGCCGAAAAACAGCGACCAGCGGAAGCCCGTTTTATGGTTAGAAAAATAGTTTTTTTAGCGAGGACTTGAAACGACAGCTGGAATAGCTTCTACAAATTATCTATAACTGACGTTAATCGTTCTGTAATTTCTTCGATCGTTCCGATACCGTTTACGGCATGAAACTTATTTTGTTCTTTGTAATATCCAATTAATGGAGCTGTTTTTTCGTTGTATTCCTGATATCTCACACGAATTTTGTCTTCGTCCTGATCATCTGCTCTACCGCTTGTTTTACCTCTTTCCAGTAAACGTGCTACTAAAATTTCATCGTCTGCTTCTAACGCGATTGTTGCTGTAACACTTGATCCTATTGTTGGCAAAAATTTATCTAATGCTTCTGCCTGATTTAATGTTCTTGGATATCCATCGAAAAGAAAACCATCTGAATCCAGGTGTTTGTTCACCTCATCAATTAACATTGCTGTTGTAATTTCGCAAGGCACTAATTCGCCATTATCCATGTAAACTCTTGCTTTTTTACCTAAATCTGTATCATTCTTTAAATTAAAACGAAAAATATCGCCTGTTGAAAGATGCGTTAATTTGTATTTTTCTTTTAAAAATTCTGCCTGAGTTCCTTTTCCTGCTCCCGGCTTTCCAAATAAAACAATATTAATCATAATATGAGTGAGTGTTGCTACTTCTTAATTTTTATATCAGAAGTTTTAAATGAATATTTAGTTGTGTGTTTTTATTTAAATTTATTCGGCTAATTTGTAAACTTCTGTCAAATTTCTGCCTAGACCATCATAGTCTAATCCGTAACCAACTATAAATTTGTTCGGAATTCTGATTCCGATATAGTCAATTTTAATATCTTTTTTATAGGCTTCCGGTTTGAAAAACAATGTTGCTATTTTAAAATGTTTTACATTTTGTTGTTTGAATAATACTTTCAATTCTTCGATTGTATTACCTGTATCGATAATATCTTCTATTATCACAACTGTTCTTCCGGACAAATCCTGGTTTATTCCGATTAATTCTTTTACTGTATTTGTTGATTCTGTACCTTCATACGATGCCATTTTTATGAATGACACTTCGCAGGGACTTTTGTATTTTTTCAGGAAGTCTGACACGACCATAAAGGCTCCGTTCAAAACTCCAATAAATATAGGCGTATCATCTCCAAAATCATCTTCGACTTGTGCTACTAATTTCGTTAATGCAAAATCAATTTCTTTCGCCGAAATAAATGGAACAAATTGTTTATCGTGAAGTTGTATCATTATTTTTTGTATTTAAAATAATGCACAAAGATATAGAATTTGAACCAAATTGTGAGCACCAAATTTTATTGTAAAAAAGAGTTTTTTGTTAATGTTAAATATCAGTTAATGTTTACATTTTTCGACAACTCCTTTTTTTATAAATCACTAAATTGTTGTTTGATAAATATTTAACAAAAATCCGAAATGAAAACTACCACACAGATATTCGCAGGTTCTTTATTATTATTACTGACTGCCTGCAACGGTCAGGTAAAAAAAGAAGACAAAGAGGTTATAGCCGCACAACCGGCAAATGTTGTTAAAACTGCTGTTGGCGATATTACACTTCCTCCTCCTTATGCAACAGAATCTAAATCAAATAACAGTAAAGTGATTGGCTGGTCAGAAGGAAAAACACCGACAGCTCCTGAAGGTTTTACAGTTACGAAATTTGCAGATGGTTTCGAGAATCCGCGTTCGACTTATATTGGTCCTAATGGTGATATTTTTGTTGTAGAAAGTGGTACGAGATCAAGCAAAAACCAAATCACGGTGTTGCGCGATACTGATAAAGACGGGAAATTTGAAACCCGAGAAGTATTTCTTAAAGATTTAAACAAGCCTTATGGTATGCTTATTCTAAAAAACTTTTTTTATGTGGCTAATACAGATGGCTTGTATCGTTATCCGTATAGTAACAATCCTTTGAAATTGGAAACTAAAGGCGAAAAAATTCTTGAGCTTCCTGCTGGTGGATACAACAATCACTGGACTAGAAATTTATTGGCGAATGATGCCGGAACTAAAATTTATGTTTCTGTAGGTTCTGGAAGTAATGTTGGTGAGAACGGTATGGATAAAGAGGTACGTCGTGCTAATATCTTAGAGATTAATCCTGACGGAACCGGCGAGAAAATTTACGCTGCGGGACTTAGAAATCCTGTTGGGATGGATTGGAATCCTGCTAACAATGAACTTTGGACTGCGGTAAATGAACGTGACGAATTGGGTGACGATTTGGTTCCGGATTATATTACGAGTGTAAAACTTAATGGATTTTACGGCTGGCCTTATTCTTATTTTGGAAGTATTCCGGATCCGAGATTAAAAGGACAACGAAAAGATTTGGTTGCTAAAACTATTGTTCCGGATGTTTCTGTTGGTGCGCACACTGCTTCGTTAGGATTGGCATTTTATGATAAAGCTGCTTTTCCTGCTAAATATAAAAATGGTGCTTTTGTTGGTCAGCATGGGTCTTGGAACCGCGCCAAAATATCGGGTTACAAAGTGGTTTTTGTTCCGTTTACCAACGGAAAACCTAGTGGGAAACCGGAAGATTTTTTAACCGGATTTATTGCCAATGCTGACAAAGCTGAAGTTTATGGACGTCCGGTTGCTGTAACGGTTATGAATGACGGATCATTGCTTGTAAATGATGATAGTGGAAATACGATTTGGAAGGTAGCGGCGAATAAGTAAATTATAATTTTAGTCGCAAAGCTTTATTTTTTTTTATCACGAAAAGTCGCAGAGTCGCAAAGAGAATAGAAACTTTGCGTCTTCGCGACTTTGCGAGAAAACTGCACAAAACAATCTCAAAAAACTTTGCGTCTTCTGCGCTTAATTTTTTTTCATGTTTCAACAAACCCTTTTTATGATTTTAAAAAAATATTGTTTTCTTTTTTTTGTGTGTTGTGTTTTCCAACATACTAGAGCACAAGAAAAAAAAAGCAAAACTATTGATTCTGTAAAAACTCAAAAATTGGATGAAGTTTTTATTAGTACTCTTCACATAAATAATAATTTGCTCGACACTCCGGCAAGTATTGGTGTTTTATCAAAAAAAGAACTTCTTCAAAATAATACTACCGATATAACTACTGTAATTAATACAATTCCGGGTGTATTGATGCAATCATCAAACTTAACGACAACGCGAATTTCTATTCGTGGTATTGGTGCGAGAACACCGTATGGCACTAATAAAATAAGGGCTTTTTACGGAAGTATTCCGCTAACGTCCGGAAATAGTGAAACGGTTATCGATGATATTAACTTAGAAAATGTGAGTCAGATTGAGGTTATCAAAGGTCCGCTATCTAGTATTTACGGCGCTGGTTTGGGTGGCGCTATTTTAGTTTTGCCTCAACTTTCAAAATCAAACGGCCAAACGGCAGGAGTTAGTACCGTTTATGGCTCTTACGGATTATTAAAAAACAATCTGAATTACAGTTTAACCAATAAGAGTTCTAGCCTAAACATTAACTATCATAAACTGAAAACGGATGGCTGGCGGGAAAACAGCGCTTATGATCGTGAGGGAATTACGCTTGCAGTTGAATTGTTTAAAAAGGAAAACAGCAAGCTTACTTACTTCTCGAATTATACGTATCTAAAAGCTTTCATTCCGAGTTCGATTACAAAAGAAGCTTTTGAAAATAATCCAAAATCAGGAGCTGCAACGTGGGTAGCTTCTAAAGGATTTAAAGAATACAAATCTACATTGGCAGGATTGGCCTATGATTTTAAAATCAATGAGCATTTGAATAACGCCACATCAATATTTGTAAATTATAAAGACAATAACGAACCTCGCCCTTTTGACATTTTACGTCAATATACTTTTGCAGCAGGAGCACGAACTCAGTTTTCGGGGGATTTTAGTATTGGAAAAATCAAAAATCAATTCATAGCGGGGATTGAATATTTTGCGGATCGTTATAATGGAAATACATTTCAAAATTTATATCAGCAAAATAATGGCTTGGGGAGTTTACAAGGTAATCAATTGACAGAAACGGATCAGAAACGTTTTTTCTACAATGTTTTTTCGCAGATCAGATCGTTATTATCGGAGAAATTTGAATTTCAGGCTGGACTTAATTATAATGAAACGCAATTTGAGTTGACTAACATTTTGGCGGACGCTAATAATACAACGGAGAAATATCGCTATAACGGAATTTTCTCGCCTCAAATGTCATTGCTCTATAAACCGAATACGGAACAAACGGTTTATTTTTCAGCAAGTCGTGGTTTTTCGCTTCCTTCTACTGAGGAAACTTTAACGAGCAACGGAACTATTAATTCAGACATCAAGCCTGAAAATGGTTATAATTTTGAAGTTGGTGGTAAATTCTATTTCTTTAATAAAAATCTTTACACGGAATTGTCTTTGTACCGAATGGAGATTAAAGATTTACTTGTTGCTAAACGAATTGGCGATGATCAATATGAAGGAGCTAATGCCGGTAAAACATTGCACGAAGGGATTGAGTTTATTGCCAAACATAATTGGCAGCTAAATCGTACGCTGACGTTGAGTTCTTTTGCAGCAACTTCGCTTGGAAGATATGAATTTGTGAATTTTGTTGATAATGGAAATGATTATTCAGGCAACAAACTTACCGGTGTGGCAGCAAATAAAATCAATGCCGGCGTTACTCTGAACAGTCAAATGGGTTTGTATTTTTCTGCCGATTATCAATTTGTAGATGAGATTCCGATGAATGATGCTAACACAGCTTATTCTGATTCTTATTCTATTATTAATGTAAAAACGGGTTATCGTTTTGAGATTATCCCCAACCTAACAAGTCATTTTGCTTTTGGTATTAATAATGTGACCAATGAAAAATATGCTTCCTTAATTTTACCTAATGCTGTTGCCGTGGGAAATGCCAGTCCACGATATTATTATCCAGGACTTCCTGTAAATTATTACGGAACGGTTTCATTAAATTATTTATTTTAGATGCTGAATTACAAACGCAGTAAAAATGAGCACAGAACTACAACAGAAACTTGATTATGTAAAACCATGCAGAGAAAGCCGATTAATGGTAGCACAGGAAGTTTTAGAAAATCCTTCGCTTTTTAGTGAGTTGATTTCTATTTGCTTTTCTTCTGCTTATAAAGACAATCATAAGGCTTGTTGGATTCTTGAATTTGTATCGTATGAAGAATTGAGCTGGCTGCAACCTCATCTTGATTTTTTCTGTTCGAATTTGAAAGTTTTGAAAAATGAAAGTGCGATCCGCCCAATTGCCAAAGTCGTTCAGCTATTAGTAAAATCGCATTATAAAAAGGAAGAAACAGGCATTTTACTTTCTGAAGAGAACATTCAGCATTGTATTGAAACTTCTTTTGACTGGTTAATCAACGATGTGAAAGTTGCACCAAAGGCTTATTCGATAAGAACACTGTATCTTTTAGGGAATTATTATGACTGGATCCATCCAGAATTGGCAATTATCCTGAACAAAGACTATGCAAATCATTCTGCTGCTTACAAAGCTGTCGCTAAAGAGGTATTGAAGAAGATCGAAAAATTTTAAATCTTCCTAAAATTATCCAAAATTGTATCTAAAAAACGTTTCTAATTGTCTACTTAAAATCGAAGCACGAAAAAAACAATGAAATTCATGAAATTCGTGGCAAAAAAAAGATTAAAAAGTATCTTTGCAAAAACACAACTACAATGAATTATTTTTCTTCTGATTTTAAATTAGGAATATTAGGTGGCGGACAATTGGGCAAAATGCTTTTGTTTGACACACGAAAATTTGATATACAAACTTATGTTTTAGATCCAAGTGACGAAGCACCGAGTAAAATTGCCTGCAATAAATTCTTCCAAGGTGATTTGATGGATTATGAAACGGTTTACAACTTTGGAAAACAAGTTGATGTATTAACGTTTGAAATCGAATTGGTTAATCTTGAAGCTTTGACTCAATTAGAGAAAGAAGGTGTAAAAGTGTATCCTTCTCCAAAAACGTTAAAAGGAATTCAGAATAAAGGAGTTCAAAAAGCCTTCTATACCGAAAGCAATATCCCGACTGCAGCATTTTTACGTTTTGACAATCCGGAACATCTACAAAAATCAGTTGGAAATAGCGAAATCACTATTCCGTTTGTATGGAAATGTACTGAATTTGGATACGACGGAAATGGTGTGAAAATCATTCGTCAGATTTCTGATATGGATGATTTACCTAATGTAGAATGTATTGCAGAAACTATGGTTCCGTTCAAAAATGAATTGGCCGTTATTGTGGTAAGAAATCCATCAGGAGAAATAAAAACATATCCGGTTGTAGAAATGGAATTTCATCCGGAAGCGAATCAGGTGGAATATGTTATTTGCCCGGCAAGAATTGACGAAAAAGTAGCAGAGAAAGCTAGAGCAATTGCTTTGAACGTTTCAGAGAAATTTAATCATGTTGGTCTTCTTGCTGTTGAAATGTTTCAAACCATAGAAGATGAAATTCTAGTGAATGAAGTTGCTCCTCGCCCACACAATTCAGGTCACTATTCTATCGAAGCAAGTTATACGTCACAATTCGAAAATCATTTACGCGCTATTTTAGATCTTCCGTTGGGAAATACAGAAAGTAAAGTTGCCGGAGTTATGGTAAACTTAGTTGGTGCAGAAGGTTTTTCTGGTGATGTGGTATATGAAAACATCGAAACTATTTTAGGATGGGATGGTGTTACTCCTCATATTTACGGTAAAAAACAAACACGCCCTTTTAGAAAAATGGGTCACGTAACAATCGTAAACGAGAACATGACGGAAGCCCGTAAAATCGCAGAACAAGTTAAAAATACGATTAAAGTGATTAGTCAATAATTGGAAGATTTAAAAATTTAAAAATTAAAAGATTCTAATATGAAAATCGTTAAATCGTTAAATCGTTAAATCTTTTAATTTTTAATCTTTTAATCTCAAAATCCAAAAATCTAAGAAAGTCTAACGATCTAAAAATCTAAAAAGTCTAAAAAGTCTAAAAAAAAATGAGCAAAGTAGCTATTATAATGGGAAGTATCTCTGACATGCCGGTCATGCAGGATGCTATCGACATACTAAAACAATTTAATATCGAAACAGAAGTAGATATTGTTTCAGCACACAGAACACCAGAAAAATTATTTGATTTCAGTAAAAATGCGCACACTCGTGGTATTTCGGTAATTATTGCCGGCGCTGGAGGTGCAGCACATTTACCTGGAATGGTGGCTTCAATGTCTCCGCTTCCTGTAATTGGGGTTCCTGTAAAATCGAGTAACTCTATTGATGGTTGGGATTCTGTTTTATCTATTCTACAAATGCCTGGTGGGGTTCCGGTTGCAACCGTTGCATTAAACGGGGCTAAAAATGCCGGGATTTTAGCAGCTCAAATCATTGGAAGTCATGATAAAAAAGTGCTGGATACTATTATTTCATACAAAGAAGAATTGAAAGCGGCAGTTAATAAAGCAGCAGAAGGTTTAAAGAAATAATTCTCTACGTCTGTAAAGAAGAATCAAAGATTCATTACTAAACATGGTCATTTTCTGTGTTTAGTAATGAATCTTTTCCTTTCAATAGCGCTCTAAAATATATTAACTATTCATTATTAATAATTTTAAAAGAAAAACTTAACTTTGATAAAAAAGCGAAATGAACATTCAGACTTCTAAAATAGAGTTGGCAAAGATTGTTCTGGACATTGATAATCCAGATTTAATTCAGGAAATTGTTGATTTTATTCAATCGAGAGAAACTCTTTCTGAGGAACAAAAAAACAAGATTAATGAAGCCATTTATTCTTTAGATAATAATGAAGGTATTCAGCATGATGTTGTCATGGAAGAAACCAAAAATCGTTATTCTAAATATTTCAAATAGATGAATGTAATTTGGGCTCCGCAAGCTAAAAAAGACTTTTGGAATAATATTGATTACTTAGAAGCTGAATGGAGTGAAAAAATCGCTTTAAATTTCATTGAAAAAGTAAATTCTACAATTACGCTTTTAAAAAATGACAATGTTTTATTTATAAAAACAAACTTCAAAAGTGTTTATAAAATTGTCATTACAAAACACATTTCACTTTATTACCGAATCGAAAATAACAACTTAGAATTGCTTCGTTTTTGGAATAATTTTCAAAACCAGGAAAAATTCAAAATATAATTCTTCAATTTTAAACCGTATAATTAAAATGAGCATTTTACTTTCAAAATTTACAACCAAACATAATACAGCCCCTTTTTCTCAAATCAAAATCGAAGACTACATTCCCGCTTTTAAAGAAGGAATTGCTTTGGCTAAAGCCGAAATAGATGCTATCGTAAATAATACTGAAGCACCGACTTTTGAAAACACTGTTGTAGCAATGGATTTTTCGGGAGATATTTTAGATCGTCTTTCCAGTATTTTCTTCAATTTGAATTCTGCAGAAACAAATGATGAAATGCAGAAAATTGCGCAGGAGGTTTCGCCTTTGTTGTCTGAATTTGGAAATGACATTACATTAAACGCTGCTCTATTTGCTAAAATAAAAGCCGTTTACGAGCAAAAAGAAAATCTGAATCTAACTCCTGAACAAACTACACTTTTAGATAAAAAATATAAAAGCTTTTCCAGAAACGGAGCTAACTTACCTGAAGATAAAAAAGATAAATTACGTAAAATCGACAAAGAATTGTCAAAACTGAGTTTACAATTTGGAGAAAATGTTCTGGCAGAAACAAATGCATTTGAATTGAATTTGACTGACGAGAAAGATTTAGCAGGATTACCGGAGGGAACAATCGAAGCTGCAAAGTTATTGGCTAAAAGTCAGGAAAAAGACGGGTGGATTTTCACTTTAGATCATCCAAGTTACGTTCCGTTTTTGACGTATGCAGATAATCGTGAACTACGTAAAAAAATGGCGATTGCTTTTGGTGCAAAAGCTTTTCAGAATAATGAATTTGACAATCAGGAGAATGTACTTAAAATTGCTAAGTTACGTTTTGAAAGAGCCAATTTATTAGGTTATAAAACACATGCTCATTTTGTTCTGGAAGAAAGAATGGCGGAAAGTCCGGATAAAGTTTTTACTTTTCTGAATGATTTATTAGCAAAAGCGAAACCTGCAGCTCAAAAAGAATTTGCAGAACTTACTGCTTTCGCTAAAAAGTTAGACGGAATTGAACAATTAGAAAAATGGGACGGTGCTTATTATTCGGAGAAATTAAAACAACAGCTTTTTAATTTAGATGATGAGAAATTAAAACCTTATTTCCAGTTAGAGAAAGTACTAAACGGAGCTTTTACCATTGCTGGAAAACTATACGGATTAACCTTTACTGAAGTTTTTGACATTGACAAATACCACGAAGAAGTTACAACGTATGAAGTTACAGATGCTGACAATAATTTAGTTTCGATTTTCTATGCTGACTTTTTTCCTAGAAAAGGAAAAAGAAATGGTGCGTGGATGACGTCATTTAAATCGCAATATATAAAAGACGGTATCAACGAAAGACCGCATATTTCGAACGTTTGTAACTTTACAAAACCAACGGAAACAAAACCTTCGTTATTGACATTTAATGAAGTTACTACTTTATTTCATGAATTTGGTCACGGATTGCACGGTATGTTGGCTAATACTACTTACTCTAGTTTATCCGGGACTTCAGTATTTTGGGACTTTGTAGAATTACCTAGCCAAATTATGGAAAACTGGTGTTACGAGCCGGAAGCTTTGGCTTTGTTTGCGAATCATTATGAAACGGGAGAAATTATTCCGATAGAATATGTACAAAAAATAAAAGAAAGCGCAAGTTTTCAGGAAGGTCTGGCAACATTGCGTCAATTGAGTTTTGGATTATTAGATATGGCTTGGCACGGACAAGATCCAACTAACATTACCGACTTAAAAACTTTTGAAACAGCTCAATTTGCTAATACACAATTGTATCCTGATGTAAAAGAAAATGCCATGAGTACTGCTTTTTCACATATTTTTCAAGGCGGATATTCTTCTGGATATTACAGTTACAAATGGGCTGAAGTTTTAGATGCTGATGCTTTTGAATATTTTCACGAAAAAGGAATTTTTAATACTGAAGTTGCTTCAAAATTCAAAGAAAATGTACTTTCAAAAGGAGGAACAGAACACCCAATGACTTTATACAAACGTTTTAGAGGTCAGGAACCAAAACCGGAAGCTTTATTAAAAAGAGCGGGATTAGTTTAATATTAATATCTTTGTTAATTATTTAATATATTGAAAGATAAAAATTTATATATAATTTCGGGTTGTAATGGAGCTGGTAAAACTACAGCTTCATATACGATCCTACCTGAAATATTAGATTGCAAAGAATTTGTAAATGCCGATGAAATTGCAAAAGGATTATCTCCTTTTCAACCGGAAAAAGTAAGTTTTGAAGCAGGGAGAATAATGCTTAACAGAATTGATGAATTGTTACAAAAAGAAGTTGATTTCGCATTTGAAACAACTCTTTCAGCAAAAAGCTATGCCTCCATCGTAAAAAAAGCTCAAGATCAAGGTTATTTTGTAACACTAATTTTTTTCTGGCTAAACTCTGTTGAATTAGCTAAACAACGAGTAAAAATTAGGGTAAATGAAGGAGGACACAATATCCCTGAAGATGTAATTGAACGAAGATATATTCGAGGAATTAAAAATTTCTTTAAGATTTATCTTAACAAGTGTAATAATGTTATGTTATTCGATAATTCAAATAAATTACCAGTTCTTATTCTTGAAAAAGAGCTGAATGATAAAATACAAATTATTGATAGCGATCTATTTAATATAATAAACAATTTAAAAGATGACAAAAGATAAAATTAAAGAACTGCAACATAAAATTGTTGAAGGATTAAAAGTTTCTTCAAAAAAGATGATCGAAAGCAAAAAGAAAATAAATGGGAAAATTGTAATCTATGCTGACGGAAAAATCCAGACAATTAACGCAGTTGATATTAAAGACTAAATACCTAAATGAAAATTGAAAAAATATTTAAAAATAGCCTTTTACGTTATCGTTATTGTAGTAATAGCGATAATTGGTGTAAACTCCACTGTAAAAAATAGCACTAAAAAGCACATTTACTATTCGTTAAAAAAGTTTCCAAAAAATGATGTTGGAATTATATTTGGTGCTGGAATTAAAGGCAATGAACCCGGTAAATATCTAAAAGACAGATTAGATGCCGGTATCTTGTTATACAAATCGCACCGTATTAATAAAATTTTGTTATCCGGAGATAACGGTCGTGATGAATACGATGAACTTACGGTGATGAAAAACTACTGCGCCAGAAACGGAGTTGATACTACCAAAATATTTATCGATTATGCAGGTTTCGATACCTATTCAACAATGTATCGTGCTAAGCATATTTTTAATATCAAAAGAGCTACTTTAATAACGCAGGAATACCATTTAAACCGAGCCCTGTATATTGGACAAGAACTCGGAATCAAATCCGTTGGTTATTCTGCTAATAAAGGAGAATATCCGGGATACAAATACGTTAGGTTCAGAGAAGTTCTTTCTACTTTTAAATCCTTTCTTGATGTTTTCAGAAATCGTGAACCACGTTTTCTGGGAAATAAAATCAACATCAACGGAGAATCAAATTATTCTAAAGAAGACAAGCGATAAAAAAAACCTGCAAAGAAATTTTGCAGGTTTTTTTATGAATTTACTCAGGTTCTGACAATTATAGATATTAGTCGTGTTCTAAAACCTTCTTAGCCAATTTTCCAACGGTTAGCCCTTGTACTACAATTGAAAACAATACTACAATGTAAGTTACTTCAAGCAATAGGTTTTTATATTCTCCTTCCGGCATAGAAAGCACCAAGGCAATCGAAACTCCTCCTCGAATTCCTCCCCAAACCAGTACCATTAATGATCCTTTGTTATACGCCGATTTGATACCGAAAAACTTAAAGATATCAAAGAATTTCCATGGTAGAACGATTGAAGCAATTCTGGAAAACAATACTATAAAAATAGCGACAAGCCCTGTTAACAATTGTTTGTTCAAATCTGGTAATAACAATAACTCAAAACCGATAAATAAGAATAAAATAGCATTCAATATTTCATCAATAAGTTCCCAGAATTTCCCTAAATAATCTATTGTTACTTCACTCATAGCAACTTTTTTACCGTAATTCCCAATAATCAATCCGGCAACGACCATCGCTAGCGGACTTGAAACGTGTAAACTTTGTGCTATCAAGAATCCTCCCATTACAATAGAAAGTGTGATTAAAACAGAAACCTTGTAATCATCAATTTTCTTCATAACTCTAGATGCTGTATATCCCAGAGCAGCTCCTAACAGAAGCCCTCCTATTCCTTCTTTAGCAAACAGCCACGCGATAGAAGTAAAACTCATATCGAATGTTGGATCAGTTGCCATTTTTAGAACAACAGCAAACATAACTACCGCTACTCCATCATTAAACAATGATTCTCCAACAATTTTAGTTTCTATTCTTTTAGGAACTTTTGCCTGTTTTAAAACACCTAATACCACAATTGGATCTGTTGGAGAAATTAAGGTTCCAAAAACCAAACAGAATATATAAGGAATCTTAACTCCAAAAAATGGTGCTATGTAATAAAGTAAAACAGAAATTATTAAGGCTGATAATACTACACTAACGGTAGAATAAATCATAATAGGAACTTTTTGCTCTTTTAGATCCGACATATTTACGTGCAATGCACCTGCGAATAAAAGAAAGTTCAACATGGCTCCCATTAGGATTTCATTGAAGTCGAATTCTTTTATCAGATCAAAAAAATGTTTTGTGGTAGCAGGAAAATAAGAATCTCCCAATAAACGAATCCCTACCGAAACTAACATGGCAATAATCATGATTCCAATAGTTCCCGGAAGTTTTAAAAATCTTAAATTTAAATAGGCGAAGAAAGAGGCCAATACAATTAGTATTGAAAAAGTATAGTATAATTCCATAAAAAAGTGGGTTTTTACAAAAATATCCTTCCATTACGTAATACAAAATTTCTCTTCGTGAATTAACATAATTTTATAATTAATCCATGCTTTTTGAAATTTTAAAACATCTTTCCTCTATTAATTATTCCTTTTTTTGAAATAAAAATAGTTTTTAATCAAAATCGCAGAGTGACTTAAAACGAATAACGTTTTTTGGCGCCAAGATGGCAAATGTTTCATTGCATACCTAAACCATTTCTGAGACAATACTCCCATTAATTGCTTATCGTATTGGTCACTACTTTTGTTATATCGCTTTATAGTAATGGGAACTTGTACTTCTTTCCAAGTAGCAAAGCTCATTTTTGGTAAACGTTCTTCGACTTCCTGCACTTCGACACAGGCTTTGTTTAATAATGCTATGCGAGCGTCTTTGCCAATATTCTTTAAAACCTGATACCAAAAAACAATATCTTGATATAAGGAAACATTTGTTTCGTATCGAACCTTCTTTAAATACTTTTTTCTAATAACTACATTGCTGCCAAATCCCCTACTAAAATCAGATGAACTGATTGTGCGCAATGCATTTGGTATCAAAAACAATCCGTTTGATAGAAAAGTCAATTCATTTTTAAAAGATTTAATGTTTGGCAGATAATAGTTAGATGGCATTACCAATATGCCGAATACTAAAAAATCTATAGTATTATCTTCCATAAGCTCTCCAATCTCCCTTAAACTCGAAGGAGTATAAGAAGCATCTGCGTCTAAAAAACTAATAAGCTCTCCTGTAGCATGCTCTATACCAACATTTCTAGCATTTCCTGAACCCAAATTTTCGTCTAAAGCAATAATCTGAATATTGGTTTTAAGAAATTGCGGTGCAAAAAAGGACAATGCCTCTTTCAGGCAAACTAAACTTAAATCTGTACTACAGTCATCAACAACAATAATTTCTGATGGTTTCTTTTCCTGAAAAGCCAGTGATCGGATCGTATCATAAATATATGCTTCTTTATTGTATAAAGGAATTACAACGGTATGTTTCATATTTTTTAACTCTGATATTAAAAAAATTAATACCGTGTTTGGTACTAATCTAAAAACGGATTATCGGTCTAAGAGAAACAATACCATTCTTTTTTAGCAAACTTATCCTCTAAAAAATTAAAATTGATGTGAAATGTCACAAGCAGATTATTATAAGGTACAAAATAGTAAATTGCTGTTATGAAATTCTGCAACTACAAAAGAAGCTCAATCCCTTGTTTAGCAAAACAATACTAACATCTAAAATTTTAAAATCACATTTTTCGAATTAAACTTTCATTTATTTTTGAAAGTTTAAAAACTTTTACATACATTTGTCTCATGGAATTCAAAGAAGCAAAAAATAAATTTGTACAAACCTGGGGAGCTTTAGGTTCTCAATGGGGTATCAATAAAACTATGGCGCAAATCCATGCTTTATTGATGGTTTCAAATGAAGCTGTTTCTATGGAAGATATTATGGAGGAATTACAGATTTCGCGCGGTAATGCCAGCATGAACCTAAGAGCATTAATGGATTGGGGAATTGTTTACAAAGAATATAAAGCCGGAGAAAGAAGAGAGTTTTTTACAGCCGAAAAAGATTTAGACGAATTAGCTTCCAAAATATCAAGAGAAAGAAGCAAAAGAGAAATAAAACCAGCGCTTAAAATCTTAAAAGAAGTTTCTACCATTGAAGCAAAAGATTCTGCCGAAGAAAAACACTTTGTAGATCAAACGACTAAGTTGTATGATTTCGTTTTAAAAGCGGACAACATGTTAGACAAAATGACTGAATTTAATGAAAACTGGCTTGGAAAACTGGTTTTAAAAATAATGAAATAGAAGTAAAAAAATTTAATTAAAACTTTCATTTTTTTCTGAAAGTTTAAAAATATTAAAAACTATGAATCTCAATATCATTGGGTATTTAATCTACCTCAGCATTACGATTCTCATTATTCTAAGAGTTGGGAAAATCTGTTATAAAAACGGCAACATTTATATATCAGAATTAATTCCCAATCATAAAGATGTTTGTCACAAAATAAATCAGGTCTTATTAATGGCTTATTATCTACTCAATATTGGGTATTGTGCAATGACTTTAATTTCGTGGCAAAAAATAACATCTGCTGCTCAACTCATTGAAATGGTGAGTTTAAAAACCGCTGTCATCATTTTTATTATATCAGTATTGCATTATTTCGACATTATAATTATAACAAAATACATTCACAAATTAATTAAATAACAACTAAAATCAAATAAAATGGAAACTACAAAAATTTTAATCGGGTACGGAATCTATTTACCAGTAGCTTTGTTCTTAACGTATTACGTTTCTAAAACGCTTTTCAAAAACGGTAAAATTTTTATGCTCGATATCTTTAAAGGAAGAGAAGATATCGCAGAGGCAACCAATAAACTTTTTGAAACCGGATTTTATCTTTTAAATATTGGTTTTGCCCTAATGATTCTGGAATTGCAATTAAGCAAAGACAGTTATCAGGAATTAATCGAAAATCTAAGTTATAAAATTGGAGGTTTTTCTATTTATCTTGGTATCATGTTATTCTTCAACTTGTATTTTTTCTTTAGAGGAAAAAGAAAAGCCAAAGAAGCACAAAGAGAAGAAAGACTTGTATTTAAAGCTTAAAAACCAACCATTATAAAATTTACTACCATGAAAAAACTCATTATCGCAGCCGGAACAGGTTTTTTAGGACAGGTTCTTGTACGTCATTTTAAAGATCAATTTGAGGAAATTGTAATTTTGACCAGAGGTAAATCTCAAATCCACGAAGACATTAAATACGTACATTGGAATGCCAGAACTTTTTCTGGCTGGGAAAATGAATTAGAAAACGCAACAGTATTAATAAATCTCGCAGGAAAATCTGTAGATTGCAGGTATACAAAAGAAAATAAAAAAGAGATTCTGCTATCAAGGATTGAAAGTACCAAGGTTTTAAACAAAGCTATTTTAAATTGTCAAAATCCGCCAAAACATTGGCTGAATTCATCAACTGCAACTATTTATCGTTTTTCATTAGACAAACAAATGGATGAAATTGAGGGCGAAATCGGAAATGACTTTTCTATAAATGTGGCTTTGTCATGGGAAAAAGCTTTTTTTAAAACGGTAACGCCAAATACCTTAAAAACGGCTTTGAGAACGTCTATTGTATTAGGTAAAAATGGTGGTGCTTTTATTCCTTTAAAAACACTTGCAAAAATTGGATTTGGAGGAAAGCAAGGAAACGGAAATCAATTTATCAGCTGGATTCACGAAGAAGATTTTGCCAGCGCTGTTGATTTTATAATAAACAAAGAGCTTGACGGTGTGATTAATGTCGTTGCTCCGGAACCCGTTAGAAATGCAAATTTCATGCAAAAACTTAGAAATACTGTCGGTACTCCATTTGGAATTCCGTTAAACCAATTTTTTCTAGAAATTGGTTCATTTTTAATCCGAACAGAAACAGAATTGGTTTTAAAAAGCAGAAATGTAATTCCAAAACGCCTCGTAGAAAATGGCTTTACATTTAAATACGGAAATATTGATAGCGCTTTTCGAGCTTTATTAAAGTGAAAAAAATAAAAACATTGAGCTATGACCACAATTCATCTTACTACGAAAATAAATGCGCCTCTAAAAACTGTTTTTGATGTTTCACGAAATATCGATGTACATCAAAAGTCGGCAAGCTCATCCAAAGAAAAAGCAATTGCCGGTGTAACAACAGGATTAATCAATCTAAACGAAACCGTAACGTGGCGGGGAAAACATTTTGGTTTTTACTTAACCCACAAGAGCCGCATTACAGCAATGACCTTTTATGATTATTTTGTTGATGAAATGGAAGAAGGTATGTTTAAGTCTTTTAAACACAAACATTATTTTAAAGAAATAAACGGAGTTACTATCATGAGTGATATGCTACAATATGAAACTCCGTTTACTATTTTTGGAAAATTATTTGATGCACTTTTTTTGAAAAAACATCTTACCAATTTCCTTTTAGAAAGAAACAAGATTTTAGCAACAACTGCTGAAACTATTGATTCTTTTTAACAAACTGCTGAAACTGTTTTAGCTTTAATGCTTTTATCTCCTGAATACGTTTTTCTCTGGAGTCGACAACAGCATTTTTACCCGTTATTGGTTTTGGCTTGGTAAATTTTAAGTGATCTCCGAATATATGACTTAAGAACAACGGAGAATTTCCAGGTCTTGAACTATCAAAATTTGAAGCCTGATGACAATCAAAACAATTTACCAGATTAGTGTTATTAACGTTATGAATATCGCTCGTAAAAGTCTGCGTATAGGTTTCCATTGTAATATTGGCTAAATTAACAGAACCTCTTGCCAATGAATCCGGCAATGCACTGGAAATATCGCGCGTTACAATTGCTTTTATCTGATCTGGTCGGGAAAAACCATCAAAATCTAACCATACGGAACCGTTATAGAAATAATTTTTAAAAACATCTTTTAAGTTAGAAGCTACACATTTATTAATCTCTGTAATGTTATCAAAATTTGCAGGTTCTGCCTGACTTGTTTTCGTAAACGCTCCAGTATTCAAATCTTTTGGCACACCATATTCGTAAAGAATAAAGGCTTTATTAGGCAGAATAGGTGAAGCATTTGTTATGGTATCCCAACTAATTCCATTGATACCTGAAGTTGTTCCCTTTTCATACAACAACATCTCTTTTGCTGATGCTACAGAATTTTTCTTCTTGTCATAAATTGGTGCCATATCATTATGTTCAAAAGTCGCCCATATAAACTCAGGGTGATTTTTTACAATTCCAACCACGTGCATACCTAACAAGGCTACCGTTTTCTGTACATACGTTCCTTTTTTATTTACAACCGCTGCCTGAGTTACAAAATAATTAGCTTGTTGTTGTTTCGGAATAGCGTCAATACTAATCCAGGAAACTTTTAGTTCTAAGGCACCAACAGGGAAAGTCTCTGAATTAGAAACCGGCAATGTGCCATTATTAATTTGCAAAGCTGCTTTTATAGCTTTTTCCTTCAATAATTTATTGACGTGAATCGAATAAAACACAGTATCCGCGACGTTATTATATTTAGCATTTGAGATCAAAACACCACTGGAACCTGCCTGATTAATTGAACTTAAGGTTAATTTCAGACCTAACTGTGGCGCAACATCTTCTAATTGTTGAGTAACAACATCGAGTGAATCTAAAAAAAACGGATTACCTGTTGCTTGTGGCTTTGTTAACCATAAAAACTTTTGCCATGACCACTGATGAAAATCACAATTTGTCGTAGAGCTGGAATCAAAAGGGCTTCCATCGCCTTCTGCCGGAGCAGCCGTCTTTTCATGAGGAAACCAGCTCGTCTCGCACGCGCAAGGCTGAGTTCCTGTAGCAGAATACCCGGAAGCGAATCCGGTTTTTTCCAGTATTTGTTCTTTATTCAAAAAAAACAAAGTGATGGCTGCTACTAAAAAAACAACTAAAAATAGTATTATAAGGGGTTTACGTTTCATTTTTTTATTTTTTAGTGAATTTGATTTTGCTGTAAATGGGATACTACTTGAGAACAAATAGGGTAACAAAAAAGACCACCTTATCAGATGGCCTTTTAAAATAAAACTCTTTCGAGTCAGGAATGTCTATGCTGATTCATATTATTCCCGTATAAATTTCTAATTAGCAGTTTATACTAATTCTCCTTGTTTTACTGAAGCAACTGGTACGTTTTCAACACTGTGTCTCCAGTATGAAAAACCACCTATTCCATTCCACTCGTCATCAACTGAAAAGTGAGCATCAAAATCTGCGATGAAAGCACCAAGTGCAGGAGGTGGAAAAGACTGAACGTATTGTCCTTGCAAGCTAACTGCTTTTGTGTATTTTCCAAATCCTGTTGCATAGATTCTTCCTTTTACCTGAACAACAATATGACTATCAGGACCATTTACAGCCTGAGAAATTACTACCGTTCCTGATACTGAATTTTGTGATGGTACCACCACTAAACTAAATTTTGCAATTGGAGCACCTGGTGTTCCTACATTTCCGATTTTTCCTTCCGCTAAATAAGCACCGATTAATAATTCTGACATAACTTTTGTTTTTTAAGTTTCCTACTCATAAGGCTTTTCGGAACCGCCTCGTTTTTTTCAGTGGGGTCTGCTCCACTTGTTTGGTGGGGATGTTTCAATTGTTTTTGGTTTTAAACTTTTAAAACATTAATCGATAAAATCAACTTCAAAAAATTTTATTGTTTCATTTAATCTTACTCAAAACTATATCAGATGTATAGGGTTTTATAAAAAAATGTTACAAAACGGCGTTTCTTTGACATGAAGTAAGGTTAAAAATGACATTAAAAAACAGAGCACGTAGAAACACCTGCTTCAAAGAAAAAGCTAATCAAAAGGTATTTAAATGATTGGTTAGTTTAAGTTAAAATAGTGTATTAGGGAATGGTAACATTAAAAAGCTTCGGCGATTTATTTAAAATAATTTCTTACTTTTATAGATAGTATATCACTTAAAATTAAGCCCATGAATTTCAAAACTAAAATACTATCTCTCGCCTTTTTTGTTATTTCGTCTATTGGATTAGCTCAAAGCAATTGCACAACTTTAAAAGGATGTGAAAGAAAACTGTGCGAATTAAACATCAAATTAGATGCTGCTAAGAAAGCCGAAAATAAAAACCAGATAAAAGGTATTGAAGATGCTATTTCGCAAACCAAAAAAAACTGTACAACCAAAACAGTGAACAAAGATCTTGATCAGAAAGTCAACGAAAAACAGCAAAAAGTCAACGAAAGAACAGCTGATCTGAACAAAGCAATTAAAGAAAATGAAGGGAAAGAAAAAATTGCCAAAAAGAGAAAGAAACTTGATGAAGCAAAAGCAGAATTAAATAAAGCACTGGCAGAGCAAAAATCGAAGTAATCGTTTTTTGAAAATAAAAAGGCTATAATAACAATTCCGATAGTAAATGCTATCGGATTTTTTATTTCTGAAATTTAGAATTAAAGAAAAGCAATCATCAGCCACCAAAAAATAGGCACACTTTCGACCCAAAAAGAAGTATAGTAGCGAGAGCGTTTTTGATTGGCAAAAAAGATGAAGAACAGTAGCATGATCACCATTATAAGATTAATAATAGCATCGTGATAATTGAAGGATGAAATAAAAACTTCTAAAAACCAAAACGGAATCAATAATAAAAATCCCAGAAGCTTTGTTTTTTTTACTCCAATCGTTTGTGGTACCGTTTTTAAGTGCGGATCATCATTGGCTAAGTCTAAGATTTCGAAAACTAAAATCAGTACAAAAACCAAAACAAAACGCTGAATACATTTTATAAAAAAATCACTGGTAAAGGGAATTTCAGCATTTATAAGTGGTAAAACAAGTGTTGCTCCTACCCAGCAAAGTGCTACAATATAGATTTTTACACCAGCCCAATTGCGGGCATTCTTTCTATTAGGAAAAAACGGAAGTGTATAAAGTGCGGTTATGGCAAATATTCCAACCGAAACAATTTGAGTAATTCGCTTTAAGTGAAAAAAATAATAGCCTACTAACAGCAGCGAAATCAAACTTAAAAAAGCAATAATTTTAAGCTGGGTTCCCACCGGTTTTTTATTAACCCGAACCAAGGCGTCATATTTTACGAAATTATATCCTACAATTGTTCCAAAAAAAACAAACATCGCCATTGCCTCATCATCCTGAATATGAAACACATGAAACGTAATTCGCACTAGCGCATAACAAGATAAAGCCACATGAATACTGCTATTCAGATAAAAATCAAATATGTGCTTAAAAAGTTTCATGTTTCAAATCTAATCAATTATTAACAAATCAAGACTTTGATTATAAATTTCATAAAAATTGAAGTTAAAAATACCTATTAAATTATTAATAATACTTAATTTTGCGCCACAAAAAAACAACACTTTTACAACTATATGAAAACAGATGCTTTTGCTTTAAGACACATTGGTCCAAGAGAAACAGATCTTCAACACATGTTACAAACCATTGGGGTTGAATCGATCGAACAACTTGTATACGAAACCCTTCCAGATGACATTCGTTTAAAAGCACCTTTGAATTTAGATCCTGCAATGACGGAATACGAATTTGCAAATCATATTCAGGAATTAGGAAAGAAAAATAAAGTATTCAAATCTTATATTGGTTTGGGTTATCATCCAACTATTGTTCCTGCACCAATTCAAAGAAATATCTTCGAAAATCCAGGATGGTATACTGCTTATACACCGTATCAGGCAGAAATTGCTCAAGGTCGTCTTGAAGCAATTCTAAATTTCCAGACTACTGTAATCGAATTAACAGGAATGGAAATTGCAAACGCTTCTTTACTTGATGAAGGAACTGCTGCTGCAGAAGCTATGGCTTTGTTATTTGACGTTCGTACTCGTGATCAAAAGAAAAACAATACAAACAAATTCTTCGTTTCTGAAGAAATTTTACCGCAAACTTTATCAGTACTTCAAACACGTTCGACTCCTATCGGGATTGAATTAGTTGTTGGTAACCATGAAAACTTTGATTTTTCGAATGAGTTCTTCGGAGCCATTTTACAATATCCAGGGAAATACGGTCAGGTAAACGATTATAGTGCTTTTGTTGCTAAAGCAAAAGAAAACGAAATCAAAGTTGCCTTTGCTGCTGATATTCTATCGTTAGCTGCTTTAACTTCTCCAGGAGAAATGGGAGCTGCAGTAGTGGTTGGAACTTCACAACGTTTTGGTGTACCAATGGGTTACGGTGGTCCTCACGCTGCTTTTTTCGCTACGAAAGACGAATACAAACGATCTATGCCAGGTCGTATTATTGGGGTTTCTATTGATGTAAATGGAAATCGTGCTTTACGTATGGCGTTAGGAACTCGTGAGCAACACATTAAACGTGAAAAAGCAACTTCAAATATTTGTACCGCTCAGGTTTTACTTGCGGTTATGGCAGGAATGTATGCAGTTTATCACGGACCAAAAGGATTAAAATATATTGCAAACAAAGTTCACGCATCTGCGGTTACTACTGCTGAAGCTTTAAATAAATTAGGCGTTTTTCAAACTAATACAGCTTACTTTGATACTATTCTGGTAAAAGCAGATGCTCAAAAAGTAAAAGCTGTAGCAGAGAAAAACGAAGTTAACTTCTTTTATGTTGATGCTGATACGATTTCTATTTCGTTAAACGAAACAACTTCAATTGCTGACATCAACCAAATTATTGCCATTTTTGCTGAAGCATTAGGAAAAGAAACTTTCACAGTTACTGAATTAGCTGCTACAAGTCAGTTACCTGCTTCATTAGAAAGAACATCTTCTTTCTTAACACATGATGTATTCAACAATCATCATTCAGAAAGTCAGATCATGCGTTATATCAAAAAATTAGAGCGTAAAGATTTATCATTGAATCATTCAATGATTTCATTAGGTTCTTGTACGATGAAATTAAACGCAGCTTCAGAAATGTTGCCTTTATCAATGCCGAACTGGAACAGCATTCACCCTTTTGCACCAGTAGAACAAGCAGAAGGTTACATCACAATGCTTAAAAAATTAGAGCAGCAATTAAATGTAATTACCGGATTTGCCGGAACTACATTACAGCCTAACTCAGGAGCTCAGGGAGAATATGCAGGTTTAATGGCTATCCGCGCTTACCATTTATCAAGAAATGAAAGTCACCGTAATGTATGTTTAATTCCTTCATCAGCACACGGAACAAATCCTGCTTCTGCAGCAATGGCCGGAATGAAAATCATCGTTACTAAAACAACTCCAGAAGGAAACATTGACGTAGAAGATTTAAGAGAAAAAGCAATTGAACATAAAGATGATTTATCTTGTTTAATGGTAACGTATCCATCTACTCATGGAGTTTTCGAATCTTCGATTATCGAAATCACTAAACTAATCCACGACAATGGCGGATTAGTATATATGGATGGTGCAAATATGAACGCGCAAGTTGGATTAACAAATCCTGCTACAATTGGCGCTGACGTTTGTCACTTAAACTTACACAAAACATTCGCTATTCCTCACGGTGGTGGTGGACCTGGTGTTGGGCCAATTTGTGTAAACGAAAAATTAGTTCCGTTTTTACCAACAAACCCAATCTTAAAAGTAGGTGGTGAACAAGCTATTACAGCTATTTCATCTGCTCCTTACGGATCAGCTTTAGTATGTTTAATTTCTTACGGTTACATCACAATGATGGGTGCCGAAGGATTAAAAAGTGCTACAGAACATGCTATTTTGAATGCGAACTATATGAAATCCCGTTTCGAAGGACACTACCCAATTCTTTATACCGGAGAATGCGGAAGAGCGGCTCACGAAATGATTTTAGATTGCCGTGCATTTAAAGAAAACGGAATTGAAGTTGGAGATATCGCAAAACGTTTGATGGATTATGGTTTCCACGCTCCTACAGTTTCTTTCCCTGTAGCAGGAACTTTAATGATTGAACCAACTGAATCTGAAGATTTAGCAGAGTTAGATCGTTTTTGTGATGCCCTTATTTCTATCAGAAAAGAAATTGAAGTTGCAACAGCCGATAATAAAAACAATGTATTAAAAAATGCACCTCACACATTGGCAATGTTAACTACAGACAATTGGGATTTCCCTTATTCAAGAGAAAAAGCGGCTTACCCATTAGAATATATCGCCGAGAATAAATTCTGGCCATCAGTTCGTCGTGTAGATGACGCTTATGGTGACAGAAACTTAATCTGTAGCTGTGCTCCTATTGAAGCATATATGGAAAACTAAAAAACAAGTTTTTCTTACATAAAACCCAAAACCCGACACGTTTTTTAAACCTGTCGGGTTTTTTATTTTACTATTTTTTGCTTTAAATTTAACATTTAAGGCTCTTGTACAACCTGAAACCTGATACTTTAAACAAAAAAAACTCTCAATAGTCTTTTAGCTCAAACGTTTGAAATCTCGGTTAAACTTAAATTTCATTAAAAAATAAACAATATATTCCGGAAATAATTATTATTTCATAATTATATGCACGCATACTATTTTTTATGATAGTTATCATAATTTTATTTATAATTTAGCAATAAATTTACCGGATAATTAAGGAATAATGAAAATAAAAATAATAGGCATAGGAAGTTACATTCCAAACAAAGAAGTAAAAAATACTGACTTTGACAAACATGTTTTTTTAAATGAAGATGGAACACCTTTTGGCTATCCAAATGAAGTGGTAATAAAAAAGTTCAAAGGTATTACCGGAATAGAAAATCGCCGTTATGCTGAAGACCAGCATACTTCATCAGATTTAGCATTTTTTGCTGCTGAAAGAGCACTTGAAAACGCTAACATCGATCGTGAAACATTAGACTACATCATATTTGCGCATAACTTTGGAGACGTAAAATCAGGAACCAATCAATCTGATATCTTACCAAGTTTAGCAACACGTGTTAAAAACAAATTGGGCATCAAAAACCCTAAATGTGTGGCATACGATATTCTTTTTGGCTGTCCGGGCTGGATCGAAGGCGTTTTGCAAGCCAATGCTTTTATAAAATCTGGCATGGCAAACAGAGTTCTGGTTATTGGAGCCGAAACCCTTTCGAGAGTTGTTGATGATCATGATCGTGACTCAATGATTTATTCTGACGGTGCAGGAGCTTCGATTTTAGAAGCATCCAATGACGAAGCAGGATTATTATCGTATGAAAGTGCAACATTCGCGAACGACGAAGCAAACTTTTTATACTTCGGAAAATCATACAATCCAGACCTTGATCCAGACATTAAGTACATAAAAATGTACGGTCGCAAGATTTACGAATTTGCCTTAAGTCAGGTTCCACTTGCTATGAAAAACTGCCTTGATAAAAGTGGAATCGGAATCGATGAGGTAAAAAAGATTCTTATTCATCAGGCAAACGAAAAAATGGATGAAG
Source organism: Flavobacterium hercynium (assembly GCF_002217285.1). Lineage (GTDB taxonomy): Bacteria > Bacteroidota > Bacteroidia > Flavobacteriales > Flavobacteriaceae > Flavobacterium > Flavobacterium hercynium. The sequence continues at coordinate 25,249 of NZ_MUGW01000020.1, read as the reverse complement.
CCATTATTGCACGTTTTTATAAACTGTACGATAAAACATCTCCAGAAAACATTATGCCAATGAGTATTCACGATTTAGGAAACAGCAGCGTAGCAACTGTACCAACTCTTTTTGACCTTTTAATTCAGGGGAAACTGGAAAATCACGAAATCAATAAAGGCGATGTCGTTATTTTTGCTTCAGTTGGAGCAGGAATGAACGTAAATGCCTTCGTTTACAGATATTAAAAGCTAATCCAGCTATACACTACAAGTCCACATTTAAAAAATGTGTTTTTAGTACACCTTAAAAAGAGCTTCTTTCAGTCGCTTTTTTAAGCTTACAAAAACTACATTTTTTAAATCGTGGGCTTTTCATTTCTATCTGGGCTAAAAAACATAAAAAAAGAAGATATCTTTGTATCTTTGCGCCTTTGCCGTTAAAAAATATAAAATGTACGAGAAAACGTTTCCGAATAAAAGATTCAAACATACTTTAGAATTTTTACAAAAACATATCAAGACGTCAGAGTCTATCTTAGATTTAGGAGTTGAAAATCCGTTTTCAAAAATCATGAAAGAAGCTGGATACACTGTAAAAAACACCACTGGTGAAGATTTAGATCTTGATCAGAATGTTTTTAAAAGCGACAAGCAAGATGTAGTTACAGCATTAGAAATTTTTGAGCACCTTTTAAATCCGTTTACGATTTTAAACGAAATCAAATCAGACAAACTTATTATTTCTATTCCTTTGCGTTTATGGTTTTCTCCGGCATACCGTTCTAAAACGGATATGTGGGACAGACATTACCACGAATTCGAAGATTGGCAATTGGACTGGCTGTTAGAAAAAACAGGATGGAAAATTATTGACAGACAAAAATGGACTAATCCCGTAAAAAAATTCGGTATCCGACCTTTACTGCGCAGTTTTACAAACAGATATTATATCGTATACGCAGAGAAAATCTAAGATCTAACTTTTTTTTACATGAAATATTATATTGTTATTCCCGCGCACAACGAACAGGATTTTATTGGTTTGACACTCGAATCTCTAATTTCGCAAACTGTTTTACCTTCAAAAGTTGTTGTTGTAAATGATAATTCGACGGATAAAACTGAAGAAATTGTTTTAAATTTTGCAAAGGAAAATCCGTTTATTTCAATAGTAAACAAAACTTCAGATGCGATACACATGCCTGGAAGCAAAGTAATACAAGCTTTCCATAAAGGTTTCGAAACACTGGATTCTGAATATGATATCATTGTAAAATTAGACGGCGATTTAATTTTACCTTCCAATTATTTTGAACGCATTCTCGAAATTTTCAAAAGCGATTCCACAATCGGAATGGCTGGTGGATTTGCGTATGTCGAAAAAAACGGCGAATGGATTCTGGAAAACCTAACCGATAAAGATCATATTCGCGGCGCTTTTAAAGCATACCGAAAAGAATGCTTTCTGCAAATAGGAAACTTAAAACCGGCAATGGGCTGGGATACTGTCGATGAATTACTTTCTAAATTTTACAATTGGAAAGTCGTTACAGATCAGTCTTTAATCGTAAAACACTTAAAACCAACCGGAGCCAACTACAACAAGACGGCTCGCTATAAACAAGGCGAATCTTTTTATACCTTAGGTTATGGTCTCTTTATTACCACAATAGCAGCTGCTAAACTGGCCATGATGAAGAAAAAACCATTACTATTTTTTGATTATATTAGAGGTTTTTGGAAAGCAAAAAAAGCCAAAACACCTTTATTAGTTACCCCCGAACAAGCTAAATTCATCAGAAGTTATCGTTTTAAAAAAATGAAGCAAAAGTTAATTTGATTAGCAAAATTGCCGATTATCCTTAACTCGTAACCCAAAACTCGTAACTTCTTTTTACCTTAGCCAATATTTGTAAACTTATGATGCTAATTCGTTACATATCTCAAATAGGAAGATATTTTTTAATGCTGAAAGAAATTTTTAACAAACAGACCAAATGGCCTGTGATGAAAAATTTAATTTTCAAAGAAATCGACGATCTAATTATTGACTCACTCGGAATTGTATGTTTTATCTCTTTCTTCGTTGGAGGAGTTGTAGCAATTCAAACCGCTTTGAACTTAACTAATCCTTTAATTCCAAAATATTTAATTGGTTTTGCTACGCGTCAATCTGTAATTCTGGAGTTTGCTCCAACCTTTATTTCTGTTATTATGGCAGGAAAAATGGGTTCTTTTATTACATCAAGTATTGGAACAATGCGTGTTACAGAACAAATTGATGCCTTGGAAGTAATGGGTGTAAACTCAGTAAACTACCTGGTTTTTCCAAAAATCATTGCTTTACTATTGTATCCTTTTGTTATTGGAATCAGTATGTTTTTAGGAATTTTTGGAGGCTGGCTTGCAGGTGTATACGGAGGTTTCACTACAAGTGCCGCTTTTATAGATGGTGCTCAAATGGAGTTTATTCCGTTTCACATTGTATATGCTTTCATTAAAACTTTAATCTTCGCAATGTTATTGGCAACAATTCCTTCATTTCATGGTTATTATATGAAAGGTGGAGCACTTGAAGTAGGAAAAGCAAGTACCGTAGCGTTTGTTTGGACATCGGTTTCGATCATTCTTTTTAATTATATACTAACACAATTGTTACTAGGATCATGATAGAAGTAAAAAATTTAGAAAAATCATTTGGAGATAGTAAAGTTCTAAAAGGAGTTTCGACAGTTTTTGAAACTGGAAAAACCAACTTAATTATTGGACAAAGTGGATCAGGAAAAACGGTTTTATTAAAAAGTTTATTAGGTATACACACACCTGATGTTGGAACTATCGAGTTTGACGGACGTGTATATTCTGATCTTGAACCGGATGAAAAAAGAGAATTACGAACTGAAATTGGAATGGTTTTTCAAGGAAGTGCTTTGTTTGACTCCATGACTGTGGCAGAAAACGTCGCTTTTCCGTTAAAAATGTTTACCAACGACAATAAAGCTAAAATTCAGGAACGTGTTGATTTTGTTTTAGAACGTGTAAACTTAGTCGATGCTCATAAAAAATTACCTTCGGAGATTTCAGGAGGAATGCAAAAACGTGTTGCTATCGCACGCGCCATTGTAAACAATCCAAAATATTTGTTTTGTGATGAGCCAAACTCTGGATTAGACCCGAATACCTCAACTCTTATCGATAATCTAATTAAAGAAATCACAGAAGAGTACAATATTACAACTGTAATAAACACGCACGATATGAACTCCGTAATGGAGATTGGAGAGAACATCGTATTCCTTAAAAAAGGATTAAAAGCGTGGCAGGGAACCAAAGAAGAAATTTTCAGAACCGATAATGAAGCTATCGTAAAATTTGTTTACTCTTCGAATTTATTCAAAAAAGTAAGAGAAGCGTATCTAAAAGGATAATTGCTTTACTCCACAATATCAAAAATCCCAAACTCCAGTGTTTTAACCGGTATTTGGGATTTTTAATTTAATAATTCCACCTCAGCATTAGGATTAAAAAGATAGGTCTTTCCTGAGCTGATTTCGATGCATTCAAATCGTTTTGTTCGTACCGCCAGTTTCTTGAATACTTTTCCATTCTGAATTCGGAATACACTTCCGTATGGAATCTCAAAAACGTAATTTTTATCGTTTTGCTTGTCGTATTGTTTCAAAGCCAAAGACAATGTTGTATCGGTATCACTACTCGCTGTAGGGTTCTTAAAATGCCTTGCGAGTAAGGGTAATAATTGTCCTGGGAAAATCTCCGGACGAATGTAGGGCACCATCAAACGCTGAAAAGAATATTTCCACTCCTCTCCATGTGGTTTAATATTTCGTCCGTACTTCTCAAATGCTACCAAATGCGCAATTTCATGAATTAACGTGATCAAAAAACGATACTTGTTTAAGCTCGAATTTACTGTTATTTCATGTTTCCCGGTCGGTCCTTTTCTGTAATCACCATGACGCGTCTGACGCTCATTTACGATTTTCAGATGCACCTGATTCGCAACAATCAACTCAAAAACAGGTCTGACTGCATGCTCCGGAATATATTTGGCTAAAGTTTCGTTCATTAAAACAAAAATAGTATTTTTATTCCTAATTCTCCAAAACCAAGCGCTATAACCTATGCAAAACGCCATCACTGATTATTATCAGGAATTAGCTCCAAACTACGACGAAAACCGTTTTAATAATACCTACGGACTTTTTATAGACAAACAAGAACGTTCATTTTTAGAATCGCTGTATCTGGATAGCAGCAAAACGGTAGATCTTGGCTGTGGAACGGGGCGTTTTTTAAATTTTGCTGGATACGGAATCGACATAAGCTCGAACATGATTGCACAATCAAAACAAAAATATCCTGAGAAAAACATTCAACTAGGATCGTTATCTCAAGTTCCTTTCGAAAACCAGTTTTTTCAAAATGCTTTTTGCTTTCATGTCATTATGCACTTGGATAAAAAAGAAACGGCTGCATTTTTAAACGAAGCACATCGAATTTTAGAAAAAAACGGAAAGCTAATTTTTGATTTTCCATCTGAAAAAAGAAGAAAACTAACCGCTCATAAATCTGAAAACTGGCATGCTGCCAATGAACTTTCAGTAAACGAAATCGTCGCCTTAGCCAAAGACAATTGGAATTTAAAAAAACAAAGAGGTATTCTCTTTTTCCCCATTCATCGTATTCCTAAAAAGTTAAGAAAGCTTTTTATTCCGATTGACAATTTACTTTGCCGATCTTTCCTGAAACATTACGCTTCGTACATCATTCTTGTTTTAGAGAAAAAATGATAGTAAAATACCTGCTTCCGGATACAATTAAATTGCAAGTAAAACTTGTGATAAGGTCTTTCAAAGGTTTAAAGTACAATTTTGCTCATACGAAAAAGGATGTTAACGATTTTGAATGTACGATCTCAACTTTACAGGAAATAAAGAAAGGAAAGTTTTTCGAAAACAAAACGCATAATATCTTTACAGCCTCTCAAAAAATAGAGAATATTGTTATTTACCCTAATCAGGTGTTTTCGTTCTGGAGAATCATTGGTAACCCGAATCGTAAAGACACGTTCAAAATGGGCAGAAATATTGTAAACGGCAAAATCTCTGAAGAAAAAGCAGGTGGTATTTGTCAGCTTTCGAGTATTATTTACGTTACAGCATTAAAAGCAAATCTCAAAATAATAGAACGCCACAATCATTCTGTTGATATTTACACTGAAGAAGAAAGATTTACACCACTTGGTGCAGATGCAACTGTTGTGTATGGAAACAAAGATTTAATTTTTCAGAATAATTTAAACTTTCCAATACGCTTTACTTTTTCCTATAATTCAAATTACATTACTTGTAAATTAGAAAGTAAAAATCATATACAGGAAAGTACTTTAGAATTCAGGCGAGAATATTTAAAAGATAAAATTAAAGTCGATACATTGGTAAATAATAATGTACAATATCAATCGTCTTATAAGCTAATCTCGCCTGAATAATAATTCATAATTCATAACTAATAATTAACTTTAAGGATTAGTCGAAGAGACTTCTAAAACCTTTCCGTTGAAATATTTATTCCCGTTAAGAGTAAAATCATAAATGTAAGTTGCCATTCCGTCTGCAGAAATTGGTGCCTGATAACCTGGGAAAGCTTCCTCAAGCATTTCCGTTTGTACAGATCCTAAAGCCAAAACGTTAAACGAAATTCCTTTCTCTTTATATTCCTCTGCTAATAACTCTGTCAAAGTAATTACAGCACCTTTACTAGAACTGTAAGCAGCTAATCCGGCAAATTTAAGACTTCCTCTTACGCCACCAATAGAACTAATGGTTACAACATGGCTTCCGCTTTGAAGATAAGGCAGGCAAAGTCGCGTAAGATTGGCAACAGCAAAAACATTTACTTTGTAAATACGTTCAAAATCAGCTTGGGTAGTTTCTGCGAAAGGCTTTAATAATAATGCTCCGGCATTGTGTACTACGGCATCGACTTTTTTCCATGTAGAAGAAAGAAAATCATCTACAACCTGCAAAGCAGATTCGTCTGCCAAATCAACTGAAAGGCAGGTAACATTAGGATGTTGTAAAAGGGTTTGCGGTATATTTCTTGAAATTGCCAAAACATTATGACCGGCATTTGCAAATTGCAATGTCAATTCATAACCTATTCCCCTACTCGTTCCGGTAACAATAATATTTTTCATGTCACAAAAATAAACAAATCAAACAAAAAGACCTGTTATTTACTCATCGTAATTTCCTCTGTTGGCGAACTTGCCATTTTAGTTACTGCTGGTAAAAATTCCTGTATAAATGATGTCATAAACGGAATATCCATCAATTTAAATTCATCCGAAACATGATGGTAAAAATCAAAATTTTCAAAATCAAAAGTACTTACTGATTGACAAGGCTTATTGAAGGTTTCAAAAAATGGGTGATTGTCTGAACGGAAAAACAATTGATATTCTGCTTCTTTTGGCAGGAAACCAATAGTTTTCTTTCCTGTATACTCGTTTATTTTTCCCGCCATATTCGATTTATCAAACCCGGTAATGTAGGCTAAATAATCACGTTTCATAGGAACACCGATCATTTCAATATTTAATTGAGCGTATAATTTAAAACCCTGCGCCTTCAATTTCTTAACCAAACTTTTAGAACCCAAAAGCCCTTTTTCTTCACCTGCGAAAAACACAAACAAAACGCTTCTTTTGTTCGATTTTGTTTCGCTAAAATACTTCGCCATTTCAGCAACAGCTGTTACTCCCGATGCATCGTCGTTGGCACCATTATTAATCATGTCGTCCTGTTTCTTTTTTTCCAGTCCAATATGGTCATAATGCGCACTCAGAACAATAAATTCCTTTTTAAGTTCAGGATCTGTACCTTCTAAAACGCCAACAATATTAAAAGCAGGTGTTTTAAAATTAGTTAGTGTATCGCGGTAGGTTTTAAAATAAGGTTTAACATTATTCTTTTTAAAAAATTCTTCTAAAAACACTGCTGCTTTTTCAATTCCTTTTGTTCCCGTTTCACGTCCTTCTAATTCATCAGAAGAAAGATATTTTAAAAAATCTGATACTTCAGCTTCTTTAACTTTATAACTAATTTCAATAGATTTTGAATCTGATTGCGCTGTTTTTTCATTTACAGCAGTTGTAGTTGATTTGCAGGCAAACAAAGCAAACGGAAGAAGAAAATATAGGTTTTTCATAAATAGAGGTTTAGACAAACCTCAGAAATTACCTCTCCAAAGTTGACGTTTTAAAATATTTTTTATACACTTTAAATACCTGGATAATTCCTAAAACGATAAAGAATAACGGAATAAAAACAGGTAATAGTAACTTTGAAAATTGATTTGTTTTTTGAAAAACAGTTTGTAATACAACGATCAAACTTAACATTCCTAAAAAAACACCTATCAAAGTGCCTGCAATATAATAATATTTTAACTCCCTTTCAATGGTAATATATTTTCCGTTCAGTAAATATAAATTCCAGCTCGTCCAAAAGGGTAATTGTAAAAAATTAAATCCATTTAAAATCACACCAATTATAAAAGGCGAATACATTAAATAATCTTGTAAATAATTTTGCGATTTTGCTGTTTGATTAAAATTAAGATAAAAAACATAAGCTAATGCAAACATAAAGATGACTGAAAAAAAGTCAATTAATTTCATTAATTTTTTATTATTTACGAGCTGTTTCGCAAAAAGCAATGTAAAATAAATCACAAAGGATTCGACAAAAACAACACCACACAAAAAGAAAATCAAATTATAAAGTCCTGATTTGACGTAAATCTCAAGTCCAACTAAATTTAAATATCCAAGCGGAATTGATCCCAGAAAACTTACCACAAATCCAACCGAGATATTTTTTAAGATCTTCATTACTAAAAATTCATGATTTTACTGTTCTGCGCCAAATGCAATTTGTATTCTCGCATACCTACTTTGTAATCTAAATACGGAACTCCCATTTTGTGGTTTTCAACACTAATCTCATACATATAAGTGATGTGTCGTGCGAGTTCTTTCCAGGCAAACCAAACCGAATGCTTTGGATCATAAATATGTGTAGGTTCACTTGCAGCTCCGTTTAATTCTACAATCTGAAAATTCTTTCCTCGTTCTAATTCTTCAAAAGTATTGTACATGATATCGAAACGTCCAAAATAGAATTCTGGAATCTGAGCAGCAACTTCATTCATCATTGCAGTTAGTTGCGGAGTAATCCAGTGACTTCCATCCAGAAATTTTGCACCTCGCGCATGATTTCCAAACGGAACCAAATTCAATGCTTCATCTTTCTCTAGAATCTGACTTAACTGATCGCCATATTCTTCTTTTAAAACATCAAATTGCAACTCAAATCTTGGTGTTTGTTTGATTAAATCCTCAATAGTTGATTCTCCATCACCCATAACAATCAAAAATTCCTTGGCAACAATTCCGGTAATTTTTCCGCTTTTTTGATGAGGATGACGTACATAAAAAATACCAACCTCATTTTTAAACGGAATTAGATCTTGTATTAAAAAATCAAAATTTGCCTTTTTAGCATATTCTTCCAATTCAGAAACCGTCTTTATCTTTTTCACACCAGAACCTCGTAAACCTATATCCGGTTTTGCTATTAATGGAAAATGAATTTGCTTTTCTATTACCTCATCAATTATTTCTTTTGAGTCCGTATTTTCTTTAATTAAAATGGTTTTAGGATAATATATTTGAGGAAGCAAATCGTAAATCTGTTTTTTGCTTTCCATCATGAATCCTCCGTTTTTAATTTTCGGATTAGAAGCATTAAAGAAAAAAATCGAACGGGTTCTCATCGCATAATACGCCCAAAGAAAATAAATAGGAACATACAAAACCTGAAAAGGCCAATATTCCCAGTTGGTTACTTTATGAATAAATAATTTCATCTGCTATTTTTTTAAATACGAATAAAAGCGGTCGAAAAATCTTCTGTTTTCACTAAATCATAATATTTCATAACACCTTTATTTTGTTCGATTACAGTTTGTGTTACGCTTAATGTTTTCATTGTATCTTCTCTATTAATGATTAAACCATTTTGAGCATCATCACTTTGTGTATTTCTATGAAAGTAAAGCATATCTTCGGATGAGATTTCATTTCTATCTTTCAGAAAATCAAAGAACCAATCTGATCGTTTATTTCTAACTTCTTCCGGATACAAGGTAACTGATGACCAAATGTGATTTTTAGATTCGTCCAGTTCTGTCGTTCTCTTTTCAAAACCATCCCAAATCAATTCGTATAATTTCTGTTCCTGATATAAAACTAAAGTAAACGGTTCAATATTATCAAGATCAATTATTTTCCAAAAATCCTTTGGTGAGTCATGAGCTGCAATATCCAAAACAATTAGTCCGCGGCTTTTTCGATACGGAAGTACTTGATCATGTTTTTTAATCCCGCCATTTAATAATACTATAACTATTCCGTTTTCATTTACAGCAAACCAGGTGCCTCCGGCTTTAGCATCTTTTGGATAAATGATATTTGTTTTATTGTAAACGTAATTTTTTGGCGCAATAGCGCTTGGACGAATTATTTTTTCATCCCGGTTCGAAGTAATAATTGCAACTCCATTATTATTTACAAAACTTACTGTGCACATTGTTTTCTATAGGCTATAGTGGAGCGCGCTACACCAAAATTTTCATCAATAAAAACATTCTCGCATTGCAGAACTGCCACTTTAATAAGCGCCTGGTGATGAATACAATGTTCCAGATTATAAAGCAATTCTCTGTAATAATTACTTTGAATATTGAAGGAAAGTCCATCAATTTCCTGCTGAAGGTAAATTGTTTTGTTCTCACTTTTTAATCCTTCTTTAATTTTTTCTATGCAAGTCATAGCGAATTTAGTATCGGTTTGAATTCGATGGTTTCTTTCCCGATCATCGTAATTTAAAATGCCGGAATCATAACTTTTTTCAAGACATTGAAATAGTTCGAGAATGTGTCTTGTATGTTCGCCAATAGTAGCGTTACTTAAAGATCCGCAAGATTTTGAATATTCTTTATCAGATAATTGATGCAATAAATCTATTAACTCATTTAAACTGTGATGTATTGATTTTAATAACATAACTTTTAATTTAGAAGGTTAGATAATAATTTACTTTTATTGAAATAAAGCAATCCTAAACTGCACAATAGCGTAACAAGTGCCAAAATAAACAATGTTCCACCGTCATTTTTAACTTCTATTCCCAAAACAAATACATGCGATAAGACCGCCCCTATCATAACACCGGCAGCAGCAAGAGCTCCCATCCAAGTCGTTTTAGGTATCAGAATCAAAATTGCGGCGATCAATTCAATTATACCGGAACCAATTCTTCCGTAAGGTTCAACTCCTAAACTAGAAAAAATATAAATACTTTCTTCTGCTCCACTGAACTTAAAATACAAGGTTTGTAATAAAATAACTGAAGCCGTTAATCTAAGAATCCATATTAAAATTTCTTTTTTCATGATTTCAGTTATTTATATATATTTTTCCAATTGTTGTCTGCTTTTGCTTTTAAATTGCTTTCCTCTTTATTCCAGCTTTTTAGCGTATTATTAAAATAAGCGTTGTAAAAGAGGAACAATTTACCATCGACAACTTTGAAGGTTTCCGGATTTATTTCCACTTTATCATTGGCTTTTCCCATTGCATACGCACACCATCCTCCGTATTGAGGTTCGTATTTTGATGGGTTTTTCAAAAAATAATTCTTATTTTCTACGGATGAAAATTGATATATCACACCCCGATACATCACCGCAAGTTCTTTTTTGCCTTTGATTGCTTTTCCTTGATTAAAATAGCCAATGGGATCATAACCCTGAATCGCAACTTTGTTTTCTAAATTAAACTGACTAACCCGTTTATCCTCATTTTGTGCAAATAAATTGCCGGAAACGAAAACTAATAAAAGTAATACTAGCTTTTTCATCTTATTTTATTTTAAGTTTTTTAATACTGAAACAAGTAATTCAGGCATAATACGATGCTTAAAATTAGGCGCTATATATTCAAAAAGTATATTGCTGTCAGAATTCACAACAAAAATAGATGGAACAGGTAAAAAACCTTTATTACTACCTTTAGAATTTACTTTAAGTATGCTTTTGTATTTTTCAGGGGCTTTAAAAGCAATACCAGCCGCTTTCATCAATTCTCCTGTTGAATCAGAAAGTAAGGTGTATTTCACTTTTTCTTTTTCTGCTGTAATTTTTAAATTTTCAGGAGCATCCGGACTTACCGCAATGACTTGATAACCTAACTCCAAAATTTGTTTTTCGGCTTCAGCCATTGCCTGCAAATGCGCATTGCAATATGGGCACCAGCCTCCACGATAAAAAACCAGAACTGTTTTTTTATTTTTGAATAAGTCTGAAATGTTTACATCTGTATTGTCAGGTGTTTTCAAAGTAATATTGGGGATCTTTTCTCCTATTAGTAAAGGAGCTATATCTATTGCCGAATTTGCAATTGCATTTTGTGCGTTACCAACTGAAGTAAACGCTAAGCAAAGCATAAAAAGTACTTTCTTCATATTCAATTATTTTACATTATTTCAATGATCAAAATTATTGTAATATGAAAAAGCAAAATGTCAGCTAATTTACACTTAGCCAGAAATAATTATAATTTGGTAATATCGGGAATGATAATTTGTTTTCTGTTGTAGTCTAAAAGTTGATTTGTTTCCATTTCATTCAGCAATTGTGTAGCCGTTTGTCTTGAAGTGCATATAATCTGAGCAATATCATTTTGGGTAAGATAGTTTTCAATAATCACTGTGTTTCCGTTTTTGACTCCCTCTTGTTCTGCCCAGTCTTTTAGGAACTGATACAATCTGGTTTTGGCATCTTTGGAAACTAAATTGGCATAATTATTTTTGATACGCTTCATTTTTAAACCCACAAATTTGGTGTATGAAAGCGCTAATGTTGGATTTCTAAGTAATAAATCCTCAAAATCGGACATTAAAAAACTACAAATAGAAACATCGTCCGAGAGTACTTTGGCATATTCTTCGACTTTATTATCTGTTTCTAAAGTCAATTCTCCAAATAAATCTCCTTTTTGAATAATGTCTTTTATGGTTTCGTTGCCATCATCATCGACAGCAACAATTTTGATATTTCCTTTTTTAAGTAAAAAAATTCGAGGTACATCTGACGATGAAAAATAAATAATTTCTCCTTTTGATGCTTTTTTGAAACCCGTAATAATGCACAATTGCTTGATTTGTGAATAACTCAATATTCTGAACAATTTATGATCTCGTAAGTACCAATATTTTAAATCTTCGTACATAAAATAAGTTTCTATTTGTAAATGTAGTAATTTTAGCTCATAAATAAAAAACCCTTTCATCGCAGAAAGCCTGAAAGGGTTTATAAATATTTTTTCCAAAGAAAATTATCCTGCGATAACCGATCTTGAAATTACAATTTTCTGAATTTCAGACGTTCCTTCATAAATCTGTGTAATTTTTGCATCACGCATAAAACGCTCTACATGGTACTCTTTTACATAACCATTACCTCCATGAATCTGAACTGCTTCTACAGCGGTGTCCATTGCTACCTGCGAAGCAAATAATTTTGCCATTGCTCCACTCACATCATAATTTTTATGTTGGTCTTTGTCCCAGGCAGCTTTCATACATAAATGACGTGCTGCTTCGATATTAACGGCCATATCTGCTAATTTAAAAGCAATTGCCTGATGATTGCAAATTTCAGTTCCAAAAGCTTTACGTTCTTTCGAATATTTCAACGCCAGTTCATAAGCACCTGATGCGATTCCTAAAGCCTGAGAAGCAATTCCGATACGTCCTCCGGCAAGTGTTTTCATAGCAAACTTAAATCCAAATCCGTCCTCACCAATTCTGTTTTCTTTAGGAACTTTTACATCACTAAACATTAGCGAATGCGTATCAGAACCGCGGATTCCCATTTTTTGTTCTTTTGGTCCAACAGAAAATCCCGGCATATCTTTAGTCATAATCAACGCATTAATCCCTTTGTGTTTTAACTCTGGATTGGTTTGCGCAATTACCAAATATACAGAAGCTGTATTTCCGTTGGTAATCCAGTTTTTTGTACCGTTTACCAAATAATGGTCTCCCATATCTTTTGCGGTAGTTTTTTGCGAAGTCGCATCACTTCCTGCTTCTGGTTCGCTTAAGCAAAAAGCACCGTGAATTTCACCAGAAGCTAAACCCGGTAAATATTTTTGTTTTTGTTCTTCCGTTCCAAATTCCTGTAAACCCCAACAAACTAAAGAATTATTTACAGACATTACTACTGAAGCCGATGCATCTACTTTTGAGATTTCTTCCATTGCAATAACATACGAAATAGCATCTAACCCGCTTCCTCCGTATTTAGGATCAACCATCATTCCCATGAATCCGAGTTGTCCCATTTTTTTTACTTGTTCTGTTGGAAAAATTTGCTTTTCGTCACGCTCGATTACACCAGGCAAAAGTTCGTTTTGAGCAAAATCTCTCGCAGCTTGCTGAATCATTAAATGTTCTTCGGTAAGATTAAAATCCATAGTTCTTTTTATTTATTGTTTTTTCAAAACCATTATCGATAAAAAATCGTTTATAGTTATGTTGGTTTTTTATTTTTTTTTATTGTTTTTGATGTTTTGTAACGCTTTCAAAGATAATTTTTAAATGCGAAATTAACAATGCATGCATATAAAATTAAAAGATCAGCAACGATTGCGATAACGTTTTCGTAATAATTGGCATTTTTAAACTTAATCACATGAATTTAGCAATATTTTATTTAAAATTTAAGAATTAAAATGTTGTCAAAAATGGAGAAAATCTCAAAAAACAGAATATTATGCAACTGCGAATATGTAAATAAATTGTAAAACACGCAAAACTACGTAAACCTAGTCTTATTAATTTGATTGTTAAATAAATACGACGCTAAATTAAAAAATTACAGCAAAAAAAACATTCAGAAAAACATCTTTATATTAAGAAATTAACATTATTTTTGCCCAAAAAATATAATATCTACAAAACATGAAAAAAATTTTATTAATAATTACACTCCTTTTGAGTCTGCAAATGTCCACGGTTTCTGCTCAGACTCATATAGATGTTAATGGCGTAAATGTGCCACGGAAAGTTGATTTCCAAGGTAAATCTTTGCAATTAAATGGTGCTGGCGGAAGATCCAAAATGTGGTTAGAAGTTTACGTTCAGGCATTATATTTATCGCAGTTAAGTCAGGATCCGGCTTTTATAATGGACAGTGATACTGAAATGGCAATTCGAATCGAAATTACCTCAGCTTTGGTTTCTTCCAATAAATTAACCAAAGCAATAAATGCAGGTTTCGAAAAATCTGCAGGAAGTAATATTGCAGAATTAAGACCAAGAATAGAAGAACTTAAAAACTATTTGAGTGACGAAATAAAGGAGAAAGATGTTTTTTTACTAGCATACAATCCTTATGACCAAACAATCAATGTTATCAAGAATCAGGTTGTGAAAGGAAAAATTTCAGGATTTGACTTTAAAAAAGCATTATTCGGAATCTGGCTTTCAGACAAACCGGTTGACGAAACATTGAAAAAACATTTATTAGGAATATAATTCAACTTGTATTGATTCTACATTTTAAGCCGAAAATCGTATGTTTTCGGCTTTCTTTTTTTTGTTAATTAAAATTGACTAAAAATACATTATTCGCATTATTCTATTTTATACTTTTACAAAAAACAAACATATCCTAACAAAATGAAAGATTTATTACAACAATTTGAAAATAAAGAACCAGAGATTGTTTTTAACTGGAAAGATTCTGAGACCGAAGCTGAAGGATGGACCGTAATCAATTCTCTTCGTGGAGGAGCTGCCGGTGGTGGAACCAGAATGAGAAAAGGCCTGGATATGAACGAGGTTTTATCATTGGCAAAAACAATGGAAGTTAAATTCTCTGTTTCCGGACCTGCAATTGGTGGTGCTAAATCAGGAATTAATTTTGACCCGAACGATCCCCGCAAAAAAGGCGTTTTACAACGTTGGTATAAAGCGGTTTCTCCTTTATTAAAAAGTTATTACGGAACGGGTGGTGATTTAAATGTTGATGAAATTCATGAAGTTATTCCAATGACGGAAGAATGTGGTGTATGGCATCCGCAAGAAGGTGTTTTCAACGGTCACTTCAAACCTACAGAAGCTGATAAAATTAACAGAATTGGTCAATTGCGTCAAGGTGTTATCAAAGTAATCGAAAATCCTCAATTTTCACCAGATGTAACCAGAAAATATACTGTTGCCGACATGATTACAGGTTATGGCGTTGCCGAAGCTGTTCGTCATTTTTACCAAACATATGGCGGTGATGTAAAAGGAAAAAAAGCAATTGTACAAGGTTTTGGAAACGTAGGATCTGCTGCCGCTTTTTACCTTGCTGAAATGGGCGCTAAAGTTGTAGGTATCATCGATCGCGATGGTGGGCTTATAAACGAAAACGGTTTTACTTTTGAAGAAATCAGAACTTTATTTTTAAATAAAGACGGAAATAAATTAGTAGCTGACAACATGATTCCGTTTGAAGAAATCAATTCTAAAATCTGGACTATTGGTGCTGAAATTTTTACTCCTTGTGCGGCGTCAAGATTGGTAACACAAAACCAAATCGACAGTTTAATTGCGAACGGATTAGAAGTAATTTCTTGTGGAGCGAATGTTCCTTTTGCTGATAAAGAAATTTTCTTTGGATCGATCATGGAAGAAGTAGACCGCAAAGTAAGTTTGATTCCTGACTTTATCTCAAACTGTGGAATGGCACGTGTTTTTGCTTATTTCATGGAGAAAAAAGTACAAATGACGGATGAGGCTATTTTTAATGATACATCTGAGATTATTAAAAATGCTATCGTAAAAGCACATGCTTTAAATTCATCTAAAACAAATATTAGTGCGACTGCTTTTGAAATTGCATTGAAACAGTTAGTATAATTTTACATACCTATTCATTAGCGAGCCTTACTGCAATTTGGCTCGCTTTTTTTATACCCTTTAATGATGTTTATCTGTGACGGTTAAATTCTTTACACCACTTTGATTGTAAACAATTTTTAGTACTTTTAAACGTTTTTACAATATACAATTACAAAATTCAGAATCTAAATGACTTCTATCGATTCTTATAACAAAAAGAAATCCCTATTCATCACTACAGCAGTATATGGTGCGTTTTTGCTCTTGCTGTTTTTTATCCGATTTTGGCCTCCTTACAATCCCGAAAATAATGCAGCGCTTGCTGAAGGCGGTGGTGGCGGTGGCGTTACTGTAAATTTTGGAGATAGTGATTTGGGTTCGGGAGCGAATTATAAAAGTGAAGTTTTAGAAGTGAAAAATCAAGCTAAGCAAACTCCTTCAAAAGCGGCAACACCGGAAGAAGCCACTATAACACAAGAAAACAGTGCAACAGACGATGATGATGTTGTGATTGCACCGAAAGAAAAGCCTAAAAAACCAACGCAAACCATAAAACCGGAAACTAAACCGGTACCGGAGAAACCAAAAGTTTCTAATTCTACCAATGATGCTTTGTCCAGTATTATGAAAGGATCTAACAAAGGCGGAGATGGTGATGATAAAGTAGCCGGAAATAAAGGTAAAGCCGGTGGAAGTTTAAGCTCCGGTGGTTATTACGGAACAGGTGGTTCCGGAGGAGGAACTGGCGGAGGAAACGGAACAGGCAGCGGTATTGGAACCGGAAGTGGTTACGGCGCCGGAAGCGGTGGTGGAACGGGCGGAGGATCCGGATATTCGCTGGGAAACAGAAAAGCACTTTCTAAACCTGCACCAAAATACAATTGCGATGAATCAGGAAAAGTGGTTGTAGAGGTTACGGTCGATCAAAACGGAAGAACCATTAGCGCTACACCTGGAATAAAAGGAACTACAAACTTAGCAAAGTGTTTGCTTGACCAGGCTAAAATTGCAGCAATGAATACCAAATGGGATGCTGACAGTAACGCTCCTGCAAAACAAGTTGGTAAGATAATTTATAATTTTAGTCTGAATGCGGATTAAGGTTTCGTTTGCGTGAGGGATAGAAGCTAGTTACCGAAGTAACGCGGATAGCCCGACCGGAATAAAAAAATGGGCGAATCAACGTTATGCTGATTAGCCCATTTTTTTATTGTGGTCACGCCCAACTTATTTTACTTTGGACTTGTAGCAATGACAAACTTTAGATTGTTCTTTACTCCTATTTGCAATACATCTACTAAATCCTGCACCTGAAGGTTAAACGGAATTCGTACTACAACTGTTTGCGTTTTGTCTGCTCCTATTTTTGACATTAAACTAGTTTCCAGATTTTCAAAATCAACTGGTTCTTTATCAATGTAGAATTTTTTATCTTCTGTAACCGACAAGCTAATAAGCTGTTTGTTGGTTTTTTCATTCGATTTTGCTTTGGGCAATGTCATCTTAATAACATTTGGATTTGCAAGCGTTGAGATAATAAGAAAAAACAACAGCAAGAAAAACATAATGTCACTCAGGGATGAAGTGGCCACTTCGGCATGAAATCTTCTTTTTCTTTTAATAGACATACCTTATGCTCTTTGAATTATATTGACAAATTCTAATATTTGTTTCTGAATTTTTAAAGCAAAATCATCGATTTTTCCATTCAATAAGTGATATCCACTATAAGCGATGATTCCAACGATTAATCCGGATCCACTACTGATCATTTTCTCGTATAGACCTCCTGAGATGTTTCCGATACTAATATTTTCTGTTACTGATATGCTGTAAAAAATCTTGATAACTCCGGAAATGGTTCCAATAAATCCTAATGTTGGTGCGATACCGGCAATTAGTCCCAAATGTCCTAAACGTCTTTCCATTTCACCAATTTCGATATCGGCTGCACGGTCCATATTAGATTCTATTTCTGCAATTGGTCGTCCGATTACCAAAACTCCTTCTTTTAAAATATTTCCAACGGCTGAATCGCTTCTTTCTACAATTGTTCTGGCGTGTTCTATATTTCCTGAGTTTAATTTATCTCCAATATCCTGCACTAATCTGTTGTCTATTTTTGATGCTTTGCTGATATACAAATAACGCTCAATAATTACGTAAAACGTATAAAACAATAAGATCGCAATGGGAATTAAAAAGAAACCTCCCTTTAAAATAAACCCCAAAACAGAGATCTCCGTATTGGGAGCAATTTTTTCGATAACTACGTTAGATGCGGCGTTTGCGATGGTATCTGTTTGTAATTGAATGAAACTAAACATATATTAATTCGTGTTTTTAATAATTAATTCTAAAAAATATTTGAAATTTGCAATAAAGATAATTTTCATTGTAATATTAAACTAAAAAAAGTGAAAATTATTTCAACTCACAACTTATTTTATCCAAATTAATGAACTATCAAGACACCACAAATTGGATGTTTAATCAATTGCCAATGTATCAATTACAGGGGGCTTCTGCGTACAAAGAAGACCTAACCAATATTAGGTTGCTTTCTGCGCATCTTGGCAATCCTGAGAACGTTTTAAAGTGCATTCACGTAGCGGGAACAAACGGAAAAGGTTCGACCTCGCACATGCTTGCCTCCGTTCTACAGGAAGCCGGATATAAAGTAGGATTATACACATCGCCTCACCTAAAAGATTTTAGAGAAAGAATTAAAATTAATGGCGAAGATATTTCTGAAGATTTTGTTTGTGAGTTCATCGCCGAGCACAAATCTTTTTTTGAAGCCAATGATATGAGTTTTTTCGAAATGTCTGTTGGCCTGGCGTTTGATTATTTTGTTTCAGAAAAAGTAGACATTGCGATTATAGAAGTGGGTCTGGGCGGAAGATTGGACGCGACAAACATTATTACGCCTTTGGTGTCTGTTATTACGAATATCGATTTAGATCACACTCAGTTTTTAGGAAATACAACGCAGGCAATTGCCGGAGAGAAAGCGGGAATTATTAAACAAAACGTTCCGGTTGTTATTGGCGAATATACCGCAGAAACGAAGCCTGTTTTTTTGGCTAAAGCCGAAGAAAAAAGCGCTCCCATTTATTTTGCCTCTGAACTGGTTATAGATGTATTTGCTTCTGACCTAATTGGCGATTATCAGTTTCATAATAAAAAAACAGTTCAGCAAACCATCGCAATACTTAACACACAAAATGAATTTAAAGTTTCGGATGATCAGCTAAAATCGGGATTACTGCATGTTGTTAAAAACACAGGATTGCAAGGAAGATGGCAGCAATTGGGTTCTTCGCCTAAAATAATTTGCGACACCGCTCATAACAAACATGGTTTGACTGTTGTGCTGAACCAGATTCAGAAAGGGACTTTCGAAAAACTGCATATTGTTCTGGGAGTTGTAAACGACAAAGACCTGGATTCTATTTTGCCTCTTTTTCCTAAAAACGCTCAATATTATTTTTGCAGACCTGATTCTTCCCGTGGCTTAGCTACTGAGATTTTACAAAGTGCTGCGAAAACTCATGGTTTATTAGGTGAAAAATACGATTCTGTAGCTGCGGCGTTTCTAGAAGCAAAGAATAATGCTTCTGAAAATGATTTTATTTATGTAGGCGGAAGTACTTTTGTTGTTGCGGAATTGCCTTTATCGTAAAACGCAGAGGTAAATCTAAAAAAAGTCAAAAAAAATAACGTCCCTAACAAATTACATTACAGCGAGATAGCGAAAACATTGAAAAAAAGTTTAATTTTTTTCTGTTTTTTGTTTGCAGAACTCAAAAACAAGCGTATATTTGCACTCGCAATCACGAAATGATAGCGACCTAGTAAAATAGGGCGATTAGCTCAGCTGGTTCAGAGCACCTCGTTTACACCGAGGGGGTCGGGGGTTCGAACCCCTCATCGCCCACCAAAATTTAGAAACCTCCAAAGTCATTTGATTTTGGAGGTTTTTTTTGGTTCGAAAATTACGTGCCATTTTTATATACCACGTTTCATCTATTGGTTTTACAGAGATTTTTGATTCGAATACCTTAAGGTCAAAAAGTTTACGATAAATACAAATAGTTTTTAAACTTAAATTTTAATTTTGATACCTGCATTAACTACAAATCCGTCTAACGGTGCATAGATATCTTTGAAAACGGGATTTGTAATAGTTCCTGTATATATGCTTCCAAATTTGGTTTGCCTAGTGTCTGTAAAGTTTTCGAAATTGGCATAAACTGAAAAATTCTCCCAAAGTCTTTCCGCCATAAAACCAAAAATCCAGTAGTCTCTTCCTGTTGTGCCGTCACTTAATTTTTGAGAACTGTAATAGTATGCTTCTAAACCAGCTTTCCATTTTTCTTCAACTTCGTACATCAAAACATTATTTAATCTGTGTTTAGCTGTTAAAGGGTTTTGAGATTTTACTCCATTAGAATCTATCGATGCATCTGTGTAGGTATAACCTAGAAACAACTTAAAATCTTTATATCCTAATTTCATGTTTGTTTCAGTTCCTTTAGTGTCCAAATATCCGTTTACGTTTACAAACTGATAAATGTTATCAGGAAGAGGGTTTAATATCAAAGGATTATCGACATTGGTGTAGAAAAATAACTGATTCCATGATAAGGAAAGATCTTCTGTAATTTTAGTTTTATAATTTACATCAAAATTAAAACCGTAACTTTTTTCAAGTTTATTAAAATCACTGTTAATAGGAAGAACATTTTGATACTGTATGCGTTCACTTTCTTCAGTAAAAATAGCAGGGGTTTTATAGCCCAAACCTCCTCCAATTCGAGATGTAAACTTAGAACTAATTTTAAATAAAGCCGAAACTCTTGGAAGCAGTGAGAACCCATAATCAATAACATAATCGCCTCTTAGACCTGTTTCTATTTCCAGCCATTCTTTAGCTTTCACGGTATTTTGAAGGAAAGCACCGTATGTAATCTGGTTATAGTTTCTTAAAGGAAAAGAGGCCTGACTATTTTCAGTAAAATTGTCGGTATATAAATTTCCCCCGGCAACCCATTCTGCAATTTCACCATTTTTAGAATAGCTGATTTCAGAAAAGGTACTATTTTGCAAGCCGTCAAAAACGTAATCAGGAATCGTGATAACACGGCTGAAATTGTTAAAACTGTTTTTAATAGTTAAAGATTCTTTCTCATTGAATTTATGAGTTAACGCAAACTGAGTACTTATTCTCTGGGTTTTATTTCTTTCGAAGTAACTGCCAGGATATTTGTTTTCATCTTTAATATAATCAATATTTCCACCTATACGATTTTCAAAGACGGTGTTTATACCAAAATTTAGTTTAGTGTTTTCATTAAAATTTACAAATAGCTTTGGATTAAAATTAAAACGTTCAAATTTCGGAATAGCAGTTAATTGTATATCAGCAGGATCATATGGTGCGTTTCGATCATGGGACGCAAAAACGGTTAATCCAATTTTGTTAAACTGCTGGGAATAAAATCCATTGATATCCAAACCAAGAGCAGAGGTTCCATTAATTAAAAATCGTAGTTCTCTTTCTTCGGTCGGAGTTTTAGACACAAGATTGACCAAACCTGCAATTGCTCCTCCGCCATAAAGAGTAGAAGCAGAACCTTTTATTATTTCAACTTGTTTTAAATCTAATGGAGGAGTCTGGAGTAATCCCAGTCCGCTTGAAGCTCCTGAGTAGATTGGAAATCCATCTTTTAATATTTGGGTATATCGACCATCTAATCCTTGAATCCTGATGGAAGAGTTACCAGAAGTTGCAGAAGTCTGTTGGGTTTGGATTCCAGTACTTTCATTAAGCATCATGCGAATATCGCCTGGTTTCATATTGGCTTTTTCTTCCAATTCTTCCCCAGCAATAAATTCTACTCTAGTCGGAATATTGCTAATTGTTCTTGTTCCTCTGGTTGAAGTAACAATTATTTCTTCCATTTCTTCAGCCTCTTCGTCTTCGCTTTGCAATGCGATTTCTATAAAATTAGCAGTTGAAGGTACTTTAAAAAGTATTCTGTTTGGCACGTAACCTTCTATTGAGATAGACAAGGTATAATTTCCGTTTTTAAGATTTTCAAGAATGATATTACCATCATTGTCAGATTTGAAAATGGAATTTGTTTCTTCAATTTTTGCAGTTGCACCTTTTACAGGTTCATTAGTTACAGCATTGTTTATATGGAATTTGATTGTATTCTGTGCCTGTACAGTGCCAATAGATACTATTGCCACAATTAATAAAATATATTTAAACATTTGTGATTTCTTAAATTAATATAGATAATGAGCCTGCATAATAATAAATTAAGCGGGCTAAAATTGTTTAAATTAAGAAGTTTTAGGAGGTTGCCAAATTTTACAGAAAAAAGAAGAATCTACAAACTTATTGTAACTTAATGTCTGTTGCGCTTCTTCGATAATGAATTCTAATTTTTCAGTGATAATTACAGAATTAGAGTTTATGGTAAAACCCACGCAGGTTCCGCATGAATAAAATGGAGAACATTTTCCATTGCACTCCTTACCGCAGTCATGTGAATCATTCTCGCAATTTTTTTCAACACTACATTTTGAGTGTTTAGTAAATGCAGAACAAGGTACTGTCGAAAGAAGCAGTACAATAAAAGACAATATTGTTACGAGTATTTTCACATAACAAATTTAGATATAAAATTCATTAGTAACTTATTTAGCTATAAGTTTCTTCAAATCCTGCAAAAAATGGTTCGTAAACAGGTTCTTAAGGACCACTATAATTTATAAACCTCCAAAGTCATTTGATTTTGGAGGTTTATTTTGGTTCGAAAGTTACCTTAGAACTTTTAGAATATTCCTCAGTGCCTAAATTCACAGGGATTAGTGATTCGAAGAACTTAAGGTTTAAACAATCGGTTTTTAATTAATCCAAACTTCTTTGTTTCTTAAATCAATTGTAAAAACATAATTACTAATTGCTTCGAAATTGAGAACCCCGTCATAAATTATGTCTCTGACGAAAGGTTTTATTCTAAGTTTTTTTTCACCAATGATAAATTCTGATTCCTGATTTTTTTCATTTTGCACTTTCCAAATTTCAGCACTTTCTTGTGAAAGAAGTAGCGGACCGCTGTTTCCTGAATCAAAAAGAAACCAATAAAGATTTTTGTCCTTTGGTATACCAAAAAATATATTCAGCTCTGATCCTTCCAGACCGTTTGCAAATCTCGTTTTTAAAGGCAATTTTCCTTTTATCTTCTTTTTAGCAGAATTTTTATTTTCGACAATTACAATATTTTTAGAGAGATCAATAGTCAGAACATTTTCCTCAAAGGATTTAAGAGATATTATGCCATCAATTCTTGAAAAATCTTTAGGAAGAATACTCATTAAATCCCAAACACTAACTGTTTTATGAAGTAGTTTTGTTGTTCCTATTGTAAGTGCAATGTCATTTGCTTTTTTTGCCTTAATTATTTCGCCACTCATTCTAAACCCTGTAATACTGCCGTATATTTCTTTATTTAAAGATTTTGCAATCTCCGGAGAAATGAACGTATCAGCGCCACCAGTATCAAAGAGAAAATTATATTTTTTCCCTTCAATGAAAACATCTATTGTTTTCATGTTTTCAACATACGCTTTAAGTTGAATGGTATCTTGCGCAAAACTGGAAATAGCAATGCACGCGAACAGCAGACTAAATACTGTTTTTTTTGTTTTCATAATTCTTTTTGCTTACTCTAAATTTGGTTTTCAGCATTATCCCGTTCAGACAATATTGTCTTTAATTGGAAGCAAATTTGATTTATTATCTGCTGCAAAACGACCGATTTCATGAAGTCGAACCAAATAATCACTAATTTTATCTAATAAATTTTAGAATAAGTTTTTCTATATTCACTAGGTGTCAAAGAAGTATGTTTTTTAAAAGCAGTATTAAATGATGATTTTGAATTAAAACCTACTTTGTACAGAATTTCTAAAGCCGTTAAATCGCTTTTAGAATGATTTTGTAATAATTCCATTGCATTTTCAATACGATATTGATTTACAAAATCAAAAAAACGCATATTCATATTTGAATTAACCAAAATCGATAATTCACGAGCTGGCATATTTATTTGTGAAGCCAAATTTTGCAATGAAAGTGATGGATCTAAATAAGGTTTTTTTTCAATCATATATTTCTTTAGCATTTCAACTTGAAAATTGATAATACTATGGTTATTCTTTTCTTCCTGAATTAAGGTTTTCGGAATATGTGTTTTGGTAAAGCCTTTTACTAATTCTACTTCAGAAGTTATTCCTTTAAAAAATTCTGAATATTTAAGCGATTGTAAAACAAACCAACTTATTGCTATCAATGCAATGATTTCTAAAAAGCCGTTAACAAATATCAAAAGTTGATGATAATCTGTATATCGTAGAATATTTTTAAAAGTCCCGAAATAGTGAACTATTGCAAATACAATTGTTATTTGAAATAGCCATTTATAAACGGAATTAGTAGAAAACGAATTATTTTCGAGATAGATTTTTTTATACTTTTTTAACAACGAAATGATCATTATAACGTATAAAAAATATTGCACTTCAATCATAATTTGAAAAATTATCATTTCAGCAGTTTCGGAATGATGTCTGAAAAAAAATCTTTTATCGAATTCATTTGAATAGATTCTAAAAACTAAAATTAAGTTAAGGACCACAAATGGAATGCAGTGCAGTAAATATTTTGTCTTCAATTGAAAATCTTCATAACAAAGCGACAACACATATACATAAAAGAGGGGGATATTCAATAAAATCATCGTCCATCTAAAAACTTCTATACTTGTGTGAATGGAAATAATAGTGTTGGAAATAAAAGCCCCGCTGGCATCAACAGCAGTAAGAATGAGATACCCTGCAAAAAGTCGATTCGATAGTTTTTTATTGGAATCGGCTGTCAATAAAAATATAATAAGAAGAAATAAAATAAATACAGAAATTATTGCGATGGTCTTTTGAAAATTGAAACTATCCATTTAAGCAATTTTATTTTTTTACTCTCTTAATTTTTATATTACGACTAAAAATAGTCATTTCTGACAGGCTAAGATATGAAAATATCTCTTAATCAATTTTACTTAAAACTACTTGCTTGAAAGCTTCTTCAAATCCTGCAAAAAATGGTTCGTAAACAGGTTCGTAAGGACCACAAAATTACAAAAACTC
>NZ_MUGW01000002.1 GCF_002217285.1 Flavobacterium hercynium | reverse complement strand
AAATCCTTATTTGTGTATTTTTTATAAATGTAGTGTTTATTTTTATAATTAACATTTTAATAACATCCTATATTTATTATTCAAAATATTAATAATCAAATAATTATAAAAAATTTGATGTGTTTTTGTAATGTATAAATATTTGCTTTGATGTGTTTTTGTAATAAAAAATAAATGCAAATAGTAAAAATTTAACTTTATTATTGCATCAAATTACTAATTAATTAACCAAAATTTTTAGAAAAATGAAATTAACAAAATTACTTTTTTGTATTTCGTCTCTCTTGTTTTCAGTTATCGCAATGGCGCAGGATATTACGGTAAATGGAACCATACATGATGAAAGTGGATTACCCGTCCCAGGGGCAACAGTTTTAGTTAAAGGCACAAACAAAGCAACAGCTTCTGACTTTGATGGGAAATTTCAAATAAGTGTTCCAACTAATGGTGTATTGACCTTTAGTTTTGTAGGTTATGTAAAAGTTGAAGAGGCAGTAAATGGCCGAACTAAACTTGATATTAATTTAAAACCAGAGTCACAAACTTTAAATGAAGTTGTAGTAGTAGGATACGGTACTCAAAAGAAAAGTGTTGTAACCGGTGCAATTTCAAGTGTAAAAGCAAAAGATTTAGAAAGTTTACCAATTACAAGGGTAGAACAAGCTTTACAAGGTAGAGTTTCAGGGGTTTCTATTGCTGCCAATGCAGGTCAGCCGGGATCACCTTCTACCATACGTATTCGTGGATTTACTACCTTGAATAATAATGATCCTTTATGGGTTGTTGACGGTGTAATCATCGACAATGGCGGAATTGGATACCTTAATCAATCTGATATCGAATCTATCGAGGTACTTAAAGATGGTGCTTCTGGTGCAATCTACGGTTCTCGTGCAGCAGCAGGGGTAATTTTAGTAACGACTAAAAAAGGTAAAGCAGGAAGAATTTCTGTAAACTATACAGGTTTTACAGGAACATCTCAGGCAGCTAAAAAATTAGATATGCTAAATGCTTCAGAATATGTTACGATCATGAACGAAGCTTTTACTAATGGAGGAAATGCAGGTCAAAAATTCCCAACAACTAATGCTTCCGGAGCTCCTATAAATTATGGAACAGGAACGAACTGGCAAGATGCTATTTTCAATAATAGTGCACAACGTACTTCTCACGAGTTAAGCTTTAGTGGTGGTAATGATGTATCTACATTCTACATGTCTTTTGGTTTATTAGACCAGGAAGGAATTGTTACTACTGATATTTCTAACTACACAAGAAAAAACATTCGTTTAAACTCGAATCACAAACTTGGAAAATACTTTAAAGTTGGTCAGACTTTAGGTTATTCTAATGAAAAAACGTTAGGTATTGGTAATACAAATGATGAATTTGGTGGACCATTATCTTCAGCAATAAACTTAGATCCTTTAACTCCAATTATCGAAAAAGATCCTGCACAAACAGGTGCTGGATCTATCTATGCTAATAATCCAAATGCCTTAAGAGATCCAAATGGTAATTATTACGGAATTTCGACAAACGTAACACAAGAAAATACCAATCCACTAGCTTACACGCAAACAAGATTAGGGAATCATGATTTTTCTGAAAATTTTGTTGGTAACATCTTTATTGAAGCAGAAATTATACCTGGCTTAAAATTCAGATCTACAGCCGGTGCAAAATTGGCGTATTACGGTGCACAAAATTTTACTCCTGTATTCTTCTTAAACGGAGCTACAAAAAGAGATAAAAACGAATTGTTCAGATCATACAAAAAATCGTATAGCTGGAACTGGGAGAACACCTTGAATTACGATAAAAAAATTGGAGATCATCATTTCGCAGTTTTGCTTGGTAAAGGTACTTACGTAGACAACATTACTTCTGGAAATGATGTTACGTATCAGGGAATTCCAGCTACTACTTATGGCGAAGCTTCTTTTAATGTTGATATTCCAATTTCGGATAAACTTACAAGTGCTTACAATTCTAATGCAGTAGAGCACAGAGTAGAATCATTATTTGCAAGATTAAACTATGATTATAAAGAGAAATATATTGTAACAGGTATTATTCGTCGTGATGGTTCTACAAGATTTGGACCAACAAACAAATACGGAACTTTCCCTTCAGCATCTTTAGGATGGGTACCATCAAAAGAAGAATTCTGGAAAGAAAATAGTGTAGTAAATAACCTGAAAATTCGTGGAGGTTATGGAGTTACAGGAAATGACTCATCTCCTGATTTCTTATACATCTCGACTGTTGGATACCAAAGAAATTATGGTATTGGATCAGGAGGTACATCAACACCAGGTTTAAGCCCAAATGCGATTCCAAATCCGGATTTGAAATGGGAAGAAACAAAACAAGCTAACATTGGATTTGAAGCTACTCTTTTTAATGACTTTAGTTTAAATGTCGATCTTTTCAACAAGAAAACAGAAGGTATCTTAATGAAAGTGCCAATTCCTGGATTTGTTGGAGCAACTGGAAATACATACGCAAACTTAGCTGATATGCAAAATAAAGGTATTGACGTTGAGTTAGGTTACCGTAAAAAAATTGGTGCTTTGAATTTATCTGTTAATGGAAACTTCTCTTACATCAAAAATGAAATTACATACATTGATAAAGGAGTAAATTTTATTGTTGGAGATGAAACAGTACAATCTAGTTCTTACGAAATTAACAGAACAGCAGTTGGACAAGCTTACAACTCATTTTACGGATTCAAAACAAACGGTATCTTTCAATCAGTTGACGAAGTTAATGCTTACAGAAGCGCTAATGGAACTGTAATTCAGCCAAATGCAAAACCAGGGGATTTCCGTTGGCAAGATCTAAACGGCGATGGTCAGATTGATGCTAACGATAGAGATTTCTTAGGAACATCATTGCCGAAATATACATACGGATTGACTTTGAACTTAGACTACAAAGGATTTGATTTGTTAGTGTTTGGTCAGGGAGCAGGTGGAAACAAAATTTACCAAGGTTTAAGAAGATTAGATATTATTAATGCAAATTACCAAACAGATGTTTTAGGTCGTTGGACAGGACCGGGATCAACTAACAGTTATCCTAGAGTTACTACAGATGATACAAACAAAAACTTTAGTAATCCGTCTGACTTTAATTTAGAAAAAGGAGATTTCTTCAGATTCAAAACAATTCAGGTTGGATATTCATTCCCAAAAGAGTGGATAAGCAGTATTTCATTACAAAGAGTAAGACTTTATTTAACAGGAGAGAATTTATTCACAATCACAAAATACAGTGGTTTTGATCCTGAAATTGGAGGTCCTACAGCAGCTGGGATGAACAACGTGCAAGGTGTTGACAGAGGTTTTTATCCTCAGGCAAAATCATACATGTTAGGAGTTAATTTGCAATTTTAATTAAAAAAATAAAATATTATGAAACTTATAAGTTTTAAACAATCATTTATCGCTTTTGGAGTGTTACTGGCACTTGCATCGTGCGATACCGATGAAAAGTTAGAGGTAAAGGGAGACGGAGTAATACTCGAGGAGAATTTTTACAGAAATGAAACAGAAGCTTATGCAGGTCTTGTTGCCGCTTACGATAAATTAGGGAAGTATGCAGGAGCAATGGAAAACGCACCATTACTTTTCTTAAATTCTGCATCTGATGATTTCTATGCAGGAGGAGGAAACTCAGGTGACCAGCCAGGTCTTCAGGTAGCATCAAATTATACGGTGAGTGAAGCAAATATTCCACCGGCAATTTGGGCAGATTACTACAAAGGAGTTGCACGTTGTAATATCATGTTGGTAAAACTTCCTGGAATTCCAATGGATGGTGCTAAAAAGACAAGATTTACAGCAGAGGTAAAAGCATTACGTGCTTATTACTATTTTGACTTAGTAAGATTGTTTAGAAACATTCCGTTAATCTTAACACCGCTTACAAAAGATGAAATTCCATTAGTATCTCAAGTGGATCCATCTGCGATTTATGCACAAATCGAAAAAGATCTTAATGAAGCAATTCCGGATTTACCAATGACTTTAACAGCGCCTGAACTAGGACGTTTTAGTCAAGGAGCTGCAACTGCACTTTTAGGGAAAGTATATTTATACAACAACAAAAAAGCAGAAGCTGCAGTAGAGTTAGCAAAAGTAAATGGAGCTACTCCTGGAGGAACAAGCAGTTATGGATATAAATTGATGGATAATTTTTCTGAGTTGTGGGATCATAAACATGAATTTAATTCAGAGTCAATTTTTGAGATTAGCTATTCAGATAAATCAAATGCTGATTGGGGTAATTTCGAAAGAGGGGATGATGAAGGAAACGTAGCAGCTCAGTTAATGGGTATGAGAGATTACAGCAGAACTGACGCTGGAAAATTATTAGGATTACCAGATTATATTAATGGTTGGGGATTCCTTCCTGTTACAACAGATTTGGCTGATGCTTTGAAACCTGATCCTCGTTTTGAATGGACTATTTTTGATGCAAATGCACAACAAGCAGCTGGAAATATGACTTTTACAGATAGTTATAAAGAAACAGGATATCATTTTATCAAATATGCTCCGGTTAACGAAGATATTAAAGCAGCAAACCCTTTCCTGAATTTTGCAATCAATACGTATATCATCCGTTTGGCTGATACTTATTTGATGGAAGCAGAAGCTTTAGGAGGAACAGGAGCAAGAGCTCAGGCACTTTTAGACGCTGTTAGAGCAAGAGTTGGTTTAACACCTGTACCTGTTTCTATCGCTGCAATTTATGCAGAAAGAAGGTTAGAACTTGCTGGAGAAGGGCACCGTTGGTATGACTTAGTAAGAACTGGAGAAGCAGCTACAAAACTTGCTTTCAAAGGTTTTACAGCAAATAAAAACGAAGCTTTCCCAATTCCTTATAGTGAATTTAATAATACAAAAATGGTTCAGAATACAGGTTATTAATAACCATAGAACAACAACTTTAATACAAGTCTGATAATAAAATAAGTCAGACTTTAGAAATATATGTTTAAAGTTATTTTGAGTTAAGTTTAAGTTTGGTTGCCAAAATAGCCCATGTTCTTTTTGATTATGGGCTATTTTAAATTTAAGCTAAACTTGTTTTTAAATGAATTTGTATTGAATCATAATCACTAATACATACGAAATGAGAAAAAATGGTTTTATGGTTACTTGTTTATGTTTTTCACTATCTGTTTTAGCACAGCAGAAAACGCAAAAACAAACACAGGAATTTACAGCAAACAATAAAAAAATCACAGTTTATACAACTGCAGATAATACAAAATTACGATTAACTCCAACCGATAATTTAAGTTTTACAGCATCAAAACAACCAGTAGAAACAGAAATCTCTGTTTTTGTGCAGCCCTCAAAACAATTTCAAACCTTTATGGGAATTGGTGGTGCTATTACTGATGCAAGTGCTGAGATTTTTGCAAAACTTTCAAAAGAAAAACAAACCGAATTTTTAAATGCTTATTACGATACTCAAAAAGGTATTGGCTATTCATTGCTAAGAACAACAATCCAAAGTTCTGATTTTAGCAGTGGAAGCTATTCTTATATCGAAGAAGGAGACAAAGATTTGAAGACTTTTTCTATTGATCATGACCGAAAATACCGCATTCCATTAATCAAAGAAGCCATAAAAACTGCTGGAGGAAAAATAGTAACCTATGCTACTCCTTGGTCACCAAATGCTTTTATGAAAAGCAATAAAAACGTTTTGAAAGGCGGAACATTACTTCCTGAGTTTTATCAGCCTTGGGCAAACTTCTATGTCAAATTTATAAAAGAGTATGAAAAAGAAGGAATTCCGATTTGGGGAACCTCTGTGCAAAACGAACCGATGGCAACGCAAACTTGGGAATCGTGTTTGTATACTGCTGAAGAAGAAAGAGATTTTTTGAAAAAATACCTGGGTCCAACGCTTAAGAAAGAAGGACTTGGGAATGTAAAAATTATTGCCTGGGATCATAATCGCGATCTTATGGTGCAACGAGCCAACGTAATTTACTCTGATCCCGAAGCTTCAAAATATGTTTGGGGAATTGGTTTTCATTGGTATGAAACCTGGACAGGTGCTCCGGCTTTGTTTGAAAACGTAGCCAGAGTTAATGAAGCCTATCCGGACAAAAAATTAATGTTTACAGAAGGTTGTGTAGAACGATTTGATGATACCAAATATCAGTTTTGGCCTAATGCTGAGCGATATGGAACTAATATGATTAATGATTTTAATAATGGCACCGTTGGCTGGACAGACTGGAATATATTGTTAGACGAACGTGGTGGTCCAAATCATGTAGGTAATTTTTGCTTTGCATCCATTCACGCCGACACGAATACAGGACAGTTAATCTACACACCATCCTATTATTACATTGGTCATTTCTCTAAATTTATTCGTCCAAATGCTAAGCGCATAAGTACTTCGGTAAGCAGAAAATATTTAGAAAGTACGTCGTTTTTAAATTCTGATGGAAAAATGGCAACCGTAGTACTAAATAATACGGATAATGAGATTACCTATAATCTGATTGTTGCTACACAAAAAACAGTCGTTAAAATTCCGGCACACGCCATTCAAACGCTGGTGTACTAAATTTTAGTTCCTGATTATTTAAATTTTTAATAGTTTTTTAAATGAAACCAATCCAAAGAATAATAATATTTTCACTGTGTATCCTGCAAGTAAGTTGGTCTACAGCTCAAATAGGTCACGGAAAAAAGCCTTCAAAGCAAAAAACGGATAAGAACAAAATTGAGGTTTATACCACAGCAGAAAATACAGATTTAAGATTATCTTCTTCAAATGGGTTTATTTTAAATGCTAATGAATCTTCCAAGGATATTGTTTCCATAACAGTCGATCCTAAAAAGACATTTCAAACATTTCTTGGTATTGGAGGAGCCATTACAGATGCAAGCGCAGAAGTGTTTGCTAAATTGTCACCCGCAAAGCAAAAGGAATTTTTAACAGCTTACTACGATAAAAGTAAAGGTATTGGATATTCACTTGCGAGAACAACTATTCATAGCAGCGATTTCAGCAGTGAAAGTTACACTTATATTGCAGAAGGAGATAAAGATTTAAAGACTTTTAGTCTTGATCACGATCAGAAGTATCGTATTCCATTATTAAAAAAAGCAATTCAGACCGCAGGAGGAAAATTGACTTTGTTTGTAAGTCCGTGGAGTCCTCCGGCATTTATGAAAGACAACAATAACATGTTGCGAGGCGGTGTATTATTGCCTGAGTTTGCACAATCCTGGGCAAATTACTACGCCAGATTTATAAAAGAATATCAGAAAGAAGGTATTCCGATTTGGGGATTGACCATTCAAAATGAACCGATGGCAACTCAAAGTTGGGAATCTTGTATTTACACACCTGAAGCGGAAAGAGATTTCCTGAAAAACTTTCTTGGGCCTACTTTAGAGAAAGAAGGATTGGGGGCGCAAAAAATCATTATTTGGGATCATAATAGGGGCGATATGCTCGAAAAAAGAGCCAATCTTGTTTTTTCTGATCCTGAAGTTTCTAAGTATGCCTGGGGAATAGGTTTTCACTGGTACGAAACCTGGAATGGCGGACCACCGAAATTTGAATCTGTAGGGAATGTGAACAAAGCTTTTCCAAATAAAGGTTTATTGTTTACCGAAGGCTGTATCGAAAAATTCGATGCCGAAAAGTATCAGTTTTGGGGAAATGCAGAACGTTACGGAATCAATATGATTAATGATTTTAATAACGGAACTGTAGGCTGGACAGACTGGAATATTCTTTTAGATCAAAAAGGAGGACCAAATCACGTAGGTAATTTTTGCTTTGCACCCATTCATGCCGACACCAATTCAGGTCAGCTAATTTACACGCCGATGTATTATTATATTGGACATTTCTCCAAATTTATCCGACCGGATGCTAAGCGAATCAGTAATGTTACCAGCGATAAAAAACTGCTGAGTACTTCTTTTAGCAACAAAAACGGAAAAACAGTTACTATTGTCATGAACCAATCTGATAAAGAAGTGATTTATGAAATAAAAAACAATGCTCTAAAAAGCACCATTAAAATTCCCGCACATGCTATGCAGACTCTGGTATTCTAGAGTTTTTACTATGATATTAATTTAAAAAGATAAAATGAAAAATATAAACTTTCTTGTGATTGCTTTACTTTTTTGTACGGCAACGTGGAGTCAGGAAAAAAACAAATCAAAGGCAGAAATAGAGGCCAAAGTTTCGGAGTTATTATCAAAAATGACGCTCGAAGAGAAAGTGGGACAAATGACTCAAATTACAGTGACTATTTTTGAGGACACTAAAAAACCGGGTTATTTTGATGCCGCAAAACTAAAACAAGGTATTCAGGATTATCATATTGGTTCTATTTTAAATGTTCCAAATCCAGGTGCGCCAACAATACAAAGATGGCAGGAAACCATGACCGCCATTGCAAACGAAGCTAATAAAACAAGACTTAAAATTCCGGTTTTGTATGGTATCGATGCGATACATGGAGCAAGTTATACCGCAGGAGCAACTTTGTTTCCGCAACAAATAGGTTTAGCAGCAACTTTTAATACGGATTTGGTAAAGCGTGGTGCCGAAATTTCAGCCTATGAAACCAGAGCATCCTCAATTCCTTGGGTTTTTTCACCAGATTTAGATTTTCCAAGAAACCCTGCATGGTCAAGAATGTGGGAATCTTTTGGAGAAGATGCTTATTTATCGTCAAAAATGGCAGTTGCTTTAGTAGACGGTTTTGAAGGTAGCAACGTAGGTTCTAAATACAGTGTAGCATCTTGTATGAAACACTACATCGGTTACGGAAGCACGACGACTGGAAAAGACAGAACGCCAAGCATTATTCCGGAGCGCATTTTAAGACAATATGATTTGACCATCTATCAGGCAGCCATCAAAGCAGGAGCAAAAAGTGTTATGGTAAGTTCAGGAGAAATCAACGGAACTCCGGTTCATGCGAGTAAACATTTAATTACTGATATTCTTAAAAAAGAACTTGGTTTTGAAGGTGTTGTTGTAACAGATTGGAAAGATATTATTTACCTTAATACAAGACATAAAGTAGCAGAAACCAAAAGAGATGCTGTTCGTATTGCTGTATTAGCAGGGATTGATATGAGTATGGTACCGGAAGAATTTTCTTTTTATACGGATTTAGTTGATCTGGTAAAAAAAGGAGAAGTACCAATGTCCAGAATCGATGATGCTGTATCACGTATCCTGAGAATGAAATTTGAATTGAACTTGTTTCAAAATACAGTAGCAAATTTAAAAGATTATCCAAAATTTGGTTCAGCAGAACATATCGAAGAAGCTTATAAAACAGCAGCAGAATCGATTACATTATTAAAAAACAATCAATCGATTTTACCTTTAAACAAAGCAGACAAAATCTTAGTAACCGGAGCAACTGCCAATAGTATGAAGTACTTAAACGGAGGTTGGTCTTATACCTGGCAAGGCGAAAACTCAGATACCTACGCAGCTGATAAGTTTACCATTTTGGAAGCATTTCAAAATAAATTAGGAAAAGAAAATGTACTGTACACAGCAGGAGCAGATCTGGAAGAAGAAAATGATGCCGAAATTCAGAAAGCGGTAGAATTGGCAAAAAGCGCTTCGAAAATTGTATTATGCCTTGGAGAGAAAAATTACACCGAAACTCCGGGTGATATCAGCAACATTTATTTAAGTAAATCTCAAATTAAACTGGCATTGGCTTTAGCCAAAGTAAACAAACCTATCATTTTGGTTTTGAATGAAGGAAGACCAAGATTGATCAGTGATTTTGAAGATAAAATGAGTGCCGTTGTTCAATGTTATTTGCCAGGAAATGAAGGAGCAAGAGCGTTAGTTGATATTTTGTACGGTGATGTAAACCCGAGTGGAAGACTGCCTTACAACTATCCAAGATTTCCTAATTCACTAGAAAAATACAATCGAAAATACACAGAAAGTATTTCAGAAGGAGAGCAAAATAATGATGCCACTTACGAAAAGAGTTATTTGCCTCAATTTGAGTTTGGAACAGGATTGTCATACACTACTTTTAACTATTCAAATCTAAAAATTGACAAAGCAGAAATAACAAATTCTGATAACGTAAATGTTTCAGTTGATGTTACCAATGCCGGAAAAAGAGCAGGGAAAGAAGCCGTTTTATTATATCTTTCAGATAATTATGCTTCTATAACTCCTGAGTTTAAATCTCTAAAAAGATTCGAAAAAATCAGTCTTGCGCCGGGAGAAACCAAAACAGTGAAATTTACTTTGAATCAAAAAGACTTACAATTTGTAAATGAAGATTTGAAATGGATTTCTGAAAAAGGGACTTTTACCGTTCAGATTGCCAATCAGAAAAAGGATTTTTTATTAAAAGATTAAACGAATAAACGAATAAACGAATAAACGAATAAGTTTAGATAAATAGCATGAAAAAAGCATTACTAACATTACAACTATTACTTTCAATAACTACTTTCGGACAAGGATTTTTGCACCGCGACGGACAAAATATTGTTGATGGTAATGGCAAAAATGTGCTGTTAAGAGGTTTGGGTGTTGGTGGCTGGATGGTTCAGGAAGGATATATGTTGCAAACACAATCTTTTGCCAGTCCGCAATATAGGATCAGACAAAAGATTAAAGAACTTGTTGGAGAAGAAACTACAAAAGAATTTTATGCTGCCTACAAAGCAAACGGAATCACAAAAAGAGATGTTGATTCGTTAGCTGCCTGGGGATTCAATTCTATTCGGCTTCCTATGCATTACAATTTGTACACTCCACCAATCGAGGACGAAAAAAATGGAGCCATTACTTGGATTGACGAAGGTTTTGTCATGACCGATAATTTATTAAAATGGTGTGCAGAAAACAAAATGTATCTGATTTTAGACTTACATGCTGCACCTGGAGGTCAAGGTAACGATGCTGCAATTTCAGATTATGACACCACAAAACCATCATTGTGGGAGAGCGAAGCCAATCAGAAAAAAATGATTGCATTTTGGAAAAAGCTGGCTTCCCGCTACAGAGATAAACAATGGATTGGAGCTTACGACATTATCAATGAGCCTAACTGGAATTTTACCGGAACCAACAAAAATGGATGTGACGAAAACTCAAACGGACCTTTGAGAGATTTAATGGTTCGCGTTACCAAAGCCATTCGTGAGGTAGATACCAATCACTTAATTTTTATAGAAGGAAATTGCTGGGGTAATAATTACAACGGAATTTTTCCTTTATGGGATGAAAATATGGCACTTAGTTTTCATAAGTATTGGAACTATAATACCACAGCTTCAATTCAGAAAATGCTGGATTACAGAAAAGAATATAATGTACCCATCTGGTTAGGTGAAAGCGGAGAGAACTCTAATGTCTGGTTTAAGGATGCACTTTCATTAGTAGAAAAAAACAATATAGGATGGGCTTTTTGGCCAATGAAAAAAATCGAAAATATTGCAGGAGTAACCTCGGTAACTAAAACTGAGGATTATGATGTTTTACTGAAATACTGGAAAGACGGAGGTCAAAAACCAACTGCAGAATTTGCCAAAAAAGCATTGATGAAAATGGCAGATAATTATAAAATGGAAAACCTTACCGTAAAATCAGATGTAATTGATGCTATGTTCAGACAAGTACAAACGGATGACACAAAGCCTTATAAAAAACATAAAGTGAGTACTAAAATTTTTGCAACACATTATGATTTAGGTACCAACGGAAAAGCGTATTCCGATAAAGATTTTGTGAATTACAGAGTTGAAACAGGTAATTTTGACGAGTGGAACAAAGGAAATACGATGCGAAATGACGGAGTAGATATTCTGCCTTGCAAAGATGCTGAGTCAAACGGATATCAAGTTTCTTTTATAGAAGATGGCGAATGGCTGCAATATACAATTGAAGCTCCGAAGGAAGGCAAATACAATGTTGCGCTTCGTTACGCTTCAGAAAATCAGGAAGGAAAGCTTCATTTAGAAATGGATAACGGAAAGAAGTCCACGATAACCTTGCTTCCGGTTACTGGAGGAAATGAAAAATGGACGACGATTGTTTTGCCGGAAATTGCTCTAAACAAAGGACCGAATAAAATAAAATTAGTCTTTGACAAGGGAGGCTTCAACTTAAACTATTTTGAACTGAAGGAGCATAGAAAAAAGTAAGTTAAAGATTCATGACATGTTAAAAAAGACAATATTAACGGTAACGTAAAAGGTATGATTAATTATTTTATTACATTAGTTTTTTCCATGAAAACCCTGAAAAATGGGCGCTTCTACGGGCTAAAACTATCTTATATGAAAAAATTAAATGTCCTTATTGCAGTTGCAGTGTTGCTTTTTGTAAGTTCTTTATCTTATGGTCAAAGCATTAAATTAATGAGTTATAACATTCGTCTTGATGTCGATTCTGATGGAGAGAATGCATGGTCAAAACGAAAAGATTATTTTACGTCGCAAATACAATTTTACAGTCCTGATATTTTTGGAGTTCAGGAAGCACTACCCAATCAGGTTGATGCGATAGCGGCTGCTTTACCAAATTATAATAAATTTGGAGTTGGGAGAGAAGAAGAAGGAAAAGGAGAAGCTTGCGAGATTTATTATAAAAAAGATCGTTTTCAGGTTTTACAATCCAATACATTCTGGTTATCAGCAACACCAGATGTAGTTTCAAGAGGCTGGGATGCAGCTTGTAACAGAGTTTGTACCTATGCACTTTTTAAAGATCTGAAAACAAAAAAAATGTTTTGGGTTTTTAATTTACACCTTGATCACATGGGTGAAATTGCACGCGTAAAAGGAGTAGAATTGGCGCTTTCTAAAATGAAAGAATTAAACACTAAAAATTATCCTGCTTTTTTAATGGGTGATTTCAATTCAGAGCCGGAAACAAAACAAATAGGCGCTATTAAAAAAGTAATGGATGATACTAAAGATGTATCTAAAGAAAAACCATTTGGTCCCTCCGGAACGTTCAATGATTTTAAACACAATGAACCTGTTACCTTACTTTTAGATTACATATTTGTGTCTAAAAATAGCGGATTAACAATTCAAAAGCATGCCACTTTAAGTGATTCAAAAGATTTAAAATATCCATCAGATCACTTACCGGTTTATATAGAAATTAATTAAAATACAATGAAGAAACTAACCACATTTACCTTGTTGATGATCTCGTTTTTTGCGGCCGCACAACAAGAAACAATAGATCAAAAAGTAAATGCTTTGTTGAAAAAAATGACCATTGAAGAAAAAATAGGTCAGCTTAATCAATACACAGGTGATAACGCCGCTACAGGACCCATTACCATAAATTCAAACAAACAAGCAGAAATAAAAGCAGGCTTAATAGGCTCGATGCTGAATGTTGTTGGTACAAAATATACCAGACAATATCAGGAATTAGCCATGCAGTCACGTCTTAAAATTCCGTTGTTGTTTGGTCAGGATGTTATTCATGGTTACAAAACAACATTTCCACTTCCATTGGCAGAAGCAGCAAGCTGGGATCTTCCGGCAATAGAATTAGCGGCAAGAGTAGCTGCGACAGAAGCTTCTGCAAGCGGAATTCACTGGACTTTTGCACCAATGGTCGATATTGGTCGTGACCCGCGTTGGGGACGTGTAATGGAAGGTGCCGGAGAAGATACGTATCTGGGATCTAAAATTGCTTATGCAAGAGTAAAAGGATTTCAAGGAAATAAACTAGGCGATTTAAACTCCGTAATGGCGTGTGTAAAACACTTTGCTGCTTACGGGGCTGCTGTTGGCGGAAGAGATTACAATTCTGTAGACATGAGCGAGAGAATGCTTTGGGAAACGTATTTACCGCCTTTTAAAGCTGCTTTAGATGCCGGAGCAGCAACTTTTATGAATTCATTTAATGACATAAACGGAATTCCGGCAACCGGAAATGCTTACTTACAACGTGATATCTTAAAAGGAAAATGGAATTTTCAGGGATTCGTAGTTTCAGATTGGGGATCAATTGGAGAAATGGTAGCACACGGTTACAGTAAAGACCTTAAAGCAGCAGCACTTTCTGCCATTACCGCAGGAAGCGATATGGATATGGAAAGTAATGCGTATCGTTATAACTTAGCCGAATTGGTAAAAGAAGGTAAAGTATCGATTGCGTTGATTGATGATGCAGTGAAACGTATTTTACGCAAGAAGTATGAATTAGGCTTATTTGATGATCCATATAAATATTCAGATGATAAAAGAGCCGAGAAAGCGCTAAACAATCCTGAACACAGAAAAGCGGCACTTGAAGTAGCACAAAAAAGTATTGTTTTATTAAAGAATGATAATCAGACCTTGCCTATTTCTAAAAGTGTGAAAACAATTGCTTTTATCGGGCCAATGGTAAAAGAGTACAAAGAAAATATGGGATTCTGGTCTGTAGAATTACCGGAAGTAGATTATAGTAAATGGATCGTTTCGCAATGGGATGGTTTGCAAAATAAAGTAGGTAAAAATACCAAATTGCTTTACGCAAAAGGCTGTGAAGTAGAAGGCGATAATAAAGCAGGTTTTGCAGAAGCTGTTGCAACTGCAAAACAAGCAGATGTTGTGGTGCTAAGTATTGGAGAAAAACGTGATATGAGCGGTGAAGCTAAAAGCCGAAGCAATCTTCATTTGCCGGGTGTTCAGGAAGATTTGGTAAAAGCGATTCAGGCAACCGGAAAACCAGTTGTTGTGTTGATAAATGCTGGAAGACCCCTTGTCTTTAATTGGACAGCAGATAATGTTCCGGCAATTGTATATACATGGTGGTTAGGAACAGAGGCAGGAAATGCGATTGCAGATGTATTATTTGGAGATTACAATCCGTCTGGAAAATTGCCAATGACATTTCCTAGAGAAGTAGGGCAAATTCCTATTTATTACAATCATTACAGCACAGGAAGACCAGCGAAAAATGAAAGTGAAACCAACTACGTTTCTGCTTACATCGATTTGAAAAACTCGCCTAAATATGCGTTTGGACATGGTTTGAGTTATACAAAATTCAATTACTCAAACTTAAAATTATCATCGACTAAAATTAAAAGTAATGAAACCATTAAAGTTTCCTTTCAGTTATCAAATGTTGGAAAAGTAGCAGGAGAAGAAGTCGTTCAGCTTTATCTAAAAGACAAATTCGGATCCGTAGTCAGACCTGTTTTAGAATTAAAAGACTTTCAAAAAATCAAATTGAATGCAGGAGAGTCTAAAACTATCGAATTTACCATAGACAAAGAAAAACTTTCTTTCTACAACAGTAAGTTAGAATGGATTGCTGAACCGGGAGATTTTGAAGTTATGATTGGTGCTTCATCAGCAGATATTAAACTTAAATCTGATTTTGAACTTCAATAATTTTTAAGAAGAGATTAAAATAAAAATGGGGCAATTAAGCCCCATTTTTGTATTTATTATTTAATAAATTTCTTGAAACTAAACTTCAGACGATTCATTAAACCTTCTTCCAGAATATCAATTCCAATTCCAAAATTACTGTCTGAAACAGTATGATGCGCATTTCTGAAGTCTTCAAAATCAGCATTCGGAATTTCGATGTTAACCAATGGTTTGTAATCGATAAAAATTGTTCCGCTATTTTTGGTAATTTTTTTACGGCTTGTAAAATCAAAATAAGGATTGTTGATCGTGCATTCCTGTACTGTGAATTTTTCGTCTGTATCTATTTTTAGATCTGTCGATAACGTAAACTCATATTTTTCATTGTCGAAGTTATGCCAGAACAAAATGTCTTTGTGCATAAAATCGCGAGCATTGTTTTTAATCAGATTTCGGTCAAAATACATCAGGAAACGATTCTTTTCGCTATCTGTAAAATAAGGATTTTCAATCGTCGATTTATACTGAATCGTATATTCGTTTAATTGTTTGTTATCACTTATAATTTCGATTTTAGCATCTTTAAAAATGCTTCTTACATCAGTTCCGTTTCTGTCATTGTTGTAATTTAGCGTGTAGAAATAATAACTATTCCAGCTGTCAATGATTTCTCTTTTATTATTGTTTTTAAAGTACTTGCGCATGTAATTCGCGCGATTTCCTTTGTAAGTAGTAATCGACGTAAGTTCACCAATGTTGTTTTGAACCTTCAATTCCGATTTTTCATCAATACAATTATAAGCAAAGCGATGCGGTTTCTTTATTTGCAAATCCTGATTTGGTTTAACTTCAAGATAGTGTTGAAAAAAGATATAACCGCGATTTTCGATCAATCCAAATTCATCACGTGTCGTAGCATCGATAAAATAAGTCTCGTCTTTATAATTGATTTTTACAATAACATGATTAAAAGTAAGCAGCGATGGTAAATAATATTTGATATAATAATCCGTATTAAAATTCACCAGTACAACAGCAGAGTCAACACCTATGTAATCTAAAACTACTTTTAAAAGCACAGATTTTGCCTTGCAATCACCTTGTTTGTTTTCGTATGTCAAAGAAGGTTCCTGCGGTTTGTGACCGTTCATCTCATCAGCATTGTAAATATAATTGATGTGGTTTTGCACATAATCTATGGCAAATTGCAATTGTTCATCCTTACTGCTGATATTATCCAGTTTTTCAACTAAAGCAGGAGCAAA
This sequence comes from Flavobacterium hercynium, assembly GCF_002217285.1. GTDB lineage: Bacteria > Bacteroidota > Bacteroidia > Flavobacteriales > Flavobacteriaceae > Flavobacterium > Flavobacterium hercynium. The sequence continues at coordinate 337,556 of NZ_MUGW01000002.1, read as the reverse complement.
GTCTTTTAAAGAAGCTTTACTAAAAATGTCGTCATAAATTGGAGCGATATAATTAGACAAATCATTCCAGTTACTCTCTGTAGCAAAATCGATATAAGAAGAAATTTCGCGATTAGAATCGACATAGTTAATGTAGTTTTGTTTGTCGATAATGAATTTCTCTCCTTTTTTCAAGTAATTAATTTCCGGTTCTAATACATTTTCTTCTTCGTCTCTGAAAAACGTTTTCTTGTAAGCAATGGTTTTTTCACGGTCATTAAAAAAAGTAAATTTATAATTTCCGTACGCCCAATAACTATCCGGACTAATCCAGACAAACTTTGAAAATTCTTTGCGAAGGAAGTCACGCTCTGTAAAAACTTTCACTCTTGAATCTTCCATGATAAGCACATCATACAAGCGTAAGTCTTTTATCGTAATATTGATTTTTTTATTACTGCTTAAAACGCCACCGCCACTTTGGTTTTCGCTATCCAATACTTTGATTTTAGTATCTGCAATTTTATCGACTAAAACACCTTCACGCAGAACACTAATTCTGTGTATAATGTAAGTTTCATTTTCTTCTACAACCACATCGGTTACAGAAGCTCTTTCTAAATTCGACGGTTCATTTAGTGTATACGCCATGCACGCATATTCACTGTTTTCTTGGTCGCTTGTGTAATATATTTTATCTAAGAAAAAACAGTAATCACGTCCTTCCTCTGTTTGCTGTCTCGAAAAGTCTGATTCCTGAATGTATTCAACAAGTTGATTGTCATCTATATTTGCAGCCCATGAAGCCGGTTTATCAATTTTGTAATGATCGGGTTGGATGATATTCTCCATTATTTATTTGATTGTTATTTGATTGTGTATGAAATTGGCAATCTAATGCCTCTTATACTTTTGCGGCAAGGTAAAAGTAGAAGGTTTTATGAGGTCAGTTTTTTGGTATTAAAATTCTGTTTTTTTAACGACATGAACAATTATTTTTTAAAAAAGTAGGTTATTATTGAAAATGAAAAATATAATTAATTGAATGTTAAAAAGTTGTGATTAAAAAGTTTCAGAACTAAAACTCAATCTACAAACGATATATTACATTCTGCCGTAAAATAAAAAAACCTGGCTGGCGAGCAAGGTTTTTTAAAAATCTAATGAGCAACCCAGGTACAGGAAGTCATTAGTACTGAATAAATGCGTATTTTAAATCTTCTGAATTATTTTAGCACTGTATTTATAAAATCCATCGCTCCAATTCCTTTATACGAAGCAAACAATGCTTTGTCAAAAGCTTCGCGTTTTGCTTTTTTATCTTTTGCTTCTGTTTCAACAATCATCTCATTGAAAATTCGCTCCTGTTCTTCACTATATTTAAGAGAAGCTTCTAAAAGATACGTCTTAGAAACAAATCCGAATGAAGTCCAGATTTTAATTCTAATTTTTTCATTTATTTTTTTTATTGGACTGGTAATCATGTCTCTTGCATTAAAATTCAACTTTTCATTTTGATTAAATAAACTACAAACAAACTTAATAATTGTAGTTTAATTCGTTCTTTTATAGCGACATAACAACATTTTTGTATTAACTGTGTTATTATGACGCAATGTAATTATTTTTTCAATTCAAATTCAATTTTAACTAAAATTTATGCAGGTCGAAAAACTGTTTTTTTTGCTAATTTTGATCAAAAGTTAACGTTCAAGCTAATTAAAGTGAAATTTATTTTATAAAAATGACTTACATTGCAGGTTAATTGAAAGTCAAAATATCGTTTTAAGAAGATGTACTATGCCGAAGGGAATAATAGAAAATAGCGAAAATTACCAGCCAGGACTTTCTATCGATTGTGTTATTTTTGGATTTCATGACAATCAGCTCAAAGTTTTGCTGATAAAAACGCCCTACGAAGAGAAATGGTCTTTGCCGGGCGGATTTGTTCCGCTGGAACAGGATATAGATACTGCTGCTATTACAGTTCTAAACGATCGTACCGGAATGGAAGGTATATTTTTGAGACAGTTTTCTACTTTTGGACGTGTAAAACGAAACGATAAACATTTTAATGATTTAGTTTTAGAATATTATAAAATTCCTAAAGAAGCCGGAAAATGGTTTGCCCAACGTTTTGTGACTATTGGATATTATGCTTTAGTCGATTTTTTAAAAGCGATTCCGCATAAAGAAAACAGTAAAGAAAAAATAGAATGGATCGATCATAAAGAAGTACCCGAACTTATTCTGGATCACAAAGAAATTCTTGACAAAGCACTCGCCACACTTCGAATCGAATTGAATTTAATGCCAATAGGATATAATTTACTTCCCGAAAAATTTACAATGCCGGAACTTCAAAAGTTATATGAAACCATTTTGGATAAAAAACTCGACAGGCGCAATTTTTTACGCAAAATAACCAACATCGGAATCTTAACAAAGCTGGACGAAAAGAAAAGTAACGTTGCACACAAAGCGCCTAATCTGTACAGTTTTGATAAGGACAGGTACGAAGAAGTCCTTAAAAACGGACTCAATCAGGGCTGGTAAGATTATTTCACAATTGTTCGAAAAGTCAGATTCACGCGTGGTTTAAAAACCGTTTTGGTAGGCGGTAAACGATGAAGCCAATTCGTTTGTGTAGTGTCTTTCATAACCAGAAGACTTCCGTGTTCTAAAATTAGAGAAACCGTTTCCTTCGTTTCTTTATGTTTAAAAGCAAACTTGCGTTCAGCTCCAAAACTCACAGAACCAATAGCACCATCTTTTTTTAAATCTTTCTCGCCATCGCTGTGCCACGCCATTCCTTCATCACCGGAATGATATAAATTGAGCAGGCAGGAATTGAAGGTTTCGCCTGTTTTTTCTTCAATAACCGCTTTCAATTCCAGAAGTTCCTTTGTCCAGGGCAACGCTCTTTTTGTGGTGTTGGAGTATGTATATTCAAAATCAGAATCGCCATACCACGCTACTTTTCGTTTGGTTAAAATTAGTTTTCCAAAAATAATAGCCTGATCATTTTTCCATTCGATATCGTTAAGCAAAACATCAAAATATCGATTCGCATCTTCTCTCGAAAATAATTTACCATAATAGTTTACCGTTCCACCTTCAGGAAGCAGATTCGTAGTTTCGTTTGTTTCAGTACTAAATAAATCCATTTTTTTCTTTTTGATAGTTGCTTTATTTTTCGTCACATTGCGCACCTTCCCAGCCAATAATAGCGGTCTTTCGCGTATTGCCCCACATATAACCGCCAAAAGTTCCGGAAGACTGAATAACACGATGACACGGAATCAGGAACGCCACAGGATTACTCCCAATCGCAGTTCCTACAGCTCTTGAAGCTTTTGGTTTTTCTATTTGCTGCGCAATTGCGCCATAAGTCGACAATTGTCCCATTGGTATTTTAAGCAAAGTTTCCCAAACTTTCAATTGGAAATCAGTTCCCTTTAAATGTAGTTTTACTTCGGCTAATTTGCTCCAGTCATTCTGAAAAATGAACAAGGCATTTTGCTGTACTAAATCTAATTTTCTCGTGAGGGAAGCATTCGGAAACTTGTTTTTTAGTTCCTGTAGGCCAATTGCTTCTTCTTCGGCGAAAGCCATAAAACAAACACCTTTCGAAGTAGAAGCTACAATTATGTTCCCAAACGGACTTTCAGCAAAGCTAAAATTTATAGCTAAGTTTCTACCTCCGTTTTTGTATTCTGCCGGTGTCATGCCTTCGATATTCACAAACAAATCATGCAAACGGCTTGTTCCCGAAAGTCCGGTATCAAAAGCAACATCAAATAAAGGAGTGTCTTGATTTTCTTTTAGAATTCGTTTCGCGTGTTCGACGCTAATGTATTGCAAAAATTTCTTCGGACTCGTTCCTGCCCAATCCGTAAACAATCGCTGAAAATGAAACGGACTCAAATGCACCTCCTCAGCAACCTGATCCAGATTGGGCTGTTCTTTAAAATTTACTTTGATATAATCGATAGCAGCAGCAATACGATTGTAATTGATGTTTTCCTGTGTGTTCATTTTCGATTCATTTTATAATGCAAATATCGATAGGTTTCTGCAGGCATAAAATCCGAAACTTGCGGTGTTTTCTTTGTTTCCTTTGTTTTTGTTGTTTCAAGTTTCAGGTTTCACGTTGCTGCAAAACTTGAAACTTTAAACCTGAAACATTTTAATGCGCTGTAGTTTTAGAAAAAACATTAATTACAATAACGCCAACTATAATTAAGGCTAAACCAATTATGGCAGGTAAATCGGGAATTTGTTTAAAGAACACGGCGCCAATAATCGTGATTAATACAATACCAACACCCGACCAAATTGCGTATGCAATTCCAACCGGAATGGTTCTGATCGCGAAACTTAAAAAGTAAAAAGCACCACAATATCCAATAATGGTAATAATACTCGGAATTAGTTTGGTGAATTCTTCAGACTTTTTTAATGCCGAAGTCGCTATGATTTCGAAAATTATGGCAAAGAATAAAAACAGAAAGTTTTTCATGAGAAACGTTTTGCAAAGTTGCCCTAAAGTTACGCTTTAAAGCGAAAAATAACTATTTAAGATTGTCTTTTTGAGCCGACACACAAAGCAGTTTATAACCATCATCTGTTCTCAAAAACTGAATATGATCTTGTTTAAGTTCCGATTTGTTTTTCGGATTAATTACAATATTCTTCACAGGATATTTCCACTCGATAGATTCGTTGGAATTGTTGAAATAAAAATCATATTCGCTAGATTCAAAAATAAACTGATTTAAACCATCAGTTGATACAAAATAATCACATTTTGGGTTTTTAAGTTCTTGCAATTTCTGTTTTAAATAAGTGTAATTCTGATGAATAAATTTTGTTTTAGGCGCATTTATCCAGCCATCCGGTTCTTTCCAATACGTTATAGTATTCATCGCATGTTTCTCTAAATTAGCTTTGGATAAATCAGTAAGGATAGTGTTTTTTAACCAATGATTAAACTCTTTATCAAAATTTATAAACGAATAATATTCGCCATCAACACTACGAAAATTATCTCTTATTTCGTCTTTGGTGGGCTCTTTACTTTTTTGAAGCGAATAAAAATTCAGCTGGTCATTGTATTCAAAATTTTCAATTAGAATTTTGTTTTGAGTGTCAATCAGATAATCTTTGCCACCCGCCCAGCTAAAGTGACCATCAAATCCGGCCATTACTTTTTCAGCGCCTTTCAGCGCGACAATCATTCCGTTTTGTACTTTAGACAAATTGCTGTATTCAGCAGGAATTACAATTTTTCCTTCGCCATTAAAAAATCCCATTTTATCCGTTTTTGGATCACGAAATCTAATGAAACCTTCATTTTCAGAATCAGGACCATTGTCAAAAGTATACAAACTGTCACGTCCCACTATTTTTCCTTGTTTGGTTAGATAGTAGTTGTCCCATTTGTTATTTTTTTCCTCTGTAACCGCTATAATACTTTCAAATTTTCGTGCGGTTGTAAAACCCATAAATTTAGGCTCTATTTTGATCACGCCATTTTTATCTTTAAACCCGATAAGCGTGGTGTCTTTGTTCCAAAAGGCAATCCATGCATCATCATGCTGCGCAAATACCGAAGAATTCAGGATAAGAAATGTAAAAAGGAAAAATATTTTTTTCATGAGAATTGAATTTATCTGATATGAATTTCTGATTCGTTATTTTTTGCTTCATCAAAACAATCCGCACATAACATTTTGAAATCAGCAAGTGTTTGAAAAGTGTCTGTCCATTCTTCGCCATTATCCAAAAGCCATTGCTCGCAGTCGCCACACCATGCAATTTGCGGAAGATCCTCCTCAGCTTCTGAATAAAAGAAACCGACTTTTTCTTTTTCATCTATAGCCATTGCAATATGTATGCACGCAAAAGACATATCTTTTGTGCCGTGAAGCGCACATGAAATTTGTTCGATCATTTTGGTTGGGTAGTTTTTAATTGAATTCAATACTTCAAAAATAAAATTATAAACAGAAAAATCTGTGAAGATCTAGTTAATTTAATAATTGAGGAGTTGTAATTTTAGATTTTAGATTTCGGATTTTAGATTGATCTATAAAAAAAAACAAAACCCCGACAAGTTTAAAAAACTTGCCGGGGTTGATATAGTGATTAAAGAAATCTAAAATCTAAATTCAGAAATCTAAAATAAATTAATATCTGTAGTATTCTGGTTTGAATGGTCCTTTTACTTCAACACCAATGTAAGCAGCTTGGTCATCACGTAAAACTTCTAATTCAACACCTAATTTAGCTAAGTGCAAAGCAGCAACTTTTTCATCTAAATGTTTAGGTAACATGTAAACGTCATTGTTGTAAGCAGCACTGTTTTTCCATAATTCGATTTGCGCCAAAGTTTGGTTAGTAAATGAGTTACTCATTACAAAACTTGGGTGACCTGTAGCACAACCAAGGTTTACCAAACGACCTTCTGCAAGGATAATGATATCTTTACCAGCAATAGTATATTTGTCAACTTGTGGTTTGATTTCGATTTTAGATGCACCGTGGTTTTTGTTTAACCAAGCCATATCAATTTCGTTATCAAAATGTCCGATGTTACAAACAACAGTTTTGTCTTTCATTTGCTCGAAGTGCTCTCCAAGAACGATATCTTTATTTCCAGTAGTTGTAATGATGATATCAGCATTAGCAATTACAGTATTTAATTTTTTAACTTCATAACCGTCCATTGCAGCTTGAAGTGCACAAATAGGATCGATTTCAGTAACAGTTACAATAGATCCAGCACCTCTAAAAGAAGCAGCAGTTCCTTTTCCAACATCACCATAACCACAAACGATTACTCTTTTTCCAGCTAACATTAAGTCAGTTGCACGACGAACAGCATCTACAGCAGATTCTTTACAACCGTATTTGTTATCAAATTTAGATTTAGTAACAGAGTCATTAATGTTGATTGCAGGCATTGGTAAAGTTCCCGCTTTTACTCTTTCGTAAAGTCTGTGAACACCAGTTGTAGTCTCTTCAGACAATCCTTTGATTCCAGGAACCAATTCAGGGAAACGGTCTATAACCATGTTAGTTAAATCACCACCATCATCTAAAATCATGTTCAATGGTTTTCTGTCTTCACCAAAGAATAAAGTTTGCTCAATACACCAGTCAAAAGACTCTTCGTCAAGACCTTTCCATGCATACACCTGAATTCCAGCAGCAGCAATAGCAGCAGCAGCCTGATCCTGAGTAGAGAAAATGTTACAAGAAGACCAAGTAACTTCAGCACCAAGAGCAATTAAAGTTTCGATCAAAACAGCAGTTTGAATCGTCATGTGCAGACATCCAGCGATACGAGCACCTTTAAGAGGTTGTTCGTCTTTATACTCAGCACGAAGCGCCATTAAACCTGGCATTTCAGCTTCAGCCAGTTCAATTTCTTTTCTTCCCCAAGCTGCTAGAGAAATGTCTTTTACTTTGAAAGCCACAAAAGGCGTAGTTGTAGTACTCATTTATCGTATATTTGTAATTGTAAAATTTTTGCAAATTTACGTAATAACTTTTTCATTTTTACTAATTTCTGTGAGATTTGTGAAATGTTTAATTTCTTAATCTTTAGTGTATTAGTTAAATAACAGTTTTTAGAATCAAGGTAATAAAAGTGAGGAGCTGATTCCTGCTGTACACTTTATCTTTTCCTGGCTAAAGATCGCCAGAAAAAGGATGCCGTTTCCATCAGGGCTAAAAAACCAGGTACAAAAGCAAAAGTTTAGTTTTCATCAGGAAACAAGAAAAGCATTCAAAGTTCATAATTAAAATAAAAGTTTAGTTTTTCATCAGCAGAACAATTCACAATTCAAAGTTCATGATTAAAATAAAAGATTAGTTTTTCATCAGTAAAAACAATTCATAATTCATAACTCACAATTAAAATAAAAAGTTTAGTTTTTCATCAGCAAAAACAATTCATAATTCATAACTCACAATTCATAATTAAATAAGCATGCCTTTATTTCAAACCATACAATGCAATGCAACTACCAAAATCCTAGTTTGGGAAATAACAGAATCTTACGAAGAATTAGTAAGTCAGGTAGTTCTAAAAGAAAAAACACAGTTGAGGTTAGACAAAATGAAATCTCAAATGCATCAGCGTGCTTTTTTAAGTGTTCGTATGCTTATTCAGGAAATGGGATTTACAGATAAAGACTTGCATTATGATGAATTTGGAAAACCTTATTTTGATTGTGATAATTATATTTCCATAACCCATTCGTATCATTTTGCGGCAATTATCATTAGTCAGGAAACAGTAGGAATCGATATGGAATTGCAGCGCGAAAAAATCATTCGCATCGCTGATAAATTTGTAGATAGTGAGTTTGATTACCTGGACCAAAATAATATAGAACAGTACGTTAAAAAACTAACTGTAATCTGGGGAGCAAAAGAAGCCATCTTTAAAATCAGAAACGAAAAAGGAATCAGTTTTAAAGATCATATAAAAGTAAAAGACTTTTTACTGGAAAATAATCAAACACAAGCCAGCCTTCATTTTGATGATCTGATCAAAGATTTCAACGTACAGTACGAAGAAATAGAATCCAGTAATTTTGATGGTAAGTTTAGCTTAGTGTATGCTTTTGAGAAATAGATTGTACCCTAAGTTTATACACAATCTTGTCGTTTCGACGTAAGGAGACTCGAGCGATAGCGAACAGACGAAGTAAATCTTCGCAAGAAACTCGACAAAGATTTGGATTCTCGTTATAGCTTTATTTGTTCTTAGACTTCCTTGAATTCGAAAATACAAGATTGTAGTTACTTTGCTTTTTATGAAACGCGGATGATACAGATTCGCTTTGCGAAAACGCGGATTTATACGGATTTTAAGCTATTTTATTGCGATGTTCAAACATATTAACAAACAGGAATGTTCCCATTTTTCTGGCACGTCGTTTTAGTGTTTCTACGTTTTCGCCTTCAAAGTGCTCGTCTAAGGTTTGAAACCAGTAATTAAGCCAGATTCCAAATTCATTCGAAGTTATTTTTCCTTCAAAATGCGAATCGACTTTATTGTGTACTTCATTAGGATTGCCCTTGTATTTTTTGACAGCAAACAAATTAGTTTCCCAAAAATCGGTTAGCTTCTCTAAGTGTGCATCCCAATCTTTGATTATAGTATTAAAATAAAAGCCGATTTCTTGATCGGCTCTTATTTTATCATAAAACTGATGCACTAAAAAAGAAACATCAGCTCTGTTTTCTATTTGTTTTCTCATAGTATAAAGTTATTCAATAATATGAGTAAAATACTCAATGTAATACTTGTAACTATAAAATTAAAAACTACTTTGTGTTTCATTTGTGCTAAAATAGAAGTATTAGCCAATATACACGCTAAGACAATAATGGCCAGCTGAATCATTTGACCAATTGATGTTCCGTGAGATAAAATATACATTGCTGCAGCAGCACCTAAACAGCTTTGACCAATTACAGCCATTGTTGCAGAACCAATATAATTTTTATTGAAATTTTCGAATATTGTGTGATAAAGTGTCATAATGTTATTTGTTTTTATTACAACAAAGTTACGTCCACTTTATATCTCCACTTTATGATTTAAATCATAAAACAATATCTTTTTTATCGGTATACTTTACGGTCAATAATCTTCAAAACGCCTTTCTTTTCAAGAGATTTAATAGCTCTGATTACCGTTTCAACCCGCAAACCCGTTAAATCTCCGATCTGTTGTCTGGTAAAGTTAATGAGGTGACCATTCTCGTCTTTTTTAAAATTGAAATAAACAATACCATGATCTATTAATTTTAGAATTCGGTGCTCGGGTTCCTGTGTAGATATTTCTACAGCCATAACCGATTTATAATACAATCGCTGTGCTAAATGCTCAATGATTTTAATGCTCACCGCCGGATTTTCTTCCAGCAGTTTCATGAAATTGTTTTTAGGAAGAATAAGAACTTCAGAACCTTCAACTGCAATCGCGTTGGCAGGATAATTTTGATTTAGAAACAAAGGAGGTTCGCCAAAAGACTGGTCTTTGTAAAAAATACCCTGAATGAATTCGCGTCCATCATCATTATAGTTACACATTTTTACTTCGCCGGATACAATCTGATAATAGTGCGAAGGTAAATTTCCCTCTCCAAAAATAGTTTCGTTTTTAGCGAACATTTTTTTCAAAGCACCATGTTTTTCCAGCAATTCAGTAGTAATCATAATTCAGTTTCTTTAGTTCACGAAAGGTGTCACGCAAATATAATTCATTCAAAATAGTTCTTCTACATTAAAAAACTTTTACTTTTACGCCCAATATGCCACAAAAAATGCCCAACATATACCAACAAATAGTAGAAGCAAAGAAAGAACGTCAAAAATTATTGGCTATTCTTTTAGATCCAGATAAAATTGTTTGGGAAAATTTAGATCATTTAATAATCAAAATAAACCAATCGCCTGCGACACATATTTTTGTTGGAGGCAGTATTGTTCAGGCTACTATTCTGGAGGATCTGATGGCAATGCTCAAACAAAAAACAACATTACCCGTTATACTATTTCCGGGAGATCCTTCTCAGATTTCAGCGCAGGCAGATGCTATTTTATTTTTGTCATTATTATCAGGACGAAATCCTGATTATCTTATCGAATATCAGGTTCAGGCAGCACCAATTCTTAAAAAAACAAATTTGGAGGTTATTTCTACCGGTTATATTCTGATAGAAAGCGGAAACGAAACGGCTGTGGCAAGAGTTAGTAAAACACAACCGCTCGATCGTCAGAATCTGGATTTGGTTTTGGCAACTGCGCAAGCAGGGGAAATGTTAGGGAATAAATTAATTTATCTGGAGGCCGGAAGCGGTGCAAAAAAAGCAGTTCCCTCACAGATGATTACATTAATTAGCCAAAGTGTTGAAATTCCTATAATTGTTGGAGGAGGAATTGTAGATTTGCAGGGAATTCAAACTGCGTACAATGCCGGTGCTGATGTAGTTGTTATAGGAACAGCTTTTGAAAATAACAGTCATTTTTTTGACACACAAGGTTAATATAACAATAAAAAATACCGCAAGATGATTGACTTTTTTCTCGATAGTTACAAAAATGCTCCTTTATGGCACATTGCTCTAGAGTTTTTAGTCTTTGTATTTGGGATTTTGAGTGTTTGGTTTGCCAAAAAAGAAAATATTTGGGTATATCCTACAGGATTAATCGCCACCGTTATATCCGTATATCTTTTGTATGTTGCGGGTTATATAGGCGATATGATTATCAATGCTTATTTCTCTGTAATGAGTATTTACGGATGGTATGTATGGGGAAAAGGAGGAACAGCAGAAGATAATTTACCGATTACGAGAACAAATTTTAACGAAAAAATAATCGGAGTTTTATTGTTTGTAGTAACAGTTTGTGTAGTTTTCGGAATCTATAAATATTTTGATTATGAAATTAATAACGACAATTATGTCGATATGATTTCATCAGGGATATTTTTTGCAGGAATGTGGTACATGGCCAGAAAGAAAATCGAAAACTGGACACTTTGGATTATTGGTGATATTATTGTTGTGCCTCTTTATGCTTATCGCGGCTTAGGGATGCTGTCACTTCAATATTTAATTTTTACAATATTAGCTATTTCAGCTTATTTAGAATGGAGAAAAATCTTAGACAGCAAAAAACAAATATCATAAAAATTGCTTTGTTTGGACCTGAAAGTACAGGGAAAACTACTTTAGCAAAACAACTTGCCGCATATTACGAAACCGAATGGGTTCCGGAATTTGCACGTGACTATTTGCAAACTAAATGGGAAGAAACCCAGCACATTTGCATTGCAGATGATATGATGCCTATTGCGTATGGTCAGGTTGCATTAGAAAATCAAAAACTGGCTTCAGCAAAAAAATATTTGTTTTGTGATACTAACTTATTGGTAACGAAGGTTTTTTCTGAAATGTATTATGGATTCTCTGACCCGCTTTTACACGAAGCAGCATTAGAGCATGAATATGATTTATTTTTCCTGACAGATATTGATGTTCCTTGGGAAAAAGACGATATCAGAGATACTCCAAACGGAAGAGAAACCGTTTTCTCCGGTTTTAAACAAACTTTAGTAGAGACCAAAAAGCCTTTTATCACCTTATCAGGTAATGAAAAAAGCCGACTAGAAAAAGCCATTCATATTATCGAAAACCTAACTCTTGCAAAAGAAAACGGTTTCTCGTCATCAGATTTTGTTCAGATCTATAAACATGGAATTCCGTTCGAAAATGTTTTGAAACAAATGGGGATCTTTAAAAAAGGAATTTTAAAGAGCAACCTGATAAGCCCGGCCACGATCGATAAAGGAATTTTGAATCTATCACAAGAGGATTTTCAGGATAAAGCCCAATTTTTTACTCTGCAAAAAGAAACATTAAAACTTCAAAAGTTTGTTCCGGCATCCGGTGCAGCAAGCAGAATGTTTAAATTTTTGAGCGCTTTTTTAAATGATTTTAATGTTAAAAAAGAAACCATTAATGCTTATATAAACAGAACCAAAGACAGTAATCTTTCTATTTTTATTGTAGCAATGGACAAGTTTCCATTTTTTGAAGCTGTCGACAACAAGCTTAGAGAAGTGTACTCTGATTTTGAAAGTTTAGACAGGGATTACAAAAATTATTATTTTATAAAACTATTATTAGCATCAGATTATTTTGATTTTGCAAATAAGCCAAAAGCCGTTTTGCCATTTCACCAATACAAAACACATATTGCAAATCCAATTGAGGAGCATTTAAATGAATGCGTTCATTATGCAACCTCAGGGCAGGTGTCTCATTTGCATTTTACAGTTTCAGAAGCACATCAGACGCAATTTGAAAAAGCGGTTGATGCCGTAAAAGATAAAGTGCAGCAATCGTCAGGTACACAAATTAATATTGGGTACTCGTATCAAAACAAGCGAACAGATTCTATTTCTGTTGATGCTAAGAATAAAATAGTTCGCGACAAAAATGATGCTCTTGTTTTTAGACCGGGAGGGCATGGCGCGCTTATCGAAAATTTAAACGAACTGGACGGCGATATTATTTTTATTAAAAATATCGACAATGTAATTCAGAATCATATTGAGGAAATTGCATTATACAAAAAAGCGTTAGCGGGTATTTTGATCGAGATTCAGCAAAAAGTGTTTCATTATCTCGAAGCCATTGATAAACAAAAAATCTCTGAAAGCGAAATTACTGAAATAGTATCTTTCCTGACTCAAAAGCTAAATATTGAATTAACGAATGATTTTAATAAATTTACTTTTGAAAATAAAATCAGTAAAATTAAAGAATTGTTAGACAGACCAATTCGAGTTTGCGGAATGGTTCGAAATGAAGGAGAACCCGGAGGAGGTCCGTTTTGGGTTATGAGTGAGAAGGGAATGATATCACTTCAAATTGTAGAAACCTCTCAAGTGGATCTTACGAATAAAAAACAGCTTGAAATTTTAGCAGAAGCATCACATTTTAATCCTGTTGATTTGGTTTGCGGAATCAAAAACTACAAAAATCAAAAGTTTGATTTGTCAAAGTTTGTTGACCATAAAACAGGCTTTATTGTAGAAAAAAGTGTCGAAGGCAAAACAGTTAAAAATTATGAGTTACCTGGATTATGGAATGGAGCGATGGCAAAATGGCTAACGATTTTTGTTGCGGTTCCATTAATTACTTTTAATCCGGTAAAAACCGTAAACGATTTATTAAAACCAGCGCATCAGCCACAATAATGGATACAGACAAAATCATATCAGAATTAACGTTTAAAGCCGTTAGAAGCAGCGGTGCAGGCGGACAAAATGTAAACAAGGTTTCGTCTAAGGTTGTTCTAACCTATGATTTGAATGCTTCGCAAGCGGTATCGGAAGAAGAAAAAAACTTGTTGTTGACTAATTTGGCTTCACGTTTAACGACTGAGAATGTTTTGATTTTAAATTGCGACGAAGACAGAAGTCAGATAAAAAACAAAGAAATTGTTATTAAAAGATTTTTGGAGATTATTAAAAAAGGTTTGTTTGTACCAAAAGTGCGCAAAGCAACCAAGATTCCGAAATCAGTCATTAAAAAGAGAATCAAAGACAAAAAGAATATTTCTGAAATAAAACAATCCAGAAGAAAGCCAAATTTGGATTAATCGACATTTTCGATTTTTAATTAATTTAAAAAATCTAATAGCCAAACAATCTAAATATTTAAAAATCTTTCCTAGATTTGCACTGTCTCAAAGGGGTGCTCTAAATAACGAGCTGAGATCATACCCAACGAACCTGAGCAAGTAATGTTGCTAAGGGAAAAAACGACAAATACATAGCGTGAGCATATACTTTGTCGTGAACAATTTATTAATTTAACAACAGAATAATTCCCCCTTTTATTCGTAATTCTTTACGGATGAAAACATTTTTTTTAGGTACTTATCAAGGTAATGTACTAAGTTGCAAAGGTTCAAAGGTTCAAAACAGAACCGGAATCAAATCTATTTTCTTTCTTTTATTCTCTATTTTTTATTCTCTATTTTCTTTTGCTCAGGAAAAAGATTCTACACAAGTCAATCAATTAGATAATGTGTTGGTTTCTGCTATTCGTGTTACTACAAAAACGCCTGTTACTTTTAGTAATTTAGATAAAAAAGATATTAAATTCAGAAACCTGGGACAGGATATTCCAATTTTAATGAATTATCTGCCATCTGTAGTAACAACCTCTGATGCAGGAAACGGACTAGGTTACACAGGAATCAGAGTTCGTGGTAGCGATGCTACAAGAGTCAATGTTACCATCAACGGTATTCCGTATAATGACTCTGAAAGTCAAGGAACATTTTGGGTAAACATGCCCGATTTTGCTTCGTCTGTAGAAAGCTTACAGTTGCAGCGTGGTGTTGGAACTTCAACAAACGGTTCCGGTGCTTTTGGAGCAAGTTTAAACATGCTGACAGATAATTATGCTGCTAAAGCAAGCGCCGAAGTTTCAAGTTCGTACGGAAGTTTCAATTCCAGAAAAAATACTGTAAAGTTTAGTTCCGGTTTACTAAATGATCATTTCGAACTTGCAGGACGTTTGTCGACCATTAAATCAGACGGATATATTGACAGAGGAAGTTCAGATCTAAAATCTTATTTTTTACAGGGAACTTATGTAGGTAAAACGACTTTAATAAAAGCGTTGGTTTTTGGAGGTACTCAAAAAACATATCAGTCCTGGAACGGAATTGATGGGGAGACATTAAAGGAAAATCGAAAATTTAATTCAGCAGGTATCTACACAGATGAGTTTGGAAATACTCGTTTTTATGATAATGAAACCGATAATTACCAACAAGATCATTATCAATTGCACTGGAGTGAATCTATTTCAGACAAATGGAGCACTAATTTAGCTTTTCATTATACTAAAGGGAAAGGCTACTTTGAAAACTACAAGGAAGATGCAGACATGGCTGAATACAATTTATCGCCGGTTGCTAATGTCACTACAACGGATTTGATACGTCAAAAATGGTTGGACAATGATTTCTACGGAACAACATTTTCTGTGAAATACAAAGAGGAAAAACTGGATGTAATTTTTGGCGGAGGATGGAATAAGTACGAAGGAGATCATTTCGGAAAAGTAATTTGGGCAAGATATGCTTCTCAGTCAGAATTGGGAGATCATTATTACGATGATTTTTCAGCAAAAACAGACGGTAATATTTTTGCAAAAGCAAATTATCAATTCACTGAAAAACTTAGTTTTTATGGCGATTTGCAATATCGTAATGTAACGTATAAAGCCAATGGTGCCGAAACAGGTTTGGTAGATGACAGCTTCAATTTCTTTAATCCTAAAGCAGGTTTAAACTATGAATTAGATACGAAAAACACACTTTACTTTTCGTATGCCAGAGCGAATCGTGAACCAAACAGAACAGATTACGAAGGTGGAAATGTAAAACCGGAGAAATTAAATGATTTCGAATTAGGATGGAGATTCAATTCAGAGCGTTTTCAATTGAGTTCTAACTTCTATTATATGGCTTATAAGGATCAGTTAATCTTAACGGGAACACTAGATGAGGTTGGAGCTCCCATTCGTTCTAACAGTGAAAAAAGTTATCGACTAGGATTTGAAGTTGATGCGACCATTAAACTTTCCGAAAAATTTATTCTTAGACCTAACTTTACTTTAAGTGATAATAAAAATGTGGATTTAGCTGTCGCTGGGCAAAATTACGGAACTACAAAGATTGCGTATTCTCCGGCTGTAATTGCAGGAAATATTATTGTCTACAGTCCAATTAGTAATTTGCACCTTTCCTTATTGCAAAAATACGTTGGTGAACAATACATGAACAATGTAGAATTGCCGGAAGCTAAATTAGCAGATTATTTTATAAACGATTTGAATGTTTCGTACGAAATAAAGCCTAAGTCTGTTTTTAAATCAATTTTGATTACAGGTTTGGTAAATAACTTTTTAGATAAGAAGTATTCTTCAAATGGTTATATGTATGACATTTATCCATATTATTATCCACAGGCAGGAATCAATTTCCTTGCGGGATTGACATTGAAGTTTTAAGTGAATCTAAAAAGAGTCCAAAAAAAAAGTCTGAAATTTAGAATTTCAGGCTTTTGTATTTTTATTAGTTGTAGACATGAACGACAGTTCCGCTAAATTCAACACGATATTGTTTCATTGGATATTCCAGACCTCCAAGTCCGGTAAATAGGTTGTAAGCACTTTTGTCGCAAGAGCAAACAGCATTTATTCCGTCTATCGTCATAGCTACACAAGAATTGAACGCCTGATTTGGACATGCAGCATCAAATGCATTATAAGTACCTTCACCGGTTTTCATTACAATTAAACCTTTGGCACCTTCATTGGGAACAAAAACAGGATTGCTGACAAACTTTAGATTATTGTATAAAGGCAAAGTAGTATTTAGATAAGCATTGACCGAATAACTGGGAATGTTTGGGTTTTTATTACTTGTATTATTATCGCTACAAGAAAAAAGAGCAGCTACACATACGATTAGGAACAGAATTTTTTTCATTATTTTGGAAATGATTAGTGAAACAAAATTAAATTATTTAAAAATTGGATTCTATATGATTAACATATAATTATGTACTATTAAAAATAATAGTATATTTGTAATAAGAAATCCCGTCCCGATGGGATTTTTTGTATTTATATAAACGACGAAGTTATGAGTAAAGTATCTTATTATACAGCAGAAGGATTAAAAAAATTAAAAGATGAATTGGATCATTTAAAAAGTGTAATGCGTCCAAAAGCATCTCAAGATATAGCAGAAGCAAGAGACAAAGGAGATTTATCTGAAAATGCTGAATACGATGCAGCAAAAGAAGCACAAGGTTTATTAGAAATGAGAATTTCTAAACTGGAAGAGGTATATTCTAATGCAAGATTAATAGACGAATCGCAGCTTGACGTTTCAAAAGCTTTAGTTCTTTCTAATG
This sequence comes from Flavobacterium hercynium, assembly GCF_002217285.1. Classification (GTDB taxonomy): domain Bacteria; phylum Bacteroidota; class Bacteroidia; order Flavobacteriales; family Flavobacteriaceae; genus Flavobacterium; species Flavobacterium hercynium. The sequence continues at coordinate 320,038 of NZ_MUGW01000002.1, read as the reverse complement.
TTAAGATTAAAAATCAAAGCAACGGAATGGAAATGAAATATACGCTTGTAGCTGAAAGTGAAGCTGATTTAAAAACCGGAAAAATTTCGGTTACTTCTCCAATTGGAAAAGGTTTACTTGGAAAATCAGTAGGTGAGGTAGCAGAAATTACAGTTCCTAATGGTGTTTTAAAGTTTGAAATATTAGAAATTAGCAGAGATTAAGAGTTTGGTTTATGGTTGATAGCTAAGAGTTATAACTAATACAAAACGACAAACCAAAAACCACCAACTAAAAACCATCAACTAAATGAGCATATTTACTAAAATAGTTAACGGAGAAATACCCGCTTATAAAATTGCTGAAGACGATAATTATTTAGCTTTTCTGGATGTAAATCCAAATGCTAAAGGTCACACGCTTTGTATTCCTAAAAAAGAAATCGATAAGATTTTTGAAATGGATGATGAATTGTATTTAGGATTAATGAAGTTTTCTAAAAAGATTGCAATCGCTTTAGAAAAAACAGTTCCCTGCAAAAGAGTAGGAATGGCAGTGGTAGGTTTAGAAGTTCCTCATGCGCACGTTCATTTAATTCCGTTAAACGAAATGGATGAAATGCGTTTTCATAATAAAGTAACACTTACTAAAGAAGAATTCGAAGCTTTGGCAAAAAGTATTCATTCCAATTTATAAAAATCTACTAATCAAAGTCTGGATTTTCAAGGCTGAGGTTAGAAAATAAAAAAATGCAGTAAATTATTTTACTGCATTTTTTTATTTAATGAAATTCTGAAAGTAGTTCCTTTTCCAATTTCAGAATGTACTACCCTAATTTTTCCGCTATGGTATTCCTCAACAATTCTTTTAGTTAAAGAAAGTCCTAATCCCCAGCCACGTTTTTTGGTCGTATAACCAGGTTCGAAGATAGTTTTAAATTGTTTTTTAGAAATTCCGGTTCCGGAATCTTTTACATTTATTTTTATATGCTTTGCGTCTTGCTCAATCATAAGATCCAGCGTTCCTTTTCCTTTCATGGCATCGATAGCATTTTTTACCAGATTTTCTATAGTCCAGCTATGTAGTGTTGGATTAATCATAGCATAAACAGGCTCCGTTGGTCCGTGGTATGAAAAAGCAACTTGTTTAGAAAAACGTGATTGCAGATATTGATAACTAGCCAAAGTTTCAGCTACAACATCGTGAATTTCCAAAACGGGTATCGATCCAATTTTAGAAAAACGATCTGTTATGGTTTGCAGTCGGTCTACGTCTTTTTCTATTTCTACAGTAATTGACTGATCAATGTTTTCTGTTTTAAGAATTTCAATCCAGCCAATTAAAGAAGATAACGGTGTCCCAATCTGATGCGCCGTTTCTTTTGCCATACCCGCCCAAAGCTTATTTTGGGTAGCCATTTTGGTGCTTTTATAAAAATTATAAATCAGAGCACCACATAAAAAGATAATGAACAATAGCGCTATTGGATAATATTTTAGCTTGTTTAGCAAAGCCGAGTTTCCGTAATACAATTTTTGGTATTTCCCCTGAGCATATTCAAAAATAATAGGTTCGTTTTCGCTTTTCAGTTTTTTTAAAAACAACATCGATTTTTTGTCGTCCTGCAAGATTTCATCAGGCACATTTCTGGTACTCAGAATTTTATCGTACATTGTTAAGATTACAGGAATAGAAGTATTGTTGCTCGAAATTTGAAGTGGAAGATCAAGATCCGTATTTTCGTCAGCGTTGATTAGTGCAATTTGTGCATTTGCCAGCAGCTTCATCTTTATTCTTTCTTCATTTTTAAAAATTTGAAAAAAAGTATAAGTGTTCCAGAGAATCAGCGTAATGATTAAAAAGGAGATGCTAATGATGATCCAACGAGTTGTATTTCTACTTTCGGAAAAACGCATAAATAAGTTTTTGAGGTATAAATATAACGAAATATACACATTTAATATTTTGAATGCGAATAAAGATTTTTTGTTTTTAAGTCTAAAACTATTTCTTTGGATTAAACCATTTCTATACTTTTGTATTCACCAAAAAACAGACCTGGTTTAAAAAGAAAAACTATGATTAGTATTGATCCAAAAGAGACACCAACGGCAAAATTACAGGGTTATTTGCAAAGTGCTGTTGGCCCGAGACCAATTGCTTTTGCCAGTACAATTAGTGCAAAAGGAATTCCGAACTTGTCACCGTTTAGTTTCTTTAATGTATTTAGTGCTAATCCGCCAATTTTAGTTTTTTCACCAGCAAGACGTGTTCGTGATAATACGATAAAACATACTTTGATCAATGCAGAAGCTACAGGAGAAGTGGTGATAAATGTCGTAAATTACGATATGGTACAGCAAACATCGTTGGCAAGTACAGAATATGCTGAGGGTGTAAATGAGTTTGTAAAGGCTGGATTGACACAAATTCCATCGGATTTGGTAAAACCCTATCGTGTAAAAGAATCTCCGGTACAATTTGAGTGCAAAGTCACGCAAATTATTCCGTTGGGAACAGAAGGCGGAGCAGGAAATCTGATTTTATGTGAAGTAGTAAAAATTCATATTCATGAAGCTGTTTTAGATAAAAACGGAGCCATCGATCAGCATAAAATTGATCTGGTTTCAAGATTAGGAAGTAATTGGTATTCAAGATCAAATGAAGGACTTTTTGAAGTGCCAAAACCCCTTACAACACTAGGCGTTGGAGTAGATGTGATTCCGAATTTCATTAGAGAAAGCGAAGTGTTCAACGGAAATGATTTAGGTAAATTAGGTAATATTGAAGCCTTGCCCACAACAGAAGAAGTTAGTATATTTGTGAAGGAAAATTTTTCTGTGAAAGGAGTTCTAAGCTCAGACGATCAGAAAAAAGTGCATCTGGAAGCAAAAAAATATTTGGATAAAGATGATATTGCTTCAGCATGGAAAGTGCTTCTGGCAAAAAAATAAGAAAAGAAACAATAATTAATATAGACGAAGATGGAAGTTACAGGAAAAGTAAAAGTGGTTAACCCAGAGCAACAAGTTAGTGCAGCATTCAAAAAAAGAGAATTAGTTGTTACTACAGATGAGCAATATCCACAACATATTTTAATCGAATTTACACAAGATAAATGCGATTTATTGAGTAGCTATAAGCAAGGAGAGGCAGTAAAAGTTTCTATCAATTTAAGAGGAAGAGAATGGGTTAATCCGCAAGGAGAAACTAGATATTTCAATAGTATTCAAGGTTGGAGAATTGAAAGATTAGCTCCGGAAGGTCCTGGACAAACACCTCCAATGCCAGCAGCAGAAGCTTTTGCTCCGGCAACAAACTTAAACGAAGACGAACCAGACGATTTACCTTTCTAAAAGTTTAAATTTCGAGAAATAAATTCCAAATTCCAATTCATTCAACATGCAATTGGGGTTTGGAATTTTGTTTTTGAGTTCATTTTCATAAATAAGATTGTGGTTACTTTGCTATTATTTGACGCGGATGAGACTGATTCGCTATACGAAAACGCTGATTTATGCGGATTTTTTATGCTTTTGCAGTAGGCTCATTTTATACGTCATTTTTGTCTTTTACAGAAAATACAAGATTGTGGCTGTTTGGGATTAGAATTAAAAATTGATTTGCTAAAAAATGTATTACGTATTCACAGATTTATATTTCCCTCCAGTTTCAGAATCCGATGAAGAAGGAATAATTGCCGTAGGAGGTGATTTAAGTTCAGAACGACTGAAATTGGCTTACAATAGCGGAATATTTCCTTGGTTTAATCCGGGAGAGCCTATTTTGTGGTGGTCACCGGATCCTCGAATGGTTTTGTTTTTAGACGAATTGGTTGTTTCTAAAAGTATGCGTAATATCCTGAATCGAAATCAATTTAAAATTACGTTCAACCAAAATTTTAAAGACGTAATTTCGAATTGTCAAAATATAAAACGTGATGGTCAAAGCGGAACCTGGATTTCAAACGATATGATCGATGCCTATTGCAAATTAAACGAACAGGGAATTGCAAAATCTGTTGAGGTTTGGCAGGATGAGGTTTTAGTAGGTGGTTTGTACGGAATAGATTTGGGACATGTTTTTTGTGGAGAAAGTATGTTCTCTAAAGTATCAAATGCTTCAAAAGCAGCTTTTATAACATTAGTACGTTACTTAGAAGAAAATAATTATAAACTTTTAGATTGTCAGGTTTACAATCCTCATTTAGAAAGTCTAGGCTGTCGTGAAATTGATCGCAAAGAATTTATATCCATTTTAAAAAGTTAAAGAATGAGCACAATTTATATTGTAAAAGAAATTTACATTTATCCGATAAAAAGCTTAGCAGGAATTAGCTGTCAGCAAGCAAATGCCGAAGAAATGGGATTTGAAAACGATCGCCGATGGATGTTGATTGATGCCGAGAATCAACTTATAACACAAAGAGAACATCGAATTTTAAGTCAGTTTTATCCGCAAATTTCAGATGGAAAAATCAACATTACTTTTAAGGATCAAACGCATGAATTTTCTATTGCTGAAAATTTAAATAATCCAATACATGTCGATGTCTGGGATGATAAAAGTGAAGTCGTTGAAGTAAATGAGTCAACTTCAAAATGGTTTAGTGAACAATTGGGTTTTGAATGTAAATTAGTTAAAATCATTAAATCCGGAGACCGTAAACACGAAAGTTCCCAACTAAAAGAAACTTTCAATGTCAGTCTGGCTGATGGTTATCCTTATTTAATGATAGGCAGTCAAAGTTTAGATTTTCTAAATGAAAAATTAGCAGATAAAATTACCATTTTAAGATTTCGCCCTAATATTGTAATCGGCACACAAACAGCTCATGAAGAGGATGATTTTACAACTTTTAAAATTGGAGAAGTACAATTCAAAAACGTAAAACCCTGCGGGAGATGCATTATGGTGAATAATGATCCTGAAAATGGTAAATTAAAAAAAGAACCTCTCAAAACTTTAAGCACCTACAGAGTAGTCAATAATTCTGTTTTATTTGGAACTAATATTGTGGGCTTAAATTCAGGAGTAATTCGTGTTGGTGACGAAGTTGTATTCTAAAAACTCAACTTAGTATAATTCCAATTCATTGTATTAAAAAGAATCAGTTCGTTTTTTAAAGTCGGTAATTCGAGAATTAATTTTAGCGTTTCATGCGCAATCATTGTACCAATAATTCCAGGTAATGAACCTAAAACACCATTTAAACTACAGTTAGGAACATCTTTTGGGTCTGGCATTTCAGGAAATAAGTCACGAAGATTTTTGCTTCCATTGTGATTAAAAACAGCAACTTGTCCTTCAAAATTTAAAATACTTCCATAAACTAAAGGCTTCTTTAACGACACACAAGTATCGTTGACTAAATAACGGGTAACAAAATTATCAGAACCATCTACAATAATATCATACTGCTGAATGATTTCTGAAGCATTTTTTGCAGTTAGTTTTTCTGTAATAGCCTTTATTTCAATAAGCGGATTTAATTTAGAAACCACCTCTTTGGCCACAATGGCTTTCAATTGTCCGATTTCATTTTCAGTATATAAAATCTGTCTGTGTAAATTGTGAATTTCAATAGTATCAAAATCCATTATGGTTATAAAACCCACACCCGCAGTCGAAATATATTGCAAAATCGGGCATCCTAAACCTCCGGCACCAATAACCAATACTTTTGCTTTTTTTAATTTTTCCTGACCTGCATCACCAATTTCAGGCAGAATAGTTTGTCGATTGTAACGTAGAAATTCTTGTATAATACTCATTTATTAATTTTAGATTTCGGATTTTAGATTTTAGATTGAGGATAATTTAAGACTTTATGACTTTTGACTTTCGACTTTAGAACTATAAATCTTGTCCCAGTCTTTCCAAACGGGTTCGTATCCTGATTTTGTGATAATTTCAGCTATTTCTTGTACAGAGCGTTCATCGCTGATTTCGAATTGCTCTAATGATTGCCGATCAACAACGTAACCACCAGGATTTGTTTTAGATCCGGCGCTCATACTTGTAACACCAATCGGAATGATATTGTTTCTGAACTTTTCATTTTCTCTTGTTGAAATCGAAATTTCCAGCTCTTCATTCCATAAGCGATACGCACAGATAAGCTGGGTTAAATCCTTATCGTCCATAATAAAGTTGGGTTCAATGATGCCTTCTGCAGGTCGAAGTCTCGGAAAAGAAACAGAATATTTTGTTTTCCAGTATTTCTTTTGAAGATAATCGAGGTGTAATGCATTAAAAAAACTATCAGTACGCCAATCTTCTAAACCCAGCAAAACGCCCAAGCCTATTTTATGAATTCCTGCAGAACCAATTCGGTCTGGTGTTTCCAGTCTGTAATCAAAATTCGACTTCTTGCCTTTCGTATGGTATTTTTTGTAAACTTCCTGATGATAAGTTTCCTGATAAACCAATACCGCGTATACGCCAGCTTGGTTTAGACGTTCGTATTCTTCCGTAGATAGCGGCTGAACTTCAACAGAAATAATCGAAAAGTCTTTTTTGATTAAAGCGATTGCGTTAAGAAAATAATTGATGTTTACCGTATAATTTGCTTCTCCGGTAACCAATAAAGCATGATCAAAACCAAGATTTTTTAAAGCTTCTGCTTCAAGTTTGATTTCGGAATCAGAAAGCGTTTTCCGTTTTATTTTGTTGTCTAAACTAAAACCGCAGTAGGTACAAATGTTTTGACATTCATTGCTCAGATAAAGCGGCGCATACATTTGAATCGTTTTACCGAAACGTTTTTTGGTGATCTGATGGCATTCCTGCGCCATTTGCTCTAAATAGTTTTGTGCAGCAGGTGAAATTAAAACTAAAAAATCATCCAGATTACGTTTGACTTTTGCCAAAGAACGTTCCACATCTTTAGCTGTAGTCTGATAAATTTTAGCTTGAATGGTATCCCAATCATATTTTTCAAAAACAGATTTGAATGTTTTCATTGATTTTTTGCAATTAGTTCCATTATTCATATAAAAAAGAAGTCAAAGGACTCGAAGCGATCGCATGATTGTGTTGTGATGCAATTTTAGCTTCAAAAGCTTTTCTGCCCGCAATAACAGCTTCTTTAAAAGCTTCTGCCATAAGTCTTGGATTTCCGGCTACGGCAATTGCCGTGTTTACTAATACGGCGTCAGCACCAATTTCCATCGCTTTGGCAGCATCAGACGGAGCGCCAATTCCTGCATCTACAATAACCGGAACATTACTTTGTTCGATAATAATCTCCAGAAAATCGATTGTTTTTAAACCTTTATTGGTGCCGATTGGAGAACCCAGAGGCATCACAGCTGTCGTTCCTGCATCTTCCAGATGTTTGCATAAAACAGGATCGGCATGAATATAAGGCAGAATGAAAAAGCCTAGTTTTGCCAATTCTTCAGTAGCTCTCAAAGTTTCGATGGCATCCGGCATCAGGTACTTTGGATCGGGATGAATTTCAAGTTTTAACCAATTTGTTTCCAGAGCTTCTCTTGCCAATTGTGCCGCAAAGACAGCTTCCTTAGCATTTCTGGCACCAGAAGTGTTAGGCAATAAATGAATTTTGGGATGTTTTAAATGTGCTAAAATAGCATCCGTTTCTGTTTCCAAATCAATGCGTTTTAGTGCTACTGTGACCAATTCGCTTTCAGAAGCCAAAATAGCTTCTTCCATTTCGCGGTTGGAACCAAATTTTCCCGTGCCCAGAAATAGGCGGGAGGTTAAGTTCTTATCTCCAATTTTAAACAATGATGTTTGCATATAGCTTTTCGTTTAATTGTTGAATTAATTTTAGTTTGTCATCGCTTTTTGTAATCATTGCTGAAATGGCGACGCCGTGTATTCCTGTTTCCATTAACGGGTTTATATCGTTAATTGTAATTCCGCCAATGGCATAAACAGGAATTTCAATTTTCTTTTTTTTGAGTTCCTGCAGAATTTTAAAATAACCAGATAAACCCAGAATCGGACTTAGTTTTTCTTTAGTATCTGTAAACCGAAAAGGACCCAAACCAATGTAATCACAACCATTTTTAACATGATTTGCAATATCATTGACTGTGTTTGCGGTACCGCCAATAATTTTTGTGTTTCCTAAAATTGCTCTGGCTTCATCAATTTTCATGTCTGTAAGACCTAAATGAATACCATCTGCCATAAATTGCTGAGCAAGATAGATATCGTCATTAATAATAAAAGTAGCCAGATATTCTTCGCACAATATTTTTACAGCTTCAGCAAGTTGGGCAGCATCTTTTTGTGTTTGATTTTTAAATCGCATTTGTACCCAATTGCATCCTGCATCTAAAGCCTGCTGAATGTTGTACAATTGCTCATTGACCGTATTTCCTTGTGAGATGTATTGTAGTTTAGTGTACATAGTGATATCCAATTAAGGTTGATGATGAACTAAGGTATTTTTCGATGTAAATTTTAGCATTTTTGCAGGCTGTTTCAAGATCCTGATCCAAAGCCAGATTTGCGGCGATGGCAGATGATAATACACAGCCGGAACCATGTTTTTCACAGCATTCCATGTTAGATGGAAACAAGTCGACTCTTTCGTTTTTGAGATACAAGCGATCAATTCCAATTGTATCAGGATGATGCCCGCCTTTGAGTAAAACTGTGGTTGTGATATCTGTTTTTAAGTTACCATCATCATCTATAAAATCAGGAAATAATAATTCCATTTCATTATAGTTGGGTGTAATCAGATCGATTTTTGAAAGTGCTGTATTTAAATCAGAATCGTCATTTTCGACTTTCATAAATTCAAAACGGCTAGTTGATTTGAGTACTGGATCCCAAACAATTTTTGTCGTTGGAGAAAGTAACTTGATCAAAGACAGGATTTTATTTAAGAAATTCAAATTAGGTACAATTCCAATTTTTACAGCTTTGATTTGATATTGTTCAAATAATTTTTCAATGGAACGAATTACAAAATTCAAATCAGTCCACTGGATTTCAAAAAAAGCATTTTCAGTTTGAATAGTGTTCGCAGTTATAATCGCAAAACCATTAACTTGATGTTGTTCAAATGTTTTAGTATCTGCTAAAATGCCCGCACCGCCCGTAGGATCAAGTCCGGCTATACTAAGGACGAATGGACGATTCTTTGACATGATTTAAATTTTTTTAGAGGATTATCATTGTTCCAAATAGCGCCAAGCAAGGCAATATCATCAAAGCCATTTTTCAGTGTAACTTCAATATTTTCAACATCTATTCCACCTAAAGCAACAATTTTAGTTGTTGTATTTGTTCTAAAACGTAAAGATTCAAAATGATCTTTTTTAGGAAAATAATTTTCCTTAGAAATACTTTTAAAAACAGGGCTTAGAAAAGCGTAGTCAAAATTTTCCAACATATTAAAATTTTCAATACAATGTGTTGATGTCGATTTATACCTGCAAGGTTTTGAAAACTTTGCAGGAAGATCAAGAGTATTTTTTCTTCCGCTTTCTGAAAAATGAATCTTCGTAATACCAAAATCTTCCGCCAATTCATGATGCGTATGCAAAACCAGATTAGCTCTAAATTTTAGTTGTATCTGATGAATAAATTGTCCCATTTCTATGGCTGAAAATCCAGGTTTCCGAATATGAAGCAAAGACAATCCTTCCTCCAGTAAAGAATCAATAATGTTGATTTCGTTGACAATAGCGTCCGGATTGGTAATTACGATCATTTTTTTAATTGTGAGTTGTGAATTGTGAGTTGTGAATTATGCGGTGGTTATTTGTTTGCAATTATTATAAGCACTATGGTCGCTGGCTTTAGGACCTTTCGCTAACTCATAATTTACAATTCACAATTCATAATTTTTAAAGACTTAAATATAAATCTCCTTTCCTTGTTCGATAAACTCTTCTGATTTTTCCTGCATGCCTTTTTCAGCTGCAGCGACATCTCTAATTTCCTGCGATATTTTCATGGAGCAGAATTTAGGACCGCACATCGAGCAGAAATGTGCTACTTTGGCACCATCTGCCGGGAGTGTTTCATCGTGAAATTCTCTTGCAGTATCAGGATCTAAGGATAAGTTGAATTGATCTTCCCAACGGAATTCAAAACGGGCTTTGCTTAGAGCATTGTCACGGTATTGTGCTCCCGGATGACCTTTGGCTAAATCGGCAGCGTGAGCAGAGATCTTGTAAGTAATCACACCATCTTTTACATCCTTTTTATTGGGTAAACCGAGATGTTCTTTTGGCGTTACATAACATAACATTGCACAGCCGTACCAGCCAATCATTGCTGCTCCAATGGCTGATGTAATGTGATCGTAACCTGGAGCAATATCGGTTGTTAATGGGCCCAAAGTATAAAACGGAGCTTCATTGCAATGTTCTAATTGTTTGTCCATGTTTTCTTTTATCATGTGCATTGGTACGTGACCAGGACCTTCGATAAAAACCTGAACATCATGTTTCCAGGCAATTTTGGTTAGTTCGCCCAATGTTTCCAGTTCTGCAAACTGAGCAGCATCATTAGCATCAGCAATAGAACCTGGACGTAAACCATCTCCTAAAGAAAACGCTACATCGTATTGTTTCATTATTTCGCAAATTTCTTCGAAGTGTGTGTAGAGAAAATTTTCTTTGTGATGAAACAAACACCATTTTGCCATGATCGATCCGCCTCGTGAAACAATTCCCGTAACGCGATCAGCGGTTAAATGAATATAACGTAATAAAACTCCAGCATGAATGGTGAAATACGAAACACCTTGTTCTGCCTGCTCGATTAAGGTGTCACGGAAAACCTCCCAAGTTAAATCTTCAGCAATTCCTTTTACTTTTTCAAGTGCCTGATAAATAGGAACTGTACCTATTGGAACAGGAGAATTGCGAATAATCCATTCTCGGGTTTCATGAATGTTTTTTCCGGTGGACAAATCCATAATCGTGTCAGCTCCCCAGCGACAAGCCCAAACTGCTTTTTCTACTTCTTCTTCAATGCTTGATGTTACAGCACTGTTACCAATATTAGCATTTATTTTTACAAGGAAATTGCGTCCTACAATCATAGGTTCACTTTCCGGATGGTTGATGTTGTTCGGAATTATAGCTCTTCCGCATGCCACTTCACTACGGACAAATTCGGGAGTTATTTTGCTTTTTGGTGTGTTGGCTCCAAAACTGTGACCGTCGTGCTGACAGCGCATTGCTTTGGTTTGCTCGTTTAAAAGTTCAATACGCTGATTCTCGCGAATGGCAATATATTCCATTTCCGGCGTAATAATGCCTTGTTTGGCGTAGTATAATTGCGTTACGTTAGCACCTTTTTTAGCGCGTTTTGGCTGATGTAAATACTCGAAACGAAGATGATCCAAAGATGCGTCTTTGAGTCTGCTCTGACCGTAATCAGAAGTAATTTCGTTTAGAATTTCGACATCATTGCGATTGAGAATCCATTGTTCACGCAAGCGGGGAAGTCCTTTTCGAATGTTGATTTCGATGTCAGGATCTGTATATGCGCCAGAAGTATCGTAAATAGTTACAGGTGGATTTTTTTCGATACCGCCATTTGAAAGTTTTGTGTCGCTAAGTATGACTTCGCGCATCGCCACTTTTATGGGATGAATTTGACCGTTGATGTATATTTTTTTTGAATTGGGAAATGGGGTTCTTGAAATTTGTTCTTCGTTAGTCATAGCTTGTGGATTGTAAAATGTGAATTGTAAAAAGTGTGTTGTAAAATGGTTTTCTGTAGAGACGCACTGCTGTTCGTCTTTTTCAAGTGTTCTTTTGTATATTTTTTTAATTGTAATTTGGAATTTGTTTTTCTGCTAGGGATAGAAGAGGAAAGCCCGTAAAGAAGGAAACCGTAAAAAATAAGGATTAGGAAAGCGACCAGCGGAAGCTTTACTAAGACTATATTTTTTTGGTTGACAACTGCGGACTTGAAACGGATAGCCCGTTTAAGCAGCCATATTACCCTCCTTGTGTAGCCGAAATAATTAGAATTTCGTCAGTTTCGTGTAGGAGATGTTGGTTCCAGTTTATTTTTGGAACAATAGTATTGTTGATAGCAACGGCAATTCCGTTTTGTTTGTGTGGAATTTCGAGATCGAGCAATGACTGAACGCTTAATGAGTCAGCATTGAATTGTTTGATTTGTTGGTTGATTTTTAGTTCCATTCCTTAAGGTTTTAGGTTACTATAAAAATTCACTATAATGAATCTCTACCTTAGGAATGGCTACAATTACGCATAAAAATGCGCGCAGAAGTCATCTTACTTTTCCCTACGCTAGTATGAACTAGATCAGGTTCAGAGGGTAAAATCTCAGCCTACTTTGTTAGTAGACACCCCTAAAGTGTGATGCAAATGTAATGATTTTTGTTTAAAAGTGTGAAAAACTTTCCGATTTCAGATTTTATTGGATAGAGGAAGGTCATTTACAATCTGAAACATGAAACTTTAAACCTGAAAAAATAAATAAAAGTTATTCATTTCTTGTCCAGCAATTTTCGACATGATCGTTGACCATTCCGGTAGCTTGCATGTTGGCGTAGATTACAGTTGAGCCTACAAATTTAAAACCTCGTTTTTTTAAATCTTTGCTAATTTCATCCGAAAGCGGTGTGGTTGCCGGAACGTCTTTGAGTGTTTTGGGATTGTTGATTATGGGTTTACCATTGGTAAATTTCCAGATGTAATCAGAGAATGTACCAAATTCGTCTTGTATTTTCATAAAAGCCTGCGCATTTGAAACAGCAGCACGAATTTTGAGCTTATTGCGAATGATTCCGGTATCTTGTAGTAACGATTCTATTTTTTCTTCTGTGTAAAGCGCTATTTTTTTATAATCGAAATGGTCAAAAGCGGCTCTGAAATTTTCTCTTTTATTTAAAATAGTAATCCAGCTTAATCCCGCCTGAAAAGTTTCGAGAATTAAAAATTCAAATAACGAAGCATCGTCGTATACCGGTACGCCCCATTCTTCGTCATGGTATTTTTTGTATAAATCGCTCGCGGAGCACCAGCCACATCGTATTGGTTCCATTTTTTATTTCAAATGTAAAAAAAAACCTCAAACTGTGGAAGTTTGAGGTTTTAAGAAATTTATTTTCTTAATTATTTTCTTTGGTAAACTGTGATTAACACTAAAGAAGTTGAAGCATCAATTTTTTCAGTTAATTTTATTTTCAAAGTAGAACCAGATAATTCTGTAACTTCTACTGAATTAACTTCAGTATCTCCTTCGTAAGTAGTTGATAAAGTTTTGTCTTTATAAGTGTAACTTCCTTTATCTGTAGAAGCTTCACATTTACCTTCGTTAGATTCGTAAGAGATGTCAGTAAATTTTCCATCAGCAGTGAATTCAGTAACGTCGCTATCACATGTTCCTTCTTTTGGGTAGTCAACTAGAATTTCTTTACCGTTTACTACGCTTCCCATTTTTACAGGAGTCCATTTTCCAACGATTGATGCATCATCATCATCACTACTACAGCTTGTTACTGCTAAACCTAATGTCAATACTGACACAAAAAGAATGCTTAATTTTTTCATTTGGGTTGATTTTATTTGTTAAATATTTGCCAACAAATTTAGAATCTTTTTCGACATTTTCTTATAAAAAGCAAATATTTTCTAAAAATTTTGTTAAATAAATTTAACTCATTGAAAATCAATTATTTATGTTGTTATTTCCCGATTTTCCAATGATATCCTTTAATGGAGGGGATGTAAGCTGAATTACCTATTATAATGAGTTCGTTGTATATTTTTTTGTTGTGTTTTATTCCAATTGCTTTTCCGGAGGTATACATTTTATTGGCTTTGAATGTTACTTTCATTCTGGCATCTTTAAACTTTGCATCAGATATTTTTTCGATAAACCAGGTAGAATTCCATTTTATCTCAATTTCATCTTCAGCAGTTTTGGTAATGCTCTTGATGAGTTTTATACCTTCTTTAGGAATATTGTGATGTTCTATTAATTCTTTTTGAGTTAGCGTTTCACCGGTTTCAGATTCATCTAAGAACTTTTTTAGAGACATCAAACCAGTTAGCTTTTCATTTTTTAGATTTTCTTCTTTAGTTTCGGTTTCTACAGGAACAATCTCTTCCTTTTCCTCGTTGACGATACTTTTTGTTGTGCTGATTATTTTTTTTGTAATAGAATCTTTAGTTGCAACAATTGTTTCTACCGTATTTTTTGATATGGTTTTTATTTTTTCAGAAATAGCTGATGTAGATTCGGCAATTACATTTCTGTTGTTTTTATCGCAACTTGTCAGGCAACTAAAACTTATGATGATAAGGTAGATATAGCTTTTCATAATGAAGTACTCTTTTTAGTCATTTTTGATATCGTCGCCCTCTAAATATTTCTTGATTAAATGATGACCAGCATAGATTAGTGGCGTTAATAAAATTGCGACCGAAAGTTTAAATAAATAACCAGTTAGTCCTGATGATATAAAAGTATCAAAATCAATTTTACCAGGAAGCCAAAAAGCAATTCCGAGTACAATAAAGGAATCAAACAATTGCGAAATTACGGTAGAACCTGTAGCTCGTAGCCATATTTTTTTTTCTCCTGTGCGCTTTTTGAAAAACCAGAACATCCAGACGTCAATAAGCTGAGAGGCCATAAACGCAATAAGGCTACCAACAATGATCCACATACTTTGCCCAAATACGGCTTGAAATTGCTCATCGCTAACAGGGCTAATACCTTTTGCAGCAGGAACAACAATAGCCATAAATAATATTATAAAAGCATAAGCGATTAAACAAGCTGTTATGAAGGATAGTTTTTTTACGCCTTTTTCTCCAAAATATTCATTGATTAGATCAGTAGTTAGAAATACAATTGGCCAAGGTAAGATTCCAATACTCATTACAAATGGTCCAACATGAATCAATTTTCCTCCAATTAGCTCTGCTACAACAGCATTTGTTATAAAAATCCCTGCCAGAATTACAAAGACAATTTCTTTTTTGGTTTTAAACATTTTTCTTCTTTGAATGAGACATCAAATTTAAGATATTCTATTCGATTTGAACCATCCAAAATTAACAGATTACGACTAAAAGTAAAACCTTAAAATTTCAATAGGATTGTTTATTTTCATTTATATTTGGAGATAAATATTTTCTTACTTTGTTAACAATTAAATATATGCATAAATTAATTTTATTTTTCTTAATGAGTACAACTACTTTTTCACTAAATGCACAATCTGAATCGCAGAATCCTCTGCTTCAAAAATGGACCGGACCTTATGGTGGTGTTCCTGCTTTTGATAGCTACAAGGTTTCTGATTTTACCTCCGCAATAGAATCGGCTATTCGGGAAAATGCAAAAGAAATTGACGCTATTGCAAACAATCCTAAAGCACCAACATTTGATAATACAATAGCAGCGCTGGAGCTTTCCGGTAAAACCATTAAACGAGTAAATTCCATTTTTGAAATTTACAGTTCTAATATCTTTACTCCTGATTTTGGAGTGATAGAGACAAGAATGACACCTAAGATATATGAACTGAGAGACAGAATATATCAGAACAAGAAACTTTTTATTCGAATTGAAACACTTTATAATTCAAAGGATAGTAAAAAATTAAGCAGTGAGCAGCAACGTTTAATCTGGTTGTACTACAGCACTTTTGTTCGCGAAGGAGCTAAGTTAAACGATAAGGACAAACAGAAGGTAGCTAAAATAAATCAGCAATTGGCATCGCATTTTACTAAATTCAGTCAAAATTTGTTGGCAGAAGAAAACAATCAATATGTAGCGCTAAAAGCAGAAAGCGATTTTGATGGTTTGCCGGATGAAATTAAAAATGCGGCAATCGCTGATGCAAAAGACAGAGGGATCGACGTTTTGGGCTCTATAGCTAATACACGTTCTTCGATCGAACCATTTTTGACTTTTTCTACCCGAAGAGATTTAAGACAGAAGGCATTTGATATATTCGTAAAACGCGGTGATAACAATAATGAAAATGATAACAATGATGTATTGGTTTCAATTCTGCAATTGCGTGCTCAGAAAGCAAAATTACTAGGATTTCCATCTTTTGCACACTGGAGCTTATCGAATAAAATGGCGAAGGATCCTAAGAAAACATTAGCACTAATGGAATCAGTTTGGAAACCTGCTGTAGAGAAGGTACAACTGGATGTTGCTGAAATGCAACAAGTGGTAGATAAAGAAGGAGGAAATTTTAAAATTCGCCCTTGGGATTACAGATATTATGAGGAGAAAGTCCGAAAAGCCAAATATGATTTGGATCAAAACGAAGTGAAACAATACTTGCAATTGGAAAACCTCCGTGAGGGAATGTTTTGGGTTGCGGGTGAGTTGTTTAATTTGAGTTTTAAACAAATAACAAATGTTCCCGTATATCATGAAGATGTTCGAGTATGGGAAGTAATTAGTTCAACAACCGGAAGAGTAGTAGGGTTGTGGTATTTTGATCCGTTTGCAAGAACAGGAAAGCGTTCAGGAGCGTGGATGAATGCCTATCGTGATCAACAAAAACTGGATGGTGAGGTTATTACCATAGTTTCTAATAATTGTAATTTTATAAAAGGCAGTGCCAACGAACCTGTTTTGATTTCATGGGATGATGCAGTAACATTATTTCACGAATTTGGACATGCCTTGCACGGATTGTGTTCTAATGTAACTTATCCTGGTTTGTCTGGAACTTCTGTAGCTACTGATTATGTAGAATTTCCTTCTCAGCTTTTAGAACATTGGCTTTCTACTCCAGAGGTTCTGAATAAGTTCGCTCTGCATTACAAAACCAATAAGCCTTTGCCAAAATCGTTAATTACGCGTATTGAAAAAGCGAAAAATTTTAATGAAGGTTTTGCTACTGTTGAAACGATTTCGAGTTCTATTGTTGATATGAAGCTTCATTTGACTACTGACAAAGTTGATCCCAATAAATTTGAAAACGAAGTCTTAGAAAAGCTTAATATGCCTTCTGAAATCGTAATGCGTCACCGTATACCGCAATTTGGGCATATTTTTTCGAGCGACGGATATGCTGCAGGTTACTATAGCTATTTATGGGCAGATGTAATTAATGCTGATGCTTATGAAGCTTTTACAGAAGGAAAAGGACCTTATGATAAAGCAGTTGCAAGAAAATTATATGACAATGTTTTTAGTGTTGGAAATACAATAGATGAAGAAACGGCTTATGAGAGGTTTAGAGGGAGACCTGCAGAATCAGATGCGTTAATGAGAGCACGAAATTTTCCAATTCCGGAATAGATTTAAAACTTCTGCGGAAGTATTTTTTAATAAAGAAGCCCGAATATAAATTTTATATTCGGGCTTTCTTAAATATTGAAAAAATAATATATTAACCTAAAGTAACTCTTTTGAAACCTGTAATTTCAACGTTGAATCCTTTAACGTAATCACTTACTTTTTTACTGTCATCTTTGATGAAGTTTTGATCTAATAAAGCTTTTTCCTGGTCTAAAGTAGTGTTATCAGAGATAAAACGTTGTACTTTTCCTGGAATAATTTTATCCCAAATTTGTTCTGGTTTACCTTCAGCTTTTAATTCAGCTTTAGCATCTTCCTCAGCTTGTTTGATAACTTCTTCAGTTAATTGAGAGTAAGAAATGTATTTAGGAACATTTTTTAAAGTTTTTCCTAAACGTTTTGCTTCTTCGTTATCTTTTTCGATTACAGCAATACGAGCAGCAAGTTCAGATTCAACGAAAGCAGGATCAAAATCTTTGTAAGATAATGTATCAGCTCCCATAGAAGCAACTTGCATAGAGATGTCTTTAGTTAAAACGTCACCATTAGCAATTGGTGCAGAAATTGCAGTTAATGCAGCAATTTTGTTAACGTGAACATAAGAACCAATAAATGCACCTTCTAAAATTTCAAAACCACCGATTTCGATTTTTTCACCGATAACACCAGTTTGTTCGATTAATTTTTCAGCAACAGTAATTCCGTTGAAATCTGAAGCTAAAAATTCTTCTTTAGAAGAGAAGTTGATCGCTCTTTCTACTAATTCTTTAGCCAAAGTTACGAAAGCCTCATTCTTACCTACGAAATCAGTTTCGCAGTTTAAAGTGATGATAGCTCCTTTAGTTTTGTCAGCATTAACAAAAGAAACAGCAGCTCCTTCAGAAGACTCACGGTCAGAACGGTTAGCAGCAACTTTTTGACCTTTTTCTCTAAGGTTTTGTATAGCTTTATCGAAATCTCCTTCAGCTTCAACTAAAGCTTTTTTACAGTCCATCATTCCGGCACCTGTAGTTTGTCTTAATTTATTTACGTCTGCAGCAGTAATTGTTGCCATAATATTTTGAATTTTAATGTTAAAAGTAAAAATTCCATCTTCTAAATCCCAAATTCCAATTTTATTAAATTATCAACATAACGTTTTTAATTTTGTGTTTGGAATTTGGAATTTAAAATTTGGAATTTAAAATTTGATTTATTCTTCAGTTGCAGGTGCAGCAGCTTCAGTAGCTGGAGCAACTTCTACAGCAGCTTCTTCTGGTGTAGCTTCAGTTTCTTTTTCAGAACCTCTGTCAGAAAGACCGTCGATTACAGCAGCAGTAACTAAAGATAAAATTTTGTCAATTGATTTAGAAGCATCATCATTTGCAGGAATAACGTAATCAACCTCTCTTGGGTCAGAATTCGTATCAACCATTGCGAAAACTGGAATGTTTAATTTTTGTGCTTCTTTTATTGCGATATGTTCAGCTTTGATATCTACTACGAACAATGCAGCTGGTAGTCTAGACATGTCAGCAATTGAACCTAAGTTTTTCTCTAGTTTCGCACGTAGACGATCAACTTGCAAACGCTCTTTTTTAGATAACGTCATGAAAGTACCATCTTTCTTCATTTTATCAATAGAAGACATTTTTTTAACTGCCTTTCTGATAGTTACAAAGTTAGTTAGCATTCCACCAGGCCATCTTTCAGTGATGTAAGGCATGTTTGCAGCTTTTGCTTTTTCAGCAACGATGTCTTTTGCTTGTTTTTTGGTAGCTACGAATAAGATTTTTCTACCTGATGCAGCGATTTTTTTCAAAGCTTCGTTAGCTTCTTCAATTTTTGCTGCAGTTTTATATAGATTGATAATGTGAATACCATTACGCTCCATATAAATGTAAGGGGCCATATTTGGATCCCATTTTCTAGTCATGTGTCCAAAGTGAACACCTGCTTCTAGTAAGTCTTTTACTTCTATTTTGTTTGCCATTTTTGTACTAGTTTACGTTCTGTTGATTAGCAATGTGTTTTGGCTTTAAGCTTTAAGCAATATGCTTTAGGCTTGAAACTTTCGACTTTAAGACTTTCGGCTTTAAGACTTTTAACCCATTTAGATGCTAAACTATTTCCTACCTCGGTAGGAGAGCAACAACAACTGTGTTTTTTAATTTCAATAAATAATTGATAATGTCCTGTACCTGATGTACAAGACAGGTAATATTAACGTTTAGAGAATTGGAATCTCTTACGAGCTTTCTTCTGACCGAATTTCTTACGTTCAACCATTCTTGGATCTCTTGTTAATAAACCTTCTGGTTTTAAGATAGCTCTGTTTTCAGCATTTACTTCACACATTACACGTGCTAATGCCATTCTTACAGCTTCTGCCTGACCAGTTGAACCACCTCCGTAAACGTTTACTTTTACATCAAAGTTGTTTACATTTTCTGTCATAGACATTGGTTGTAAAACTTTGTATTGTAAAGTTGCAGTTGGAAAGTAAGTTGCGAATTCTTTTTTGTTTACAGTGATTTTACCTGTTCCTTCAGAAACATATACACGTGCAACAGCGGTTTTTCTTCTACCGATTTTGTGAATAACTCCCATTACTTAAGATCGTTTAGGTTAACAGTTCTAGGTTTTTGAGCTCCGTGAGTATGCTCGGCACCTACAACAACATTTAGATTTCTAAAAAGTTCAGCTCCTAATTTGTTTTTAGGTAACATTCCTTTTACAGCTTTCTCTACTAATAATGCAGGGTTTTTAGATTGCAATACTTTAGCAGTTAAAGTTCTTTGTCCTCCTGGGTAACCTGTATGACGCATGTAAATTTTGTCATTCATCTTTGTACCTGTAAGGTTAATTTTTTCTGAGTTGATAACAATTACGTTATCTCCACAGTCAACGTGCGGTGTGTAACTTGGTTTGTACTTACCTCTTAAGATCATTGCAACCTTTGAAGCAAGACGACCTAAGTTATGACCTTCAGCATCAACAACAATCCACTCTTTAGTTACAGTGGCTTTGCTAGCTGAAATTGTCTTGTAGCTTAATGCGTCCATAATATTATTTTAATTAAACATTCCATCCCCAATAAAGGGGATGCAAAAGTACAATTAATTATTTTAAAACCAAATACCTTAAAGAATATTTTACAGGCTGAAAATCAGGGTCTCCGTTTTCGATTTAAAAGATATAAAAAAAACCACCTTCACAATTAAGCGAAGATGGTTTAGTATTTAGATATTTTTACTCTTAAACAATAAAAATATTGGCAATGTCAACGACCTGTTTTGTTGTAAGTGGCTCATCATAAGCTTCTGAACCTGCGGATGCTCCAAATAAAGCAGCGGTGTTAAATCCTGCTTGTACTGTAACGCCTTCACCATCATAAACGGCTTGTGTTGCAGACGGCATTCCGGCGCCTCTTTCATCATTAGATATCCAGCCTTTCAATCCGCGTAAGCGTCGCACTTCTGATGCATGACGTGCTTCTACGGAATGAATTTGCAATGCAGCTGTTAATAAATCAGGTGTGCTGATTAAGTTAGCTGCCTGGCCTTTGTAAGCTCTAACACCTGTATCTTCAAATGCTTGTGCCAATGCTAAAAAGGTTGGATAATCACCAAAAGGATCAAATGCTCCGCCTACAGTAAAATCAAAAGTAGGTTTAGGAACAAAGTTCGCACTCATAGTACCACCTAATCCGTTAATTAAGAAAGTAACATGATCGGATTCGTGAGCCGAGATTTGTTGAAAAACTTTTAAATCACGCCCGCCATTTTCAGATGCCGGAATTACACCGGAGTCTAATGCCATTGCATAAAATTCGTTTTCCAGATATTCTAAGGTCAGTGCAAATTGCAAAGCACCAATTGGTGTTGCTGGAGTTGGTTGTATGTCTGCTGCCATCGCTTTGTTGCTAAAAGCCGCTAATCCGAATGGAATTGATGCCATTGCCAGATTTTTTCCTATGTTTCCAAACTGATTAAAACTATCTCTTCGAGAACCAGTGCTTCTCATTAAATTATCATCAGTAAATGTTTCTATAAATTTTAAAATATTCATAATTTCTAAGTTTTAGCTAGTTAAGATTAAGGTAAATAGGTAGCAGTAAATTTTGTAGAAATAAATCCTGCTGCAATAGGTAAAATTTTAGAAGGAAGTTTAGCATCATCCAGTCCGTTAGAAGTATTTACAATATCATCGCCCGCAAAGTCACTTGAATTTGGGTTGATTAAACTTCTAATAGCTGACGCATGTCGTGCTTCTACCGAAACAATTTTACCGGCTAGCAATAAATAATCTGGACTTTTAATCAATCTTCCGGCTCCGTTATAAGCAGCAACGCCTGTGTCTTCCAAAGCTTTTGCAGTAGCCAAAACTTCTGTACGGCTGTTGAAATTTAAAGAACCATAAGAAAATGCCAATGAAGGAAGTAATTGTGTGTTTGGATCAGGAAGTGCTCCGCTTAGAGCAGCTTTGAAAAAATCTCTGTGAATTACTTCGTGATGATACAAGTCGGTTAGCACTTGTTTTTCGATTTCATTGAAAGTCGCATTAAAACTTGAAGCGTTTACCACTTTAGTATAAAAATCGGCTTCTAATTGTTCTAATGCGTAGGCATATGTCAAAACTCCAAAATCTCCGGATCCTAAATCAAAAATACCATTTTTAATTCCGGGTAGGGAGTTGTCTACTATCGGATCGTCATTGTCATTATCGCTGCAGCCAGCCATAACCAAACCAGCTGTAACTAACGTTAAACCACTGAGCTTAAGAAAGCTCCTTCTGCTACTCAATGAAGGCTCAACTTCATGAATTTTAACTTCGTTTTTCATAATTTCTAGTTTTTTTAAATAGGTTATTAACAGTGTATTAAGTTATTAACGATATTTTTGTAAGTACGGTTTTAAAAAAGTCGATTATTTTTAATTTAATTTTAAAAAACGATAAACTTATCGAAGAGGACTTGTGTAATTTTTGTTTTATTCTGAGTAATTCTACTATATTTGTATTAATTACCTAAAAAACATTTTTAAATGAAAGCTAAAGCAACTCTAAAACAAATTGCGAAGGAACTTAATGTTTCTGTATCGACTGTTTCTAAGGCACTTAATGATAGCCCTGAAATTAGTGAGCAAACGAAGGTGAAGATTAAGGAGTATGCCAAACTCAAAAACTACAAGCCCAATGTAATTGGCTTGAATTTAAAAAACCGTAAAACGAAAACAATCGGAGTAATTATACCTAATATATTGAACTCCTTTTTTGCGAAAGTTTTTAGTGGTATAGAAAAAGTGGCTGATAAAAAGGGATATAATGTAATTACCTGCATCTCGAATGAATCTTTAGAAAAAGAAATTCATACGCTTGAAATGTTGAGCAACGGAACAATCGACGGATTTATTCTTTCTGTTTCTGAAGAAGCGCAAAAATTACAAGATTACAGTCATTTCTCTGCGATTATAAACGATGGAACACCAATTGTAATGTTCGACCGAATTGCCGATGAAGTAGAGTGTGATAAAGTAGTGGTAGATGATTTTGATTCTGCTCTAAATTCAACACAGCACTTAATTAATTTAGGTTGTAAAAATATTGCCTTGATATCTTCTGTTGATAATCTAAGTGTTGGTAAATTAAGAGCCGATGGTTATTTGAAAGCATTAAAAGACAATAATATTCCAGTAAACGAAAAAATTATTCTGCGTACTGATTCAGAAGATGATATGAAGAGCAAGATCGAAGCGATTTTTGATCATAAGATTGATGCAATTTTTGCTTTAGATGAAAATGATTCAGTTGCCGCTTTGAGAGTTAGTTTGAAAAAAGGATTTAAAGTTCCGGAAGATATTTCAATCATAGGATTTGCCGATGGAATTTTAGCTTCAAGACGTTTATCACCAAGTTTGACTACGATTAGTCAACACGGAATTGAAATTGGAGAGGTTGCTGCAAAACAACTAATCAAACGTTTAGAAGAATCAGAAGAAGAAACATCAGATTATGAAACGATCGTCATCAAAACAAAATTGAAAGAACGAGAATCTACAAGAAAAGTTTAAATAGTAAAAAACCATTCGCCGCAACGAATGGTTTTTTTTTATGTCTTTCAATTAAAAAGTTTAAGCGGTATAATAATAAGGAGAGGTATTGATAGAAAAAAATCTAAAATCACCAATCTAAAATTTAAAATTAGTGCGCTGAAAGCCAGTCTTTACCTAATCCAATTTCTACATCTAATGGAACACTCATTATAAAAGCATTCTCCATTTCATGTTTAATCATAGGCTGAATTTTTTCGAGTTCATCATTGTGAACATCGAACACAAGCTCATCATGTACCTGAAGCAGCATTCTTGATTTCCAGTTTTCTTCTTTTAGTTTTTTATGAATGTTAATCATCGCAATTTTAATTACATCAGCAGCACTTCCCTGAATTGGAGCGTTTACCGCATTTCGTTCAGCGGCACTTCTTACTACGGCATTTGCTGAATTGATATCCTTTAAATAACGACGACGTCCTAAAACCGTTTGTACATAACCATTTTCGCGTGCAAAATCAACCTGATCCTGCATGTATGATTTCAATTTAGGATATGTTTTGTAGTAAGCATCAATCAAAGCGGCACTTTCGCTTCTGGATAAAGAAGTCTGATTACTCAATCCGAAGGCAGAAACACCATATATAATCCCGAAGTTTACTGTTTTAGCATTGCTTCTTTGTTCGCGTGACACTTCTTCCAAAGGCACATCAAAAACTTTTGCAGCAGTTGCCTTGTGAATATCTTCTCCGTTTTTAAAAGCGGCAATCATATTTTCTTCCCCACTTAAGGCAGCAATGATTCTTAATTCTATTTGCGAGTAATCGGCAGAAATTAACGTATGATTTTCATCGCGGGCAATAAAAGCTTTACGAATCTGACGGCCTCTTTCAGTACGAATCGGAATGTTTTGCAAGTTAGGATTGTTAGAACTTAAACGTCCTGTTGCTGCAACGGTTTGCATATAATCAGTATGAACACGTAATGTTTTTTTATCTACTTGTTCCGGTAATGCCAATATATAGGTACTTTGTAATTTTACCATCTGACGCCAATCTAAAATTTCTTTTACAATCGGGTTGTCATTCGCTAAGTAGGTTAAAACTTCTTCGCCCGTCGCATATTGACCTGTTTTGGTTTTCTTTTGTTTTGCCCCACCAATTTTTAGTTTGTCAAACAAAATATCTCCTAATTGTTTCGGAGAAGCCAGATTGAATTTCTCACCGGCTGTTTCGTATATTTTTTGTTCTAAAGATTTAATTTCAATATCCATTTCTTTTGACATTGCACTTAAAAACTCAACATCTAAGCGAATACCTTCGGTTTCCATGTCTGCTAAAACGCTTACTAATGGAATCTCAATCTCGTCAAATAATTTTTTAGTTTCTGTCTTGTCTAATTCTGTAGTGAAAATTTCTTTCAATTGAAACGTTACATCAGCATCTTCAGCAGCATATTCCTTGATGTCTTCCAATGCTACGTCGCGCATTGTAATTTGGTTTTTACCTTTCTTTCCAATTAAGGTTTCAATTGATTTTGGAGAATATTTTAAATACGTTTCCGCCAAAATATCCATATTATGACGCATATCTGGATTGATCAGATAATGTGCAATCATGGTGTCAAAAAGTTTTCCTTTTACCGAAATTCCGTAATTAGAAAGAATCTTTAGATCGTATTTTAAATTCTGACCTATTTTTTCGATGTCTTGATTTTCAAAGAAAGGTCTGAATTTTTCAATTAAAACCTGAGCTTCTTCCTGACTTTCCGGAAACGGAACATAATATCCTTTTCCTTTTTCATAAGAAAATGAAATACCTACCAATTCAGCATGTAAAGCATCTAAGCCTGTAGTTTCAGTATCAAAACAAACAGAAGTCTGTTTTTGTAAATTTTGTATAAGTAGTTTAATTCCTAAGTCGCCTTCAACAGCTTGGTAAGAATGTGCTGTGTTTTCTAATGTATTGTAGAATGAAGTTCTTTCTGCATCAGCATTTTCGGTTGTAGCACCTCCGCCACCAAACAAGTCAAATTGATCTTCGTTTTTAGGTTGTGGTTTTTTATACAATTTGGGATCAGCTGCTGCGTTTGCCAGCTCGTTTCCGCCTCCAACTTTAAATAAGTTATCAAATTGTTCCGCCATTCGTCTAAATTCCAATTCCTGAAAAATAGCATCTGTTTTTTCGATATCAGGACGCGAAAGTTCGTAGTCATCTTCATTGAAAACAACATCACAATCACATATAATAGTAGCTAATTTTTTAGATAAAATACCTTTCTCTTTATTGGCTTCAATGTTTTCTTTCATTTTACCTTTCAGTAAATGCGTATTGTCAAGAAGGTTTTCCATTGTGCCAAATTCCTTTAGGAATTTTTTAGCAGTAACTTCACCAACTCCGGGTAAACCAGGAATATTATCGACAGCGTCACCCATCATTCCAAGAAAATCGATTACTTGTTCCGGTCTTTCAATTTCAAATTTTGCTAAAACCTCAGGAACACCCCAAATTTCTATACCATTTCCCATTCTGGCTGGTTTGTACATAAATATATTTTCAGAAACCAACTGAGCAAAATCCTTATCCGGTGTTACCATAAAGACTTTGTAGTTTTCTTTTTCAGCCTGTTTAGCAATAGTTCCAATTAAATCATCGGCTTCACAACCTTCTATTTCAATAATAGGAATATGCATAGCTCTTAATAAATCCTGAATATACGGAATCGCAATTTTAATTGCTTCCGGCGTAGCATCACGATTGGCTTTATATTCTACAAACATTTCAGTTCTTACATGACTGCCGCCTTTATCAAATGCTACCGCTAAATGGTCTGGTTTTTCACGTTTAATAACATCTAGAAGCGAATTCATGAATCCCATGATTGCAGATGTATCCATTCCTTTTGAGTTAATTCGGGGATTTTTTATGAAGGCATAATACCCACGAAAAATTAATGCATAAGCATCGAGAAGAAAAAGACGTTTTTGAGTTGACATAAAAAAAAATATTAGTCCGTAAAAATAATCAATTGCGTTTTAAAAACTATTCCGTTCGTGAAAATTAATATAGGTAAATTTTAAAATTTGCTTCTGTATTTAAACGAAACAGTAATCTAAATGGTGGTTTGTAATAAGGTGCTGTAAAGACGTCTAAATTTCTTTGCTTTATTGATGTAGATTTGAGTTAAAATTTTGATAATAAAAAGCAATAAAATTTTCATTCTTTGTTACTTTGCTTAAAACTATAACCAATGATCATTCGTTTTATAATTCTTTGTGCTCTTATTCTTTTTATTGAGTTTTATTCGTACCAGGCCTTTCGTACTCTAATTAGATTAAGATGGATTTTGGTTAGTTATCAGATTATAAGTTTATTGCTTTTAGTTTTTATCTTGTATTCTTTCTCACAAGTAGATCGTTCAGTTGGGCAAACAAAACAATTCATGTTTACTACAGGTTTACTGTTGCTGATATACGTTCCTAAAATTGTGATTACATTGGTATTATTCGGTGAAGATGTATTTAGAATAGGAGCGGGTATAGTAAATTATTTTGTTTATAATACTACTGCTTCAAATGCCATTCCGTCAAGGCGAAAATTTATTAGTCAAATCGGATTAGGATTAGCTGCGATACCTTTTTTGTCTATTATTTATGGAATTTTCGAAGGAAAGTATAACTTTAAAGTAATAAAACAAACCATTTTTTTTCCGGATTTGCCAGATGCTTTTGACGGGTTTAAGATCACCCAGATCTCTGATGTGCATAGTGGAAGTTTTGATAATCATGAAAAGATAAATTATGCTATTGATTTGATTAATGAGCAGGAAGCAGATATGATTTTGTTTACCGGTGATATTGTCAATACGCACGCTACTGAAATGCATCCTTGGCTGGATACTTTTAACCGAATTAAAGCGTTTAAATATGGTAAGTTTGCCGTTTTAGGTAATCACGATTATGGTGAATATGTTGTATGGCCATCAGAAAAAGATAAAGAAGAGAATTTTCAGGATATTAAAAAGCTTTACGGTCAAATCGGATTTAAGCTTTTGTTGAATGAACACACCTATATCCAAAAAGGAGCCGATAAAATTGCGCTGATTGGAGTAGAGAATTGGGGACAGAATTTTAAACAGGCAGGAGATCTAAATAAAGCTTCGCAACACGTAGCGCAGCAGGATTTCAAGGTTTTAATGAGCCACGATCCAAGCCACTGGGAATATGAAATAAAAGAACATCCGAAGAACTTCCATCTAACGTTGTCGGGACACACACATGGCATGCAATTTGGGATAGAAATTCCAGGATATTTTAAGTGGAGCCTGGCACAATACATTTATAAACAATGGGCTGGATTGTACGAAAATCTAGGTCGATACGTGTACGTAAATCGTGGTTTTGGATTTCATGCTTACCCTGGAAGAGTAGGAATTATGCCTGAAATAACGGTGATTGAACTAAAAAAAGGCAACAATGTGGCTTAATTCGTTAAAAATGCTACATTTGTAATTATATATATATCTTTATAGATTAAAAAAGAATTAAATTTTTGGTTTTATGTCAAAATTTGGAGAACTTATAAATGCACAAGTTCCGGTGTTAATTGATTTTTACACCGATTGGAACGAATCATCTGTATCTATGCATCCTGTTATTAAGGATGTAGCTGCTGCGCTTGGCGATAAAGCCAAAGTCATTAAAATTGATGTAGATAAAAATCAGGAATTAGCAGAAGCTTTGCGTATTAAAGGGCTTCCTACTTTAATGATCTACAAAGAAGGACAAATGATCTGGAGACAATCCGGAGAGCTGGATGCGAATACGATCATTGGTTTGGTTCAGGATCAGCTTAAAGTATAAAGAAATACTCTTTTTTGTTTTGATAGTATTTAGTGAATACTATCAAAAGCAAAACCTTTCTCTTTTAAAAAATGCAGGGTTTTAGGTAACGCAAATTTTAGATTTTGCGATGCTTTTATGCTGTCATGAAAAACAATCACACTTCCTGATTTTACGTTTTTAATAACGTTTTCAAGGCATTTCTCAGGAGTAATACTCTGATCGAAATCAGCACTTAAAACATCCCACATAATTATCTTATAGCCCAGGTTTCGTAAAACTTTAGATTGCGCTTTTTTTATTTTTCCGTAAGGTGGACGAAATAGCAAGGGTTTTACGTTTTTCTCCTCTGCCAGAATAGCGGCACAATTTTTTACATTCTCAATATAATCATTGTTTTGACTTTTCCATCCATTGAGATGATTCATGGTGTGGTTCCCAATAGAATGTCCTTCTGTTATTACTTTTTTAAATAAAGAATAATTGTCTTTAATGTTTTTTCCAATACAAAAAAAGGTTGCCTTTGCGTCAAATTTCTTTAATTCTGCCAAAACCCAATCTGTAATTTCTGGAGTTGGGCCATCGTCAAAAGTGAGGTATATTTTCTTCTCTTTGTTCGGAATGTCCCAACAATATTTAGAAAATACCCTTTTGATAAAAGAATTTGTTTTTACCCAATAAAAACTCATTTTGGAAATGTTTTAAAGATGTGTAAAAATAAAAAATGTAGCGCTATTTATGCAATAGTGCTACATTTTTTTAATGATTATATTATTCGTATATTATTCTTTTTCGCGCCCAAAGCGTTCAAAAATATTTACATACGTATTAAATGTTGTTTTGTGTTTTTCGTAAAAAGCATCATCCTTGTTTTCTTTCATTACTTGCAATAAACTTCTGTAACGCTCAATATCTGTAATGATATCAATTGCTAAATCCGTTTGATCACCAGCGTTTAAGGTCTTGTAGTAATCTAAGTTCTCTCTAAATTTTCCCACAAGCTTATTTAGTAAGTCCTGAGCTTTTGCTTTTTCACCAACTTTATAGTAGCCATTTGCAAAAGGCTCTATCAAAGAATAGTAGCCATATTTCTCTAAAGGTAATTTTGTTATCGCTAAATTGATAATGTTTTTCGCTTTGTCAATTTTACCTTCTTCAATAAGTTTACTCATTAAACGAGATAGATTCGTACGATACGTGATGCTGTTTCTGCGTGTTTCAGGATCATGATAAATTTTATCACTTTCGCTGTTACCCCAATCCCATTTGGTTACAATATTGTACATTTTATCAGCATCGATTTGTCCCATATCCATAGGTCCTCCATTTTTAGAAGGCGTGTTTTTGATAGGAACCAATTTATACACCATTCCGTCTAATTGTAAGTATGATTTTAACCATAAATAATCTTCATCGTCAAATGCACCTCCACTAAAGTAGATTGGTCTTTTCCAATTGTTGTTTGCTAAGATGTCAAGCATCATTAAACGATTTTTGTAAATCGCACTTCCTTTAATATCAATATCCATGTAAGGAACAATAGAATCATTGTATTTAGGGTCAACAACTTTATTTTTAATAATTAAATCTTTGTCAACTGTAACTCTGATTTTATTCGTTGGATAAAAATGAATCGTTTGTCCATTTTGTAATCCCACAGTTGATTTAGGGTTTTTAATAAAACTAATAAAGTCATTAATATTCCATCTCGTTTCTATTTTAGGAATATGAGCAACATAATCTAATTTGTCTCCTACGAATTCTTCATGAGTAAAAGAAATAGGAAGTGGGTCAGATTCGTATGATTTCGCTTTCATTTGATCGATATACCAATCAGTCATGAAAAGACTTGTATTAACGATTTTTACATCTGTTCTAAAATGCTCAATTTCTTGTGCATACCATAATGGGAAAGTGTCATTGTCTCCAATAGTAAATAGAATAGCATTTTTATCGCAAGAGTCTAAATACGCTTTTGCCATTGCTACAGCCGTGCGTTTGTTAGATCTGTCATGATCATCCCAGTTTTGAGATGCCATTAAAACGGGAGCAGCTAATAAAGTAGCACCGATTATGATTGGTCCTGCAATTTTTGGAGCAATATATTTCTGAATGCTTTCGTATAATGAATAAACTCCAAAGCCAATCCATATTGCAAAAACATAAAACGATCCTACAAGAGCGTAATCTCTTTCACGAGGCTCAAAAGGTCTTTCGTTTAAGTATATTTTTAAAGCAATTCCGGTAAATAAAAACAAAGCTAAAAGAACGTAAAAGCTTTTAAGGTCTTTGTTAGCATGGTACATAAGTCCAATTAAACCAAGAATAAAAGGAAGGAAATAATAAACATTTCTTCCTTTGTTGTTTAAAACATCAGAAGGTAAGTTGTCTTGAGATCCAAGGTGTAAAGAATCCAGCGCTTTAATACCGCTGATCCAGTTTCCATCTAAATTATCGTATTTCCCCTGAACATCGCTTTGGCGTCCAACAAAATTCCACATTAGGTATCTCCAGTACATATATCCGAATTGGTATTCGAACATAAAGCTAAAGTTGTCTGTAGTAGTTGGTTTTTCAATAATTAAATAGTCACCATAACTTCTTAAGAATTTAATATACCCTTCGTTGTCAATATTTTTTTGAGCATAAGCAGTTCTGAATTCAGATACCGTTTTCTCTACTTCATTACGTAGTTGTGCAATAGCCTTGTTGTATTCTTCTTCATCTAATTGACTTGCATCAACTCCATATTTCCCCAAATCATCTTCGTAAGGGTAATTAGGATTTATTCTGAATTTAGGAGGATTTGTAAAGCTGATGTAGTTTTGTATGTGACCAGTATCAGTACTCCACATTCTAGGAAGAAAAGTTTTCTGATTGTCGTCGCTGTTTTGCTCAGCATTTTTATAATTATTGGTAATAATGTATTTACCGGTTTTATAATCTCTCTCGTAGTTAGGATTTTTATCCAGGTAAGGTGTTTTTGCATCTAATCCGGCAAAAACTTCAGTGTATTGAGGCCCGTAAAATAAAGGATTTACACCATACTGCTCACGATTGTAATAAGCTAAAACCTCTGTAGCATCAGATGGTTTGTTTTCGTTGATTACGGTATTAGCATTAGCACGAACCGGAAGCATCATCCAGGTTGAGAAACCAATTAAAATAAATAAAATACAAAGAATGATTGTGTTGTAGAATATTAATCCTTTTTGCTTTGTGAATTTTAATCCAAAATAGAAGAATGCAATAAAAAGTAATCCAACAAAAATAGTTCCTGAGTTAAACGGTAATCCCATGCTGTTTACCATAAAAATTTCGGTTTTACCGAAGAAAGCCATGGTAAGAGGTAATAGTAATTTAAAAATAAACAATAATATCGCAATTACAACAGCATTTGCGATGATGAAATTCTTTATAGTAACTTTTTCGTAATGTTTGAAGTAGTATAGAAAACCAATTGCAGGAATGGTTAATAATGCCATAAAGTGAACACCAAACGACAGACCAACAACAAGCGATATGATCAATAACCATTTGTTACCTCTTGGTGTATCCATGTCTTGTTCCCAACGCAGGCCAAGCCAAAAAAGTAAAGCGATTAATAAAGAAGCCATAGCGTAAACTTCCGCTTCAACAGCATTGAACCAAAAACTGTCTGAGAAAGTATAAGCAAGAGCTCCAACAAAAGAACTTCCTAAAATAACAATAGAGTTATTTTGATTAATTTCAGAAAAACGGGCAATCATCTTTTTCAAAATCATAGACGATGACCAGAACATAAATAAAATTGTAAATGCACTTGAAAACACAGACATCATATTTACCATTAAAGCGATATGCTCCTTGTCTATAGCGAACATTGCAAAGAAAGCACCCATCATTTGGTAAAGTGGTGCTCCAGGAGGGTGTCCAACTTCTAATTTAGCTGCTGTAGCGATGTATTCACCACAATCCCAAAAGCTCATTGTAGGTTCAACAGTTAGTGTATAAGTAGTTAAAGCGATTGCAAATGCAAACCAACCAATAATTGTATTCCATTTATTGAAATTGAATTGTGCCATATTTAGGTGTTAAAATTTTGTATGTTTTCTATTCTACAAAGAAAATGTTTTTTTGTGTAAAGAAACGACCATTAACAAAAAATTCTACAAAACTATTTGTATGGAGTAATGTATTGTTCTTGAATTGTTTGGAGTTTGATTGGTGGTTTTTAGGAAAAGAAATCAAAGAAAAATGAATTTTTTTTATCAAAAAGTTTGTGCGAACTAAAAAAAGTTTTAAATTTGCACTCGCTTAACAGCACTGCTGGTCTATGGTGTAATGGTAACACAACTGTTTTTGGTGCAGTCTTTCAAGGTTCGAGTCCTTGTAGACCAACATAAAGCCTCTCATTCGAGAGGCTTTTTTTATGCGGTAAAGTTAAAGAAGTTCTGGTCTATAAATTTAAGAAAATGAGATTTTTACAGGATCTTTTTTTTAGATGTAACCATCAAACTTTTTAATTGAAACCGCTTTTTCGTTGCGCTTTCAAAAAATTGACACTTATTATGGAACAAAAAATACATCAGGGAAGAAACGTAAAACGTTTTAGAGAAATGCTTGGCATCAAACAAGAGACATTGGCTTTTGATCTGGGAGAAGAATGGGATCAAAAGAAAATTTCTATGCTGGAGCAAAAAGATGTAATTGAGGATAATCTGCTTAAACAAATCTCAGATGTTTTAAAAATTCCTGTTCAAGCGTTTCAGAATTTTAATGAGGAACCAGTAGTGAATTTAATTTCTTGTAATTTCTCTGATAATGCAATGTTTAATAACAGAATTGAAGTTTTTAATAACAATCCGATTGAGGATATCAAAAAACTTCACGAAGAGAAAATTGCTTTATTCGAGCGCATGCTAAAAGAGAAAGATGAAATGATGGCAAGGCTTGAGAAATTAATTAATAAATAGATTCCGAGGTAATTTTTATTCATATCTAAGGCTCAACTGTTTGGTTGAGCTTTTTTTTTGAAATTCAAAGACTTTGTGTAGTTTCTATTCGTCAATTATTTTTATCGAAAATGGGGCAAAGTCAGAGAGATTTGCGCAGCGTAGGAAAGAACACATCGTTGAGCGGGGTATGGATTAGCGCAATCTGTAAAATAAATAATGATTTTTTTATTGTAAGGTTCAATCTGTTTTTAGATGTGTAAAAGGTTGACTCATTGAATTAAGTTAGGAACTAAAAGTCAGATATTGGGATTGAAACTTGAGCTAATTTTAGATGTAAAATATTTTTAAATGCATTTTAGAAATAAAAAATTTGCGTAAACTAAAAAAAGCTTTAAATTTGCACTCGCTTAACAGCACTGCTGGTCTATGGTGTAATGGTAACACAACTGTTTTTGGTGCAGTCTTTCAAGGTTCGAGTCCTTGTAGACCAACATAAAAGCCTCTCATTTGAGAGGCTTTTTTTATGCAATAAATTTAAGTTTTAGATCTGCTTAAATTTTGAAAGTAAGTACAGGTTTGATGGCGTGGTTTACTAAGCCTTCACTTATGCTTCCGTTGAAGAAGTGAGAGAAGCCTGTTCTTCCGTGTGTGCACATTCCAATGATGTCGCTATCGATACTATTTGAAAAGTTTGTAATTCCTTTTTCAATATTAATGTCGTTATAAATATGTGTTGCGTAATTTGTCAGGTTAAAATGAGAGACAAATTCCTTCATTGTTTTTTCAATAGCATGCGTAGGTTTGAAGCTATTTGGTGTGCAAATTGTTACTAAATGTATTTTTGAATTGTAAAGTTTGCTGAATTTTAAAAGCTGTTCGAATGGTTTTTTAGTTTCATCTGAAAAATCGGATGCAAAAACGATATTGGCGGCGCTAAAATCTCCAACGTCATTTTTGATTACTAAAACGGGAATGTCAGAATAACGAACTACTTTTTCGGTATTAGATCCAATTAGTAATTCTTCCATTCCTGAAGAACCATGAGAACCCATTACAATTAAATCTACATCGTAATCTTTACTTACTTGTACGATGCCGTGAATTGGTTTGTCTATTTTTGCTACTAATGTTATCTCGATACCGTCTAAAAATGGTTTTGATGAAACGGCGTCAAGTGTTTCGTTTGCTTTTTTCATAAAAAGCATGGTTTCCGGAATACTTGTTCCTCCTGTAACCGCATCGTTTGATTGATGTGGTAAATCAAGCATGTGTAAGATAATAATTTCGCAATTGTTCTTCTTCGCAATTTGTGCAGCCACTTTTAATGCGTCTTCTGCGTGGTCTGAGAAGTCGGTAGGTACTAAGATTCTTTTCATGTTTTTGGGATTTAATAATATAAATTTCTGTTGTTTTATAGTATTGATAAAGATAGAAAATATTTTTAGAGCAATGTATTTATTTTGATTTATAAAAAAAACACTATATTTGCACCGTTATTTATTAAAATCTAAATAATGAGGGGACTAAGTGTCCCCTCTTTTTATAAAATTATGACATTTAAAGAAAAAGTAAACGAATTAATTACGGAAGCTCTTTTAGAAAAGCCATCAATTTTCTTGATTGATCTGGCTATTTCTGATTCTTTCAAAATTAGTGTAGGTTTAGACGGAGATAATGGAGTAGCCTTGCAGGATTGTATCGATATTAGTCGTGCAATTGAGAATAATCTGGATCGTGAAGAGCAGGATTTTTCTCTTGAAGTGGCATCGGTTGGAGTAGGATCTCCTTTGAAAATGACAAGACAATACGTTAAAAATGTAGGTAGAACATTGATTGTTACTACAAAAACTGAAAAAATTGAAGCAGAATTAGTGGAAGCTAACGATGTTTTTATAATTTTGTCTTGGAAAGCACGAGAACCGAAAAAAGTAGGAAAAGGAAAAGAAACAGTTCAAAAAGAGCAACAAATACCTTATACAGAAATTAAAGAGGCAATTGTTACAGTAACATTTTAATTAAAGAATTCGCATGGAAAATTTAGCATTAATCGATTCATTCTCAGAGTTTAAAGATAATAAACTTATTGATCGTGTAACGCTTATGGCAATTTTAGAGGACGTTTTTAGAAATGCATTGAAGAAAAAATACGGTTCTGATGATAACTTTGACATTATTATAAATCCTGATAAAGGAGATATGGAGATATGGAGAAGAAGAGTAATCGTTGCTGATGAAGATCTGGATTTTGAAAACGAGGAAATTACCTTGACTGAAGCGAGAATGATTGAAGCGGATTTTGAAATTGGTGAAGAAGTTTCTGAAGAGGTAAAATTAATTGATTTAGGAAGAAGAGCTATTTTGGCTTTACGCCAAAACTTAATATCTAAAATTCACGAACACGATAATACAAATCTTTACAAGCAATTTAAAGATATTATTGGTGATATTTATACTGCAGAAGTGCATCACGTTCGTCCTAGAGTAGTTATCCTTGTGGATGATGAAGGAAATGAAATTGTACTTCCAAAAGAAAAACAAATTCCATCTGACTTTTTCCGTAAAGGAGATAACGTTCGTGGAATCATTGAAAGTGTTGAATTAAAAGGAAATAAACCTCAAATTATTATGTCTAGAACTTCTGAAAAGTTCTTAGAGAAATTGTTTGAGCAAGAAATTCCGGAAGTTTTTGACGGTTTAATTATGGTTAAAAACGTAGTACGTATTCCTGGTGAAAAAGCAAAAGTAGCTGTAGATTCATACGATGACAGAATTGATCCTGTTGGAGCATGTGTTGGTATGAAAGGATCTCGTATCCACGGAATCGTTCGTGAGTTAGGAAACGAGAATATTGATGTAATCAATTATACAAACAATATCCAATTGTTTATTACGAGAGCTTTAAGTCCTGCTAAAGTTTCTTCTATCAAAATTGATGAAGAAAACAAAAGAGCTGAAGTTTTCTTGAAATTAGAAGAAGTTTCTAAAGCAATTGGTAGAGGTGGGCATAATATAAAATTAGCGGGTCAGTTAACAGGTTACGAGTTAGATGTCATCAGAGAAGGTGATGTTGCTAGTGGTGAAGATGACGACGTTGAATTAACTGAGTTTTCAGATGAAATTGAAGGCTGGGTAATAGAAGAATTTGCAAAAATTGGTTTAGATACAGCTAGAAGTATCTTAAAGCAAGAAGTAGAAGATTTAGTAAGAAGAACAGATTTAGAAGAGGAAACTATTCTTGATGTTATGAAAATACTAAAAGAAGAGTTTGATAGCTAGTTATCTGCTCTAACAACACAACGAAAAAGGTAATAATAAAAAGGTTATATGTCTGAAGAGAGAGTAATAAGAATAAACAAGGTTTTAAGGGAATTAAATATTTCGTTAGAAAGAGCTGTTGATTATCTAAAAGATAAGGGAATTGCTATTGATGCAAATCCAAATGCGAAAATTTCTGATAGCGAATTTAATATCCTACAAAGCCAATTTGCGGGCGATAAGGGGAATAAGGAAGCTTCTAAAGAGGTAGGAGAAGAGAAAAGAAAAGAAAAAGAGGCATTACGTGTTGAACGTGAGAAAGAAATTGAAGACAAACGCAGACAAGAAGAGGAGCGCCAAAAACAACAAGAAATTATAAAAGCGAAAGCTGTTGTAACAGGTCCTGTTCAAGTAGGTAAAATTGATTTGAATCCTAAAAAGCCTGCAGTCGTTGCGCCTCCAGTTGAGGAGCCGGTTAAAGCGGAAGAACCTAAAGTTGTTGTTACTCCATCTCAAGAAGAAAAACCTGTCCAAAAAGAAGCAGTACAGCCTGAGCAAACAGCTCCTGTAGTTTCTGAGGAAAAAAAGGTTGAAAAACCTGTTGTTGCTGAGAAAAAAGAAGTAAAAGAAGTGAAAGTAGAAGCGCCTAAAACAGCACAGGAGCCAATTGTGTCAACTGATCCTACAACTGCTGAGGAAACGATCACTACACAATATCAAAAATTATCAGGAACTACACTTACTGGGCAAACAATTGATTTATCTCAATTTAATAAGCCTAAGAAAAAGAAAGAAGATCCTAAGATAACGCCAAATAAACCTGGAACTCCGGGTGCGGCAAATAACGCTAATAAAAATAAGCGTAAAAGAATTATTCCTAAACCAGGAACTCCGGGTGCACAAAAACCTGCTACAGGAAATGCTCCGGGAACTCCAAATCCTAATAAGATTACGCCAAATACTGGTGGTGGAGGTTTTAATGCTAATAGAAGTGCAAGACCTGGTTTTGTAAAAGGTAATCGTCCTGCGATTGTGGCTAAAGTTGAGCCTACAGAAGAGGAAGTAAAAAACCAAATTAGAGAAACTCTTGAAAAACTTCAAGGTAAAGGTGGTAAATCAAAAGCTGCTAAATACAGAAGAGATAAAAGAGATACGCACCGTCAGAAATCTGATGAAGAGCAAAGAGCACTTGACGAAGGAAGTAAAACAATTAAAGTTACTGAATTTGTTACTGTAGGTGAAATTGCAATTATGATGGATGTGCCGATTACTAAAGTAATTGGAACTTGTATGTCTCTTGGTATCATGGTTACCATGAACCAACGTTTAGATGCTGAAACATTAACTATTGTAGCTGATGAGTTTGGTTACGAAGTTGAGTTTATTACAGTAGATATCGAAGAGGCTATTGAAGTAGTAGAAGATAAAGAAGAAGATTTAGTTGTTAGAGCGCCGATTGTTACTGTAATGGGTCACGTCGATCACGGTAAAACATCTTTACTGGATTATATCCGTAAAGAAAATGTTATCGCTGGTGAGTCAGGAGGTATTACACAGCACATTGGAGCTTATGGAGTAACTTTAGATAATGGTCAAAAGATTGCTTTCTTAGATACACCGGGTCACGAGGCGTTTACCGCTATGCGTGCGCGTGGAGCTCAGGTAACCGATATTGCTATTATTGTTGTTGCTGCGGATGATGATATCATGCCACAAACAAAAGAGGCAATTTCACACGCACAAGCTGCGGGTGTGCCAATTATATTTGCTATCAATAAAATTGATAAACCAAATGCTAATGTTGAAAAAATCAAAGAGCGTTTGGCAAGTATGAATTTATTAGTTGAAGATTGGGGTGGAAAAATCCAATCACACGATATCTCTGCTAAAGTTGGTACAGGTGTAAAAGAATTATTAGAAAAAGTATTGTTAGAGGCTGAAATCTTAGATTTGAAATCTAATCCTAATAAAGCTGCTCAAGGAACTGTTGTTGAGGCATTTTTAGATAAAGGAAAAGGATACGTTTCTACAATATTAGTTCAACACGGAACTTTAAAAGTAGGAGATTATATGTTGGCTGGTAAGCATCATGGTAAAATTAAAGCTATGCATGATGAACGTGGACATATTGTAAAAGAAGCTGGACCTTCTACTCCGGTATCAGTTCTTGGTTTAGATGGAGCTGCAACTGCGGGTGATAAGTTCAATGTATTTGAAGACGAAAAAGAAGCGAAACAAATTGCATCTAAACGTTCTCAATTAATGCGTGAACAATCAGTACGTACACAAAGACACATTACACTTGATGAAATTGGTCGTCGTATTGCTCTTGGTCAGTTTAAAGAATTGAACGTGATCCTTAAAGGAGACGTTGATGGATCTGTTGAAGCATTATCAGATTCGTTCTCTAAACTTTCTACTGAAGAAATTCAAATTAATATTATCCATAAAGGTGTTGGAGCGATTACTGAAACTGACGTTATGTTGGCTTCTGCTTCTGATGCAATCATTATTGGATTTAACGTTCGTCCTGCTGGAAATGCGAGACAGCTTGCAGATAAAGAAGAAATCGATATCCGTTACTATTCTATTATCTACGCTGCTATCGATGACTTGAAAGATGCAATGGAAGGAATGTTAGCTCCTGAAATGAAAGAAGAAATTTTAGGAACTGCTGAAATTCGTGAGATATTCAAAATTTCTAAAGTGGGTTCAATCGCTGGTTGTATGGTGATGGATGGTAAAATTATGAGAACTTCTAAAATACGAGTTATCAGAGAAGGAGTAGTGGTGCATACAGGTGAGCTTGTGGCATTGAAACGTTTCAAAGATGATGTTAGAGAAGTTTCTAAAGGTTACGATTGTGGTATCCAGATTAAAGGATATAATGACATCGAAGAAAGAGATGTTATTGAAGCGTACCATGAAGTTGCTATTAAAAAGAAATTGAAATAAAATTTCGATATAAATTAAAAAAGTCCCAATGAAAATTGGGACTTTTTTGTTTGTACAATTTAGTTAATGTTTTATGGGGGATTGGTGTTGTTTTAAGCGATTATTTCTTATTTGTATGACTAATGCTAGATTTAGTTTTTTTGACGTTAAGGCATAAAAAAAGCCGCTAATAAAGCGGCTTATGTTTTTATTTACTTGGTTTGATCAAAAACACGCTAGTGTATCTTTTCTTGATGTCTGCTAAATTACGTTCGGCCTCTATTCTTGTTCTGAAATTTCCAACCCATACTTTGTAATTAGGAGTGTTGAAAATGATAGTGCCATCGATGTCAGTATATTCTCTTTTAAAGTCATTCAGCGTCTTTTTTGCTTCTTCGCTCTTTCCGCTGAATATTTGAATTTTATAAGTATCGTTTGTGCTTATCGACGTGTTAATTTTGCGTTTAGTGTTTAAAAGCTGTTCGAATTTAGGGTCTTGATTAACTGTTAAATTTTGATCTTGAGCATTAATGGTATTTGCTAAAGTGACAATGAATAAAGTTAATAAAACGCTCTTGGACGGGGTTAAAATTCTCATAATGTGATGGTTTTTATGCAAAAATAGTATTTAAAATTTATATCAAAAAATTCAATATTATTTAGAATTGATATAAATTGATATTTAAGAGTATTTTAAGGTTTTGAGAATAGTTCATAAGTCGTATTTTTGTGCAAGTTTTAAAAAAAGGTGTTAGGTTTTGCTGTGTTTATTACAGAAAAAATCATACCAAAAATTAGTAGATAATTTTATACTATATGAAAAAGGTGGGTAACCATAATTCGATCTCAAGAAAATTATTCCTTAGCTTATCGCTAACGATGATTTTCTCCCTAAGCTCATTTGCTCAAGAAGCTGCTGCTCCTGCAGCACCTGATGCTGCTGCTCCGGCTGCAACTGCAGGTGGTGATCCAGTAAAAGGGAAAGAACTTTTTAATGCAAATTGCGCTGCATGTCACAAACTAGATGCTAAATCAACAGGTCCTGCTTTAAGAGGAGTTGCTGCAAAGCACGAAATGGCTTGGCTTTACAAGTGGATTCACAATAGTTCTGAGATGATTAAAGCAGGAGATCCTGCTGCAGTTAAATTGTTTGAAGAAAATAATAAGTCAGTAATGACTTCATTTCCTCAATTATCAGAAGGTGATATTGATAATATTATCGCTTATACTTCTGAGCCAAAAGCAGAACCTGCTGCTGGTGCTCCTGGAGCATTGCCAACGGGTGGTGTTCAAGAGGGAAGCGGTATTTCTAATAACATTATATTAGGTGCTCTTGCTCTTGTTATGGCAATTTTAGTTGTTATGTTGTTTATGGTAAACAAAGTATTGACTAAAGTAGCAAGTAATAATGGTATTGTAGTTGCTCCTAAAGAAGCTAGAATTCCAATCTGGAAAGCTTTTGCAAGAAATCAATTCTTAGTACTGGTTACAGCTATATTTTTACTTTTAGCAAGTGGTTACTTTGTGTACGGATTCTTGATGCAAGTTGGTGTAGATCAGAACTATGAGCCAATTCAGCCAATTCACTACTCTCATAAAATACACGCTGGAGACAACGAGATCAATTGTAAATATTGTCACTCTGCTGCTCGTGTAAGTAAAAATGCTGGTATTCCGTCATTAAATGTTTGTATGAACTGTCATAAAAATATTTCTGAAGTTGCTGAAACTACAGCTACTCCAGAGTACAGCAAAGCATTTTACGATGCTCAAATCCAAAAGTTATATGATGCTGTTGGATGGGATAAAGCTAAGCAAGCTTATACAGGAAAAACACAACCTGTAAAATGGGTTCGTATTCATAATTTGCCTGACTTTGTTTATTTCAATCACTCACAACACGTTTCTGTTGCAGGTGTTGAATGTCAAACTTGTCACGGTCCAGTGCAGGAATTTGAAATCATGAAGCAATACTCTCAATTAACAATGGGATGGTGTATTGATTGCCATAGAAAAACTGATGTTAAGATGGAAGGAAATGCATACTATGATAAAATTCATGCTGAACTTTCTAAAAAATACGGTGTAGAAAAATTGACTGCAGCGCAAATGGGAGGTTTAGAATGCGGTAAATGCCACTATTAATCGAATTATTAAGATTTTAATATTTATATACACATGTCATCAAACAAAAAATACTGGAAAAGTGTTGAGGAACTAGAAAATAGTTCTATTGTTGAGGCGCTTAGAAATAACGAATTTGT
The DNA here is from genome assembly GCF_002217285.1 of Flavobacterium hercynium. GTDB lineage: Bacteria > Bacteroidota > Bacteroidia > Flavobacteriales > Flavobacteriaceae > Flavobacterium > Flavobacterium hercynium. Next base: position 278,541 of record NZ_MUGW01000002.1, on the reverse strand, counting down.
TGAAGAAATTCCTACTGATGAATTCTTAGGAAATGCAGATGCATTAGCTTCATCTGGAACTTCACGTCGTGACTTTTTAAAGTACGTAGGGTTTAGTACTGCAGCGGTAACGCTTGCAGCATGCGAAGGCCCTGTTCACAAGTCTATACCTTATGTGTTACAACCAGAACAAATCATTCCTGGTGTTGCAGATTATTATGCAACAACTGTTTTTGATGGTTTTGATTTTGCTAACTTATTAGTAAAAACTCGTGAGGGTCGTCCAATTAAAATTGAAAACAATACCATTTCTGGTGCTAAGTTTTCAGCCAATGCTAGAATTCACGCTTCTATTTTATCATTATATGATAGTATGCGTTTGAAAGAACCTAAATTGGAAGGAAAAGATAGCAGCTGGTCAGCTGTTGATTTAAAAATTAAATCAAGTCTTGCTGATGCAAAAGCAAAAGGAGGACAAGTTGTATTATTAACTAATACATTAGCGAGTCCATCTACAGAAAAATTAATTGGCGAATTTATCGCTAAAAACCCAAATGCAAAACATGTTGTTTATGATGCAGTTTCTTCATCTGACGCATTAGATGCATTCCAAACAGTTTATGGTGAAAGAGCTTTAGTTGATTACGATTTTTCAAAAGCATCTTTAATTGTATCTGTTGGAGCTGATTTCTTAGGAGACTGGCAAGGTGGTGGATATGATGCTGGATATGCACAAGGACGTATTCCTCAAAACGGAAAAATGTCTCGTCATTTTCAGTTCGAATCAAATATGACATTATCAGGAGCTGCTGCTGACAGACGTGTCCCAATGACCGTTGATAATCAAAAGCAAGCACTGGTTCAAATATATAACATTGTTGTTGGAGCTTCTATTCCTGTTGTTTTAACAGGAGCTTACAAAGCTGAAGTAGTGAAAGCTGCTCAACAATTAAAAGCTGCAGGTTCTAAAGGAGTTTTAGTTTCTGGAATCGAAGATGTAAATGCTCAATTGTTAGTATTAGCTATCAACCAGGCACTAGCAAGTGAAGCTTTTAGTACTGCAGGAACAAGACAAATTAGAAAAGGTTCTAATACTGTTGTTGCTCAGTTAGTAAAAGATATGAATGCTGGAAGTGTTCATACTTTAATTATGAGTGGAGTTAATCCAGTTTATACTTTAGCAAATTCAGCTTCTTTTGTTGATGGATTGAAAAAAGTAAAAACTTCAGTTGCTTTCTCTTTAAAAGAAGATGAAACTGCTTCTATTACTACAATTGCTGCACCTGCACCTCACTATTTAGAATCATGGGGTGATGTAGAAATTACTAAAGGAACATACAGCTTAACACAGCCAACTATTCGTCCGATATTCAATACAAAACAATTTCAAGATGTTTTATTGTCATTAAACGGAGTTGCAGGAACTTTTTACGATTATTTAAAAGTTAATTCAGCTGCTGTTGCTGTTGGATCTTCTTGGAATAAAGTTTTACATGATGGTGTTTTAGTTGTTGGATCTACAGCATTAACTGCTGGAGCTTTTGATTCTGCTTCTGCTGCAAAAGCGGTTGCTAAATCTGCACCGACAGATAATTTAGAGTTAATCCTTTACACTAAAACAGGTATGGGAGATGGACAACAAGCAAACAACCCTTGGTTGCAAGAGTTTCCAGATCCAATTACTAGAGTTTCATGGGATAACTACGTTACAGTTTCTAACGAAGATGCTAAAAAATTCGGTTTAGTAAACGAAATTGTTGCAAACGGAGGTTTAAACGGAAGTTATGCTACAATTACTACTGCTGACGGTTTAAAATTAGAGAAAGTTCCAGTAATTGTTCAGCCAGGACAAGCTGTTGGAACAGTTGGTTTAGCTGTTGGTTATGGTCGTAAAGCGGCTTTAAAAGAAGAAATGCAAGTAGGTTTAAATGCTTACGCTTTATATAAAAACTTCAATAGTGTTCAATCTGTTACCATTGCAAAAGCAAGTGGAGAGCATGAGTTTGCTTGTGTTCAAGGACAGAAAACATTAATGGGTAGAGGAGATATCATTAAAGAAACTACTTTAGAGATCTTTAATACTCAAGATGCTAAACATTGGAACGAACAACCAATGGTATCATTAGATCACCAGGAAGTAGAAGCTACTACTGTAGATTTATGGGAATCATTTGATCGTTCTACTGGGCACCACTTTAACCTTTCAATTGACTTAAATGCTTGTACAGGATGTGGAGCATGTGTTATTGCTTGTCATGCTGAAAACAACGTTCCAGTTGTTGGTAAAGCTGAAGTTAGAAGAAGCCGTGATATGCACTGGTTGCGTATTGACAGATACTATTCTTCTGAAAGTACTTTTGAAGGAGATAACGAAAGAAAAGAAAATATTGCAGGTTTATCTAGTTCATTATCTACATTTAATGAAATGGAAAAACCAGGAGACAATCCTCAGGTTGCTTTCCAACCAGTAATGTGTCAACACTGTAACCACGCACCGTGTGAAACAGTTTGTCCTGTTGCTGCAACATCTCACGGTCGCCAAGGTCAAAACCACATGGCATACAACAGATGTGTTGGAACTCGTTATTGTGCAAACAACTGTCCGTATAAAGTTCGTCGTTTCAACTGGTTCTTGTACAACAAAAACAGTGAATTCGATTATCACATGAATGATGATTTAGGTCGTATGGTGTTAAACCCAGATGTAAACGTTCGTTCACGTGGAGTGATGGAAAAATGTTCATTCTGTATTCAAAGCACGCAAGCTGTTATTCTTGAGGCAAAACGTCAAGGTAGAGAGGTTGCAAAAGATGAATTCAATAATGCTTGTGCATGTTCAGCTGCTTGTTCTTCTGGAGCAATGGTATTTGGAGATGTTAATGATAAAGAAAGCCAGGTTGCTAAATTAGCAGAAAGCGAAAGAATGTATCATTTATTAGAGCATGTTGGTACTAAACCGAATGTTTTCTATCATGTAAAAGTTAGAAATACTTAGTATAATTATTAATAAGAAACAATATAAAGGATTATGTCGTCTCACTACGAAGCACCCATTAGAAAACCTTTAGTTATAGGTGATAAATCATATCACGATGTAACTGTAGATGTGGCAGCACCTGTTGAAGGTCCTGCAAATAAACATTGGTGGATTGTATTTTCAATCGCATTAATAGCCTTCCTTTGGGGGTTAGGTTGTATAATTTACACCGTATCTACCGGTATCGGAACATGGGGATTAAATAAAACAGTTGGTTGGGCTTGGGATATCACGAACTTCGTTTGGTGGGTTGGTATTGGTCACGCTGGAACATTAATTTCTGCGGTATTATTACTTTTCCGTCAACGTTGGAGAATGGCTATTAACCGTTCTGCAGAAGCAATGACTATCTTCTCAGTAGTTCAAGCAGGTTTATTTCCAATTATTCACATGGGACGTCCATGGTTAGCATATTGGGTTTTACCTATACCAAATCAATTTGGATCATTATGGGTAAACTTTAACTCGCCATTACTTTGGGACGTATTTGCAATTTCAACTTATCTTTCCGTTTCATTAGTTTTCTGGTGGACTGGTTTATTACCTGACTTTGCAATGCTACGTGATAGAGCAATTACACCTTTCAACAAGAGAGTTTACTCTATCTTGAGTTTTGGATGGAGTGGTAGAGCTAAAGATTGGCAACGTTTTGAAGAAGTATCTTTGGTATTAGCTGGTTTAGCTACTCCTCTTGTACTTTCTGTACACACAATTGTATCGATGGACTTTGCTACTTCTGTAATTCCAGGATGGCATACAACAATTTTCCCTCCATACTTCGTTGCTGGAGCGGTTTTCTCAGGATTTGCAATGGTAAATACATTGTTGATTGTTATGAGAAAAGTTTCTAACCTAGAAGCATACATCACATTACAACATATCGAATTAATGAACATCGTAATTATGATTACAGGTTCGATTGTAGGTGTAGCTTACATTACTGAGTTATTTGTAGCTTGGTATTCAGGTGTAGAATATGAGCAATATGCATTCTTAAACAGAGCTACTGGACCTTACTGGTGGGCATATTGGTCAATGATGACTTGTAACGTTTTCTCTCCACAATTTATGTGGTTCAAAAAATTAAGAACAAGTATCATGTTTTCATTTATTATTTCGATCGTTGTAAACATCGGAATGTGGTTTGAAAGATTCGTAATTATTGTTACTTCTTTACATAGAGATTACCTTCCATCTTCTTGGACAATGTTTTCACCAACATTTGTTGATATTGGAATTTTCATTGGAACAATTGGTTTCTTCTTCGTATTGTTTTTATTATACTCTAGAACATTCCCTGTAATTGCTCAGGCGGAGGTTAAGACAATTTTGAAAGGAACAGGAGATAATTACATTAGAGAAAGAGCAAATAAAGATTCACATCATGAGTAATAAAGTAATATACGCCATTTATAATGACGATGATATTTTGATGGATGCAGTAAAGAAAACCAGAGCTGCTCATCATCATATTGAAGAAGTTTTTACTCCATTCCCAGTTCACGGGTTGGATAAAGCTATGGGTTTAGCACCAACAAGATTAGCAATTTGTTCTTTCTTATACGGATGCGTTGGTATTTCTTTTGCGACATTCATGATGAGTTATATCATGATTCACGATTGGCCGCAAGATATTGGAGGTAAACCAAGTTTTAGTTTCATTCAGAATATGCCTTCATTTGTGCCTATTATGTTTGAGATGACAGTATTTTTTGCTGCGCACTTAATGGTTATTACTTTTTATATGAGAAGTAGATTATGGCCATTTAAGCAAGCTGAGAATCCTGATGTAAGAACGACAGATGACCACTTCTTAATGGAAGTTGCTGTAAATGATAATGAGGCAGAACTAGTTTCTTTTTTCGAAGGTACTGGAGCTGTTGAAGTTAAAGTAATTGAAAAGAATTAATTGTAGCTATGAAAAGGATATATAAAATAACACTTTTAGTTGGTATAACTATTTTAGTTTCATCTTGCCACAATAATTCGGCGCCAAACTATCAGTATTTTCCAAATATGTATGAGTCTGTAGGTTATGAAACTTATTCAGAAGCAAAAGTATTTAAAGGAGGAAAAGAAGGACAGCTTCCTGTAGATGGAACTATTAATAGAGGTTTTGAACCTTATGAATATGAAAATTCAACTGCTGGTTATGAATTAGCAAAAGCTAATTTAAAATCACCTTTGGATTCTGTAGAAAAGAATTCCGGAAAAGGAAAAGAACTTTTCGAAATTTACTGTATGAGCTGCCATGGTGCAACTGGAAACGGTAAAGGTAAATTGGTTGAAAGAGAAAAATTTCTTGGAGTACCTAGCTACAAAGACAGAGAAATCACTGAAGGAAGTATCTTTCATGTTGAGACTTATGGTTTAAATGCAATGGGTTCACATGCAAATCAATTAAGTGCCCACGAACGTTGGTTAGTTGCTGACTATGTTCTAAAACTAAAAAGCCAATTATAATTGTTGAACAAACTGATCGTAATAGATATGTATACATTTTCAAGTAAATTAAAAACTTTTTCTATCATCTTAATGGCCGTTGGTATATTAGGAATTGGATATGGTTTTTTAACTGCTCCTAAAGATATTCAAGAAGTTGAAAAAATTCTAGCTGCAGATGCACATGGCTCTCACGGAGCTGCTCATGAAGCAACAGCAGAGGCTTCTCATAAAGAAGCTGGACATCATGAAGCTGCAGAAGCTTCACATGATTCTCATAAAGGTGAGGGGCATGCAGAAGTTAGCGCTGCTGATGAGCATAAAGAACATTTAACACACGTATTGCACCAATTGCAAAATAAGCCTTGGTCTGCTTTATATGTAGCTTGTATTTTCTTTTTACTACTTTCTATGGGAGTTTTAGCATTTTATGCTATTCAACAAGTTGCTCAGGCAGGTTGGTCTCCGGTATTGTTTAGAGTTATGCAGGGAATTACTGGATATTTACCAGTAGGTTCTGTTGTTTTCTTTATCATTCTGGTTCTTTGCGGATTACATTTCAATCACATATTTGTATGGTTAGGAGAAGGTGTTACTGATCCTAATAGTGCTAATTATGATAAAATTATTGCAGGTAAAGCAGGTTATTTAAACTTTCCTTTTTGGATTATTAGAGCTACTATCTTTTTAATTGGTTGGAATTTATACCGTCATTTTTCAAGAAAAAACTGTTTAGCTCAAGATGAAGCTAATGATGATTTGTTCTACAAAAAGAACTTCAAATTATCTGCTGGATTCTTAGTGTTTTTTATAGTTTCTGAGTCTATTATGTCTTGGGATTGGATTATGTCATTTGATCCACACTGGTTTAGTACTTTATTTGGATGGTATGTTTTTGCATCTTTCTTCGTAAGTGGTATTACTACAATCGCATTAGTAACATTATATTTAAAATCTAAAGGATATTTAGAATATGTAAATACAAGCCATATTCATGATTTAGCTAAATTTATGTTCGGTATCAGTATTTTCTGGACATACTTATGGTTCTCTCAATTTATGTTGATTTGGTATGCAAATATCCCTGAAGAGGTTACTTACTTTATAACTAGAATACAGTTATATAATTTACCATTCTTTGGTGCTGTAGTTATGAACTTTGTTTTTCCATTATTAATATTAATTAATACTGATTTTAAACGTCTTAGCTGGGTTATCGTAATGGCAGGTACAATTATCTTATTAGGTCACTATCTTGATTTCTTTAATATGATTATGCCAGGTACAGTTGGAGATAAATGGTTTATTGGAGTTTCTGAAATTGCATCTATTCTTTTCTTCTTAGGGTTGTTTATCTTTGCAGTGTTTACTGCATTAACAAAAGCACCTCTGTTAGCAAAAAGAAATCCTTTCATTGAAGAAAGTAAACATTTTCATTATTAATATTTAAAGAAGTAAACAGATGACAAGTTTGTTGGTAATTGTAGTTTTAGTTTTATTAGCAGTTGCATTATGGCAATTGACCAGAATATTTGATCTTACTCAGGTAGGAGCATCTTCTGACGATTCTCAGGTTGCATCTGATAATGATAATAATGTTCAAGGATATGTTATGTTTGGCTTTTTAGCTTTCATTTACATATTTACGATTTACGGTTTACTAAAATGGGGTAATTTAGCACTTCATACTCCTGCTTCAGAGCACGGACTTTTAGTAGATAATTTGATGAATATTACTTGGGTATTAATCTTTGTTGTTCAATTTATTACTCAGGGATTATTATACTGGTTTTCTTTTAAAAACAGAGGAAACAAAGATAAAAAAGCATTGTTCTTTGCAGATAGTAACAAATTAGAAGCGCTTTGGAGTATTATTCCATCTGTAGTTTTAGCTTGTTTAATCCTTTACGGATTGTATGCTTGGAATAACATCATGTTCGTTGATAAAGACGAAGATGTAATTGAAATAGAATTATACGCACAGCAGTTTAAATGGACTGCAAGATATGCAGGTGAAGATAATGTATTAGGAAAAGCTAACGTACGTTTAATCGAAGGTATTAATACTTTAGGTGTTGATATGTCTGATAAAAATTCAGCTGATGATATCGTAGTTTCTGAATTGCATATTCCAAAAGGAAAAAAAGTGCATTTCAAAATGCGTTCACAAGACGTATTACACTCTGCTTACTTTCCTCACTTTAGAGCACAAATGAACTGTGTTCCTGGTATGGTTACTGAATTTGCTTTTGTACCAACTTATACAACTGCTGAATACAGAGAGTTACCATTTATGATTGAGAAAGTAGCTAACATCAACAAACTTAGAGCTGAAAACAGTGTTAAGTTGGTTGCTGAAGGTGGAACTGCTTTAGATCCTTACACATTTGATTATTTATTATTATGTAATAAAATCTGTGGAGCTTCTCACTACAACATGCAAATGAAAGTAGTTGTTGATACTCCTGAAGATTATAAAAAATGGTTAAGTGAAAAAACTACTTTAGCTCAGGATATAAAAGCAGCGAAAGCTTCTGAAAAACCTGCAGAAGCAGTTAAAGGAACTTCAGATAGCACAATTAAAGATACGGTTAATGCAGTAGTTGATACTGTAGCAGCAGCTATCGCTAAAGTTGCTATGAAATAATATTTATTAAGAAAATTTAAAGTATACATATATGTCAGCAGAAGCGCACGGTCACGATCACGGACACGATCACGAGCACGAACATCATCATAAAGACACGTTCATTACTAAATATATCTTTAGTATTGATCATAAAATGATTGCAAAGCAATACTTAGTTACCGGTATTTTCATGGGTATCATTGGTATTGCAATGTCCTTGCTTTTTAGAATGCAATTAGCATGGCCAGAGGAGTCTTTTAAAATCTTTAATGTTTTATTAGGAGACAAATTTGCACCAGATGGTGTAATGGCTAATGATATTTATTTAGCTTTAGTTACAATTCACGGTACCATCATGGTATTCTTTGTACTGACAGCCGGTTTGAGTGGAACTTTTAGTAACTTACTTATTCCGCTTCAAATTGGAGCAAGAGATATGGCTTCTGGATTTATGAATATGATTTCATACTGGTTGTTTTTTATATCTGCTGTGATCATGTTATGTTCTTTGTTTGTTGAAGCTGGACCAGCTTCTGCAGGTTGGACAATCTATCCTCCATTAAGTGCTTTACCACAAGCTATTCCAGGTTCTGGTACAGGTATGACTTTATGGTTAGTTTCAATGGCAATATTTATCGCATCTTCTTTAATGGGATCTTTAAATTACATTGTAACAGTTATCAACTTGAGAACTAAAGGAATGTCTATGACTAGACTTCCACTTACAATCTGGACGTTTTTCGTAACGGCTATTATTGGAGTTATTTCGTTCCCGGTTTTATTATCTGCAGCTTTATTGTTAATTTTTGATAGAAGTTTTGGAACTTCATTCTTCTTATCTGATATTTATATTGCAGGAGAGGTTTTACACTATCAAGGTGGTTCTCCAGTATTGTTTGAGCACTTATTTTGGTTCTTAGGACACCCTGAAGTATATATTGTAATCTTACCAGCAATGGGATTAGTTTCTGAAATTATGGCTACGAATGCTCGTAAACCAATTTTCGGATACAGAGCGATGATCATGTCAGTTCTTGCAATTGCATTTTTATCTACAATCGTTTGGGGTCACCACATGTTTATTTCAGGTATGAATCCTTTCTTAGGATCTGTATTTACTTTTACAACTTTATTGATTGCAATTCCTTCTGCTGTAAAAGCATTTAACTGGATTACAACTTTATGGAAAGGTAACTTACAATTTAACCCTGCTATGTTATTTTCTATTGGAATGGTTTCTACTTTCATCACTGGAGGTTTAACTGGAATCATTTTAGGAGATAGTACATTAGATATTAACGTTCACGATACTTACTTCGTAATTGCTCACTTTCACTTAGTAATGGGTATCTCTGCTCTTTATGGAATGTTTGCTGGTATTTACCACTGGTTCCCTAAAATGTACGGAAGAATGTTAAACAAAAACTTAGGTTATATTCACTTTTGGATTACAGCAGTTTGTGCTTATGGAGTTTTCTTCCCAATGCACTTTATCGGATTAGCTGGTTTACCAAGACGTTACTATACAAACACAAACTTTCCATTATTTGATGACTTGCAAAATGTGAATGTTTTAATTACAACATTTGCCCTTGTAGGAGGTGCTTTCCAATTAATATTCTTATACAACTTCTTTAGTAGTATTTTCTACGGTAAGAAAGCAGTTCAGAATCCATGGAAATCAACAACATTAGAATGGACTACACCAGTAGAACATATTCATGGTAACTGGCCAGGTGAAATTCCTCACGTATACCGTTGGCCGTATGACTACAGTAACCCAAATCATGATGTAGATTTTGTACCGCAAAATGTACCGATGAAAGAAGGTGAAGAAGTTTTACACCACTAAAAATATTTTAAAAGACTGTCAGTAATGACAGTCTTTTTTATTTTAGTTAATATTTCATCGTTGTGTTTTTACTGTTTTACAAAATGATTACTTTGTCTATCTTTGTACGATGAATGAGAACCTAGATCCCACAACAAACGGATATAACCCAGAAGAATTAGATCTTGAAAAAAGACTCCGTCCGCTGTCATTTGATGACTTTGCCGGACAAGATCAAGTTTTAGAAAATTTAAAAGTTTTTGTTGCCGCTGCTAATCAGCGAGGAGAGGCTCTTGATCATGCTTTGTTTCATGGACCTCCGGGTTTAGGAAAAACCACTTTAGCAAATATTTTAGCTAATGAACTTCAGGTTGGAATAAAAATTACTTCAGGTCCAGTTTTAGATAAACCAGGTGATTTAGCAGGTTTGCTTACCAATCTTGATGAAAGAGATGTTTTATTTATTGATGAAATACATCGTTTAAGTCCTATTGTAGAAGAGTATTTGTATTCGGCTATGGAGGATTTTAAGATTGATATTATGATTGAATCAGGTCCAAATGCACGTACGGTTCAAATCAATTTAAATCCATTTACTTTAATTGGTGCAACAACGCGTTCCGGATTATTGACCGCACCTATGCGTGCTCGTTTTGGTATTTCTTCTCGTTTACAATATTACAGTACAGAACTTTTGACTACAATCGTAGAACGTAGTGCTTCGATACTTAAAATGCCAATTTCATTAGATGCTGCCATCGAAATTGCAGGTCGTAGTCGTGGAACACCTCGTATCGCTAATGCATTATTGCGAAGAGTTCGTGATTTTGCTCAAATTAAAGGAAACGGAACTATAGACTTAGAAATCGCTCGTTATGCTTTGAAAGCACTTAATGTTGATGCACATGGTCTTGATGAAATGGATAATAAGATTTTACTAACAATTATTAATAAGTTTAAAGGTGGTCCTGTTGGTCTTTCTACTTTGGCAACTGCTGTTTCTGAGAGTAGTGAAACTATTGAAGAAGTATATGAACCTTTTTTAATTCAGGAAGGATTTATTATGCGTACTCCAAGAGGAAGAGAAGTTACTGATAAAGCATATAAACATTTAGGAAAAATAAACACCAACATTCAGGGAGGTTTATTTTAAGTTTTATTCCTGAACAAATGAGCATTAATTCTAAAGAGACATATTCGAAATTTATAAAAGAAGAAGCAAAACGACTTGGTTTTCTTTCTTGTGGAATATCGAAAGCGGGATTTTTAGAAGAAGAAGCGCCTCGACTTGAAAAATGGCTAAATAAAAACCATCATGGTCAGATGGCGTATATGGAAAACTATTTTGATAAGCGATTAGATCCCACATTGTTGGTAGATGATGCTAAAAGCGTTGTTTCACTTTTGTTAAATTACTATCCGGAAGAAACGCAAAGTCAGGAGAGTTTTAAAATATCAAAATATGCCTATGGTCAGGATTATCATTTTGTAATCAAGGAGCGTTTAAAAGAATTTTTACATTCTATTCAGGAAAATATTGGAGATGTCTCTGGGCGTGCCTTTGTAGATTCTGCTCCGGTTTTAGACCGTGCCTGGGCTGCTAAAAGTGGTTTAGGTTGGATAGGCAAAAGTGGCAATCTAATAACCCAAAAAGTAGGTTCTTTTTATTTTATTGCGGAGCTTATACTCGATTTAGATCTTGAGTATGACCACGCAACTACAGATCATTGCGGTTCTTGCACCGCTTGTATTGATGAATGTCCTACTCAGGCCATAGTAGCTCCCCATGTAGTTGATGGGAGTAAGTGTATTTCTTATTACACTATTGAGCTTAAAGAAAATATTCCTTATGAAATGAAAGGAAAATTTGATGAATGGATGTTTGGCTGCGATACCTGCCAGGATGTATGTCCGTGGAATAGATTCTCAAAATCACATTCCGAACCTTTATTCAATCCAAATCCGGAATTGCTTTCATTTACTAAAAAAGACTGGATGGAAATAACAGAAGAAACTTTTCGCGTGGTCTTTAAAAACTCTCCAATCAAACGTACAAAATTTGAGGGATTAAAGCGCAATCTTAAGTTTTTAGAGTAATACTATCTCAGCTTCCATATTCCAATTTTAAGATCGCTTCATTTTAACATTATCATATTGTTTGTAAATGAAGCAGAACTGATAATCAGTGTTTTACTGTTTTTTAATGTAAGATATTTTTGTGTTTTTATTATTGTTTTCTCTAAAAAATCACAAATCCGCAAAACGTTAAGAATTTTCTCTGTTTTTTTTATGGATTATTTGAGGTTTTAACTTTTGCTAAGTTTTTTTTGATAAATAAAAGTGTTGATTAACGTTTTTCCAAGCAGTTGATCGAATAAAGTAGCTAGTAATTAAGTCTTTATATACTTTCGCGGTATTAAATCTACTAACTAATTAATTTAATAAGACATTTTGTCTTGCACCTAAATAGCAATGGTTTTACCGCGGGTTTATTCTCATAAGGGTTTTGAAAAAAATATACTTCCTTTTTTGAAATCCAATTCATTCAAATTTTCGTATTTCTCTTATATCACGAAAATTGCGATTGATTATTCAGTTTCAATTATTTCTGTTTTTCAAATTACAATTGCGTATGCGTAACTTTACTTTTAGAAAATCTAATTTATCGAAGTTAGTTTCTTTTATTTTCCTTTTATTAATTAGCTATAATGCTTCAGCTCAGTTTTATAAAAAGCATTATATAGCTCCGGCACCTTGGCAGTATTTTAGTAAAGCAAATGAAATTGTTATTGCTACAAATTCAACTGCTACGGTAAGTATTACTATAGCAAAGAGTGATGGTAGTACAGTAGCAACAGTAACAGCTACAAAAGGAGCTCCTGCAATATATAGATTTGCAGGTAAACCAAGTGCTGCTCCTGCTTTTCCATTCAATACAGTATTAAATGCAGCAGGATTAATTGTTACAGGTACAGAACCGATATCTATAAATTTAAGAAATGTGGCATCTGATGCTCTTGGAGGGGATGGAACAGATCAGGATATCAAAGGAAATGCAGCATTAACCAGCTTTGGTGATGCCGGTATTGGTGTACGTTTTAGAGTAGGATACTATAGAGATGGTACATTAGGGAATTTTAATAATTATGGCGATCAACGCCCTATTTATAGTGTAATGGCTATAACAGCAGGAACTACTGTAAAAATAGGTGATGTGGTTACAGCTACTTTAAATGCAGGGCAAAGTTATTTGTTCAAAGCACCGATAGGAACTTTAGTTGAAACATCAAATCCATCTGTGATGAATACTTCGGCAGCGATTGACACTCCAGGAGGTTGTGGAGATGCGGCATATAATCAGATTCCACCGGAATCGGTTTTAGGTTCTGAATATTTTATTGAAAGAGGTAAAGGAAATGATACTGCAGAACAAACTACCGTTATTGCAACTAAACCAAATACAAAGGTAGTGGTAGAAAGTTATTCTGTTACAGGTGCATTAATATCGTCACAAACAACAACGCTTGCAAATGCAGGAAGCTTTTTTACATTTTTGAACGGTGTTAAAGCTACTAATTTTTCAGCTTCAAGAGTTCTTGCAGATAATAATGTTGTGGTGTACTCCGGAACAGCGCAGTCTTGTGAAGTAGATATTTCTACAATCGCTCCGGTTTCAGAATGTGGAGGATCTAAATTTATTGAAACAGCAAAATTTAGAAATTATGGTACAGGATCATTACCTTATTTTGGATATATACTTTTAAAAGATGCAACATCAACCGTTTATATTAATGGCGCTAATATTGAACAAAAAGCGGGTATAGCAGCACGTCATCAGTTAGGAACAACAGGTTGGTATTTAATAAATTTTGAAGATACTCAAATTGGGTCGCCAGATATTCTTTCGATATCTAGTGATGCTAAATTAACTGTTTCAATTGTACAACAAGGTGGTGGGTTTTCTATGGCAGGTTTCTTTTCAAATTTTGCTGCTCAGCCGGAAGATCCAACTTTAGCGTACGTTGCAGGAGGTGGATGTACAAACAGTACAGCTTCACTAACAACTCCATCTGGATTTGCTCCGTACCAATGGTATTTTAATGGTACAGCAATAAGCGGTGCAACTTCAAATACTTATTCGGCAACTAAAACGGGTTCTTATTCTGTAGCTTCAACTTTAGCTTGTGGAGCCCAAACGCAATCAAAACCGGTTACAGTTACATTATGTACAGATTTAGGCGTAACGAATACAGTTGATAATGCTACACCATGTGTGGGATCAAATGTTGAGTTTACCATAAAAATAAGCAATCTGGGTGTTAATAATGCTTCAGGAGTATCTGTAAATGATTTACTTCCTACTGGATATGCATTTGTAAGTTCAACACCATCAGTAGGAAATTACAATGGAGGAACAGGTGTTTGGAGTATTGGTGATTTAGATGGTGGAGTTTCGGCAACATTAAAAATTGTTGCGAAAGTAAACGCTAGTGGAGTTTATAATAACACAGCAACAATACCAGCTTCAGCAACAGATACAAATTCATCTAACAATTCGGCTAGTGTTTCAACTACGCCAAATCCATTGCCAGTTCTTGTTATCACGAATCCGACATCAGTTTGTTCGCCATCAAAAGTAGATATTACTGCTCCGGCTGTAACGGCAGGAAGTTCTTCAAATTTAACTTTTACATATTGGACAAACGCGACAGCAACAACAGCGTATGCAACACCAACACAAGCAACTGCTGGTACTTATTATATAAAAGCAACAACTGCTCAGGGTTGTACAGATGTGAAACCGGTAGTCGTAACAGTGGCAACACCACCAAATAGCGGAACGGTAGCAGGAAATCAAAATGTTTGCCTTGGAGGAACAACAACTTTTACTTCTAACGGAAGCACAGGAGGAACATGGTCAAGTGATAATACTAGTGTGGCTACAGTAAATGCAACAAGCGGAGCTATTACGACAGTAGCAGTTGGAACAGCAACAATTACGTATACTGTTAAAGGTTCCGGAGGTTGTGCTGATGCTAATTCGACAAGAGTCGTAACAGTTAATGCCATTCCTACTGCGACAATATCAGGAACTTTGACAGCTTGTTATACAACAACTTTAACAGCGGTTACAAATGCAGCATCTCCTGCTTATGTTTGGTATAAAGATAATGTAGTAATTAGTAACCAGACAAGTTCGACATTAGTCGTAACTGCGGATGGAGATTATAAAGTAAAAGTTACTAATACAACCACTACTTGTGAGCAGACTTCAGCAGCTTCGACTGTAAAAGTTAGTGATACACAAAAGCCAACGATAACATGCCCGGCAAATGTTACAACATCACCTGATACCAATTCATGTGTTGCAACAGGAGTAGTTTTGGGTACACCAACAACATCAGATAATTGTAGCGGAACTGTAACAGTAACGAATAATGCACCAACAAGTTTTCCTATCGGATTAACAACAGTAACCTGGACAGCAACAGATGCAGCAGGTAATACACAAACATGTACACAAACGGTTACTATCGTTAATCCAATAAAAGCAAATGATGATACAGTAACTTCATTTAATGGATATGTTGGTGGAGTAGCAGTGTCAAGTGTATTAAGTAATGATGTTTTAAGATGCGGTAATTCAATTCAAAATGATGTTACTATTACATTAGCCAGCACATTGCCTTCGGCTTTAAATTTTGATACAACAACAGGAGAAGTATCAGTTAAACCGCAGACTCCGGCAGGTACTTATACTTTTGATTATAAAATTTGTGAAAAAGCAGATGCAACCAATTGCAGTACAGCTACAGTTAAAATAACTGTTGTTGCGCCAGTAATCGACGCCGTAATCGAAACGACAACTTCTATTAATGGAGCAGTGGGTGGAACAACAGCATCATTAATTACTAATGATACATTAAACGGAAGCCCAGCGGTAATTGGAACAGCAAACGGACAAGTAACTTTAACTGGTGTTACAGTTCCGACAGGATTAACTTTAAACGCAAATGGAACTGTAACAATCGCTGCCAATACGCCAGCAGGAAATTACAATTTAGAATATAGTATTTGTGAAGTAACCAATCCAACCAACTGTGATACTGCAACATCAATAATCGTAGTAGGTAAACCAGTAATAGATGCCGTAACAGAAACTACAACCTCTATCAACGGAGCTGTGGGAGGTACAACAGCGTCAGTTATCTTGAACGATACATTAAACGGAAACTCAGCAGTTATTGGAACAGCAAACGGACAAGTAACCTTAACTGGTGTTACAGTACCGGCAGGCTTAACATTAAACGCAAACGGAACTGTAACAATCGCAGCGAATACGCCAGCAGGAAGTTACAATTTAGAATACAGCATTTGTGAAGTAACAAACCCAACCAACTGTGATACTGAAACATCAATAATTGTAGTAGGTAAACCAGTAATTGATGCTGTGACGGAAACTACAACTTCTATCAACGGAGCAGTGGGAGGAACAACAGCGTCAGTTATTTTGAATGATACATTAAACGGAAGCCCAGCGGTAATTGGAACAGCAAACGGACAAGTAACCTTAACAGGTGTAACTGTTCCAACAGGCCTAACCTTAAATGCAGATGGAACTGTAACAATCGCAGCGAATACGCCAGCAGGAAATTACAACCTAGAATACAGCATTTGTGAAGTAACGAACCCAACCAACTGCGATACTGCAACTTCAATAATTGTAGTAGGTAAACCAATAATCGATGCCGTAATAGAAACTACAACTTCTATCAACGGAGCAGTGGGAGGAACAACAGCGTCAGTTATTTTGAATGATACATTAAACGGAAGCCCAGCGGTAATTGGAACAGCAAAAGGACAAGTAACTTTAACAGGTGTAACTGTTCCAACAGGCTTAACATTAAATGCAGATGGAACTGTAACAATCGCTGCCAACACACCAGCAGGAAATTACAATTTAGAATATAGTATTTGTGAAATAACCAATCCAACAAACTGCGATACTGCAACATCAATAATCGTAGTAGGTAAACCAGTAATTGATGCTGTGACGGAAACTACAACTTCTATCAACGGAGCAGTGGGAGGAACAACAGCGTCAGTTATCTTGAACGACACATTAAACGGAAGTTCGGCAGTTATTGGAACAGCAAACGGACAAGTAACTTTAACAGGCGTTACAGTACCAGCAGGCTTGACATTAAATGCAAACGGAACCGTAACAATTGCAGCGAACACGCTAGCAGGAAATTACAATTTAGAATATAGTATTTGTGAAGTAACAAACCCAACCAACTGTGATACTGCAACATCAATAATCGTAGTAGGCAAACCAGTAATCGATGCGGTAACCGAAACTACAACTTCTATCAATGGAATGATTGGAGGAACAACAGCGTCAGTTATCTTGAACGATACATTAAACGGAAGCCCAGCAGTTATCGGAACAGCAAACGGAGAAGTAACTTTAACAGGCGTTACAGTACCAACAGGCTTGACATTAAATACAGACGGAACTGTAACAATCGCAGCTAACACGCCAGCAGGAAATTACAATTTAGAATATAGTATTTGTGAAGTAACGAACCCAACCAATTGTGATACTGCAACTTCAATAATTGTAGTCGGTAAACCAGTAATCGATGCAGTTACAGAAACTACAACTTCTATCAATGGAATGATTGGAGGAACGACAGCATCATTAATTACTAATGATACTTTAAACGGAAGCCCAGCGGTTATAGGAACAGCAAACGGACAAGTAACCTTAACAGCAATTTCAGTACCAGCGGGATTAACGTTAAATGCAGACGGAACAGTAACGATAGCTACAGGAACTACAATTGGTGACTATGAAGTTGAATATAATATTTGCGAAGTAACGAATCCAACAAATTGTGACGCTGTAAAAAGTATCATTTCAGTAACCGGATCAGTTTTAGTTGCTAATAATGACAAAGAGCGATCTGTAATTGCGACAAATAAACAAGAGATTATTTTAAATGCTCTTGATAATGATACAAAAGACGGACTTGCTGTTGTAGCTTCTGATGTAGAAATTACGATAATAACACCGGATCCAACAGGATTTATTACATTAAATAATAATGGAACGGTTACTTTAAATGGGAATGCTCCGGCAGGTACTTATGAAATAATATACCAGATTTGTGAGCATTTAAACAACACAAACTGTAGCGCAGCTGCTTCTATAAAAATAACCGTAACAGCGCCAGTAATTGATGCTGTAACAGAAACGACAACTTCTATAGATGGTAACGTTGGTGGAACGACAATTTCATTGCTGGATAATGATACCTTAAATGGTAATCCGGTATCAATAGGAATTCACCCTGGTGATGTAACTCTAACAGCAATTTCAGTTCCGGCAGGATTAACATTAAATGCAGATGGAACCGTAACAGTAAGTGCAGGAACTACGGCAGGAAATTATGAAGTAGAATACCGTATATGCGAAGTTAACAATCCAACAAATTGTGATGCTGTAAAAAGTATTGTTCCGGTAACACGTGCGATAATAAAAGCAAATAACGATGAATTTGGTCCGATAGACAGCAGCAAACCTGTTACTACGGCATACAATATATTTGATAATGACTTTTTAAACGGATTAAAAGTGAGCGCTCAGGATGTAGTTTTAAGAACGACAATTCCAAATGCTAACTTTTCATTAAATGCAGATGGTTCTATAAATGTTGTTCAAGACACACCAACAGGAACTTATCATTTAACGTATGAAATTTGCGAAAAAGCAAACCTGTCAAATTGCAGTACAGCAACGGTAGATCTAGTAGTGTTTATTCCTATAGTATTATTACCGCCATCCACTCAAATTGTTACCAATAATGATGCTTTGGTTTCAGTTGACGGAATAAACGGATCGCTTGATTTTATCAATGTTTTAGATAATGATTTACTAAACGGAGCACCAATTAATCCGTCAGATGTAATCATTACAAACACATCAGGTAATGCTAATTTTGAATTTAATGCAGACGGAACAGTAAGTGTGAAACCAAACACACCAGGAGGAAATTACACCCTGACGTATCAGGTTTGTGAAAAAGCAAATGCATCAAATTGTAGTTCAGCAACTCTAACTGTTTTTGTTGAATTCCCAAGTGTTGCGATAGTGAAAACAGCAACATTCAACGATGAAAATGCTAATGGACATGCTAATGCAGGTGAAACTATTACTTATAGATTCAAAGTAACGAATACAGGTAATGTAGCGTTGAAAAATGTAACAGTTGCAGATCCGCTAACAGGTGTTGTGCTTTCTGGACAAGCATTTGATTTAGGGATAAACGAAATTAACGATACGAATTATAGTGCTCAATACACAATCAAACAAAGCGATATCAATTTTGGAAGCGTAAGCAATCAGGCAACAGTTTCAGCAAATAGTGTAAGAGGTGTTGTTGTTGATGATAAGTCAGATGATTCTAGTGACTCAGAAGACAGGCCAACAATTGTAACATTAGGAGGCTGTGAGATAAATGTAATGACTGGTTTTTCTCCAAATGGAGATGGTAAAAATGCAAGATTTTACATTAAAGGATTAGAATGTTATCCTGATAATACCGTTGAAATTTATAATCGTTGGGGAGTTTTAGTATTTGACATTGATCATTATAACAATGAAGACAGAGTGTTTTTAGGATATTCTCAAGGACGCACAACAGTCAAACAATCAGACGGATTACCGGTAGGAACCTATTATTATATTTTAAAATATAAAGATAGTGATTCAAGACCTCATGAAAAATCGGGTTACTTATACCTTAATAAATAAAAAAATAAATAGATCAGTTTTTTAACAAAGCTTATTTTTTAAAACTTCAGAAATGAAAAAATTAATTTTAGTTTTTATGTTTTTTTCAGTTGTATGTTCTGCACAGCAAGATGCACAGTTCACACAATATATGTATAACACGATAGAGGTAAACCCGGCTTACGCTGGTTCACGTGGTGTACTGAGTGCTTTTGGGTTGTATCGTACCCAATGGATTGGACTTGACGGAGCTCCGGAAACGAGTACTTTTTCGGTGAATACACCTTTAAATAACAGTAATTTAGGATTGGGAGTTTCTTTGGTAAATGATAAAATTGGACCAACGAACGAAAACACGGTGTCTACAGATTTGTCATATACAGTTCCAACTTCAGAAACCTTCAAGCTTTCTTTTGGTATAAAAGGAACCGTAAATATTTTTAATCTGGATGTAAATAAATTGAGTTTTGAACATCAGGATGACGAACAGTTTCAAAATTTGAGAAATAAAATCACACCAAATGTTGGAGCAGGGATATATTATCATTCAGATAAAGCGTATTTCGGATTATCGATTCCAAACTTCATTCAGACCAATCGTTACAATGATAATGATGTAGCTATTTTTAAAGATAAAATAAACTACTATTTCATGGCAGGTTATGTAATGGATATTGATTACAATTTAAAGTTCAAACCAGCTTTGTTAACAAAAATGGTAGAAGGAGCACCTTTGCAAGTTGATGTTTCCGGTAATTTTATGTTCAATGATAAATTTGTTGTTGGAGTTGCTTACAGATGGAGTGCATCATTGAGTGCCGTTGCCGGTTTTCAGGTTACAGACGGTATGTACATAGGATACGGTTACGATCATGAAACAACAGCTTTAAGAAAATACAATTCAGGATCACATGAAATATTTCTACGTTTTGATTTCTTTAATAATTATAACAGAATGACATCTCCAAGATTCTTTTAATTAGTGTAAATATGAAAATAAAAAATCTAGCTTATACGTTTCTATTTTTGTGTTTTTATCTAAATCTAAATGCACAAAAAGCAAACCTAAAAGATGCCGATAAAAAGTATGATAATTATGCTTACGCAGATGCTATAAAATCTTATGAAAATCTTTTAAAGAAAGGTTATCAGGATGAAAAAGTACTTCAGCGATTAGGTAATTCGTATTATTTTACGGGAGACCTGACTCAGGCTTTGAGATGCTATGAGACATTATTTATATGGAATGAAAATCAGGAAGCGGATTATCTTTATAAATATGCAGAATGCTTAAAGGCAACAGGAAATTACGCCAAATCAGATGAAATTTTAGAGAAGTTTATTCAAAAAGTGCCATCAGATAACAGAGCAGTTTTAATCAAAAAAAACAGAAACTATCTGGAAGATATTAAAGCCAATTCAGGACGATACGAAATTGCAGATGCCGGAATCAATTCAGAAGGGTCAGAATACGGAAGCACTATTTTAGACAACAAATTGATTTTTGCATCCTCAAGAGATACTGGAAGCATTGTTAAAAAGAATTTTAAATGGACAAATAAATCTGTTTCAGCATTGTATTTTGTAGAACTAATGCCTGATGGAAGTATCGGTAAACAAAAGCTTTTTCGTAAAAAACAAAAAAGCAACAGTTTCAATGAGTCTACTCCCGTTTTTACAAAAGATGGTAAGACCATGTATTTTACCAGAAATAATTTTATAAACGGTAAAAAGGGACAAAGCGAAAATAAAATCACATTATTAAAATTGTACAAAGCAAGCTTAATTGGAGGTGAGTGGAAAGAAATTCAGGAACTTCCGTTTAACAGCGACCAATATAGTGCTGCACATCCGGCATTGAGTATAGATGAAAAAACATTATATTTTGCATCAGATATGCCCGGAACACTTGGGCAATCAGATTTGTTTAAAGTAAGTATCAATGCAGATGAAACTTTTGGTAAACCTGAGAATTTAGGAAGTGAAATTAATACAGAAGGAAGAGAGTCATTTCCTTTTATCTCAGAAGACAATGAACTTTATTTCGCCAGCGACGGACGCCCGGGATTAGGCGGATTAGATGTTTTTGTTTCAAAAATTAACAGTGAGCTTTCCTATGATGAAGTACAAAACCTTGGAGAACCAATAAACAGCCGTAAAGACGATTTTGCTTTCATAATAAACAGTAAAAACAGAAACGGTTTCTTTTCGTCTAACAGAGATAATGGTCACGGACTTGATGACGTTTATCGTTTTACGGAGCTTCGCAGATTAGTTTGCGAGCAAGAAGTATCTGGAACGATTACAGATGCTGAAACTGGCGAAGTGCTTTCAGATGTTAGAGTAATGTTGTTTGACGAAGCACGCCAGACTGCGGTAGAAGTACTATCCGATAAAAAAGGAAATTATGTTTTCTCGAAAGTAAAATGTGGTAAAAAATATTTTATAAAAACAGCAAAAGAAGAGTACGAAATAAAAGAAGCTACACTAACATTAAAAAAAGCATCAGGAAAAACAACTTCCTCTCTTGCCATAGAAAAGAAAGCAAAACCTATGCTTGCTAAAGCGATACAGGTTAAGACCATAAAAATTAATGCTGTAACCGTAAAACCAATAGCGGTTGGAACAGATTTAGCAAAATTATTGAAAATTCCAATGAACTTTTTTGATTTAGGTAAAGCGACAATCAAAAAAACGTCAGAGCCTCAATTGCAAAAAGTCGTTAAGATCTTAAAAGAATATCCAACGTTGCAATTAGACATTCGTTCTCATACAGACAGTAGACAATCGTCGGCAAGCAATATGATTCTGTCAGAGAAAAGAGCAGAGTCGACTAAAAACTGGTTAATAAAAAAAGGAATAGACGGAAGTAGATTAACCTCAAAAGGATTCGGCGAAACGCAACTAGTCAACAAATGCGCTGATGGTGTAAAATGTACAGAAAAACAACACCAGCAAAACAGACGCAGCGAATTTATCATTACAAGCCTATAATTATATATTTCGAGACCGTAGCCTCTTTTCTAAATTAGAAAAGGGGCTTTTTTATGTATCACCAACAAACAGTTGATTAATTTCAGCCAACAATTCAAATTCATTCAGAGGAAACATTTCAAGCACCATTTCTAAAACAAGAGCAACATCTACAGGTTTTTTGTTTGTACTAGACCAATTATGCCCGTCATTGTTCAGCGTCAAAATGCACATTTTTATTAGGTTAGTAATAACAAAACCAACTTCATAATAATTGATGTTAATTTTAGGGGTGTAGACATCTGATACAATATTTCCAGAGTTAAAATATCTTGTAATTAATTTATTCAGATTTTCTAATTTTTCAATTTCATTTAATTCCATTATCATAATATTTTGCGCAAATATAGTATTATTTTCACATGTGACATATATGTCGTATGATTTTTTTATTCAGTTTAATAGCTTTGATTTGTGAAAAAAAGCAAATACGAGTTAGAAATTGTCCGATTAGGTCTTTTAATCAAGGAACTCAGAGAAAAAGAAAAAATTACGCAGGAACAATTATCAAGATTATGTAATGTTGATATAAGAACCGTTCAACGAATTGAAAAAGGGAAACAGAATATTAGTATTAGTTTACTTTTTTCACTTGCTGACTCATTGAAAATAAAATCAAGTGTATTAGTAAGTCAAATGTTTTCTGAAAATATCTAGTTTAACGCTGAGATTAAATAATAAGATAAAAAAAATTAAAAGCCTTTTTTTACAATTATTTGAAGGTACAAAGCTTGCCCACACAATCCATTCCCACAATCTTGTCTTTTCGAGGTACGAGAAATCTTCACGAGTAGCTCCGTAAAGCATGGTCAATCTTTGTCGAGTTTCTTGCGAAGATTTCTCCTCCGTCGAAATGACAGAAAGAGGCGTATAAAAGAGGCGTGTTAACTTGTTGTCTAGAATGACCGTACGAAATAAGCCAACTACAAACAGCATAAAAAAATCCGCATCAATCCGTGTCTTCGCAAAGCGAATCAGTCTCATCCGCGTCACAAACAAGACAAAGTAGCCACAATCTTTGCCTATCTTAGGACTAAGTTGTCTTATCAATCAAAACCAACACAATAAAGATTTTTTTAGCTTTAAAATCTTAAAAACCTGTCTTTTATGTAAAAAAGTATTAAAATTCATTCATTTCATTAGAGTAAAATTTGCTTAATTCTAAATTTAACTTATTATGTTTAAAATGAAGTTGTTAGGTTTAAGAAAAATCGATTTCGTAGTTGTTTGTGTGCATTTTTTTTTAACTTTATAAAACTAAAATTTTCCAGATATGACTGTAAATCAAATACTAAGCGCAAAAGGTAAAAATGTTTATTCCGTACGTTCAACAACAACAGTTTATGAAGCTTTGAAAGTAATGGGAGAAAAAAACATTGGGGCAATTCTTATTATCGACGGAGATGACTTAAAGGGAATATTGTCTGAAAGAGATTACGCTCGAAAAATTGTATTAAAAGATAAATCTTCAAAAGAGACTTATGTTCATGAGATTATGGAAAGCAATATTTTTTCGGTGAGACTTTCAAATAATATTGAAGATTGCATGGAACTAATGAGTACAAAACGCATTAGACATTTACCGGTTTTAGAAGACGGAACTGTAGTAGGAATAATCTCAATTAGCGATGTTGTTAAAGCTATTATAGAAATTCAGAAGGATACTATAAATCATTTAAACTCTTATATTTCACAGTAAAATCAATTAAAAATATACTTTTGAAAATAGTCCGTATTCTTGCGGACTATTTTTTTTTGACATCACGATTTTGCATTTTTAACAAAAGAAACCTATAAAAACATGCCATTTTAAATGAAGACTTATATCTTTGTATGCTAGAATAAAAGCAAAAAAAAATGAACAAAGAGAGTAAAAAGAGAGAGGCGTTACTGTACCATTCAGAACCAACTCCAGGAAAAATTCAGGTAGTTCCAACAAAAAAATACGCAACCCAGAGAGATTTATCTTTGGCTTATTCGCCAGGTGTTGCAGAACCATGTTTAGAAATTGCAGCAAACGTAGAAGACGTTTACAAATATACAGCAAAAGGAAATTTAGTTGCCGTGATCTCAAACGGTACAGCGGTTTTAGGACTTGGAGACATTGGTCCCGAAGCTTCTAAACCAGTAATGGAAGGAAAAGGTTTATTGTTTAAAATATTCTCTGATATTGATGTTTTCGACATCGAAATTGGAACAAAAGATATTGAAGAATTTATTCAGACCGTAAAAAATATCGCTCCAACTTTTGGAGGAATCAATCTGGAAGATATTAAAGCGCCGGAATCTTTTGAAATCGAAAGAAGATTAGTAGAAGAATTAGATATTCCGGTAATGCACGATGATCAGCACGGAACCGCAATTATTTCTTCTGCAGCATTAATCAACGCTTTAGAATTAGCAGGAAAAAAAGCAGAAGATGTAAAAGTAGTAGTTTCCGGAGCAGGATCTGCAGCGATAGCTTGTACAGACTTATATGTTTTATTAGGTGTTAAACCATCGAACATTCAAATGTTTAATAGTAAAGGACTTTTAACAAAAGATAATCCTGCACTATCAGAATTACAATTAAAATACGCCGTTGACAAAGCTCCAATTGATTTAGCAGAAGCAGTAAAAGGTGCAGATGTTTTCATCGGATTGTCTTCAGGAAATATTATGTCTGCCGAAATGTTGTTGACAATGGCAGATAATCCAATTGTTTTTGCAATGGCAAATCCAACTCCGGAGATCGATTACAACTTGGCTACAGAAACTCGTAAGGATGTTATTATGGCTACAGGACGTTCAGATTTTCCTAATCAGGTAAACAACGTTTTAGGGTTTCCATACATCTTTAGAGGAGCATTAGACGTACGTGCTACAAAAATTAACGAAGCAATGAAAATGGCGGCTGTAAAAGCTTTAGCTATTTTGGCAAAAGAGCCGGTTCCGGAGCAAGTTAACGTAGCTTACGGAGCAATGAAATTAGGTTTCGGAAGAGAATATATTATTCCTAAACCATTTGACCCACGATTGATTACAGTTGTAGCGCCTGCAGTTGCAAAAGCAGCAATGGAATCAGGAGTAGCAAAAAATCCTATTACGGATTGGGTAGCTTATGAAGATGCACTTCGTGAGCGTATGGGGAACGATAATAAAATGGTGCGTTTGATTACAAACCGTGCTAAAATGGATCCTAAAAGAATTGTTTTTGCTGAAGCAGATCAATTAAATGTATTAAAAGCAGCTCAAATTGTTCATGAAGATGGTATTGGTCTTCCTATTTTATTAGGAGATAAAGATGTAATCTTAGAACTAAAAGCAGAATTAGGTTTTGATGCAGATCTTCAAATTATAGATCCTAAAACTCCGGAAGAAGAAGCAAGAAGAAACAGATTCGCCAATTCATATTGGTCAACAAGAGAGAGAAGAGGAGTTTCATTACTTGATTCTCAGAAATACATGCGCGAGAGAAATTATTTCGCAGCTATGATGGTAAATGAAGGTGAAGCAGATGCTTTGGTTACAGGACATACCAGAAGTTACCCAACAGTTGTAAAGCCAATGCTTCAGTTAATTGATAAAGCACCGGGAGCATCACTTGTTGCAACAGCAAACATGATGTTAACGTCTCGTGGACCAATGTTCTTATCAGATACAGCAATCAATATCGATCCATCAGCTCAGGATTTAGTTAATATTGCGATAATGACAGCAAAAACAGCCAAAATGTTTGGTGTTGAGCCTGTTATTGCAATGGTTTCTTTCTCAAACTTTGGATCATCTACAAGTGCCAGCGCATCAAAAGTTAGAGAAGCGGTGGCTTATTTACACAAAAATCATCCGGAATTAGTTGTTGATGGAGAAATTCAGGCAGATTTTGCTTTAAATCCAGAGTTACTTCAGGAGAAATTTCCGTTCTCTAAGTTAGCAGGTAAAAAAGTAAATACGTTGATTTTTCCTAATTTAGATTCTGCTAATATTACGTATAAGTTGTTGAAAGAGTTGTATAAAGTAAACTCAATTGGTCCAATTATGATGGGAATGGGTAAACCGGTTCACATTTTTCAATTAGGAGCAAGTGTAGAAGAAATGGTAAACATGGCAGCAATTGCTGTTATTGATGCTCAGGAAAAAGAAAATAAAAAGAACAAATTATCAAAATAGGGCATAAAATAAGGATTAAATAGAAATGTCTTATTTTTATTTCATTTTTATCTATATTTGACTATTAGAAAATAAAGTATGATAGCACATTTGCAGGGGAAGCTGGTGGAGAAAAACCCCACAGAAGTAGTAATTGATTGTGGCGGAGTGGGATATCAGGTAAATATATCTTTACATACGTTTTCATTACTTCCTAATGCTGATTTTATAAAATTGTATACGCATCTTCAAATTAAAGAAGATGCGCATACATTATTTGGCTTTGTAGAAAAATCAGAAAGAGAAATATTCAGGATGTTATTGTCAGTCTCAGGCATTGGTGCCAACATTGCAAGAACAATGTTATCATCGATAGAACCAAGACAAATTATAAATGCCATTGCTTCCGGAGATGTTGGTGTAATACAGTCTATAAAAGGAATTGGAAATAAAACAGCACAACGGGTTATACTTGATTTAAAAGAAAAAGTGTTAAAGTTGTATGATTTAGACGAAGTTTCGGTAGTTCAGAACAATACAAATCGAGATGAAGCGTTATCTGCTTTGGAGGTATTAGGTTTTGTTCGAAAAACCTCTGAAAAAGTTATTGAAAAAATCGTCAAGGAAGACCCGGACGCAACTGTAGAAACCATCATCAAAAAAGCATTAAAAAGCTTATAAACCAATTTAGATAAACGGAAAATTATATGCGTAAAATTTGTATTTTTTTACTTTTTTTATTTTGCGGTAACTTTTTGCGTGCGCAAGTAAATCCAACAGTTCAAGATACAACAAAAACGCAGTATTCAGTAGGTAAATTAGAGATCGAAGATCCGCCGAGTATTCTTTCGGCATACAAATACGATCCTATTACTGATCGTTACGTTTACACTAATTCCGTTGATGGATTCTCGATCAATTACCCTATAATTTTAACCCCTCAGGAATACGAAGCTTTGGTTTTGAAAGAATCCAGAAGAGATTATTTCAGACAAAAATCAAAGGCAATTGATGGTAAGAATGAAGAATCTAAAAAAGATTTATTACCGCGATATTACATTAATTCAAGTCTTTTCGAAAGCATCTTTGGTAGTAATACTATTGATGTAAAGCCCACAGGTTCAGTAGAAATGGACTTAGGTGTTCGTTATACCAAACAAGACAATCCTTCTTTTTCTAAACGAAACAGATCAAATCTAACTTTTGATTTTGATCAGCGTATTAGTATGAGTTTAATGGGGAAAGTGGGAACCCGATTAGAGGTTAATGCCAATTATGACACCCAATCGACTTTTGCCTTTCAGAATTTATTCAAACTGGCATATACACCTTCAGAAGATGACATCGTTCAAAAAGTAGAAGTTGGTAACGTAAGCATGCCTCTGAACAGTACATTGATTCGTGGTGCACAGAGTTTATTTGGGGTAAAAACCCAATTGCAGTTCGGAAAGACAACTGTTACCGGAGTTTTCTCAGAACAAAAATCACAAACAAAGAGTGTAGTCGCAGAAGGTGGCGGAACAGTTCAGAATTTTGACCTCTATGCTTTAGATTACGATAACGACAGACACTTCTTTCTTTCGCAATACTTCCGTAATAATTACGATGCCTCTTTAAAAAATTATCCTTTAATAAGCAGCCGTGTTCAGATTACACGAATTGAAGTTTGGGTAACCAACAAACAAAACAGAGTAACAACAACAGGCGGAGGAAACAATTTAAGAAATATTATAGCGCTTCAGGATTTAGGTGAAGCGCAAAAAACAGGGATCAATGATAATGAAATTGTTGTTGTAACGCCAACTACAGGATTTTTTAATACGGGGACTATAAATAGGCCGAGTGCCAACGACAACAATAAATATGATCCTAAATTTATTGGTAAACCCGGTTATTTTTTAAATCAGAATATTAGAGAAATTGTTACAGCACGATCCGGTTTTAATAATGCCAATACAAGCGAAGGAACAGATTACTCTGTTTTAGAAAACGCCAGAAAATTAACTTCTGCTGAATTTAGTTATAACCCACAGTTAGGATATATCTCTTTGCAACAACGTCTGGCTAATGACGAAATATTAGCCGTTGCGTATGAGTATACTATAGGTGATCAGGTGTATCAGGTAGGAGAATTTGGTAGTGATGGTGTTGATGGTACAGTTGTTACAGGAGATAACAGTTCCAATCAAACCATTATCACGCAGAGTTTGATTTTAAAAATGCTGAAAAGCAGTTTGACAAACGTTCAGAATCCGGTTTGGAACTTGATGATGAAAAACGTGTATCAGATTCCTCAGGCGTATCAATTAAAACAAGATGATTTTAGATTAAACATTCTTTATACAGATCCTTCTCCTATAAATTACATCAAACCAGTTCCCGGAACAACTTTTCCTGCCAACGCAAGTGCAGATAACAAAGTTGATGAAACGGTATTGTTAAATGTTTTTAATATGGATCGATTAAATTATAATAACGATCCGCAAGGTGGGGGAGATGGTTTCTTTGATTACATTCCCGGGATAACCGTAGATGCCCAAAACGGAAGAATTATTTTTACGAGCAAAGAACCTTTTGGAGAACTTTTGTTTAGAAAGTTACAAAATCAAGGTTCTCTGGAAGATTATAATAATCCGGATACTTATAATGCCAATCAAAAACAATACGTGTTTAGAAACATGTATCGAAATACACAATCCGGAGCTTTACAGGATAGTGATAAAAATAAATTTTTACTTCGCGGAAAATATAAGTCTTCAGGTGGGGGCGGAATCCCAATTGGGGCATTCAATGTACCGCAAGGTTCTGTTGTTGTAACAGCTGCCGGAAGAGTTTTAGTAGAAGGAGTAGATTACAGCGTAGATTATCAATTAGGAAGAGTTCAGATTTTAGATCCTTCCCTGCAAGCATCAAATACTCCAATTGAAGTATCGTTAGAAAACAATTCCATTTTCGGGCAACAAACCAGAAGATTTATGGGATTCAATATCGAACATAAAATTTCGGAGAATTTTGTAGTAGGCGGAACGTATTTAAAAATGACCGAAAGACCATTTACTCAAAAATCAAGTTACGGTCAGGAATCTGTAAATAATACGATTTTTGGTTTTAATGGAAATTTCTCAACAGAAGTTCCTTTCTTTACCAGATTGGTCAACAAATTACCAAATTTAGATACCGATGTTCCTTCGAATCTATCTATTCGTGGAGAAGTAGCATTCCTAAAACCTGATGCACCAAAAGCAAGTGAGTTCGAAGGGGAAGCAACTATTTATGTGGATGATTTTGAAGGTTCGCAATCTACTATCGATATGCGATCTGCATTTGCATGGAGTCTGGCATCAACACCATTTGTAAATTCTTTAACCGATAATACTTTTAATGCCAGTTCCAATACTATGGAGTATGGTTATAAAAGAGCGAAACTGGCTTGGTATACCATAGATCCGGTATTTTATGCGTCAAAACCTTCCGGTATTTCAAATGATGATTTGTCTTTAAATACAACACGAAGAGTTTACAGTAAAGAGCTGTATCCAAATACAGATATCGCACAAGGTCAGGTACAGGTTATAAACACATTAGACTTAACCTACTTTCCGTCAGAAAGAGGTCCGTACAATAACAATCCAAGTTTTAATACAGAAGTTAAAACAGGGAATTTTGGAGGGATAATGCGTGCCTTAAATTCGACAAACTTTGAACAGGGAAATGTTGAATATATTCAGTTTTGGGTACTCGATCCTTACGTAGGAAATGGACAGGCACAAGTAAGCAATGCAGGTAAAATATACTTTAATTTAGGTGAAGTTTCTGAAGACATATTAAAAGACGGAAGAAAACAATACGAAAATGGATTAGGTCCGGATCAGGTTTTAGTAAATCCACAACCACTTTGGGGAGACGTTCCAGCTTCGCAATCTTTGATTTATGCCTTTGATACCAATGCCGATAACCGTAAAAATCAAGATGTTGGTTTAGATGGTTTGCCGGATGCAAAAGAAGGTGCAGTTTATACTAATTATGCGTCAGAACCCGATCCTGCTGCGGATAATTATCAATATTATTTAAATGCAAATGGAGGTGTACAGGATCGATACAAACATTACAATGGATTAGAAGGTAACTCACCGGTTAGTATAGATGATCCAAATCGTGGATCTACAACATTGCCGGATGTTGAGGATATCAATCGTGATAATACAATGAATACCATAAATGCTTATTATGAGTATAGCATTGATATTAGACCGGGAATGCAGGTTGGACAAAATTATATTACAGATATTCGTGAAGTAACCAATGTCGAATTGCCAAACGGTAGTTCAACAACTGCCAGATGGATTCAGTTTAAAATACCAGTTTCACAACCTCAAAATACGATTGGTAATATTACAGATTTTAGATCGATTCGATTCATGCGTATGTTCATGACGGGTTTTAACGATCAGATGACAGTACGTTTTGGAGCATTGGATCTTGTAAGAGGAGAATGGAGAAGATATACCAGTACATTAGATGCTAATGATGTAAACCCAGACGATGACAATACAGATTTTAATGTTATAGCAGTTAACGTTCAGGAAAACGGTACAAAATGCCCTGTAAATTATGTGATTCCGCCAGGTGTACAAAGAGAGCAATTGTATAACAATAATACCATTATCAATCAAAACGAACAATCATTAGCATTGCAGGTTTCAGGTGGAGGATTACAAGCAGGAGATTCGCGAGGCGTTTTTAAGAATGTAAGCGTCGATATGCGTCAGTACAAAAAACTTAAGATGTTCTTGCATGCTGAGTCTTTGCCAAACGAAAACACCTTACTTGATGATGAAATGGTTGGTTTTATTCGTTTTGGAAATGACTTTACACAAAACTTCTATCAGGTCGAAATTCCGCTAAAGGTTACCAGAACAGGAGGCTCTTGTTCGATTACTCCGGATCAGGTCTGGATGGATCAGAATAATATTGATCTTGCACTTGATTTATTGACCAAGATGAAAATAAAGGCAATGAGTATTGACATCAATTCGGATAAGCGAGATATCAACGGGATCTATTACCCGGATGATGATTTGAGCTTAAACGGAGGTGACGGCGATAGCAAATTAAGATTAGGTATAAAAGGAAATCCTAATTTTGGTTTAGTTCGAAATTTAATGGTCGGAGTAAAAAGTGCTGCAGATCATAAAGACATAAAAGGTGAGGTTTGGTTTAACGAGCTTCGTATGTCGGATATGGAGAACAAAGGCGGAATGGCCGCTATATTAAACATAGATACCAACATGGCAGATTTTGCTACTGTTTCCGCAACAGGACGTAAAAGTACCATTGGTTTTGGATCTTTAGAACAAGGAGCTAATGAAAGAGATCGTGAAGATGTTCAGCAATATAATATCGTAACCAATTTAAATCTTGGGAAATTATTGCCACCAAAATGGGGCGTAAATCTGCCGTTTAATTACGCTGTTGGTGAAGAAACAATTACACCGGAATATGATCCTTTCAATCAGGATATCAAGTTGGATCAGTTGTTAAATGAAACAACAAATCAGGCAGAAAAAGATAACATTAGAAACCGTGCTATTGATTATACAAAACGAAGAAGTATCAATTTTATTGGTGTTAGAAAAGACAGACCGCAAGAGAAAAAACCACACATTTATGATGTAGAAAATTTAACATTTTCTCAATCTTACAATCAAGTAGAACGTCACGATTATGAAATTGAAAGCTATGTTGACGAGCAGTCTAATACTGCTGTGAATTATGCTTATACTTTTCAGAACAAAGAAGTAGTTCCTTTTAAAAAGACCAAATTCATGAAGAAAAGTGAATATTGGAAAATGTTAAGTGATTTCAATTTTAATTATTTGCCTTCGAATATTACCTTTAATACCAATATTTTAAGACAAAGCAACCGTCAGCAATACAGACAAGTCGATGTTGAAGGAATTGGATTGGACCCGCTTTACAGAAGAAATTTTGCATTTAATTACCAATATGGTTTTGGATATAATTTGACAAAATCATTGAAGCTAAACTATACAGCATCATCAAATAATATTGTGAGAAACTTTTTGAATGATGACAATTCGCCAAAAGAAGATTTTACTATCTGGGATGATTACTGGGACATCGGAACACCAAATAATCATACTCAGCAATTAATCGTGAATTATGATCTTCCGATAAATAAAATTCCTGTTTTTAGTTTTGTAAAAGCTACTTATTCTTATACCGCAGATTACAACTGGCAAAGATCATCTACAGCTTTATCTGAGTTTGTTGATGAAAATGGGACAGAATACAATTTAGGAAACGTAATTCAAAATGCCAATTCAAATACTTTGGCATCTACCTTTAACATGACGATGTTGTATAAATATTTAGGCTTAGTTCCGGGAGGTAAAAAACCGGCAAAACCTAAAACAACAGCTCCGCCAAAACCGGGAGAAAAAATCGTTAATACAGCTAAACCGGTAGTGAATAAAAATCCTTTTTATGACGGACTAATTGGTATTTTGACCAGTGTAAAAAATGTTCAGGTTAATTATACTACAACTAGCGGAACTGTTTTACCGGGTTATACACCAAGTGTTGGATTTTTAGGCAGTTCAAGACCTTCATTAGGATTTGTGTTCGGAAGCCAGGAAGACGTTCGTTATGAAGCTGCAAAAAGAGGATGGTTAACCAATTATGCAGACTTTAATCAAAATTTTGAACAAGTATCAACCAAACTTTTAAAAGTAACAGCAAATATTGATTTACTGCCGGACTTAAAGGTCGATTTAACAATGGACAGATCTTTTTCTGAAAATTCATCGGAACAATACAGCGTTAGAGAAGACGGAATGTATATGCCGCAATCACCTTATACGTACGGTATGTTTTCTATTTCAACAGTATTAATTAAAACCGCATTTTCTACCAGTAATGAAACAGAATCAGAAGCATTTGATGCTTTTAGAAATAATCGTTTAATTATAGCCAACCGTTTGGCAGAAGGAAGATATGGTGCTGTAGTTCCGAGATATGGAGACGCAAATAATCCTATTCCTGCGGAAACAGATCCTAATTATGCGTTGTATGTTTCAAATCAGGGCTATCCTATGGGGTATGGAAAAAGCAATCAGGCAGTTTTATTGCCAGCCTTTTTAGCCGCCTATTCAGGTGCTGATGCATCAAGTACTTCGACAGGGATTTTTAAAAATTTCCCTATTCCAAACTGGAGCGTAAAATATAATGGATTGATGCGTTACAAGTTTTTTAAAGATAAATTTAAACGTTTTTCGTTACAGCATAATTACAGAGCATCGTATACGATAAATCAGTTTAGATCTAATTTTGATTATAGTAAAGATCCAAACGGAGTAGATATCAATACCAACTTCTTTAATAAAACAATTATGTCCAATGTCAATTTGGTTGAGCAGTTTAGCCCACTTATTCGTATGGATTTTGAATTGAAGAGTTCTTTCAGATTATTGACAGAGGTTAAAAAAGACAGAGCATTATCGATGAGTTTTGATAATAATTTATTGACAGAAGTAAAAGGATTAGAATATATAGTAGGTGTAGGATATCGTTTTAAAGACGTTATATTTTCTTCGACGCTGGCAGACAATCCAACAGGAATTATAAAAAGTGACATCAATATTAAAGCTGATTTCTCACTAAGAAATAACGAAACATTGGTACGTTACTTAGATTATGATAACAATCAATTAGCAGCGGGACAAAATATCTGGTCAGTAAAACTTACAGCAGATTATTCGTTCAGTAAAAACTTAACGGCAATATTTTATTATGATCATTCGTTTTCAAAAGCAGTTATTTCGACGTCATTCCCGTTAACGAACATACGTTCAGGATTTACACTTCGATATAATTTTGGAAATTAATTATGAAATTCTAAACAAGATTTAATTAGAAGATTGTTACATTTGTTGCTTAAATATTAAATAATCAATTTTTCAAACATACTATTATGAGCATACCAGCAAATTTAAAGTACACAAAAGATCACGAATGGGTTAGCATCGAAGGAGATGTTGCAACTGTAGGAATTACTCATTTTGCACAAAAAGAGTTAGGAGATATCGTGTATGTTGAAGTAGAGACTTTAGATCAGACACTTGATAAAGATGAGGTTTTTGGAACAGTTGAAGCTGTAAAAACAGTGTCGGATTTGTTTTTACCTTTAACAGGAGAAATTATTGCCTTTAATGACAGTTTGGAGAGCGCACCGGAAACAGTGAACTCTGATCCTTACGGAGCAGGATGGATGATTAAAATAAAAATTGCTGATGCATCAGAAATAGATTCTTTACTTTCTGACGAAGCGTATAAACAATTAATAGGTGCCTAAACAATTCTTACTTCTTTGGGCAATTATTTGTTCGGGGATTATTACTTATTTTTGTTTAACAGATTCCAGTAATATTCCGGCAGTTAATTTTCCGAGTATTGATAAAATTGTACACTTTTGTTTTCACTTTGGATTTACAGTTTCCTGGATTTTATTTTTCAAGAAAGAACTAAAAGGTAAAGGTGCAGATGATTATAAAGCTTATCTAATCTCCTTTATATTTTCTGTTTTTTTTGGAATTACAATCGAAATACTTCAAAGTGTTTTTACGGTAACCCGGGCATCAGATGTAGCAGATATTTTAGCCAATACAATTGGAGCTACAATGGGTGTTTTTTCAGCCATAGCTTTTAAAAAACAAATCGATAAAATTTAAAAAATAAATTCCCACTTCGGTGGGTTTTTTTATGCCCAAAAAAGGCAACCTTAACAAAGAGTGTTTTTTTTCTGAATATTAAACGTATTTTTGTCGAAATTCCACCTAACGCCATAGCCATGAATGTAAAACAATATTTAGATTCAACTTATTTGAAAACTGCTGCTCAAGCCGGACTTTCGGAAGAAGAGAATAACAGTGTGGTCAAAAAAGAAATTGCAGAAGCAATAGAGGAAGGTTTTAAACTGATTATGATTCGTCCTGATCAGGTTGCTTTGGCAAAACAAATGATTCTAAAAGCAAATTCACCATTGCTTATCGGAACAGTTATAGACTTTCCTGAAGGAAAATCAAATATCGAAACAAAAATTAAAGAAGCCAATGAGGCAATCGAAAACGGAGCAGATGATCTGGATTTTGTTTGTAATTATGAAGCTTTCAAAAATGGAGATATAGCATTAGTAAAAGAAGAAATTCTTATTGGTACTCAAATTGGTCTCGCTAGCAATAAAACCGTAAAGTGGATTATTGAAGTTGCGGCTTTGAGTGAAAAAGAAATTATTCAGCTCTCGGCTTTGATAAAAAATGTTGTTATATCCAATTTTAAAGAAGAAGAGTACGCTTCTGTTTTTGTAAAATCATCAACAGGATTTTTTAAAACCGAAAATGATTTACCAAACGGAGCTACCGTTCCTGCCATTATCATGATGTTAGAAAACGCATCGCCTTTGTCTGTAAAAGCAGCTGGGGGAATCCGTTCCTTTGATGATGCTGTAGAAATGATCGAATTAGGAGTAAAAAGAATAGGAACTTCGGCAGCAAAAGCCATTGCAAACGGAGAAAATACCACAAATCAATATTAAATGAAAGCCCAAATTTACCTGAATAAGTTTTTTCTAACTTTTGCATTCGCTTTATCATCATTGTTTGCTTTTTCACAAGAAACAAACATAAAATCTGGTTTTACATCAGAGCAATTTCCTGTTTTTCCAAATTGTGAAAACCTGCAATCTAAAAAATTAGAAGATTGTTTTTATAAAGAAGTACAGGATTTTGTATACAATAACTTTGAAGTACCAGAGAATTTAAAGCAATCCAATTACAAAGGAGAAGTAAAAGTGCTTTTTGAGGTTGATGAAAAAGGAGAGTTTAAAGTGATTTATGTAAATACAGAAAACGAACAGCTTTCTACAGAAGCGACACGTGTGTTTGGTTTGTTTCCGAAAATAAAACCATCAACGTACAGCGGAAAACCTACGTATTCAAAATATACTATTTCTATCGCTATTCCTTTAAAAAGCGCAGATCAAATGGCCGCAGAAGCAGCGGCAGCAGCAGAAATTTTAAAGCCGGAACAAAAACCAATGACAGAACTGGATAGTATTGTCTATAAAAAATACAACAATCCGGAGTTTAACAGTCATTTAAATGTACCTTTTTCTCATAGCTATTATGCGCAGTTTGATGGTGCAATGAATCAGGTAGGAAGTAACAATCATACCGCTTCTAAGCCTTATACGTATGCAGAAGTTTCTAAATATTACAATCTAAAAGCAGTAAATGAATCACTTCAGAAAAATGTTTCAACCTGGTTAGGGCGAAAATTCTGGAATCAGAATATGGTGCAGATTCAGGGAGAAGATTATTGGCTGTCTTTAAATCCTATTCTTGATTTACAAGTTGGTAAAGCTTCAGACAGTGATGCATCTTATACGTATGTAAATACGCGTGCTTTGAACTTTCGTGGAGGTTTGGGAGAACAAATCAATTTTACAACAACCGTTTTTGAAAGCCAGGGACGTTTCGCGGGTTACTACAATGACTACGCAGAATCTATAAAACCATCAGGAGGTAATCCGGCAATTGTTCCAGGAATTGGAATCGCAAAACGTTTTAAAACGGATGCTTACGATTTTCCTTTGGCAGAAGCAAATATTACCTTTACACCAAACAAGTTTTTTGATTTACAATTAGGGTACGGAAGAAATTTTATTGGTGATGGATATCGTTCATTATTAGAAAGTGACGGACCTAGTCCATATCCGTATTTCAAAATTAATACGAAGTTCTGGAAAGTTAAATACACCAATACTTATATGTGGCTTAAAGATGTACGTAACGATGTAACAGCCGAACGTACGTATGCAACAAAATTCATGGCGAATCATTATTTAAGCTGGAATGTTTCAAATAAATTAAACTTTGGTTTTTTTGAATCTGTTGTTTGGACAGATACCAATAACAGAGGCTTCGATGTTAATTTTGTTAACCCAATTATTTTTTATCGTACCGTAGAATTTACATCGTCTTCCAAAACAGGAAATGCCCTTTTGGGAATAACGTCTAAATACAAATGGAATAACAATTTTAATTTATACGGACAGTTTTTACTCGATGAATTTTCGGTTTCAGATATGAAAGCAGGAGAACAAAGCTGGAAAAATAAATTTGGATACCAGATAGGAGCGAAGTACTACAATGCTTTTTCTGTAAAAGATTTATTGTTTCAGGTAGAATATAACCATGTTCGTCCTTACGTGTATTCTCATAGCGCTGTAATTACGAATTACGGTCATAACAATCAGAGCGTTGGGCATCAATGGGGTGGAAACTTCAAAGAACTTGTAACTATTGCCCGCTACCATAAAGGACGTTATTATGCCGATGCAAAAGTAACAGTTGGTACAAGAGGTTTAGATTTTAATACCGCAGAAGATAGTTTTAATTATGGAGGAAATATTTACATAAGTTATGATGATAAACGTCCGTTTGATAAAGGAGTAAAGCCGGGTCAGGGAAATAAAACAAGCGTTTTTATAGCGGATCTTCAAACCGGTTATGTGATTAATCCAATGACCAATTTAAAATTATTTGGAAGTTTTATTTATAGAAATTTTGACCCGACACAAGAAACAGCGGCTACTTTTAAACAAAGTACAACATGGTTTACGGTTGGTTTACGTTCTGATATCTTTAATATGTATTTTGATTACTAGGATTTAATAAGATTTTTCGAAATAATAGTGTTAAAAATGTACAAGTCCTTATTTTGTAAAGGTTTTATTGAAAAAAATCTAAATTTATAGGTCAGGATTCTACAATCTAATTTGTACATTTGCACCACTCAAAAAAAACATACAAACAATTACTGTATTGAACGCTATCAAAAATACAATTACACTAAAATCAATATTTCAGGATTTCAAAGAAATAACTAAGGCAGGTTTAGCTATTAGTGTTTTGTTTTCTTCTATTGCTGGATATTTGCTGGGTGTAAATGGTGACAATCCGTTTCAATGGAGTGTTTTAGTAGTTTTGGCAATAGGAGGTTATTGCATGGTAGGAGCATCAAATGCTTTTAATCAGGTAATTGAGAAAGATATAGATTCGTTGATGGATCGAACTAAAAATCGTCCTGTTTCCTCGGGGCGTATGTCACCAAAAGTGGCTTTGTTTGTAGCAAGTCTGCTAACAATTATTGGAATTACATTGTTGTATACAATAAATGCCAAATCAGCAATGTTTGCTGCCATTTCGATATTTTTATATACAAGTATTTATACGCCATTAAAAACGGTAACGTCATTATCGGTTTTTGTGGGTGCTTTTCCGGGAGCAATTCCATTTATGTTAGGATGGGTTGCCGCAACAGGAGATTTTGGAATAGAAGCAGGTACGTTATTCCTGATTCAGTTTTTTTGGCAGTTTCCGCATTTCTGGTCAATTGGCTGGTTTTTGTATGAAGACTACGAAAAAGCGGGTATCTTTATGTTGCCTACAGGTAAAAAAGATAAAGGAACTGCATTGCAGACTATTTTATACACAATTTGGTTAATAATTGCTTCATTGTTACCTGTTTTAGGATACACAGGACAATTATTCATTTCACCGATTGCTGCAGTTTTAGTGTTTTTATTAGGATTGTGGATGTTATTTTATGCCGTACGTTTGTATAAACTGAGAACGGCAAAGGCAGCACGAACACTAATGTTAGTAAGTGTTTCGTATATTTCATTGCTGCAAATTATATATATCGTAGATAAATTTTTAAGATAGTGTTATGGAAATGACAATGACAAGAAGTGAAGAGCAGGCACAGAAAGCGAAATCAGCAAAACTGATTTTGTTGTTTGCAATGGTTAGTATGACCATGATGTTTGCCGGCTTAACAAGTGCTTTTGTGGTGAGCAAGTCACGAGCAGATTGGTTGAAGAATTTTGAATTGCCTTCGGCTTTTTATTACAGTACAGCAGTTATTATCGCTTGTAGTGTTACTTTTTATCTGGCTAAGAAAGCAATTCAAAAAGACAACAGAAGTGCTACTACAGGATTGCTTTTTGCAACATTAGCGCTAAGTATATTGTTTGTAGTGCTGCAATTTGTTGGATTTGGACAAATCGTAAGCAGCGGTTATTATTTTACAGGAGAAGGTAGTTCTATTACTACAACTTTTCTTTATGTAGTAACGGTTACGCACTTATTACACTTGGCTGGAGGGCTAATTTCACTTTTAATTATAATTTATAATCATTTTAAACAAAAATACAATTCGACTCAAACTCTTGGTATAGAACTAGGTGCGATGTATTGGCACTTTTTGGATTTATTATGGGTATATTTATTTTTATTTTTATATTTCTTTAAATAAGAAAAAAACGTAAATTTGGGAACTTTTTAACGAATATCTTTTATGGAAACGACAGTTACAACTGCAAATAACGAAGAAAAAACTTGGGGAGGCGGCGATATCCAGCCATTAGGAGCAAGTTATGGTAAAATGATGATGTGGTTTTTCATCGTGTCAGATGCTTTAACATTCTCTGGATTCCTTGGGGCTTATGGCTTTTCAAGATTTAAATTTATTGAAACATGGCCTTTGGCTGATGAAGTGTTTACTCACTTCCCGTTTATGCATGGTGTTCCGGCTCCAATGTATTATGTAGCCTTAATGACTTTTATTTTGATCTTTTCATCTGTAACAATGGTTTTGGCTGTTGATGCAGGTCATCAGTTAAAGAAAACAAAAGTTGCGATCTACATGTTCTTAACTATTATTGGAGGTATCATTTTCGTTGGGTCTCAGGCTTGGGAATGGAAAAACTTCATCAAAGGAGAATATGGTGCGGTTGAAACAAAAGGAGGAAGCTTATTACAATTTGTTGATAAAGATGGTAAGAGAGTTGCTCTTGAAGAGTTTGCTGTAAAATTACCGGAACAAAGAGAAGCACTTAGCAGAGCTAAAGCAAAATGGTTTATGCAAGATGCTGAGTCATTGCCAACATACACTGTAGCTGAAGTACAAGCTGGTTTTAAAGCACATCCTGATTTATTAATCAGAACAGAGAAGCTTACAGAAACTAAGAAAAAAACAGTTTTATCGAGAGCTGAATCAGAAACTCGTTTAGCTGATGCAAAATATGTTGTTGAAGGAGCGAACTTAATTAGAAACGAGTACGGGAATAAATTATTCGCTGATTTCTTTTTCTTTATCACTGGATTCCACGGTTTCCATGTAATATCAGGTATTATCATTAATATCATTATTTTCTTTAATGTATTATTAGGAACTTACGAGAAAAGAAGAAGCTACGAAATGGTAGAGAAAGTTGGTTTATACTGGCACTTTGTCGATTTAGTTTGGGTATTTGTATTTACAGTTTTCTACTTAGTTTAATTTTAGATTTTAATTATTATGTCACACGAGCACGTATCAAATACAAAAAGAATCTGGTTTGTTTTCGGATTATTATCATTAGTAACTACAGTAGAAGTTATCCTTGGTATTATCAAACCAGCATCACTGGAGTTTAATCATTTTATTGGTTTGAATTTGTTAAACTGGATATTCTATATCTTGACAATTTTCAAAGCGTATTATATAGTATGGGCATTTATGCACATGGAAGGTGAAAAAAGCGCCCTTAGATGGTCTGTTGTTTCATCAGTTGTTTTCCTAGTTATATATTTATTGTTTATTCTTTTAGTAGAAGGACATTATATTTATGGGGTTTTTAAAGATTCTACTATTAAATGGAATTTTTAACATGATATTAATTCAAAAAGAAGCTCCGTTTAACGGAGCTTTTTTTATTTTTGTACCTCAATAACTACCTTCCAAATAATGAAAAAAAATATCGTCCTATTTGTACTTTTTGTTCTCCCAATCGTAGCGTA
Source organism: Flavobacterium hercynium (assembly GCF_002217285.1). Classification (GTDB taxonomy): domain Bacteria; phylum Bacteroidota; class Bacteroidia; order Flavobacteriales; family Flavobacteriaceae; genus Flavobacterium; species Flavobacterium hercynium. Next base: position 236,739 of record NZ_MUGW01000002.1, on the reverse strand, counting down.
TTTGTTTTTTGCTTCAGGGGTAAATAGTTTTTCTAAACTCCCAACAATTACACCTAAAATCGCTGATTTTGGTGATTGGAAATCATTAAAAGGCGAAAAGCTTACTCTGGATAATAAAATAACAGTTTTAGGTTTTGCAGGTTCTAAGATTTTAGATAACAGAGGGAACTACTTTAATCTAAATGAAAAAATATACAAACGTTACCACGGGTTCGAAGATCTTCAGTTTGTAATTATCTGTCCGCTTGGAACAGAACAGGAAGCTCAAAAAGTAGTAGATGCCCTTTCTCCTTTTACAGACGTTAGCGGATGGAATTTTATATTCGCTTCTCCTGAAGAAATAAAAACGTTTTATGATCAATTGCATTTAAAAGGCAAGTTAGATGCTAATCTTGGAAGTTCATATGTGTACATTGTAGACAAAGAAAGAAATTTAAGAGGTCGTAAAGGCGAAAATAAAGATAAAAAAGAAGAGTATAAAGAAGGATATGATACTTTTCATCCTTCTGAGTTAAGCAATGATATGCTTGATGATTTCAAAATTATACTTTATGAATATCGTGCTGCTCTTAAGAAGAACCACAACGCTACAAAACAACTTTAAATTGCAATTATAATGTTCAAAAATAAATCTTATATAGGAATTTCTTTTATCATTTTAATATTCGGGATTTATGCTATTCCTAAAATTGTGGATAGGGTAAAAAATGGAGATATTGTTAAAGGAAATCGTCTGGATAACGTAGGTTCTAAAAATTCAAAAGAAGATGCTAAGCTCTTAACTATTGGACCGGCACCAAAGTTTGAATTAACAAATCAGGATAATGCGACAATCTCTAATGAAAGTTATAAAGGGAAAGTATACATTCTGGAGTTTTTCTTCACAACTTGTCCTTCTATTTGCCCAAAAATGAATTTGAGTATGTTGGAGATCGAGAAGACTTTCTTTGGAAACCCTAACTTCGGAATTGTTTCCATAACAATTGATCCATCTCACGATACACCGCAGGTTTTAAAAGACCACATGAAGTTATTAGGAGTGAAATCTTCTAACTGGAATTTTCTGACTGGTGATAAAGCTACAATTATGAACTTGTCTAACAAAGGATTTAATTTGTACGCAGGAGAAAACGCCAAAGTAAACGGTGGTTTTGAGCATTCTGGTTTGTTTGCTTTGATAGACAAAGAAGGCAATATTCGTTGTAGAAAAGATGAATTTGGGAATCCAATTTTGTATTATGATGGATTAGAGAAAAAAGGAGTTAGAGATATTCAGGAAGACATTAAAATATTATTAGAAGAATAAAATGGAAGATCATTCATTAGAAAAAAAATATAGCAAATACATTATTGCAGTTTCAATTATAATTCCGGTTGTAGTAGCAATCTTATTCGGAATTAAGCTTAAAGATTTTGGTATTGATGTAGAGCCACTTTCATTTTTGCCTCCAATTTATGCTACCACAAATGGTATTACAGCAATTGTTTTGGTTTGGGCAGTATTGGCGATTAAAAAAGGAAATCAAAAACTTCATGAACGTTTAATGACTTTTGCTATTGCGCTTTCAGTTGCCTTTTTGGTGATGTATGTAGCCTATCACATGACTTCTGATTCTACGAAGTTTGGTGGAGAAGGAGCGATACGTTATGTGTACTTCATTATTTTGATTACACACATTTTATTGTCTATTGCAATTATTCCTTTAGTGCTAATTACCTATGTAAGAGCATTAGCAGAGCGTTTTGACAGACATAGAAAAATAGCGAAAATTACATTCCCGCTTTGGTTATATGTTGCTGTAACAGGTGTTATAGTATATTTAATGATATCTCCGTACTATGTTTACTAAGAATAAAATAACAAATAGCAAATTCCAAAAAATATTTTTTGGGATTTGTATTTTTTTAATTGGAATTTCTTCAAATGCACAATGCGCGATGTGTCGTGCAGCCCTTGCAGGAGATTCTAATACTAAAAAAGCAGAAGCTGTAAATGATGGAATTGTTTATTTAATGGTTATTCCCTATTTACTCGTTGCAGTAATTGGAGTCTTGATTTATAGAATGTACCAATCGAAAAAGAAAAAAGCAGAATAACTATTATTCTGCTTTTTTTTGCATTGTACTCAATTGTTATTTCAAACCGTCAATAGAAACATTAACCGTTCCGTTTATTTTTATAAAGGCGATAATAGCCTGATTGGTCAATTGAATTTTATCAAACTGAATATCTTCCATTTTTCCATTGATAAACACGCCTGACATTGGTGAATAATTTTTAAGGTAACCTGCCATACTTTTTTTACCTTCTTCTAAATTTGCTTGTATAGAATAACGACAGCTTTCTTCCATTTTTTTAAGAATATAACCTTGTGCCAGCCAATTTGCAGTTCTCATCAATTTGCTTTTGGTATCTAATACATAATCCAGCTTGTCAAAATAAATTTCTTTAGTTTGCGGATTGTATAGTGGGAATCCGGTTAAGTATAAAGTTCCGTTGATAGAACCTAATACATCAAGAGCAATGACCATTTTGTCGTTTTTATGCCAGATCGCAACATTTTTTACCGTAATTTTTTTATTTCCGGAGCCAAATTCCTGACCCGCAAAATTGGTAGTCATAATTTTTGATGCATCAGCATAGGTTGAAATCGCAGCAATATTTGCAGAGATTTGATTTGGAATCTTCGCAACAGGCTTCAAAGCGATTTTGCTCGCGCTGTACTTCGATTCCGGTTTTTTACCAATAATAGTTTCCATGTTACACTTCATTCCCATGTCTAATAAAAACTGATCGTTTTTAAGTTTTGCATTAGTTGAGTAAACTTCAACAGGAACAATTCTTAGCCATGTTTCATACGTATCGTTCATTTTCAAAGGAGTACATACTTTTTCTAAAGCCGCTAAAACATTTGGTTTGAAATCCATAGATTCTTCGATAGCAGTATCAATACTTTTTTCGATGTCAGACTTAAAGATAGAAATCGCCGGATTTACTAAGTACGTAATAGGCATGTTCTTTCCAAAAACATTCATAGTCGGACTTTCGTTCCAGTCAAGTGATTTGAATTCGGTTTTAGTGCTCATTTTCCAATTCGATAAAGTAACTTCACTTGAAAGTGTAATAACCCCATTCAGATTAAATTCTCTGGTATCATACAATTCTACTCCAAGTTTTTTTGTTCCAATTCTATATTTGATAGTTGCCTTTAGAGGTAAAATGGTTTTTAATTTTTTATTCGGATGAGCAGGATCATTTTGAATTTTGATAGGAGCTTGTTTCCATATTTTGATTTCGATATCATCGTCTTCAATATTATTGTCTTCAAAAATTAATCCGTTTAACAGTGTATTGGTCTGGTTTTCAATATCACGAAGTTTTACGGTAATTGGTAAGTTTATAAAAGATGGTGTGGCATCATAAACTAACGGACTCGCATCGTCCGGTTCCGGCTTTAACGTTTCTAATTTTTTAGAGGTTGAACAGCTAAAAAGCGCGGTAAGCACGATAACCAAAGAAAGTGTTGAAAAAAATTTCATGTTTAGGGGTTTAAAAGTGCTGCAAAATTAACAAAACAAATATATTATCTTAAAAAAGTGTAACAATTCATATTAAATTGAGTCTTATTGGAATAGTTAGGCAATTATATTGGCATTTTATTGCCATAATAGCGTAAAGAAAGAATTAGTATTGTCGTAAAAAGTAAACAATATCATGATCGAAATCAAAGATTTGCATAAATCCTACAAGATGGGAAGTTCAACATTGCACGTGTTAAAAGGAATAAATTTTAATATTGAAGAAGGAGAACTTGTCGCTATTATGGGATCATCAGGATCAGGAAAATCTACACTTCTTAATATTTTAGGAATTTTGGATGAAGCAGATTCCGGGAGCTATATTTTAGATAAAACACCTATTAAAAAACTGAATGAGACATTAGCGTCTAAATACAGAAATAAGTTTTTAGGATTTGTATTTCAATCTTTCAATCTGATAAATTATAAAACAGCACTTGATAACGTCGCTATGCCATTGTATTATCAGGGTATAAAACGAAAAGAACGTTACGAGATCGCTATGAAATATTTGGAAAAAGTAGGTTTGGGGACACACTCACACCACTTACCAAATGAACTTTCAGGAGGTCAGAAACAACGTGTGGCAATTGCAAGAGCTTTAGCATCTAATCCAAAAGTTTTACTGGCAGATGAGCCAACAGGAGCTTTGGATACTAAAACTTCTTATGAGGTAATGGAACTTATTCAGGGGATTAATGACGAAGGAAAAACCATTCTCATTGTTACCCACGAACCGGATATTGCTGCAATGTGCAAAAGAAACGTAGTCCTGAAAGACGGATTAATTATCGATGATAAAATGGTAGAACAAGTTAGAGCTTCATCTTATGTTTAATATCGAACGTTGGCAGGAAATTTTTGAAGCAATTGCAAAAAACAAATTAAGAACTTTTCTTACTGGAGTTTCTGTGGCTTCAGGGATTTTTATTTTGGTGATTTTGCTGGGTGCCGGTAAAGGACTTCAAAATGGAATTGAAAAACAATTCGAAAGAGATGCTGCCGGTATTATCGAAGTTTGGTCCGGAACGACTACAAAAGAATATAAAGGTCTTAATCCTGGAAGACAAATTCAGTTTCGTAATAGTGACTACACGCAGGCAGTTCAAAAATTTGATGATAAACTAGCCAGTAAAGCATCTACATATAATTTTTGGGGAGCTCAATTTTCTTATGGTAAAGAATCAGGAAGTTATCAATACAGAGGTGTTGATCCGGATTATTCGATCATAGAAAATGTAGCAGTCGTAAGCGGTCGTTTTGTGAATTATAAAGATTTAGAAAATAACGAAAAAGTGGCTACGATTGGGATGAAAATAAAAACGGATCTTTTTAAGGATAAAGATGCGATTGGACAAGAAATTCAAATCAGTAATATTAGTTTTAAGGTAATTGGTGTTTTTACTGATCCGGGAGGAGAAAGAGAAGAAGCCAGAGCGTATTTGCCAAGAACGACTGTTCAAAAGACGTTTGGAGGCGGAGATAAGATCAGTAATCTGTTTTTTACTTTAAATAAAACCGATGATTACGATGAAGCTTTGGCGCAATCCAGAAAATTCACGCAGGATTTAAAAGAATTATTGAAGAGTAAAAATATTGTAGCTCCCAATGACGATGGAGGTATTGGACTGTATAATTCAGTGGAAGATGCCAAGCAAGTTTACGATTTAAATCTATTCATCCGATTGTTTTTTTGGTGGGTAGGTATTTTTACGATTATCGCCGGAGTTGTTGGTGTAAGTAATATTATGCTCATCATTGTAAAAGAAAGAACCAAAGAAATCGGTATTCGTAAAGCATTAGGAGCTTCGCCTTTTTCTATAATTTCAATGATTCTTCATGAGTCTATATTTATTACCACTGTAGCAGGTTTTGTGGGCTTGCTCGGAAGTTTGTTGTTACTGGAATTTGTGGGCCCAATGGTTCAGAGTGAATTTTTTAGAAATCCCGAAGTCGATTTTAGTGTCGCTTTGACAACGCTGATTATATTGGTGTTTGCAGGTGCATTGGCAGGATTTTTTCCAGCATACAGAGCAGCCAAAATTAAACCTATTGTAGCACTTAGAGACGAATAATTATGTTTAGTAAAGATAATTGGGACGAAATTTTACAGGCGTTAACAGCCAACGTTTTCAGGACGGTTTTAACTGCATTTGGTGTATTTTGGGGAATATTCATTCTTGTAATTTTGCTTGCAGCCAGTAAAGGTTTAGAAAACGGAGTGAAAAAAGGCTTTGATGGTTTCGCTACAAACACCATGTTTATGTGGACGCAAACTACTTCTAAAGCGTATAAAGGTTTACCAAAAATTCGCAAATTTGATTTTAGAAATAGTGATGTAGCAGCTTTAAAACAAGCATTTCCGGATTTATTGTATGTTTCACCGCGTAATCAGCTGGGAGATTTTAACGGGACAAATAATGTTGTACGAGGAACAAAAACATCTTCGTTTAGTATCTACGGCGATTATCCGGAATTCATTAAGCAGCAACCAATGAATATAATCAAAGGGCGTTTTGTGAATCAGCAGGATATTCTGGAGAGACGAAAAGTAGTTGTAATTGGAAAAGGAGTTATTAGTGAACTTTATGGCAAGGAAGAAGAAGCTGTTGGAACGTACATAAAAGTAAATGGAATTAATTTTATGGTTGTTGGAGTGTATACTTCAAAGCAACAAGGCGGAAACGCAGAGCAGGAGCAAAAAAATATCTTCATGCCTTTTACCACTTTTCAACAAGCCTTTAATTATGGAGATAAAGTAGGATGGATGGCGATTACTGCCCAGGATGATAAATCAATTACAGCCTTAAAACCTAAAATTTTAGAATATATAAAGTTGCTGCATTCTATTAATCCGGCAGACGAAAGAGCAGTAGGGAATTTTGATTTGTATGAGCAGTTTAATAAGATTCAGAGTCTTTTTAATATTTTACAACTTATAGCCTATTTCGTTGGGACTTTGGTATTGATTTCCGGTGTTATTGGGATTTCAAATATCATGTTGATTGTAGTAAAAGAGAGAACCAAAGAAATCGGAATCAGAAGAGCTTTAGGAGCTACTCCGGGAGCGATTCGCAGTCAGATTTTGTCTGAATCGATCTTTTTAACCATTATTTCCGGGATGCTGGGTATTGCTTTTGCGACCTCGCTTATTGCCATTTTAAACGCAGTTCTGGATCGTATGCCAGCGGATAGCAATACCATGTTTGCAAATCCGACTGTAGATTTAGGAGTTGTCTTTGTTGCCTTATTAATATTAGTAGGATCAGGTTTACTGGCAGGATTTATTCCGGCTCAGACCGCAATCAATGTAAAGCCTGTAGATGCTTTACGATCAGAATAAAAATATCAATCAAAATAATTGAATTAAACCAAAAACAAAATGAAAAAAGGAGTAACCGTAACCATTTTAATTTTTATTGCTATCGTTTTCTTTGGTGCGCTGTATTATTTGTACGCTAAAAATCAAGAATCGCCAATCGTTTATAAGACAGAAAAAGCAGAAATTAAAACAATCGTAAAAAACACTATCGCAACGGGTAATGTTAAGCCGGATGAAGAGGTTCTAATCAAGCCAAACATTTCGGGAATTATAGAGCAGGTTTACATTAAGGCGGGAGAAAACATAAAAGCCGGAGATATGATTGCGAAAATTAAAGTTGTCGCAAACGTTTCGAATGTAAGCAGTACACAAAATCAGGTGCAAACAGCTAAAATTGCTTTAGACAATCAGGAAAAAATCTTTCAGAGACAAAAAGTATTATTTGAGAAAGATGTAATCTCTGCAAATGATTTTGATGCAGCGCAATTGGCGTACCAACAGGCAAAGCAAAATTATCTGGCTACAAGACAAAGTTTAGATATAGTAAAAACCGGAACTACATCTTCATTTGGAAGTTATGCTAATACCTTAATTCGTTCTACTGTAACCGGAATGGTGCTAGACGTTCCTGTAAAAGTGGGAAATCAGGTTATTGAAAGTAATAATTTTAATGAAGGAACAACTATTGCAAGTGTTGCCGATGTTGGTAAAATGATTTTTGTTGGTAAAATTGATGAATCTGAAGTGGGGAAAATCAAAGAAAATATGCCAATCGAAATTACAGTTGGAGCTATTGAAAATAAAAAGTTTTTAGCTGTTTTAACGTATATCGCTCCAAAAGGTGTTGTTGAAAACGGTGCAATTCAGTTTGAAATTAAAGCTTCTTTAGAAAACAAAGATGCTACTTTCATTAGAGCCGGTTTAAGTGCAAACGCTTCTATTATTTTAGAGAAAGCAGATAAAGTTCTGGCTATCAAAGAATCGTTAGTACAGTTTGATAAAAAAACACAAAAACCTTATGTAGAAATTGAAACTGGTCTTCAGAAATTTCAAAGGAAAGATTTGGTTTTGGGTGTAAGCGACGGAATTTATGTTCAAATTAAAAGTGGAATTAAAGCCTCAGATAAAATTAAAATCTGGAATCAGGGCTTAATTGATGAAAAAGAGAAAAAATAATTTAAAACAAGAAAGTTTTTTAGGTCTAAAAAATGTTAAATTTGCGTAGTATCTTTACTATGCTTTCATTCAAAATATATGAAAATAAATAAATGTAATCGACTTGTTTTTGCTGTATTATTAGGCTTCGGCTTAACCGGACACGCACAAACAAAACAATGGACACTGGAGGAATGCGTACGATATGCATTAGACAATAACATTACAATAAAGCAATCAGAATTAGATCTTAAAAGCGCTGTTATTGATAAAAAAGGTGCATTTGGGAGTTACCTGCCAACGGTAAACGGTAATGCTTCGCACTCCTGGAACATTGGTTTGAACGTTAACCCTGTAACCAATATTGCTACAACGCAAACGACACAATATTCTTCTTTGGGCGTAAATGCTGGTGTGGATCTTTACAAAGGTTTACAAAATCAAAATAATTACCGTAGAGCCAAACTTACTATAGTTGCTTCACAATATCAATTACTGCAAATGCAGGAAGATATTTCACTAAATGTAGCAAATGCATTTTTAGAAATTCTTTCGAATAAAGAAAATTTAAAAGTAAGAAAAGAGCAATTGGCAATTGATGAAAAAAGATTAGCCCGTTCAGAAGAAATGGTCAATGCAGGTACAATTCCGCGTGGTGATTTGTATGATTTAAAAGCAACAGCAGCAACAGATCAGCAAAATATTATTCTTGCCGAAAATAGTTTACTTATCTCTAAATTGAGTCTGGCACAGCTTTTACAATTAAAAGAATTTGCTGATTTTGATATTGCAGATAATATTGAGGTAAAAGACGAAAATAATATCATGGCACAAAATCCTAATGATATTTATACGAAAGCAAAAGAAATCAGAACAGAATTAAAACTGGCTCAGACTAATCTGGAAATTGCAGAGAAAAACGTTTCTATTGCAAGAGGAGCTTATCAGCCAACACTTCAGGGTTTCTATTCTTTTAGTACAAGAGCAAGTTATAGTGATATATTATCGGGAGTTGATGCTAATGGAAATCCGGTATTTAGAGGTCCGGATCCGCTTTTAACCCAGTTTAGTGATAACAAAGGTCATAATTTTGGTTTTCAGTTGAATGTTCCTATTTTTAATGGATTCTCAGTTAGAAATAATGTAGAGAAAAGTAAAGTAAATTTAGAAAAATCCAAAATAGATTTAGAGCAAAAAAGTTTAGATTTGCAGCGTAATGTTTTCACGGCTTTTACAAATGCAAAAGGAGCTTTAAATGCTTACGAATCATCTAATGTAACTTTGGAAGCGAGACAACAAGCTTACAATTACGCAAAAGAAAAATACGATGTAGGTTTAATGAACTCATTTGATTTTACGCAGGCGCAAACATTGCTGACCAACGCACAATCAGACCTCATTAGAATGAAATACGATTACATGTTCAAAATAAAAATACTTGAATTTTACTTTGGAATTCCAATTGTTCCAATTATCGCAAAATAATTTATTATGTCAAAAAAAACAGTTTATTTCTTAGTAGGTGGTGCAGTAGTTATTATTGCCGCTTTGATTGGTCTTTCAAAATCAGGAGTAATAGGAAATAAGGACGAAGGAAAAGAAGTTGAAGTTTCAAAAGTGGTATCATCAACAATTGTTGAAACAGTATCTGCTACAGGAAAAATACAACCGGAAATCGAAGTTAAAATCGCTCCGGAAGTTTCTGGTGAGATTATTTTGTTAAATGTAAAAGAGGGGCAAACGGTTAAAAAAGGAGATTTACTGGTAAAGATAAATCCCGACTTATATACCTCAAGCTACAACCGTTCTGAATCGAATTTGTCAGGAAGCAAGGCAGGCTTAAGTCAGTCAGAAGCCTCTTTTAAAGAAGCAAAATCAAACTACGAGCGTAACAAAACACTATACGATAAAGGCGTTATTTCACGATCAGACTGGGACAAAGCAATCGCATCTTTCGAAGTAGCCAAAGCTACTAAACAAAATGCTTATTTCTCTGTTCAGAGTGCTTCTGCCTCTGTAAACGAAGCTAAAGAAAACTTAAGAAGAACTACTATTTACGCTCCCGCAGACGGAACTATTTCAGTTTTGAATGTAGAATTAGGAGAACGTGTTTTGGGAACGCAGCAAATGGCAGGAACGGAGCTTTTGCGAGTAGCCAACTTAAACAACATGGAGGTTGAAGTAGATGTAAACGAAAATGACATTGTAAAAATAAAAATTGGCGATGAGGCAAATGTTGAAGTTGACGCTTATTTAAAAAAGAAATTCAAAGGAACGGTTACGAGCATTTCAAATTCAGCTAGCAGTACTTTGACTACTGATCAGGTAACCAACTTTAAGGTAAAAGTTAGAATCTTAAAAGAATCGTATCAGGATTTAACAGAAGGAAAACCAGCTTCGTTTTCTCCGTTTAGACCAGGAATGACTGCTACAGTTGATATTATTACTAAAACAAAATCGGATATATTGGCGGTACCAATTAGTTCCGTTGTCGTAAAATCGGATACTGCTGCAGTAAAAGAATTTAAAGTAGAAGATCCGAATGAAGATAAAAAAGCAGCAGCAAAAAGCGATAAGAAATTCGAATGCGTTTTTGTGAAAGTGGGTGAAAAAGCACAAATCAGAGTTATTACAACCGGAATTCAGGACGATACGAACATTGAAGTAATGTCAGGTTTAAAATCGGGTGATGTAGTAATTACAGGACCTTACACAACCGTTGCAAAAGACTTAAATTCCGGAGATAAAGTAAAACTTAAAAAGGCTGAAGCTAAAAAATAATACCAATTACAATTTATGATCATTGCTTTACACGGCGGTTTACCTAAAGAAATGTTGTATGGTTTAGGCGGTGGCTTTATTGTTGCGGTTTTATTTTTTATATTTATTCATTATCGGGTTTATAAAAGCAATTATTACAAAGATGAATTTGTATATTTTTCATCAGAAAAAAAAGTGGTGTTCTATATTGGTTTTCTTATTGTTAACTTTTTCGTAGCCTATATTTTACTCTTTGTTTTTATGTTGCTGATTATGGCAATTGCCAATCTTTTTCTTAAATAAATTTTTAAACTATTAAATTAAATATCTTGTCTCTAATTCTCAATATCGAAACTTCTACTAAAAATTGTTCAGTTGCAATTGCAAAAAACGGTGAAACAGTTTTATGCAGGGAAATTGCGGAAGAAGGATATTCGCATGCCGAAAAATTACATGTTTTTATTGAAGAAATAATGGCAGAGGCAGGAGTATCTTTTACGGAGCTTACCGCAATCGCAGTAGGACAAGGACCCGGATCTTATACCGGTTTGAGAATTGGAGTTTCTGCAGCAAAAGGATTATGTTTTGCTTTGGATATTCCGCTAATCGCAATTGATACTTTACAGACTTTAGCTTCGCAGGCAAAGGTTGCTGATGGTAAAATCATCCCAATGCTCGATGCCAGAAGAATGGAAGTATATAGTGAGATATTTGATGCTCAATTACAGGTAGAAAGAGGTATTGAAGCAGAAATTATTAGCGAAGATTCTTTTAAAGATATTTCCGAAACTGTTTACTTCGTGGGAGATTGTGCAGAAAAAGGCAAAACAGTTTTAACGAAGGATAACTTTGTATTTTTAGAAGAAATCAAATACCCATCGGCAAGAGAAATGAGTAAAATAAGTTTCGATAAATACCAAAAAAGCGACACCGTAGATGTCGCTTACTTTGAGCCTTATTATTTAAAAGATTTTATGATGACAACTTCATCAAAAAAATAAATAGTTGTTATTTTTGAACTGTATACGGCTGAATAGAAATACCTTCAGCTTCTAATGCAGTTTTGCAATTCTCCAGTGTTTGAGAAAAAACAGCTCCAAAATCACTATTTTTTGCCCACGGACGTACTGCAAATTCTACAGCACTAGGCGTTAGATTTAGTACAAATACTTCCGGTGCAGGTTTAGCAAGTACTTTAGGATTTTGTACTAAGACATTTAAAAGTACTTCTTTTGCTTTCTTAATATCTGAATCATAAGAAACAGCAAAAGTAAAATCTGCTCTTCTTTCTCCACCCATCGAGTAATTGATTATCGTGCCGTTTGATAATGCACCATTAGGTACAAACACCGTCTGATTAGTACCTGTCGTCATCTTAGTAACAAAAATTTGAATTTCCTGTACTGTTGCAACAACGCCTTGCGCTTCTATTGTATCACCTACTTTAAAAGGTTTAAATACGATAATTAGCATACCACCGGCGAAATTAGAAAGTGAACCTTGCAATGATAAACCTACCGCAAGCCCCATTGCTCCTAAAATAGCGACAAAAGAAGAAGTTTCGATTCCGAGTTTTGAGATAAATGTAACGAACAATAAAATTCGCAATGCCCATAATAAAATGTCAGCAAGAAATTTTGTCAGCGTAGGATCTAAATTTCTTTTAACCATTATTTTTCTAATGATTCTGTTTATTAATCGTATAGCATACAAACCAATAAATAAAATTAGAAATGCCGAAATTAATTTAGGCGAATAATCCAGCAGTACGTTAATAAATCGGGATGCGTAACCGCCAAGTTGATCAGTGTTGATTTCCTCCATAGTGTTTAAAATAAAAAAACCTTCTCATAAGGAGAAGGTGGTATTAGGCAGCAAAGATAAAGATAATTTTAGAAGAAAAAATATGGTTTTTTACTCCATATCAAGATTTATCCAAACACAGATCAAAAAAAAAGCGCCTCAATTGAGACGCTCTATTATTTTGACTTTTAATTCTTATGCATTTACAGCTTCAACCTTAATAGCTTCGTCATTTAGCATGCTTTTCAACATGTTTTCGATTCCGCTTTTTAAAGTAAAAGTAGAAGAAGGACAACCACTGCAAGCTCCCTGCAATATAACTTTTACCGTTTTGTCGTTTTCGTTATAAGAGTCAAAAGCAATATTTCCTCCATCAGCAGCAACAGCCGGTTTAACGTATTCTTCCAGGATATTGATGATTTGTTGTGAAGTTACATCTAGTTTGTCAAAAGCTTCATCTTTAGTAACGTCATTTTTAGTAGCAACCTCAATCATACTTTCGTCAAGAACAGTTCCTCCGTTTTCAATAAATTGCTTGATAAAAGTTCTCACTTCAAGTGTAATTTCCTGCCAGTCGTTGATCTCATACTTCGTAACTGAAATATAATTTTCATCGATAAAGACTTCTTTTACATAAGGAAATTTAAACAATTCTTTTGCTAAAGGAGAAGAAGCAGTCTGGTCGATATTTTTGTATTCAACAGGATTTTTAGTCAGCATTCTGCTTACTACAAATTTCAATGCTGAAGGGTTTGGAGTAGTTTCTCCATAAACCGTAATTGGCTGTTTTTTAGCTTTAGTTTCATCGATATTAATGATCACACCACCTTTGTCAACAAATGCTTCAATTTGCTCCGCAACGGCATCTTTTACATCATCCCATTCTACAATACTGTAACGTTCAATAGCAATAAAATTTCCTGAAATATAAACTGTTTTTACAAACGGAAGATAAAATAATTGCTGTGCTAGTGGTGACGCTTGTGCTTCGTCAATATTTTTAAATTCAAAGTTTTGGTTTTGAGTAATAAAATCTTCAAATTCAAACTTTAAAATGGTAGGATTTTGAGTTTCCTTTATGGTGATTTTTGTCATGACTTGTAATTTTTTACAAATTTAGTAAAGTTATTTTCTACTATTGGCTATATTTGATTTTTTAATAAAATAATTAAGACGCTTTTCAAAATAATCGTATTAAATTCTGAAGTGCAAAAATTATATCTTAGCAAAAATGCCTTTATGAAGTTCAGAATCAGAGTTTTACTTGTTGTTTTAATCACATCTTTTTATTCTTTTTCCCAAGAAGGAATTCCGGTTTATTCGGATTATCTATCAGATAATTATTACCTGATTCATCCGTCTATGGCAGGAGCGGCCAATTGTGCCAAAATAAGATTGACGGCCAGAAAACAATGGTTTGGTGAGGAAGGTGCACCCGCTCTTCAAACGCTGAGTTTTAACGGGAGAATTGGAGAAAGATCCGGAGGTGGAATTATTGTTTTTAATGATAAAAACGGATATCACTCAGAGAAAGGCGTTAAACTTACCTACGCACATCACATTTTGTTTTCAAGAGATGAAATCGATTTAAATCAGCTTTCTTTTGGTATAAGTGGTGGATTGATTCAGAATCAGTTAGACGAAACTAATTTTGGAGGCTCTTTTGATCCTATCGTCTTTGGCTCCATTCAAAAAGATTCTTATTTTAATGTAGATGTTGGAGCATCGTATAATTATTTGGATTTTTATGCACATGCAACGGTTCAGGGCTTGCTGGAGACGCGAAGAGAATTATACAGTGATTTCGAAAGCGATAATATCAGAAAGTATTTGTTGAGTTTAGGTTACGTGTTTGGTAAGAGAGAAAAAATTACCTGGGAACCATCGCTTTTATTGCAGATATTCGATCAAACGAAAGAGAAATCAATAGACGTAAATCTAAAAGCCAATAAAAATATGGATTTTGGAAGTTTATGGGCAGCGTTATCTTACAGAAGAGGTTTTGGAGGAGCGCAGTACAGTTCAGGAAACGGAGTTGCTTCTCAAAAATTGCAATACATTACGCCAATAATTGGTGTTAACTATAAAAATTTCATGTTTGCTTATACGTATTCGCAAGTAACAGGCGACGTAAAATTTGATACAGGTGGTTTTCACCAAATAACTTTAGGAATCAATTTGTTTTGCACTAAGGAGCGTTACAATTGTAATTGTCCTGCCATTAATTAAAAATATATATTATGCTAATAAAAGCTGTTAACGGAAAAGCGCCGGTTATACCAGAAGATTGTTATGTTGCTGAAAATGCTACAATTGTAGGTGATGTTTCTTTTGGAGGTTCTTGCAGTGTTTGGTTTAATGCTGTAATTCGTGGTGATGTAAATTTTATTAAAATAGGAAATAAAGTAAACATTCAGGACGGAGCAATTATTCATTGTACTTATCAAAAACATCCAACAATTATTGGAAACAATGTATCAATTGGACACAATGCAATCGTGCATGGCTGTACTATTCATGACAATGTTTTAATCGGAATGGGTGCCATCGTAATGGATAATTGTGTGGTAGAAAGCAATTCTATCATAGCAGCAGGTGCCGTTGTAACGCAAAATACCGTTGTAACATCCGGAAGTATTTACGCAGGTGTACCAGCAAAAAAAGTAAAAGATATTGATCAGTCTGATTTTGCAGGCGAAATCGAACGCATTTCGAATAATTATGTGATGTATTCAGGTTGGTTTAAAAACGAAGAGTAAACTATAAATTGATTCTTTCGAAAAAAGACGTTTTATAACTTTCACTAATCGGAATTCTTTTGTCACCAATCAAAACTTTATTTTTTTGAATCGATTTCACATGTTTTATATTGATGATGTACGATCTGTGAATTCTCGAAAAACCTTTATTTGAAAGTAAATTTTCTAATTTGATCAAGCTAATCAGGGTAAGTGTGAACTTATTGTCTGCGGTGTAGATTTTTACATAATCTTTCAAACCTTCGATATATAAAATATCGGCAAAATTCATTTTCACGTTTTCATATTCGGCTCTTACGAACATAAAATCTTGTTCTATTTCCGGAGCAGCGGTGCTTTCAGAGATAGTCTGAACTGGTGCTGCAACAGGACTTAAAGTTTGTTGCGCTCGTACAACTGATTTTAGAAAACGATGAAAGGGAATGGGCTTTACCAAATAATCAACCGCACCAAGGTTAAAACCTTCAACAGCATAATCGGAGTAAGCTGTTGTGAAAATAACTAAAGGTTTTTTCTCAATAGTATTTAAAAAATCAATTCCGGAAAAATGTGGCATTTCGATGTCCAGAAAAATCAAATCAACATTGTTCTGATTAATAAACGAAACAGCATCGATAGCATTGTTAAAAGTGCTAACCAATTCCAGCGTATCTACTTTCTGAACAAAATCTTCTAATAATTCAACCGCTAAGGGTTCATCATCTATAATTACACATTTCATTTGCCGGATATTAGATTTTTAAAATTGTTTTGGTGCTCAAAAGTAGTTTGAAACCAGTGAATTAAGTTGTAAAATTTTCATAAAAATACAATCTTAATTTATAATTAAGCGTTAACAGTAATCTTTTTAGTTAAAGTATATCCATCGGTTAAATTCCCGGACAATGTTGCCAATTCAGCATCTAAACTATCTGAAAAAACATTGTCTCGGACATTGGATGTATCGGCTTGACCATGCGCTGCATAATTGCTACTTGCATATACTTCACTTGAAATAGTTTCAGGAAAAGCAATTTGTGTTACCAATAACGAAGAACCGCTTGCAGATAATACTTCTACATGTACATGTGGAGCTCTGCCCTGATACCAGCCCGGAAAAATAGAAAGAAACGAAACTTCTCCTTTTGTATTTGTGGTTTGTCTGCCTCTTAAAAAATGAACAGTAGTATAATCTGTCTGTTGCATTTGCGTTCCGCCGTATTCAGAATAATTACCATCTTTATCACAATGCCATACATCTACCAGAACATTTTCTAATGGTAAACAATCGTTGTTTTTGTTTTCGATAGTTAAGTTAATAAGCAAAGCAATACCAACGCGATCTGATTTTATGTTCTCTAAAACCAACTGACTCGGTGTTTTTATAGGAAACGGACCTTTAGTCTCTGATGGAGAAACTACACAGCTTCCGTCATCAGACGAATTGGTGTCTGTGTCGTTATCGCTTTTAGAACAAGATTCTAATAATTGTGAAGCGGTTGCTAATGAAGCAATTCCAAGTATACTATTTCTGATAAATTTTTTTCTGTCCATTATAGTTGATCGTTAATTTATAGCGGTTTGAATTTTATCTAATTTTAAATTTAAATGCACCTTGAAATATTGATTTTCCTGGGTTATAATCAGTTCATGTGCATTAGGGTAAAGCAAATCAAGTCGGTTTTGTATATTGACCAATCCTATTCCTGAATTATCGGGATCTTTTACAAAATTTTCAATACTGTTTTCGATCGTAAAATCAAGGTTATTTTCTAAAATCACAATCTTAATTTTTACATGGGCAGCACCTTTATAGTCGGTTCCATATTTAAAGGCGTTCTCTACAAACGAAATGAGCAGTAAAGGCTCGATAAACTTATTTCGGGTATCACCATGAACGTTGATAACAATATCTTCAATATTATTGAGGCGAAGCTTTTGTAACTCGATGTAATTCTGAATATAATTGATTTCGTTTTCTAAAGCCACCGTTTTATTATCCGTTTCATACAACATATAGCGCATGAGTTCAGACAGCGTTACGATGGCATCAGGAACCAAATCAGATTTTTTATGTGCCAGCGAGTAAATACTGTTTAAAGAATTAAATAAGAAATGCGGATTGGTTTGTTTTCGCAGATAAATTAATTCTGTATTTGTTCTATGCGTTTCGGCAATTAATTTGTTTTGCTGATTGTTGTAAAATTCCGTTAATGTTCTGATAATAGCACTAATAGTCAGGATTAGAATATAAAAAAAAGAAGGCCCTATTTTAAAAAAAAGAGGTTGTCTCATTTCTATTCTCACATGGTTTTGTTTCGGAAAATAATGTGGATCAGGCGGCATCATTCGGGCAGGCATAACATTACCGGGTCTTAAATGTCTAAATTCCGGAATGAAATAATTCAGCCTGATAACCATAAAAACAGCAATAATCAGGAATGCAAAAACAAAATAAAGCCAGTATTTTTTTTCTAAAAGTAAAAGAGGCACTAAATAAAAATAGTTCAAATAAAACAAGATGATTCCCGTTCCCCATTGTACATAGAAATCATTGTTGATTCTGAACGGACTTTCGTAAAATTGAATCAAGGATGTCAAAATAAAGAAAGTCCATATCATGATATGAAACAGGATCTTATTTGAATTGGTATTTTTTAAAGCGTCTAAGTTCATTTTATAATTTTATTTTTAATAAAATTAAATCATTTTTGGTTACTGTTGGCGAAGTATTTTGACTGAGCTTTTCTACAACCAAATCGGCTACTTTCAATGCATCTTTTTCTGAATCAAAACTTTTGGTATCATTTATAACCGGAATTATAGATTGCTTAATTATCGTTTTGTTTTGATACGTTATAGCATATCCCCAACCCGTATTGGTTTTGAAGGTTTCAGTAGTAAAAGTTTGTTTTCGGGTACAGGCGCCCAATTGAAAAACAAATACCAGAAGCAGTAAATTCTTCTGGATGTTACTCCAGAAGAATTGATTTTTACTTTTAATTATCATCGTCATTTTGCTCCTCTAAAGGTTTAAATTCCCAGGCATCATCAAAATAAGTGCTTCCTGTTCTTCCTAACATATAAAATCCGCGGTTGTTAATCGCAAAACCAACAGCATCTGTTCTTGTAGCACCTTCCATTGGGGTTCTCTCTACCCAAAGATCCGTTTGTGGATTGTATTCCCATATTGTTTTTACGCTTTCTCCACCCACAACGTAACCTAGTCCGTTCATGCTAAAAGCAGAAGCATTCGATCTTGTGATTGTATAATCATCGTTATAAGAGTAATCATCATCGGTATCTTTGTCGATATCCAATTTTCTCGTCCAAATGTCTGTAGCAGGATCAAATTCCCAAAAATCTTCCTGATATACACCATTATTACTTCCGGTCCCCAGGTAAGCCTTTGCATCAATAACAAAAACGACAGCGTTACGACGCTTGTTACCGCTAAAGCCATTTACAAGTGTCCACGTATCTGTTAGATCATTATACGAATAAAAGTCTTTTAAATAATTTCCGTCATACCCAGTTCCAAAATAGGCTTTTCCGCCTACCTGAAATCCTACAGCAGCGTAACGAGCCGTTCCTGCAAAATCTGTTTTCTGAGTCCAGCTATTCGCTGCAGGATCGTATTGATAAAAATCTTTCAGTCTGTTTGTTCCGTCATAACCAAGACCTACATAACCTTTGTCATTAAGCGTAAAACTAGATGCAGAACTTCTTCCTACTCCGGAGAAATCTGCTTTTTGCTCCCAATAATCTCCAGTTGAGTTGTACGCCCATAAATCTTTCAAATATAAATCGCCTGTGTAGCCAGTTGCTACATAAGCATAATCTCCAATAACAAAACTAGTAGCACTAGATCTTGCCGGTCCGTCAAATGCTGATTTTTTAACCCAGTTTCCCATTAAATCATCGTCGTCGTCGCTGTTACTGCAGCTAATAAAAAAGAGACTCGAAAATAGTGTCGCGAATAATATTCCTTTTTTAAAATTATTCATAGTGTATTAAATTTATTTATAGTTTGTATTTGATGCCAATTCCCAAGAGATATCCGTTGCCGGTATTAAAATCATAAACTTTATGATTGTCCTGATCTGTCAGGTTGTATTTTTTATTAAAATCATAACCAGTCTTAAAATTGATAAACCAGTTTTTGTCTACATTTCTTTCATATTCAAAAGCAGAGGTCATTTGTGACAATGCCATTTTTTCAGCATTTTCAGGATAAGTGACAGAACCTAAATTGTAATAATTACCATTAAAGCTGTTACTCAGATTAAAATTATTTCTGCTATTATTAGAATAAGAAAGCTTAGAATCCGGAAATCCAATTTGCAATTCAGTATTGGTATTCATTTTATATTTTAATGCAAAAACCGGTGTGAATTTGGGCGTTCCAAAAATGGTTGATCTTGCAGCTCCAATACTTAAACTAGTACTCGGACTAAACTGCCTGCTGATTTCAAACTTTCCCAAAACTGCGGCATCTGAAAAATCAACCTTAGACTGAAAACTCACTATTGGAATTATGGACAGATTCAGTTTTGTATTGTTTGAAATCTCATGTGCAATTGCAATAGTGTATCTTAATTGATTGAATTTATTTAGATCTTCAAATTTTGTAAAACTTCCTGTTTCATAATTCACTTTCAAATTCGAATATTCCAATGTATTTGTCAATGTGTTTTTGGCATTCATTTTTGTATTGACAGTTACACCAATATTAGTTTCATTAAAATCAATTTCAGATGTAGGCTCTGTTTTTAAATTCATATTTACTGAAAATTGTTCCTGAGCTTTCATATTGAAAAATGAAATTAAAAATGCGACACCTGTTAAAAACCTTATTTTCATTACTTAATTATTGGCTCAAAAGTAGGTGGCTAATGTTTTTAAAAAAAAGAAGATATATGTATGGTGCTTTTTGATAGACAAAACACCCCTTTTTATGGCTGAATGCATTATTTGTTTCTGAATGTCTGTAATAGATGTTTTTTTGCTATTTGTAGGCTAAAATCAGGCGACTGTATATGTTATAGTGCGATGCAAAACAGTGCCTTTTATATTTGTCAAAAAATAAGATTATGCACAAGTTTATATTGATGTTACTTTTTGGTCTTACCATTGTTTCCTGCGGAACAGATACAGATGCTGGTGAGTTTGTTGTTGGATCAGATTATTTGGCTGTAAACAACAAGGTTATTTTGATTGATACTGTAACGGTAGAAATGTCGACCATTAATTTTGATTCCCTCGTTACTTCAGGTCAGAATCGGATTTTAGTCGGGAACTATGACGATCCTCTTTTTGGGAAAGTGAAATCCAGCAGTTACTTTCAATTACACTCAGCAACAACATACGCCTTGACCAGTAACGGTTCAGATACAGATGCACCTAATTTTGTTTTTGATTCTATTTCGATGATTCTAAAATACGACAGGTATTATTATGGTGATACTACAAAGGTGCAGACAGTCAATATCCACAGATTAACACAAAGGGTAAAGCCCAATACAGATGATTCCAGCTTTTACAATAATTCGACCTTAAGTTATAATACTGAAAGTCTGGGTTCTATCTCATACATACCGAGACCACTTGAAAAAGATTCGATTAATATAAAAATGGATGGTGTTTTTGGGGATGCACTTTTTCAAAAAATCAAAAAAAGAGAAATAACAGATTTTGATACTTTTAGCGAATATTTAAAAGGACTGGTACTTGTGCCTTCTACATCAAATTCTTCAAGTGTTATTGGTTTTGATTTAACGACGAGCGTTGTCAGGTTGTATTATTCTAAATATCAGGGTGATGAAGAGAAATCGTATTATATTGATTTTACAATAACAGACAGTTCAGTGCAATTCAACTCATTTTATTCTGATAAGACAGGAACACTAATAGAGAATTTACCCAATTCGAGCAGTAAATTGTCAAGCAGCTTAACCAATCAGCAGTCTTTTATACAATCCGGAACGGGAGTGGCGTGCAGAATAGATTTTCCAAATATAAAGCAGCTCAAATATATTTCAGATAACGGAGCTATCGTAGATGCCCAATTGATTTTGAAAGCGGTTAATAATTCGTATTCAGCGCAATATCCACTGGCAGATTCAGTGCAGGTGCATGTAGGTGATAATTTGAACAGAATCAGCGGAACTTTACTTAATTCTGCAGGAGCAGCGGTTTATGGTGTGCTGAACCAAAAAAGTGACGAATTCAATGAAAATGTTGCCTATTCATTTTCTATCGGAACTTTTCTGCAAAAAGAAATGCTCAAACAATCTGATTCAAAATCGTCTTTGGTTTTAACGTTACCGGGAATTTCTAATTCTGTGGACAGAATTGTTTTGGGCGATCAAAAACATTTGAACAATAAAATTCAGCTGAAAATTTATTACATCTCCTATTAAATGAAAAATAAAATTATCTTTTTGATTGGCATTGTTTTATTGTCATTCAATTCGTTTTCTCAAAGTATTTCCAGTTCACCTTATTCGTTGTATGGAGTAGGGAGTTTGTACGATTCTGATTTTGGAATTATTCCGTCTATCGGTTCTTCAGGAATTGCATTGCCGTCAGATGTGTTTATTAATAATTTAAATCCGGCTTCGCTGGCTTATTTGCCATTAAACCATTTTATGTTTGATGTAGGAGGTAAAGCCATTGCGACAACTTTTGAAGGTAGTTCGAAAAGTGAGAAGCGAAATAATTTTCAGTTTTCTCATATTGCTTTTGCCTTTCCAATAACCAAAAAATCCGGTTTTAGTGTTGCTTTACGTCCTTATTCGAGTTCAGCATTTACGATTTCCAATTTAAAATTACCCATAACTGATAGCAATGATTTTTACTATTTGACCGCAACAGGTTCTGGCGGACTAAACAATTTTGATTTTTCATACGGCTATCTTTTTAGTAAAAAATTTGCAGCTGGAGTTTCTGCAACCGTGTTATTTGGAAATACAACAGATGACAGGAGTTATTTGATTTCAAATTCTATTACAACCATCAATAAAAAAACAGATTATAGTGGCGTGCGTGCTACTTTAGGAGCTCAATATAAAATTGATTCTACTTTTACGATCGCTTCTACATTTAAAGTTCCAACAAGGGTTAAAGCTTCCAAAGTGCAAAGTGTTGAAACAATAGCCAATGAAGTAATTACTACTGTAGAGTCTGATGTGGCTTCTGATGCAGATGATTACTACATGCCATTAGAAATGGGATTTGGGATAAGCAAGCGTTTCAAAAACAATATAAATGTAACTTTTGACTATGAAAAAAGTTTGTGGAACAATACGAACCAATCCGATTCCTACGGAGATTTTGTAAACCAGGACAGATTTGGGCTAGGATTTACATACAGTACGAAGAAAAATGTCCGCAGATATTGGGATAGAATTCAATATGCCGGAGGACTAAGTTATGACAACGGTTATCTTGAAATAGGTGGTAAAAGAGTAAACAATGCTGCCATTACTTTGGGACTTTCCTTGCCTATAGAAAATACGTTGACGGCATTAAGCATTTCATATTCTTACGGTCAAAAAGGAAGAGTATCGGATAATTTAATTAAAGAAAACTATCATAAAATATCCTTCAATTTATCTTTAGACGGAATATGGTTTGTAAAACGAAAAATAGAATAACGCTTTAGAAATCTTTTTCTATAACATTATATTTATCATTCAATATAGCTTTTAAAACAGCTGGATTTGAATTAATATAGAAAACAGGATCGCTTTTTTCGGCGTTAGAAAAACCTGCTTTTTCACGTAAGATGTTTTGCGTCTGACGTGCAACAGCTTCTCCGGAATCGATAATCTGGATATGCGGCGGAAGGATTTGTTTGATCTGTGGAATCAAATAAGGATAATGGCTGCATCCTAAAACCAGATAATCAATATTAGCATCAATCATGGGTTGTAAATACGATTCTAATAATTGAGTCATTTCCGGAGAATTTAAATTACCATCTTCAATAAGCTGAACCAATCCATGACCTATTTGTTCAATTATTGTAGTATGCTGAAACATTTCTGCCGTTTTGTTGAATAACTCACTATTCAATGTTCCTTTGGTTGCCAAAATACCAATGACTTGGGTTTTAGAATTGGTTGCTGCAGGCTTTATAGCGGGTTCAATTCCTATAAACGGAATATCATAAGCAGCACGAAGTTCAACTATGGCATTTGTGGTTGCAGTATTACAGGCAACAACAATTAATTTGCAATTGTTTTCGATTAAAAAATCTACATTCTTTTTACTTAACGCAACAATTTCCTCTTTGGTTCTCTGACCATAAGGAGCATTTTTACTGTCTGCTAAATATATGGTTTTTTCGTTCGGAAGTAGCTCGTGAATGGCTGTCCAGATGGAAGTTCCTCCAATACCGGAATCAAAAACGCCTATAGGATTGTTGTTCGTCATAGTACAAAGTTACATATTTTCCCTGTTCCCTTACAAATTTCAATTCAAATACGAGAGTATTTTATTGTGTGTTTAATCTTATTTTCCGGGATTGTGTTTTTTATGACAGAATTGAATATTTTTTTGATAATACTTTTAAAAAAAGCAGGATATTTTTTATCTTCGCTTAAAGAGAATTATTTAATTCTGTTTTTTTTATCATTAAAACCTAATAATGATTTAAGTGCTCTTGCATTGTTTGTAAAGCCAAATTTCAAAATACCACATTTAAATATTATTCGATTTTTGAAAATCGATTTTACGTGCGTCTTTCAATTCGTGCGTTTATAAGATTATTTTAAATTTTCAATTCCAAAAACAAATGTTTAGCAAAAGGGAAGTTCTTTTTGCTATATAAATAATTATAAATTATTGAAAAATTAATAAAATAACATAGTAAAGAAATGGGACAAAGTTTAGGAAAAGGAATAAAAGAGAATAATGCATTTAAAAAAGCAGGTATTAAAGCGGAGGCCGGGAGTGATAATCATAAACGCTGGTTAGCAGAAGAGTTGATGAATGGTTTTGGAACTATAAGTGATTTTATAATAGGTGGTGTTTGCTATGATGCAGCTGCCTATGTTTCACATTTGCTGCATCCGGATATAATTAAACGTTACCATTTAGAATCTATACGTGGGCAACATTGGCCTGATTTTTTTGATAAAAATTTTGAGTATAGGAGAATATGGAAGGGTAACGATATTAATAGAGGTAATTTGTTGATTTTTTGCAGAAATGAGGAACCTTTTCATGCAGCAATTGCGGTAGGAGGAACTTGCATTAGATCTGTTAATGGAGGTACGCTTGGAACCTCATGGGACTATGAG
The DNA here is from genome assembly GCF_002217285.1 of Flavobacterium hercynium. GTDB lineage: Bacteria > Bacteroidota > Bacteroidia > Flavobacteriales > Flavobacteriaceae > Flavobacterium > Flavobacterium hercynium. The sequence goes on along the minus strand of NZ_MUGW01000002.1, from coordinate 212,074 downwards.
GTTAATTTGAAAACAGTGTTTAAAGAGAGATTAGAGTCCGGTGCTTATGTGCTTGGCAATGATAAAGTTAAAGTGTATATATATATATGCGAGATCTGTTTTGTAATAAACATTGAATACAAATTTTAGAAAAGGGAAGTTCTTTTTGTGTTGTTCAGATTATAAATTATGATGATATATTAAATATTAGAAAAGTGCCAAGACATTTAACAGAGAAAGGTTACGAAGTAGAGAAGAAGGATTTTAGTACCAAAAGCAGATTAGCTGAAGATTTAGTAAAAGGATTTAAAGATGTAAGAAACTACATGGGTAACGTTTGTTTTGATGTAGTTGCATATTTTAAGCATTTAGAAGATCCAAACACAATAACACTTTTTGATTTGGAAAACACAGTAGGAGAGCAATGGGTTTCTTTATTTGAGTTAAAATATCCGAATAAAAGGAAGTGGACAGGTAATCCTATTATAAGTAGTACTATTGTTCTTTTTTACCGACATAGAGATGGGAAATTTTTTCACGCTGCAATTGCTGCCGGAGGACATAATATTAGAGCAATTAACTCCATTAAATTAGGTACCGACTGGATAGGAGAAATAGATATGTTAAAGGTCTTGAAAAACGAACAAAAAAATAGCGAAAATAAAGAATTACCACCAGGTAAATACATGTTTGATAGAACTGAAATATCTGTTTATTTATATTCATAAAAGCTATAAGTGTTGTTATAAATAAAAATGGCTCAACTTTCGTTGAGCCATTTTCATAATAAGGTTTTTATAGATTAAAATCCTAAGTCTTTTTTAACATCAGCTGTAATGTTTGTACCTTCAGCTAATAAAAGAGTAGAACCATCTAAAACGTATTGGAAACCTTTTGCTTTTCCAACTTTTTGGATAGAAGTTCTTACTTTTTCCATTAATGGTTTTACGATGTCAGTTTCTTTTTGTTGTAGTTCTTTTTGTGCATTGTCTCTGTAATCAACAATTCTTTTTTGCATGTCCTGAACTTCTTTAGAACGGTCACCGTTTACAGCTTCAGTTACAGTAGCAGCTTCAGCCTCATACTTTTTGATTTTTACTTGATATTCATCAACCATCTTTTTGTATTCAGCATCGTATGTTCCACTTAATTTTTGTAGTTGATTTTGAGCATCAAGCATTGCAGGCATTTTCGACATAATCTCGCTTACATCAACATGTGCTACCTTAGCTTGCGCGTTCATTGTGTTACTTGCTCCTAAAACTAGTATCGCAGCAATTAGTAAAGTTTTGATTTGTTTCATCATTTTTAAAAATATTAATTAATTATTGGTCGTATTTGATTTTTGCGTTTCGGCTTCTTTTGCTTTTTTAGCCGCTTCTCTTTCTTCTAAAATTTTTCTTTTTCTTTCTTCTAATTCCAATTTACGTTGCTCATACATTTTCTGTCTTTCTTCTGCTTTGTTGACAGTTGTAGATGGCTCAGTAGTGGTCTTTTCCGTTGCTGTAGCAGGCTTTGCTGTTCCATCTGCAGGTGTCCCTGATTGTGTTGGTTCAGAAACCGTGCCATTTTTTTTGCCTTCTCTTTCAGCTTTGATCGCTTTTCTTCGATCATCAAACTCTTTTTTCTTCGCTTCCTGTTCCAGTCTTCGGTCTTCAATTAGCTTTTCTCTGGCTGCTTTTCTGCTATCCAGGGCTTTTTGTCTGTCCTTCATGTCCGGATTTTCGTCTATTTCATTTTCAAGCTTTTCTTTAGCTTCCTGTTCTTTCAATTGTTTTTTACTCAATTGTTCACGCTTTTCAGTTCTGTTCAGGACTCGAATAACCTGATCGCTGATATCAAACCTTTTATTGCTAAAAAGGATGGTCAGATCTGAAGACTTATCAAAAACAAAATCATAATTTTTAGCTTCAGCTATATCCTGAACAGCAGTAAAAACCTGATCCTGAATTGGCTTTGCTAAAGCGGCTTTATGCCTCATTAGATTTCCGTCAGCGCCAAATTGTTTTTGCTGATAATCCATCATTTCAGTTTCCTGAAATTTGATTTCGGTTTCTCTTTCTTCAATAAGTTCTTTAGTCAATAACGCTTTTTCAGCTTTAAGACTTTCTTTGAGCGTATTTATGTCTAATTTCCTTGTCTCAACTTCCTGTTTCCATTTCTGCGCTTTCAATTCTAATTGCGCTTTTGCTTCCTTATAATCAGAAACATTTTCCAGGATATATTCCATATCGATGTAGCCAATTCGCGTCGTCCTTGTCTGAGCCTGACTTGTATTTGCTACAATCAAGGCTAAAAATATAAATAAAAATTGTTTTCTCATAACATTACTTTATTTGCGAATTTTTAACCAAATGTACTAAATTGTGTATTAAAATTGTTGTCCTATAATGAAATGCGTTTCAAAACCGTGTGCTTTGTTCGCTACATCACCCGGAGCAGCATCGAAACCATATCCAAAATCAATACCTAACAATCCAAATGCCGGCATAAATACACGTAAACCACCACCAGCTGAACGTTTAAGATCAAAAGGATTATAGGTTTTAAACGATGGGTACGCTGAACCAGCCTCTAAAAATGCCAATGCATAAATTGATGCAGATGCTTTTAATGTGATAGGGTAGCGCAATTCCATAGAGAATTTGTTATAAACAGTAGCTCCAATTTGTTCTCCATTTGCATTTGTTGGAGTTAAAGTATTGTTTTTATATCCTCTTAATCCAATTGTTTCTCTACCATCCATTGAGTACATCGCCATTCCGTCTCCTCCTAAATAGAAACGTTCAAAAGGGACAACACCTCTGGTTTGATCGTAAGCTCCTAAGAAACCAAATTCAGTTAAAGTTCTTAAAACTAATTTACCATACACTTTAGTATACCAGTCTCCTTTAAATTTAATTTTATAGTATTCTAACCAGTTAAATTTCTTTTGATCGACTTTACCCTGATCCGTAGCAGCTTCCTGATACGTACTTACTTTGTTACCGTTTGCATCTAAATAATCCCCTACTTTGATCATTTGACCATTTGCATCACCAGCTGTAGCATCTGCTGTTGCTTTAACTTTATATTCTGCCTGATTTCCCAGGTCAGCATAATTTATCTTATTAAGCAATGAATAAGGAGGTGTGATTTTCGCAGAAATACTAAAGTCTGAACCGTACATAGGGAATATTGGGTTAGTTCCTTTATTACTTCTTGAAATTCCTATTGTATACGCTAAGTTTCTTGATGTTCCATTACCAAAAGTAAATAAACCAGTGTTATAATTTTTTAAGTCATAATGTTGGTAACTCACCGATTGAGATAATACAAAATAATCATCCGGCACCGTAAGACGTTTTGCTAAACCAACTTGTAAAGTCAGGATGTTAAAACTTCTGCTTTTGTCTACATCTCTTGTCACAAAGTTGTTTAAGTATTGTGTACTGTAAGAGATAGAAGAGCTAAACTGTACAGGTTTTTTTCCTCCAAACCATGGTTCTGAGAATGACATACTATAGGTACGGAAATAAGTACTTCCTTGCAAACGAAGTGACACTTTTTGCCCGTCTCCCATTGGTAATGGTTTGTATGCTTCTTTGTTAAACATATTTCGAACAGAGAAGTTGTTAAACGATAATCCTAAGGTTCCAATGAAACCTCCACCACCGTAACCTCCCTGAAGCTCGACCTGGCTGGATCCTTTTTCTACAACATTATACTCAATATCAACAGTTCCTGCTGCAGCATCAACATTTTTGAATTTTGGGTCAATCGCTTCCGGATCAAAAAATCCTAATTGTCCAATCTCACGAATAGTTCTAACCAATTGTTCTTTACTGTATTTTTCACCTGGTTTAGTTCTTAATTCACGGTAAATAACATGGTCATTTGTTTTATCATTACCTACAACTGTAATTTTGTTGAAATAGGCTATAGGTCCTTCTGTAACTCTGATTTCAAAGTCAATCGTATCATTAACCGTTTTTACCTCTACAGCATTAATGTTAGAGAATAAATAACCATTGTTTTGGTACAAATTGGTAATATCTTCAGCGTCAGGTTTTGTTTTATCTGCAATTCTTTTTTCAAGTAAAACTCCATTATAAGTTTCTCCTTTTTTAATTCCTAAAACACGGTGTAAAAGCTGATCAGAATATACAGTGTTTCCTAAAAACTTAATGTTTCCGAAGTAGTATTTGTTTCCTTCTTCTACATTAATTTTAATAGCAAGTGTATTTTTTTCTTTACTGTAAGTAACAGAGTCGTAGATAATACGTGCATCACGATATCCTCTTTCTTTATAAGCAGCAATTACTTTTTCTAAGTCAGTTTTATATTTTTCAGGAATAAATTTTGAAGCCTTTAAAACACGGAAGAAGTTCTTTTGCTTCGTATCTTTCATTGCAGCTCTTAACTTGTTGTCTGTAAGTTGCTTGTTTCCAATGAAGTCAATACTGCTGATTTTTACTTTGCTGCCTTTGTCTATTCTTACCAGCATGTTTACGTGATTTCCTGCAGTGGTATCAGGCGTAGTGGTAATTGTAACTTTGGTGTTGTAAAAACCGTCTTTTTTGTATTTATTTTCGATGTAATTTTTGGTAGTTGTAATTAAGTTTTCGTTTACAATTTTGTTTTTATTTAAACTGTTATCCTTAATTAAACCTTCTACTTTGCTTTTCTTAACACCTACTATTTTTACCTCATTAAGCTTAGGAAGCTCAATAATGTTTAAGTCTAAATAGATACTGTCATTATCAATTTTATTTACATAAAATTCGATTTCTTCAAAAAGGCCAAGTTTACCTAATTTTTTAATAGCCCCACTAATTTCTTCTCCGGGAACGGTTATTTCCTGTCCTTTTTGCAGGCCGGAAAATGTAACAACAGTTTGCTCATTGAAGCTTATTTTACCAACAACAGAAACCTTAGCAAGAATGTATTTTTTTCCCTGATCAAAAGGAACTCTTTCTTGTGCTTTTATTTGTGAAAAACTACCCAATAGAAGAAGGGTAAAGACTATTTGTATTCTTTTTTGTAACACTAAAAAATTATTTAATTTGTTCGCTGGTTTTTCCAAATCTACGTTCTCTTTTTTGATAACTAATAATAGCCTCATATAAATCCTGGTCTTTAAAGTCTGGCCACAAGACATTAGTAAAATACAGTTCTGCATAGGCTATTTGCCATAACAAAAAATTACTTATTCTATGTTCTCCACTTGTTCGTATTAATAAATCTACATCAGGTAAATTTTGCGTGTAAAGATGCTCATTTATAATTGAATCGTCAATAGTGTCTATTGAAATTATATTATTTTTAACTTTATCACTGATGCTTTTAATAGCGTGAACTAATTCCTCTCTCGATCCGTAACTTAGTGCTAGTGTTAGTGTTAAACTGGTATTGTTTTTTGTTTTGTCAATAACATCCATAAGCTCTTTTTGAGCTGATTTTGGTAATTTATCAAGATTGCCTATCGCATTAAGCTTAATATTGTTTTCTTGCAAAGTTCCAAGCTCCTTTTTTAAGGAATTTATCAATATCTTCATCAAAGCTTCAACTTCAAGTTTTGGTCTGTTCCAGTTTTCTGATGAAAAAGCATAAAGTGTTAAATACTCAATACCAAGTTTTGAGCATGTTTTAATGGTGTCTTTTACAGATTTTGATCCGTTTTCATGACCAAAAGCTCTTAAAAAACCTTGTTGTTTTGCCCAGCGTCCGTTACCATCCATGATAATGGCAAGGTGTTTAGGTAAGTTTTTTTGATCTATAGATTCTAGTAAATTCATTTTATTATTCTTTGCAATAGCAAGGTTTTTGTCCAAAGGTATAGGTTAAAGTTATCCCCGTAAAAGTATACCAATCATTATTATTTAAATTCCCAAAACGTAAAGGTGCTAAATTTCCACCTTTTGGATTACTCCCGTCAATATTATCTGTAAATGTATAGCGTACTCCAACTTCTGCTGCTAAAACAATCCTTGGTGATATGTTTGATTTTACTCCTAATGTCATCGGGATGGCAACAGAACCTCCATTTTTTTCTTTTCTGGTTTGTCCACCACTTATGTACAATTCTTCGTAGAGAATATAACTTAAACCGGAATGTACATAAGGTGTAATTTTTTGATGATAATCATGAAGATTGAAATCAAAAAAATTAAACTCTAATCCTGCAGAAAATTCTTTTACATTGTTTTCAAAGCTGTAGCCTCTTCTGTTTCTTGATGTTTCTTTAGAATCTTTGTCAATTCCTACGATAGAAGATTGTGTGTAAGAGAAACGATAAGAATGGCGTGGACTTTTGTTCCATTTGTATAAAACACCAAAAGCTAATTTCTCGGGCGAAATATAAGTTGTGTTTCCTACGTCACCAACAAAGTTGCTTCCGCCTAAAAAAACACCTATCTCATTGATTTGAGCATTTAGTGTGATAAAGGGGAAAAAACATAACAATAAATTAAAAATTTTCTTCATTTAATTCAAAATTGCGTGCAAATATAATAATTATCGATACGAATCAACGTTCCTTTAGTTAAATGTGCTTTTTTTTCAATTTACAATATGATTTTGTGGCGTTTAATGATGATTCGATACATGCAAAACGAGAAAAAGTACTATAATCGTATAGTGCAAAAATATAAAACGCTTAATTTCTTTTGTCCTCACCCCAAAGTAACTTGTTTCTAAGGGTTTTTAAGAAAGTTTCTCCTGGAATTTCTACCATTTTAATTTTAAATCCGGTTTTTTTAATGGTCAGAATCGATTCGTTTTTTACAGAAGCTATTCTGGAATCCAATGAAACTAAGTATTGATCTTCTCTTCCTGAAACACGAAGTTTTACTTCGGTGTCATCCGGAATGACAAGTGGTCTGGCTGTTAAATTGTGTGGCGCAATGGGCGTAATTACTAAACTTTTAACCTCCGGTGTCAGTAAAGGACCACCGCAGCTAAGCGAATAACCCGTAGATCCTGTTGGTGTCGAGATAATTAAGCCATCTGCCCAATACGAATTTAAATATTCATTATTCAGATACGTTTCGACTGTAATCATCGAGGTTGTATCTTTTCTACTCACTGTAACCTCGTTCATGGCAAAATTTAAATCTTCAATCGCTTCATTTTTAGGATCGCAGGTTAAACTAAGTAATGTTCTTTCAGAGGTAGTGTAGTTTTTGTCGATCACAAACTGCAAAAAATTATCGATATTTTCTTTTTGAACAGTGGCTAAAAAACCTAATCTTCCTGCATTGATACCTAAGATTGGAACGCCTGAATTACGAACTAAAGTAGCAGCTCTTAAAATCGTTCCGTCTCCACCAATACTAATCAGCATTTCAAAACTATTATCTAATGAAGTACTTACTGAAAAAGTTTCATATTCTCTATCTACTAATGCTTTTTCGTGAAGCATTTTTAAAAAGTTTTCTTCAATTACCATTTCGACACCATTCATGTTGAAAAACATAAAAATATCTTTGATGATTGGTTCTGTACTGTTTTGATAATACTGTCCGTAAATAGCTACTTTCATCTGATCTTTAATCGATTTTGTTTAATTGTTTAACGGCTTACACTTCTTCATTACATCGATTACAACTAATCGAATCTATAAACAATATTTAAATATTAAGGTATTTATCTAAATAGTCAGAACGTTCTTTTAGACTATTAATATAAGTGTCCTCCTGATGTTCTGAAATAATTTCATAATTATATCGTCTGAAAGTCTGGATGATTTCATTCATTGCTCCCAAGCCAATTTTCACAGTAACCTGAACATTTTCCAGATCAGCTTCGGATATAAAACAACCTAGTATTTTACCATTATTACTTTCTACTATCTGTGTAATCTGACTCATAGAATAATCCAAAAGGCCTTTTTGAACAATGATAATACCGCCTTGTTCTTTTAAAAATGGTGTTTCCTGAAAAAATTTCATGATGTCTTCCATTTCATAATAACCGATATAGTTATTATTTTCATCTAAAACAGGAACTGTATTGGTATGGTTTTTAGCAAAAACCTCTAAAATATCCAGCCAAATCATTGATTTTCGTGCATAAAAACGCTCCAGTGTATATTTATAATCACCAGCTTTTTTGTCTGTATCAAATGTCTCAACATCTTCAGAAGCAATGCTTCCTATGAAAATGCCATTTTCTAAAACAGGAAAGTGCGTAAAATTCAGGTCAGCGAAAAAATCCTGAACCAGGCTTATCGTTTCCTGACTATCTATTGGGCGATAATCATTTGTAATATAGTTCGTAATTTCTGTCATAAATCAATTGGAAATATTTCATGCAAAATAATCAAAAAATAGCAAAAACTGCTACGTTTTACTTTGTATTTTTGCGGTAACAAATATAGTGTTACCAGAATTAATATCTATTTATATGACAAAGTTAAGTGTAAATATCAATAAAATTGCAACCTTGAGGAATGCACGAGGAGGAAATGTCCCTGATTTATTAAAAGTTGCAACTGATATACAAAATTTCGGTGGACAGGGAATTACCATTCACCCGCGACCAGATGAGCGTCACATTCGTTATCAGGATGCACGTGATTTAAAAGCAATCGTTCGCACAGAATATAACATTGAAGGAAATCCGCAGCATAATTTTATAGATTTAGTTTTAGAATGTAAACCGGATCAGGTAACATTGGTTCCGGATGCCATTGGTGCTATTACTTCTTCGGCAGGTTGGGATACCATAAAAAATCAAGAATATCTAACAGAAGTTATTCAGGAATTTCAACGTAACGGAATCAGAACTTCAATTTTTGTTGATCCCATTGCTGAAATGATCGAAGGAGCAAAGAAAACAGGAACAGACAGAATCGAATTGTATACAGAAGCTTTTGCGCATGAATATGCGTTAGGGAATAAAAACGGAATTGATCCGTATGTAAAAGCAGCAATACTGGCAAATGATTTAGGATTGGGTATTAATGCCGGACATGATTTAAGTCTGGACAACGTTCAATTCTTTAAGCAAAATATTCCGGGTCTTCTGGAGGTGTCGATTGGACATGCTTTAATTTCAGAAGCCCTTTATCTTGGTCTTGATAATGTGGTAAATATGTATTTACAGAAATTAAAATAGGTTACCAAATTAAACAATTATAGCCTGACGGAGTTGGGTTATAATTGTTTACTTTCGCTGTTCTTATTTTATTAGGTATTGAAGACAATTACTTTCTTTTTTTTATGCTGTTTTTCAGGTTTGCTGGCGCAATCTAAAGCAACTGTAACAGGTACTTTGAGATCTGCAGACAATGAAAATTTAATTGGTGCAGACGTTTCATTTACGCTAAATCAGCAACATTTTTATACCGTAACAGATTCTCTGGGATTCTTTTTGCATAATATTCCAACTGGGAAACTGGATATCACATTCGCGACATCGGGGTATTTTCAAAAAACGATTCAAATTGATTTGGTAAAAGATACCGTTATTTCGATTGTTTTAGAAAAAAACATTGCTCTTTTAAAGGAAGTGATTATAGCCAATGAGAAGAAAAATGGCATTACCGCTTTATCAGGAGGTAAGTTATCTTTTAATTTAAAAGATCTCAGTGGAGTACCAACACTTTTAGGTACTACGGATATCATTAAACTTTTACAGCTGACGCCCGGTGTTCAAAATTCAGGCGATGCAAACGGATATTTATATGTAAGAGGAGGTGATCCGGGTCACAATGCGATATTATACGACGGAACACCCATTTATGGAATGTCACATTTATTAGGTGTTTTTCCTTTTTACAATACAGATCATATTAAGGAAGTCGAATTTGATAAATCAAGCTCTAATTCCAAGTATGGTGGCAGATTAAGTTCAACAACATTATTACTTCCTTATAAAAAAGTCCCTTCTGAATTTACTGTTCAGGGAAATGTTGGCATTCTGGCATCGCAGTTAACATTGGGAGTTCCGCTTACCGATAAATCAGGCTTTTATATTTCCGGACGAAAAACATATATAGATGAAATCGTTGCTCCTTTTTTGAATGATCAATCAGAAAGCAATGATGTGGCAGGAATGAAGTATGGTTTCTCTGATGGTAACCTGACATTTGTATCCCAAATTTCAAAAAAGAATTTCCTTAGTGTTGATGCTTTTTTAAGTGGTGACGAACTAAAAATAAGCGATGGGAATCTGGCTTTGAAAACAACTTTAAAATGGAGTAATTTCACGGTTTCGCCAAATTTAATCACAACGTTTTCACCTAAAACAAGTATGTCGAATTCTGTTTACTTTAGTCAATATTCGAATAATTTAGGAATGGAGCAGGCTTCAATTCAATTTCGTGTTTCATCGTATGTAAAAGATTTTGGATTTAATAATGCTGTTCGCTATCAAATTAAAAACATCCCTGTTGAATCCGGATTTCAATACGTGCATCACGATCTGCAGCCTCAGAGAGTAAATGTCGACAATTTAACGGATGTTAATGCGACTCAGAATAATTACATCAATGCAAATGAAGCCGCTGTTTTCACCACAATTAAACCAACAATAACCGATCACATAAGTGCTGAGTTGGGTTTAAGAATTAATTATTATACGGCCGGATCAAAATTAGATTCCTATCTGCATTTCCAGCCACGTGCCATTTTAAATTATAAGGTAAACGAAAAATATTCTTTTTACGGATCGTATAACAGACAATATCAATATCTAAGTTTGGTAACAACATCGAGTGTTGGGATCCCGACAGACTTTTGGATAGCGAGTTCAGGCGGAGTAAAACCCCAATCGTCTCATGAGTTTTCCATTGGTTCCAATCAGAATATTTCGAAAAATATTGTTTCGTCTTTTGGAGGGTTTTATCGTACCATGAAAGATTTATTGGAGTATCCTTATGGAGTAACGCAATTTAATGAAGTAACAACATTTAAAAATGATTTGATTAGCGGAAAAGGAAAGGCGTATGGCTTTGAAATGATGGTGCGAAAAAATAACGGAAAATTTACTGGCTGGATGAGTTATACATTGAGTTGGTCTGACAGAAATTTTGACGAACTGAATAACGGAGAAACGTATTTTGCAAAATACGACAGGCGTCATAATCTTTCTTTGGTTGGAATGTATGATTTAAATCAAAAATGGAATTTTGGTATTACACAGATATTTAGTTCCGGTACACGCTTTACGATGCCAACGTCCTGGTATTTTATCAACAATAATCCGGTAAAAGAGTATTCAGAATATAATAATGCACAAATGCCCAATTACATCCGTACCGATCTTTCTGTAAATTATTTTTTCCTGAAAACGAATAAAAAAGAAAGCGCTCTTAACTTTTCTGTTTTCAATACATTTAATGTTGGAAATCCTATTTATTTGGTTTTGAATATTAAAGTAGATGAGGATAATAAAAATAATGTTACCGTGGTACAGGACAGAAAAGTGTTGTATAAAATATTACCTTCCATAAGCTGGAGATTTAAATTCTAACAGATGAGATATATTGTAATTATATTGACCTTACTAATAGCAAGTTGCTCTAACAATGAGTTTAGTGATAAAACAAGTATTGAATCTAAAATTGTTGTAGAAGGTTTTATTGAAGAAGGAGATTATGCTCAGGTTTATTTATCGAGCAGTATTCCGATAACGGATGTTGTCGATTCTACCAATGTGTTAAATCATGTCATACGATCTGCAAAAATCACCATTTCTGACGGTACAAATTCAGAAGTTTTACGAGTTAAGAATGACAAAAACAGGATTCCGCCTTTTGTATATATAGGAGGAGATTTTAAAGGAGAAGCTGGAAAAACGTATTCTTTGAAAATTGAATACCTCAATCGAATTATTGAAGCTACAACAGTTATTCCTAAAAGTGTACCGCTCAAAAGTGCTGAGTATGTAAAAAACAATCCATCTGATACAACAGGCTATATTTTTGTGAAATTTGATGATCCGATAGATGAAAAGAACTATTATCAGCTCGCAACAAAAATAGATGGTGAAGAGCCTGTTTTTGTTCCTGCTTTTTATGGCAACTTAGACGATCAAAACTTTAAAGATCCTGCAGTTTCGGTACAAATAAACCGAGGCGTTTTGCTTTTTCCTAAAACGAAATTCACGCCTTATTTTGCAGATGGCGATGTGATTTTTGTGAAGTTAAGAACGCAAAATAAAGAGGCGCTGGATTTCTGGAACAGCTGGCAAAATGAAATTGTAAACAGTAAAAATCCTATTTATCCTTCTAATACAAGTTTAAAATCGAATATAAAAGGCGGCATAGGAATTTGGGCAGGATATGGACATAGTACAATTACCGTTCGGACACCACCTAAAAAATAAAGCCGATCTGATATTTCAGACCGGCTCTACAGTATTTATTTTGAGGATAATTATTTTCTTTCGAAACCTTTAATGAACTCTTCGAATTTTTTCTCGAATGTTTCAAATCCTTCAGAGAAATAAGCGCTCATAGCAACTTGAGTCTGATCACTGAATTTTAAGTAATAGTTTTCTTCGTAGTATTGAATTTTAAATTCTTCTCCATCATTACTATAGCTCCAGTAAGGTTTTGCACCATAATAATCATCCGTCGTCCAAACAGGTAAACGATCATTGTAAAAACTTCCTTCTTCTGAGCGTATAATAATATCAGCTATTTTCGTTCCTTCTTTTTTAGAAATTAAAGTTAATTTGATATTTTTATTAAAGCTTGCTGCTGAAGCTGTAGAATAGTTTTTGTAATATGTATTTTTACCATTATAATAAGCTTTGTAATCAGCGTTAGGGTCATCGTAATATGGTTGGTTTGGAAATTTCAGGCTTTCTAAAGCTAAGTCATCAGCAGCATCAGTAGCTAAATCCATGTCTGCTACAATGATAAAGTTATCCATAAGTGTAATCAAAGCATTTGCTTTTCCTCTGTATGAAGAAAGTTGTTCTTCTGAAAGTAAACCATCAATATTTGCAGAGCTTCCGGCAGTAAATGCTAATAAGCTTTTTCCGTTGAAGGTAAGAGAAGCTGTAGAAGTACTTGCAGTACCTTTTTTACCACTCATTTCCCAAACGTAACCATCGTTTAATGTTATTTTGTAATTAAAAGTATCAGGGGCTTGTTTTCCGTTAGAATATGCAGCTGTTTGTGTAATAGTTGCAGCCTGAGTACCATCAATAGTTAATGATGCATCAGTAGATGTTGGTAAATAAAATTGATCGAAAACTGGATCTATTTCTTTATCATTAACGTAGTCATATCCTCCGTAAATGTCTGTGAATTTAATTTTTACATTGGATGCAACACTTTTAGAAGTCAATACTGCATTGTTAGAAGTTAAACTTGCTTTTGCAGGAAAAACAAATTTTAATTCAGTAGTAGAAGCAGTTTTTACCCAAGTATTGTTTGTGTTGTTCCAAGTATAGATTCCGTATACGTCAGCAACGTTTAAAATTTCTTCGATACTATTACCATTTTTTCCTCCGAAAATATCAACAGGATTGATAGCGATTAAATTAGATAAATTCTCAATAGCTTCGATTGCGCTTGATCCTTTAGTTTTGTCTAATTGAACTAACATTTCATTAGCTTCAGCTTCTAGTTTTACTTTTTGCTCCGCTGGAGGTAAAGTCGAATAAGGTTGTTTTAAAATAGCGGCAACTTGTTCTTCAAGTGTAAGCTCAGGAGTTGGTTTTACAGGTTCTTCTGTTGTTGGATCTTCTTTTACAGGATCTGTGTTATCATCACTTGAACAAGAAACGGCTAACTGAGAAAGAACTACTGAAAGCAATAGTAATTTTTTAATCATGGTGTGGTATTTAAGTTAAATAAATTGATCGAATTTTCGATGTTAATTTTAATGCCGCAAGGTAGTATTTTGACTGTAATTTTGATTACGGAAAGCCGTAAAAACGCAAACTTTTTTTAATAAAAAATACTTAAAATATTTCTTATGAAATTTTATCGAAGGCGAATAATAAATAAGTTTTTTACCTTTGTATTTCAAGATTTAAAACCCATATACAAATGTTATATTCAAAAATAGAAGGTGAAGGAAAGCCATTCATCATCATGCACGGATTTTTAGGAATGTCAGATAACTGGAAAACACTTGCCTCTCAGTATGTAGACGCCGGATTTCAGGTTCATATTCTAGATTTAAGAAATCACGGAAGAAGCTTTCACTCAGACGAATTTACATACGAAGCAATGGCGCAGGATGTTTTCGAATATTGTCAGGAAAACAAATTAAACAAAATAGATATTTTAGGGCATTCAATGGGTGGAAAAGTGGCCATGCTTTTTGCAACAACGCATCCGGAAATGGTCGATAGATTGATCGTTGCTGATATCGGTCCTAAATTTTACAAGCAACACCATCAGGATATTTTGGCAGGATTAAATGCAGTAGACTTCTCTATAAAACCAAGCCGAAACGATGTAGAAGCTACTTTGACAGAATATGTGCCTGATTTTGGAACACGTCAGTTTTTAATGAAAAACCTATATTGGCAAGAACCTGGACAATTGGCTTTCCGTTTTAACCTGGAAGTCTTTAATAATAACTTAGACGAGATCGGAAAACCATTGCCGGACAATTTAACTTTTGATAAACCTACACTATTTGTAAGAGGAGGAAATTCAGGTTATGTTTTAGATACTGATATTGACCAAATAAAAACACATTTCCCTGATTTAAGAGTCGAAACCATTCCAAACGCGGGGCATTGGCTTCATGCCGAAAATCCAAAAATGTTTTTTGAGCTGACGACAACATTTTTAAAAGAATAAGGTTTTGAAAGCATTCCGTTGCTTTTTGATGTTACGCAGCAGTCAACAGGATATTTCCATAATTGATCTCTAAATAAAAAGAAATTGTTCCGTATCCTGCACTAAAAAATTAGTACATTTATTAAAATTTAAAATCTAAAAAAATGAAATTATTACTTAGACTTCTTGTTACAGCAGCCTTAGTTTTGTTAATTGCTAACCTATTGCCGGGTGTGCATGTTGCCAGTTTTGGAACCGCTGTCATTGTTGCAATAGTTTTGGGATTGCTTAATCTATTTATAAAACCAATATTAGTTATCCTGACTTTACCGGTAACATTTATAACACTGGGCTTGTTTTTACTGGTTATAAATGCAATCATAATTATAATGTGTACGTATATAGTTGGCGGTTTTGCTGTTGACTCATTTTTAACAGCATTTATTTTTAGTATTATATTAGCTGTACTTCAGTCTCTTACTTATAGGATTCTGGGAGACGATAAATAAAAGAGAAGAATAAGCGGGTGAAAAACTCCTTACAAATACAATACATTAAAAACTTGGTTGGGTTGCAAAAATTTTATAATTTTGCAACCCAATTTTATTATGTAAATTAAAGAAGAAGATGGATATTAAAAGAGTAGCAAAAGACGCTGTGAATGAAACAATTGTAATGACAGTTGTTCACATGGATTATAAAGGTCAGGTAGCAAAAAGAATAAACGAAAAAATGCCATTGGCTACCGTAAAAGGTTTTAGAAAAGGACAAGTTCCTAAAGATCTTGTTGAAAAACAATACGGGAAAGCGATTAAGCAAGAAGAAGTTAAAAAAGTAGTTGATTTGGCTTTAGAGCGTTTTGTTCAATCTGAAAGATTAAATCTTTTAGGAACTCCTCTTGCTAAAGAAAACGAAAACTTTGATTGGGATGCAGAAGAACTAACTTTCGAATACGAAATTGGTTTAGTGCCAAACTTCGAAATTGATTTAGAAGCAAAAAATAACATCGTAAAATATATCGTTACTGCTGATGATAAATTAATCGATGGACAAGTAGAGCGTATCCAAAAACAATTCGGAAAAGCAATTCCACAAGAAGTTGTAGTTGCTGATTCAGATTTAACTGGAACATTTACAAACGAAGAAAAAGGAATTAGTAATACAACTACAATTTCTGTAGCTACTTTCAACAAATCAGCCGGAGATAAATTTATTGGTAAAAAAGTTGGAGATGTTGTTACAGTAAGCACAAAAGGTTTATTCGCAGACGATCACCAATTAATGGATTACCTAAAAGTAGCTCATGATGATGTTCACGGATTAGATGTTGAAGTAAACTTTACTATCGAAGCAATCAACGGAGCAGAATTGGCTGAGTTAAACCAAGATTTGTTTGATAAACTTTTTGGAGAAGGTAAAGTAGCTTCATTAGAAGATTTGAAAGCTAAAATTAAAGAAGATGCTGAAGCGCAATTTGCACAACAAGCAGATCAAAAATTATTATTAGACGTTCAGGAATTCTTAATCGAAAGCACAAAATTCGAATTACCTGTTGAATTCCTTAAAAAATGGTTGCAAACTGTTGGAGAGAAAAAACTTTCTGCAGAAGAAGCTGAAGTTGAATACGCAAGATCTGAAAAAGGATTACGTTTTCAATTGATCGAAGGAAAAGCAATGGCTCAAAGTAATATTCAAATTACATTCGAAGATTTGAAAGCTTTTACAACAAAAGCAATCAAACAACAAATGGCTCAATTTGGACAAACAAACCCAACTGACGAAGAAGTTCAAGGAATCGTGGCTAGAGTTTTATCTAACCAAGAAGAAGTAAAAAGACTTTCTGAGCAAGTTGTAGCTGATAAATTGTTAGAGGTGTTTAAAGAAAAAGCAAACCCTACAACAAAAGAAGTAACTTATGACGAATTTATTGCTGCTTCATACGGAGAGTAAATTCTAAAATAATAAGTATATTTGAGCGTCAGGAAATTTTTTTCCTGGCGCTTATTTTTTGATTCAAGTTGAAAATGTTTTAATTTTAAAAATGTTTCAGATTAACAATGATAACCTGAAATT
Source organism: Flavobacterium hercynium (assembly GCF_002217285.1). GTDB lineage: Bacteria > Bacteroidota > Bacteroidia > Flavobacteriales > Flavobacteriaceae > Flavobacterium > Flavobacterium hercynium. Next base: position 195,288 of record NZ_MUGW01000002.1, on the reverse strand, counting down.
TAAAACCTGTAACAAAAAAACCAAGACAAATTGACATTCTATAGAAATAGGTATAACCTTTGATGAAGAATCTATATACATAACGTAAAACTTAGAACACTTAAAATATGAACTACGGTAAAGAATTTAAAAAATTTGCTACAAAGCACCAAGGAGTAAATGCTATGTACTACGACAAAATCGTAGCAGCAATGAACCCAACAAACATGACTCCATATATTATTGAAGAACGTCAGTTAAACATTTCTCAATTAGACGTGTTTTCAAGACTTATGATGGACAGAATTATCTTTTTAGGAACAGGTATCGACGATCAGATTGCTAACATCGTTCAGGCTCAGTTATTATTCTTAGAAAGTGCAGATGCTTCAAAAGATATTCAAATTTATTTAAACTCTCCTGGAGGAAGCGTTTATGCAGGATTAGGAATCTATGATACAATGCAATATATTAAACCTGATGTAGCTACAATTTGTACAGGTATGGCAGCTTCTATGGGGGCAGTTTTATTATGTGCTGGTGCAGAAGGAAAACGTTCAGCATTACCACATTCAAGAGTAATGATTCACCAGCCATCAGGAGGAGCACAAGGTGTTGCGACAGATATGGAAATCAACTTACGTGAAATGTTGAAACTAAAAGATGAATTATACAACATCATTTCACAACATTCAGGACAATCTTTTGAAAGAGTACACAAAGACAGTGAGCGTGATTACTGGATGAAAGCTGACGAAGCAAAAGAATACGGAATGATTGATGAAGTGTTGAGAAGAGGATAATTTTAAGATTTAAAGTTGTAAAGGCGCTAAGATTCTAAGTATTTAACTTGAACTTGAAACCTTTTTTAAATTTGAAAAAAAATAATAAGCCAAAAAGTTACTAAGTTTAATGAGGTTTTAGTGATAAATCTCAGAAACTTAGTAGCTTTGCAGCTTAGTAACTAAAGAAGAATGGCTAAAGTAGTATTAGAATGTTCGTTTTGTGGAAGGAAGAAGCCAGAAACCAATTTATTGATTGCAGGTATCAATGCACATATTTGTGATAAGTGTATTGAGCAGGCACACGGAATCGTCTTAGAAGAATTAAAATCAAGCGGAAGTGCAAAACTTGTTGGAGACTTAATTTTAAAGAAACCAAAAGAAATCAGAGCTTTTCTGGATCAGTATGTTATTGGCCAGGATCAGACAAAAAAAGTAATGTCAGTTGCGGTTTACAATCACTACAAACGTTTAATGCAACAGCAATTAGACGATGAAGTAGAGATCGAAAAAAGTAACATCATCATGGTAGGTCAAACCGGAACCGGAAAAACATTAGTAGCAAAAACAATTGCAAAAATGTTAGATGTTCCTTTGGCGATCGTAGATGCAACAGTACTTACAGAAGCAGGTTACGTAGGTGAAGATGTCGAAAGTATTTTGACACGTTTACTGCAAGCTGCAGATTATGATGTAACCAAAGCCGAAAGAGGAATCGTATTTATAGATGAAATAGACAAAATTGCACGTAAGAGCGATAATCCGTCTATAACACGTGACGTTTCAGGAGAAGGTGTACAACAGGCATTATTGAAATTGCTGGAAGGAACCGTTGTAAACGTTCCTCCAAAAGGTGGACGTAAACATCCGGATCAAAAATTTGTTGAGGTAAATACTCAAAACATCCTGTTTATTGCAGGAGGTGCTTTTGATGGTGTAGAACGTATTATTTCTAAACGTTTAAACCGTCAGGCAGTTGGTTATTCAACTTCTAAAAATGTAGACAATATCGACAAAGACAATTTGTTGCAATATATAATTCCAAAAGACATCAAAGACTTTGGATTAATTCCAGAGATTATTGGTCGTTTGCCGGTTTTAACACACATGGATCCATTAGACAGAGAAACACTTCGTGCTATTTTGACACAGCCTAAAAATGCGCTGATCAAACAGTATGAAAAATTATTCTTAATGGATGAAGTAGCGTTTAGCATCTCTGATGAAGCTTTAGATTTTATTGTAGATAAAGCATTAGAATACAAATTAGGAGCACGTGGTTTACGTTCGTTATGCGAAGCGATCCTAACCGATGCGATGTACGAACTGCCAAGTTCTGATGATAAAGTTTTAGTAATCGATCAGGATTATGCGAAACACACTTTGAATAAAAATTTATTAAAGCGAATGGAAATTGCTTCATAAGCTTTAAATCAGATAAAACATTACCGCAAACCTGCTCCCTAATTTTGGAGCAGGTTTTTTTTTATGCTTTTAAATTATATTGTTAGCTGTTGTTTGAATAATTTGTAATTTTAAATAAAAAACAGTCTAACATCAATTCAATCAATATGATAACAATACAAAATACAGTTGAAGCAGCAATAGATAAAGTATGGGATTTCTGGACATTGCCGGAAAATATTACAAAATGGAACACCCCTTCGCAGGATTGGCATACACCTTATGCTGAAAATGATGTAAGAATTGGCGGAAGATTTAAATCGACTATGGCGGCAAAAGACGGCAGTATGAGTTTTGATTTTGCGGGAGAATACACTTTAGTAGAAAAAAACAAAGCCATAGAGTATGTTATTGATGACGGTAGAAAAGTCGAAATCATTTTTATAGAAACAGCAAACGGAGTAGAAATAACAGAGCGTTTTGATCCCGAAACAATAAATCCCGAAGAAATGCAACGCGAAGGCTGGCAAGCCATTCTGGATAGTTTTAAAAGATATGTAGAGAATAATTAAATACAGTTTAATACCTGAAAAAAAACTCCTGTCGATTACTTATATCAACTTAAAACAATTGAAAAATGACAAAACAAATTTGGTTGAATTTGCCGGTAAAATCAGTTACAGCATCAAAAGCTTTCTTCACAAAAATCGGTTTCTCATTCAATGATGAGCATGATACATCAAGTTCGACTTGTATGATTGTTGGAGAAGGTAAATTTGTAGTAATGCTTTTTGAAGAATCACTTTTTGAAAGTTTTTCTCAGCACAAGCTTACCGATACCAGATTGAGCTCAGAAGTTTTAATTTCTGTTGATGCAGAAAGCAGAGAAGAGGTAAATCAGTTTGCTCAAAAAGTAAAAAATGCAGGCGGCATTGTTTTTAGTGAGCCTGCAGAAAATCAAGGTTGGATGTATGGCTGTGCTTTTGCAGATTTAGACGGTCATCGCTGGAATGTTTTATATATGGACTTTAGTAAATTATCATAATTATGGAAACACTAGAATTTACAATCAGAATCAAGGCAACGAAAGAAAAAGTCTGGTCCGTTTTATGGGATGACAAAACATACCGAAAATGGACAAGTGCTTTTAGTGAAGGTTCACATGCTGTTAGTACATGGAATGAAGGAGATAAAATTCAATTCCTGGGCGCAGAAGATGGCGGTGGAATGAATAGCATTATCGACAAGAAAGTACTTTATGAATACATGGCTTTTAAACATTTGGGAGAAATAAAAGATTTTAAAGAACTTCCAATTGATGAAAAAGCGAATGAATGGAGCGGTTCAATGGAAACGTATCGATTAACGCTTGATGATGAGTTTATTGATCTGAAAGTTCAGGTTGATAGTATCGAAAGTCATAAGGATTATTTTAAAAATGCTTTTCCCAAAGCGCTTGAAATAGTCAAAGAACTCTCAGAAAAAAAATAAACTAAAATATCATGGCAACAACAGTAAATCCGTATTTAATATTCAATGGAAATTGTGAAGAAGCATTTCTGTTCTATCAATCCGTTTTTGGAGGCGAGTTTCAGTATTTAGGCAAATTCAAAGACATGCCCGTGCCGGAAGGAGGCGAGCAAGTTAATGATAAAGATGCAAACAGAGTAATGCATGTTTCGCTGCCTATTGGTAATACTATTTTGATGGGAAGCGATTCTAATGAACAATCAGGGGATGTTGCAATGGGAGGAAATTTTTCAGTATCTGTTAATGTGGAAAGCGTAGAAGAAGCCGATCGTATTTTTAACGGACTTTCAGCAGGAGGAGATATTTATATGCCTATGAATAAAACATTTTGGGGCTCCTATTTCGGAATGTTCAAAGATAAATTCGACATAAGCTGGATGATTAATTTTGATGAATTAGAACCCTTAAAATAAAACTTTAAAAGAGTAGCTAAATTTGTTTTAATGCTGCTTTTTAACAACAGTTTTTAATTAATTACAACCAGAAAGTTAGGTTATTTTGATAGCGGAACATAATTGTTAAATTAATTCAAAAAGCACACTAAGATGTGCTTTTTCTTTTCAAAAAAACAAACAATATCCTTTTTTATAAACAATAGATTACCGATTTTTGTCGCACTCAAATCAATACAAATAAAATGGCAGCAGAAGATAAAGAAATTATTTTATTAAAAGTTTCAGGTCATGATAAACCAGGAGTAACAGCCGGGCTAACAGCGATATTAGCTACCTACGATGCTGTAATTCTGGATATTGGTCAGGCCGATATCCATGATACACTTTCTCTTGGAATTTTATTTGAAATAAAAGCCGGTTCAACTTCAGGACCTGTTTTAAAAGATTTGTTGTTCAAAGCGTATGAATTAGAAGTAAAAGTAAAATTCATTCCAATTTCTATAGAAGATTATGAAACCTGGGTTAAATCGCAATCCAGACAACGTTACATTATCAACATTCTGGGTGAAAAGCTTACCGCTTCGCAATTGGCAGCCGTGACCAAGATCCTGTCTGATCAAAACCTGAATATCAATTCTATTATCCGATTAACCGGAAGAACCTCTATTATCGAGGAAGAAGAATATCCACGATCTTGCATTCAATTATCAGTAACAGGTGAAATCGTCGATAAAATTATCATGACGGCAAGCTTTATGCAAATTTCGCGAACGTTAGACGTTGATATTTCTTTTCAGGAAGACAATATCTATAGAAGAAACAGACGTTTAGTATGTTTCGATATGGATTCTACTTTAATCCAAGCCGAAGTAATTGATGAGTTGGCAGAGCTAAATGGTGTAGGAGAACAAGTAAAAGCAATTACAGAACTTGCAATGAATGGTGAAATTGATTTTAACGAAAGTTTCAAACAACGTATGGCATTGCTGGAAGGCTTAAGCGAAGATGTGCTGCGTTCAGTTGCAGAAAAATTACCTATTACAAAAGGAGCACACCGTTTAATGAAAGCTTTAAAATATTATGGTTATAAAACTGCCATTCTATCTGGAGGATTTACCTATTTTGGAGAATACCTGCAAAAAGAATTGGGTATCGATTATGTACATGCCAATCAGTTAGAAATTATCGATGGTAAATTGACCGGTAAATATTTAGGAGAAATTGTAGACGGACAAAAAAAGGCAGAATATTTACAAGCCATTGCAGAAAAAGAAGGCATTCACATTAACCAGACAATTGCTGTGGGTGATGGTGCAAACGACTTACCTATGATAAACCTCGCAGGCTTGGGAATTGCTTTTCATGCCAAACAAAAAGTAAAAGAAAGCGCATCGACTTCGATATCAAGTTTAGGACTCGATGGTGTTTTGTATCTTTTAGGCTATCACGATCGTTATATCGATATGATGTAACAGATAATTATTGCTTTTTATCATAGAAATGACAAAACAAAACAAATAAAGAAGAAATCCGTATAAATCTGCGTTTTCGCATAGCGAATCCGTATCATCAGCGTCTTAAAAAAAGCAAGTAGCCACAATCTTGTCATTTCTCACAGAGGCTTAAAAAAAAAACAGAAACCTTAATTCTCGAATAAAGAACTAAGGTTTTTTTTATGGGCATGCCCCTCCGGGTCGGGCTATTTGTTTCAATCTTTTTGTTTTTAAAGAAAAAACAAAAAGGATTTCCACTACTATCCCTCATGCGAGCCCAGAAGTGTTATATAGTCTGAACCTGCATTTCTTTCAGTTGTTCCAGATAATCACGTTGATTTGAAAGCCTCGGAATTTTATGTTGTCCGCCTAATTTGTCTCTTTCTTTCAACCAGTCATAAAACAAATTCTCACGCGCTACATTAATCACCAAAGGGTTTAACGTCATGTTGTTGTAACGCTTCGCTTCATAATCAGAGTTCAGCGTTTGCAGCGTTTCGTCTAGTACCTTCTGAAAAAGTCCTACATCAGCCGGTTTTTTCTTAAATTCAATCATCCATTCGTGTGCGCCTTTCTCTTTATCTTGCATAAAAATAGGAGCCACAGTATAATCTTTAACCTCGCTGTGGGTAATCTGGCATGCTTTTGCAATCGCCTGATCCGTATTCTCAACCATAAGTTCTTCACCAAAAACATTAATATGGTGTTTAGTTCGACCCGTCACACGAATCCTATACGGATTTAAAGACGTAAAACGAACAGTATCACCAATCAGATAACGCCATAAACCCGAATTGGTAGTAATGACAATAGCATAATTTTTATTCAGTTCAACATCAGCCAAACGAACTATCTTTGGATTTTCGCTGTCAAAAGTATCCATTGTAATGAATTCGTAGAAAATTCCGTAATCCAGCATCAACAGCAAATCGCTCGAATTATTTAAATCCTGAATGGCAAAGAAACCTTCAGAAGCATTATATATTTCGTAATATTTAAAATCTTTACTAGGAAGTATTTTTTTGTATTGTTCTTTATACGGAGAGAAGCTTACGCCTCCGTGAAAATAAACCTCTAAATTAGGCCAGATCTCCAGTAAACTTTCCTTTCCTGTGTTTTCCAGCACTTTGTTCATTAAAACCAGCATCCAAGATGGAACTCCGGCAAAGCTCGTTACATTCTCTACTTTCGTTTCATTGATGATAGCCGCAATTTTAGATTCCCATTCGCTCATCAGCGAAGTTTTATTACTTGGCGTACTGCTGAATTCAGCCCAGATAGGCATGTTTTCAATCAATATGGCAGATAAATCACCAAAATAAGTATTGTTGTTTTCGTAAATCTGAGAACTTCCGCCTAAGCGAAGACTTTTTCCCAAAAACAATTCAGAATCTTCATTATTATTTAAGTACAAACAAAGTAGATCTTTGCTTCCTTTATAGTGACAATCCTCCAGCGCTTCATTACTTACAGGAATAAATTTACTTTTAGCATTAGTAGTACCGCTTGATTTGGCAAACCATTTTATTGGCGTTTCCCAAAAAACATTTTGTTCACCCTGACGCGTGCGTTCAATCAGCGGTTGTAACTCTTCGTAGGTTGCGATAGGCACTCTTTCTGCAAAAGTCTGATAAGAAGTTATAGAGCTGAAGTCATACTTTTTTCCAAAAACAGTATTTTCGGAAGCTACCAACAAATTATGCAATAATTCTTCCTGAACTTCATTCGGATATTTTAGAAAAAGTTCGATTTGATGAATTCTTTGTTTAAGAACCCAAGAGGCAAATGAGTTAATTATTGATATTGGCATGAGTCAATTTTAGATTTTAGATGGTAATTTTAAGTTTTAGATTTTCTGTTGATGTGAAAATCAAAAAATATAAAATTTGAATATCGGCCGACAAATACTAACTTTGCCGCTGTATCAAAAATAGTGTTTTTCTGTAAAAAAAACCACTCTATTTTTACGAAAGATTCTAAATTCAGCAGAATAAAGAATTATAATTTATATCCTTCAGGGAAAGTAAAATCTACAATCAGAAATCTAAAATATGACGTATCAAGGAGTACTTACAAAAATGCAAACAGAAATCGGAAACACAATTCAGTATTATCTGGTTTTCGAAGATAGTTTTCTTAACATGAATCAGTTGTTGAATAAAGAAATCGAATTCAATTTTGTAGGTTACGAATGTTTAAATTGTCATAAAAAGAAAAAAATATTCAGACAAGGATTCTGTTACGACTGTTTTTACTCAAGTCCTGCTGTTGGCGACTGGATCATGCGACCGGAATTAAGTACAGCACATTTGGGAATAGCAGATCGTGACCTGGAATACGAACAAAAAGTACAATTGCAGCCACACGTAGTGTATTTAGCTGTAGCAAGCGAAATAAAAGTAGGTGTTACCCGAAAAACGCAAGTACCAACCCGATGGATTGATCAGGGCGCAAGTCAGGCCATTGCAATCGTTGAGGTTCCTAACCGATACCTGGCAGGAATTACAGAGGTGGCATTAAAAAGCCATTATACCGATAAAACCAATTGGAGAAAAATGCTGCAGCAAACCACTCAGGTTTTTGATTTGGTTCAGGAAAAAGCCAAACTCGAAAATTTAATTCCGGAAGAAGTACGCGAGTATTTTTTCAGTGAAAAAAATGATTTGTACGAGCTTAATTATCCTGTTTTAAATTACCCGACAAAAGTAGCAAGTCTAAATTTAGACAAAACACCTTCGTTTCAAGGGAAGCTTGTTGGTATAAAAGGGCAATACTTAATTTTCGAAAACGGAAGCGTTTTTAATATTCGAAGTTCAGAAGGATATGTTGTTACTATAAACGTCTAGCATTATTACGGTAATATCGGTCTAAATATACAGACGTGCACATTAGGAAGGAAAAACCTGTTCAGATGCTGTTTAAAACATAGAAAAAGGTCAATCGTGAGATTGACCTTTTTGCTTTGTAAAAATTTTGAATAGCTTATTTCTTTTTAAACAAACCATTTAATAAGTCGCCTGCTTTTTTGGTAACTTCTTGTGTTGTTTTTTCCTTTTCAGTTGCAGCCGCTTTTGTAGTATCCTTAGCTTTGGTATTCTTATTAATCAGATCCGTAAGAGCTGAGGTACCTTTTTGCGTCAATTTCTCTTTCTGCTGATTCACTAACTGTGCAGTCAAATTAGTCGCGGCAGCCTTCATATCAGTTGAGATTTTCGGATTCGAAAAATTACCTGTCATTAAAGCTGTAATCGGAATGTTATCTAATTTTGCAGCATCTGCAGGAGACATTTTTGCAATTAGTGCATTAGCTTCGCTTCCTAAATACTTAGCAGGAACATCTAATTTTAAATTATAGTTCATTACCTGATCAAAACCATGCGTTCCGCCAACCGTAACTTTGATATCCTGGTATTTAATGTCAAATGGTTTTACATTTACTTTTCCGTCAGCAAAGGTCAACGCCATTTTTAAATCATTCAGATTCAATTTGCTTGGGTCAAGGAATTTTATGTTTGATGTTAAAGAGTTTAAAACCGTAGAGTTTTTAGGATTCACCGTAGTCGAAAGCAATTGTCCGATTAAGTCTCCTGAAATTGATTTTAAATCCGGAGTTAATTCCTTAGCATCTAAATTTCCGTTTAACTTAATAGTCGAATTCAATTTACCATTGATGATACCTGCCAAAGGAGCAATTTTTTTCATCATCTCCAATTGCGTAAAAGTTTGACCAATATCTACCTGATTAAAACCTAAATTAACATCAAATGTTGGCACTTTTTCCTTTGTAGAAACAGCTCCCGTTAAGCCAATTGTTCCTCCAAATATTGATGTTTTAAAGTTTTCTAAAGTTGCTTTTTCATCTTTGATAATCAATTTACCGCCAACATCTTTTAGTGTTAAATTGTCATACAAAACAGTATTTGCTTTAGCATTCAATGTGCAATTCAAAAACGCAGGGATTTTCATTGCTTCAGCAGGTTTAGCTGGCGTTTTTGTTTCTGTTTCACCTTTTGTTTCTGTTTTAGCAGGTTCACCTGAAGTCATAAAATCGTCAACAGCAAGTTGGTTTGAACTCATATTGAAATTTCCTCTTAGTTCCTGTTTCTTGAACATAAAACCGTAGAAATTCTCTAAAACACCATTAATACTGATGTCACTTCTTCCTGTAGTAGCGTCAAACTGTTTAAGGTTAATTTTACTCGGATTAAACTCAACCAATGCCGTGCTGATATTCATAGACTTGTTATTCTCGTCTGTGTATTTAAATCCGGATAAACTCATAGTTCCTGCATTTTTGATATTCTCATATTGACTTTTTTCAACAGAAGCCATATCAAATTCAGTAGTAACATCAGCTTTTAAGATACCGGCAAGAGGCTTATCCATTTTTACAGGATATGCTTTTGAAAGGTTGGCTAAGTTAATAGTTCCTTTTAAAGCCGCTTTTACCAAAGGATTTACGGTTATGTTTCGAACATTTGCTTTAGCGCTAAAAACGTCCTGATCTATTTTAAACGAAAGCTGATCTAAGTTCACATAAGTATCATTTAAGATCCCTGTTTCATTAATGATTTTCGTGTCAATTACAATGTTTTGTACTGATTTTGGAAGATTAGGATATTGGAAAGAAGCATTGTTAGAGGCAATTGCAATATTAAATTTAGGAACAGTAGTTTCTGTAAGTTCTCCTTTTGCAAAACCAACAATCGTAAAATCTCCAGTAGTTTTTACACCATTTAAGCTGGATGAATAAGCTTCAGGAATTAAACCTAAGAAATTCGTAAAAGAGGAAGTTGGTGTTTTGAATTTCAAATCGTAAATCTGACCCGCTTCAACCATTTGTATAAAACCATCAAATTCTAAAGGCAATTGGTTAATCAAAGCTTTGTTCTCTTTAAAAGTATATTTGCTTTTATCTAAATCGATTCCTAAGATCGCGTCTAAAGTCAGTTTTACATTTTTCATGTAATTCACTTTATCCATATCCATCGAAATGTTTGCCGTCGTTTTAGTTGTCAAATCAAGTTTAGCGTTGGTAAAGTCACCCGTACCTTCGTGATTTAAACTATCAATTACCATTTTTATCTTAGAACCCTGATCTATGTATCTGAAAGTATAATTCTCGATTTTATAATTCTGAATTTTCAAAGAAAGCGGTTCGCTCTTTTCGTCTTTCGTTGTTTTCTCTTTATCTTTTAATGCGATATCAAAGTTTCCAACACCATCTTTATTAAAGATAATATTGATTATACCATTTTCCGAGGTAATTCCCTGAATGTTTAGCGATTCTTCTTTTCCTTTGAAAAGCTCTTTGATGCTCATTTTTAAATTTAACTGACCTAATGAAACCAAAGTATCGCCTTCAAAAGGAGCCTTATTGATGATCAATAATTTTTCGATTCCAACAGTGGCGTTAGGAAAATTTTTAAACAAACTTAAATCAGCATCTGCAAAACTCACTTTAGCATCAACATTTTCATTGATTGCATCTACGATTTTAGCTTTTATCTGATCCTTAAAAAGATACGGAATTGCAAATAATGCGGCAATGAGAACCACAAAGACAATGGCTACGATTTTTAAAATTTTCTTTAACATAATTATTATAGATTTGAGGTTTTAAGGTTCGTAATTTAAATGCATTAACTGTTGTAAAAATAAACTTTTATAGTGGAGTTTATTTGAAATTTTTCATAAAAAAACAATAGCCTGCCATAGATCGAATTTCGATTGCTGGCAAGCTATTAAAAAAAAATAAATTAATTTTCTATGTTTTTATATTTTTGAACAGGCTTTTAGTAGTTGTATTAAGTGTAATAATTTTTTGCTAAAATAGGCAAGAGTAGTAAATTTAAGCGTTAAGCGTAAATTAACTTTGGGTTAATTAAAGCTAAGCTTTGAGGGCGAAAAACAGTTGTATGCTAAGAAATTGTTTAGCGTAAAATAAAAAATCCGTCTGAATAGTCTCAAACGGATTTAAATATAATGTCGGCTAAAATTATTTTTTAATAAAAGAAACTATTTTATTGGCAAGTTCTTCAGAAATGGGTAAAGTTGAATTGTTGTAGGATGCAAAATTGGCCTGCTTGTCTCCGTCGATAATCTTTAAAACATGATTCATTTTATCAATGATTAACAATTCACCATTGTTGCTCGATTTTGATAAGGCTTCGGCATCTTGTACCGTTACTTGCAAATCATTATTTCCTTGCAAAATTAAAACAGGAATCGTTAGTTTTTTTATTTCTGTCTGAGGATTGTATTTAAACCAGGAAATAAGATAAGGCTGGATACTTGGTCTGAATAAAGAGTTGAGCATAGGGTCAACTTTTTTTACAGTGTTTCCGCTTTTCAGACTGTCAATAATCGGGAAAGTTAAATCCTCTAATGGTTTGGTCGCTTTACTGGCGATTTGTGCTTTCAAAACTTTATCAGCAGCATCACCGGCTCCGGCAATAGAAACAAATTTATTTGCTTTTGCACCTGCAAGCATTCCAATAAGAGAACCTTCGCTATGTCCGATAATGGTAATCTGAGAAAACCGTCTGTCCTGTTTTAAAAAATTAACCCAGCTTTTAGCATCTTCAATGAAATTTTCAAAAACAAGACCGGATTCAAAAGGAGCCAAAGCTTTGCTTTCGCCAATTCCTCTTTTATCATAACGTAAAGAGGCAATACCATTTTTAGCTAAAGCCTCAGACAGTAATTTCAATGAATTGTTTTTCATTGTCAAATTGTTGCCATTTCTGTCCGTTGGTCCGGAACCTGCAATAATCAAAGCTACAGGACATCTGTTCTCTGTGTCCGGAACCGTTAACGTACCATAAAGCTGATCAGTATTGATTTTTAAGATCGCAGGAGATTCTTTAAAGGTCATTTGCTTTGCTTCCTGAGCATTACCAAATGAAACTGCCAGGAGACCAAAAAAGAAGAGTATTTTTTTCATCTTAAAAATTATTGAATGTTAATTCCAAAAGGCAACATTGCCTGAACTCCTTTTTGTCTCTGAAATCTTTTTACCTGCTCAATAATCATATAATTTTCAACTCCAATTTCTTCTTTTATAAAAGCCTCTTTAGATTTTGCAAATGGCAGACCAGATAAAAGATCGTTAAATGACTTTTCGTATTCAGGGAAATTCTGAGTACTGTATGATTTTACTTTAGCCAGTTTTGCTGCCTCGGCAACAGCATCATTCAAACCGCCAATTTTATCTACTAATCCAATTTTTAAAGCTTCTGAGCCAGACCAGACTCTTCCTTGTGCAATAGCATCTACCTGAGCAAAAGTCATTTTTCGGCCTTGAGCCACATGCGTTACAAAAGTGTTGTAAATATGCTCTACGCTTTCTTGTGTAAAGGCTTTGAAGTTTTCATCAACAGGAACAAACGGACTGTAATTCGCTGAATTTTGGTGTGTTTTTACCTGTTCTGTGTTAATTCCTAATTTGTTAGCAAGCGGAGTAAAGTTTGGCAATACACCAAAAACACCAATAGAACCTGTTATAGTATTGCTTTCTGCAAAGATTTTATCTGCATTACAAGCGATGTAATAACCTCCTGATGCAGCATAATTACCCATAGAAACCACAACTGGTTTTTCTTTTTTAGTAATTTCAATTTCTCTCCAGATCAGGTCAGAAGTCAAAGCGCTTCCGCCCGGACTATTGATTCGAAGTACAATTGCTTTTATGTCTTCATTTTTTCTGGCTTCCTGCAAAGAACGGCGCATCGCACCTTCGCCAATTACAGTTACATCGCCTTCACCGCTCGCGATTTCGCCTTGAGCGTAAATCACAGCAATTTGATCGCTTGAAGAATTAGTTAAAGCAGTTGTAATATTATTTTGCGTATAATCGGAGATCGAAATTTTATTGTAATCATCATCACCAGTAACTTTTAGTGCTTTTTTGATTGCATTATGATATACATCTTCATACGCTACAACATCTACTAAATGCTGCGCTTTTGCCATTTCCGGAGTTCTTGCCAGTAAACCATCAGCAATTTCGTTTAGTTTAGCTACAGGAATATTTCTGCTTTTTGAAATGTCTGTTACAACAGTGCTCCAAATCGAGTTTAAAAGAGCGGTTAATTGCTCTCTGTTTGCCTCACTCATTTTATTGTCTAAAAACGGCTCAACAGCACTTTTATATTTTCCGTGACGAATCACTTCCATGTGAATACCTGATTTGTCCTGAAAATCTTTGAAGAACATAATCTCTGACGAAAGTCCTTTAAAATCTAAATCCCCAACAGGATTCAGATAAACAGTATTAGCAACAGAATTTAAGTAATATTCTTTTTGAGTGTAAGTATTAGCGTATGCCCAAACAAATTTTCCTGATTTTTTAAAACTTTCGAGAGCGTTTCTTAAATCTTTATATTGCGCTAATCCAAGTGATGATTCATCATTTAAGATCGAGATTCCCTTTATTTTGTCATCTGTCTTTGCAGCATCAATTGCATTAATAACATCCGTTAATCCAATTTCTTTTTTATTTGAAAAAACAGTAACCAATGGATCTTTATATTTTCCTGCATAATCGTTATTGATTTTTTTCAAGTCTAATTCGATAACAGAATCCGATTTAACAGAAACAGTTTCGTCTCCTCCAAAAATAGTCCCAATAATGATTATTCCAAAGAAGAACAACATGATAAATACAAAAATACCAATTACTGTGGCAATTACATTTCCTAGAAATTTCATAAATATATTTTTTTAATAAGTCGCAAAAAAAGAATTAAGTTACAAATTTTAAACACTTAATCCCAACTAAAAAGCGAACTCGTTTCGCAAATATATTGCTAATTCTAAAATAGTTTTAGTTAATTTGCATTAATTATGAAATCACAGCATCAGGTCGTTTTGTCCATCGGCAGCAATCAAGGAAACAGGTTAGAGAATATTGAGAATTGTATTAATTTAATACATAAGGAGGTAGGTACTGTACTTAAAGTTTCCAGATTATACGAAACGCCGGCATGGGGATTTGAAAGTGATGCTTTTTATAATTGTGCTCTGGTTTTGCACAGCACTGCATCAGCGCAGAAAATACTTACCCAGATATTAAAAGTCGAAAAACAGCTAGGCAGAATCAGATTAAATCAACAAGGATATCAGTCCAGAATTATAGATGTGGATATGATTGCTTTTGATGATGAAATTATCGAATCAGAGAAGCTTACTATTCCGCATCCTTTAATGCAGGATCGTAATTTTGTCCTATTGCCAATGCAGGATTTAAAACTGGCGTGGAAACATCCTGTTTTTCAAAAATCAATTTCAGAATTAATTGCAGTTACACCAGACGATAGTATATGTACTGTTGTTCAGGATTTAAAAAGTCCTTTGAGTGAAATTCCGCTTGAGAAATTCAATTATATTGCTTTTGAAGGAAATATTGGAGCAGGAAAAACAACTTTGGTGAATAAAGTAGCAGAAGATTTTAATGCTAAAACGGTTTTAGAGCGTTTTGCCGACAATCCCTTTTTGCCTAAATTTTACAAAGACCAAAATAGATATGCATTTCCGCTTGAAATGTCATTTCTTGCTGATCGCTACCAGCAATTATCAGATGATTTGGCGCAGTTTGATTTGTTTAAAGATTTTATTGTAGCCGACTACCATATTTTTAAATCCTTAATTTTTGCTAAAATTACATTGGCAGAAGATGAATACCGTTTGTACCGAAACCTGTTCGATATTATTTACAAAGAAATGCCAAAGCCGGATTTGTATGTTTACTTATATCAAAATACAGGGCGATTATTGGAGAATATCAAAAAACGCGGACGTACTTATGAGCAAAACATTACATCTGAATATCTGGATAAAATAAATATTGGGTATTTGGAATATATAAAATCGCAGATAGATCTAAATGTTTTAATTATAGATGTATCTGATCGCGATTTTGTAAAAAGACATGAAGATTATATTTTTGTTTTAGATGAAATTCAAAAGAAATTGAATTCTAAATAACAATAGAATCTTATTTAGGCCAGTTTAGTTTTTGAAATAAATCCCAAACTACAATTCCTGCACTAACAGAAATGTTTAGGGAATGTTTGGTTCCTAATTGTGGAATTTCAATACAGCCATCGCAAATAGCAACTGCTTCCTGAGATACACCAAATACTTCGTTTCCAAAAACTAAGGCATATTTCTGATTGGCTTCTACTTTAAAATCCTGAAGAAAAACAGCACTTTCTACTTGCTCAATGGCTAATGTCTGCACGTTGTCTTTCTTTAAATTTTCTATTACCTCCAAAACACTTTCATGATGTTCCCACGCAACAGTTTCTGTAGCGCCAAGAGCCGTTTTATGAATTTCTTTATTGGGTGGAGTAGCGGTAATACCGCACAATATTATTTTTTCGATTAGAAAAGCATCTGCCGTTCTAAATACAGATCCAATATTGTGCAGGGAGCGAATATCATCTAAAACTAAAATTAAAGGTGTTTTTTCAGATGTTTTAAAATCTTCAATTGATTTTCTTTCTAGTTCGCTATTTTCAAGTTTTCTCATTTGTGTTGCATTCGGGTCATAAAAAAAGCTTCCAAAGATAAGGAAGCTTTTTCGATATTATAGTGTTTTTTCAGATTAGCTTTTAACTGGATCTGCTAAAACTACACCTTTAATAGTAAGGATTTTTGTTGGTTGTCCTTCAGCATTAGAAGTAACAGTTACCGTTTTTGTAAAACTTCCTACTCTGTCAGTAGCATATTTTACACCAATAACACCTTTAGCACCTGGAGCGATTGGCTCTTTAGGAGTTGTCGGAACAGTACATCCGCAAGATCCTTGAGTACTTGTAATGATAAGAGGTTTAGTTCCGTTGTTTACGAAAACAAACTCACGTTTTCCATCTGCATTGTGTGCAATAGTTCCGTAATCAATAGTTTCAGTTTCAAAAGCCATTCCAGCGCCTTCAACTTTAGCAACTTTTGTAGCTTTAGCTTTTTTTGTGCTTTGAGCATTAGAAGCCGTAATTCCCACTACAGCTAACATAGCAAGTAAAATTATTTTTTTCATCTTTTAGAGTCTTTTTTAAAATTAACACAAAGCTATATAAAATTCTTATATGGAAAGATAAAATAAAGACTAAATTTATTTTAAATTTTTAAAGGTTCTTCTATATTCCTTCAAAATAGCATAAATTCGCTGTCTTAATTTTTCATTTTAAAATCACAATAATTTGGCAGCGAAAGAGAAAGTGGTGAAAGAAACACCCTTAATGAAACAGTACAATGAAATCAAGAGAAAATATCCTGATGCCTGTTTACTTTTTAGAGTGGGAGATTTTTACGAAACCTTTGGAGAAGACGCCATTAGAGCTTCAAAAATTTTAGGAATTACCTTAACAAAGAGAGGTGCAGGTTCTGAAACAGAAACCGCTTTGGCTGGTTTTCCGCACCATTCTATCAATACTTATTTGCCAAAATTAGTAAAAGCAGGACTTCGTGTTGCCATTTGCGATCAGCTTGAAGATCCTAAAATGACTAAAACGATCGTGAAACGTGGTGTTACAGAACTGGTAACTCCTGGAGTTTCGCTTAACGATGAGGTGTTGCAGTCTAAAACAAATAACTTTTTGGCTTCTGTTTATTTCGCAAATAAAAGTATCGGAATTTCATTTTTAGATGTTTCTACCGGAGAATTTTTGACGGCTCAGGGAAATGCAGAATATATTGATAAACTATTGCAGAATTTTAATCCGAGTGAAGTTCTGATTCCTAAAAATAATAAAGGAGATTTTAAAGATGCTTTTGGAGATGACTTTCATAGTTTTTATCTCGAAGACTGGATTTACAAAGAAGATTACGCTATAGAAACGTTGACGAAGCACTTTGAAACCGTTTCACTAAAAGGATTTGGTGTAGAGGAATTAAAAGAAGGAATTATTGCTTCGGGGGCGATTTTATATTATTTGTCTGAAACGCAACACAATCGTGTACAACATATAACGGCAATTCAGCGTATTGCGGAAGATGCGTACGTGTGGATGGATCGTTTTACAATTCGAAACTTAGAGTTGTACCATAGCTATAATCCAAATGCAGTAACGCTTTTAGATGTAATAGACAGAACGCTTTCGCCAATGGGAGGGCGTTTATTAAAACGCTGGCTGGCTTTACCATTAAAAGATGCTCATAAAATAAAAAACCGTCACGATGTTGTTTCATATCTAAAATCGGATACAGAAGTTTTACACAACATTCAATATCAAATAAAACAAATTTCAGATTTAGAACGTTTAATTTCTAAGATCGCAGCAGGAAAAGTATCTCCTCGTGAGATTGTGTATTTAAAAGAATCTTTGGATGCTATTATTCCGATCAAGACTTTAGCTTTAAAAAGTCCTCAGGAGGCAGTAAAAATAATCGGAGATAGTTTGCATGCTTGTGATCTTTTAAGAGAAAAAATAAATACAACCCTAAATCAGGATGCTCCTGTCGCTATTGCGAAAGGAAATGCTATTGCAAAAGGAGTTAGTGAAGAATTAGACGATTTACGTGCTATTTCGACTTCAGGAAAAGAATATCTGGAAGGAATTGAAAAAAGAGAATCAGAAAGAACGGGAATTTCATCTCTGAAAATTTCATTCAACAATGTTTTTGGATATTATATTGAAGTTAGAAATACACATAAAGATAAAGTACCTACAGAGTGGATTCGTAAACAGACGCTTGTAAATGCAGAACGTTATATCACAGAAGAGCTAAAAGAATACGAAACGAAAATTCTGGGTGCAGAAGAAAAGATTTATAAAATTGAAAGCGATTTATTTGAACAATTAGTAGCCTGGATTGCGACTTATATCAAGCCCGTTCAAATGAACGCTAATTTGGTGGCGCAATTGGACTGTTTGTGCTCGTTTACGCAGCTTGCAGTAGAAAACCAATATGTGTGTCCGGAAATTGACGAATCGTTTGAGCTTGAAATCAAAAACGGAAGACATCCGGTAATCGAAAAGCAATTACCGGTAGGAACTCCTTATATTGCCAATGATGTTTATTTAGACAGAGAGACGCAGCAAATCATTATGATTACAGGTCCTAACATGTCGGGTAAGTCGGCAATTTTGAGACAAACGGCGCTAATTGTATTGCTGGCTCAAATGGGAAGTTTTGTTCCTGCAGACATTGTTAGAATGGGAATTGTAGATAAGATTTTTACAAGAGTAGGAGCGTCGGATAATATTTCGATGGGAGAATCTACTTTTATGGTCGAGATGAATGAAACGGCTTCTATTTTGAATAACATTTCAGATCGAAGTTTAGTGTTGCTAGATGAAATTGGTAGAGGAACAAGTACGTACGATGGAATTTCGATTGCGTGGGCGATAGCGGAGTTTCTGCACGAACATCCTTCAAAACCTAAAACATTGTTTGCAACGCATTATCATGAACTAAATGAAATGACCGAATCGCTTTCGAGAATACAAAATTTTAATGTTGCGGTGAAAGAGCTAAAAGACACCGTTCTTTTTGTTCGTAAGCTCGTAAAAGGAGGAAGTGCGCATAGTTTTGGTATTCATGTTGCAAAAATGGCGGGAATGCCGCAGCTTGTAATTTTGAAAGCGCAAAAGCTGCTGAAGAAATTAGAAAAAAATCATTCAAGCGATGCTTTAAATGGCGTTAAGCAGGCAAGTGATGAGATGCAAATGAGTTTCTTTAATTTAGATGATCCTTTGTTGGAAGAAATAAAAGAAGAAATTTTGAATCTTGATATAAATGCGATAACACCAGTAGAAGCATTGATGAAACTCAATGAGATTAAAAGAATGTTGAACAAAAAATAAATTCAGATTTAAAGTTTAGGTTATCAGAAAGTTATAAAATAAGTGTGATTTTTTTTCGAAAAACGCTTGTGTAATTGAATAAATGTCCTAAATTTGCACTCGCAATACAGCACAAGTGAGGTATTGCGGTTCTTACGAGAATTTGAAATGCGAAAATAGCTCAGTTGGTAGAGCGCGACCTTGCCAAGGTCGAGGTCGCGGGTTCGAGCCCCGTTTTTCGCTCAAAACCATATAATGCTCGGATGGTGAAATTGGTAGACACGCTGGACTTAAAATCCAGTGAACAGCAATGTTCGTGCGGGTTCAAGTCCCGCTCTGAGTACTAAAGCCTCTTCTTTTGAAGAGGCTTTTTTTATTGTCTTTTTTAAGGGGCTGAGGTTTTGAGGATCTAAGATTCTAAGTATTTGAGGTTTTTAGGTCTTGATGTCTAGTAATCTAAAGGTCTGGTAATCTAAAAATTATAATATCTAGCGGTCTAAAAGTTTAAAGGTTTAATAGTCTAAAAAAATCTAACAGTCTAATAATCTAGCAATCTAATAATCTAAAATCTAAAATCAACAATCTAAAATTAAAAAATGTAAATGGGAGCTTTTGTTATTAGCAGGCGATTTAATGATGAATATAAGTTTGTGTTTACTTCTAGAAAAGGGAAAGTGATCTTTACGAGTCTGAGTTATGAATTGAAGTTTGAATGTGAAGAGGAGATTGAGAAATTTAAACTGGCTACAGATCAAGCTCGGTTTTTGAAATTTAAAGGGTCTGGAGGAAAGTATTTTTTTAAATTGATGCTTGGGGAGGTTCATTTTGCAACCAGTCGTAAATACACTACAGAGTTGCTTTTGCAGAAGGGAATAAAAGAAATTGTAACGTATGCTTCCAGGTCTGAGATTCTGGATTTTTCATCTACGGAATCTATTTTTGAAGATGAGGAAGTTGAGGAAGAAGTAGAAGAATAAAAAAAAGCGATCATGTGAATGATCGCTTTTTTTGTGACTAGTCAGTCCTAAAATCGAAACTTTAGGGCATAAAAAAACCATCAAATTGATGGTTTTAAAATTTTTAGAATCTAGGTTCTAATTATTTTTTTACTTCTTCTACTTTAGCAGCAGCAGAATCAACTTTTGCAGCAGCAGAGTCAACAGTTACAGCAGCAGAATCAACTACAGCAGCAGCAGAGTCAACAACAACAGCAGTAGAATCTACAGTTTCAGTAGCTGCAGCGTCAGCTTTTTTACAAGATACAACAGTTAAAACAGCAACAACAGCTAAACTTAAAAATACTTTTTTCATCTTACTTTATTATAAAAGGTTAATTATTAATTCGTGGCAAAGATATAAATTTTTTAATATGTAAAATATTTTTTTACTTTTTTTTTAAATTATTTTCGTTGCTCACGTGTAAGTTAATTATCAAATAATGTGCCACAATGATAATACGGGATTCTTTTGTTATATTTTTTGTGTAAATTATTTTTTGTTGAATATTATGTAAGTGAATTGGGTATTTTAATTTACTTACTTGCTATATGTTTTGTTTTTTGAGCGTAATTTGACCTTTTCGTTCTGATGAAAAAAGATGATTTTGAGTTTTTTTACCTGACAATCGTCTTGAAATGTATGTTTTTTAAGTACGATTATGAATAAACCTGTTGCATAATGGTGTTTGTTGCGCCCTTATTATCCTGTATATAGGACTTACAAATTTGCCCTTTTTCCTGAAGTAAATTTGTGTCTGTAATCAGGAGATCAAGGCTTTCTTTTAGTTCGTCTAAGTTAGAAATCACAGTGCATCCGCCCAATGCAACAAGCTGAACTGCTTCTGCAAAGTTCGAGTAATTAGGGCCAATAACAATTGGAATGCCAAATGTAGCGGGCTCCAGAATATTATGGACTCCCGGGTTTCCAAAACCGCCTCCTACATACGCAATCGTTCCGTAGCTGTAGATTTTGGTTAATAGCCCAACTGTGTCAATAATAAACACATTGTATACTTCTAGGTTTTGGTTTTCTTTCTCAGAAAATAAAATGCTTGATTTTGTAATTTGTGTTTTAAGGTTTGAGATTTGTTCTCCTTTAATATTATGTGGTGCAATAATAAATTTTACATCGTCTGGAGCCTGATTAATATACTCAATTAATAAGGATTCGTCTTTCGGCCATGAACTTCCGATGATAATCGTTGTTTGATTGTTTTTAAAACTTTCGATGTAGTCTAGTGAGTTGTCTCTTTCTAAAATTGCATTTACACGATCAAAACGTGTATCTCCGGAAACAATTACATTGTTGAATCCGAGAGCTTCAATTTTTTGTTTTGAACTTTCATTCTGAAGAAAAAAGTAAGTGAAGGCGTTTAATGCTTTTCGGTAAAAACCGCCGTACCATTTAAAGAACATTTGATTGTCTCTAAATATACCCGATATTAAATAGGTTGGTGTTTTGCTCGTTTCTAATTCTTTTAAATAGTTTAGCCAGAATTCATATTTAATGAAAAAGACAAATTCAGGATGCGCTAGTTTTAGGAATCTTTTTGCATTGCTTTTGGTGTCTAAAGGAAGGTATAAAGTAACGTCTGCAACAGTATTGTTTTTGCGAACTTCATATCCCGAAGGCGAGAAAAAAGTAACGATGATTTTATGCGAAGGATATTTTTCTTTGATTTTTTCGATCACCGGAAGCCCTTGTTCATATTCTCCCAAGGAAGCAGCGTGAAACCAGATTGTTTTGTCTGTGGTTTTTATTTTGTTCTCTAAAATGGTGAAAACATTTTTGCGTCCGTCTACAAAAAGTTTGATTTTCGGGCTGAACAAAGCAACGATTCTTATTAAAAAACCAGCGATGGAAACTACTAAATTGTATAGAAAAAGCATGTTTATAATTTTGGTGCTAAAATACGTTTCTTTGAATTATTTTCATTGGTTTGAAGGGATTAATAACTATTTTTGTTGTGCGTTTTAAAGATTAAGTTCCAAAAACAATTCTTAAGTTTTAAATAAAGAAAGAGAAATGAAAAAAATTCAAATGGTTGACTTAAAGAGTCAATACGAGAAAATAAAATCAACTGTCGATGCTTCAATTCAAGAAGTTTTAGATACCAATACTTATATAAACGGACCTTTAGTACACCAATTTCAAAAGAATCTGGAAGATTATTTAGGTGCAAAACACGTTATTCCTTGTGCGAACGGAACAGATGCGTTGCAAATTGCTATGATGGGATTGGATTTGAAGCCAGGCGATGAGGTGATTACGGCAGATTTTACTTTTGCTGCAACTGTTGAGGTAATTGCTTTACTGCAATTGACTCCGGTTTTAGTAGATGTTGATATGGTAAACATGAATATTGATATCGAGGCAATTAAAAAAGCAATCACGCCAAAAACAAAAGCCATTGTTCCGGTACACTTGTTTGGACGTGCAGCCAATATGGATGCTATTATGGAAATTGCTGCAGAACACAATTTATATGTAATAGAAGATAATGCTCAGGCAATTGGAGCTGATTATGTTTCTAAAACAGGTACAAAAAGTAAAGTTGGGGTAATTGGACATGTAGCTGCAACTTCATTTTTTCCATCTAAAAACTTAGGTTGTTACGGAGATGGAGGAGCAATTTTTACTAACGATGATAAATTAGCGCACATTATTCGCGGAATTGTAAACCACGGAATGTATGAGCGTTACCATCATGATGTTGTAGGTGTGAATTCACGTTTAGATAGTATTCAGGCTGGTGTTTTAAATGCAAAATTACCTTTACTGAATGAATATAATACAGCACGTCGTTTAGCTGCAACAAAATACAATGCTGCTTTTGCGGGACATGCTAACATCATTGTTCCAGAATTTGATGCCAATGAAAATGATCACGTTTTCCACCAATATGTGTTGAGAATTGTAGATGCTGATCGTAATGCTTTGTTGCAGCATTTGCAGGATAAAGCAATTCCATGTGCTATTTACTATCCAATTCCGTTGCACTCTCAAAAAGCGTATGTTGATGTACGTTATAAAGAAGAGCAATTTCCGGTAACCAATCAATTGGTGAAAGAAGTTATTGCGTTGCCAATGCATACAGAATTAGATGATGAGCAAATTAAATTTATTACAGATTCAGTTTTAGAATTTTTAAATAAATAAAAAAATGAAAAGATTTTTCTGTGTTTTAATTTTAGTCGTGTGTTTTCAGTTTTCGGTTTTTGCTCAAAAATCAGATTTAAAGCAAGAAACAGCTGTTGCTAATCGTGTCGAACTTTTGCGCAAAGCAATGATTGATGCCAATGGTAAAGATTTAAAATTATTAACGTCAGAAAATCTGAATTATGTTCATTCCAATGGAAATTACCAAAATCAAGCCGAATTTGTAGAAGGAATCGTTAGCGGTAAATCTGATTTTGTCTCGATTGAATTTCAAAATCAAACGATCACCGTTACTAATGATGTTGCAATAGTGCGACATGTACTGGCTGCTCACACAAAAGATGATGGTATTGATCGTGATATTAAAATAGGAATAATGCTTGTTTGGCAAAAGCAAAAAAACAATTGGATTCTTGTCGCCAGACAAGCGTACAAATTAACTACATAAAAAAACAAACCAAAAAATGAAAGTATTAGTAACAGGAGGATTAGGTTTTATCGGTTCTCACACCGTAGTTGAATTGCAAAATGAAGGCTATGAAGTGGTGATCATCGATAACCTTTCGAATTCTACAGAAGATGTTTTAAAAGGAATTACCAACATTACAGGAAAAACGCCTTTATTCGAAAAATTAGATTTAAGAGAAAAAGCGGCTGTTCAGGATTTCTTTAAAAAACACAATGATGTTACCGGAGTAATTCACTTTGCAGCATCAAAAGCAGTTGGAGAAAGTGTTGAGAATCCGTTACTGTATTATGAAAACAATATTAGCAGTTTAGTGTATCTTTTACAGGAATTACAACAAAAACCGGAGGCAAGTTTTATTTTTAGTTCTTCTTGTACGGTTTATGGTCAGGCAGAAAAAATGCCAATTACAGAAGATGCTCCTGTGCAGGCAGCAATGTCTCCTTACGGAAACACCAAACAAATTGGTGAAGAAATCATTACTGACACTGCGAAAGTAACTAATATTAGTGCTATTTTATTACGTTATTTTAATCCGGTTGGAGCGCATGCTACAACTGAAATTGGAGAATTACCAATTGGAGTACCACAAAATTTAGTGCCTTTTATTACACAAACCGGAGTAGGATTACGTCAGGAATTATCTGTTTTTGGTGATGATTATCCAACGTCAGACGGAACTGCAGTTCGTGATTACATTCACGTAGTTGATTTAGCAAAAGCACACGTTATTGCTTTACAGCGCTTGTTTAATAAAAAGAATTTGCAAAAAGTAGAAACATTTAATTTAGGAACCGGAACAGGAAGTTCTGTACTTGAAGTAATACACAGTTTCGAAAAAGTAAGCGAGAAAAAATTACCTTATAAAATTATGCCACGTCGCGAAGGCGATATCACAGAAGCGTATGCGAATACAGACAAAGCAAATAACGTGCTGGGCTGGAAAGCAGAGTTAAGTTTAGACGAAGCAATGGCAAGTGCCTGGAAATGGGAACAAAAAGTTCGTTCGTAAAATTTATATGAAGATATTTTATACTGTAGAGACGCACAGCAGTGCGTCTCTCGTTTTTATTAAAAAGCCAAAATAACCAAATTATTTTGGCTTTATCTTTTTATGTTATTTCGTAAATTTGTAAGATAAAATTTTATAAGCCATGAATAAGAAAAAAGAAAACAAGGAAAACAATAAGGTTGAAGAGCCAGCCGTAGAATATGAAATTCAAAAACCTCAATTTAAAGGAATAGATCGAGAAACTTTTGATTTTGACGCTGAATTTGCAAAAGGATTAACGCCAGAGGAGTTTAAAGCTGAAATGTCTAAGAGAATAAAAGCGTATCCTTGGAAAAAGTAATTTTTAAAAATGCTGTCCTGGAATATTTTGACGATTTAGTGTTTACTCTTCTAAAAAATGAATATTTTGGTTTTGCTGAATCGGCACAAAATTATGTTGATAAAATAGTGGATTTTATTATTTTAAATATTTCAAATTTTCCAGAAAAGAAAACACCTAAAGCACTTCAATACTTAGGTTTGAATTATATTTTTTATAAACCAAATAACCGAACAACTTGGTATGTCTTTTTTGAAAAAAGAGATCAAAATTATTTAATAACAGGAATTACAAATAATTACTGTTCAGAAGCAAAAGAGTTATAAAAACAAATCCTCATAAACAATTTGTTCATGAGGATTTTTTATTGTGAAGTTTTTTAACTGAGAGTTAAAAAACTGACTACTAAAAATTATGCATTGGCAGTAGCCGCTTCTTTGTCAATTTTATTAATCAGACCAGCTAATACTTTACCAGGACCAACTTCAGTAAACAAAGTAGCGCCGTCAGCGATCATTTGCTGTACCGATTGTGTCCATTTTACAGGAGCAGTCAATTGAATAATTAAGTTCTTTTTTATTTCGTTTGCATCTGAAACAGCATTTGCTGTAACATTTTGGTAAACCGGACAGATAGGAGTAGAGAATGAAGTTGCTTCAATAGCAGCTGCTAATTCCTCTCTTGCCGGTTCCATCATAGGAGAGTGAAAAGCTCCTCCAACAGGTAAAAGCAAAGCACGTTTTGCTCCGGCCGCTTTCATAGCTTCACAAGCTTTTTCAACAGCAGAAGTTTCACCTGAAATTACCAATTGTCCAGGGCAGTTATAATTCGCAGCCACTACAACTCCGTCGATAGAAGCACAAACTTCTTCTACGATATTATCAGCTAAGCCTAAAACAGCGGCCATTGTAGAAGGTTTGATTTCGCATGCCTTTTGCATTGCTAAAGCACGTTGAGAAACCAATTTTAATCCGTCTTCAAAAGATAAAGCGCCATTAGCAACCAAAGCAGAGAATTCTCCTAAAGAATGTCCTGCAACCATTTCCGGTTTAAAATCGTCGCCTAAAGTTTTTGCTAAAATAACCGAATGTAAAAAAACAGCAGGCTGTGTAACCTTAGTTTCTTTTAGTTCTTCGGCAGTACCTTCGAACATGATATCTGTAATTCTAAAACCTAAAATTTCGTTAGCTTTTTCGAATAATTCTTTGGCTAGAGCCGAGTTTTCATAAAGGTCTTTGCCCATTCCTGTGAATTGTGCCCCCTGACCCGGAAATACATATGCTTTCATTTGTCTAGTTTGTTTTTTATTTTTTTTTGAATTGAAACTACTTTTCAATTGAAAGACAAAAATAGCATTTTTTTAGCTCGTATAATCCTTAAACATGTAAATCCATACCAATCTCGAAAATCTTAGATTGAAAGAGGTGAGTAAAGTAATCACAACGGCAATGATTGGAATAATTCTTAAATCGAAATTTTTCTCAAAGAAATACTGAGCAATACAAAAGGTTGCGATTCCCTGAGCGACTGTTAATCCGTAGTTTACATACATAGCGCCAAAGAAATAACCAGGCTCTTTTTGAAACTTGTAATTACAGTGACTGCAGTATTCGTTCATTTTTGGCAAACCAAAATTCAGGAAAATATTTTTGTCTGTAAATACTTTTCCGGTGTGACAAACAGGACATTCGTTTTTTAAAATATGGGTTAATGCGCTTGACATGACTTTGTTGTTTTTTATTTATACAAAGGTAATTTGGAATGACTTAAAAGTCTTTTTTATATCTTCGCTTATTATAGCACAATAAAGACATTTGTATAACATCGCCTGCCTTAAATGACTTTGTAAACGAAAAAGGTGATTGGGCGATCCCATATAGGACTAATAAAAAATAAATTCTACAGATATGAAAAAGTATCCCGTTTATAGTGTTCAGAATTTTAGTTGTAACGATGTGCATCGTGATTTTTACGTAAATACATTTACAGAACATTTAAAAAGTCACAGTTTTGTAGAAGAACCACATCGGCATGATTCCTATTTGATGGTATTTTTTACCAATGGTTCCGGACAGCATGAAGTTGATTTTGATCAATTTGAAATTAAAAAAGGCAGCTTGTTTGTTTTGCAGCCCGGACAAATGCACCATTGGAGTTTGTCTGAAGATATTGAAGGCTTTGTGATTATTTTTTCGCAGGAACTTTATAATTTATACTTCGGACAGAAAAACATCAACGAGTATAATTTTTATCATTCTATACACAATCGTCCCGAAATGGTTTTTGAAGAAAATCAGATTCCTAAAATCCTGCCTTATTTTAATTTACTGATTGAAGAAAATAACCAAGAGCAAAAACATCAATTGGATAAAATGCTGAATTTGCTGGATTGTATTCATATTGAGATCGCGCGCAAGTACAGCGAAACATACTCGCATCAGACACATTCTTATAATGTTAAAATCAATACGTTTGAGTTGCTTTTGGAGCGCTATTTCAGAGAAGAAAAACTGCCTTCCTTTTATGCAGAAAAATTAAATATTACGTTGAAACATTTAAATCGTATTTGCAATGAAATTTTACAAAAAACAGCAACAGAAGTCATTACAGATCGGGTTATTTTGGAGATAAAACGAATGTTGATCGACAAACAATTAGCCGTAAACGAAATTGCTTTCAAAGTGGGTTATGAAGATTACTCGTATTTTTCCAGATTTTTTAAAAAACAAACCGGATCATCGCCAACTGAATTTAGAAATACGTTACGATGAGTTTTTTAGCCAAGAATTCATTAATGGGAAAATAATTCATGAATTCGTGGCTATTTTTATAGCAACAAAAAAACGCCTGTACTTGAAAAAGCACAGGCGTTTTTAACCAACCAAATTAAAACCTAAATTATTAAAGAATTACGCTTGTTTTACGAATTGTAATTCAATGTTTAAACGAACTTCTTCGCCTACTAAAACACCACCAGTTTCAAGAGCAGAGTTCCAGTTTAATCCCCAATCTTTACGGTTTATTTTTCCTTCGATGCTTAAACCTACTTTTGTATTTCCCCATGGATCAGTCATGATTCCGCTAAATTCTACTGGAAATTTTACTGATTTTGAAACACCTTTGATTGTTAAATCACCAGTTAATTCATAATCACCAGCATCAACTTTTTTGAAAGACGAAGCTTTGAAAGTCAATTTTGGATTGTTTTCTACATCAAAGAAATCAGCACTTCTTAAGTGACCATCTCTGTCTGCATTTGCAGTGTCAATAGAAGCGATATCGCCAGAAAACTCAATAGCAGCATTTTCGAAACTATCTCCGTCTGTAGTAATTGTTGCATCGTAAGTTCCAAATTTTCCTGAAACATTTGTAAACATCATGTGTTTAACTTTAAAACCAATTTCTGAATGTGTTGGGTCAATTGACCATTTTGTAGTTGACATAATTTTATTTTTTAAATATTAATTTCATTTTGATAAGACAAAGTTACGGAGTGCGTAAGCTTTGGGCACTTAACCTAGATTAAGAAATGCGAATGCTCTGATTTTCTGTTTTTAATTTCAGAATTAATAATTCATCGGAATATCCATTAAAAGTATTTCGGCTTCCGTATTTGCTGTAATGTTCAAAGTTTCAAAATCTGAAATTCCCATTGCATCGCGGGTATTCAATTCTTGTCCGTTGATCGTTACGTTTCCTTTTAAGATAAAAGCATACACACCGTTTCCTTCTTTTTTTAAGTTATAAGTTGTAGAAGTTCCAGCGTCAAAATTCCCCATATTAAACCATGCATCCTGGTGAATCCAAACACCTTCATCATCTGCATTAGGCGATAATATTTGTGAAAATTTATTGTGTCTGTCTGCAACGTCTAAAGTGATTTGCTGATAACGAGGTGCTACATTTCTTTTGTTTGGAAACAACCAGATTTGCAACAATTTAGTTTGCTGATCTTCATTTGGGTTAAATTCGCTATGTTGTACACCAGTTCCGGCACTCATAACCTGAATATCACCATTTTTGATAATTTCAGTATTTCCCATGCTGTCTTTGTGTGCTAAATCACCTTCTAGTGGAATCGTAATGATTTCCATATTATCGTGAGGATGCGTTCCGAATCCCATTCCGGCAGCAATCGTATCGTCATTTAAAACGCGAAGAGCTCCAAATTGAATTCTATCCGGATTGTACCAGCTTGCAAAACTAAAACTATGATAAGCATTAAGCCATCCGTGATTTGCATTTCCTCTTGTTTCTCCTTTGTGTAAAACTATATTTTCCATGATGTCTATGTGTTTTGTTTTTATTATGGTACAAATTTACCACCAACATAAACGAAACGCACTTAACCTAGATTAAGTTTTTTTCAAAGGTTCTGAGGTTCTGAGGTTCTGAGTTGCAAAGGTTCAGAGGTTTTTTTTAGGATGTTTTTTAACGTAGAGACGCACAGCAGTGCGTCTTTTTAGGTATGTTGTAAAATCTAAGAAATCTAGCGTCTAAGAAGTCTAACAATCCAAACATCCAACAATCTAAAAAATCCAACAATCAGCTATACTTAGCAATAAACTGCTGTACAACCGCATCGGTATTTTCGTGTCGTTTTTTTTGTTCGAGTGCGATAGGCGGAGCAGCTCTTTCGAGGCAATCTTGTACGGCGCAGGTTTCGCAGGTAACGCCTACGATTCGTTTTACAAGAGGTTTTCCTTCAATGAATTTGAATTTCTTTTTCATTGCCGGCGTGATCAAAATTCCAACCGAAATACTACGGATATTGTGGTGTACAAAAGGATCCTGAGTAGCTGAAGAAAAAACTAGATATTCATTTCCGCTATTGGCATAACTCGAAATCTGAGCATCAAAAAAGTGCGGTTTGTTTTGTTTTATGGCCTCGTCGATAGTTTTTACAGAAACCCAGCGTCTGCAATAATGCTCGTTGGTTTCGTTGGCGTGTGGTTCCTGTTGGTTGGTGATGTGTAATTCTTTTTTAATTTGATAAACATCAGAACCAACTTGATGCGAAAGTCGGAGAAAGAATAAATTTTTTAAATGAAAATCTTTCGGTAGTAAGTTGGTTAATCTCTGATAAAAAGATTCCGGTGAAACCTCAAAACTTTCAATAAGAGCAACAAATTCTTCCGGATTAGGTTTTTCGTTATGCAAAAAACTATTGATTTTGTCTACAACCAATTGGCGTGGAAGCAATAAAGCTCCCGCAAAATACGAAGCGTAGAAGTTGTGCAGCACCTGATCGAAATTATCAAACTTAATCCAGCTGAAAGTCAGCAGGCGATCTGATAAATTAAGATAGTTGTATGCAATTTCTTTGGCTAATATAAAAGCCCTTTGGGGAGTGTCAATTTCCGTAGAAAGTAATAATGTCTTGCTTTTAGGAACGTAAATCGAGCGTAGATCGCCCAATGCTTCCTGATCAGTAAAAGCGATTTCTTCGATTTTGTATTCGTATTCTTCCGTTAAAATGGCTTGTAATTCCTCGATACTGATTTTAGAGTCCAGATTAATCTGAAATGACTTGGAAAATTCAATCACTTTGTTTTCCAAATCTTCAAAGTAATTGCTGTGTGCTTCCTGATACGAACGCAAAGCAGCTAAGAAAAAACTTTCTCGGCTAAGATTGTAATGCTGGGCAATTTCGATTATGGTGCTGATAAAAGCATTGACTTTGGCAGGAGCGTTGGCAATAATATCAATTAAATCAGCTTCCTGGATGCCAAAAAGTTCAAGCGGAATCTCTTTTAAAATTCCTGATTTTAGAATTTCTCCAATCGGAGCAAGATTGTTATCGAGTTTTAGCGATACCATTTGGTCGTAACTCACGTCCAGATGCTCGCATAAAAGTAAAATTTTATCTGTTTTTGGATATTTCTTTCCTTTTTCGATTTCGTTCAAATACGATTTAGAAAGATTAGTAAGCTTAGCCAATCCAAAAAGAGAAAGATTCTTTTGGGTGCGGACTTGCTTTAATTTCAGGCCAAAAATCAGTTTTATATAGTCTTTTTCGATATCCATAATATCAAATGTAGTTATTATAAAAATAATCGCCAAAAAAATATTTTACACATTTAGCGAACGTTCGCTTGTTTTGTAAAAAACTTTTTCCTAACATTGTAGTGTGAAACTAGTTAACTATTAATTACTTATAAGTGTAATGTCTTTTTTAGATATAAAAGCAATGTCTTTAAAACATAAAGTATTGATCAAAAATAAAATCTGCAGCTATGAAAAACCAATTAGAGATTACCGAAACGGCAATGGAATTTTTAGCCGAAAAGAACCTTTCTTATCCAACAATCTGGACAGAAGAAGCAGTTGCTTTTATAAGCGATTTACATCGCAAATTTGATTCGCAGCGAAAATTATTGTTGTTGCAACGCGAACAAAAACAGCTAACTTTTGATCAAGGCGTCATGCCGTCTTTTCCTGCCGAAACCAAAGCTGTTAGAGAAGGTAATTGGACAGCAGGTGAAATTCCGAAAGATTTGCTGGATCGTAGAGTAGAGGTTACTGGACCTGTTGACCGTAAGATGATTATCAATGCTTTAAATTCAGGTGCAAAAACATTTATGGCAGATTTTGAAGACAGTACTTCACCAACCTGGCAAAATTTAATGGAAGGACAACTCAACTTAATTGATGCTGTAAACAAAACAATTTCCTATACTGATACCGTTAAAAACAAAAGCTATCAGCTAAATGAAAAATTAGCGACTTTAATAGTTCGTCCACGTGGATTGCATTTGACAGAGAAACACTTGGCTGTTGAGGGGAATCCTGTTTCGGGTTCATTAGTCGATTTCGGATTGTATGTTTTTCACAATCACAAGTCATTATTGGAGCGTGGTTCCGGACCTTACTTTTACATTCCAAAATTGGAACATTATCTGGAGGCAAGATGGTGGAATACGGTAATCGATTTTACCGAAGATTATTTGAAACTGAAACGAGGTACCATAAAAGTGACGGTTTTGATAGAAACCATTACAGCAAGTTTTCAATTAGATGAAATAATATATGAATTGAAGGAGCATATCGTAGGATTGAATTGTGGGCGTTGGGATTATATTTTTTCTTATATCAAGAAATTCCGAAAAAATCCAAAGTTCATCGTGCCGGATCGCGATCAGGTAAATATGACGTCACCTTTTATGGATGCTTATTCAAATCTGGTGATTCAGCGATGTCATAAACGCGGTATTCATGCTATTGGCGGTATGGCAGCACAAATTCCAATTAAAAACAATGAAGAAGCCAATGCTATTGCTTTCGCAAAAGTAAAAACAGATAAAGAACGTGAAGTTCGAAATGGTCATGACGGAACCTGGGTAGCACATCCTGATTTGGTTGCACTGGCTAAGAATGTTTTTGATGCCGGAATGCCAGGTCCGAATCAGATTCATGTTAAAAGAGAATACCGTAAAATCACAGAGGCAGATCTGATTGAACCACCAATCGGAATTATTACAGAGACTGGTGTTCGTAAAAACATCAATATTGCGGTATTGTATCTGGCTTCTTGGTTAAACGGACAAGGTGCAGCTGCTTTGCACAATTTAATGGAAGATGCAGCAACTGCCGAAATATCGAGATCGCAATTGTGGCAATGGCTACAGAATAAAGTGGTTTTGGATACCGGTAAAAAATTAGATCTCGCTCATTATCACGAATTGACTTTAGATGAATTTGAGAAAATTAAAAATGAATTGGGCGAAGAAATTTACGAAAAAAGACAATTTCCGCTAGCAGAAAAAGTGCTGGAAAGGCTAGTTGTAAATGCTGATTTCGTTGACTTTCTAACGATTCCGTGTTACAAATACCTTTGATCAATTAAAAATTAAAAATTAAAAATCTGGCGTTATCTGTAATACTTTCTAAATCCGCGTGAAAAAACATTTTTAATTTTTAATTCTCAATTTTTAATTGATTTAATAAAAAGCTTTACTAACCAACTTAACTATATTATTTATGAAAACTACAGAAGACAGAATTCAGGAATTGATTAACGATTGGATTACAAACCTAAGATGGAAAGGAGTTGAACGTCCGTACACGGCTACAGAGGTAATTACGCTTCAGGGTTCGTATCATATTGAGCATTCTATTGCCAAAATGGGAGCGCAAAAATTATGGAGCAAGTTAAAAAATCAGGATTATGTTGCGGGTTTGGGCGCATTAACCGGAAATCAGGCTATTCAGGAAGTCGATGCGGGCTTAGAAGCTATTTATTTGAGTGGCTGGCAAGTAGCTGCCGATGCTAATTTGGCGGGAGAAATGTATCCTGATCAATCGCTATACCCGGTAAACAGCGTGCCAATGGTAGTAAAAAAAATAAACAGTGCCTTATTACGTGCTGATCAGATTCAGGTAGTAAATGAGGTAGAAGATAAAAAAGATTATCTGGTTCCGATTGTAGCTGATGCAGAAGCAGGTTTTGGGGGAAATCTGAATGCTTTTGAATTAATGAAATCGATGATCGAGGCCGGAGCGTCTGGAGTTCATTTTGAGGATCAATTAAGTTCGGCTAAAAAATGCGGGCACTTAGGAGGTAAAGTTCTGGTGCCCACTCAGGAAGCGATAAACAAATTGATTGCGGCTCGTTTAGCAGCAGATGTAATGGGAGTTTCGACTTTGATTGTGGCAAGAACAGATGCTGACGCTGCAAATTTACTGACCAGCGATGCTGATCCGCGTGATGCTAAATTTATTACTGGTGAGAAAACCAATGAAGGCTTTTTTTATGTAAAAAATGGTATTGACCAAGGGATTGCAAGAGGATTGAGCTACGCACCTTATGCTGATTTGATTTGGATGGAAACCAGTAATCCTGATTTGGTATATGCTAAAAAATTTGCTGATGCAATGAAAAAGGAATTTCCTGATAAAATGCTGGCGTACAATTGTTCTCCTTCTTTTAACTGGGCTGCAAAGTTATCAGTAGCTGAGATGGAAACGTTTAGAGAAGATCTTGCTGCAATGGGATATAAATTTCAGTTTATTACACTTGCAGGATTCCATGCTTTAAATACAAGTATGTTCGAATTGTCTAAGGCCTATAAAGAACGCGGAATGGCAGGCTACTCTGAATTGCAGGAACGAGAATTTGCTTTACAGCAAAGCGGATTCAGAGCTGTAAAACATCAGGCATTTGTGGGAACTTCTTATTTTGATGCCGTTCAGAATACGGTTACGATAGGAAGATCTTCAACTACCGCAATGAAACATTCTACAGAGGTTGAGCAATTTTAATTCAAAAGAAAACCAGTTCATTGAACTGGTTTTCTTGTTTTTTTATTTCTTCAAAAGCCTAGCTTTCATTTTGCTGAAAAATTCAGGTGTAACGCCAATAAAAGAAGCAATTTGTTTTTGAGGAACTTTGTGAACCAATGTTCCGTATTTAGCACAGAATTTCTCAAAGCGTTCTTCAGCGGGTAAACTTAAATTATCCATTAAGCGCTGTTGATTGGCAACTAATGAATTCTCGATCAAAATTCTGAAAAAGCGTTCTAATTTTGGAATCTCAAGATACAATTGTTCCTGATTTTCTTTTGATAATGAAATTACTTCTGCATCTTCTAGAACTTCAATAAAAAGCTGTCCCGGTTTTTGAGAAAAATAACTGTACATGTCACTCATCCACCAGCCTTCGCAGGAAAAAGACAAGACATGTTCTACGATGTTATCATTGATGTTAAAGCTTCTTAGGATTCCTGAATTAACGAAATACGAATGTTTGCACACTTCACCGGCACTCAATAATATTGTTTTGGCTTTGTAAAAATTTGTTTCAGTTTTGGATAAAAATAACGCTTGTTCTTCTCGAGTTAAGGAAACGTGTTTGGCAATGTTTTCAAGAATCAATGCCATTATTTTTCGTTTACCAAAGTGAATGAAGTCGCTTTAAAACGGTTTTTTTCAATTGCTCCAGTTACAGAAGCTTTTCTGATCGCGTTGCAAAATCCATCTTCTGCATGTGCATCACCATGATCGTGAATAGTTGTACCGTCAACGAAATAGGTTTTGCCATCAATACGAACAGCCAAATCACAGCTTTTACCTTTCATTCCGAATTGGCATTCGCCACACGAAGCTTCTACAATTTGTGGTTTGTCGATTACTTTTTTACTTTGAGCCTGAGTTGAGATTCCGATAAAAAGGAAAATCATAAATACTAGTTTTTTCATTTTTTAAGCGTTTACGGTTATTAATGTTGCGGTTGCTTTCGCGCGTTCTATTACTTCTTCAATTGGTGTTGCCAATGTATCATTGCTTAATACAACACCCATTCTGCGATAAGGTCTTGAAGTAGGTTTTCCGAATATTCTGAAATCGGTTTTTGGTAGAGCTGCTACTTTTTCGATTCCTGTAAAAGTAGGATTGTTAGAATCTGCTGAGGCCAGAATAACAGCACTTGCGCCTGTTTTTTCCAGTGTTATTTCAAAAATTGGCAAGCTTAAAATAGCGCGCAGATGCAATTCGAATTCGTTAAAATTTTGAGTTCCTGCTAAAGTTACCATTCCGGTATCATGCGGGCGTGGAGAAAGTTCAGAGAAATAAACACCATCATTGGTTAGGAAAAATTCAACACCAAAAAGTCCTGCTCCGCCAAGTGCTTCTGTGATTTTTTCTGCCATATCCTGAGCTTCATACAAATCTTTTTCAGAAACTAAAGCAGGCTGCCAGCTTTCCTGATAGTCGCCACGTTCTTGTCTGTGACCGATAGGAGCGCAAAATAAGGTTGGGTTGTTGTTTTGAGTAATGGTTAAAAGTGTAATTTCAGAATGAAAATTTACAAATGCCTCTACAATAACTTCGATTACATCGCCACGAGAACCTGCAACGGCATATTGCCATGCTTTTTCGATATCACCTTCGGTTTTTATAGTCGATTGTCCTTTTCCTGAAGAAGACATTAAAGGTTTCACCACACACGGAATTCCAACTTGCTGAACTGCTTTTTGTAGTTCTTCTGCTGAAGTGGCGTATTGATATTTTGCTGTTTTTAGCCCCAGTTCTTTAGAAGCTAAATCACGAATGGCTTTACGATTCATGGTAAAGTTGGCTGCTTTTGCAGAAGGAACTACGGTAATACCTTGTTTTTCGTAATCGTAAAAACGTTCTGTTCGGATAGCTTCGATCTCCGGAACGATAAAATCTGGTTTGTGTTTGGCTACGATTTGATCCAGTGCATCGCCATCGAGCATATTAATTACTTCGAAACCATGTGCCACTTGCATTGCAGGAGCATTTTCGTAACTATCGACAGCGATTATAGTTTGTCCGATTCGTTGTGCGGCAATGGCAAATTCTTTGCCTAATTCGCCTGAACCCAGAAGTAGTATTTTCATAGGAATATATTTGAAATATTGTAATATAAAAGGAGTAGTAAAAGTAACGAAAAAA
Source organism: Flavobacterium hercynium (assembly GCF_002217285.1). Taxonomy (GTDB): domain Bacteria; phylum Bacteroidota; class Bacteroidia; order Flavobacteriales; family Flavobacteriaceae; genus Flavobacterium; species Flavobacterium hercynium. Next base: position 158,545 of record NZ_MUGW01000002.1, on the reverse strand, counting down.
TGCTTTTAACAGTAAAGATCAAAAAGATTTAGGTGGGGGAGCATTGTTTTTGTAGAAGGATTAAGTAATGATAGAGAAAAGACAAGATTGTGGATAGTTTTACTAAAGAACGTAAGGTCTAAAGCATGAAACATTGAATCTAAAGTCTAAAATCTGAAATCTAAAATTTCAATGGGTAGCTTTGCGTGAGGGATAGAAGCGGATAGCCCGGAGCCTGACGAAGGAAGAGCGAGGACTTGCAGCGAATAGCCCGGCCCTTGTGGACACGCCCAAAACAAAAAAACCGACACTTTAAAAGTATCGGTTTTGTATAGTTAGTGAAAGTGATCTTCTTCGATTTCAAATTCAGCATCTTTTTCCCAGATTTCCATTTCGCAAGGTTTGCAATTGAATTTTAGTTTGTATTCAAGTTCGCCTTGTTTTAAAACCAATGGTTCTTTTACTTTAACCCCCATGATATCTTTCTGGTGTATTGGGCATTTTTTTAATTCGTATTTAATGCAATATTTGGTTGTCATTACACGTGATTTTCCTGGATCCCATTGCAATTCAAATGCTTTTTCGATTTCGGTAACGCCATGACGCTCGTAGAATTTACGTGCTGTTTTGTTCGAAACGTTGTACATGAAATCAAGTTTGGTTTCCGGATAAGGATGCGATGTTTTTACCAATTGGTGTTCTTCGCGCTTGTAATTTGCTAAACGAATTTCTGTAAGCTGATCATAAACCGTTCTTCTCATTTCGTTGATTTTTGAAATAGGAAGGAACCAGTTTTGAGAAAACATTACATTAATTTCATCGGCGGTATAAGGTGTGAAACCTGTTTTTGCCAATTGGGTCTTGAAGTTTTCAGCGATCGATTCGTTATTTTTTGTTGTTTCTTTCGGATGTTCTAAAGTTACTGTGCTTACGTTTCCGTCTTCATCAGTAGCGATTAGTTCAAAACCTGTTTCGTTTTCTGTAAGCAATAAAATGGTGCTGATTTTTCGAACCGCACTGTCTTCTCTTTCTACAATTTTAATAAATGCAGCATCGTTGTTACGGTAAATGAAAGTTCCCGGTTTGATGTCTTTTAAAACATTTGGATAGATTATTCCGTTCTCCGCTTTATTTACATAAATTCCGTCGGCTTCATTGTTTTCGTTGATAAAGCAAAGTCCGTCTCCATTGTTCAGGAATTCTCCGTTTTCGATTTCGTAAGCATTTCCAACAGTTCTAACCAATTTACCAATATATTGTCCTTTTGATTTTGGGCTTTCCCAAGAACCGATACTATGGTTTCTGTCGTTTACAAAATAATCTGTATAACCACGGTTGAACGTTCTGCTTAAAGAAGAATCAAAAGTATAAGTACATTTTCCAGAAGAAGCTTTTATGTATTTATCGTTTCCTTCGGCCTCTAAAAAGCTGTCTAATTTCTGGCGTAGGAAAGAAACGTTGTTTTTTACGTAAACAACATCTTTCAAACGACCTTCAATTTTGAAAGAAACAATTCCCGCTTCGATAAGATTTGGAATTTGATCTGAAATATCTAAGTCTTTTATAGAAAGTAAGTGACTGTTTTTGATTAAAGTATCGCCGTTTCCGTCGATTAGGTTATAAGGCAAACGACAGTTTTGAGCGCAAGAACCACGATTGGCACTACGTTCTCCGTTGGCTACACTCATATAACAGTTTCCGCTGAATGATACACAAAGAGCACCGGTAACGAAAAATTCTAATTCAACATCTGCTTTGTCGCTGATTTCTTTTATTTGATGCAGGTTTAATTCGCGGGCTAAAACCACACGTTTGATTCCAGCATCTTTTAGGAACTTAATTTTATCGGCATCACGGTTGTTTGCTTGTGTGCTGGCATGAAGTACGATAGGAGGTAAGTCCATTTCCATAATTGCCATATCCTGAATGATTAGCGCATCAACACCAATATCATACAATTCCCAGATCATTTTGCGACAGGTTTCTAATTCATTGTCGTATAAAATGGTATTCATTACCACAAAAACCTGAGCATTAAATAAGTGTGCATATTGTACCAATGCGGCAACATCTTCTATAGAGTTGTTCGCATTTGATCGGGCTCCAAATTGCGGCGCACCAATATAAACGGCATCGGCACCACTGTTAATGGCTGCCATTCCTCCAATTAAATCTTTAGCAGGAGCTAATATTTCGATTTTCTTCTTCATTTCTAAAACTTTAGGCTTTTTGTGGTATTCCCGAAAAAAAGTGTGCAAAGGTCTTATAAATTATTTGAGTTTGCTAATACTGAAGGAGTTTTTTTGAAATTGTTAACGTAATATGGAATGAAGTTATTTAAAGAAACAATTTTGGATGTTTGTGAGCTAGGGAAATTTTGATTGAATTTGCATATCGCGATTCGCGATATGCAAATTCAATCAAAAACATTTTTAAACAAAAAAAACTACTTGAATTTAATAATCAAGTAGTTTTTCTATTGTCTAAATACGGTATGTATTAAGATAATTTGCGGGCTTTAATTTTTGTCAAAGTATTTTCGATACTGTTTAATTGTTTTGAAACAATAGCGATTTGATTTGGCTCAAGCTCGTCTTTTTCTAATGCCATTTTGTATTTTTCGATGGCTGCTTCTTCTCCTGTAATACAAGCATTTACAATTGCTTCTGTATCACCACCTGTAAACGATGATTTAATATCGATCCAAGTACGGTGTAAGGCACCTAACGGACCTCCGCCTGAAGTGTCTGTAGATTTTCCTAGTTTATTGATTTGATCCTGAATTTCGACAATAAATAATGCTCTTTCTCGGGCATAGTCTAAAAAGTCTGCTTTAATACTTGAGTTCTCTACATGCTCTGCTGCATTAGTATACCCTAATTTTCCATCTTCCAGAATAGAAATTAATCCTTCTAATGTACTAACTGTTTCTTTTGTGGTTTCATGTGTATGTGACATAATTTCAATTTTTTAATTAATTTATATTACAAAGATGGGACTTTATGAAACCTCTTGTTTTACAGAATTATAGAGCTTGTTTATAAAATTGTAGAATGGGAATTGTGAAAGTTTTATTTCTGATTTTTTGTAACTACTATCTGAAAATATTTTAAATTGAAGAAAACAGTTATTTATATTTTTACTTTAATATCTTTTGATATACCATATATTTTTGAATAAAATAAGATATTATTGTCAAACGCGTGCTCATGTTCGATTACATTATAAAATCCATTTTCTTTCATTCTTTGTAATTTTTCTACTGGCAAAAGTTTTTTCAACTCTTCTTTAGTTGTTTTTCTATTCAGTTTAAAGATATTATAAACATCTTTGTAGATAAGATAATACATGTTTGATCCCCATTTTATTTCGTTTTTGTTATTGATGTCAAGTGCCCAATAATTAAAATTTTCAGCTTTTTTAGTGAAGTCATTGCTTTCGTTTAAAACATCAAAAACAAAAATTTTGTTATAAATTTCTACTATTTTTATTTCCTTTTTATTTATTGAAAACGTAGTAATTAAATTTGCTTTATTTAATTTTTGAATAGCATAGTCTGTTAAGATTTTTACATTATATGTTGCAAATCCTGTCGCTTTTTTTGACGAAATATTAATGTTATCCTGAAGTTTGATTGTATGATAGATTAAATCTTTTTCTAAAAGCGTACCACTATTCTCGGCTCTGGCATGGATACTGTCAATCATTATTTTCTTTTTGTTTTCATTAATTGCATCAAAGGATCTTAAATTTATTTTGACAAAATCAAGACTATTGTTTTTTTGAAAGAAACTCGGGAAATTTGATTCAAGTACAAGTTGTTGCTTTTTAAATTGAGTGATTAAGCTTAATTTAGAATTTTTTGACAGCGAATCGATGCAGGAAATTAATTTTTCTTCAGAAAGATTGCTTTTGAAGAAAACTTCTTTCTCATCAAATTTTTTAAGACTTGCTTTTTCTGAAATGGCATTGTACTTTTCAAACATGTCATAAATTTCATCATATATAGCAGAAGAATTTTCGTTATTAATCTTTTCACTTTCGCCTTTGTAAAAAACGGAAATCATTAAGTCTGGATTTACTTGAGCAGTAATATTTTTAGAAAATAGTATAACGGTCAAAATTAGAAGAAATCTTTTTTTCATTTTTGTGATTGGTTTTATTAATTGAAGTTGCAAACATATCACATTATGTTAACTTCTAAATTAGAAAAATTGTAATTAATCTAAATGCCGCACGCAGAATAAAAAAAGCCTCTGGAATTTCCAGAGGCCTTATTTGTATAAGTATGAATATTGATTACACAGTCAAAGCTTCTTTGATTCTGCGTAAAGCTTCTTTTAAAATGTCGTTGCTTGTTGCGTAAGAGAAACGAATACAGTTTGGATTTCCAAAAGCATCTCCTGTTACCGTTGCAACGTTTGCCTCAGCTAACAAATACATAGAAACGTCGTTTGCATCTTTAATTTCAGTTCCTCTTAATGTTTTTCCGAAGAAAGAAGAAACGTCTGGGAAAACGTAGAATGCTCCTTCCGGAACGTTGATTTTTACACCTGGAATTTCTTTTAACAATCCAACAACTAAATCTCTACGACCGTGGAAAGCCTGAACCATTTCGTTTAATACGCTTGGATCAGCATCTACAGCAGTAATAGTAGCGCGTTGTGCTACAGAGTTCGCTCCGGAAGTTACCTGACCTTGAATTTTTGTACACGCTTTTGCGATAAATTCAGGAGCTCCGATATAACCAATTCTGTATCCTGTCATAGCAAATGCTTTTGCAACTCCGTTTACGGTAATTGTTTTTTCTAACATACCCGGGATTGAACCAATGCTGCAAAAAGTTCCTGAGAAATTAATGTGCTCATAAATCTCATCAGCAACTACATATATATTTGGATGTTTTTCTAACACTTTTGCAAGAGCTGTTAACTCTTCTCTGCTGTAAACAGATCCAGAAGGATTACAAGGTGAGCTAAACCACATCATTTTTGTTTTTGGTGTGATTGCTGCTTCTAATTGTTCTGGTGTAATTTTAAAATCTGTTTCTACAGAAGTAGGAACCTCAACAGGAACTCCACCTGAAAGTTTTACGATTTCGAAATAAGAAACCCAGTAAGGTGCAGGTAAAATAACCTCATCACCATCGTTTAGCATTACCTGAGCAATGTTGTATAAAGATTGTTTTGCTCCTGTAGAAACTACAATTTGAGATGGTTTGTAGTCTAATCCGTTATCTCTTTTGAATTTTCTGCAAACCGCTTCTTTTAATTCCTGATAACCGTCTACTGGAGAATAAGTACTGTAATTTTCGTCGATTGCGCGTTTAGCGGCTTCTTTAATAAAATCTGGAGTGTTAAAGTCAGGCTCACCTAAACTTAAACTGATAATGTCTTTTCCTTGTGCTTTTAATTCGCGTGCTAATGCTGCCATTGCCAAGGTTTGTGATGTTGCTAAGTTGTTGATTCTGTCCGAAAGAATGTGATTCATTGTGTAGTTAATTGCGGTTTAATATTATATTGAAATTGTATTATAATCCTGTACCTGTCGATACAGGATTATTTGTATTATGCTAGTTCCGGTTTCATTCCCAATTCGCGCAAATGCTTAAAGTGAGCAATAACAGCGCTTGTCATGGTTTTGTATTCATAGTAAGGTAAATTGCATTCTTTTGCTGTTTCTTTTACAATTTTTGCAATTTTACCATAGTGAATATGACTGATATTCGGGAAAATATGGTGTTCGATTTGATGGTTTAATCCGCCTGTGTACCAGTTTACAATAGCATTTTTAGGTGCAAAATTAGTAGTGGTAAACAATTGGTGAATTGCCCATGTATTGTCCATTTCTCCTAATTCATTTGGAGAAGGATTTGTAGTTTCTTCTACAACGTGTGCTAATTGAAACACAACGCTTAAGATTAATCCAGCTGTGTAATGCATGATAAAAAAGCCAACAAGAACTTTCCACCATGTAATTCCAATCACGATTGGTAATACAATCCAGATCGAAACGTAAATTATTTTGGTAATAATTAAAGTAGTCCAAAGAATCTTAGGGCTTTTGGCTTCACCATAAGAAAGTTTTCTTTTCAGGTAATTACGCATTTGTTTAAAATCGGTAGTAATCGCCCAGTTAAAGGTTAGTAATCCGTAAAGAAAAACAGAATAGTAATGCTGAAAACGATGAAAACTATGCCATTCAGCATCTTTTGTAAATCGGATAATTCTTCCGGCATCTAAATCTTCGTCGTGTCCGGGAATATTAGTATAGGTGTGGTGCAGTACATTATGTTGTACCTGCCAATTATAAACGTTTCCGGCAAGAACATAAATTGTTCCTCCCATGAATTTGTTAATCCAGTTTTTGTTTGAATAAGAACCGTGATTTCCGTCGTGCATCACGTTCATTCCAACTCCAGCCATTCCAATTCCGATTACGACTGATAAAATGATCATTACCCAGAAAGGCATGTTAAGTGTAAGTATTAAAAAATAAGGCGTTAGGAAAACCGCGAATAAAATAACCGCTTTTAAATGCAGCTTCCAGTTTCCGGTTTTCTGAATGTTGTTTTCCTTGAAGTAATTGTTTACCCGAGAATTAAGTGTTCGAAAGAACTTCAGATTGTCTTGCTTCGCAAATGTTGGGATCGTCTTATTCATAATTATTTTAAATAAGTTTCAAAGGTAATTATTATAAATTTTCAATTTGCAAAATTGAGTTAAATATTTCAATCGTAAAGTATTACTTTTGTTAAAAAAATAGAGCAATGGATGAGATTCTGAAATATTTTCCTGATTTGACCGACATTCAAATCGAACAATTTCAAAAATTAGATTTTTTATATCACGACTGGAATGAAAAAATCAATGTTATTTCGCGCAAAGATATTGATGCCTTATATACAAAACACGTTTTGCATTCACTTGGAATTGCAAAAATCATGAAATTTGAGCCAGGAACAACTGTTCTTGATGTTGGAACCGGAGGTGGATTCCCAGGAATTCCGTTAGCGATTCTTTTCCCGGAAACACGTTTTTATCTTATCGATGTCATTGCCAAAAAAATAAAAGTAGTACAAGGTGTTGCTGATGCATTAGAATTAAAAAATGTAAAAGCAGAACAACTTCGTGCTGAAAATGTAAAAGGTGATTTTGATTTTATCGTAAGCCGTGCCGTAACCAATATGCCGGATTTTGTGTCGTGGATTAGAACCAAAATTAAAAAACAACACAAGCATACGTTGAAAAACGGAATTTTATATCTGAAAGGTGGTGACTTAACAGAGGAACTAAAAGATTTTCCTAAAGCTACCTTATATGATTTATCGACCATTTTTGAAGATGAGTTTTTTGAAACTAAAAAAGTGGTACACCTGCCTTTGAAATTTGTAGTGTAATGCATTTCGATACAATGCAATCTCATATTATTACTTAGAAAATTAATTATTATAATGAATAGAAGAAAGTTCTTTAAAAGTGGTTCTTTATTAACCATTGGAGCAGCAGTTATGAATCCGTTTCAGGGAGCTGCGAATGTTTTAGATTTAGAATCAATCAACAAAAATAAAAAAGCCAAAAACATTATTTTTTTAGTGAGTGACGGAATGAGTACCGGAACTTTAAATATGGCCGATATATTTTTGAACAGAAAAACAGGTAAAGGTTCTACCTGGATACAATTATACAAAGACAGTCTTGTTTCCCGTGCTTTGATGGATACCGCATCTGCGAATTCTATTGTAACAGATTCGTCTGCGGGAAGTTCTTCATGGGGTGGAGGTTTCCGCGTTAATAATGGAGCACTAAATGTTAGTCCGGAAGGAGCACCGAATTTACCAATCTGGCAAAAATTTAAAAAAGCCGGAAAAATGGCAGGTTGCGTAACGACCGTTCCTATTACACATGCAACGCCAGCAGGTTTTTGTGTCAACAGTAAAAGCAGAAATGCTCAGGAAGATATTGCAGAGCAGTATTTAGAACTTGGGTTTGATATTATGATGGGTGGTGGATTAAAATACTTTAGCCCTGAATTAAGAAAAGATAAAAAAGATGTATTTGCTGCCTATAAAGCAAAAGGATATCAGGTAGTAAAAACACGATCTCAAATGGAGGGTGCTTTAAGCTCTCAGCCAATTTTAGGTGTATTTGCTGAAGATGCGCTTCCGTACTATGTTGATAGAAATAATGATGATACTTTACAAAGGACAGTTCCAAGTCTGGGAGAAATGACACAGAAGGCTATCGACAGAATGAAAAACCATGGTAAAGGTTTTGTTCTTCAAGTCGAGAGTGGTAAAGTAGACTGGGCTGCACATGGAAACGATATTGCAGCTTTGCTTCATGAGCAGATTGAATTTGATGAAGCCGTAAGAGTAGCCATAGACTTTGCAGAGAAAGACAAAGAAACATTAGTTATCATTACTACGGATCACGGAAATGCTAATCCTGGGATTATTTATGGTAAAGATGCCAACAATAATTTTGATAGTATTCAAAAATATACGCAAACAAACGAGTGGATTCTGAATCAGATAAAATCGGATACGTCTGTTGCGCAGGTTCGTGAAATTATAGAAAAAGCAAACGGACACTCGGTAAAAGAAGAGGAAGCAAAAACGGTACTAAGCTATTATGACGGTTTGCATAAAGAAGAAGGCTTGTACAACTACAAAAAGTTACCTTATAAAGCTTTTTCAGATATGCAGGGTAAGATCAATTCTGTAGGTTGGATCAGTATGGATCACTCTGCTGATTATGTTGAACTGGCTATGTTTGGACCAGGAAGTGAACTTTTAAAACCTTTTGTGAAAAATACCGATCTGCATTATTTAATGCTTGAGGCCGCTGAGGTTGAAAATAAGTTTTAATTTATTTTAAAGGATAAACAGAATCCCCATGATTTTAGATTTAAAGTCATGGGGATTTTTTATTTAGAAGTGTTGAGGTACGCCAGCCAGTTTTCTTTGTAGCTGTTACCAATTGGAATTTCTACCGAGTTAATTTCAACTTCATTTTTAGAATACGCCGTCAGTTTTTTGGACTGAATAATAAAAGAACGATGAATTCGGATGAAATCAGTATCGAGCAGTTTTTCAAAAACCGAAATATTTTGTTTGATGTGATGTGATTTTCCGTTCTCCAGATGTATCGTTATATAATCTTTTAAGCTTTCTACGTATAAAATTTCATCAAAGATTATTTTGATGTTTTTACTTCCGCTCGTCACAAAAATATGATTCTCCTGATTCGTTTTAACTTCCTTTTTTACACTTTGTAATTGTTTGAATTTTTCGATGGAAACAAAAAAGCGATCAAACGTAATGGGTTTTAAAAGATAATCAATCACATTGAGTTCATAACCTTCTATGGCATATTCGCGGTAAGCAGTTGTGAAAATAACTTTAGGCGGGTTTTTTAGTTTTTTCAGAAAATCATTTCCTTTTAGTAAAGGCATTTCAATATCCAGAAAAATTAAATCGACCGTATTTGTTTCCAGAAAGGTATACGCTTTTAGCGCATTTTCAAAAGAATCGATTAATTCGAAACTTTCAAAATTTACTAGATGCGAAGCAATTAATTCTCGTCCCAGAGGTTCGTCGTCAACAATAATGCATTTGTATTTCATCAAAAAAAGAATAGAATAAAAAAAATCTAATGTAGTTGTTTTGCGCTGTCTTTTGAAATTCTTTCTAAAACTTCTTTAGCATTTGCACTTTCAGGATTTAGCTCAATTGCCTTTTTATACATTTTTATTGCTTCTTGCTTTTGATCTGTTTTTAGTAAAGCTTCTCCATAGCTGTCATAAGCATTAGAACTTTGTGGATTCAGTGTAATATTGAGTTTAAAAACTTCTGCTGCTTTATGATTTTCATTTTTTCTTAATAGCTCATATCCCCAAGTGTTTAAATCATCTTCAGAATTATTAAAGGCTAAAACATCTGCTTTTTCTTGATTGTTTGCTGTCAAAGCATATTCGAGGGCGTGTTCCTGAATTTCTGCTTTTTGTTTTGATGAGCCGGCGTATATTTTTGAAATTGAAGTAATAACCAATGACGGATTACCCACCCAGATACCATGACCACAATCATGCGCTGTAATACCTGTAACATTAGAATTATTAGCAACGTAATTTCGGTGGCATTCTTTCCAGCGTTCTATTTCTTCAGTGGTTTTTAAGAAAGGAATTCCATTCACAAAATCAATTACCGGAATATGTTGCGGAATTTTAACTTTACTCATAATCCTGACCGTTTCCTGAATGGTAGCAGACATATAATAAGTGCCTTTGTTATTCTTTTTCCATTGTGGAATAAGTTTATCCTGTGTTGCCAGCACTTTTTCAATATAACCATCTTCATAATAGTTGTGATTGACATCAATTAAAACAACACCTTTTACTAATTTAGGGTGTCTGGATGCATAAAGCTTAGAAAGATAACCTCCATACGAATGGGAAACTAAGACAATATCTTTATCGTAGCCTAATTTCTTTAGACCAATTTCTAAATCTTCAATGCTGCTTATAATACCATGTTTAGATTCATCTGTTTGTAAAGTATCGATAGTACTTGTTCCAAATCCAGCACGATCGTAAGTAATCAGCGGTGCATTGGTAATTTTTGAAATCGGATCTAAAATAGAATTCCACACTGATCCGTCATTTCCTCCACCCGCATCAAAAAGAACAGGAGTTCCTTTGCCCGGTACAATTTTGAAATGAATTTTATGATTGCCAACATCGACTAAAGTATCAATAGTTTTCGTTTGGCTTTGTACTTTAAAAAAAGAACAAAGAATGAAAAGAGTAGGTAGTAAATATTTCTTCATTTAGGAATGTGTTATAGCGTAAGATAAAGTTTGACTTTGTAATTGGTTTGTGTTTCTTGTATTTCGAGCTCATGTTTTTTAGGATATAATAAATCCAGTTGTTTTCGCACGTTCTCTAATCCAATTCTGGATTTATTAGAAACATTGCTTAACTCATTTTGAGGTTTTGTATTTTCGATAGTAAACAAAATTTGATTTCGTGTACTTTCTAAATGCAGTGCAATAGTTGCTTTTTCAGTTTCATTGATTACACCATGTTTGAAAGCATTTTCTATAAAAGTCAGTATGATTAAAGGTGAAATTTTAACGCTTTCCTGAATGTCTTTTGTAAAAGAAATAGCCAATCGATTATCACTGTATCGTAACTTCTCTAAAGCAATATAATTTTCAATCAAAGCGATTTCTTTCTCTATAGAAACATAGTCTTCATTACAGCGGTAAAGGACAAAATCAAGAATTTCAGATAATTTAGCAATAATCTCAGGTGCTTTCTCATCTTTTTTTAGTGTCAGCGTGTAGAGATTGTTTAAAGTATTAAAAAGAAAATGCGGATTCAGCTGATTCTTCAGGACTTTTAGTTCCATTGATTTTTTCTCTTCTTCCAGTTTTAAAAGACGTTGCTGTTTACGGTTAAAACTAATAAAACCTAAAATGATAACAGGATAAGTAATAAAAGAGAATTCTCTGAATATAAGTTTAAATGAAGTAAGCCTTTCAGGTACGGTCATTTTATGTCCAAGCCATTCATCAAAAAAGCCAGGAAATTTTGGTTCGAGGTAATAATATTTTAAAGTCATTAACAACGCAAATATTAAATACAGCCAGCTAAGAGCAGAAAAGATAAAAAGTAAAGGTCTCTTTTTATTTAATGTTTGAGGAATAATAAAATAGATAAGACCATAACCAACAGTTGCCTGTGCTATTATTTTAAAGAAATAGACAAATATATATTCAAAATAACCTTCGTCATCAGACTTTCCCGAAATGTAAAACCATAAGAAGAAGATCCAGTACAAACAATGAAGTCCAATTCTTTTAAAATCAAGTTTTTTGATAAAATTCATATTGTATTTTAATTGGGAGCCAAGATAATAAAATATAGAGATAAGCTTTATCCGCCGGGATAAATAAGGCGTTTTTGCTTTTAAAAACCACATTTGAGCATACGAATTGAATAAAACAGGCAAATCAGGTATTCAAATGCGAAAACAAGGTTTTCGTTTGCTCAGAAAAAAGGAGGTAACAGCTTCTATTATATTCGCTAAAAAATAGAAACAATGATCAAATTTATTATCGTGCTAGTGTCGTTTTTAAGCAATGTACTAAAGTAAAAACCTTTTTAGCCAGAAGAACTATTAAACCAAAACAAAAATGAAAAGAACTATTAAAAGCACCATTTGTATTCTGATTGTAATGAATACATCGCAACTGTTTTCTCAAGACTACAAAAAACATAAAATGTTCAGTCATAATGCAGAGACTTATAAAATTTCCAGATTTGCTGATGGGATCGAAGCTGGCTATATGCCAGACAACACAATTTTAGACAACACCGTAAATAAGCGCATAAAAGAGATCATACAGCAAAACAAGATTATTGGTTTACAATTGATAGAAAATAATAAATTAAAACTGGAAGATCCGATTTCAAAATATATAGACAGTTTGCCAAAGACATGGCATAATATTACGGTAAAACAGTTATTTATGTATATTTGCGAAATTCCTGACGTATGGAGTAATGAAGGGAATATCATAATCGAAAAGAATTGATGTTGTTGTAATTATCCTGACCAATTCACAAGGCTTTCATCCTGAGGATTATTTAGAAGAAATAGCGAATTTGTATATCGAAGAGAAAATATAGAGTACAATAAAACAAAAGGTCGAATCATAAGATTCGACCTTTTTATCTTGACAAAAGTTTCTAAAACAGGAAACTTTTAAATGGGAAACAAAATATTAACCTAAGAAAGGGTATCTGTAATCTTCTGGAGTTACAAAAGTTTCTTTAATAGTTCTTGGAGAAGCCCAACGCAATAAGTTCAATGCAGAACCTGCTTTATCGTTAGTTCCAGATGCTCTTGCACCACCAAATGGTTGCATACCTACAACAGCTCCTGTTGGTTTATCATTGATGTAGAAGTTACCTGCAGCATTTTGCAATTTCGTAGTTGCTACTTCAATAGCGTAACGATCCTGGCTAAATACAGCTCCTGTTAAAGCGTACTCAGAAGTAGTATCAACTAATTCTAAAGTTTCTTCCCATTTAGCATCTTCGTATACGTAGATTGTAATTACCGGTCCGAATAATTCGGTTTCCATTGTAGTATATTTTGGGTTTGTAGTTACAATAACTGTTGGCTCAATAAAGTACCCTACAGATTTATCATAATTTCCTCCAATGATAACTTCAGCATCAGCATCTTTCTTAGCCTGATCAATAAAACCAGCTAATTTATCAAAAGAACCTTCGTGAATAACCGCTGTAATAAAGTTTCCGAAATCTTCCGGAGAACCCATTTTCATAGATTTTACATCAGCAATTAATTGTTCTTTTACTGCAGGCCATAAACTTTGTGGAATATAAGCTCTTGAAGCAGCAGAACATTTTTGTCCTTGAAATTCAAATGCTCCACGAGTAATTCCTGTAGTAACTTGTTTTACGTTAGCACTTGGATGCGCAATGATAAAATCTTTACCACCAGTTTCTCCAACGATTCTTGGGTATGTTTTATAATTGTGGATGTTTGCACCAATTTTAGCCCAGATATCTTTAAATACGTGAGTTGAACCTGTAAAGTGAACTCCTGCGAAATCGCGGCTTGCCAATACAGTATCTGTAATCATTAAAGCATCTCCAAAAACAACGTTGATAACGCCATCAGGAACACCAGCTTCTTTGAAAACTTCGATAATAATTTTTGTAGAGAAAACCTGGCTATCACTTGGTTTCCAGATTACAACGTTACCCATCATAGCAGCACTTGCAGGAAGGTTTGCAGCGATAGCAGTAAAGTTGAAAGGAGTAATAGCGTACACAAAACCTTCAAGAGGTCTGTACTCTAAACGATTCCATGTAGTAGAATCAGATTTTGGCTGATCTCCGTAGATTTGAGTCATAAATTCTACGTTGTAACGTAAAAAGTCGATCAATTCGCAAGAAGCATCAATTTCTGCCTGGTGAATATTTTTAGACTGACCAATCATTGTTGCAGCATTGATACGCGCTCTGTATGGACCAGCAATAAGTTCAGCAGCTTTTAAGAAAATAGCAGCACGTTGTTCCCATGCCATATTTGCCCATGCTTTTCTTGATTCAAGAGCATTAGCAATTGCTTTTTCGATATGTTGTTTTTCAGCTAAATGATAAGTTCCTACAATATGTTTGTGATCGTGAGGAGCTGAGATTGTTTTTGTATTTCCAGTTTTGATTTCTTCACTACCAATGTATAATGGAACATCGATTTTAGAGTTCCACATTGAAGTATACGCTGCCTGAACAGCTATTTTTTCTGGCGAGTTCGGTGCGTATGCTTTAACTGGCTCGTTTACCGCTTTCGGTACATGAAAGAATCCTTTTAACATGTTATTTAAGTTTAAAAATTGGGATGAAATAATTTAAAATTACGAATTATCTAATTTTTGTACAAAAGTACAAATGATATTTTGAATATCTCATAAGACAATATTAAAAGTTGTAATTTAATAAATTAATAAGACGAAATTGTAAAATAGAAGCTATTATTAAAAGCTAACTTTGGTAGAACTGTGCCATGAATTTTAATAAATATCTAAATGTTACCGACATGAAAATACCACTTTTAGCTTTTAATGATAAAGGAATTTACTGTCAGCAGGCAGATGTTTATCTTGATCCGTGGCGTCCTGTAAAAAATGCCATTATTACACACGGTCATGCCGATCATTCCCGCTGGGGACATCAAAATTATATTACACATCATACCAATGTTCCAATCATTCGGCATCGTTTAGGAGAAATAAACGTTACCGGAAAAGACTGGGGAGAAACCTTTGTGATCAATAATGTCAAGTTTTCGCTTCATCCGGCTGGACATATTATAGGAAGTGCTCAGATTCGAGTCGAACACAAAGGCGAAGTATGGGTTTTTACAGGAGATTATAAAACAGAGGATGATGGAATTTCGGTTCCGTATGAAGTAGTAAAATGCAACACTTTTATAACCGAATGCACTTTTGGATTGCCTGCTTTTAACTGGACCCCACAAGCTGAGGTAATGACAGAAATCAACAATTGGTGGGCAGAAAACAAAGCAGAAGGAAAGACATCCATTCTTTTTGGCTATTCGCTTGGTAAAGCACAACGACTATTAAAATACTTAGATACAGACATAGGAAAAATTTACACACATGGCGCCATCGAAAACATGACGAATGTTTTGCGCCCCATGGTTGATTTTCCACCCACAACCTTAGTAACACGCGAAACTAAAAAAGAAGATTTTGCGGGAAATATTGTTCTCGCTCCGCCAAGTGCGCACGGCAGCATATGGATTCGGAAAATGACACCTTTCGTAACCGGATCAGCCAGCGGATGGATGGCGTTTCGCGGTGCCCGACGACGACGTGCTATTGATAAAGGATTTGTTTTAAGCGATCATTGCGATTGGTATTCCTTACTGGACAGCGTAAAAGCTACAGGTGCAGAGAAAGTAATTTGTACACATGGTTACACCGATATTTTTTCGAAGTATTTGAGAGAACTAGGATATGATGCCAGAACAGAGAAAACGCAATATGAAGGCGAAACGGCAGAAATGGAAAAAGAAGTGGAAACAGAAAAAGAATTGTAAACAATGAAAAATTTTGCCCAACTTATAAAAACATTAGACAGTTCTAATAAAACCACCGTAAAAGTCGATGCACTTACTTTATACTTTAAGAACGCATCGCCGGAGGACAAGGTCTGGACAATTGCTATTCTCTCGCATCGTCGTCCGCCCAGACCTGTCAATACAACATTATTGCGCCTTTGGGCAAATGAGCTGGCTAATATTCCGCTATGGCTTTTTGAAGAAAGTTATCATATCGTAGGCGATCTTGCCGAAACGATTGCATTGATAATTCCAACAACCAAAGAGCATTCTGATAAAAGTTTAACCGAATTTCTTCAGGAAATCATTGCACTAAAAAAGAAATCAGATCCTGAAAAAAAAGAATATCTCCAACAGAATTGGCTGGCGTTAAACTACTACGAACGTTTTGTTTTTACCAAATTAATTACCGGAAGTCTGAGAATCGGCGTAAGCCAAAAACTAATGACGCGAGCTTTGTCCAAAGCAGAAAATGTAGAGGAAGATGCTTTGGCGTACAAATTAATGGGGAATTGGGATCCGAATACGATCACTTTTCAGGAATTGATTTTAGATGAAAAAAGCAGTGACTTTCTATCCAAACCCTATCCGTTTTATTTGGCCTATCCTATCGAGGGAGAAGTAGAGAATCTGGGTAATCCGGAAGATTGGTCGATAGAGCATAAATGGGACGGGATTCGGTCGCAAACCATTATTCGTGACAACGAAATTTATGTCTGGTCAAGAGGTGAGGAGCTGGTAACCGATAAATATCCTGAATTTAAATCGCTGGTTGGTATTATTCCAAATGGAACTGTAATCGATGCCGAAATTTTAGCTTTTCCCGAGGGAGAAATAGGAACTTTTAATGATTTACAAGCCCGAATTGGACGCAAAACCATATCTGCAAGTTTGCTGCAAAAAGTGCCAGTAATTTTAAAAGCGTATGATATTCTGGAATGGGAAGGAGAAGATATCCGAAGATTACAATACGAAGAACGCAGAATATTTCTCGAAAAACTATATGAACTGATAAAAGATAAAACATCTTGTTTTCAATTATCAGAACGGGTTTTACTCCATTCCTGGGAAGATGTTACTGCCGAAAGAATGCGCGCCAGAGAAATGAAAAGCGAAGGCTTAATGCTAAAACGAAACGATTCACCTTATTTGGTAGGAAGAAAAAAAGGCGATTGGTGGAAATGGAAAATAGAACCTTTGGTTATTGATGCTGTTTTAACCTACGCCATGCGAGGACACGGACGACGTTCTAATTTATTTACAGATTATACTTTTGCGCTTTGGCAAACTAATGATGATGGAGAAAAAGAACTCGTAACATTTGCAAAAGCCTATTCAGGTTTAACCGATGCTGAATTTAGAAAAGTAGATGATTTTATAAAAAAGAATACATTGGAGCGATTTGGTCCTGTGCGAAGCGTAACACCGCAATTGGTTTTTGAAATTGGCTTTGAAGGTATTGCCCTTTCCAAAAGACATAAAAGTGGTATTGCAACCCGATTTCCAAGAATTTTGAGATGGCGACACGATAAAAAGATTGAAGAAGCCAATTCCATTGATGATTTAAAAAGTATGATAGTATAATCTATCTTATACGATGAACAGAGACGAACTTTATACGATTGCCGAAAATTGGTTTCACAAACAGGGATGGAAGTCTTTTCCGTTTCAAACCCAAACTTGGACCGCTTTTTTACAAGGCAAGAACGGATTACTAAACGCTCCAACCGGAAGTGGAAAAACGTATGCTTTATGGTTTCCGATCGTACTCAATTACATAAAAGCAAATCCTGATTATAAAAATAAACACAAGCCCGGATTAAAAGCCATTTGGATAACACCTTTGCGGGCACTTTCTGTAGAAATAAAACAGGCAGCAGAACGAATAGTAGAAGATCTGGATTTGCAAATGACGGTTGGGATTCGTTCCGGTGATACGTCTCAAAGTGAAAGGACGAAGCAAAGCAAAAAAATGCCGGACTTGTTGGTTACAACACCGGAAAGTCTGCAATTACTTTTAGCATCAAAAGAATTTGCCAAAACATTTGCTTCCTGCACCGCTATTGTTGTCGATGAATGGCACGAATTATTAGGTACCAAACGTGGTGTGCAAATGGAACTCGCCTTGTCCAGATTAAAAACCGTTGCTCCTAAAATGCGCATTTGGGGAATTTCTGCTACGATAGGTAATTTGGAATTAGCACAACAAGTTTTATTAGGATTAGATTCAGAGGCGTATCAAAACTCAGTTTTGATAAAAGCCAGCATCAATAAAAAGATAAAAGTAGTGTCGTTGCTTCCTGAAAAAATGGAAACGTATCCGTGGCGTGGACACATGGGATTGCACCTTATCGATGAGGTGGCTAAAATCATCAGGAAAAGTAAAACTACTTTGGTTTTTACAAACGTGCGTTCTTCCTGCGAAATGTGGTATCAGGCGATTCTTGAAAAATATCCTGAATTTGCCGGAGATATGGCAATGCATCACGGAAGTATTAGCAGGGAAATAAGACAATGGGTCGAAAATGCCATTAGAAACGAAGAACTAAAAGTCGTTATCTGTACGTCAAGTCTTGATCTTGGAGTCGATTTTGCACCTGTAGAAAGTATTGTTCAGATTGGGGGACCAAAAGGCGTTGCGCGTTTCCTGCAAAGAGCAGGTCGAAGCGGTCACCAGCCGGGTAAAGAAAGTGTGATTTATTTTCTGGCAACACATGCGATGGAATTAATAGAAGCTTCTGCATTAAAAAAAGCTGTTGCGCAACATGTCGTAGAAGACCGAATTCCGTATTTGAATAGCTGGGATGTTCTGGTGCAATACTTGAATACTTTGGCGGTTTCGGACGGATTTTTTCCGGATGAGATTTACGAAGAAGTAAAAAATACCTTTTGTTATCAAAATATAACACCGGAAAAATGGAATTGGATTCTGAATTTTATCACGAACGGAAGTCAGAGTTTGCAGGCTTATGATGAATTCAAAAAAGTAGAAGTAGAAGAAGACGGACGATATAAAATCAATAGTCGTTTGATCGCCATGCACCACAGAATGCAAATCGGAACCATTGTTGGCGATGCTTCTTTGAATGTTAAGTTTTTGAGTGGCGGTTATATCGGTAACATTGAAGAATGGTTTGCCTCTAAGTTGAAACCCGGAGATGTATTTACCTTTGCTGGAAAGAGACTTGAATTATTTCGGGTCAAAAACATGCAGGTTTTAGTACGAAAAGCAGATCCCAAAAAAACGTCGAGAACAGTCAGCTGGATGGGCGGGCGAATGAGTTTCTCGGCACAAATGAGTGAATTGTTGCGGGAAGAATTATATGCTGCTAACAATGAAAATCTCTCTCCTGAGTTAAAAGCATTGAAGCCCATTTTTGAGAGACAGCGAAAAGAAAGTATTGTTCCCGGAGACGATGAGTTTTTAATAGAAACATTTAAAACCAGAGAAGGATATCATGCTGTTTTTTATCCTTTCGAAGGTCGGTTTGTGCATGAAGCTTTAGCGAGTATTCTGTCATACCGAATTAGTTTGTTATCTTCCATTACTTTTTCTCTTGCCTACAATGATTACGGATTCGAATTGCTTTCAGATCAGCTAATAGACATACAGGCAGTGCTTGATAATAATTTGTTTTCGACGGAATATGTACATGAAGATTTGCAAAAAAGCCTGAATGCGACAGAAATGGCGCGCAGAAAATTTAGAGATATTGCCGTAATTGCGGGTTTAGTATTTACCGGAATGCCAGGGAAACCCATTAAGAGTAAACATTTGCAAAGCGGTTCTCAATTGCTGTTTGAAGTTTTTAGAGATTATGAACCTGATAATTTACTCCTTCAGCAAGCTTTTACAGAAACATTCGAACATCAGTTAGAAGAAGGTCGTTTGCTGCAGGCGTTGGAAAGAATCAATAAACAAACCATCGTCTGGAAACAATGTATGAAGCCTACACCATTTAGTTTTCCGATCATTACAGACAGACTTAGAGAAAAATTGTCCAGCGAAACTTTGCAGGAAAGAATAAAGAAAATGACAGCCAGTTACATGAAATAATAGTACTTTAGATTGAATATGATTATAAATATTAATAACGAACATTTTACGTTGCATCAGTCAGGAGCCATTTTTTGGGAAAGCAAAAAGATGCTTCTCATTTCTGATGTTCACTTGGGGAAAGTAGCCCATTTTAGAAAACACGGAATCGGAATTCCAAAGGATGCTATTTTTGAAAACTTTACCCGTCTTAGCGCTGTGTTGGAAATGTTTGATGCGGAAACCATTGTTTTTTTAGGAGATTTGTTTCATAGTACAATCAATAACGAATGGAATCTTTTTTCAGAATGGACGAAGCAGCATGCGAAGCGAATCATTTTAGTAGAAGGTAACCATGATATTATTTCTAAACAATATTACACAGATTTGAATATTGAAATTTATAAAGAATTAATTTTTGATGATTTTTTACTGACACATCATCCAACAGAAAGAGAAGGATATTTTAACTTTTGCGGACACATTCATCCCGGAATAAAATTACGCGGAATGGGAAGACAATTTTTGAATTTATCCTGCTTTTTTAGAAAACCAAATCAATTAATATTTCCGGCTTTTGGAGA
The DNA here is from genome assembly GCF_002217285.1 of Flavobacterium hercynium. GTDB lineage: Bacteria > Bacteroidota > Bacteroidia > Flavobacteriales > Flavobacteriaceae > Flavobacterium > Flavobacterium hercynium. The sequence continues at coordinate 138,261 of NZ_MUGW01000002.1, read as the reverse complement.
ATTTACAGGTAATTCTTATGTAATTCCTACAGAAAATGATAAAGTATATGCTATTACCAAAGATGAAGTAATCGAAATTGCGCTAAATTAATTTAGAGCAAATGGAGCACACATTCTAAAAGTGGGAACAATAACTTTGAATGTTTTTGTTGAGGTAAAATTAACCATATTGAAATGGCCTTTCATTGCTCCATAAGGAGATGATAATAAACATCCAGAGCTATAGGTATGATCTTCACCTGGTTTTAAAACCGGTTTTTTACCAATAACGCCTTCTCCATCAACGATTTCGATGTCATTTAGAGAATCAAATATCTCCCAGTGACGTGAGGTTAACTGAACAGAATCTTTACTGTGATTTTCGATTTTAATTACATAACTAAACGCAAAATGAATCTTGTAGTTTTTGAAGTAAGTACCTTCAAAACTAGTTAAAACAGATATCTTTATGCCTCGTGTAATCTGAGAAACCATACTAAAGTAGTATAAATGTGAGTGTTATAATGACAAACATACAAAAAAAAATCATTCAATAGAAATCCTTTAACAATGTTTTAGTTGATGATATTGACAGAGCTTGCATTTCCTTTTCCTATAACACGCTGATAACGATCAGAGCTTTGTCTGTAATATACAAGTATTGTGTATTCATTTTCAGTCTGATAATAGTTACCATCGATCGCATTTTCATAGTCAATTATGCCTTTTCGGTCTGCTACTTTATATTCGTAACTCGTAAACCCCTGCTTGATCATAATAGCTTTTTCATAAACATCCCTTTCAGTATTATAATCCATTTTGTATTCTGGAGATAAACTGTAATTGTTGAACATTCCGGTAATGTAAATGTCTTTATTGAGTCTGAATGCCGGTGCAGAAAGACTAAAGTAAACCCAGGCATAATCGGCTTCGATGTCATTGCTGGCTCCATTGATGTTTTTCACAACAAAGTTTCCGTTTATATCCTGATAAACGGTATAAATCTGGCTTCCTCTTGCCGCATTGGTATGCAGATAAGCACTGTAAATATCGCTATTGGAATTAATTTTACCTACGTTATTAGCGGCAGCACGAATGTCTTTGTTTTCAAAATATAAAAATTCGTTTCCACCCCAAAACTGCGTTTCTTTGTCGTATTTATAAACCAGCTCATTTCCGATAGTATATTGCGGAACAATATTTTTCATACTCGTACTAAAATCCCCATTTTGAAGCAATAACACTTTTACATTTTGTATCGGTGTCTGAAAAGCAATATCATTAGAAGAAATAGAAAAATCAAGGTTTTGTTTGAACGCTATATTGCTCACTTCTCTGCTTCGTTTTACCTGTGCAGAAACGGTGGCTTTATTTTCAAAAACAATAAATTTTCTCGAAAACACAACATCACGGTCTTCATTCAGAATTTTCAGCATGTAATTACCTGATAGGCGAATTTGAGTTGTAAATTGATTAGGAAATGCCAATCGGTAATGCGAATAAACCTGAAGGGTATTAAAAGAATTGGAATAATCCATAATACGCTGATTGTCGAATCCGCGAATGTAATCCAGTTTTGGAATATCGGTAGGTTTCCAATTATAATCACAATGTGTTACTTCATAATAATAGTTGGCTTCATTACCAAACAAATCATCAAATTGAAATTCAAAAGAAGAGCCTAGTTCAAATATTGGTACAACATTGGTTCCCCCCTGAACAAACGTAACTGTTTTAATATTATAAGGCGGCAATATTTCAGTTTGTACTTCCTGCGCTGTAGCAGAAGTAAAAATGAAAAACAATAGAAGGTTTTGAACTAAAAATTTTGGCATCTTAATAACGTTAAGATTGTAAATATAGCAATTTTATGTACGAATAAGATGCTGTTCTGTTGGATTTAAGAACAAATTATCAAGAACCTAGTATGTAATCTAAATTAACTTCGATTTCATCATTGATATAGCTTTCTTCCAGAAGGGAATCAGATAAGAGCTTTTTGTTCTCTTGTAATTTGATTATTTTTTCTTCTACCGTATTTTTCGAAATAAAGCGAATTACGTTTACTTTGTTCAATTGTCCAATTCGATGTGCCCTTCCGACACCTTGTTTTTCGGCAAAAGGATTCCACCACGGATCTAAGAATAAAACATAAGAAGCTTTAGTAATATTCAAACCAACGCCACCCGCTTTTAGCGAGATAAAAAACAACAAAGGCTCTTCTTTTTCCTGAAACAAGTTGACTTGCTGTTCTCTTTTAGCAGCAGGAGTTTCGCCTGTGATTTCGCAAAACGTTATTTTGTTTTCCTTACACCAATCGGTGTAAAAATTTAAATTGGTAACAAATGAACTGAAAATGATCACTTTTTGCTTGGCTTTGACCAAATTCTCCAGATAATTAGTCACGGCAATATATTTTCCGGAATCAATTTCAGAGTCCGCATCCACCATTTTTGGGTGATTGCTCAGCTGTCTTAATTTCATCAGCGTATTGATGATGCTAATTTTATCAGGGCCGGAACCATCTGTTTTAAGTAAAAAATTACGCGCTTTTGATTTCTCTTTCTCGTATAATTTTTCCTGTTCAGGATCCATATTACAGTAATAAATCTGTTCTGATAACTCCGGTAAATCTTTTAAAACCTGTTCTTTGGTTCTTCTCAGTATATAAGGTTGGATGAGGTTTTTCAGCTCGTTTAAAATATCTTCGTCCTGTTTCTTTTCGATTGGCATTTTAAAATTCTCTGCAAAAAAAGCATAACTGCCCAAAATATCCGGATTTATAAATTGCATTTGCGACCATAAATCGTCTAACGAGTTTTCGATTGGTGTACCGCTTAAGGCAATTTTATGTCCTGTACTTATTTTATTAATCGCTTTGAAAATCTTAGAATTTTTGTTTTTAATGTATTGACTTTCATCTAAAATTAAATAACGAAAATCATATTTTTCCAAAATCGAAATATCGCGGTGAACAATACTATAGCTCGTAAAAATTAAGTCAGTTGTTTCTAATCTGCTTACTAAAGATTTTCTGTCATTGCCAACATATTGCATCTTCGAAAAATGCGGTGTAAATTTTCCAGATTCGTTATACCAGTTAAAAACCAATGAGGAAGGAAGAACGATCAAGGTTTTGAGCGGTTCTCTTTCTATCGTAGTTTCATTGGCGAATAAATCAAAATTGGTGGTTTTGGTCGTAAAACCTAATTGTTCCTGAACTGCAACAAGAACAGCCAGCGTTTGTAATGTTTTACCAAGTCCCATATCATCAGCCAGACAGGCACCCAAATTCGAATTAAAATGCCCCAAAAGCCATTTCACACCATCAATTTGATAAGGTCGCAATGTTGCTTTTAGTAAATCAGAAGCAACGTATTCTGCCTTATGAATAACATCGTCTGCTATTTCCGGAATCGCATCTAAGGCAGCAAAGTTACTTTTACGCAAAAGCAGATTTCCGTTTTCAGTTTTGGCCAATTTTGCCAGTGAACTGTATTTGCTAAACCATTCTAATGGAATTAAAAAATAATTTCCATCAGGCAGTAAAAACAGTCTTTCTTTGCTTTTTATGTTAGGGATGATTTCGCTGAAATTAATCACATAATCACCAATTGTAATGATGATTTTAATGTCGAACCAATCTTCTTTGGTTGCCTTTGCAGCAGAAACGGTATGACTTCCGGCAATGATTTCTTTACTCTCCAGTTTCAAATTTTGAATCGTAAAGCCAAGACTTTCCAGCTTTTCTTTCTGATCAATAATAAATTGAATATTGAGATAAGTGTCAACATTTTCAGCTTCTGAGTGCAATCCAAATAATTCGTTTTTGATTTTTATTAAACCAATTTCAATTAATTTGTCGGTATAAGAAGCTTCGTCAGCACTACGTTTAAATTGAATAATTCGGGGTTCATTTTCAGTGCTGAAATCAACAAACGAATGCGTTTTTTTAGTTTTACCGGCATCAAATACATAACCGTTATAATCAAAATAAAGGTTGAGGTAATAGCAGTTTTTAAAGAAATCAAAAACAGACTGAATCGTGCATGAAATAATCGTATCACGAAGCTCAACCTCAAAACCGGTTGCTTCGATATCTATTTTTTTAGCAATTTCAGGAATGAAATTTTTAAAATAATTATCAACTAATTTTGAAGGTATTTCAATTGCTTTTTTCTTTAAAAATGGCGTCAGTTTTTTAGAATTAAGCTCTTTAAGCCTTCCTAATTTTTTATTAATAATCAGCCAGCCCGGTTCATCTAAAAGAATGGTTACATTTTTATCCATTGGTAAAAATGTAGTGTCGTTTTCTTTTAAAGATAGGGTATACGTAATGCCTTCGGTATGTTTGTCAAATTGAATTTGAGGTTCAAAATCCAGCGGATCAATTTCTACTCGAGAACGGTAAAAATCTTTTTCGACTCCCAATTCAAGCGATAATGGAAATTGTTCCTGTACAATTAAGCTGTAGAAAGAACTTAAATGAAATTTTAAATGCTGACGAATCGCAAATTCAATTTTAGAATCTTTTTGCAAATCAGCAATTGTTTTTGCTGATTTGATTTTGGCACCGAATTTTTTAAAAATAAATTCAGGCTTTAAAGATTCGCAGGCGGTAAGGATTTTTTGAGAATTGGAATTTAAATCTTCAAAGATAATTCCAAAGCTTTCCAAAACGCCTTTAGTTGCTTTTTTGTCTAAATATTTAATATCACTAACATTCTCAACAATGTATGCTGTTGGGATATGGACATTCAGATTTTTTTCAAAACTGATGTCAAAACAAAACTGAAATGAATTTGTATGATCCAAGATTGATTGGTTTGATTTTGGTAGAATTTGGGGAATTCGCTCAAAAAAATAGAATGGTTTAGTTTTATTGTTTAAAGCAAAGCGGAAGAATTTCTCCTTTTGCTAAACAATATTTTTCAACCAATTCCGGTGCAATTTTATTCGTATAATCTTCTTCGATTACAATAAAACCAATGCTTCTTAATTTATCAAAATAATCGCGGCCATAAATACGAACGTGATCGTACTGACCAAAAATTTTAGCACGTTCTTTTTGATCTGTAATACTATCATCAGCAAAAGTAACTTCTCTTGATAAATCCTGTGGAATCTGAAGAACAGCCATTCCGCCTGGTTTCAGCACGCGAAATAATTCCTGCATTGCTTTTGTATCATCCGGAATATGCTCTAAAACGTGATTACATAAAATCACATCGTATTCATTATCCTTAAAAGGCAAATTACAGATATCCGCTTTTACATCTGCCAAAGGTGAAAGTAAATCGGTAGTCGTGTAATCTAAGTTTTTTTGTTTGCGGAATAACTTGTAAAAAGCTTGTTCAGGTGCGAAGTGAAGTACTTTTTTTGGTGCTGTAAAAAAATCAGTCTGATCGTTTAAATACAACCAAAGCAAACGGTGTCTCTCTAAAGAAAGTGTACTAGGTGAAAGCACATTATTACGTTGTTTTCCGTATCCATAAGGCAAGAACGATTTAAAACTTTTCCCGTCAATAGGATCAGTAAATTTATCTCCCTTTAATGAATAAGCTAAAATAGGACGCGCTACATAACTCAAACGAATTAAGATAGGACGGGGAATTGTATTAAGTACTAATTTGAATAATTTTTTCACGGTTTAATGTATTTGAACACGAATTTCACAGATTGACACGAAATAATGCTGCGCTGTAATTTCACGAACTTTTGATTTGGTTTTTAAAGTATTATTCTTTTGTATTTAAGGCTGTCTTCTCCAAAATTTACCAGTAATCCCAGCTTATTTTTTGATGCAGCCAAATAATTTAATGTTTGTTTTATTTCACTTGTAGAAAGAGCTGCAATTGCCTTTAATTCTAAAATGATTTCATTGAAAATCACAAAATCTGCAAAATAGTAACTTGGTAACACAATGTCTTTTTAAGCAATATAATATCTTAATTCACGATTGTAAGGAATCTCATTTCGTTGAAACTCGTATTCTAATGCATCACCGTAAACTTTTTCACTATGTCCTTTTCCTAAAATTTTATGGACTTCCATGCAAATTCCAATAATTTTATAAGACTCTTCTCTTAAGTATATTTCATTCATCATTTAATCAATCTTCATTCTATTCAGTGAAATTTCTACAAAGTATTATTTCGTGCTAATTTGTGAAATTCGTGTTACAATACTAGCGGCACTTTCCTGAATTCATCTTCCTCATTGCTTACGATTCCTAAAGCTTTGTAGATGTATTGAAAAGTAGATAACAATTCGGGTTTACCATCAATTAGAGCAACATCGTGTTCGAAGTGAGCACTTGGTTTTCCGTCAGCTGTAGTAATTGTCCAGCCATCTTTATGTTGTTTGATGTTTCTTGTACCAAGGTTAATCATAGGCTCGATCGCTACAACCATTCCTTCAACAAAAAGTTTTCCACGGCCACGTTTTCCGTAGTTTGGCATTTCCGGTTCTTCGTGCATTTTTTTGCCTAAACCATGTCCAACCAATTCACGAACAACGCCGTATCCATGATTTTCTGTATATCTCTGAATCGCATTTCCAACATCTTCAACACGATTACCAGCTTTAAATTCTCTAATTCCAAAGTATAGTGATTCTTTAGTCACTTTTAAAAGTTTTCTAACTTCCGGAGCAACCTCTCCAATTTCGAAACTGTACGCATGATCACCGTGATATCCGTTTTTAAACGCACCACAATCTACCGAAATAACATCACCACTTTGTAAAGGTGTATTATTTGGAATACCGTGCACCACCTGAGAATTTGGACTCATACAAAGCGAATTCGGAAAATCATACAATCCCAGGAAACTAGGAACTGCACCGTGATCGCGAATAAATTCTTCAGCACGTTTGTCAAGATATAATGTAGTAACGCCTTCTTTTATTTCAGAAGCAATCATTCCTAATGTTTTAGATACGATTAAGGCACTTTCGCGCATTAATTCTATTTCTTCTCTATTTTTTGGGATAATCATATTTTTCGGATTTTCAGTTCGCAAAAGTACAATTTTAATCTCAACTTTTTTTGTGTTGCTTTTGAATTTAATTGCGATTCTCCATTTTTGAATACTATTGAATATCAACGTTTCTGTGAACATTCAGATGCTGATCTGAATTTATATTTGACAGAAAAGCCGTAAATTAGCGTAAGTAACATTATTAAAATTATGAAAACCACTATAGATCAGGAAAATATATCGAAACAGAAAGCGCTAAACCGAATGAAAAATAATGCTTTGGCATTGTTAGGTCTGGCGGTATTACTGTTTATCATTGCCATTTATTATAAAATTCCGATGCTGCAGGCTTTTAGTGAAGCCGCGATGGTAGGGGGAATTGCAGATTGGTTTGCCGTTGTGGCCTTGTTTCGTCATCCGTTAGGGATTCCGATTTGGCATACGGCTATTATTCCAATTAAGAAAAATGAAATTGGCGAAAATCTGGGCAATTTTGTCTCAGAAGAATTTTTGAATCGCGATAAATTAGAAATAAAACTGGATGAATTTAATTTTGCTACAAAAGCTTCAGATTGGTTATCGCAAGATGAAAATGCTAATAAAATTGCGAGTCTTGTGGCAGTCAATATTATCCCCGGGATTTTAAAAACAATAAAAGATGAAGATATAAAACGCTTCATTCAGGTTCAATTCAAAGAAAAACTCGAAGGAATTAATTTTGGAGATTGGGTAGCATTAGCGTTAGAACCTTTACAAAAAGGACAAGTTAAAGATCAGTTGCTGAATAATATTTTGGAAGTAATGACAACAGAATTAAGCAATAACAAAGATTTGATTCGAAAAAAAGTAAAAGAATCAACTCCTTTTTTGAGTTTTGGTCTTGCTGACAAAAGTATTTCAGAAGGAATCTTCAACGGATTGTATGAATTTCTAAACGAAGCCCGAAATCCGGAAAGTGAAATCAGACTTAAGATTGACGAGTATATTTATGATTTTCTGGACAAGGTTAAAAATTCTGAAGAAATGCGAATCAAGATTAATAATATGATTTTGGGATTTGCAGGTAAAAAAGAAGTTCAGGATTATGTAAACGGAATCTGGGACGAAATAAAACTGTCCATTTCTACAGATTTGGAAAAAGGGGATGAATCTTCCATCAAAAAAAGTATTGCCAGCCTGATTCAGGGATTTGGAAACGGAATTAAAGAAGATCCGGTTATGATTGATAAAATTAATAATTTTATCAAGAATGATTTACTGTCTGTGCTTTTAAATAATAAAGAAGTAATAGGAGATTTAATCTCTTCAACGGTAAAAAGCTGGGATGGTAAAGAAGTTTCGGAAAAACTGGAACTCGAGATTGGAAAAGACCTGCAATACATTCGTATTAACGGAACATTAGTTGGCGGACTTATTGGACTTGTTATTTATGGTGTGGAGCAATTGTATCATTATTTTATTATTTGATGCAAAGAGCAAATAAAAAGAGAGACAAATTCTAAAATTTGTCTCTCTTTTTTGTGATAATAATGCTTTCTACAATAGTGAATGACACGTCATTGCAGCTGGCTGTTGCACTCCCATTAATTCTAAAATAGTAGGAGCGATGTCACCTAAAACACCATCATTTATATTTCTTAATTGTTTGTCAACTAAAATAATCGGCACCGGATTGGTTGTGTGTGCTGTATTTGGGCTTCCGTCAGGATTAATCATCGTTTCGCAGTTTCCGTGATCTGCAATTACAATTGTAGTGTAATCGTTTTCAAGCGCAGCAGTAATTACTTGTTTTACACAAGCATCTACAGCTTCGCAAGCAAGGATTGCAGCACTCATAATTCCGGTATGTCCAACCATATCTCCGTTAGCGAAATTCAAGCATACAAAATCAACTTCACCTTTGTTTAATTCAGGAACAAGAGCATCTGTCAATTCAAAAGCACTCATTTCCGGTTTTAAATCGTAAGTAGCTACTTTTGGAGAATTTCTTAAAATCCTGCTTTCACCTTCAAAAGGAACTTCACGTCCTCCTGAAAAGAAAAACGTTACGTGAGGATATTTTTCTGTTTCTGCAATACGAATTTGTTTTTTGCCCGCTTTTTCTAAAACCTCACCAAGTGTTTCTGTAATGTTGTCTTTATTGTAAACAACTTTTACATTTTGGTACGTTTCGTCATAGTTCGTTAGCGTTACATAATACAAGTTTAGCTTGTGCATGTTTTGCTCGTGAAAATCTTGCTGTGAAAGCGCTTCCGTTAATTCACGTCCTCTGTCTGTTCTGAAGTTAAAGAAGATAACCACATCACCTTCGATGATTGTAGCTAATGGAACTTCGTTATCGTCAACCATTACAATTGGTTCGATAAATTCATCCGTAACATGTTTTTCGTAGCTTTCCAATACACTTGCTACCGGATTTTTAGACGGAGTTCCTTGTGCATTAACTACTAAATCGTAAGCTAATTTCACACGTTCCCAACGTCTGTCACGATCCATTGCATAGTAACGGCCAATGATAGAAGCGATTTTTACAGGAGTATCTTTAATGTATTCTTCTAAATCGTGAATGTATTTTACACCAGATTTAGGATCAACATCACGACCATCTGTAAAAGCATGAACGAAAACATTCTCTAAACCATATTCTTGAGAAGCATCGATCAATCCACGTAAGTGTGACGTATGCGAGTGAACACCTCCGTCAGAAACTAATCCTAAAAAGTGAACTTTCTTATTGTTTTCTTTAGCATAAGTAAAAGCATCGATAAGTACTTGCTCTTTGGCAAGTGTCTGGTGTGCTACTGCTAAGTTTATTTTGGCTAAATCCTGATATACAATTCTTCCTGCGCCAAGATTCATGTGACCTACTTCGCTGTTTCCCATTTGACCTTCTGGTAAACCTACGTTTAAACCATCTGTTCTAAGTTGTGCGCTTGGGTAATTTTGGTAAAGACTGTTTATAAAGGGAACATTTGCATTGTCTATTGCAGAAACTTTAGGGTCAGGAGATTTTCCCCAACCGTCTAAAATCATAAGTATTACTTTTTTGTTCATCATTTTTTTGTTTTATACAAAGATAAACCATTTATAAAATGTGCAAGGAAGCAACGTTACAATTATGTTTTATAAAATGAACTGTATTGAAAAATAATAATTTAATTATATAAGTCTTTATTTTTTATAATAAATTCACGCTAACCTCTGTTTCTAATCTTATTTTTAATTGCGTTATAGTCAATAAAATACTTCACACTTACTGAAAAAATGTGTTTTAAGGCATCATTGGTAAGCAAGTGGCTTACGTTGTCTTTGAATTGTTTATCAATAACACGCTCAAAGTTCGAGGCACTATTTCGATATAGCACTGAAACCTGACTTCCGGGTGCAAACCACCAGGAATACGACAAATCAGCATTCCAGGAATAGAAGCTCGAATTTTTGTTGGTAGTATATGTCGAATTAGGTGTTAAAGTTCCGTTAGGCTGTAGTTCTAGAATGTCTTTGTTTTCAGCATACGACCAATATTGACGTACAGCCAGATTAAGCGTCATAGTGCTGTTTATAGCATATTTCCCGCCTAAAGTGTTAGAATAGGTGATTACGTTTCGGTTTGCAAAAATAATGTTGTCCGGACTGTTTCCGTTGTCTTGTTCAACGGCGTCAATATATCCTTTGTTATTATTCCTTCTAAAAAAGCTAAAAGTATAAGTAAGAAGCAGCTTGTCGCTAAAACGGTATCTTGGTCCCACATCAAAACCATACGACATACGCCCTGACTGATCGTAAAACGTAACAGACGGATTTAAATCGAGTGCAAATTTGTAGTTGTAATTGGTTGAGATACTTGCCCAGGAATCAAATTTTCTTGGTATAGCAACATATCTATTGTCTGCTCTTGGTTCGTAGTAATCGTAGATCTCAGTTGGCCAAACGGTAAAACCGGCAGCGTAATAATTGTTTTGCTTGGTAGTCAGATTAAAGTTAGTGTTGAAACTATTGTCTTGCAGTTTTCCGGATTCTCTGTTGAATTCGGTATACATATTATAGTTGATCCTAAATTTATTCAGCAGTTTGGTTGGATTTAGAATTCTATAATTGGCATTACCATAAAAGTTATAATAATTAGTATAGAAATTAATGCCTAAATCGTTTGGGTCAAAATCTTTAGACACGAAATCGGTACCAACGCTGTAGCGGTAGTTTCCGCTGGTTTCTGCAAAACCAATAGCTGAATAAAAGCCTTTTTTAACCTCAAGTTCATTGATGTTGCTGTATTTTACATTTCCGGACAAATTATAAGTATTTGCTTTGGTATTTAAATCCCATGCAACTCCCGTTACGTTAGCATCTCTGAAATGTCCGTTTCGGGTAACATTCGTATTGATAAGCGATACCGATGAATTTTTACGAAAACGCTGATCGAGCACCAATACATTATAATTGGTAAGCGGTTCTATAATGGCGCTTCTTGTTTCTCCGGTTAAAGTGTCTTTTATCGTAGCGTATGTTTTTTCAGTAATAGCGTTTAAAATTCCAACACCTAATCCGGCTTTAGTTCTTCCGGATACTTTTAACGCATTAATAAGATTGACGCTCTGAACCGTTTCAGTAATTTCTTCGTTGTCGTTCAAATCAGGATCGATAGAAGGTTTTCCTCCAATTCTTCGAGAGTAGAACATGTTTCCTTTGTTAAACAAATCCGTTCCTTCTGTAAAAAAAGCTCTGTTTTCATTGAATTGCTGTTCAAACGGACCTAAATTTAAAATCTGATCATCATATTTTGCCTGTCCGAAATCCGGAATCAAAATCGCATCAAGCGTAAACGCGTCGTTTATACCATATTTAATATCCATTCCGCCCTTCATTGTTCCGTATGTTTTTTGTCCGTCGGCAGCATTTAAGTAATGCGAAGCATACGGCATAAAAAACAATCGGGTAGGAGGTTTGATGTTTTCTATTCCTTCCAGATTACCATTTTGCTGGGTAAAAGTTCCAATTTTAGTATCGATCAGATTCCAAGTATATTTTTTACGTTCTCTTTTTATTTCTCTAAAAAAATTAATCCCCCAGGTTTGTTTGTTTTGGTCAGAAAAGCGCAATGCCGCATACGGAATTTTCATTTCTACAATCCAGCCTTCTTTGGTTAGTTTGGCTTTGCTAAGCCAGATAGCATCCCAGGAATAATCTTCACCAATAGCATCTGTCATAATACAATCACCTTGTACATCAGCAGCAGAAACGAAAAACTGAAAGTTTTGCTGACCATCGTTAAACCCATTTATAAAAACACCAAACAAGTCAGCAGTTCCAAAATTATCGCGTTGTGATATTTCTTTTAAAACCTTATTGGGCTCATCATCGTACATTATAGCACCAATATAAATAGCATCATTATTATACAGTACTTTAACTTCAGTTCGTTTTCCATAAGGAGCAGGTTTTCCATTGTCTGGTTCAAATACAATAAAATCAGAGGCAGTTGCAGCTTCTTCCCAAGCGGGTTCATCTAGTTTTCCGTCGATAGAAATGCTATGGGGAGTCGATTTGGCTTCTAAGCTTTTTTTCTGTGAAAAGCTATAAAAACTGCATAAGAGGATTGTAAAAAAAACAATTGCTTTCATTCAGGGTTGTAGGTATAATAGATGGTATTTTTTAATATAAAAGACAACAACTTAATACAATTGTTACAGCTTTTGTCTACATAATAAATTAAGCCTCTGTAAAATTTATCCCTTAAACAGTTCTGATTGAGATAGTAAAATATTTTTTTGAGGTAAAATTCTTTGTAAAATTACTTATTTTGTCGTTTTATGCTAATTTTTTCTTTTTAAATTGTTAAAGTTTAAACAAAATGTCCTCATTTGATAGTTATAAAATTTTATGTTGGCATTTTTTGTATAGTTTTGCACTACCCAAATATGTTATTAACCTAAAGAAATTCAATGATTTACAAAATTTATCCATTATTGGTGTTTTTGTTATTGTCTTTTGGAAAAGATTCTACAAATACCACAGAAGAAAAAAAAGTAACAGTAAGAAGTATTGCTAAAGTTGAAAAGCTTACTATTGATTCTAAAATTGAAAGTGTTTACAACACCTTAGATTCTAACAGTTACAAACTACCTGAATTCAAGACTTTTTCAGAAGCGTTAAAAGGGTTTTACCTGCTAAAAGAAAGAGGCGTTATTCAAAAAGACATCTTAACTCTAATCGATTTCAGCCTTTCATCAAACGTAAAACGTTTATGGGTTATCGATTTAACAACCAACACTGTTTTATTTCAGTCTTTAGTTGCTCACGGCAGAAATACAGGAGAAGAATTTGCAACTGTATTTTCAAATTTAAATTCATCTAACAAAAGCAGCCTTGGTTTTTATGCTACAGGCGAAATTTACAGAGGCAAACATGGAGCTTCTTTACGTTTAGATGGTTTAGAAAGAGGTGTAAACGATCACGCTCGTGAAAGAGCAGTAGTAATGCATGGCGCTGATTATGTGTCAGAATCTTTTATCAGAAGTCATAACAGATTAGGAAGAAGCCAGGGTTGCCCGGCACTTCCAGTTGAATTGACGAATGAGATAATTGAAACAATAAAAAATAAATCGTGTTTATATATTTACCATCCTTCAAGAAATTTTGCGATGGAATCAAAACTAATTTCTTAGTTTAGTATATAAATCCGAATCTAAGTTATAAATATCAGCTCTGAAAATGAGCTGATTTTTTTTGCTCCAAGCTGTCCAATACCACTGATACAAAGCGTATTTTTTAGTAATTTTTACGTTTATTGTTTTCTTAGTTTCAATAATCGAGTCTATTTTTTTCTTTGTCCAATTGTCAGTAAGAGTATCATTTAGAATATGCTGCGCCAGTTCAAGCGGATTTTCAACACGAACACAACCAGAACTTAAAGAACGATTGCTTCTCACAAAATTACCACGGTGATTGGTGTCGTGCAAATACACACTATGATGGTTTGGAAACAAAATCTTCATTAGTCCTAAGGAGTTATTGTAGCCAGGACTTTGCACATAGCGGTAGCTATGCGGTTTGTTTTCGTTCCATGCCTGAGGATCTACCTCACGATTAGCAGAATCATAGATTGTAATATTCTTTTTAGCTAAATAATTTCTATTCTTTTTCATTGCCGGAACAACATCTTCCTTCAAAATAGTAGGAGGAACTGTCCATGTTGGGTTAAAAACAACCGTTTTTAAGGTTGATGTAATAATAGGTGTTTTTCTTTTGCTGGTGCCCACAACTACATTACGTACTAAAGTTGTATCTTGATTTTCAATCACATTTAGACTGTAATCCGGAATGTTGACAATAAAATAATTTTCAGCCAAATCAGTCGTGTACCATCTCCAACGTTCTAAATTGGCAATAATTTGCTCTTTTCTTTTTTGTTTAGAGAAGTTCAGGGCGCTTAAAGTTCCTGCACCAATTACGCCATCTGCAGCTAAACCGTGTCTCTCCTGAAATTTTTTAACCGCCTCAAATGTTTTTTTGTCGTAAATTTTGGTAAGACTGTCTTTTCTGCCAGACATGTCGTTCCAGAATAATAATCTTTGTTTGATGTTTACTAAAGCAGTATTGGTATCGTTTAGTACTATTTTGTCTTTAGCTTCAATAAGTCCTATTTCATCATCAGGGAATGTATTAATGATTTCAAGCGCTTTTAAAAGTTCTTTATAAGCTTCTGACTTAGGTTGAATGTTTTCGACGATACTGTCTAATTTGTTTTTATTGAATGCTTTGATCAGGATACTGTTTTCATCAAATACTTTTTCATCCAAATCCCAGTCTGTGTAGAGTTTTTTTGGATTTAGCTTTCCTTTATATAAATGCGTTAAGTACAATTCGAAATTATAAGTAAGCAATATGTCGTAAGTAGCCAGATCTTTATCGTTTAGAGAGCTGATTTTCTTCTCGAATTTTTCAAGTGTAGTTGCTTTGTAATCTTCAGGGTTTAATCCCAACTCTTCCGACTTTTTTAACTGAGATAATACGTAAGTTCTCTTTTTTAAATTTCCCCAAACCGTTTTGTTTTCTGATGAGTTGTAGAACTGTTTCAGTGTTTCGCTTTTAAAAGTGTTGATTAAAGCAGTATCAATTTGTACCGTTCTTTCATCCGTAAGTATAATGGCTGGCGGAGGTGTTTTTTTTACGGGAGCGGGTTTAGGAGTGTCTTTTTTGCAACCAATTAAAAGAGATAATAATAGCAAAAAGTAAAGTTTCTTCATTTTATATTTTTTTAAACATTAAATAGTGCTCGCCAACATCTTTGATGTCAAATGGCTCGCCAATTGTCTGATAATTCAATTTTTTATAAAATCCCACAGCTTCGGTTCTGGCATTAAACCATATTAAAGACGTATTGTTTGCTTTGCAATATTCCTCGCAATGTAATACTAAAGCTTCTCCAAAACCTTGTTTCTGATGGATTTCCAAGATTGCCATACCGCGAATCTGCGCCTGATTTTCGTGTGCAAATATAGGATTGATTTTCGAAAACAATGAAATTATTCCTATTAATGAATCTTTGTATAAACCGAAATGATGTGTGGTTGGTAAATCATCGCCCTCGAAGATGCAGCTTTCGATGGGTTTTCCTTTTCGAAGAACAGGTTGGCGAACGATATAAGTGTCTTTTGATGGAATTTCTTTAATAATAGTCATGATTTGTAAAAAATATTTAAATATATAACTTTTTAATTTTAAATAGGTTAAAAGAAAATGTTGTTTTTTATTAAATTTTTTTGCCCAAAAGCTTGTTTTGAACTTAACTTATTTTCTATATTTGCACCACCAATGCGAAAGTAGCTCAGTTGGTAGAGCTCCAGCCTTCCAAGCTGGTTGTCGCGAGTTCGAGCCTCGTCTTTCGCTCTAAGAAAAATGAAGATTTAGATTTTCAATTTTTTAGCAAAGTAAAAAAATATTGATTTAATTTTTTTTAAAAGAAATTATTTTTTACATTTGCACCCGGTTAATGCGAAAGTAGCTCAGTTGGTAGAGCTCCAGCCTTCCAAGCTGGTTGTCGCGAGTTCGAGCCTCGTCTTTCGCTCTTCAAAATCCTCAAACAATTTGTTTGAGGATTTTTTTTTGCGTGCTATTTTGTTGGGATTATGTTATGGTACGCGGATTGAACTGATTCGCTATGCGAAAACACGGATTTACACGGATTTTCTTCTTGTTTTTGTGAATTCCTTAAATACCTAACAGGTTTTTGAAACCTGTTAGGATAGCGCATCTTAACGGAATTTCCTACCAGGTCTTCAAGACCTGTTAGGTATGAAATTTAACGCTTTTAAAATCAAATAACTATTCATTAATTTTTTCAACTTTACTTTCGAGTAATAGTTGACTTGCGTCTAGCATTTTAATGACATGAATATAAGGTGTGAGCAAATCAAAATCAAATTCTACAATAGTGGGGCGTAATGCCAGATGGATTATTTCGCACAGGAAAAATTCGAAGTCGGCTAAGGAATGTTCTTCAAAGGCATTTTGAAACACTATAAAAGGATTTTCGTATTCTTCTACTGTTAGAGAAGCTTGTGAAAGTATTGATCTTTTTTCAGCTGATATTTCGGTAATCTTCCATTTTTTGCTTTTGTATGGAAGGCAGGAGCAAGCTTTTAAAAAAGAGCGAATTGCGGTATAGGTAAAAAACACATCTCCCGGACATTCTTTTTGATAGATTTCATCTTTGCTTCTGTAAAAGACTATTTCACTTAAGGTTTGTTTGTAGAAAGATAGACTTTCGGAGCCTAAAAAGGCATCAATGACTTCAAATGGGTTTTTTAATTCTTGGTGTGCCCAAAAAGTAGTTTCAAAAGATATTTTATTTTTTTTCATGTGGAAACGATATAAAGCGTTTGCCTATCCATATAAAATGAAAATTTATTCATAATATTGGATAAGTAAATTTAACGATAGTTTAATTAGCTACGATCCTCTATACTAGTTTGGCGACAACGGTAGAGGATCATTTTTTATGTATTAAGTAAACGGCTTAATGAGCATAAAGAGGATAAAATTTTATTTCACAACTATAACTTTTAAAAGATTCGACTTTATAAAGCGAAACTTAAAACAAAAACAGAAGAAATAGCGCTAAGAATAAGGAGAGTTTAGAGCATAAAAAAGGCGCGGAACTCAGCTTACTGCTCTTGAGGTACTGGTATACCCTTGCAACAATAAGTGAGCCCACGCCATAGGACGTGAGCATCTTACTTATCATCTCGTTGCAAAAATTACCAGTTTTCAAGAGCGAGACTCAAAGCGAACGCTTCAAATATTTTATATGAAGAATCGCAAAAATACAATCCTGACGGATTAAAAGCAAATATAAGAAAAATGGGCAATCGTTCGTAATGGTAAACAGCTTTTTCTGTAAATAAATTTATTTTGTCGATATAAATACTTACAAATCAGACATGTGTATCTTGTCCTTAAATAAGCTTACATAAGATTGTGCGAACGAGCATGATGCTCGCACGAGCAGAAGAAACTACATTATCTTAATTTTTTATAGAATGTGAAAAAGAATACGATTGATAAATTAATTTAAAGGATGCTTAGGCATCCTTTTTTATGCTTAATAAGACTAAAACAGGTATTTATACTG
The DNA here is from genome assembly GCF_002217285.1 of Flavobacterium hercynium. Lineage (GTDB taxonomy): Bacteria > Bacteroidota > Bacteroidia > Flavobacteriales > Flavobacteriaceae > Flavobacterium > Flavobacterium hercynium. The sequence goes on along the minus strand of NZ_MUGW01000002.1, from coordinate 120,669 downwards.
TAGGCTTTTCATTTTTAAAAGAATTATTTTGCGACTTATTATCAAAACAATTTATGGAAAACTGTAGCAGAAAGAATAAGTTTGAAAAGTAAAATGTAATCATTTAAAGTTAAAAGAATAGAAATATATAGAATTATACAAACAAGCAAGAAAAGGTAGTCTATTAATTCAATTTGCGAAATTAATTCATCAAATGATAAAAAATGAAGCAAATGTTGAACATGTTGAATTTCAAGTGCTTAAAGACGTAGTTAGTTTAATACAACTATTACTAAATCGATAAAAATGGAAATTAAAGGCGATAAATATTATTTTGATGATAAAACTTCGGCAAGAATACAGAATCTTTTGCCGAGATTAAAAAATTCTATTTTGCCTTCAAAGATTGTAAAATGGCTTGAGAATTTTGAAGAAAATGAAATTAACATTGCTATAGACTTATTAAATGTTTTTGAATACATTCCTTTTACTGAGTTTATGTTCCGGCTTAATAATTTATTGTTTGAAATTTTAAAAGACATTCCTGATCATGAAAAAATAATAGTATTTCCCTATGGTAAAGTAGGTAAGAGCGGAAGTTTAGTAACTTATCCTTTAAAAAATACATCATCATATAAAAAAAGAGAACATAATATTTTACCAACGCATGATATAGAAAATGTAAAAAATCTTTCAGATTATAAGTATATCATTTTTATTGATGACTTTATTGGAAGTGGAAAAACTTTTATTGATGAGTATAAGAAAGTAAAAAAAATTAAAAATTGGATCGATAATAGTGCATTTAAAGGTTTTTATTTATTATCAGCTATAATAATGGAAGAAGGGAAACTTCAAATAGAAAATGCTTTTTCGGAAATAAAAATACGTGCTGAAATTAGAAATAAAATTTTTCAAAATGGAAAATCCCCTTTAATGGCATTTAAAAATCTATTGACAATAAAAACTATGGCAATGAAATATGGAAACTCACTTAATTTTGTTGCTCCACTAGGATTTGATAATGGACAATCATTGGTTTCTTTTTTTCATTGTACACCTGATAATACATTACCTATTATTTGGGTTGAAACTAAAGAATGGAACGCAATATATCCAAGAGAGTCAAAAAATAGGATGGATGAAGCTAAAGAATTTAAAAAAGATATAGCATTTTATATAGGAATCTGTAATAGAATAGGAATTGATGTAATAACAGGACAATCTATTGTGGGAAAAATAAAGGATAAATATGTTCGAAAAACTCTTAGCAATACAAAAACTGCTCATTCGATTGTTGCTCTTTTATACTTAAAAAATTTAGGATATGATAACATAATAATATGTCACATTTTAGGCTTAACTAGACAAGAATTAAGAATGGTTTATTTTGAAGCTAAAATGAAAAAATTGATAGATTATAGATCTGAATTAAGTTTAGAAGGTTGTCAATTTTTAAAAGAATTAAAAAAGAAAACAAAAAAAGAAAACATTAGAAAAGAATCATTAGAGAATTTGACAAAAAAAACGAATGAGTTATATTTACCATCAAAATTCAAAGGATTGACATAAAGTTTGTTAGCAATAAACCCCTAAAAAGGTCTCCTCGGTATAGTGTATCGAGATTTATTAAAGCTACTTGATAGCATATTGAGAATTTATGACCAGTATTATGTTGATTTTTTCTGCTACCTTCAACAATAACATAAGGGAAATAAAATAAAATCTTTCTGTTAGCTGCAGATTAAGAATACGGATAATAATTTCTCAAGAACATTTGTTTAACATTCAAGAAAGAGTAACAAACGATTATGTCATTCCCCTTTGAAAAATTTATTATAAAAGCGAGAGAACACAATAAATCAGAAGAATTTATTAATGCTTGCTTGGTATACGGTAAAAATTTAGTAGAAAAAAAGCTGCCTGTTATTTTTTCTTTAGAGCATCTATCAATTCAAATTGGTGTTAAATCAGATTATTTAAGAAATTTAGTTGGTGATGGTAAAAATGATATTATTTATAATTATGAGCATAAGTATAAACGGTATAATTACTTTAAATTAAAAAAACGGAACGGTACATTTAGAGAGATTATGGCTCCTGCCAAAGACTTAAAGTATATTCAAAAATGGATACTTGTTAATGTTTTAGAAAATTATCCATTAGCGGAAAGTTGCAAAGGCTTTAGAAAGAAAGTATCTATTTATGATAATGCTAAAGTTCATGAAAATGCTGAAGTTATTTTGAAAATAGATTTACTCAAATTTTATGATACAATAACCGAGAGAAGAGTGTATGGAATATTTAAATCAATGGGCTATGTTGAAAATTTAGCTTTTACATTAGCAAAAATAACAACGGCAAGACACAGGGAGAGTTATTGGATTGATTTTGATAGAAATTCACAAGAAATATTATCTAAATTATTAAAAGAAAAACCTTCGATATTGCCACAGGGAGCTCCAACTAGTCCAATGCTTGCTAATATAATAGCTACTAAACTAGATTACAGATTTGAAGCATTAGCAAGAAAAATTAATTTTAATTATTCTAGGTATGCAGATGATTTAACTTTTTCAATACAAAAAAAAGGGAAGTTACCTCCGTTGAAATTAATAAATAAAATAATTAGTGAAGAAGGTTTTTTTGTTAATACAGAAAAGACAAAATATATGAAAAAAGGAAGCAAACAGTATGTTACAGGTCTTACAACTACAAATGGCGTGAATGTTTCTAAAAAATATAGAAAAGAAATTTCAGAACATATTTTTTATTGCAGAAAATATGGAGTAGTAAGTCATTTAAAAAGAAGAGAAAATGAATTTCCAAAATATAATTCCATGAATTTTCATGACTGGCTTTATGGGCATTTGTGTTTTATAAAATCAATAAATGAGACAGCAAGTAAAAATATGTTAGAAGATTTTAATAAAATAAATTGGTTCGTGTAATATCTAAAAGCAATTCAAAAGAATTGTAAAATAGAAAAAAAAATGAAATTAATATTCTATATCGTATTGAAATAGGTCTTCATATTCGTAATCTTGTCATTTCTTCTCGTTAGAAATAAAAAAAAATATTAAATCTTCCTGGGTTTGCGTTAGTGATAGAAGCGGTATCCTTTTTGTTTTTTCTTTAAAAACAAAAAGATATAGCGGATAGCACGGCCGAAGGAAACGCCCAAAATAAAGTTATGGCTAATCAAATATGATCTGCGTAAGATTAGAAAGCAAAGCGGCCATAGTTTTTAATTGTTCTATGGCATACTTGGCTTGGAATTTTTTATTTTAAATTGCTTAAATCGCTTTCGGGAGCTAATTCTTCAGGGGTTTGATTTTGTAGAAACAAGCGAGCTTTTAGGTCTCCTTTTAGGATAATTTTGTCTCCTTGTACTTCTAGCCAGCTTCCTTCTCTTAGGCCTAAAACGGGTATGGCGTTGAAGGCGTGAAATTCTTTAATCCTTGTTTCTCGGGTTTCTCCCATGTGTTTAGACTGCTCATCAGCATCCAGAAAATGCGGATTCAAATTAAACGGAATTAATCCTAGGGTCTGAAAACTTGGTGGGTAAACAATTGGCATGTCGTTGGTGGTTTGCATCGATAATCCGCAAATGTTGCTTCCGGCACTTGTTCCCAGATAGGGCGTTCCGTTTTTTACAGTTTCAGAAAGGAGTTGCATTACATTGTTTTGGTACAATTGTGTTACCAATAAAAAAGTGTTGCCTCCGCCGGTAAAAATTCCTTCTGCATTTTTAATGGCATTTTGAGCGTCTTCGTATTCATGAATTCCTTTTACGGCGATGTTTATAGAAGCAAAGGCTTGCGCTACTTTTTGGGTATATTCTGTATGCGAAATTCCACCCGGACGCGCATAAGGTATGAATAATATGGTTTTACAATTTTTGAAATGTGATTGTAAGGTGGGTAATAAATACTCTAAATAGCTGCCTCCGTGTAGTGTAGAGGTGCTGGCAATGATGATCCTTTTCATGTTTTTTGACTCAAATGTTTCGACTAAAGATATTAAAACTCTTTGTTTGGTTTTAAAAAATTGGAGTTTAATTAACATATTTTTACCAAGCTCTTAGTATTAAATTTGGAATACATTAGGATATTTTTACATCTTAACAATAATCCTAATTTTTTTATTTTGAGCAAAAAGGTTTTGTGCGTTTTAGTAGCTGTTTTAAGTCAGTCGATGTGGTCGCAAAGTGATGAACGCATTGTATTGAGCGGTAAAATAGTGTCAGAGGCTAATGATTTGGAAGGAGTTTATGTGATAAACGCGCAAACCGAAGAAACAATTACGACCAATGATGAAGGATCTTTTTCTATAAAAGCGAAGGCTGGTGAGACTCTTGTGTTTTCGTCTATTCGATTTAGAGAGAAGAGAATTTTGCTAACAGCAGAAAATTTTACGGATCTTAATTTTACTGTAAAATTAGGTTTGGTGATGTATCAATTGCAGGAAGTTGTTGTAAAGAGTTACAATAATATTAATGCGGCTAATTTAGGTATTGTGCCTGCAGGGCAAAGAACGTATACTCCTGCCGAGAGAAAACTGAAAACGGCAACAGCGTTAGATCCTTCTGCTAATGCAGAAAATATGATGGCGGGCGGTTCAATTTCTGCTGATCCGTTGCTGAATTTTTTCTCTGGACGTACGGCAATGCTGAAAAAGGAAGTGAAAGTCGAAAAGAAAGAATATTTTATGAGACTTTTGGAGAAGATGTTTACACTTGATCATTTCGTAAATCGTTTAAGCATACCAAAGGAATATGTAAAAGGATTTGAATATTATGCAGTAGATAATGATAAGTTTACTATTATTCTGGATTCTAAAAATAGAACTACAACCGAATTTTTACTGGGCGAATTAGCCGTAAAATACAAACAAATACTTGCCGTTGAAAACAAATAAAATAGTAGCCCTGTTATTATTGTTCGTAATCCAGATTTCATTTGGACAAACAGAGAGCACAAAAGAAATTAAGGGGCAAATATTTGAACAATCGACTTCGGTTGAAGGTGTAAATGTTGTAAACAATGCAACACAGGTTACAACTATTTCTGATGAAAATGGTGTATTTTCGATTGTAGCGAAAGAAGGTGATGTTCTGGTTTTTTCGGCGGTCAATTTAGAGGGCTTTCGTTATCGTATTACAGCGAATGATTTAAGCTCGGAATTGCTTAAGGTAAAAATGACGGCAAAAGAGGTGGAACTTAGGGAGGTGATCGTTAATGAAAATGCGAATATAAATGCAGAAAATCTTGGAATTATTCCGCATGGACAAAAAAAGTATACTGCTGCCGAAAGAAAAGAAGCTACAGCAGGTTCAACTCCTGTAGATCTTTTGCTTAACTCTATTTCGGGACGAAAAGCAATGCTGAAAAAGGAGGTTGCAATAGAGAAAAAAGAGGCGCTTTTTAACAAGATTGAATACTTTTTTGATGAGAATTATTATACCGAAAGATTGAAGATTCCGCAGGAATATATCAAAGGATTTCAATTGTATTGCATAGAAGACGCCGAATTTGCTGTATCTTTGAGTAATAAGAACAAATCAATGTGTATGTTTTTAATAACCGATTTAGCCCGAAAATATCTAAAAATTATCGAAAATGAAAAATAGTTTAAGCCTACTTTTTGCCTGTGTATTTTGTCAAATTGCATTTGCTCAAAGTACTATAAGAAAGCCATTGCATGGAGAAGTCACCAACAAATCCCTTACGATAGAAAGTGGTTATGTGATGAATATAAACGCCAATACAAGAACATTTATCGGTCTAAACGGATTGTTTGATATTTTGGCGAGACCAAAAGATACTTTAGTGTTTACAGGACCTGAATTTCAGCCTAAAAAAATAGTCCTTACAGAAAAAGATTGTGCTCAGAGACTTTTTTCGGTGCATTTGGATTTAGTGAATGTAGAATTAAAAGAGGTTTTGGTTCATAAGGAATTAAAAGTAAAAGCATTAGAAGGAGGTTCGCAACAATTTGTAGATATGCAGGTTGTAGACGATCAGCAATCGATGGCAAAAAATAGTGTAATGCTTTCTGATCAGCCTATTAAATACGGAACTGATTTTGTGAGAATCTTTAAAGATGTAAAAAAAATGCTTCGTAAAGATCACGAAGTAGAGGATAAGGTTATCAGCGATATTGCTTTTGTAGAATATTCTAAAGATAATTTCACACCTGATTTTTATACTAAAACATTGAAATTGAAGGAAGATGAAATCGATTTGTTCTTAATGTTTTGCTCTAACGATGCTGAAGCTCAGAAACATTTGAAACCAGAAGAAAAATTTGAATTAATTGATTTTATGGTTAATAAGAATAAAGAATTTAAAAATATTAAGAACGATAAATAATGAGAAACAGAATAGTTTATTCTCTTGCCGGAATATTATTTTTCTTTCTTACTTCTTTTGGATTTCATAAATTTTATGTTGGTGTTTATCAGGTGAATTATGCTGCCGAAAAAAAAATGATTCAGATTACGTCACGTATTTTTCTGGATGATTTGAATAACGGATTAGAAAAGCAGTACCATAAAAAAACGTTTGTTGGCACGGACAAAGAAACGCCGGCCGATGAAGAACTTTTGAAAAAATATCTGGCAGAAAATTTTCGTATCAAAATAAATGGTCAGTCTAAGCCTATTACGTTTTTATCCAAAGAGGTTGAAAATGGCGATGTCTTAGTGTGCTACTCCAGAATAAAGGATATTAGTAAATTCAATACGATCGAGATTTCGAATACTATTTTGGTAGATTGGAATCCCGATCAGCAAAATATTACACACGTTTCTGCATTCGATACTAAAAGGAGTGTGCTCTTTACTGTTTCTTCCAGGAAAGAAGTGTTAAAATATTAGAGGAGTTAAAGAATTACTTTTTTAATTGTTATTTTCACGCTCTGATAAAAATACCATAAGAAATTTATGAAAAGACTTTCATTATTATTACTTTTTCCTGCTATGCTTATGGCGCAGGACAAAACCACAACTGTTGCTCCTAAACAACAAGGTAGATATGATACCAATAAATTTAGTCAGATGTATGATTTATTAGCAACGCCTAATATGTTTCGTACAGCATCTGGAGCTCCGGGTCCTGCTTACTACCAACAACAAGCAGATTATAAGATTGATATTGAATTAGATGATAAGAATTCAAAATTAAGTGGTTCTGAAACGATTACGTATTCTAACAACTCTCCGGATAGTTTAGAGTATTTATGGATTCAGTTAGATCAGAATCAGGCAAGAGCGAATACACAAACTTCTTTGGCAGAAGGTGAAAAAATCAATCAGGTTTTGCCTTTGGAAGGTTTTGCAAACAAATACTTGAGAAAAAATTTAGAGCGCGGTTTTAATATAGAGCATGTAAAAGACGCAAAAGGAAACATGATGTCATACGATATTAATGAAACCATGATGCGTATCAACCTGGATACGCCTCTAAAACCGGGTGCTAAAATTGTATTGGCTATAAAATGGTGGTACAACATCAACAATTACAGAAAAGAAGGAGGCCGTTCCGGTTATGAATTGTTTGAAAAAGACAAAAATAAATTATACGTAATTGCGCAGTTCTATCCAAGAATGGCAGTGTATAATGATGTAGAAGGATGGCAAAACATGCAATTCTGGGGAACAGGAGAATTTGCGTTGCCTTTTGGAAATTTTGATGTAAACATTACAGTTCCTGCTGATCACGTAATTAATGCAACGGGAGAATTGACCAACAGAAGCGAAGTTTTTACAGCTGAGCAGGTAAAACGTTACGAGCAGGCGCAAAAATCATTTGATAAGCCGGTTGTGATTGTAACGCAGGCAGAAGCAGAAGAAACAGAAAAAGGTTTCTCTGAAAAGAAAAAGACATGGAAATTTAGCGCTAAAAATGTACGTGATTTTGGAATTGCCTCTTCGAGAAAATTCATTTACGATGCAATGGCGGTAAAGCTTAATAATAAAGTAGTTATGGCAGAGTCTGTTTATCCAAAAGAAGCGAATCCGCTTTGGGGAGAAACATCAACAATGGTTGTAGCGCATACCTTAAGAAGTTATTCATCGCACACATTTGATTATCCTTATCCAAAAGCAGTTTCTGTTTCGGCAGAAGATCAGGGAATGGAATATCCAATGATTTGCTGGAATTACGGTCGCCCAGATGAAAATGGTGTAACAAGCAAAGAGGTTAAAAACGGAATGATTGGTGTTGTAGTTCATGAAGTAGGGCACAACTTTTTTCCAATGATTGTAAATTCAGATGAGCGTCAATGGTCATGGATGGATGAAGGGTTAAATTCTTTCTTAGAATATTTGGCAGAACAGGAATTGGATCCTACTTTTCCATCAAGACGTGGTCCTGCAAAGAATATTGTTCCTTACATGAGTGGAGATCAAAAGTTCTTAGAACCTATTATGTCTAATTCTGAAACCATTCACCAATTCGGAAACAATGCTTACGCAAAACCGGCTACAGGACTTAATATTTTGAGAGAAGTAGTAATGGGAAGAGAATTGTTTGATTATGCTTTTAAAACCTTTGCAAACAGATGGAAATTTAAGCATCCAACTCCAGAAGATTTCTTTAGAACAATGGAAGACGCTTCGGCAGTAGATTTAGACTGGTTTTTTAGAGGATGGTTTTATTCAACAGATTTCGTAGATATTGGTATCAAAGACGTAAAACAATATTATGTTTCTGATACGCCAACAGCAGATCTTAAAGATGTTAAAGTGAGAAAAGGACGTTTTGGATACGAAAAAGGACCGTTCGTTTATTTACTTTCAGGAGACAATACAGAAGTTACTGCAACGAAGAAAAAGCCGTTGCAAGTAGAAGATTTGAAACCTTTAGCTGATTATGTAAACCAGACTTTTAGCGCAGAAGAAAGAGCTGCTTTTAAATCGCCTAAATATTTCTACGAAGTAGAGTTTAATAAGCCAGGCGGAATGATTATGCCTATTCTTGTAGAAATTACGTATGAAGACGGAACGAAAGACAATTATAAATATCCGGCGCAAATCTGGAGAAAAAGTAATGAAACCGCTAAAAAAGTATATGCTACTTCAAAAGTGATAAAAAGCATTCAAATAGACCCGCAATTATTGACAGCAGACATTGATGTAACCAATAATTCCTGGCCAAAAGTAGAAACAAAGTCAAAATTTGACTAAGCAAAAACCAAAGAAGACTCTGAAAAGAGTCTTTTTTTTTAAGTTAATTTTAAAACGAGGGGCTACAAAAATTAATATCTTTGTGGACACATAAAAATAAAATATATGTTTGGTATAGGAGGAGGAGAATTAGTTTTCATACTGTTTATAGTACTTATGCTTTTTGGTTCAGATAAAGTTCCTGAAATTGCTCGTACAATGGGAAAAGCGATGGCGCAACTTAAAAATGCGACAAATGATATTAAAAGCGAAATTCAAAAAGGTGCAGAAGCAAATGGTTTAGATTCTAAAGCTTTAACAGATATCACAGGAAATATCAATGCTCAGATCAGCGATGCAAAATCGAACTTGTTAGGTGATTCTACTAATTTATTAGGCGATACTGCTACAGAAATCGACAAAGTAAAAGAAGATATAGATTCTATTTCAGGACCAGTAAAACGCCAAAGATAATATGATTGAAAAAATAAAAGAACTAGATAGCAATCTGCTTGTTTATCTTAATGGTTTGGGGTCTGAAAAATACGATCCGTTTTGGTTGTTTATTACCAATCAGTTTTACTGGACACCCTTTTTTCTGCTCTTGTTTTATCTTATTTATAGAAAGATAGGTGGTAAGCAATTGTTATATATAATTCTTTTTGTTGCTGTTTTGATTGCATTTACAGATCAGACAACGAATCTTTTTAAACATACTTTTGCACGTTTACGACCATGTAACAGTCCTGATATAAAATCGATTATTCGCCTTGTTCAGGTTCGAAGTTCCTATAGTTTTTTCTCTGGTCACGCAGCGAATACAATGGCGGTTGCGACTTTCTTATTTTTGATTTTAAGACGCCATTTTAAATATTTAGGATTCTTATTCTTATGGCCTTTAATTTTTGCTTATAGCCGAATATACTTAGGATTGCATTATCCTGGTGATATCCTGACAGGATACTTCTTTGGAGCTCTTTTTGGGTCACTTCTGTATTTAGTATACAGAAAGCTGAAGCCGCAATATTTTCCGGGTTAATTAGGAGCTGATCCAGCTGTCCACTATATCTTTTCCTCGCTAAAGAAGCGAGAAAAAGGATGCCGTTTCCATCTGGGCTAGGGTATCAGTTTTCAAAATAAATAAAAGGTTTATTTATATATTCAATATAAAAAACATGCAAACAGTTTTACTAGTAATAGTAATTGTTTGCATGTTTTTTTTATGTTTAGTTTAATTGAAATTTACAAAACCCTGCTAACAGTTAAACCATCACGAATAGGCAGTAAAACAGTTTCGACTCTAGGATCATTTTTTAAAAGTAAATTGTATTCTAAAAGTACTTTTGTACTCACATCATTTGGGTGAACCGGTTCCAGGATTTTACCGCTCCATAAAACATTATCAGATAAAATAATACCTCCTTTATTCATTTTGGGAACGATCATTTCCCAGTAGTTCAGGTAATTTTCTTTGTCTGCATCGATAAAAACCAAATCAAACTTAACATCTAAAGAAGGGATGATTGTAACCGCTTCGCCTAAATGCTGAAAAATTTGTGGTCCCCATGCAGATGCATCGAAGTATTTTCTTTGAAAATCTATTAATTCTTCTTTTATATCTATGGTATGCAATTGTCCGTTTTCCTGCATGCCTTCGCACAAACACAAAGCAGCATAACCTGTATAAGTTCCTATTTCGAGGATGTTTACAGGACGAATAAGTTTAGACAACATACTTAATACACGCCCCTGAAAATGTCCGCTTAACATTCTTGGTAAAAGTATTTTCTGGTACGTTTCTTTGTTTAAACGAGCCAATAATTCCGGTTCGTTTTCAGAATGTTGTTCGATATAATCTTCCAGGTCTTGTGAAATAAAATGCATGTTGTAAATCTTAAAATGAAACGCAAAAATACAAAAAATAACGGCTCGCTTTTTTGCATAAAAAAAACCATTCGCAATAACGAATGGTTCTGAATTAATTAATTATAGATGAATTATTTTTTCAAAGCATCATTGACTTCTTTGGCAGTTTTAACCGTTCCGTCTTTTGCCGCTTTCGCAGCATTTTCTACTTTTTCAGCTCCTTTTTTTGTAGCGTCTTTTACATCTGTAGCTGTTTTTTTAGCGGCAGTTTCTACTTCGTTAACTGTTTTTTTAGTAGCATCTTTTGCTTCCTGTAATGCATTTTCCGAAGCTTCTTTAGCTTTAGCAGCAGCAGTTTCTGCTTTTATTACTGCACTATCTTTAACTTGTTCGATGTCGGTAGTTAAAGTATCAACTTTGTTTCCAAGTGTTAATTCTTCTTCTCCTTGTTTCGGTTCTTTCTTTTCGCAAGACTGAACAGCAAATGCTAATAAAGCAATAGCGGCTAAACTTAAAATCTGTTTTTTCATGATTAGTTAATTTTTAAAAGGTTATAAAAATATAAAGGTTATAAAGCTGAAAATAAAATTACAAATTTTAAAAATTAGTGCGCGTTCTGTAATATTATTTTTCTTCTCATAGAAAAACAATACTTGTGCCAAATTTTTTAGTTTTAACAGTTTAATGCAAAAAATGTATGTAAAGAACTTTTTTTAATTTTTAATAGATAAACTTGGAGCGCTCACAGTTTTAAATAGCGTGGTAACTGATTTTTGTGTTGTGCCTGTTTTTAGTACTGTTGGCTCTTTGTATAGGGTAAAATTAACGACAATAGCATCTTTTACTTTAATCAGTCCGGCCATTTTTACCGGCGCTTTTAACTCAATATCAGAGAAATTCAGATTCAATGATCCGTGAATTCTATCATCGGCATTGTATAACATGAAATCTTTATACTTAAGCGTTTTATTGGTTACAATAAAGGTAAGGTTGCATTTGTAATTTTTACCGCAAGGTTTTATGTCAGAAAGAGAAACAGTACTGTTTGGAAATTGTTTTACCTTAACAGTTCCCTGTAAATCTTTAGTCATTATTTTGTTTCCACAATCAAATTTAGACATGTTAATCTCTGTATCAAAACTATCGTTTTTGGATGAGTTTAAACAAATGGTGTCTTTTTTATTAAATGTGGTGGAACAATTGTATTTTCCAACCGTAGATAATCCTGTAATTTCAATTTTAATTTTACTAATTAGCAAGACAGGATCGTCTACAAAATTAGGTTTAGCACTTCCTAACGTGAAGAAAGTGGCTAAACCCATAATTAATATTTGAAATCTACTTAACATGTCTGTTAGAATGAGATTACTGCTTCGAACATTAGACCTTTGAAGTTACCACCGTAAAAATCGTTTGGTGTAGCTCCGTTGAATTGAGAGAAGTTTTTATAAGTTTGATCTACATATTCTAGTTTTGCCAGAACATTTTTAGTCATAAACCAACCTGCTGCTGCTTCGAATCTGTTTATTTGGATATTCTGAGCACTTGCATTTGAAAGTTTTCCATCAACTAAATTGTATTTTCCACCTACATAAAATCTTTCACCTTCTCCAAAACGATACACGATATCTCCAACATACTGATTTACTTTACGAGTATCATCAGTTCCTTTGCGGTCACCTCCAGAAGTTAATTCGATAGTTCCAAAAAACTCAAGACCTTTGTATTTTACGAATGGATTGATCATGTATGATGTAGCCCAGTTTCCGTATCCGGGATTAAATCTTCCGGTATCTTTATTGGCAGCTGCGTCAAAATTGTTTGCTACGGCAGTTGTTGTAGTTCCGGTAACCGGATCAATAACGTTGTAAGCATCGTGCGTCATCACACCGTAAAAACGGCTTCCGGCTCTGTCAGAAGAATATAAATTTCCACTAGAATTTGCAGTATGATATAATGATCCTGTTAATCTAATTCTCAAATCATCATTAATTTGTTTGTCATAACCCAATTTTGCTAATATTGACGGACTCACTGTTGTATTTTGATCAGGTGCCGCTGGTGTAGTTGGTGAAGGAACGATTTCAGCAACACTTTGATTTAGTTTAGAGTTGGTAACCCCAAGCATACTAACAAATCCATCTCTGTTATAGTACACTTCCGCACCCATTTCAGTAATAAAGGCATCCATAATATTGTTTCCTACGAAAGGATTAGCAAAAGCATTTCCGTTGTCAGATCTTCTAAAGTGTGCATCACCATAGTTGTTCTCCATTTGACCAATTTTAATCGTAGTGTATTGCATAAATTCGGCAAGGAAATCTTTTTTGATGAAGTCTAACTTGTCAATTTGCAAATACCCGCCTTTTACCCAAGTTTCGTTATGGTGTCTTGAAGCCAGGTAAACATCTAAGTTTACACGAACACCGTCAAATAATTGTGCGCCTATTGTAAAGTTGGCATTTGGTAAATTAAAGTTATTCTCTAAATTATTTAATCTGTAACCTGGTGCTGTTGCAAGGTTTTTTTGATCGTTGAATGAGTTTACAGCTTGAAATTGTAAAGCGAAAGCCGCTCCCATATCTACACTTACTCCTTTAAATTCTACAGAATCTTTTTTTACATCGAATTGATTGATTCCTTTTTGACTTCTTGGAATTTGATTCTGAATGTGTCCAAAACTAATTTGTGCATTTGCAGCAAACGTACTAACTAATGCTGCTATAAGGATATATATATTTTTCATGACGCTTCTTAATTGAAGTTTATATTAAATTTTACCGTTAAGTCTTCACCTGTTTTAATAGTACCTAACATTGCTGTTGGAGATTTCATTCCAAATTCAGTAAAAGTGATTTTGTTAGATCCCTGTAAGTTAAGACCGTCTTTTGTTACAGTTGTTTTTACAGTTGTTTTAAGAACTTTGTTTGTTCCGGCGATAGTGTAAGTACCAGTAAGTTCCCAAGTAGTTTCATTTACTTTATGAGCTGATTTAAGTACATATTTAAGAGATGGGTGTTTGTCTGTTTTCAAAGTAGTATAAGCTACTTTATCCATACTTTTTTTATGACTTTTAACGTTTTCTACCGGGAGGCTTATTGATAGTGCTTCGATTGCTGTAAGTTTAGAATCTGCAATAGTAAGATTGGCTGTTCCTGTAGCTGCGGTTGTTTTCTCTGTTCCTGATGGAGATGTCATTTCCCAATCGTGTAGCGTTGAAGTACCTGCAACTGAAAAAGTAGATGTTTTGTCTAATTTATAGCTTTTTTGTGCGGTTACCATTGTAGCAATTCCGAAAAAAGCAATAAAGGCTAATAATTTAAATTTTGTAATGTTCATTTTGGAAATTTTTTTGGTTAAACAATAATTTGGGACTTGGGCTTAATAACTATTGGGTATTTTAATAAACTGATTTAATGTTTTTTGATCTGACATCGAAACAATTACCTCGTTATTTTTTAGCAATTTTATCGAATAAGAACCTAAAATCTTAATAAACCTACTAAATACTTGCTCACTATATTTTAAATAGGAATTAGTTTATTTATAGAACTAAGATATAGATTTTTATTACATTAACAAATTAATAGTCAGTTTTATACTCCAAATACCCAGCGAAAACGATTGATTGTAGTTTTTTATACCTTAATTGTGGTATTTAAAAGGCATAGAACCATTGTCTATAAATCACTCGTGTGATAATAGGGCATTATTGTAGTTATAATAAAGATTCGGTCTGAGTATGGCTTACATCGAAACCATTTTTAAATTAATTACTTGATAAAAAATTCTTTGCACCGGCTGGATCAAAAGTGATGTTAAAAATCACTGTTACGTCTTTTCCAGCTTTTACAGCTCCCAGGGCTGCTGTTGGAGGTGCCATTTCAAAATCAGTAAAAGTGATGTGGTTAGCTCCTTGTAAGGTAAACATGTCATTGTTAATGCCGATTTTTACCTGAGTCTTGTATTCTCTACTAACGCCTGCAATTGTATATATTCCGGTTAGCGCCCATGTAGTTTCATTCACTTTTTCTGCATTTTTTAAAAAATAGCTGATCGTGTTATTGGTTTTTGTGTCTAAAGTTTCATAGGCCACATGATCCATACTTGATTTGCCACTTTTTAAGCTTTCTGCTACTAGTATAATGTTTAAGCTATTTATTCCAGCCAGCTTAGAATCAACAATACGTAAATTTGCTGTACCATTTGCTGCTGTAGATTTCATTGTCCAATCATGAATATTAGAAGTTCCTGCAATTTCAAAACTAGATTCAGATACGTTATATTTTCTTTGCGCGTTTGCTTGTAATGTTATTGTTAATAAAAGCGCTGCTGCTAAAATTGATTTAATTGTTCTCATTTTGATAGTGTTTAGTTAGTAGGTCAAATAAAGAAAGTTTGTGATTTGATTACCGTTAGTGAGAGTATTAAATCCTTTCCTTTATTTTTATAGTACAAATTTACCACCCATACCTATCTTATAAGATGATAAAAATCATGGTTAAAGTTTTATTAAATAGTTATAATAATAAGGGTAAAAGCATTTAAACAGATGATTTATGGTTTTAATTATTCTTTTTTAATGTTAATTCATTGATAATCAGTTATTTGTATGTTTTGTAGAATTTATTATGATTGCTGATTTCTCAAAAACAGCATCAAATTTTGTGATTTTAGCAAAATCCACATGCTGAAATTGCGAAATGAGCAATCACAGGGCTTCAGCTCTAATATAACGTTTGAAATAAAAATGAAATTATTTTTATAATTTTTGGACTTAATTAACAATGGAGTAAAAAATCAAAAAAAAAATGACAAAAGTGATTAACTTTGCACCATGCAAATGGAAAAAAAAGACATAAGAGCCTTATCAAAAGACGAACTTCGAGATTTTTTTGTCAAAAACAATGATAAAGCATTTCGTGGTAATCAAGTTTATGAATGGTTATGGAGTAAAGGAGCGCATAGTTTTGAGGATATGACAAATGTTGCAAAAGCAACACGTTCGATGCTCGAAGATAATTTTGTAATCAATCATATTAAGGTAGACACCATGCAGCGAAGCAGCGACGGAACAGTAAAAAATGCTGTACGCCTGCATGACGGTTTGGTAGTCGAATCTGTTTTAATTCCAACAGATACCAGAACTACTGCTTGTGTTTCGAGTCAGGTTGGCTGTAGTTTAGATTGTAATTTTTGTGCAACTTCCCGATTAAAGCGTATGCGAAATCTGGAGCCCGGCGAAATTTACGATCAAATTATGGCAATTGATAAAGAAAGCCGTCTGTATCATAATCATCCGCTTTCGAATATTGTTTTTATGGGAATGGGAGAGCCTTTGATGAATTACAATAATGTCATCAAAGCAATCGATATGGTCACTTCGGCAGAAGGTTTAGGAATGTCTCCTAAACGTATTATGTTATCGACTTCGGGAATTCCGAAGATGATCAAAAAAATGGCTGATGATGATGTGAAATTCAAATTAGCAGTTTCGTTGCATTCCGCTATCGACGAAACCCGTGCCCGCATTATGCCTTTTAGTAAAAATTTCCCTTTAGCAGATTTAAGAGAAGCATTAGAATATTGGTACAGAAAAACGAAAAGTAAAATCTCGTACGAATATGTAGTGTGGAAAGGTATTAATGATGATAAAGCTTCGATTGATGCATTGGTCAAGTTTTGCAAGTATGTACCCTGCAAAGTAAATTTAATTGAATACAATCCAATTGATGACGGAGAGTTTCAGCAAGCTTCAGAAGAATCAATTTTAGCTTACATAAAAGCATTAGAAAATATTGGCGTAGTAGTAAAAGTGCGACGCAGCCGCGGAAAAGATATCGATGCCGCCTGCGGACAATTAGCCAATAAAGAAGGATAAGTCAAAATAAAGATTTCAAATAAATAAAAAAGCATTAAAGACAAGTAACAACTTGTTTTTAATGCTTTTTTTGGGCAAAAAGGGTGGTGTGTTTTAAAATGTTTTTCTGCTAAACCATCATCTTTAATTATTCTTCACAATATTTTTAATTGAATTTAGATTAAAGACTGCATTTTAGTATTTTTGTTTTACTTTTCAATAAAAACATAAAATATTCATATACTAATATAAAATAAAGAACGTTTTTTTATTAAAAATAGTATATTTGGAATCGAAATGAATATTACTTCCCAAATAAAACAGCCCATCTTTGACGAGATGGAACTTTTTGAAACAAAGTTCCATGAATCGATGACTTCAAAGGTTGCGTTACTGAACCGTATTACCTATTTTATCGTAAACCGAAAAGGAAAGCAAATGCGTCCGATGTTTGTATTTCTTACAGCAAAAATGGTTTCGGGAGGCATAGTAAACGAAAGAACGTATCGTGGCTCTTCTGTAATTGAGCTTATTCATACCGCAACTTTAGTTCATGATGATGTAGTCGATGATAGTAATCGCCGCCGCGGATTCTTCTCTATAAATGCGCTTTGGAAGAACAAAATTGCCGTTTTGGTTGGAGACTATTTATTATCAAAAGGATTGTTGCTATCTATAGACAATGGCGATTTTGATTTACTTAAAATCATTTCAGTTGCCGTTCGCGAAATGAGCGAAGGCGAATTACTTCAGATTGAAAAAGCCAGAAGACTCGATATTACAGAAGACGTTTATTACGAAATCATCCGAAAAAAGACAGCTACACTTATTGCGGCATGTTGTGCTTTGGGTGCGAAATCAGTAATTGAGGATGAGGCAGAAGTCGAAAACATGCGTAAGTTCGGTGAACTTATCGGAATGGCTTTCCAGATCAAAGACGATTTATTCGATTACAGCGAAGAAGCTATTGGTAAACCAACCGGAATCGATATCAAAGAACAGAAAATGACCTTGCCGTTAATTCATGTTCTGAATACCTGTACAACTCAGGAAAAAAAGTGGTTGATAAACTCCATCAAAAACCACAACAAAGACAAGAAACGCGTTAAAGAAGTAATTGCTTTTGTAAAAAATAATAATGGTTTGGCTTACGCCGAAAATAAAATGGTGCAATTTCAACAAGAAGCACTTGCCTTATTAGAAAATTACCCTGATTCAGAGTTTAAAGCAGCACTTACCTTAATGGTGAACTACGTTATCGAAAGAAAAAAATAAAGTTTTTAAAATAAATTAAGAATTAAATATCATGCTAATTGTTTTACAGTTAGTGTGTTATGTTGTTTTTTAATTTTTTAATTTTAATTTTTCATACCTCATGCAACCCTTTTACAACTTTAATCGTCTATGCTAATAGAAGTCTGTTAGTAAAACAAAATCTGTACGCTTATTAATGAAAATTATTTATTTACATCAAGAAGAAACCGAAATCATAAAGTTGGCTGTCGAAAATAATCGACAAGCGCAGCAGCAGATTTATAGCCGTTTTTCTTCGAAGATGCTGAGTGTTTGCCGACAATACATAAAAGACATTCAATTAGCAGAAGATGTAATGATCACAGCGTTCATGAAAGTCTTTACCAGTTTAAACAAATTTGAGCATAAAGGCAGTTTCGAAGGCTGGATTCGTAGAATTATGGTTAATGAATGTATTTCGTATTTAAGAGTTCAGAAAAAAGTAAAATTTGTTGAAGACGAAATTTATATAGAAGAAAGTTTTAACGCTATTGACAGTCAGTTCTCCATAGATCAGATTCAGTTTTTAATAGATGCTTTGCCGGATGGCTACAAAATGGTTTTTAATTTATACGCTATCGAAGGATACAAGCATAATGAAATTGCAAAGATGTTAGGAATTAATGAAGGAACATCTAAATCTCAATTGTCGCACGCCAGAAAAATGCTGCAGACACAAATTAATACATTAAAAAAACAAGATAATGGAACCGAATAATTTTGAAAAGGATTTCCGTGAAAAGCTAAACCAACGCAAGATCGAACCAAGTGACAAAGCCTGGGATCGATTGGATGCGATGCTGAGTATTGCTGAAGAAAATAAGCCTGCAAAAAAAGCTAAAAACAAAAGAAAATGGATGTATGTCGCGGCAAGTATAGCGGGTTTTCTATTGTTGGGTACTATCTTCTTTAATCAAAGTAAAAATTCATCGGAAGTTTTGAACACTATCGAAGTTCAGAATGATAAGAATGTAGTAATCGAAGAGGGAACACAAAAAGATTCTGTTATAAAAACTATTGTTCTCCAAAAAGATTCAGATAAAAAAGTTATTGCAGTTTCAGAACAAGTTTCGGTAAAGTCGACAAATCAAGAAGGCATTAATAGAAGTACGAAGTCAAATAAAACCATACACATTGCGTCAAATCAAATAACGGAGTCTTCAATCATCAATCAAAATCAGGAAATACAATCAATCAAAAACCAAAGTGCAGTTACAGAAACCGCTGCAAAAGAAAGCACAGATCAATTATTGGTAAAGGCTGAAAAAAATAATTTAGCTGATAATGTAGTGAAACCAAAATCAAAAGTAAAAATTAATGCCAATGATCTGCTTAATCAAGTCGATGGCGAATTAGAACTTTCGTTTAGAGAAAAAATGATTGCTAAAGTCAACAAGAATTATCAATCAGTAAAAGTGGCTATAACGAATCGAAATCAAGAAGAATAAAGAGTTATGAATTATGAATTATGAATTATGAATTATGAATTACATTTTATAATCCACAATCCACAATCCACAATCTATAATCTACAATTTACTATTCACAGTTCACCGTTCACAACTTACAATTCACAATTAAAATCATCAATCAACAATCAAAAAAAAATCAATCATGAAAAATTTTACAGTTTATCTCGTTATTCTCATTTTCTTATTTGTTAGCAAAGTATTGGGACAGGAAACCTTTGAATCGAAAGCAAAGAAGATTGCCAATAAAATAGAGCAGATTACCAAAGAAGAAAAAGAAGCTTTAAAGGAAGAAGTAGAAGTAGTAAATGTCCAGTTATCGGAAGGGAAGATTTCGCACGAACAAGCAGAAAAACGCAAAATAGAATTGGCAGAAGCCAGAGCACTACGCATAGAAGAAAAAGTAACGCTGGCGCAAAATGAATTGAACGAATTGGTACAACAAAAAGTAGACGGAAAAATAAAAGAAGATTCGTCTCGTGTATACATTCTTCGTTTTAATCCAAGAAAATGGGAGAGAGACTCAACGCGTATTCATGGCGAAAAACGAACCACTTCACAATTTGTATTTGCGATGGGTTTAAATAACATGATGCAGGACGGAGAACTTCAGGATTCTAATTATCGTTTTAAAGGTTCGCATTTTTACGAATGGGGTCTGACCTATAATACAAGGCTATTCAAAAATGATAATTTACTACACGCCAAATACGGGCTTTCGGTAATGTACAATAATATCAGGCCAACAGATAATCGCAGTTTTGTGGTAAGCGGAAATCAGACCAATTTAGAGGTAAATCCAGTGCATTTAACGGAGTCTCGTTTTAGAAACGTATATCTTGTTGTGCCGGCGCATTTAGAATTTGATTTTACAAAAGCAAAAGAAACAGATGGGAAAAAATATTTCAAAACACATAAAAGTTTTCGTTTTGGAATTGGTGGTTATGCCGGAGTTAACGTGAAATCGAAACAAATTTTAAAATTTGAAGAAGAAGATTTAAAATACAAAACGATCATAAAAGGAGATTATAATGTAAATAATTTTATTTATGGATTAAGTTCTTACGTAGGTTACAGGGATGTAAGTTTGTATTTAAAATATGATTTGAACCCCTTATTTAAAGATAATGAAGTAAAAGAAAATAATATTTCATTAGGATTACGTTTTGATTTGAATTAAAACAAGATTGCGATTAGTTAGTAGAAAAAGCACTTCGAAAGAAGTGCTTTTTTTATTTGAAATTACCTTGTTTAATGCAGGATTTGTGTACTTTTACAGGCTCTAAACTCTAAAAATATTTTACGTTTTGATTTCACAAAATACAATTGATACTGTTTTTGAAACTGCTCGTGTAGAGGAGGTTATTGGTGATTTTGTTAATCTAAAACGTGCCGGAAGTAATTTCAAAGGATTGAGTCCGTTTTCAGATGAGCGCTCTCCGTCGTTTATGGTTTCGCCTGCAAAAGGAATATGGAAAGATTTTAGTACCGGAAAAGGAGGGAACTCTGTTAAATTCTTAATGGAACATTCGCAGTTTACCTATCCGGAAGCCATTCGTTATCTGGCGAGAAAGTACAATATAGAAATTGAAGAAACAGAACAATCTGATGCTGAAAAAGCGATGACAGATGTTCGTGAAAGTATGTATTTAGTTTCAGAATTTGCGGCAAAGTATTTTCATGATGTTTTACTCAATTCAGAAGAAGGAAAAGCGATTGGACTTTCGTATTTCAAAGAAAGAGGGTTTACCAATGAAACCATTAAAAAGTTTGATTTAGGGTATTCTCCGGAAACCTGGGATGCGCTTACCAAAGAAGCGTTAGGAAAAGGATATAAGTTAGAGTTTTTAGAAAGTACAGGATTAACCATTGCGAGAGAAGATCGTCCTTTTGACCGATTCAAAGGACGTGTGATGTTTCCTATTCAAAGTATGTCCGGACGAGTTTTAGGCTTTGGAGGACGTATTTTAACCAATGATAAAAAAGCAGCAAAGTATTTAAACTCGCCGGAAAGTGATATTTACCATAAAAGTAAAGTGCTTTATGGAATCTTTCAGGCGAAACAAGCTATTGCAAAACAAAACAATTGCTATTTGGTAGAAGGTTATACCGATGTTATTCAGTTTAATCAAGCCGGAATAGAAAATGTTGTAGCGTCATCAGGAACCGCTTTAACGCCAGATCAGATTAGGTTGGTAAATCGTCTGACCAGAAACATAACTGTTCTTTTTGATGGAGATGCTGCAGGATTACGTGCTTCTGTTCGAGGAATCGATTTGATTTTGGAGGAAGGTATGAACGTTAGAGTTTGTGCTTTTCCTGACGGAGAAGATCCGGACAGTTTTGCCCGTAAAAATTCTCATGATGAGCTAGTAGCTTATTTAGAAACAAACAGTAAAGATTTTATACAGTTTAAAGCATCTCTTTTAATGAAAGATGCAAATAACGATCCTATCAAAAAAGCCGATCTTATTAGAGATATGGTCAATAGTATTTCGAAAATTCCGGATCGTATTCAGCGTGAGGTATATATTCAGGAATGCGCCAGAATCATGGATATTTCAGAGCAGGTGCTTACAAGTACTTTGGCTCAGCTGATTCAAAAAGATATTGCAGAAGCAAATAAAAAGCTAAAGCAGGATCAAAAGCCTTTTGAAGTTTTCAGAAATCAGAATCCTAAAAATGCAGGATATTCAGGAGGAGACCCGGAAGATCCAAGAACGGGACCACCAGATGATTATCCGGGAGAGCCGGGATATTCGGCACAACCTACGGAGAAAGTTGATATTCTGTATCGTTTAGAGCGAAAAGTAATTGAAATATTATTGCTTTACGGAGATCAGACAGAAGAGTTTGAAGATGTTCACTTAAAGAATAATGAAGAAGGTGAAATCGAAATGGTTACAGAAAACAGACAGTACAAAGTTTTTCAGCGCATCTATTTGAGTTTGCAGGAAGACGAGGTGGAACTTTCTAATAATTTGTTTCGTGAAATTTTTCAGGATTTAACTGCTTTTTATCTTCAACATGAAAAATTCAGTCTGGAGCAATATTTAATGCGCTTACAGCCTGACTTTGCTCAGGAAGTAACCGATATTTTGATGGAAGATGAAAGATTGACGCTTCACAATTGGGAAGGGCAAAATATTTTTTCGAAAGGGAAACACGAAACAATTGCGCAATACGTTAATGAAACCATCATGTCTATGCGCTGGTATTTGGTAGATAAAATTATCGAAGAATTAAAAAGCTCCATAAAACCTGATAATTCAGATAATACGGAGCTTTTGTCAATGGTTGTAGATTACTCAAAACTTGTTAATTCGTTTTCGAAAAAACTAGGACGAGTAATGTCCAGATACCATTAAATGATCTCTAAGGTTTTAGCCTTATTAACTAAGTCAACTAAATTAGTAACATTTAATTTAGTTAACAATCTCAATTTGTAAGTACTGATCGTTTTTTCGTTCAAGTTCAAAATCTTTGAGATTTCATTGTTTTTCTTACCGTCACTTAAATAACGTAAAACCTCGATTTCACGGTTTGACAGTTTTCTGTACAAGCGTTCGCTTTTGCTTTGTTTCGCAATCAAAGCCATGTTTTTGCGAACCGTTTCATTGATAATAATTTTTCCTTCGTGTACTTTAACAATAGAATGACCTAAAGTTTCAAGTTTTTCTGTTTTGTGTACATACCCGGATACTCCCGCCTTAATCGCATTTGGAGCATACATTTGTTCAGCCAAGTCACTAAAAATTACAATCTTTGTTTTTGGGAAATTTTTCAAGATCGACTTTACTTCAAAAATGCTCGAAAGACCTTCTAATTCTAGATCTAGAATTAAGATGTCGATCTCCTTCGTTTGAAGAATATCTCTTACCATTGAAAAGTTACCTACGTTGGCAACAATTGAAATTTGATCGTGGTCTTTAAAATAAGACTTTACGCCAAAGTGAGTCACAGGATGATTGTCTGCTAGACATACTTTAATCATAATTTTACTTTTTTAGAATTATTATCATGTTTTTTGGAGCTGTAAAATTAATAAATAAATTCTGTAATTAATCGCAGATAAATGTTAAAATGTATTATTTTAACGTTTTGGGTATTAAACAGACCGGAATTGGATCCATTTTATGCTTGTTGCTGGTGTTTAAATGTTTATAAATTTCAAAGACAGATTTTTCTCTCCCAATGTACTCAGCTCCCGTGTTTCCTGACTCCACAGCTTCCATCGCCCATTCGAGTTCGTCGTAACTTGCTCCTAATTGGTCTTCATCTGTGCGATTATCGCCAAATAATCCATCGGTTGGTGCAGCGGTCAAAATTGACTCCGGAATGGCTAAAAATTGTCCCAAAGCGTACACATCAGACTTCATAAGGTCTGCAATTGGACTTAAATCGACTCCACCATCGCCATATTTTGTATAAAAACCTACACCAAAATCTTCAACTTTGTTTCCAGTTCCCGCAACTAATAACCCGTAAATTCCTGCTAAGTAATATAGAGAGGTCATTCTTACGCGAGCTCTTGTATTTGCCAAAGACAAATTTACTTTTGCTAAATCGTCTGATTGAGGTACGGCACTTTTAAAGGCTTCAAATGTTGCCGTTAAATCAGTTTCTATATTAGTAACATTCGGAAAACGTTTTTTTAGTTGCTCAATATGTTCTCTACCTCTTGAAACCTGGTTTGGAGCCTGGTGTATTGGCATTTCTACACATAATACCTTAAGTCCGGTTTGAGCACATAAGGTTGAAGTTACAGCAGAATCAACTCCACCGGAAATTCCAATTACAAAACCATTTACTTTTGCATTGTTAGCGTAATTTTTTAACCACTCTACAATGTAAGTATTTACTTTTTCTACTTGAATAGAACTTTTTTTAGCCATAATAGTTTAAGTTTTAAGATGCAGGGACGTATATTTGCACAAATATTTTTTAAGTATATGTTTACTTAAGTTAAGCAACACAAATCTAATTAAAATAAAATGAAAATATATCGCTTTGTAGTGGTTCTGTGCTTGTTTTTTTTATCATGTGATCAAAAAAGTAAGGCAGAAAAAGCCATTGAAGAAATTCCGGTTGATATTAAGGTAGAACGTTTTGACAAGGTGTTTTTTGAAACTAAACCGCAGGATTTGGCCAAAGTAAAAAAACAATATCCTTTCTTTTTTCCAGCGGGAAATGATGATAATGTCTGGCTTAAAAAAATGCAGGATCCGCTTTGGAAAGAGGTTTACACAGAAGTCGAGAAAAAATACTCGGATTTTGAACCAGTCAGAGAAGAGTTTAATAATCTGTTTAAACACGTAAAATATTATTTTCCTGAAACTAAAACGCCAAAGGTAATAACCGTAATTGGAGAAATGGATTATACTGCTAAGGCTATTTATGCTGATAGCCTTGTGATAGTAGCATTGGAATTGTACTTAGGAAAAGAACATAAGTTTTATGAGTTTCCGAACTATATGAAAGAGAATTTTGAAGAAAGACAAATTATGCCGGATGTAGTGTCTAGTTTCTCTTACCGAAATATACCCGCTTTTCCTGATAAAAATTTACTTTCTCAAATGATTTTTGAAGGAAAGCAATTGTATGCAAAAGATTTGCTTTTACCGGATTACTCAGATGCTGAAAAAATGGGATACACACCAGAACAAATAAAATGGTGTCAGGAAAATGAAAGTTATATGTGGCGCTTTTTTATAGAAAGTGAAATGCTTTACAGCGAAGATCCTAAACTAAACACACGCTTTATCGCACCGGCTCCTTTTTCGAAATTTTATTTAGAAATAGATAATGATTCACCCGGAAGAGTTGGAGCGTGGATCGGATGGCAAATGGTTCGCTCTTATATGAAGAATAATAATAGTGTAACTTTGCCGGAATTATTAAAAACAAATGCAAAAGAAATTTTTGAAAAATCAAAATATAAACCTAAGAAGTAATGTCAGATACAGTAAACTCAGAAATTAGATTCAATATAGAATTAGATCAAAACCGTGTTCCGGAAAAATTATCATGGACAGCAAAAGATGGCGGAGTAGAAGCCGAAGAAGCAAAAGCTATTATGTTGTCTATTTGGGATAGCAAAGCCAAAGAAACCATGAGAATTGATTTATGGACCAAAGATATGCCGGTAGATGAAATGAAGATTTTCTTTCACCAGACTTTAGTAGCGATGTCAGATACATTCAAGCGTGCTACAGACGATGAGAAAATGGCAGACACAATGAAAGATTTCTGTGATTATTTTGCAGAAAAACTAGATTTGACAAAATCATAAGCAGTAAGCTATAAAATCAAAAAGCCCCAAATTTTAGAATAAAATTTGGGGCTTTTTGTATATTTTAGAACCATCAACCATCAACCATCAACCATCAACCAAAATCCTAAAATTGGCTATTGTTTTTAAAAACTTCCTGATTTACGTCATCAATATAGCTTAGCACTTCTTCTTTACCTGTTGATTCGGTTGCAGAAGTCACAAAGTAATGCGGCATTTCTTCCCAGTTGTTGGCGTACATTTTTTTCTTGTAGGCAGCAATATGAGAATCTATTTTAGTTTTACTGATTTTATCGGCTTTAGTGAAAATAATGCAAAACGGAATTTCACTTTCTCCCATATAAGACATGAATTCAATATCGATAGTTTGAGCCTCATGACGAATATCGATTAAAACAAAAGCACAAACAAGTTGTTCTCTGGTTTCAAAATAATCAGTAATAAACTGTTGAAAAACAGATTTAGTTTTTTTTGATACTTTAGCATATCCGTAACCTGGTAAATCGACCAAAAACCAATTGTTATTAATCTTAAAGTGATTGATTAATTGTGTTTTTCCGGGTCTTCCAGATGTCTTAGCTAGGTTTTTATGATTGGTAAGCATGTTAATTAACGAAGACTTACCTACGTTTGATCGTCCGATAAAAGCATATTCCGGCAAAAAATCCTGAGGACATTTTGCAACTTCAGAATTACTGATAATAAATTCGGCGGTTGTAATTTTCATTTGTTTTGTTTTTAAAACCTCCTTGAAATCGAAAGTTAAGTGCTATAAATTCTTTTTAGTAAGCCATTCTTCAAGAATTACATTAAATTCCTGAGGGTGCTCCATCATAGCAGCGTGTCCACATTTGTCTATCCAGTATAAAGTGGAATTAGGCAATAAATTATTGAATTCTTCCGCAACATTCGGAGGAGTTACAGCATCGTTTTTTCCCCAGATAATGCAGGTTTCTGCAGTCATTTTAGGTAAATCTTTTGCCATATTATGTCGAATTGCACTTTTAGCAATCGTTAAAGTTTTGATTAGTTTGATACGGTCATTAACCGTGGCATAAACTTCGTCGATAAGTTCCGGAGTTGCTATTTTTGGGTCATAAAATACATCTTCAGCTTTCTTTCTGATGTATTCGTAATCGCCTCTTTTTGGATAGCTGTCTCCCATTGCGCTTTCATAAAGTCCTGAACTACCTGTAATTACAAGACCTGCTACTTTTTCAGGATATAATTTGGTGTGGTAAAGCGCTATATGACCGCCTAAAGAATTGCCTAATAAAATAACCTTATCAAATCCTTTAAAAGTGATAAAATCCTTTACATATTTTGCAAAACTTTTTACGTTCGTTTTTAAGATACTCTGCGTGTAGATTGGCAAATCTGGAATAACAACTTTGTATCCTTTCGTGGGGAAATATTCCGCTACAGCATCAAAGTTACTTAGGCCTCCCATTAAGCCATGTAAAATAACGATAGGAGTTCCTTCTCCAGCTTCATAATAGCTGTATTTGCCTTCTTTTTTGTAGTTCTTGTCCATTTAATTTAATGCCAATTTCATTTTGGACAAATATAGGGTTTAATAAATAAAAATGAATTTTTGATACCGTTTTTTAACTAGATTATTTTAGTAGAACTTATAAGTGGTTAAAAATCAGCTTTTAATGTCTTTTTTGGAGTATTCGGAAAATGTTAAATTGTTTGCGTAATCTGCAATTTTTTAAGAGAATGACTGTGTATTTTTCGCAATACTTAAACAATAATGTTTTTTGGATAATTAATATCTAAAGTATTGATAATCTATGAATTAATGAAGGTGCTCTAAAAGTGGTTAAACTTATTAACAAAGTGGTAATTAGTGGTAATTAGTGGTAATATTTTTTATATTTTTGCTGTGTAACATGCTAATACATTTTTCTTGAACACAATTGTTGGAACATACGAGTGTAAAGTCGATGCTAAAGGCAGGCTAATGATACCAGCCCCTTTAAAAAAGCAATTGGCTTCATCACTTCAAAACGGATTTGTTTTGAAGCGCTCTGTCTTTCAACAATGTTTAGAGTTGTATCCAATGGACGAATGGGATCTCATGATGCAGAAAATCAATAAGCTAAATCGCTTTGTAAAAAAGAACAACGATTTTATCAGAAGATTTACCGCCGGAGTAAAAGTGGTAGAGATTGATGCATTAGGAAGATTATTGATTCCAAAGGATTTGGTAGCATTTTCAGGTATTGCCAAAGATGTGGTTTTTTCATCTGCGGTTAATATTGTTGAGATTTGGGATAAAGATTTATATGAAAAATCAATAAGCGGCGAAGATATGGATTTTGCAGATCTGGCCGAAGAAGTAATGGGAAATATTAATGACGACGACAATGGAATATCATAATCCGGTTTTACTTCATTCTACAGTAGATGGCTTAAATATTAAGCCTGATGGAATTTATGTAGATGTTACGTTTGGTGGCGGTGGACATTCAAAAGAAATTTTGAAGAGACTGGGACCAAACGGAAAATTATTTGCTTTCGATCAGGATGAGGATGCTCTTGCAAATGCATTGCCGGACGAAAGATTTACTTTAATCAATGAGAACTTTAGATTTATAAAAAGGTTTTTACGTTTTCACGGTGTTAAAGGAGTAGATGGAATTTTAGCAGATTTAGGTGTTTCATCGCATCAGTTTGATGTGCCGGAAAGAGGTTTTTCTACCCGTTTTGATGCGGGACTGGATATGAGAATGAGTCAAAAAAATGATTTAAATGCCTATCGGGTAGTAAATGAATATGACGAACAGGATTTACGTCGTGTTTTTTATGATTATGGAGAATTAAAGAATGCACCGCTTTTAGCAAGATCAATTGTAGAAGCAAGAGAGCAAAGGTTAATTAAAACTACAGATGAATTAAAAGACGTTCTGGCGAAATTTTTACCGGAGAGAATTCGAAATAAAGTATTAGCTCAGATTTATCAGGCAATACGTATTGAGGTCAATCAGGAAATGGATGTTTTAAAAGAATTTATTGAGCAGTCGTTAGAAATTTTAAACCCGGGCGGAAGATTATCAGTGATCTCTTATCATTCTTTAGAAGACAGATTGGTAAAAAGATTTATAAAAAACGGAATGTTTGAAGGAGAACCGGAACGAGATTTTTACGGAAATTTTTCAGTTCCCTTTAAAACCATCGGAAAATTAATTATTCCGGATGACGCTGAAATCAAAATCAACAACAGAGCAAGAAGCGCTAAATTAAGGATTGCAGAAAAGATATAATTAATAGGTAAGATGAAAGGTGGAGTATTTAGCATATTAAAAGCAAGATTTCTGTTAAACGATGATGCAGTAAAAAACTGGCGATTCATTGTTTTTATAATTCTGCTTGCAATAATAATGATTGCAAATACACAGCGATACGAACAAAAGGTTTTTGAAATTGCAAAGTTAAATAATGAGGTAAAAGAATTGCGCTCAGAATTTGTAGATCGAAGATCAGAATTAATGAAGTTAAAAATGGAGTCTACCATATCGGATAAAATGCTCGAAAAGCAAATTTTCCCATCAACGGTACCTCCGGTTAAAATAGAAATTAAAAAAGAAGAAGAAAAAAGTTTCTTTAAAAGAATATGGCAGTAGACGATAAACATATATCCTACAGAATTTACCTCGTAGCAGTTTTCATCTTTTTGATGGCAATTGCTATTGTTGTTAAGTTAACCAATATTCAATGGGTTGAAGGTGATCATTACAGAAAACTGGCGAAACAGCGTACCGTTAGAAATTTCGTAATCCCGGCAAACAAAGGAAATATTTATTCTGCTGACGGAAGTTTATTGGCAACCTCAATTCCTAATTATGAGATTAGGTTTGATGCCAAAGCACCGAAAACAGAAACTTTTGAAAAACATGTTAAAGCATTATCAGATTCACTAGTAACGGTCTTAGGAAAATCAGGTAGTTATTTTGAAAAAGAATTAAGAAAAGCCAGAGAAAATAAAAACCGCTACTATCTAATTGCCCGTAATCTGAGTTATACAGAATATGTGAAAATTAAAGGATTTCCACTATTTAATCTTGGAGCTTTTAAAGGTGGTATTATAATCGAGCAGGAAACCATCAGAAAACACCCGATCGGAAAAATTGCAGAAAGAACCATTGGTTATGACAGAATTGACCCTTCAACAGGAGTAGAAGTCGGAAAAGGAATTGAGTGGGCATTTAAGAGTTATCTGAATGGAAAAGACGGAAACATTCTGAAGCAAAAAATAGCAAAAGGACAGTGGAAGCCTATTCGTGATGTCAATGAAGTTGATCCGCAGGACGGTTATGATGTAATTTCAACAATAGATGTTTTTATTCAGGATATCGCGCACCACGCGCTATTAAAACAATTAGAAAGCTACGAAGCAGATCATGGTTGTGTAGTGGTAATGGAAACAGAAACAGGTCATGTAAAAGCAATTTCGAATTTAGGAAGAGCAGAAGACGGATCGTATTATGAAACCACAAATTATGCAATAGCAGAATCTCATGAGCCGGGATCTACTTTTAAATTAGTCGATTTAATGGCGATTTTAGAAGATAAAGTAGCAGATACAAGTACTGTTTATGACAGTAAAGGTGGAGTAGTTAAATATTACGGACGTTCCGTTCGCGATTCGCATATAGGAGGTTACGGAAAAGTTTCGTTAGCACGCGGATTCGAGCTTTCATCAAATACAGTAATGGTTCAGGCTGTTTATGAAAATTATAAAAACAATCCTTCAAAATTTGTAGATCATATTAGGGGTTTTGGATTGCATAAAACGCTGGGACTTCATTTTAAAGGAGAAGGAAGAGCAATTATTCCGCATCCGGGCGATAAAAACTGGTCAGGAGTTTCACTTCCGTGGATGGCATTTGGTTATGGCGTTTCGGTTACACCAATGCAAACGCTAACATTATACAATTCTGTTGCCAATAATGGAGTAATGGTGAGACCACAATTTGTTTCCGAAATTAAAGAGTGGAATAAAACCATTAAAAAGTTTGATGTCGAAGTAATGAATCCGCAGGTATGTTCGCCGGAAACCTTAAAAAAGGTAAAAGCAGTTTTGCTGAATGTGGTTAAAAAAGGAACAGGATCTAAGTTGTATTCAAAAGATTTTTCTATGGCAGGAAAAACAGGAACAGCGATGGTGAATTATGGTAAAGCAGGAAGAGAAGGAATGTATTATGCTTCTTCATTCGTAGGTTATTTTCCCGCAGATCATCCTAAATATTCTTGTATTGTAGTCGTTCATAAACCGAATACAGCACGAAATAATTATTACGGAGCAGACGTTGCAGGGCCGGTTTTTAAAAGAATTGCGCAAAAAATATTTACGGACGCACCATCAACAAATAAAATTAAAGAGTTAGATACAAAAATTCCGAAACAGGAAAATAGTTATAACGAATATTACGCTAAAGCGGAAAAGAAAACAAAGCAAATTCCGAATTTAAAAGGAATGCCGGGAATGGATGCTATTGCTTTACTTGAGAATCTGGGTTTAAAAGTAAAAGTAAATGGAGTAGGGAAAGTAAAAAAACAGTCGTTAGAAGCTGGAGAAAATATTAGTAAAAACACAACAATAGTATTAGAATTATCGTGAAAATACTGAAAGACATATTATACAAAGTAGCCATTGAATCGGTAACAGGTTCGACTGAAATTGCTATACATAAAATTGATTTCGATTCAAGAAAAATTGAAGAGAATGATGTTTTTGTGGCAATCCGCGGATCACTTTCTGATGGTCATGATTATATAGAAAAAGCAATTCAGTTAGGTGCTGTGGCAATCATTTGCGATGAATTGCCGGAGAATCCTGCAAAAGGAATTACCTACATCAAAGTAAAAGATACCAATACAGCATTGGCTTTTATGGCGGCTAATTATTTTGAAAATCCTTCGGAAAAATTAAAATTAGTTGGGGTAACCGGTACTAACGGAAAAACAACGATTGCATCATTATTGTTTCAGTTGTTTCAAAAAGCTGGATTTAAAGTTGGTTTATTATCAACTGTAAAAATCATGGTAGATGAAACAGAATACAAAGCAACACATACTACTCCGGATTCGCTGACAATCAATCATTATTTAAATGAAATGATCGAAGCGGGAGTAACACATTGTTTTATGGAAGTGAGTTCACACGGAATTCACCAAAAGAGAACAGAAGCCTTGCATTTTGTGGGTGGAATTTTTACGAATCTTTCACACGATCATTTAGATTATCATCCAACTTTTGCAGAATACAGAGATGTAAAAAAATCATTTTTTGATTCATTGCCAAAAACAGCTTTTGCTTTATCAAATATTGATGATAAAAACGGACCTGTGATGCTGCAAAATACAGTTGCAAGAAAATTGACTTACGCCTTAAAATCGTACGCTGATTTTAAAGCTCAAATTTTAGAAAGCCAATTATCAGGTTTATTGCTAAAAGTAAATGACAATGAAGTTTGGGTAAAACTAATAGGAACTTTTAATGCTTATAATGTTTTAGCTATTTACGGAACAGCAATAGAACTAGGAATGGATAGTCTGGAAGCCTTGCGTTTATTATCTGATTTAGAAAGTGTTTCGGGGCGTTTTCAATATATTGTTTCAGAAGGGAATGTGACGGCAATTGTCGATTATGCACATACACCGGATGCTCTTGAAAATGTACTTAAAACAATTGCTGATATCAGAACAAAAAACGAGCAGCTCATAACCGTTGTAGGATGCGGAGGAAACAGAGATACAACCAAGCGTCCGATCATGGCAAAAATTGCAGCTGATTTAAGTGATAAAGCCATTTTAACATCTGATAATCCAAGAAATGAAGATCCTGAAGTGATTTTAGATGAAATGGAAAAAGGAATTGAAGCGCATAATTATAAAAAAATGCTGAGAATAACCGATAGAAAGCAAGCCATTAAAACAGCTTGTCAATTAGCTCAGCCTAGTGACATTATATTAATTGCCGGTAAAGGTCATGAAACCTATCAGGAAATAAAAGGTGTTCGCAGTCATTTCGATGATATGGAAACAGTAAAAGAAATTTTAAATCAATTAGGAAAGTAAAGTTTAAAAGTTAGGTGGTTTTCATAATCAGATAATTATCAAACGAACAATTAACAAAACAACGATAAAACAAATAAACAAAGATATATGCTATACTATTTATTTGAATATTTAGATAAAACATTAGATGTTCCGGGAACTGGAGTTTTTCAGTACATCACTTTTAGATCTGCATTAGCTTTTATGCTTTCGCTTCTTCTGTCAACGATTTACGGAAAACGAATCATTAATTTTTTGCGCAATCAACAAGTGGGTGAAACAGTTCGTGAGCTAGGTCTTGCAGGTCAAAATGAAAAAGCAGGAACGCCAACAATGGGAGGACTGATTATCATTTTCGCCACATTAGTGCCCGTTTTGTTATTTGCTCGTTTGCACAATATTTACATCGTATTATTGATTGTAACGACATTGTGGATGGGGATCATTGGTTTTGTTGATGATTACATTAAAATATTCAAAAAAGACAAACAAGGATTAAAAGGAATTTTTAAAGTTATTGGACAAGTTGGTTTAGGGATTATCGTGGGATCAGTTTTGTATTTCAATCCAGCCGTAACCGTAAGAACTGATACCGGAAAAATCGATATTTATAAAAGCGTGAGTTCTACAGCAGTTGTTTTACCGGCTCCTGTTGAAGAAAAATCGACAGCTACAACAATACCTTTCATAAAAGATAACGAATTTGATTACGCAGAACTTTTAGCATGGACTGGTGAAGGATATGAAAAATGGGCTTGGTTAATTTTTATTCCGGTTGTTATTTTTATCATCACGGCAGTTTCAAATGGAGCTAATTTAACAGATGGTATAGACGGTCTTGCTGCAGGAACTTCGGCAATATCAGTGCTTGCCCTCGGGATATTTACATTTGTTTCGGGAAATATTATTTTTTCCAATTATCTAAACATCATGTACATACCCAACTCCGGGGAGATGACGGTCTTTATATCGGCCTTTGTCGGTGCGCTGATAGGATTTCTCTGGTACAATTCTTTTCCCGCATCGGTTTTTATGGGAGACACAGGAAGTTTGACTATTGGTGGAATCATTGCTGTTTTGGCGATTGCAGTTCGTAAAGAAATATTGATTGTTTTCTTCTGTGGAATTTTCCTTGCCGAAAGTGCTTCCGTAATTATTCAGGTAGCGTATTTTAAATATACAAAAAAACGATTTGGTGAAGGACGCAGGGTTTTTCTAATGTCTCCATTACATCATCATTATCAAAAAAAGGGATATCATGAAAGTAAAATTGTAACCAGATTCTGGATTGTTGCGATCATGTTAGCTATTTTATCAATCGTTACTTTGAAACTGAGATAATGATCAATTAAAAATTGAGAATTAAAAATTAAAAGTTCATAGGAATGAAAGAAAATGTTGTTCAGGATAAATCATTTCTGTTCGCGGTTAGAATAATTAATTTATATAAATATCTAACCACTAAAAAGAAAGAGTTTGTTTTGAGTAAACAGATTTTAAGATGTGGAACTTCAATTGGAGCAAATATAGAAGAGTCAATTGGAGGACGTTCTGATAAAGAGTTTCTGTTTAAACTTGAGATTTCATATAAAGAAGCGAGAGAAACAATTTATTGGTTGAAATTATTAAAAGCAACAGATTATATCTCTGTAAGTGAATTTGAAAGTCTCTTTAGTGAGGCTGATGAAATTTGCAGAATATTAGCAAAAATTATAATAACCCTAAAAGGAAAATAGGAATTTGATTAAAAGCCTGATTGGAAAAGATTTTTAATTTTTAATTCTCAATTTTTAATTGACATAGAGTATGAGATTAGTTGTTTTAGGAGGAGGAGAAAGTGGTGTCGGTACCGCTATTCTGGGAAAGAAAAAAGGATACGATGTATTTGTATCGGATTTTGGAAAGATAAAGGAGAGTTACAAAGAAGTTCTTATTATTAACGGAATTGCGTGGGAAGAAGAAACACACTCTGAAGACCTGATCTTAAATGCCGATATCGTCATGAAAAGTCCGGGGATTCCAGATAAATCTCCTATCGTAAAAAAACTAAAGGAAGCTGGAGTTAAAGTTATTTCTGAAATAGAATTTGCAAAACCTTTTACAGAGGCTTTAACAATTGGAATTACAGGAAGTAATGGTAAAACAACAACAACATTGCTGACACATCATTTACTGAAATCAGCAGGATTAAATGTTGGATTAGGAGGAAACATCGGAAAAAGTTTTGCCTGGCAGGTTGCCGAGAATAAATTCGATGCCTATGTTTTAGAACTCAGTAGTTTTCAGCTTGACGGAATAGAAGAATACAGACCGGATATTGCAATTATTACCAATATTAGTCCGGATCATTTAGACCGATACGAATATAAATATCAAAATTATATTGATTCAAAATTTAGAATAACGATGAATCAAACCGAAACAGATTATCTGATTTACGATGCAGATGATGAAGCAATCGGAGAATGGTTGAAAAATAATACAACAAAAGCAAAATTAATTCCTTTTTCATTGACTAAAGAATTCGGTGAAGGGGCTTCTATAAATAACAACAAAATGGAAATAAAGATCAACCAAGAAGAGTTTACAATGGACACAGAACACATTGCGTTAGAAGGAAAACATAATATTAAAAACGCAATGGCAGCAAGCTCGGTAGCAAAGTTGATGCAGATTAGAAATGCAACAATTCGCGAAAGTTTATCGAATTTTCAAGGTGTTGAACACCGATTAGAAAAAGTATTAAAAATTCAGAATGTACAATACATCAACGATTCAAAAGCAACCAATGTAAACGCTACGTTTTTTGCTTTAGATAGTATGACTGCTCCAACCGTTTGGATCGTAGGAGGTGTTGATAAAGGAAATGATTACAACGAATTGATGTCATTGGTTCGCGAAAAAGTAAAAGCAATTATTTGCTTAGGAGTTGATAATCATAAAATTATTGACGCTTTTGGAAACGTGGTTGACATGATGGTTGAAGTAAATAATATGAGCGATGCTGTAAAAACAGCACAACGTTTAACAGAAAAAGGCGATACTGTTTTATTGTCTCCTGCCTGCGCAAGTTTCGATTTATTCGAAAGCTACGAAGACAGAGGAAAACAATTTAAACAAGCAGTACAGAACTTGTAATTTTAGATTTCTGATTTTAGATTTTAGATTGTTTTCTAAGTTCTGAATTCAAAAAGGTAATGTAGGTTCTTAGGATTATGACGACGGATGAAATGAAGGTGAGAACGAAAAAGTTCTCTTTAATGATAATTGATTTAGCTGAAAAATTACCAGCAACATACGTAGTAAAGGTAGTAGCAAATCAAGTTGTGCGAAGTGGAACATCTGTAGGTGCGAATTACAGAGCAGCTTGTAGAGCAAGAAGCGACAAAGAATTTGTTGCCAAAATGAATATAGTTTTAGAGGAAGCTGATGAAACTTTGTTTTGGCTAGAAATTATAAATGAAAAAATGTGGATTGCTAAATCTGAATTAGAAAGAATTTGGAAAGAAGGAAATGAGTTAACGGCCATTTTCGTAAGCAGTTTAAAAACAGTAAACAATAGAATTAATAATAAAAAATAAAATCGAAGATTTTAAAAACAATCTAAAATCTAAAATCAGAAATCTAAAATTATGAAGCAACTCGTAAACAAACTAAAAGGAGATAGAGTAATATGGTCATTCGTGGCTTTATTAGCGCTGTTTTCGTTTATGCCAGTTTTTAGTGCGAGTAGTAATTTGGCTTATATCGGTCATGGTACCGGAAATACATTAGGTTATTTAGTAAAACATTTGGCTCATATCTGTATCGGTTTCATGATTATTTATTGGGTACATAAAGTTCCGTATCATTATTTCAGAGCGATTTCAAAAATTGCATTGCCTGTAGTTTGGATTTTGTTGTTGTATACGTTGCTAAAAGGAACTGTAATTGCGGGAGCAAATGCAAGTCGTTGGATTCAGGTTCCTTTTATTGGAATCACGTTTCAGACTTCGACCTTGGCTTCTATAGTATTGTTTATATATGTGGCTCGTTATTTGTCTAAAACCAAAGAAGAGAACGAACCTTTTCAAACCTCGTTAGTAGAGCTTTGGATTCCGGTTTTTATCACATTGGCATTGATTTTACCAGCCAACTTTTCGACCACAGCGTTGATTTTTGCAATGGTAATGATGTTAACCTTTATTGGAAAATATCCGATGAAATACATAGCCTTTATCATAGGGTCAGGTATTGCAATGTTGATGTTTTTTCTTTTACTGGCAAAAGCATTTCCGGAATCAAGATTCTTTAGCAGGGTAGGAACATGGGGAAGTCGTATTGAGAATTTTACAACAGACAAACCGGACGAAGACGATTATCAGATAGAAAAAGCAAAAATTGCAATTGCCTCAGGGAGATTAGGAGGTTTAGGTCCCGGGAAAAGTGTTCAGAAGAACTTTTTACCACAATCCTCTTCCGATTTTATTTACGCGATCGTAGTAGAAGAATACGGACTTGTAGGCGGAGTAGCTATTTTGGTTTTGTACTTATTGTTGTTGTTCCGATTTGTAATAGCATCCCACAAAGCCAATACATTATTTGGAAAATTAGTAGTAGTCGGTCTCGGTTTTCCGATGATATTTCAGGCCATGATTAATATGGCGGTTGCCGTAGAGCTGTTGCCCGTAACAGGACAAACATTACCACTGATAAGTAGTGGAGGTAGTTCGATTTGGATGACCTGCTTTTCTCTCGGAATTATAATTAGTGTAACTAAAAAAGACGAAGAAATTGTTGAAGAGCAAAAAGAAAAAGAAAGAAGAAAAGAAGCACTTCAGCGATTAATAGATAAAGAACTGGGAGAAGATGATTTGGTTCGTAATGAAAGCGAAAACAAAGAAACCTACCAATTAGAAGAGCAAATGTATTCGATTGAAGATAATTCTAAAAATCCAATGAATGCAGTATTAAATAAATAAACTAAAACAGAATAGTTTTTAAAACGGTATAACTTTTTAAAAATATGACAAAGTATAAATTCATACTAAGCGGTGGAGGAACAGGAGGACACATTTATCCTGCGATTGCGATTGCGAACGAATTAAAGTTGCAATTTCCTGATGCTGAATTTCTTTTTGTAGGCGCCAAAGATAAAATGGAAATGCAAAAAGTACCACAAGCTGGTTATGAAATAAAAGGACTTTGGATTGCTGGTTTACAAAGAAAGTTAACATTGCAAAACATGATGTTTCCTTTAAAACTAGCCACGAGTTTATTAGAATCCAGAAAAATCATAAAACAATTCAAGCCCAATGTAGTTATTGGAACTGGTGGTTTTGCCAGTGGTCCTTTATTGCAGGCAGCAGGAGCAGCAGGAATACCAACCGTTATTCAGGAGCAAAACTCATTTCCGGGAATTACCAATAAATTATTGAGTAAAAAAGCCAATGCTATTTGTGTGGCCTATGAAAATTTAGGACGCTTTTTCCCAAAAGAAAAAATAGTTTTGACAGGAAATCCGGTACGTCAGGATTTAATTGATATCGATAGTAAAAGAGAAGAAGCGATTGCTTTTTACGGATTAGATACTACAAAGAAAACGCTTTTAATCCTGGGCGGAAGTTTAGGAGCAAGAAGAGTAAATCAATTAATAGAAAAAGAATTAAAAAATATCTTGTCGCAAGATGTTCAGGTAATCTGGCAATGCGGAAAATTATATTTTGAAGAGTATAAAAAACACAATCAGCTGAATGTAAAAGTGGTTGATTTTATTGAAAGAATGGATTTTGTGTACGCTGCGGCAGATGTAATCATTTCGCGTGCAGGAGCATCATCAGTTTCGGAATTATGTATTGTTGGAAAACCTGTAATTTTTATTCCGTCGCCAAATGTTGCCGAAGACCATCAAACAAAAAATGCACAGGCAATTGTAGATGAAAAGGGAGCTATTTTGTTGAAAGAGTCAGAATTAGACAGTCAGTTTGCTATTGTTTTTGAATCGCTATTAAAAGACGAAGGAAAACAGAAGCAATTGAGTGAGAATATTAAAAAACTGGCCATGCCCAATGCGACAAAAGTGATAGTCACAGAAATTAAAAAGTTGTTATAATGTAACTTTTTACGAAAATTATACAACACAAGACAACTGACAGAACGTTATTTTTAGACGTTTTGAGTTATTAAAATAAGAAAATTACAAAGGCTTAATTACTAGTTTTTTATAAAATAAAGTAACCCGTAAATAGCTCAAAAAATAAAATTAAAATGAATTTAAATCAAATACAAAACGTTTATTTCATAGGT
The DNA here is from genome assembly GCF_002217285.1 of Flavobacterium hercynium. Classification (GTDB taxonomy): domain Bacteria; phylum Bacteroidota; class Bacteroidia; order Flavobacteriales; family Flavobacteriaceae; genus Flavobacterium; species Flavobacterium hercynium. The sequence continues at coordinate 81,391 of NZ_MUGW01000002.1, read as the reverse complement.
ATTGGAGGCATAGGTATGAGTGCTCTGGCCCGCTATTTTAAATATATCGGGAAACAGGTATCGGGTTATGATAAGACGCCATCAATGCTAACGACGGAATTAATTGAAAGTGGTATTGATATTCATTTTGAAGACAATATAAATTTAATTCCAAAAGATTATTTTGTAGAAAATACATTGGTCATTTTTACACCAGCTGTACCTATGACACACTCAGAATGGAATTACTTTATCGAAAGACATTACGAAGTAAAAAAGCGTGCTGAAGTACTGGGAATAATCACAAAAGATACGTTTTCGTTTGCTGTTGCAGGAACACATGGTAAAACAACCACATCGAGTATTTTAGGTCATATTTTATATGAAAGTGGAGCCGATGTTACTGCTTTTGTGGGTGGAATTGTAGAGAATTACAATTCAAACTTAATTGGTAACGGAAAAACAGTAACCGTTGTTGAAGCAGATGAATTTGATCGTTCGTTTTTGCATTTACATCCCAATATTGCCTGTATAACTTCAATGGATGCAGATCATTTGGATATTTATGGAACAAGTGATGCAATTGAAGCTTCATTTGTAGAATTTGCTTCGAAAGTAGTAGATAAGTCTAAGCTTTTTATAACAAAAGAGTTGCCTTTGGAAGGTGTTCAATGTGCTGTAAATGAGGACGCTGTGTATAAAGCTTTCAACATTAGAATAGAAGACGGAAGCTATATTTTTGATGTACAGACGCCAACAGAAATCATGAAAGATTTACACTTTGGATTGCCTGGGAAACATAATTTAATGAACGGGTTAATGGCTATTGCAATGGCCAAAACCTACGGAACATCTACAGCGGCAATTGCAAAAGCAATTGCTTCTTTTAACGGAATCAGAAGACGTTTTTCGTATCAGATAAAATCAGATAAGTTAGTTTATATAGATGATTACGCACATCATCCAACAGAAATAAATGCGGTACATCAGGCAGTTCGTGAGTTGTATCCGAATCGTAAAGTATTGGCAATTTTTCAGCCGCACTTGTTTAGCAGAACAAGAGATTTTGCGGATGGATTTGCTGAAAGTTTGTCAAATTTTGATGAAGTGTTTTTGATGGATATCTACCCGGCACGTGAATTGCCAATGGAAGGAGTAACATCAGAATGGTTGTTAGAAAAAATGACAAATTCGAACAAAAGAATTGTTGCAAAAAATGATTTATTAGCGTCTATCCAAGCCAGTGATGCGCCAATAATTGTAACAATAGGAGCTGGTGATATTGGTGAAATGGTTCCGTCAATCAAAAAAATGCTAAATGAAACTATTTAATTGGACAAACATTCGATTAATTCTCATTTTTGGGCTTGTACTTTTCTTGTATTCGTTCGCTCAGCATCGAAATGGGGATAGAAAATTAAAGAAATCTACCGTAGTTTTTGTAGGAGAAAATACGTTGTTTATTAAGCCTGAGACAGTTAATAAATTGTTGATAGAAAATAAAAAAAATGCTTCTAGTATCCGAAAAGATGAAGTAGATTTGAACAAAATTGAGAAAACCCTTGACACGCAAGACATGATTGAAAAATCAGACGTTTTTGTAAGTATCGACGGTGTTCTAAAAGCGGTAGTAAAACAGAAGACACCAATAGCGAGAGTTTATGATGGTGTTAACTCTTTTTATATTGACTATGAAGGAAATAAAATGCCTTTATCAGACAATTTTACCGCGAGAGTTCCTATGGTTTCAGGAACAATAAATAAAAAAAATAACGAAGAATTAGCTACCCTATTTCGCACAATTTATGACGATGCGTTTTTGAAAAAAAACATCATTGCAATCCAAATTATGCCTAATGGTAGCTTAAAATTGTTTAATAGAAACTATAATTACTTCATTGATTTTGGCAGAACAATGAATGTAGATACAAAATTTAGAAACTATAAAGCGTTTTTTCAAAAAGCAGTTTTAGATAGTTCGTTATATAAATACAGTAAGATTGATCTTAGGTTTACGGAACAAGTAGTTTGCACAAAATAGTAGAAAATGGAAAAAGATAACATTGCAGTAGGTCTAGATATTGGAACGACAAAGATAGTTGCCATGATAGGCAAGAAGAACGAGTATGGTAAGCTTGAAATTTTGGGTATTGGGAAATCCAAAAGTTTAGGTGTTGCCAGAGGTGTTGTAAACAACATTACGCAAACTATTCAATCCATTCAGCAAGCTATACTTGAAGCAGAAAACAATTCAGGTTATAAAATAAAAGATGTGGTGGTGGGTATTGCCGGACAGCACATCAGAAGTATTCAGCATACAGATTACATCAGCCGAAGCAATCCGGAAGAAGTAATTGGAGAGAATGATATTCAGCTTTTAATAGATCAGGTAAACAAATTAGCCATGTTACCTGGAGAAGAAATAATTCACGTATTGCCGCAAGAATTTAAAATTGATGGACAATCTGAAATAAAAGAGCCAATCGGAATGTACGGCGGAAGATTAGAATCTAGTTTTCACGTTGTAGTTGGACAAGCATCATCGATCAGAAATGTAGGAAGATGTATTCAAAGTTCAGGAATCGAATTATCTGGTCTGACTTTAGAACCTTTAGCTTCTGCTGATGCTGTTTTAAGTCAGGAAGAAAAAGAAGCCGGAGTAGCGCTTATTGATATTGGAGGCGGAACAACAGATTTAGCCATTTTTAAAGATGGAATCATTCGTCATACAGCTGTAATTCCTTTTGGAGGAAATGTAATTACAGAAGATATTAAAGAAGGATGTTCGATTATAGAAAAGCAGGCAGAATTGCTTAAAATTAAATTTGGTTCAGCCTGGCCAGGAGAAAATAAAGACAACGAAATTGTTTCTATTCCTGGATTAAGAGGAAGAGAGCCAAAAGAGATTTCGCTTAAAAACTTATCTAAAATTATTCATGCCCGTGTGGTAGAAATTGTAGAGCAGGTTTTTGCTGAAATTAAAGCGTATGGACACGAAGACCCACGCAAGAAACTGATTGCAGGAATTGTGCTTACAGGTGGTGGAGCTCAGCTAAAACATATTAAACAATTAGTAGAGTACATTACCGGAATGGATACCAGAATAGGATATCCGAATGAGCATTTAGCAGGAAATTCGAGCGAAGAAATTTCAAGTCCGTTATTTGCAACTGCAGTAGGTTTGGTAATGAACAGTATCGAAAACAGTACGCAAAGTGCTGTTAGAATGGAACTTGTAAATGAACAGCCGAGAGTAGTATACAGAAATGTTCCTCCACAGGCAGAACAACCTGTAAGAGCCAAATACGAAGTTGAAGAAAACTACGTTGAAAGAGTAGAAACTGTTGAACAACTAAGAGATAACGGTAGTAATTTGGTTAAAGAAGAATCTACAGAAACAAAAATTAGAAGATCGTTTTTTGATCGTTATGTCGATAAAATCAAAGATTTCCTTGACAACGCAGAATAAATCGATAGAAAAAATAGAGTAATAAAAGAGAAGGATTACTATTTGGCCCCAAGTCAAGAAGTAAAAAATGTATTTAATAAGAATTTCAAAACCAAAAAGATGATGAGCAACTCAGAATTTGGAAGTATTTCATTTGATTTACCAAAAAACCAATCAAATGTAATCAAAGTAATAGGTGTAGGTGGAGGTGGAAGTAACGCTATAAACCACATGTTCAAGCAAGGTATTAAAGGGGTAGATTTTATCGTTTGTAATACAGATTCACAAGCACTACAAAACAGTGCTGTACCAAATAAAATTCAATTAGGGGTAAACTTAACAGAAGGTCTTGGAGCAGGAGCAAATCCTGACGTAGGACAACAATCGGCTATTGAAAGTATCGCTGACATCGAAAAAATGTTAGATCGTGGTACTAAAATGGTGTTTATTACCGCTGGTATGGGTGGAGGAACAGGTACAGGTGCTGCTCCCGTAATCGCTCAGTTAGCAAAAGAAAGAGAGATTCTGACAGTAGGTATCGTTACCATTCCGTTTCAGTTTGAAGGGAAAGTACGTCAGGAACAAGCGCTTTTAGGAATCGAGAAATTGCGTAAGCAGGTAGATTCGCTAATTGTGATCAACAATAATAAATTAAGAGAAGTATACGGAAATCTTGGTTTTAAAGCAGGATTCTCGAAAGCGGATGAAGTTTTAGCAACAGCCTCAAGAGGTATTGCTGAAGTAATTACGCACCACTATACTCAAAATATCGATTTACGTGATGCTAAAACTGTTTTATCAAACAGTGGAACAGCGATCATGGGATCATCTGTTGCCGAAGGTGAAAACAGAGCAAAAGAAGCTATTGTTTCAGCTTTAGATTCTCCTTTGTTAAACGACAACAAAATTACAGGAGCCAAAAACGTATTGTTGCTTATCGTTTCTGGATCTAACGAAATTACATTGGATGAAATTGGAGAGATCAATGATCACATTCAGTTAGAAGCTGGTTTTAATGCTAATATTATCATGGGAGTTGGTGAAGACGAAACTCTTGGTGAAGCTATTGCCGTAACAATCATTGCAACTGGTTTTGATGTTGAACAACAAAATGAAATTGTAAATACAGAACCTAAGAGAATCATCCACACGTTAGAAGACGAGCAAAGAAGTGTTCATAATTTAACGAATAAACCGCTTACTTCATTTGACATAAACGCTGAAACGCCTGTTGCTAAAACAGAACCAAAAGTTGTTTTTGATTTAATGGAAGACACGGTTGCTCCAACATTACCTGTACAAAATCCTGTGACTGTTGCTCCGGTTGCTCCAACAATGAATCAGGACGAGTTAGTAGTAATGTCTGAGTTTATTAAAAACCTGGATGTAACTTTTGAAATCGTTTCGCCAATTACAGATATCGATTTTACAATTACAACACCTCAGGCACCAACTTTTCAAGAGCCGGTTCAGCCAAGAGTTTTTGAAAGAGAAGAACAAACGACTTTTTCATTCGATTTGCCTATTTTCAGAGCAGAACCGGAAGTTAAGAAAGAGCCAGTTGCAGAAGAGCCTAAGATTTTGTTTGAATTAACAAACGAAACACGCAATATAAAAGTTAACGATCCGGTACAATTTGTTCCGGTAACAGAAGTTTCAGACAAAGGTGTAATCAGATATTCGTTAGAAGAATACATGGAAGTTGAAAACGACTTGTTAACGTCTAAACCTGTTGAGAAAGTGGTAGAAGAAGTAATTCCTGAGGAATTAAACATTACCATGAAACCAAGAGTTGATTTTGCAAGCGAAGCAACTTACACAACTAAAGACACAATATCTCCGATGGAATTAACAATCGAAGAAACATTGCGTTTAAGAGCTGAGGAAAGAAGAAAAAAATTAAAAGAATTTAATTATAAATTCCATAATAATGTTTCGAGAATTGATGAGCTAGAAAAAGAACCAGCTTACAAAAGACTAGGTATCGATCTTTCAAGTAATCAGTCGAATACAACCAATTCAAGAATCTCTGTTGGTACAGATAGTAATAACGATTTACAATTGCGTTCAAATAATTCATTTTTGCACGATAACGTAGATTAATTTTACAATCATAATAATAGGATAACCCGAAAATTGGATTTAATTTTCGGGTTATTTTTTTTATCTTCGCACAGAATTTTAAATTTGACTTCTTTACTCGGTTTTAAAAGTTAATTTTGCTGTCCCGGCAATTGAAGACGAAGAATAGATTCTCAATCAATATATAAATTTATAAGCCTGGCTTATTCAAATAAAAAACTAAAATGAGTTTACAAACACAAATCATGGACGAGATAAAAACCGCCATGAGAGCAAAAGATACAGTAGCATTAGAAGCATTAAGAGCCATTAAATCTGAAATGTTATTGGCAGCTACAGCTTCTGGTTCTAAAGAAGAATTATCAGAAGACGAAGAAATCAAATTACTTCAAAGATTGGTTAAAACCCGAAAAGAAAGTGCCAGAATTTTTACTGAGCAAAATCGTCCGGACTTAGCTGAACCAGAATTAGCACAAATCGCTGTAATAGAGAAGTTTTTACCAGCACAATTAAGCGAAGAAGAAGTAGAAGCTGTGATTGCTAAAATCATTGCTGAAACAGGAGCTTCTGGAATTGCTTCTATGGGTAAAGTTATGGGATTAGCATCTGCTCAATTAGGTGGAACTGCTGAAGGAAAAACCATTTCTACAATAGTGAAGAAATTATTAGTATAATAATTTTAGATTTTAGAGTTCAGATTAATTTGAACTCTAAAATCTAAAATTAAATATAAGACCGCGTAGTTCAACTGGATAGAATATCAGATTTCGGCTCTGAGGGTTGGGGGTTCGAACCCCTCCGCGGTCACTATAAAAAAATGAAAGCCTGCAAAGTGTATATTTTGCAGGCTTTTTTATGGTTTTAAGTCTCTTCGATATTTTTTTATTTTTAACAGAGTCTCTCTGTTCAGTTGATTAAGCTTCTAAGTTGTATAAGGTCTTTTCTAATTTTTTAAATAAAATTTTATCTTTTGGATTTGTTTCGGGTAAATTACTAATGATTATACCAGCTGTTGTTATTCACATATTTTAATTTATTTATATTTTATTCTTCAACTTTATTTTCTTTGTTTTGTATTAAATTATATTGAACTTGCTTATAAAATTCCCAGTATTTCCCAATATTTTCATCATCTTCAAATTTTAAATTAGGATCTATTTGATAATTAGCAATGTGTTGTTTCTCATACCAATATTCGTAAAAATGGTCTAAAAAGCTAGCTGCATCTTCCTTGAACATAAATCGGTAAAGTCCTATTTCTAAGTTGTTTTTATCATTATAAGCATCTATGCCTTCATTCGTTAATAATCCTATTTTTTTAAAACATTTCAAAATAAAATAAAATGGTTTTATAGCGCCTTTCTTTGTAATGGAAAAGCCGTCATAACTCCATTCTGCTTTATCCCAAACTTGTTTTTGTTCTACACTTTTGCTCAGAAGTTCTCTTAATTCGGTGTATACAATTTCTTTTTCTATTGTTTCTATTTTTGAAATTAAATTACCTTGAATATCAATGTAATAGTCCTCCTTATTAAATTCGGCACGAGTAAGTTTGGCATCAAAATAGTCGCGACTTTCCAAGACCTTATTAAAATCAGAAATATGTTCAAATTTCGGTTCAAATTTTATTTCTCCAATAAGATTGATTAATGTCCATTTTTTACCAATTTTAGCTGGAAAAACTCCATTCCCAATCCATCTTACGTTATCAAATTTAAATTCAATAATTGTATGTCCTGATGTATTAATTAAACCGTATTTATCTCCTATCTTAGCTAAACAATGACCTTCGGTGAAAACACCTACGATCCTGTCATATAAATAATCGATTACAAGCTCATTGTTTTCGTTAATAAATCCATATTTGTTTTTAAGTTTAACAATCGCTCTATCTTCATAAAATACTGAAGTTATCTTATGCTTTGTTTTATAAATTTCTCCGCTTTTATTTATTAATAATTCTTTGTTTTTGATTTTTACTAATGAATAACCATTTTGAAAGTTATCCGCTTTATCATAATCAAATGGGATTACAATCTCATTTTTTTTATTTATAAACCCATATTTCTCATCTTTTTTTATTCTCGCAAGACCATTAGAAAATAAAGAATATTCAATTTCGGAAGTTGAAAAAATAAACGGAATGACTTCTTCTCCATTTTTGTCTAAAACTCCATGTTTCTTTAGTTTTTCATCATAACAAAAAGCAACATCATCAGAGTATCTATTAATTGTTAAATTTTTTTTGAAAGGAAATAGTATATCACCCTCTTTATTTATGATTGTAGAAGAGGTGTAATAATAAATTTCCCCATTATATTTAAAATGTATTTCTGACAGTTTATTTGAAACACGACAGACTTCATTTGAAAAATGGTCAGTATAATCAAATATAGGCTCGATGATTATTTCACCTTTTTCATTAATAAAACCCCATTTATCATTGCGTTTAATTGGATATAGCATAGTTCGTAAAATTCAAGTCAATAATTTATTTTTTTTGATTACAATATAGAATTATAGTTAAAAGTTTTTTTAAGCTTAGATTAAATATTTTCTAAAAGTTCATTAGATTTTTTAATTGATTACTTGTCTGAAAAACTATACATTTATTTTAAACAAATTGCCAAAGTTCTTTTGTATCTTTTAGTAGTAGCTTTTTTGTCTTTCATATGTAGTAAGTATGTTTTCCATTATGTTGTAAAATCCATCTTTATCAAAATCCTTTGGTTTTCTTTTTAAATTCTCATAATCGTTTATTCCTTCGAGAATTTTTTCTTTCAATAATTGATACTGTTGCTTTTCATCAAGATTTTTTATTTCTGAATAATCGAAGTGTTTGACTACAAGATAGTTTTTATATTTCGTTCCATATCTTTTATAGTTCTCTGTTTGTTTCATAAATGGTGCAAAGCCACCATTGAAGTCATATAGTTCAAAACCAAAGTCTATAGCAGTAATAGATTGACCGAATGTTTTGCCGGCAATCTCATTATTTATGAAATCCTGAATTTCGTTAAGATCAAAATAGATTTTATTTTTATCAACTTCGATTGTTTCAGTTCTTCGGAAAAGAAAACGGGTAGTATCAAAAAACTTGAGAATAGCTTGGTCTGTTTCAGCTTGACCTAGTAACAATGATTGGCTTTTTAAATATTCTTTATAGTCCGTAAACAAATATTCTGCATTAAAATCTTTTGGTAAAGGAACTCTTTGTTGTAAATATTTTACTAGAATTAAAGAAGCATTGAGAAGTAACCTCAATTTTTCGTCATCACTTACTTTGTCAAAGAGTTGTTTGTCAATATGAGCAGACAAGTGAGCACAACTATTATAAATACTATCAGCTTGTCTTCCAAAATTTATTTTTGGTTCAATATAGATGTCAAAACGAAAAAGCCCGATACCTAAACCATAATTTTTATCAGAAATAAAATCAAGAAATACTTTTATAGCTTTTTGTTCAATTGCAACAAATTCTTTTTCAAAAATATGTTGGTTGACTAAAAACCAACATCCATATTTCTGTTTATTGTCATTTTTCATTTTAGGACTTTTGGTTGTGTTTGTAGTTTTCGTCTTCTTGGTTTTTCTTAAAAAAGCTCACTTTTTTTAATTTTTGATTAAGGCTAATATATAACTTATTTCATTTCAATTTTATTATATGCCATCCATCGTTTTAGATTAGCAGTAAACCTTTTTAAATGATCTTCGTTTAGAAATATGTTTGTCCAATTATCAAATCTGTCGCATTGCATTGCTATATAATATGTCATAATGCCTAAACAAACAAAGGGTAAAATTCGTTGCTCTTCTTTACTAATCTTTATTATATTTTCATATCCTCTAAGAAATGCCTCCGCTTTTTCTTCGTAGTCTTTCTCATTCGGATTTGTTATGAATAATTGAAATAGAAAATAAGAAATATCCAAACATAACCATCCATTACCACAAAAATCAAAATCAAAAAATGTTACTTTATTTTCGTCGTTAAAATGTAAATTATCGAACCATACATCAAGATGAACCGCACCAGATCTAATTTGGTCGGTTTTTACATTTGCAAATTCATTTTCAATAAACTGAGCCATTTTTTTCAAAAAGACTATTTCATCAGTTTCTTTTTTAAAAAAATCTTGTGTTAGCTTTATCGAATTTACTAGCAGAACCTTCTCACTGTATGTTTCCCTGTTCAAAGCGAAATTTTCGGTTGATTTGTGCACTTCTGCTAAAGCTTGTCCGATAAAAAAACTTGTTTCCGCATTAAATCTTGCTGATTTCGCACCGTCAGCAAATGAAAACAACACACCAAATCTTTTCCCTTCAGGAGCATTTAATTCTTGGATATATTCATTTAGATTATCTGTAATTGGAAAAGAAACAGAAGTTTTATTTTCATGTAAGTGAAGTAAAAGTCTTAATTCTTCGGCTATTTCTATTTTTGTTCTCCAATTAAAAGTGTAGACACGGAAAATGTATTTTTTATCGCCATCAGTAACAATATAAACATGGTTCATGGCAGCTCTAAACAGTTTACATTCAGTTTGTTTACTTAAGCCGTATTTCTGTTGTATTAATTCTCCAAGTTTGGTAGCTGAAAGTATGGAACTTATTACACTAAAATGTTCTGTCATTTGGTTACTTTATTCAGGATTTTTGAAAGCATAAAATTAATGTTAATAGTTAATTAAAAATAATTTGATTGCAGATCATTTCTAAATATGTTCTTTAATTGATTACTTGTCTGAAAAACTGTACTTTTGTATTAGACACTAATAAGTAAGTAAAACATGTATTTTACGGCAATTAAATGTATCATACATACAGCTTACTTTTTTTATTTGTAATTATTATCTTTGAATTATGACGACATCAGCAAAATCAAACCACATAGGGCGAAAAATCAGCCGTATTCGTGAATTAAAAGACATGAAGCAGGAAGCATTGGCTTTGGCTATGGGAACAAACCAGCAAGCTATTTCTATTATTGAAAACAGTGATACTATAGATTATGAAAAATTGAAAGAGGTAGCAAGAGCGCTTGGTGTAAGTATTGAAGCAATTGAGAATTTTTCAGATGAAGCTGTGTTTAATATTATTAGTAATACAGTAAACAATCATGATAGTGCATCATCAAATTCAATTTTTCAATATCAGCCAACGTTTAACCCGCTTGATAAAGTAATAGAACTTTATGAGCGTTTGGTTCAAGTTGAAAAAGATAAGAATGTTTTTATGGAGAAATTATTGAAAGAGAAAAAAGAGTAAAATTTTATATATTTAGTAAGAAAGAGACTTTAAGGTCTCTTTTTTATTTTTAGATTGTTTCTGTAAAGAAATTGATGTTTGAATTGACTATAGCAATGGTTACGAAATTGAGAAGCTCCGCATATCGAGGTTTTTTAAACTCCATATTAGTGAGAAAAAAGTTGTAATTTTTTTATTGTATTATTCATTAAATAAAGTTTTTTCGATGAAATTTTTTAGATTGGTATTTTTAACTTTAGAAGGTAAAATGCTGATTTTTGGTTTAAAGATATCATTGCCAAAAATTGTCTCTTCATTTTGTCCTGGATAGATAAGTATTAATTCTTCAACTTTTGTTGATTTAGAATTAGTAATTCCAATATCAAGGATATAAGTATTTATACATTTTGGTAAATGTCTATCTTTAACTGTGTTTTCTGAGGAATATTTTGAGTCTAAAATGTAAAAGTATATATTATATTCTGTTTCTAATTTGATTATATAATCAGGTTTGTAGTACCCATTAGAAATTCGTTGTAATCCAATTTTGTTTTGTAAATTACCTATATAAGCGTCGTAATACAATGATATTTTGTAATTTGTAAATTGAAAATAAAATTCTTGAAATGTATTGTCGTCAAGTTTAGGGTTTTCCTTTTTAAAACTAATTGGATTTTTAAGTAATATAGAATTTATTAAAACGAAAAGATTAAATCTTTCATATAAAGTACTTAATTTTTTAATGTTTAGTAAATTTAGTTCTCCATCGAGATTGATTTTTATATCTCTTATCAATCTTATTTTATTATAAGCATCTGTATAGTGTCTTTTATTTGAAAATACAGGTGTTAACTTAGGAAAAGTATTTTTTGAATTTGCTTTGACAAATATATCTTTGTATTTTCTTTGTAAAGACTTAATTTTGCTTTCTATTTTATCTAGATCGTCTTTAAGCTTTAGAAAAGGTATTATTTTAAACTCATTGATACTGTAAAAATCTTTTTCGTAATATTGTTTTGTAGAAAGGTAACTTTTAATTTTGTTTTTTATTTTTGCTATTTCTAGAATAACATAGTCAAAAGTTCCAAGAATAATTTGATTTTCATATATATTGAAGTCGCTGAATTTTTCTTCAGTTAGAATTTTTTCGATTACACCGTAATTGTTTTTTATTGGTATTGAGTTTTTGTCATTTTTATATGAGTAATCTATATGCAATTCATCAAGGTTATTTATTAGCCAATCAATAGAATTATTAGAAATATCAGATGTTTCATAGTCTTTAATTATGTTTTTTGTTCTTAAAACATTATGAGGTAATGATTTAAAAACAAAAAAACTGTTTTTGAAAAAATTGTAGTAATCTTCGAAAATATTTACAAATTTTGAACTATAATCTAAATTTTGATTCTCCTTATCAAGTTTTGATTTTAAGGTGCTTTTTGAGAAAAAGTTGTCAAAAATAATAGGATCTTGGTTCCATAAATATAAAAGTATTTCTTCTAATTCTGGTACTTTTAATTTCTGAATTCTTACCTCAAAATTAAAAGTATGATCGCATATATTAATTTTTAAATATCCAAAATAATCTTCGAAAATTCTTTTTTTTTCTTTAGTTGAAATACTGTTTTCTGTGAAGGTAATTAATTTATTTTCGTAATCAAACACTTCATCTTCAATAAAAATAGTTTTACTTGTAATTGATCCAGTAAATTGAAATTTATATTGATATAATTCATAAACAACATATATCCCGTTCTCGGGATATACTTCGTGTGCGTTATGATATTGGTCTATTGAAAAAATTTTAAACATTTGATAAAGTTAAAAAGTAATTAAAACTGTCTTCATAAATCCCTTTTTCAGAACCGATGCTAATTATGTCTTCTAGAATTAATGTAGAAATTTCACATTTATTAGTTTTTAATTGTTCCTTTAAAGATTCTAATCTCTGCTTATTTTCGGAACCTTGTAGATTAATTAATGGTAATAATCTTTGTGCTACACAATAATCCAATGGTTTATTAACATCGGACATATATTTACTTGCCAAAGTTATATATCTTTTTATGGCAATTTCTACTCTTGGGCTGATGAAAATTTTCAATTTCTTGAACTCACTTTTAATTTCTTTATATCCTTTTTCTATTCGATCTTCTATTTTTAATTCAACTGAATTCGTATCTGTTAGTTCGAAAAAATCTATACATCTTTTATATGATAATTGAATGTTTTTAATTTTTGAACTAGATATATTGTTAAAAATTATATCTTCGGATTTGTTAAGTTGAATTATATTTATTCTATCTAAAACCCTTGGAGATAATTCCTCTGTTGTGTGGTCATAATTAATTGTGCCAATAAATCTTAAATTATTTGGAAATTTAATAGTTTCATTATGGCCAAGCTTAACTTCAAGCATACCTGTTGAATCTGTTAAATTATAAAATGATGACCAATAATGCTCTAATGGGCTTAAATTAGCTTCGTCAAGAATAATAAAGGACATAGGTGTTTTTAGATAAATCTCTTTATCCTTTGATTCTTCATTCATTTGTTTTGTTAGAGAATATATGTCCGTTGATGAAGAATGAAACCTTTTCGTTAATGGATTTACAAAACCAATAAAATCTTTTTGAGATGACCATCCCCTATTTACAGAAACTTCTCTTATTTTTCCCTCTGGAGTCAGAATATTAGTTAATATTCTTGCTAGTGTGGTTTTACCAGTTCCTGGAACACCAGCAAATATTGTTAAAGTATTTTGAAAAATAGATATTAAGAGATTATCTACAAAATGAGTTTCAAAATTTCGATTATGTTGTTTTAAAATAGATACTAATTCGTTTCTAAATTCACGATACTGATTCTGTTTATATTGGTCGTTTATTTTAAAATCTTGAGGGATAAAAGTATTGCTCTCTTGTTCGGATAAATCTCGTCCACTTATAAAATCAAAATGAACTTTTGATTTTATTAAATTTTGTAAGCTAATTTGAGCGTTTTTTTGTTCTTCTTTAAAATCTTCTTTTAAATTATCTATTTGAGTTTTTAATTCTGTTTTGTTTCTTTCATAGTAATCAATATCTTCTCTTGTTTTGGCTAAACTTTTTTCTAAATTTAGTTTATTTTGTTCTACTTCTTTTTCTAAATTATTTTTACGTGTTTCTAAAATTTCAATTTCTTTGTGAAATTCATTTTTTTGTTTTTCTAATTCTGCTGTTTTTGTTTCTTCTAAAATCGTGATTTCTGTTTGTAAATCTTTTTTTCGTGCAGTTATTTCTTCAAATTGTTGATTGTGTATAAATAATTCTTCTTCAATTTGCTTTTTTTCTTCTTTTATTTTTTTTACTTCTGGAATTAAATTTATTAAATCAATATTTCTAATAAGCATTTTTTTGCTTTCTTGAAGTAATTGTTCTAGGCGACTATTGTCATTTATTATTTTTTCTAACGATTTTAATTCGGATGATTTTGTAATTATTTTTTTTATATTTTCTAAAGAAATTTCATTAAAATATTCAGGATGGTTTGTTAATTCTTTTTCAAATTCATTTAATAATTCTTCATCACTAATAAAACGGTATTCTTTATGGTATATTAAACTTAAATTACTTGTTTCAATGTAAATTTTTCGAATTATTTCATTTGCTTTAAACTCTAAAAAAGACTTTTCATTAAATTTATATTCTCCAAAATTTTTAAAGGTGCTCTTTGCGATTTTAAACGAGTTTTCATTTACTTTTAATGCTGTGAAAGGACCAATAAGTTTATTTTCAAAAATCGCAAAAAAACAATTTTCACTTTCTACATAAACATTTTTTATTAATTCAAAAACGTTCGCTGAATTTGGAGTGAATAGAGAATCACCTTCATTTATATTACCTTCAAAGAATTCGATTATTTGATTTGTGTCAAAAGAATTAATGTTTGCATTGAAAGTTTTTACTTTTGGCATATTGGGATTTTCAGCTCCTAAATTTTCAATAATTGTTCCATAATCTATTTTTATCAACTGATTAATATAGAATCTGTTTAAAGATAGATCTTCGATGTTATGTGGGTTATTATATGGAGGTCTTGTTGCAAATAAGTTGTTCTCAAACTCATATTCGTCTAAGTCGATCAATTTATTGTTTTCAACAGCTATAATAGTTTTTATGTTAAACTCATATCTTTCATCTCTTACACATATTATGAATTTTTGTTCTGAAAATCTTTGATTTTTATAAGAAAAGATTTCATGCGATTCTGTTAAGCTTCCAACTTTCATATGTTCTTGCTGTTAATTTTGTTTATGATTAAATGTTTTTTATTGTGGATTGATTTAGTTCAGTAATATTAGAGGTATTTAATTATTTAAAAATATACAAAAGCAATTTTTAGCTTGAATAAATTAGGTTTTGCTCTTCTATCACCAAATAACATAAAAAACTTTATTATCCTATTACTGAAAACCGTAACAAGAAAATGATTTAAATAATTAGATGCAACGCGTAATTATACTGGTTTTTCATCAATAATGATTGATTTAGTTAAAGAGTATTTGTGTTCTAAGTTCAATTTTAAAGTGGTTTAATTGTGTTTTTATGATCGATTAACAACTATAAAGTTGTATTTTTGATAATAAACGATTACTTTTGTAGAGTTATTAAATTATAAATATGTCTCACAAAGCCACTGTAAAATCTTTTTTGCAAGAACTCAAGCAAATCATAAAGACGTGGGATATATTCTTTGTAAACAGACCCAAGAACAGTGTGCAGGATTTAGCAGATATTGGTATCACAGCTAATTCAAGAAAAGAAATAATCGCTCAGTTAGAAGTTGAGGATTATAGCGAAGGACCACTACCAGAAACACAATTCAATGGAAAGGAATTATGGATTTTTGGAAAAATTATTAAAAAACAAGAAGTTTACATCAAGTTAACGATATCAAGGACTACCAATAATGCGATTTGTATTTCATTTCACAAAGCAGAGCATTCTATGGAATTCCCGTATAAACAACAGACATAAAAATCATGAAAAGTCCAATTACAGGTAAGGAAATGACCTTGAAAACCAGCAAAAGCAGCGTGGTTTTTCGTAAAGAAGAGTTTGAATATTTACATTTAGCATATTATTGCCAAGACACTGACGAACAATTTACAACAACAGAACTTGATGAGTTAAATTTAAATCAGGTTTATAATCAGTATAGAAGTAAACATAATATTCTTTTTGCAGACGAGATTTTATGTATCAGAGAAAAATATGGATTATCTGCAAACAAGATGTCGCAAATACTTGGTTTTGGAGCAAACAGCTATAGAAATTATGAAAAAGGAGAAGTTCCGAGTATGGCAAATGCCAATTTAATACAAACTATATCGAATAATTCTAATGTTTTTAGAGATTTAGTTTTAAGAAGTTCTGATTTGGAAGAGCAGGAAAGGAATAAAGTATTGGTAAAAATTGATGCTGCAATAGATTTAGAAGATGAATCAAAGGATGAAAACAAATTTGTGAGTATGCTTTTTGGTAATATGCTTCCAGATGCTTTTTCAGGATATCGAAAACCAAACATTCATAAACTGTCTGAAATGGTTGTATATTTTACAGAAAAATTGCATCCGACAGTTACTATGATGAACAAGCTATTGTTTTATGCTGACTTTTTAAATTATAAAAAATCTGCTTATTCCATAAGTGGAGCAAGATATATGGCTCATAATTATGGACCTGTTCCAGTTCGATTTCATGGTATATTTGATTATATGACAAATAAAAAAATTGTCGAATTACAAACAGAAAATTTTGGTGAGTTTACGGGAGAAAAATTTATTCTTCCAGTCACTAAAAATTTTAATTCTGAATTGTTTAATGACATAGAATTAGAATCTTTAAAGGATGTTACAGCTAAGTTTAAAAATTGTAACGCCACCGATATTAAAGAGATTAGTCATGAAGAAAGAGCGTGGATTGAGAACGAAAAAGAGAAGAATAATATTAACTACAATTACGGATTTGATTTAATTCATGTCTAGAAGGTTATTTAATTACATTGTACAGTTAGGCAAGTAATCTATTAAATATGCTTTTTAAAATTCCGTAAGAATTAACGATTTTGTAGCAACGGATTTCAATCCGTTGATCGTATATTGATCACAACAAAAAGTTCCATAGGAACGATCCATTTCGCACGTTTTTTTTCGCGATTAACCCAAAATATGCCCCGATCCTATGGATCTATTTTTCTCTTTTTAATACATAAGACCGGATTAAAATCCGGTCCTACAATGTTTCCGAGCCTCTGGCTCTTTAGTGGTTTCGAATAAAGAAATCGATATTATATTTTAATGTAAATCGTAAATTCAGATTATGCACGCTTTTTAAAATTCCATAGGAATGAACCATTTTTAGCAACGGATTTTAATCCGTTGATTGTTATTGATTGCAATAAAAAGTTCCATAGGAACGATCGATTTTTTCTATTTTTTTATTTGAAATAATTGCACTAAACGGCTACTAATTACAATAGAATCTCGCAAGTCTAAATCAGAAAGCTTTGTTTCAGCAAGCTTAAAAAGAATAAACTTCTGCTGAAAATTGCAGATAACCATGATTATCTACAGGATTCCACATGGCCCATATACCAATTGGAAGTTCAAATCCCATAATGGGTATTTCTTTTGAAACGATTAGGCTTACTTCATTTAATCCGCTTTTGTGGGCAAAGAAATTGTTTTTTTCGCCGGCACTATTCAATGCAGAGGAATATCCTATTCTTCCTTTTACCTTTAGCGTTTCTTTTTCGTAAAGCAGATATTCTGCAGATGCAAAATAAGAATATTTGTTTTCCGTATTTTGTACGTTTCTGTCACGACCAAAAAGAACGGCATTCCAGCTAAGTGTTAAAGGAAAATTTTCAGATATTGTATAATTAGACCTGAAATCAAGGAAGCGTCCCGTTTCATTTGCATTATAGTTGAAAAATTCAGTATTGTTATACGTTGCAGCGGGTGAGAAATTATAAATATCCCATAGTTCAACGTTGAATCTTCCTTTTTTAAATCCTGCATAATTGTTGAATTCTTTGTAAACACCATCACCGCTTCCTCCGCCCCAGAAGCCACCATAGAAATATTTTCCGTCAAGGTGCAGATCCCCGGTAAAAACCAAACCTGAAGCAACTTCTATTCCGCGCCATAAATGACTATTTCTGGCTTGTAGTGAAGAATGAAAATCCTGACTGTAGGAGATATTCGAAAAAGTTATGAAAGCACCAAAAAGTAAAATGGGATTGCTTAATCTCAAAATTTTTGATAATAGGATATCTTGGCCGTCATGTAGTAACAATGACAGAGAATGTATAAATTTCATAAAAAAAATGGTCTTATAGAAGTACTAAAGTAATTTAAAGGATGATATCTTTTTTTCTTTGGTGAGATCCAAATAGTGCATACGACAGCATTACCAATTCGCATATAAAAGAAAGAATCCATGTCCATCTCCAGGCGCCAAATACATCGGCAAGAACGCCTTGTAACAATGTGAATACAGCACCGCCAAATACCGCAGAAACAAATATTCCTGAAGCCTTAGAAGTATATTTTCCCAAACCTTTTATGGAAAGAGAATAAATACAACTCCACATTGAAGAATGCAAAAGACCAATGGCAACCAAAAACCAGATGTTTTGAGTAATCATAGCAATTATTACAAAAATTGCAGCAATACTTGTAGTGGTAATTAATTGTTTTTTAGCCGAAATATGACTTAGAAAACTAGAAACCCCACGACCAACCATAAATCCGCCCCAATACAGTGTGGAGAGCAGCGCATGTATGCCGAGATCCATATTGCCGATGATAATTTTGGTTTTTCCGAAAAAGCTTACAGGATATCCCAATGCTTCCAGTTCAAAGGCATATAAATTTATATTGGCACCAATGGCTACTTCAGTACCTACATAAAAGAAAATAGCCATTACGCCTAATACAAAATGTCTAAAAGACCAGACACTTCGCTCCAGTTTTTCTCCTGAGGTATCACGAGTATTCTCAATATCCGGTATTTCCAGTTTTCTGGTCAGTAATAATACGGCTGCTATACAAAATATAAGAATAGCCAAAGGAGTCATAAGCTGTTTTATCTGGATGTTCTCGATAGAGACACCGCTAAAAATTACGAGTGTTACAAAAAATGGGGCAGAGGTGGTACCTATAGAATTGATTCCTGTGGTAATATTCAAACGCTGAACAGATTGCGTTCCCGGCAAATCATAAGAAGCTACATAAGGATTTACCACCACCTGAATTACTGCAGCAGAAGTTCCCATAATAAAAGAACCAATTAAAAAAATAAGAAAACTATAAGGAATAATGGCATCTCCAATCTCAAAATGAAAGTCGGGGAATTGATACCCCATCCATGAAGAACATAAATACAAAGTCAAGCCAGAGATAATAAAAAACATGCCTCGGATTATGGTATTCTTGTAACCATAAATATTAACCCATTTGCTTCCTAAAGATCCATTTAAAAGATATCCTAAGAAAAAGAAGAAAGAAATTGAGGTGGTAAGCGTATTTTTGTAACTTCCTGCTTCGGCTAAAAAAGTAAACTTTAATGGTGCCTGAAGTTGCTCATTTATTGTAGTAAGAAAACCTACAATGAAATAAATGAAAGTCACAATTGCAAAAGGTAAAATCTTGTTTTGTGGTTTGGTTGTCATAAAATACGGGTTTTAATAGATTAGTACGATTTTAGTCTACAATTGTCTTTATCGCTGATTTGATTCCTTTTTCTTTAATCATTTCTGTAAAATGAATGTAACCTTCAATAAATTGCTCTGAACTGCCAAGGCTGTAATTTTTAAATGGCGCAATATTTAAGAAATCAGTTGGATTATTGCTTTGAATCCATTTAGAGTCATCCGGAGTTAGCCAAGGTTCTGCAATATCGTAAGCCGCATTTTCAGAATCTGTTTTGTATTTTAAATAATGTCTGTAAGCAGCAAAAAGAAAAGTTACTCGTTTTAAATCTTTGCCATCTTTAATCATTTTAGAAAGATTTGGCATAATATAAACAGGGAATTTTGAAAAACCATCAAAACATAGTCTGCTCAATTGGTCGCTTACGCTTCGGTTTGCAAAACGTTCGATAAGTGTTTTTTTATACAATTCAAGATCGGTTCCTTTTGGTGCCGGTACATAAGGAGTAATATCAATATTCATAAAGTCCTGAACGAAGCGAATAATTAGCTGATCGTGCATAGCATCATCAACTTTTCGATATCCCATTAAAAATGACGGGTATGACAAAAGTGTATGAGAGGCATTAAGAAGACTTAATTTCATGTTTTCATATTGAGAAACATCCTCCGTAAATTCAACACCAACACGCTCCCAATTAGGTCTTCCGGCTATAAAATTATCCTCGATAACCCATTGTACAAAATCCTCACAATACACAGGAACAGCGTCAGTAGTAGTATTCTTTTTATTGAGCCATTCTACATTTTCAGGCAATGTAGCGGGAGTAATTCTGTCTACCATACTGTTTGGGAAACTTATGTTTGTTTTAGCCCAGTGTGCCAGATCTTTATTTTGGGCTTCAAAAAAACTCATAAATGCATTTTTGGCTGTATTGCCGTTATGTTGTAAATTATCGCAGGATAGAATCGTAAGACCTCCATTGCCTGAGGCGATTCGTTTGCGAAGACCCTGGGCAACAAAACCAAATACAGTTTTGGGAGTATCAGGATTTAAAACATCATGTTGAATATCTTCATTTTCAATATTAAAAGCATTACTATGTTTGTCTATATTATAACCACCTTCTGTAATAGTAAGCGTAATTATTTTTACATCAGCATCAGCAATTTTATCGCTAACTGCCCCAGGATTTTCTACGCCCCAGATAAGTTCAGTCAATGAACCAATTTTATAAGCTTCATCATGTCCATCACGTCCACAGATCGTTAATGTATATTCGCCATTCTGTTTTTTTAATTTTTCTACTAAAGAGGCATCAGAAGGTAATAAAGCTATTCCGCAAATACCCCATTGCTGCTGATCACTATTTTCAAGAATCAGGTTAGTATAGTACTGCTCATGTGCACGATGGAAATTACCAACTCCTATGTGTACAATTCCAGTCTTAATTTTCGTACGGTCATATTGATAACCAATTAAATTTGTCTCCATATTTATATGTTTTGATTCAACTATATCGTTGTAGAACGAGTGCAAAGTAGTACTAAAGTTAAATATAATGTTGCAGCAGTTGGTAAAATCAACCTGCAAACGTTTCTGCAAACGTTTGAAAAATCTGCAAACGTTTTAAATTTGGGTTAATTAATCAATTTTCTAACAGCTTTTTGGATTTATTCTGGAAAGCAAATTCAAACCTTAGTCTGTTATTTAAATAATTTTTTACAATCAACTTTGTTTTTTGTATGAATATCCTAAATTTGTTTATTCTCAAATATTTATGCTGTGAAACCTGTTACTATTAAAGACCTCGCTAAACATCTTTTATTGTCCTATTCAACGGTTTCAAGAGCATTGTCCGATGATAAAAATATTCGTAAAGAAACTCGTGAACGGGTAATCGAAGCGGCCAGGGAATTTGGGTATCAGCCAAATACAACTGCTCAGAATCTTAGGTTAGGCCGTTCCTACAGTATTGGAGTTATTGTACCGGAAATGATTACTCCTTTTGCATCACAAGTGCTGGAAGGAATTCAGGAAATACTGGGAACAAAAGGATATAAAGTAATTATTGCGCAATCCGATGAAAATCCTGAAACTGAAAAGAAGAATCTTTTGATGATGGAACAATTTCGGGTCGATGGACTTATTATTAGTTTAACACATCAAACCTATAACAACGAAATATTATTGCAATTACAGCATAACGGAATGCAAATGGTTTTTTATGATCGAATACCAAGCAATCTGGACGTTACAAAAGTAATTGTAAATGACTATGCCAAATCTTTGCTGATGGTAGAGCATCTTATTAGCAGTGGAAGAAAACAAATTGTACACATTCAGGGGCCGGATCATTTGCATAATGCAAAAGAGCGGGCAAGGGGATATAGTGATGCGCTTGCAAAATTTCAGATACAAAAAAAATCAGATTACATTATAAAGGCAGGTCTTACCTTTGAAGATGGTCGCCAGGCTGCAGAAGAATTGCTTAGAAAAAAGATCCCGTTTGATGGTGTTTTTGCTTTTACAGATACGCTCGCAATTGGTGTAATGAATTACCTGCGGGAACAAAATCTTAAAATACCCGAAGATGTAGCCATTGCAAGTTTTTCAGGAACAAAATTATCTACAATCGTTTATCCTCAGCTTACTACGGTGGAACAACCATTAAACGAAATGGGACGTGTGGCTGCCGAATTACTGCTGGAAAAAATAACAGATAATACTAAACCGGATAAGACTATAATACTAAGTGCTGAACTAAGATTTAGGGCTTCTACTAAACTATCTGAAAATCCAACAATTAAAGATCGAACAATCTAAATCAATTACTCTTAAGCATCTTAAAAACATATTCCTTGTAACTTGCTCCAATAGGTATTTCGATGGCGCCAATTTCAACATCGTAAGCGGTAAAAGCGGTAATGTTTTTTAGATTGATGATATAGGAGCGATGAATGCGCAGGAAATTTTTGTTCTGCAGTTCGATTTCGATATCACTAATTTTATACTTCGCATTCAGTTTTACTCCGTCTTTTTGGTGTACGATAATATAGTCTTTTACACTTTCGATGTACAAAATAGAATCTACATTGATCTTGTTGAATTTTGAGGCGTTTTTGATGTAAATAAAGTCTTCCTGCGATGGTGTAATGATTTTATTATTTACGGGACCACTTATTCTTAAATAACGATCCGTCGCTTTAAAGAAACGATCGAACGTTATAGGTTTTAAAAGATAATCTACAATTTCAAGTTCATAACTCTCCAGTGCGTATTCGCGATATGCCGTAGTAAAAATAACCGAAGGAGGATTTCGTAATGTCTTCAGGAAATCTATTCCTGTAATTTGAGGCATTTTAATATCGAGAAACATCAAATCAACAGCCGTTGTTCTTAAAACTTCTGCTGCCTTTAGCGCATTCGGACACGTACCCACCACTTCTAAGTAATCTAATTTACTAATGTGATTTTGTAGTAAGCTAATTGCCAAAGGTTCGTCATCGACTAATAAACACTTTATTTTCATCTGTCTTAAGCTAAGTTATATTGTGATGCAAGATTGATCTTTAGTTGTGCCGTAAAATCCTCAGCGGTTTTCGTGACATTAAAAGTATAATTTTCAGGATAAATTTTATCAAGCTGCTGAATAATATTGTTCAGACCAATTTTTCCGGTTTCGGTTTCAAACACGGTTTTGCTGATGGTGTTTCTAATGGTAAATTCAAAGTTGTTGTTGATTAATTTTAGATCAATTTCAATTTTAGGTGCAATTCCAACATCTTCTCCGGCACCGTGTTTAAAAGCATTTTCTACCAAAGAAAGCAAAATCAAAGGCGCAATTGATCCGTTTTGATCCATTTCATGATTGAAGATTACACTTAAACGTTCGTCATAACGTAATTTTTCGAGCGAAATATAATTTTCGAGTAAAGTGATTTCCTGCGAAAGCGGTACATAAGTGCTGCTGCATCGGTATAAAATACAATCTAATATCTCAGACAAAACAGCAATAGATTTTGAGGTAATCGGAGAGTTTATAACCGAAAGCGAATAAATATTATTAAGGGTATTGAACAGGAAATGCGGATTCAGTTGTGCTTTCAGGATTTTTAATTCCGTTTCGGCTTTTTGTTTTTCGAGCAACAAAGACCTTTTCTGAATGATGTACTGATCTTTTATCAATTTTATGAAAATAAAAAATATCGATAACGACAGAATGTGCAAAAAATACGCTCCAAACAAAGTAGGCAGATCAGCCAGGATTTCCGTAATGGATTCCTGCTTAAAAGGCGGTTTTCGTACAATAGGTTCCAGAACAAAAACCATCGTTAGTCTTGCAATGACAGAAATAAAATAACTTCCTAAAATAAGTTCTCCCCACGTCCAATTGTTTTTTTGTGTTGTCATTAAACGAGGCAGAATTCTGTAAGACAAAAAATAAGCTACAATTATAGAAAACAACTCGTAATACAGCGTGTATAAAACCTCAATCTTAAACTCTTCAGGATTAGAAAAATTTTTATTAAAAAAGAGAATAAAAATAAAGATCCAAAAAATAAGATGCGTAGTTATTCTGTGGGCAGAACTGAAGTTTATAATTTTTTCGAATGGTGTCATGCAGTCAAAGTTAGTATTTATTTGTAAAGACAAAATAGTTGTCGATGAACATGCAAAAAAAAGATACCAACAAATAAAAATTAAGGATAAACGCGACTTATATCCCTAATCTTATTGTTTGTCGATAATAAAAGTCCTTATAGCATACATGCGAATTTTGATTGCAATAAAAAAGGAGATTTGCTTCAAATTAAAAACACAAGCAAAATGAAACCAAAACAGCATTGTATTATTTACAATCAGAATTTAAATCGAAAGGGCGCTATGTAAAGCTAACTGTGATACCCTTTCAACTCCTAAATACTATACAACTAAATCAAAAAATCATGAAAATATTTTCTTTTAAATCGCTTATAATCTCCTTATTAATTAGTTTAACTGGCGTTACAGCAAATGCTCAAAACCAACAGCAAACAGATAGTATCGATCTTTTTCTGAAAGATAAAATGGAAAAACTTCACATACCGGGATTACAGCTTGCCATTGTTCAGAATGGAAAAATAATAAAACAGCAGAGTTACGGACTTGCGAATATTGAAAACAACGCAAAGGTTAGTGATCAAAGTATGTTTGCCATTAATTCGTGTACCAAAGCATTTGTGGGTGTTGCTGTTTTGCAGCTTCAGGAAGAAGGAAAATTAAATGTTAATGATCCAATTTCAAAATACCTGGATGATTTGCCTATGGCATGGAAAGGATTAACGATCAAACAATTGTTTTCGAATATTTCCGGGCTTCCGAATGTTATTGATGCAACAGAAAATTTCTTAGGAGATACCGAGGAAACAACTTGGGAAAAGGTAAAAACATTACCAATGGAATTTAATACCGGAGACCGTTTTCGATACAATCAAACAGGTTATGTTATCATTGGCAGAATCATCAATAAAGTAAGCGGCATGCACTTTACTACATTTATAGAAGAGCGTCAGTTTAAAGCAGCAGGAATGAAACAAACCCGCTTTGGAGATTCTAATGATGTTATTGCCAATGCAGCAGGAACTTATACAAATCAGGCTGTTGTTGGCGGAAAATGGGTTACAACAAAGAATATACAAAACAACTTTTTTAAATTTCCGGAGTATTTTAGAACCTGTGCAGGAATAGTAACTACATCCGGCGAAATCGCACAATGGATTATTGCCTTGCAAAACGGAACCTTGCTTAAACAAAAATCAAGTTTAGATGTACTTTGGCAGCCAGCAATTCTCAACAACGGACGTATAAAAGGATTTAACAAATTGGTAAACGGATACGCAACAGGCTGGCCTATTGTGGCGAGAGCGGAACATCCGGCAGCAGCACCAATTGGAGGAATGCGATCTGCTTTTTTTGTTTATCCAAAAGACGATCTTTCGATTGTGGTTCTAACGAATTTTCAGGGTGCAAATCCCGAATTTTTTATCGACGAAATAGCAGGTTTTTACATTCCGGAAATGAAAGAATCGAATGGTTTTGGATGGTCGCCTTCTCTTAGAAAATTAAGAAAAGAACTGATGAAGCAAGATTACAACAACGCTTTACAAATTGCCGAAAATCTAAAAAAGAATACATCGGATTTTGCATTAAATGAAAATGAAATAAACGATTACGGATACAAGTTATTAGGAGAAGGCAAACAAAGTGAAGCGTTAAAAATCTTTAAACTAAACGTTGACCTTTATGCTAAAAGCGGAAATGCTTATGACAGTTATGCAGAAACACTGGCTGGTTCAGGAAACAAAAAAGAAGCTATTAAAAATTACAAACGTGCATTCGAACTGAATCCGAAAAATACAAATGCTCTGGAGCAGATTAAGAAATTAGAAAGTTTGTAAAAAGAGTTAACACTAAATACACAAAAAGTGCATTCCCCTAAAATATAGGTTTGTACTTTTTTTAATTGATACTTGTCTGAAAAACTGTACTTTTGTTTTAGACACTTTTAAGTAAGTAAAACATGTATTTTACGCGCAATTAATGTATCATACATACAGCTTACTTTTTTTATTTGTAATTATTATCTTTGAAGTATGACGACATCAGCAAAATCAAACCACATAGGGCGAAAAATCAGCCGTATTCGCGAATTAAAAGACATGAAGCAGGAAGCACTGGCTTTGGCTATGGGAACAAACCAGCAAGCTATTTCTATTATTGAAAACAGCGATACGATAGATGATGAAAAATTAAAAGAGGTAGCAAGAGCGCTTGGTGTAAGTGTTGAGGCAATTGAAAATTTTACAGACGAGGGTATGGTTAATTATTTTAATACTTTTAATGATAATAGTACAGGAACAGTGGGGAATTACCATTGTAATTTCAACCCACTTGATAAAGTTGTTGAACTTTATGAACGTTTAGTTCAGACAGAAAGAGAGAAGAATGTCTTTATGGAGAAATTATTGAAAGAGAAAAAAGAGTAAAAAATGATATTTTAAATTAACAAAGAGACTTTTTTGGTCTCTTTTTTTGTGTAAATTCTTTTCCGGATTTATATTATTTCTAATAGATATTATTGTGATGGAAGTCAACTAATCTAACAAGATGTAATTCCGTAGGAATGAATTATTTTGTAGCGACGGATTTTAATCCGTTGATTGTATATTGATCGTAACAAAAGTTCCATAGGAACGATCCATTTTGCCCTGTTTTTTGCGCAATTAACCCAAAATATGTACCGATCCTATGGAGCTCTTTTTATCTTTTTATTCATAAGACCGGATTGAAATCCGGCCCTACAATATTTTTCGAGCCTCTGGCTCTTTGGTAGTAAATTAAAATTATCCTCAAATACACAAAAAAAAGCGCCAGTCTTATTTTTAAAGACTGGCGCTTTAGTATTAGATAGTCAGAACGTTAAGCAAAGCTAATTTCTAAATCTTCTCTAGTTAATTTTAATTCAGGTTTGTTTATTTTTATTATAGATGCTTGGATTCTGTTTCTGTCTTTTTCAGCAATAATCGTAGGAATTAAATTTTCAAGTTTAATATGGAATAAACGATGAATTATTATTAAATCTTTATTGCTGAAAGGGCTAATTCCATTCATAAGTTCTGACATATAAGATTTGCTATGGCCTAATAGTATGCCTAGATCTTGTTGATTCATACCATATTTTGAAATTTTCTCTTTAATAGCATTTTTTCTGTTTTCTGAAAAAACACGTTCCTGTTCAGCTATAAACTCTGCAAAATCGCTTTCATGTATTTTTTCATCTGAGATAACAGAGTCTTTACTCCAATGCGTATTTTCGTATTCTTTAATAAGAGTACGAAGTTGTTTTCTTTGATCAGCAAATTCAGGATGCTCTTTAACAAGCAAACGAAGTTTTCGATCTAGAATCATTGCTCTCTCAAGACCAATTTCATCAGAAATAAATCCTTTTTTTAATATCTGTTTTAAATCTACTTGTGTTTTCATATTTTAACTATAACAAATGTTACATCGAAGAGTTTATTAAATATATCCTTTCTGTTTTAACCATTTCTTAATTGTACTTTTGTTGTTCTTGAATGTGCTCTCGTATTCGTCATGGCTTCCGCACCAGACTATTGTAGCTTCATCATCTTCAAACTCTATTAGTATAAAAGCTCTATGAATATTAATATTAAAAAAGTAAAAATCATCATAAACACAATCAGCATCTTGTCTATGATGAACAACATCAAGTTTATTATTCCAAGTACTCTCTTTTAAGTCGTCGAATAATTTGTCTATTGCAGCATGTAGCAAAATGTTCCCTTTATTTTTACTTTTCAGTTTCTCTAAAAGTTTTTTTCCAATTATTTCCATAATTATTACAAAGATAAGCAAAAAAGTTCTAAAAATATTAGAACTTTTTTGCTTTGAGTTTATAAGTTGACTTTTTTAATTATAATGTCTATTCTTTGTGGTATTTAGAATTATGAACAGAATTTTTATTTTACTTCGGCAATCCCCAAAACAAATTAGGATTATTGGTTTTGTAGTAGGTAAACTTTACTCCGGTTTTAGCATTTGTTTTTTCTTCTTTCTGTGGTGTTTGTTCAATACCGTCTAGAGGAAGTAGTTCTACGTATGTAACTTCTTTTCCGCTTTTCCAGGTTTCCGTATCGTATTCGCTAACAAGAGGCGTTTGAATGCGGTACAGGTTTTTGGCCATATATCGTTCTAAATAATCCTCTTTGGTTTGCGAGTTTTGTTTGTTCCAGTTGGCGTCCGGATTTAGGATCAATGTTTTTTTATTGATCAGACGTTCTCTAACTTCTGCAGGACCCAGTAATTCTCCTTTTTCATTCATGACATAAGCATCAAAAGTAGCGTCAATCCAAATCCATTTTTTAGCATCTGTGCTGTATACCATATTGATTACGTGACAATCATCAAATTCAGTTTCTTTGGGCATGCAGGTAATGTATCTGGATTTTATACCCATTGATAAATAACATTCGTTGAGAACTGTTGACATCATTCTGCAATTAATACCACGGTTTTCGGCTTTGCATATTTTGATTAAATCAATAGCATTTTTAAGTGTCGGATTATTGCTTGCTCCGTCATGTCTTACGATATTGTGAAGCCAGTGTAACAGATTCAGTATTTTCGAAGTTTCATTGCCTCCTCCTGCAATAGAATCTAATTTTAATTCTTTTCTTATTCGAACCAGATTCGGATTATCCATTGCCTGATACTTGAAATTAGGAACTTCTCGGGTATCGGCATAATTGTATTTTTCTGCTTTTTTTAGTTTTTCTAAATAGGGTACTTTATATTTAATCTGTGTATGTGCTTTTATAGAATCATTTAGCAAAACGATAAAATCAAATTGCATGTCTTTTTTTATTTTTACACTAATAGAATCTTTATCGGTTATAAAAGTAACTTTTTGTCCCAATGAACTGGATTGATAAACGTCTGGATTTAGTTCCGGTGAAATATTCCAGCCTCCTTTCGTTAAAATTCCTCCATCGCGAATGTCAACTTTTTTGGAAGAAGCTTTTACTATTGGAAGCTTTGCTTGAGCAGTGATGAGGTGCCCGGCAAAACAAAAAAATAGTACTAAACAGATTTTGATTTTCATGATTGATTTTGATTGATTGTTGATTGATTGATGATAATGTTTAGGAAGCTATTTTTTACTTAAAGCCTGCTCATAACTGGTATTGATAATATCTCCAATGATACCGGAATTGTTATGGTTTAATAAGATAATCATCCCCCAATTCGATTTCGGATTGTAGGCAAGAATAGACGAGCACGCCATTGTGTTTCCTGTTTTATAAAAATACACATCCTTTTCAGTTCGTTCCATTTGCAATCCGACACCTATTTCTCTCAGGGTGTTTTTATAATACGTATTTTCGGCAACTCTGGCAGCATTCGCTATTTGACCTTTGTTAGACAAGAGCGCTTTTAGCAATTTTGTTAAATCTGAGGTATTTGATTTTAGTAAACCTGCTGGTGCAACTAAAGTATTCCAATTAAAGAAGTCTTGTTGAACACCCTTGTAGTCATGACCAACAGCTTTGTTTTTTACATTAAAATCAGCCGTCAAAGTATTTTGCATTTTAAGTGGTGAAAGGATTTTTTCCTTTACTATAGACTCATAATCTTTGTTGTATACTTTTTCAAGTATCATTCCCATTAGAATGAAACTCATATTGGAGTAACGATAATTTCCATAATCTATTAATGTCGTCTTCTCATTAAAAACAGCCTGAATAGTTTCCTTACCAATATCCAAAGGCTGCTTAGGATTTAATTCGGTCAGCTTTTTAAAATCCAGATCAGGTAATCCGGACTGATGCGAAGCCAGATCTGAAATTTTAATTTTGCCTTTGATTTCCTTACCTAATACATATTCCTTTGGTAAATAATCGTCTATAAAGTCATCTACTTTCAATTTGCCTTCGTTTTGGGCTTGTGCAATTAAGTTTCCTGTAAAAAGTTTAGTGACAGATCCTATTTCATAAATCGTATTTTGGTCTACAGCAGTTTTGCTTTCCGTACTAATTTTTCCATAATTGAAAAAGTACTCTTTGCCATTATCAAGTAATCCAATACTAATACCGACTCCCGGATTTTTAGCCGCAATTGTCTTACAGATAGAATCAATTTTTTTTGCTGTAGCTTGTCCCTGAACAAACTGTCCGGTGATGAATAATAAGAATAGAACGATTTTTGTAGGTTTCATTTATTTTGCTTCTTATGGTTAAATTAGGGTTACTCCAATGAATTTTTGGTAGTATTGAAATGCTGTTTTACTTTTTCAGTAAACTATCAATTTTGACTATCATTGATTTGGCATTTGGGTTGGCTGGTTCTATTTCTAAAACCTTCTGATAATCTGTTTTGGCAAGATCGTATTCTTTTTTAGCAAAATAAGCTTCTCCGCGGCTATCGTAAACATTGAATGATTTTGGAAACTCCGCAATATTTAAACTAAAGATTTTGATAGCATCATCAGTCTTTTTATCACCAAGAAGTTCATAACCAAGCTGATTTAGTTCGTTTTCATCAGCAAAATTATAAGTATTACTGTCTTCTTTTTTAAGTTTTTGGTATAAAGCAACACCTTTGTCAGCGTTTTTTAAGGTTTCTTTTCGAATAGTCAAAGCAATAGATTCTTTAACAGGTTCTACAGGATAATTTTTCCATTCGTTTGTACTTGCGATGCTGGTAATGATTTCTTCGATGATTTTTATAGTACGGCCATTTGTCATCACTACACATCCATTTCCATCTTCGACACTACCTATATAAAAACAGACAAAACCTTCATTACCTCCACTGTGTCCAAAATATTTACTTCCTTTAAAGTCATTTAAGAAAACGCCTAAATTATTATCGACTCTTTTTTGAGACATTTCTTTAGACAATATTTTATTTGATTTCCCTAACAATGACAATTGTGTCTCGATAATATATTTAGATAAATCGATCGGATTAGTCCATAAAGCAGCAGCGGCTTGTTCAGGATAAATATGATATTTTCCTTTTACTTCTATTCCGTTATTGTAGCCTGTGGCCAATAAGCTTGCTTTGTCTTTAGCAGGAGGCTGATTAAAAGAACTGCCGGTCATACCAAGTGGAGTCAAAATATTCTTCAACATGTAATCCTCGTATTTTTGTCCTGTAACATTTTGAAGCATCAGCTGAGAAATAGTAGTTCCCCCTCCGGAATATTGAAACTTTGTACCCGGTTCAAAAATAGATCGTACAGCACTGGAATTAGCAGGTGCCGTTCCGTTAAGAACTTCTATAATAGTTGGTAATTTTTCTCCTTGTGCGTATCCTCTAAAGCCACTTGTAGACAATCCGCCCATGTGACTTAATAAATTCGCAAGTGAAATCTTTTTGCCTTTTGAAACCGAATCATACGGAAATTTCCAGTCCTTCAAATAAGTATTGATATCATCATTCAGTCCCAGTTTTTCCTCTTCAACTAATTTTAATTGAGCTAAACTATTGATTGATTTACTGATAGAAGCAGCCTGAAAAAGGGTTTGCGTCGTAACAGGTCTTTTTTCAGAAACATCGGCAAAGCCATACGCTTTAGACCATTCGACTTTAAAATCTTTGATTACTGCAATACTTACTCCGTGGACATTGTAAAAATCCATTCGGTCTTTTAAAGTCCATTTCTTAGTCTTGGTCTTATCCCAATGGAACAGATCATTTTCTAATAACTTTATTTTATCAGCCGTTACTTGAGCAAAACTGTTTAACGCTAAAAACAGTACGATAATTACATTTAATTTTTTCATTGATTGATTTTGATTTTGATTGATGATTTTTTTTGTTAAGTACTTAGTACCTAGTTCTTAGTTCTTAGTCAGTTAGTTTTTTAATTCTTAGTTTTTTATTCTCAATTCTTAACACTAAGTACTAAGAACTAGGTACTAAGAACTAAAAAACTAAGCACTACTAAACTAACAGACTAACATTTATAAAGATTGTTACACTTTTTGTAAGTTTTTAATTAATTATTTTTAATATTATGCTTTGCAGCCCTGATTTATAAGTTCTCTTGTTCTTTTGTTAGAATGTTGTAAATGTCTTCATTCTTGAAATTTTTCATAAAAGTATTAATCAAAGCCACAGTTGGACTTTTTGGATATTTTTTAAGGAAGCGATTAAATTCCTGAATGTTTTCGGGATAAATATATTTTTCTGTATGTGCATTTTCTACTGTTGGAGTATTGTCTAAACCACGCAGATAATCCAATTGATAACTTTTGTATTCCTCTGTTACCTGTTCTGTTAATTTTGAAGTTGGAAATTGATTGATAAAGTTCTCCCATGAAATAATTCGGTCTCCCAGGTCTTCAAAGCTAATAGCCAGCCCCGCATCGGCAGAATAAAGGAATTTGTTTTCTTCGCTTTTTAGATATAAATAACGTTTATAATCGCTTGTAACATAATCTCTAAAAAGAGCATAGTAGAAGTCGTTTTTGGTCGTAATCTCAACATAACCTTCTCCAATTTCTTCAAACTCTAATTTATGTTTTAAAAGTTTTTCGTTCAAAAGTTTAATGGCTTTCTTATCCGATGCTTTCTCACTGTAAAAGTTAGTTAGCGCATTAGATTCTCTTTGTTCTATTTGGTGAAGCAAAATATTATTTTCCAGAAAGTATTTTTCATACAATTCATTGGCTTCTTCATTAGAAATTGTTTTAAGTTTTGACGCAACTTCCTCTTCATTTTTTGAAAATAATTCCAGTAAGTCAGACGAATCTGCCTGTACCGTTTGTGTAGTATCTTTTACAGCAGCAGTTGGGGCAGTGTTTTTCTTTGAAACAGGTTTTTTAGCTTCATCTTTACAAGAAAAAAGTACAAGTCCTAGTGTCATCAAAGTAAAAAATTTTCTCATTAGTTCTAATATAATAATGTTATTGAATGGTTATTTAGTTGCGTTTTATTGTATGATTTTAATTTTAAAATATTTTATATTTACACTGTTTTCAGCATAGCCATCCGTTTCTGTTAGGTACAATGTTTCCTCATCTGTCCAAAACGAATTTCCGATCGTGCAAAGCCAGATTTTTGTCAGCTTTTCGAATTCTTCATCAAGCTGAATAATTTTGGTATACTCGTTATTGATTTTCTTTTCGATAAAATACGAATAACATTCCTGACCACCAAAGTGACCGTTTAAACGTACTTTATTTTGTGGAGAGAATCGTATTTCATCAGGGTTTCCTGTTTCTTCTGTTTCTTTTCCGTTAGTCAGATTAAAACTAACATCAGTTGTGTGTCCGCCTTCGCAAAGTAATATGTCTTCTTCAGGGTAATAAGCAACAAAGTAATAATAATCAAAATCATTGGAGTTACCAATTTTTTTACCATTTCTAAAATGTATAGCAGTAACAGCCTGAATGTTATCTTTATCATTTTCGTTAAAGTCTACAATGCCTTTCAGAAGTTTTTTAGCCTCTTTAAAATCCGTGATTTTTACAAGATTGTTTCCCTTATCACTGTTTTTTCCTTTGGC
This sequence comes from Flavobacterium hercynium, assembly GCF_002217285.1. Taxonomy (GTDB): domain Bacteria; phylum Bacteroidota; class Bacteroidia; order Flavobacteriales; family Flavobacteriaceae; genus Flavobacterium; species Flavobacterium hercynium. The sequence goes on along the minus strand of NZ_MUGW01000002.1, from coordinate 47,857 downwards.
TGAGTGGTAGGCTGTCGAGTCTATTGTTTCGACAGTAATAGTGTAAGGTAAATTCTTTTCTTCGACTTTTTCAGTTGTTATAGTATCTGTTTTTACTGAGCTTATTTCCGGCTGTGGTTCAGTAGTTTGTTGGGTAGTTTGTTCGTTTTTATTTCCACAGTTTTGAAAAAGAATTGATGACAAAATCAAAAATGCTGCAAGTATAGTATTTCGGGTCATTATGTTTGTTGATAGTTGTTAGTTTTTGGTTTATAGTTTGAGTTGCTGTTAGTTTTTTTTAATTGCTATAAAATTACGAGAAACATCAGCGATAATAACGCTTTATTTCGTCATTTTTTAGATTCCGTTTGTTATATATAATTTGTTCATTTTCAGGAGTGGTAGGCTTGTATTTTTGAGTAACTGTCTCAGAGGTCAGGTATTTTTGAATCGCCTCAGGTATTTGCAAAAAGTATTTTGTATCGTTTTTAATATCTACTATTTTGCTTTTAGAATCTTTTGGAAACAGTTTATTAAGCCACCATTGCTTTTCGTATTTGGTGTAAAGCGGAATTTCATTCAAATACAATTTGTATCCCTCATAATGGTCTGAAAAATCACTTGAAACAGAAAAATTATAATAAGTAATAACCTCAACAGACTTCCAGTTTACAAAGCAGGTTTTGTCGAATAATTTCATTTCAATCGAAATTCCATTATCATTAAAATATACAGAATTGCGTCTGTCTTCGATTTCTTTTTGGCGTTTTTCAGAGAGCGAAAAGCCAAAAACAAAACCGTAGATTAACAACAAGGGCATGAGTATAAAAGTTAGAATAATAAACCAACCATAGAAAGGAACATTTGTTGGGTATTTTATAGCAAAATAAAGTCCTGCAAAACCAATAAGGGCAAATAAGGAAAGCGGTAATATGAAAAATATAACATCACTATTTTTTGTTATAAATTTTTCAATAACTCTTTTTACCATTTGATTTGCTTTGTTTTTCATCTGTAAATTGACCACACATTTTATGAGATAATGAGCCCAAAAATAGCAGTTGTTTTTTGGGCGAATATAAGAAATATCCGAATCGTAAATCATGAAAAATCTACTTCCTTTATTTTTTTTTAGAAATAGCCCTTATAAACTAATTCTTATTAAGTTATTCGGCTTGAATTCAGCTGAATTTGGATTGTTTGGAAACAAATAGTTAACAAAAAATGTCTTTATTTATTTGTTTTATTAAGAATTGTAAGCGCAATAGCTGTTGATTTGGCCTTAATCTTTTGATTTACTGATGTTTATCAATTGTAAATATAATTTTATTAAATTTAGCTTGTCAGAACAAAATAATTTCTATTTTTACGGCATAAATAAATAATTTAAATCTATACATTATGTCGTTTTTAACATCATTAACCGTTGCAGGTAAGAGTTACAAAGTATTAAACGTGAGCTATGACTTAGCTCAGGAAACAGATGCTTCAGGGCGTCCATCTACAGTAACTCGTGGAGGAAGAATCATGATTCAGGTTGAATCTACAGGCAGCACTGATTTGTTTGAATGGATGACGAACAACTTCGAAAGAAAAGATGGTTCAGTAAAATTCATCAAACGTGATTCAAATGCTACTTTAAAAGAGTTAAAGTTTACTGAGGCTTACATGGTTAAGTACAAAGAAAACTTTGATCATAACAGTGAAAATCCGTTAACGGAGACTTTTATGATTTCTGCACGTAAAATTTCAATGGGTGGAGGAGAATTTGATAATGCTTGGGTATAATCCTTTAGTATTATTTAAACTTTATCACACATAAAAACCATAAAAGGGAGTTCATTATGTGGACTTCCTTTTTTGTTTTAAACTGAAATCTTCTCGATGGGGCAGAAGCTTTTGGATTCACTAATTCTTTAATCTACAATCTAATACCACAACAAAATGAGTTTTTTATCTAAATTACATATAGACGGCGAAGAATATAATGTTCTTGATTTTAATATTAAATTTAAACAAGAAATAGACACTGCAAGCAAGCCAACTGGTGGAGCAAAAGGCGGTGTGATCAAAATAACTATTGAAGCATCTCAAAACACCGATTTTTTAAGTTGGATGTTAAACGGAGATCTAACCAAAGATGGTAAAATAGTTTTTTACAGACGTGACGCTTTAAGCAAAATGAAAGAATTAAGTTTTACAAAATCATTTTGTGTAAGCTACGATGAGCAGTTTTCAAGTACAAACGATATTCCAATGAAAATTACAATGGAAGTCGTGGCTAAAGACCTGAAGTTTGGAGATGCAAAATTCTCTAACAACTGGATTTCTTTAGGATAAATAAAAAGCTAAATACAAAAGGCTAATTAAAAATCTACTTAAAACAACCACGTATTATGTCACATTTTTCAGAACAAGTTCATATTTCTATAGGGAGCTTTTCCCAAAACGTTGTATACTATGATTTAAAGGTTTCTCAGAAAATGGGCGATCACCATCATTTTTCATTCGTTTGGCAATACACCGGAAAAGCAATCATTCAACCGGCAGATCAGGCAAAAGCTTTGAGAAGTTATTTAGGGGATGAAGTAATTTTTACCTTCAAAAGCCTTACGGGAATTAAATTAATGAGCAAAGGTATCATTACCGAATTATCGTCGATTGATCTTCATGGAGGTCCTGCTGGATTACACGTTTCAGGAGTAAGCCACAGTATCGTTCTCGACGATATGAAAAGATCAAGATCGTTTAAAGAACGTACGATGGATGATATCGTAGTAGGTATCTTTAGCGAAGGTCCCGGAGAGTTTTACCAAAGAGATTCTATCAAATCAACCTACCGCAAAGAATTTAAAAATCTAGTACAATACAACGAAAGTAATTTCGAATTCCTAAACAGATTATCACAGCGTTACGCGCAATGGTTTTATTTTGACGGAATGCGTATGCAATTTGGACAAACTAAAGAAAGCAAAGTAAAACTGGTAAACGGTGCTTCGCTTCATGGTTTTAAAATTCAGACTAACATGGCGTCGCATAAAATTTCGTTAACCGGTTTTGATTATAACAGCGCTTCCAACCTTCGAAATTCAGCTGCTAAAACTTCGACAGGAAGTAAAGATAGCTTTGCAACGGTAATTGGATACAACCAGGGAACCGTTACAAATCCGGACTTAAACGATGGCGTTTATACCGTAAACGCGAACAGCAAAGAAGACATTGAAGAAATGGTAACGATGCAAACCGCAGGAAGTGATGCCAACAGCGTTTACTACAGCGGAACATCTTATTTCCCGATAGGTGTTGGACAAGTATTTACTATTCAAAACCAAACTGTCGAGCACGAACTTCTTGCTATCGAAGTAGTTCACCACTCAGAGGTACACGGAAATTATTCTTGTGAGTTCAAAGCAATTCCAGCAGATGTAAGCGCACCACATTATACTAATGTACATGCTTTTGCGAAAGCGGAAAGTCAGCCTGCGCAGGTAAAAGAAAACCATGATCCCGAAGGATTAGGAAGAGTAAAAGTTGAATTCTACGGTACAAGCGGAACCGCAGTAACCGAATGGATTCGTATGGTACAACCGTATGCAGGTTCTGGAAAAGGTTTCTACTTTATTCCGGAGATTGGCGAAGAGGTATTAGTAGGTTTTGAAGGAAACAATGTTCAGAACCCGTATGTTATTGGAAAACAATATAATGGAAACGATAAAAGTCCTTATGCAGACAGCGGCAACAATATAAAAGCAATTCACACCCGAAGCGGACATATTATAAAATTCACCGAAGAAGAAAGTATTATTATTGCCGACAAAGGCGGTAACGAAATAAAACTGGACAGTGTTAACGGAGATATTAGTATTACCGCAACGAATACCATATTAATGAATGCTTCTAATATTGTCATGAATGCTTCTGAAAGCATCACGACAACAGCAGGAGTAAATCTTGTGGAGAGCGCAGGAGCTGACAAAACAAGTATTGTAGGCATGATGCTGAATACAAGTGTTGGAGGCGATAGCATTCTTAATGTAACAGGTAACTTCATGGAAAACATCGAAGGGAACTTAGAATCGCATACGGCTAAGGACAGGCAAGAAGTAGGTGTAAAAGGAGTTAATACCAGTAGCAGTGAGGGAGGGATAAATAAGCATTCAAAAAAGGAAATCCAAAATAATAGTGCAGAAAAATCTAAATCTCACTAAGATATGAGCAGGATAAGAATTGTTGGAGGTACTATTACCAAAACAACAAAAGGAGATCATAATATCTTTTCTGATGAAAATATTGTTTATAGTTCTGGTACAACTATTTCAGAAACAAGTGAAACAGGAATTACTTATGGAGAGCCTGAAGATCTGCCGGAATTTAAGATGGTTGATATAAAAGTAACCAAAGTTGAAGGTCCTTTTGATGAAGAAAAGAATATTGTAAAAGATGTTATTGCTGGTGAATCATATACATATAAAGCAACACCGTCAAGAAAACCGACAGGCTCTGAGTTAACACTCTTAAAATGGGCTGTGAAAAATGATGACAAAGAAGAAGTAAAAATATCTGGAATTAGTCATCTAAATCAAGTTTCATCAGACGGTACAATGCCAATAAACATCAGATTAGTTGATTGTAATAAGGCAACAGTTTTTGCGTATTTTAATGATAAAAGTGAAAATCCAGGTATTCAAATAAACTTAAACGGTGAGGATGGAGAAATAAAAGAAAACCAAAAAGACACCAACATTTTTATAGTAAACGAAGAGGGGACTAAACTCAACCAAATAAAACATGAATTTGTTAGTGTTGGAGAGAGTATAGCGCAAATAAAGCGAACTACTTCGGCAGGGTTTACTTCTTCAGGAACAGTAATTGTTAGTCAATTTAAGTCGCAAGTAGCATCTCGTGGTGAAGAAGTTTGGGCATACAAAAATGAACATGCTACTTTTGAAGGTACTCTTGAACAAGCAAAAAAGGCATTTCCTGATGTAGATTTCTCAGGATTAAAAAAACCAGTTTCAAAAGACAGGATTGTACCCGAGTTCAATACAAATATTACTATTCCAAGATATTCTCCATTAAAATGGGAAACATTAAACGAATTTGATGCAGAGAAAAACGGAGGTAAACCAACCAATTGGGATGCTTATTTAGATGCAACTCAAAGTGCATTAGATATAATAGGATTGATTCCAGTTGTTGGGGAAGCTGCTGATATAATTAGCGGAACAATATCGCTAGCAAGAGGTAACTACGGTGATGCAGCGTTGAGCTTTGCATCTGCAATACCAATTGTGGGAAGTGCAGTTGGCGGGATTAAAATTGTCAAAAAAGCAACAAAAGTCCTTGATAAAATAGCAGACAATAAGGGAGTTTATGATTTGGTTGTTAAAAATGGTGACGATATTCAGGGTTATGTAGGTCAATCTAAAGATGTATTTAAAAGGATAACAAATCATTTTAATAAAAACTTAAAAAAGCCTGGCAAATTATCGCACACTACGAAAGAAGGTGCTGAAATTATTCATAGAATGAAAGGTTCTACAAAAAAGGAACGCGAAATGTATGAGCAATTTATTATATTAGAAAAATATGGGGGTGATATAGCAAGTAAAAGTAGTACTGAGGTTAGTAAATTGATTAATAAAGTAAATCCTGTTGGAGGTAAATTCAAACTTGGAACACCTGAGGGAAGAAAACTATTTAAAGAGGAAGCTTTGAAAGTAGCTAAAAAATATAATTTACCTACTACTTTTGATCCTCCTAATTTTTAAAATATGAATATAACAAAATTACCATTGGGGAATAGATTAGATTTGAAAGAAGATTCAAATTTAGAGAAAGCACGTGAAGTCTTCGAAAGTGGAGATTATACTATTTGCTTTACACCTTTGACAGAAATAAGTAATATTAATTATTTAAGTAAATTTTTAAAATACTTTAATGATATTTCTAGTTTAAATTTTTTGTGTTTTGGAGAAGGGGTATACTATAGCTTTTTGTACGAAATGCCTAATCTTAAATGGTTAAATTTAGATTGCATGTATCCTATTGATTTTGGTAATTTAAAGCAACTAGAAACACTTTCTGTTTTGTGGAATAAAAAACTTATCTCGAATTTTGATTCGCTAGCAAATCTTGAAGTATTGTCTCTTAGAGACTTCGATGAAAAAGACTTAACAAAATTAAGTACTTTAACCAATTTGAAAAGTTTGAGTATTACCAGATCAAAAATAAAATCTTTAAAAGGTATCGAGACTTTAACAAACTTAGAATTTTTATCATTGGGCGCAGTTAAAAGTTTAACTGATATATCTGATATTACAACTTTGCACAAGTTAAAACGATTAAATTTTGATATCTGTTGGAAATTAGAAGATTTTAGTCCAATCGGAAATTTAAAGAATATAGAAATTTTAGAACTCCAAGATTGCAAAAGTATTAAGTCTATAAAATTTGTTGCAGAAATGCCAAAGCTGAGAAAGCTTATAGCTTTAGGAAGTACAATTATTCAGGATCATGATACAAAACCTGCAAAAGATATTCCGATATTTTGGGGCAGTCAACGTACTGAATATAACGTGCATTATCCGGAGAAGGAGATTAAAGAATAGTATTTATTACATTAAGAATTCAGTTAAAACATGGATAACGAATTACAAGAGCACTTAGAAAGAAATGAACAAATGTGGAAAATATGGGAAGAGAGAGGTGTGAATTCAGAAACTGAACTTACGGTTAATTTTCATTTTTATGCTGCAAAAAAAGATAGAATGCAATTATTGGTTGACGAATTAAAAGCAGAAGAAATGGTTTTTCGTGTAAAAGAAACACGTACATTACTGTTCTTTAAAGGTTGGCAAATTGAGACGGATATTACGCAGAAATGGAGTTTACCCTTACTTCAGGCAAAAATGGGTTGGATGTTGGTCTTAGCACGTCAGACAGATGTTTCTTTGGAAGGTTGCGGTGCAGTCATGCCAAAATAATTCATGAAAATAATGTTTTATACTTCTGCCTTTTTTTTGGTTTAACTAATGCTCAGAATAACAATAAAAAACAAGATCTTTTTCAGAAGTAAATAGAGTCTTGCAGAATAGTAATTAACGATTCTGTTAGTGTTTTTAGAATACAGGAAAATGTAAAAGGCAACGATATAGATATTGTTGTTAAAACAGAGAATGACGTTATTGAGAAATGTTCAAATCAAAATGTAACAAATGAAATACTAAAAGCAACAACTGCATTCCAAAATCCTTTAATAAAAATAAACAACCATTTAATTAGTGGCTTTACTATTGTTGATTATCCAAATTTAATCCCACAAAAAATAAGTGTATTAAAAAGAAATAGCAATAGTGTTTTAATTATTGAATTATATAATTTTTCATATTCTACTGTAGGAAATGCTTATATTAATCTCTGTTTTAAAATTGATTCAAAAGGAGAAGTTATAGAAAAGAAAATGCTAGAATCAAAATTGCCAATGAAATCAAAAAAATATTATCAGATTTTTAATTAGATAGTAATGAAAATGTCAAAAATTTTAAAGTATTCTTTCTTTTTATTTCTCTCTAATGTTACATTATCCACTATACTATATTCGGTAAGCTCATTAAAAACAGGAACTAAGGCTGATAGTATTGAATTTATTGGTATTGTTTCTTTTTTTGTGATACTATTTTTCTTGAGTATCATTATGTATAGTATACTATATTATGTTTTTAATTTTGAAGATAAAATAGTAGTAATTATTATAAATATGCTCGTTTTGTTTTTAATTTTAAACAATCATACAGAAAACTGGAAAAATCCGTACTTGTTAATTTGTACTCCAGTATATTTTGTACTTCAATTTATTTCTTTTATAATTTATAAAAAGAATACAGAAGTGTCTTAAATGAGACAGGTTTTTTAAAAGATTAAATGAGATTTATATAAATCGACACAAATGGAATTTAAAATTATTAGAAAGTAATATGAAAAAAAGTGAACCAAATCTTAACACAACAGCTAAATTGTGGATTCTGCATATATTGGTTTATTATTTTGTTTTTGCGTGTTTACATGTTTTTATTATTCGTTATTATTCAGGAAGTATAATTTGTAAAGAATCATTGAATATTATATTATTATCTCCTATTATTGGGTTAATGGGATTTTTTGATCTTTTCCCCGGATTTATAGTAATTCCAATTATAGTTATGCTTTTAATATTGAGCCATATTTATATAGGTGAAATTTATAAATCATATTTAGTATCAATATTGCTTGTTAGAATAGTACATTATATAGTAGCAGCTTCCACAGGAGCAAGCAAATATCCTTTTTTAAGTTCTCAAATAAAAGTAAACATATTGTTTCTCATTTTTCCAAGTTTAGTTGCGGCTTTGTTAGTTAATTGGTATTTATTAGGGAAACATGAAAAAAGTACATTGTTCAAGATGTACTACGACAAAGAGTAAATTTTTCGCTTAAATAAAAAAAAAATTTTAAGATTTGTAATATGCTTTTCATCCCAATACTAGTTTTAAGTTTACTTATAGGGGTTTGTACATTTCTTTTATTTGCATTTTTAAAAAAGGAATACTTTAGAACGATATCAATATATTGTCTTTGTGTAGATTGTTTTTTTATTCTTTTTTATTCTCTTCTGTTTGGTGTTCTTTTTATCTTGAAAAAAATAAATATTTATACAATTCCGCATGGAATAGATACTTACGGCAGTATTTTTTTGATAATTATATTGTTGATTTTTAGAAAACTCTTTCTTCTTTATATGAAGAGATATTTTCTCTTATTAAATATGATCATGATCTTTTTTAGTTTGCTTTTAGTTATTTATGGCTATGAAAATTATAATAGTAGTTTATGAATTTTAAGGCAGTACTGTGCTAATGGATAGTCTAAAAAGAAAAAATTAAAAAATAAAACAACTCCTGAAAAATCTTTCATAGAATTTCAGGAGTTTTTTTTAGTTATTTATTACTTAATAAAAAGACTCAAAATAAAATTATTTTTTCGAAAATAAATTCTCCACCACCCATGCTGGTCCAATCATCAGGAACTGAATGTCTTTTAAGAAAGAAGGTTTCTTGCCTTCAATATTGTGACCGTAAAATTGTCCGATCCAGGCGATGGCAAAAACACCAATAGAAAAAAGCCATAACGGGACAACTTGCCCAATGTAATAATTTACAACAAGACAAATCGCAGAGAAAATCGCAATTTTAATCGCCATTGTAATAGACAAGCGAATGTAAAAAATAAGTACAAAAATTAAAACAAAAACGGCCCAGTTTTCTATAATTGGTGCATTGAGTTGTAAAGTGTTGGCGATAAACGAACTTGGAATACTCATTAATAAACCCACAATAGAAAAGTAAATGGCGGGAACGCATACGTAATGAATCGCTTTGTTTTTTGGGTTTTGGTGACTTACGGCATATTCCGCAAACCATTGGTCTAATGTTCTCATTCTTTTTGGTTTAGATAGGTTAGTAATGTAAAGCTATTAAATTTTCTTTTTGTTTGGTCAAAGTGTTTTTATAAAATATAGGTTTACAAAAAAAGCGTTACAAATGTTTATTCATTTATAACGCTTTGCTTAATAATGTTGATCAAGTGTTTTTAAAAGATATTGTTAGAATCTGTAGCCAGAATTAAATTTTTGAATTTACTTCTGTCATAATCTATTTTGCTTGCTTTTACAGCAATCGGAAAATACACTTCGGCAATAGAAACCATCTTTATTTTATTTTGTTTGCCTTGTGTAAAATCAACTTTACCACCGGCGAGATTATTTAAATCGGCTAACAAAGCGGTATCTAAAGCAAAATCAGTATCAATTTCTACAATCAGATTTTTAGCGAAAATTGTTCCGGTAATAATAAGAATGTGATTTCGATTCGCATTTTTGAGCAAGGAAGGATTTGGATGCAGGAAGTCAGCAGCATAAAAATAGTTTTCAAGGTTACCAATTGCATATTCTTTGGTAATAGAATTGTCATAACTAATTGTTACCGTTTTCCCTGATTTAATCTTTGCCGATAATTCTAACGCGCCAAGTCCAAGAGTCTTTAGAATTTCTTCCAACAACGTAATACCAATATTAAATCCGTAATCATCCTTTTGATTAGAATTGACATTCAAGGCAGGATTTTCGATTTCTGTTAACACAACATCACTTTTAAAAGCATGTGCAATATTCTCATAATACAGCTGTGCTTCATCAAATGGTTTTTTAAGCCAAAGCTGTAAAGGTTTGTGACTTCTGACTGGCCCTTCAATAATATCATAGCCTTGTCCTGTTAGGAATTTGGTAAGTTTCATTTCAGTAGTTTTAGTTGTACTATTTGGGATTTTGTAGCTTTTTTTTAATTTCTAATATTCTTACAAAAATAAGATTTAAATACTAAAACAATGTTTTTTTTGTCAGATTTTTGAGCGCTGAATAAATAAAAAAAAGCGCAAGAAATCAATTGATTTTTTTGCGCTTTAAGCAGTTGTTTTGTGTTGAAGAAATTTTTTCTTCTGTATGTTTTCAGGAAAAGTTATCGTTGATTGTAATCAAAAACATTGTCCCATAATTCATCAATCTGGATAAGTGCTTTTTCTAACGAAAGAACTTTCCATTTGCCATTGGTTTCGATACCAAGACCAATATTTTTTAGTTTTTCCAGCGCATCTTTAACATCAAAGTCAAGATGTGTATACAATTGAGTAGAAAACCAGGATTCTATTTGATGATCGAGTTCCAAAGCCGTTAAAGGTTTCTCGCTTCTGTTTAAAAAAGCATACGCCAGAATCGTTTCTTTAAGCACTTCTTCTTCAGAAGAATTCAATAGTGAATAAAATGCTCCGCTGTTATTTCCAAGATTTTTAAAGTACAAACTATCAGAAAGCAGCTTCGAATATTTAATCTTCTTATTTACAAAGTTGCTGTATTGTCGAAACAGGTAAGCAGATAATACCCCAAGAGCAATTAATCCCTGATTTAAGGACGCTTTACTGTTCAGTAAGTCAATAGTTTCGCCAGATTGATACGCTGCATACATAGCAATAAGCGCCGGAATTACAGTAGTACTCAATAATGAAATTCCACCTCCAACACCAGGAACCCAAAACAAAAGTTTATCTGTTGTAGACATTCTCGGAATCGCATTTGGGAAAATCGTTTCGAGATCGTTTTTAGGAACACGTTTAAATATCTTTAAAGAAATAGAGCCCGGATCAATAGGCATTTTTCCCAGCTTAACCTTTTTTTCGCTCAAATAATCGGCTTCGTTATAATTAAGGTAAATCATAACGCGGTCGTAATATTCGATTTCAATTTCTTTTGTCCAGAAAAAATACTTCTTTACTTTTTCCTTGGCTTTATGATGACCGCGAACATACAATTCATAATCTTTAAAAGCATTAAAATCGATAGAAAGATCCAACCCAATTAAATCAGAATTGCTGAAAGCTTCGTCCAGTATTTCCTGTTTTACGCGAGTATAATTTCCGCGTTCTAAAACCGTCAGCAATGTTTTCTTAAATACAGTAAAATCGCTTTTACCGCTAAAAGCTTCCCGTTCTGCAGGACTTAAATCAGGATCGAATAAGGCATAATTTCGCTTTAGATTGCGGTTGAGGTTAAAAGTTTCATAATGGTAATAATGTTCGATGATATCGAAAAGCTTCTTGAAATCGTCGACCTTTTTTTTGTCGTCAGCGAAAGTGGCAATCTGTTGTTCGAGTAAGAATTCCTTGTTAAAGGGAATGTAATGTTCTCGTGTCATATGAATTTCGGCTTCTTTAATTTTAGCAGTCTTTAAGGGATCTAAGCCTCAAAGATACAAAGGTTTTTTAAAAAGTAACAAACAACAAAAGCCGAATATTTTTCTTTTGTAAATTTTTAAAATCACTAAAAACGTAAGCGTTATTATCGTAAATTTGATAGAGACCCGTTTTATGAAATGGTGTTCAAAACTAAAATTTAAATAAAAAAACATATAATATGGAAAATGTAAAAACGTCTAAAATTCAAAAATTCTTTAGAATACTGCTGGGTGTTTTTATGATAACCGCTGCAATAGGTCATTTTACTTTTCAGAGAATCGATTTTCGTGCGCAAGTACCCAATTGGATTCCGCTGAGTAAAGATCTCGTTGTGTTGCTTTCAGGAGTTGTAGAAGTAACGCTTGGGCTTGGAATGCTGTTTCTGTCCAAACACAGAGTAAAAGTAGGTATTGCGCTTGCCGTATTTTATGTCTTGATTTTTCCCGGTAATATTGCACAATATTTAAACGGAACTAATGCTTTTGGACTTGATACAGATCAGGCACGTCTGATCAGATTATTTTTTCAGCCCGTTTTGATTTTTCTTGCGTTGTGGTCAACAGGTGCTTGGGCGGTTCTTTTTAGAAAAAAGTAATGGAAAGCTTTATTTAAAGAAACCGTCCAGTAAAATCTGGTATTTTCTTCCCACAGGAATGATTTCCTGATTCGTCATGGTTAGATTTTTGAAAGTAACAGAAGTAATCTTGTCCACATTTACAATGTAAGACCGATGTACCTGAATGAAGTTTTTGTGATCGATTTCCAGAGCAATGCTTGAAAGAGAACCGTAAATAATTAAAGGCGTATTGTGTCTGGCACTGTAAAGCTTCATGTAATTACCAAGACTTTCAATATACAAAATATCCTGCAGAGAAATGTCCATCATTTGCCCGTTTACACGTTGCGAAAGTATTTTGTAATTTGTTTTGTCCTCTTTTTTAGAAGCATTTCCGGAAGAGAAAATTTTTGCTTTTTCGATAGCTTTAGCAAATTTTTCAAAAGAAATGGGTTTCAGTAAATAATCAATTGCATCGTTTTGGTACGCAGAAAGTGCATAATCAGAATAAGCAGTTGTTACAATCGTAAGCGGTCGGTTGGGTTGTAGTTCCATTAGTTCAACCCCCGAAATTACAGGCATGTTAATATCCAGAAAGATAATATCATAGCTATTTTCGTTAAGCATTTTTACAGCTTCCATGCCACTAAACGCGCTTCCGGAATGTTCCAGATCGTCAAATTTCGAAATATGCGAAGCCAAAGCCTTGTGTGCCGGTGATTCGTCATCAACGATCAGACAGCGGTAGGTAAGTGCCATATATTTAATTTTACGCTAAAAGTGTTTCTTTCTTTTTTGCAGGTCAATTCATGTTTCAAACCATAAACTTCCAAACGTCTTTTTAGGTTTTCGATTCCAATTCCGGTACTCGAAAGTCGTGATCCTGAATCCAGACAACTGTTTTTTAAAGTAAAAGACAAGCCTTTGCATTTTATTTTTAAATCAATATTAATAAAAGGTTCCGTAGTTTCTGCAGAGAACTTAACCGCATTTTCTACTAGAGGTAAAAAGAACAAAGGCGGAATTTCGATGCTGTCAAAGGCACCTTCATAATTTTGATTAACTGTGAGTCTTTCGTTTCTAAAACTATAATAATCAATGTATTTTTTAATAAAATCCAATTCCTCATCTACTAAAACATAATCTTTTTTACAGGCTTCAATCTGGTACCGCAGCATGTCAGAAAGATTCAATATTCTTTCAGGTAATTTATCAGGCTCTGTTAAGGATTCTCCATATAAATTATTCATGGCATTGAGTAAAAAATGTGGATTAAGCTGCTGCTTTAAAAAAGAAAGCTCCGATTTAAAATTAATGATATCCTTATTCGTTTGCGAAACCTTCCTCATAATTGCAATATGAAGAAAGTAAAAAAATGTTCCGTTAATAATAAGTGATAAAATTTGTAGTGTTTTTAAATCACCTAAACCGGCTAATGGAAAATACCAGTTCATAAAAAAGAAAAAAGAACCCCAATAAAGAATAAAAAGTGTAAAAAACATTTTGAACCTTTTCTTAAATAAAAAGGGCTTTATGATAAAGATATTAAAAATAGTGATCCAGATAATGCAAGGAAAATAACCTAATGCAACTATAGTAAAGGCGTAGTTAGAATCTTTTCCGCTAAGTTTTATTTCATCATAAACACAAGCTATTATAATTAGGTATATGATAGCGTTTACGATAACATTGCGAAGGAAAAAGTTTTGATAAATTTTAAGCATCTTCATAACGGCAAAATTAGCGTAATATTATAGTTAATAGTGCTTTGTTGTGCAAAATTATACAAACGCCATTAGTATAAATGATACGCCACTAGAATAAAAAGACTAGTACAGTAAAGGCTTCTTGGATTATTTTTGACCCAGAATTTTTATAAATAATCTCAAAAATAATCTTCATTTTATTCCAATTCATGAGAGCACAAATAATCACAGTTTTAGTAGTATGTACATATTTGCAAACAATGGCTCAGGACAAAGGGAAGAGTATGCAAAACTTTGGGAAAGCAGTTACAGACAAATTTCCGACCACAAGAACATTTGATGTGCAGTACGAACAGTTAACACCGACCAATTTTGATTCAGAACTTTTTGGGAAAGCTTTTGAAAAAGGTAGAATAGACCAGCATAACCGATTAAAAGTGGCGTTTAATATGCCTTTTTATGTTTCAGATTCAAAACGATTTATTCTGACAGCTTCTCTTCGTTACAAATACGAAACATATGGTTTTGATGAGATAAACAATGTAGCAACCAATACGACTTACACAAGAGAGAATCACGATTTTCATCTTTTTACAACTGCGGTAAGTGCTACTTATGTTTCATCATTATTTAAAAAACCGGTTGTTTACAATGCAACTGTTTTGGTAGATGGAAATGACAAAGATGTACAACGTATAAAAGGATTTGCTACCGCCACTTTAGTTTTAAAAAAAACCGCCAATACAACGATTACAATTGGTGCACTTGCCATGCTTGATCCTTCCTCAATTATTCCGCTTACACCGCTTTTTACGTATAATCATAAGTTCGAAAACTCAAAATGGGATATCGATTTTATTCTTCCGCAACGACTTTTGTTTAGAAGAGACATTTTAGAAAATGGAAGAATTTCAGTAGGAACAGAGTTAAATTCAGAGAGTTTTTATTTAAATCTAAATGGAGAAAATTTGAAAGGTATTTATGAAATGAATCAGTTAGAATTGAAATCAGGACTGACTTACGAATATCGCATTACTCCAAAAGTGATTACATTTTTTAAAGGCGGTGTCAATAATGTATTGTTTAGCAGAATTACGGAGAGAGGACAACGAACAAACCGATATGTATACGATCAAAAAGAAGAAACACAAGGATATTTTAGAGTAGGAATCTCCTATAATCCTTTTTAAGAAAATTCCATTAATATAATTTATAAGTCAATTATTTCATTTAATATAAAAATAAGATAATTATGGTTGTAGAAGTTTTTAAAACCAACGTGCAAAAAGAAGCAGATAAAAATAATATTATTACGATTATTCAGAACCAATTTCCGCATTACAAAGTCAATTTTGATTTAGAAGATTGTGATAAAATCTTAAGAGTAGAAGGGCGTGGCTTAAAGCCGAAAAGCATTATCGATTATGTAAATTGTCTCGGATACATTTGTGTAGCATTAGAATAATGGACTTATAAGATAGTTTTTTTTCGAGAAAGAAAAACGGGTGTATTTACGTGTTTTTCGTACTATTATTATGACTATTTTTGATTCGTTAATTTCTTTCTAAAAACTTTATTTTTAAGGATATGATTAGTTTTATTCTTTCGCTTATAATGATGCTGATTGCTGCTGTTTCGTAAACCTGTTCAAAGCATTACTTCATGAATTTATATTCTTTTTAGTAAAGAAAGGATTGTTCTGTTTATGCGCAATATTTTTTTAATTTTGTGCTCTTATGAAAAAGACTTTCCAACTCTTTGACTTTACTCAAAAAGTCAATTACAAAAACGAAATTTTAGCGGGACTTACTGTAGCCATGACGATGATTCCGGAATCATTATCTTTTGCTATTTTAGCCGGATTCCCTCCATTAGTGGGATTATATGCCGCTTTTATCGCCGGATTAGTGACGGCTATTTTTGGCGGAAGACCAGGAATGATTTCTGGAGGGGCAGGAGCAACGGTAATTGTTTTGATCGCCTTAATGAAGTCACACGGAATAGAATATGTATTTGCAGCCGTTGCTTTAGGCGGAATTGTACAAATTGCCATCGGATTATTTAAACTCGGAAAATTTATAAGACTGGTTCCACAACCTGTTATGTTTGGTTTCGTAAACGGACTTGCTGTCGTTATTTTTATGTCGCAGTTAGAGCAATTTAAAAGTATTGTAAACGGACAGGTCGCATGGTTGCAGGGAACACCTTTGTACATAATGATGGGTTTGGTGGTACTTACAATTAGTATCGTATTGCTTTTTCCTAAAATAACAAAAACAGTTCCGGCATCATTAGTAGCCATAATGGTCGTTTTTGCCCTTGTGATCGTTTTTAATATAGAAACAAAAACAGTAGAAGATATTGCTTCCGTTCAAGGCGGATTTCCACCTTTTCATATTCCAAATATTCCCATTTCTGTGGAGACTTTTCAAATTATATTTCCCTATTCTGTAATTGTTGCAGCGGTAGGCTTAACAGAAGGATTATTGACTTTAAATCTGGTAGATGAAATAACAGGAACACGAGGGAACAGCAATCGCGAATGTATAGCGCAAGGAAGTTCCAATATCTTAAACGGTTTCTTTTTTGGAATGGGAGGCTGTCCTATGATTGCACAAACACTGGTAAATCTTTCTGCTGGTTCCAGAGCACGATTATCCGGAATCATTGCAGCGTTAACTATTTTACTAATTATACTTTTTGGAGCACCTGTTATTGGAAAATTACCAATGGCAGCTTTAGTTGGTGTTATGATGATGGTTGCTATTACAACATTTGAATGGGCTAGTTTTAAAGTAATTAATAAAATGCCTAAACACGATATTTTTGTGGGTATTCTAGTGGCTGTAATTACCGTTTTAGTGCATAATCTGGCTTTGGCTGTTTTAATAGGTGTAATAATCTCTGCGTTAGTTTTTGCCTGGGAAAGTGCCAAAAGAATTCGCGCCAGAAACTTTACAGATGCCAATGGAGTAAAACATTATGAAATTTACGGACCTTTATTTTTTGGTTCTGTAGCCAATTTTATGGAAAAATTTGATGTTGCAAATGATCCCAATCGTATCGTTATTGATTTTAAAGAAAGCCGTGTAGCAGATATGTCAGCTATTGAGGCATTGAACAACCTCACCGAAAAATACAGTCAGCTTAATAAAATAGTAGAATTACAGCATTTAAGTCCTGATTGCAGAACCTTACTAAAAAATGCTGAAGGTGTTATTAAAGTAAATGTAATTGAAGATCCTACGTATAAAGTAGTGTCTTAAATAGAAAAGCGAGAATTAGATATGTTCTAATTCTCGCTTTTTTTATTATCTAATTGTTTTTCAGCATCGAATTTACCTCCCTTAACTCACCATCAACAGTATCGATTTTTAAATCTAATATTTTTGCAATCAGCGGATAGACAGATACATTCTGAAAAGATCCTACTTGTTTATTTACTTTAAAAGCAGGGCCTTTAGCATAAAATATAGCTTGCATGTCTTTTTCTTTATTATCATAGCCGTGCGTACCACCTTTTATATCTTGGGATTTCTTATTCACCAAACTATATCCTTTTTCGGCTTCAATAACAAAATCATGCACTCTCGGATTTGTGCCATAATGAAGTCTTTTCGGAAGCTTTCCTGCTCTCCAGAATTTAATATGTGGTACTTTCTTTAAAGCAGCTGCGATAGAATCATGAAAGCCTGGTTTTGCCTGCAAACTCATAATCGGATTAATGACCGCTTTATAATCAAGCCATTCCGGTTTTAAGTAATCTAAAATAGCAACCTTTTTATCATTGCTGATAGCAGCCATTCCGTGATCAGAAACAATAATCAGATTAATTTGTTTTCCGATAGCCAATCGATCCAGCTTAGCGGTTAATTGCCCCATGATAGAATCCATTTTGATGATTACTTTTTCGTTTTCAGGAGAAAGCGGACCAAAACCATGACCGGTATGATCTGGTTCGTCAAAATATAAAGTAATTAAATGTGGACGCTGTTTTTCGGGCAGTTCAAGCCATTTTATTACCGTATCAATTCTAGTCTCATACGGAACTTTATCATCATATTGTTTGTAGTACGAAGGTCTGTTTTTATCGGTATCAGAACCTGGCCAAAAGAACGAAGCCGCTTTTACGCCTTGTTGCTCCGCTACATTCCAAATTGGATTTCCGCCATAAAAACGAGAATCATTTTTTGCATTACTCGATAAATTAAAAGTTTCCTTTAAATTCGGATCATAAAACACATTGTTGATGATGCCGTGATGATCCGGATAAAGTCCCGTTACAATCGAATAATGATTGGGAAAAGTTTTACTCGGATAAGAAGGTCGCATAGATTTAGCATGAACACCTTCTTTGGCAATTTGCTTTAGATTAGGAAGATTAAAATGTTTCTCGTAATCCCAACGAAAGCCGTCCATAGAAACCAAAACGACGTAAGCATCTTTATTAGATTGAGAATGCGAAAAAACAGTAAAAAGTAAAGCTGTAAAAAGGAATAGGTGAGTTGTGAATTTTCTCATTTTGTAATTTTAATAGAACTGCAAATTTACTGATAAGCATTTTTAGCAGCAAAAACAGAATGTTAAACAATTTGTCTTTGCCGTTAAATAATAATTTATGAATTTAAAGATCGCCACGATTCGAGCGATAGTGAACAAGCGAAGCAATTCACGAATTTTCACTATACAATAAAGTAAAATAATTCATGAATTTGTGGCGGAAAAGTAGTTGCACAAAAAAAGCGCTGGATTTTTTATCCAGCGCTTTAAGTTTTTCAAAGAAAGAATGATTACATCATTCCTGGCATACCGCCACCCATTGGCATTCCGCCAGCGTTTTCTTCTTTAATATCAATTAATGCACATTCTGTAGTTAAGATCATTCCGGCAACGGAAGCAGCATTTTCTAACGCTACACGAGTTACTTTTTTAGGATCAATAATTCCAGCTTTTAGCATGTCTACGTATTCGTCAGTTTTAGCGTTGTAACCAAAATCTCCAGAACCTTCACTAACTTTTGCTACAACTACAGAACCTTCAAGACCTGCATTTTCAACAATAGTTCTAAGTGGAGACTCAACAGCACGAGAAACAATCTGAATTCCAGTTGCTTCGTCAGCATTGTCAGCCTTAAGGTCAGCTAAAGCAGCTTTTGCTCTAAGTAAAGCAACACCACCACCAGCAACGATTCCTTCTTCAACAGCAGCGCGAGTAGCGTGTAAAGCATCATCAACTCTGTCTTTTTTCTCTTTCATTTCAACCTCAGATGCAGCACCAACATAAAGAACAGCAACACCACCAGCTAATTTAGCTAGACGCTCTTGCAATTTTTCTTTATCATAATCAGAAGTTGTAGTTTCCATCTGACCTTTAATTTGGTTTACTCTGTTTTTAATGATATCAGCTTCACCAGCACCACTTACAATTGTAGTGTTGTCTTTATCGATAGAAACTCTTTTTGCAGTTCCTAACATTTCGATAGTCGTATTTTCTAATGTATAACCTCTTTCTTCAGAAATTACAGTTCCACCAGTTAAGATTGCGATATCTTCTAACATTGCTTTTCTTCTGTCACCAAAACCAGGTGCTTTTACAGCAGCAATTTTAAGAGCTCCACGCAATTTGTTTACTACAAGAGTTGATAAAGCTTCTCCATCAACATCTTCAGCAATAATTAATAATGGTTTTCCTGATTGTGCAACTGGCTCTAAAACCGGAAGTAATTCTTTTAAAGAAGATACTTTTTTGTCGTATAATAAGATATATGGACTGTCTAATTCAACTTCCATTTTCTCAGGATTTGTTACAAAGTAAGGAGAAAGGTATCCTCTGTCAAATTGCATTCCTTCAACAACATCAACGAAAGTATCAGTTCCTTTAGCCTCTTCAACTGTAATAACACCTTCTTTACCTACTTTAGCAAAAGCAGTAGCGATTAGTTCTCCAATCACTTCGTCGTTATTAGCAGAGATAGAAGCAATTTGCTTGATTTTATCAGAATCGCTTCCAACAACTTTAGCTTGTTTTGCCAAGTCACCAACGATAGCTTCAACAGCTTTATCGATACCACGTTTCAAATCCATTGGATTTGCACCTGCAGCAACGTTTTTTAAACCTTCTTTTACGATTGCTTGAGCAAGAACAGTAGCCGTTGTAGTTCCGTCACCTGCTAAGTCATTGGTTTTAGAAGCAACTTCTTTCACCATTTGAGCACCCATATTTTCTAATGGGTCTTTTAATTCGATTTCTTTTGCAACAGAAACACCATCTTTAGTAACAGTTGGTCCACCAAATGATTTTCCGATAATTACGTTACGACCTTTTGGTCCAAGAGTTACTTTTACAGCATTTGCTAATGCATCAACACCACGTTTTAATCCGTCACGTGCTTCAATATCAAATTTTATATCTTTTGCCATTTTTTTATTTGCGTTAAGCAGTAGGCTTTAAGCTTTAGGCTTTTCCTGCTGCTGAATTAGTATTTGTTTTAGTTTGTAAATTTTGCTTTTAATACTGTTGATTTTTTCTATTTGATTCTCTGCAATTTCATTATTGAAATACTGTAAATATTTAGCTAAAATCAAAAGATATTCTGTCTCGCTGGCAGAACCTAAAGCTATATTGAGAAATTGATTGAATTCTTTGTCACTGTTTCTTCCGCAACCCTCACTAATATTAGTTGGAATTGACGAAGACGCTCTTCTAATCTGACTTGTTAATCCGTATAATTCTTCTTTTGGAAAAAGAGAAGTTATTTTATAGATTTCTAAAGTAAAAGAATGACTTAGTTGCCAAATATCATATTTCTTAAAATCTCTCATTATCTTTTGCATTAGGCTTTAGGCGATACGCTTTAAGCTTTTTTTTATTTACTTTAAGCTTTTTTAAGCTTTAAGCAATAGGCTATAGGCTTTTTTGGAAAGCATAAAGCTTAAGGCTTATAGCTTACAGCAATTTAGATAATTGCAAGAATATCATCTTCACGCATAATCAAATAATCAGTTCCCTCAAGTTTTAATTCAGTTCCTGCATATTTACCATAAAGAACAGTATCGCCAACTTTTACAGTCATAGTATGATCTTTAGATCCATTTCCAACTGCAACTACAGTTCCTTTTTGTGGTTTTTCTTTGGCAGTATCCGGAATAAAAATTCCTGATGCAGTTTTAGTTTCAGCTGCTACAGGCTCAATAAGTACGCGATCTGAAAGCGGTTTAATGTTTAAAGCCATGATTTATATTATTATAAGGTTTATAAGTTTTTATTAACGTTCAAAGAACTTTCAGAAATTATGCCATGCTCTTAAAACTGACATTATTTCTTAAAAAAAATGCCAGCTTTGACAGGCTGGCATTTTAATTTTATATCAAAAATATTATTTAGCTGCTGGAGTTTCAGGAGCTGCTGGTGTTTGTTGTGCCGGAGCAGCAGGTGTGTTAGCAGCAGGAATTTCAGATTTATCAATAATTTTAGAATCAGTATCACTTAATGATCCTGTAAAGCTTAAGCTTGAAAGTAAAATTAAAGCAATAAGAATAGTAGCTAAAGTCCAAGTACTTTTATCTAAAAAGTCTGTTGTTTTTTGTACTCCGCCTAACATTTGAGTTCCGCTAATTGTAGACGATAATCCGCCTCCTTTAGGGTTTTGTACCATGATTACTACGATCAATAGAAAGCAAACTATTGTGATTAAAACTAAAAAAACTGAAAATGTGCTCATTGTTTAAATATTATTGTTTTGTTGTAAAATCTTTATATCCGAAATACGGTCTGCAAAGAAACTAATTTTTTCTGGATATTTCAAAATTAATATTTCATATGCTTGTATTGCTTTCGTATATTTTTTTTGTTCCAAATATACACGAGCTAAAGTTTCGGTCATTAAGTAAGAATTATCTTCTTTGTTTATGTCGAATTGAACTGTTGGTGTGGTAACTATTGCTTCCTTAACAGGTGGAATTTTAGGATTAGCTTCAATGAATTTATCAATCAGTTCTGCTTTTTTCTTTTTTTCAACCTCTTCAACAGGAATATTTGTTGTAGTAACGGCCTCTATATCCGTTTCAGGAGCTTTTTCGATTGCTACAGGCTCCGGTTTTGTGTCTGCTTCAGGCTTAATTTCTTCAATTGCTTTTTCTTCAATTGTTGTTTCCGGAATTACTGTCTCTGGAATTTCTTCCGCTTTAGTTTCTTCGATTTCTTCAACTGTAATTTCCTCTGTAGTGTTTTCTTCTCCATTCGAAACATCTTTTGATCTGTCGATAGGTTCAGTTCTGGAAAGTTGTAACCATTCCTGAAAAGAATGTTTTTCGAATACCGAAAAATCTAATGGTTTTCCGATTTCCAGATTTTCTTCCGCTTCTTTAAGAGTCTCCAGTTTCGTTTCTGTAGCTTCTTCTTTTTGTTCCGCAGCTTCAAAAGTAGTGGTTACGTCTTCCTCAACATTATCTTCATTTGATTGGGCAACAAGCGGATCAGCATTAATTTCAGTATTTATCGATTGCTCAGTAGATACAACTGATTCAGTATTAGAAATAGTTGGATTGCTAACAGAATCTGAATCTTCTAAATCTTCATCCAGCACAATCTCATCAAAGAAAGTAGGTTTGAATACTTTAGCTGGAGTATCTTTAATCTCTTCTTGTTCGTTTTTAATTGTTATCGTTTCTGTAACAATTGATGTTGCTTCTTTTATTTCGGTAACAGTTGGCTCTTCAATAATAGGAATAATAGTCTCTTCATTTATTGAAACTTCATCAACAATAATAGGCACTATTTCTTCTGTTGCAGTAAAAACTGGTTCCTCAATAATAGGAATAGTCCGTTCTTCGTTATTTATTGAAACTTCATCAACAATAATTGGTGCTATTTCTTCTGTAGTATTAGAAATAGATTCTTCTACAATAAAAGTAGTAAGTTCTTCCTCTTTAATTATAGAAACTTCATCAACAATAATAGGCACTATTTCTTCTGTTGTAGTAAAAACAGTTTCTTCAATAATAGGAATAACAGGCTCTTCTTTAATTATTGAATTTTCATCAACAATAATTGGTATTATTTCTTCTGTAGTATTAGAAACAAATTCTTCTACAAAAGTAGTAGGTTCTTCTTCTTTAACTATTGAAACTTCTTCAACGACAATTGGTGTTGTTTCTTTTAGGGAAACAAAATCTTCAATAGTAGGAGTAACTGTTTTTTCTTCTGATTTTATAACTTCTTCAAAAATTATTGATTTAGTTACGTCTATAAAACTTGAAACAGGCTTTTCTGTAGAAGAGTCAATTGATTTATCATCTGATTGTTTTACTTCTTCAAAAACAATAGATGTTGTATCTTTTATATCCTTCGAGATAGGTGTTTCAGCAATAGGTTCAGTAGGTTTATCTTCTTCTTTTGGTTTTTCAAAAACAACCGTAGTCGCTTGTCTAATGGAAGTTAAAATAGATTGTTCGATAGGATCAATTCTTGCTTCCGGAATATGTTTTACTTCCTGAGGCGTAATAATTTCACTATCAAAAACTTTAATATTTAAAAGCTCGCGAAGTTTCTGATCATAAAAATCTCCCTGAATAGAAGTGAAAGTTTCCGAAGTAATAAAATCGAATAAGACAGAACGATCTGCAGTATGAGCAGCTGTAACTTTTAAAGCATAATTATACTTAAAGCTGTTTTGATTGTAAAGTCCCTTTAATCGTAATGCCCTTGCACTCTGAAAATACGGAAATTCATCTAAAACACTTCCTAATGCCTCCGTTTGCTTTCCTGTAATAGCATCGGGTTTATTAATTAGGTGAGTATAATCGGTTACGTTCATTTATATTTATTGTTTAATCGTTTATTTGTGGAATCGTTAAATCGTAAAATTGTTTATTCGTTAATTTGTTCATCTGTTTATTTGTTGAATTGCTAAAGCGTTACGTTATTTTGCGTTTCATCGTTTTAACAAATAAACGATTTCACGATTTAACAATAAACCGATTCAACAGCGAAGCAAATTACCATTTCGCCAATGACTCATTAAAGATATCTTGTGTAATCCTGTCAAAAATTTCTTTTATGGCTGCATTCAATGATGAACCTACAAGCTGTTGCGTTCCTGCGTAATCTTTATAGAATTCGAAGGTTTTTTCGAAATCATCTGATTCCTTCTTTTTATTGGTAAATCGTAC
The DNA here is from genome assembly GCF_002217285.1 of Flavobacterium hercynium. Classification (GTDB taxonomy): domain Bacteria; phylum Bacteroidota; class Bacteroidia; order Flavobacteriales; family Flavobacteriaceae; genus Flavobacterium; species Flavobacterium hercynium. The sequence continues at coordinate 23,627 of NZ_MUGW01000002.1, read as the reverse complement.
TTGCACTCGAATGGTCAAACGGTTTTGAGCCGCTTGTTGATCTGCCGTTGCAGTCATTGGAGTTGTTCTGTAATCAATAATTTCACCTTCATAAACCAAATCACCAGCCTCACTTGTTAAGTTTAGGTTGGTTTGATTCATAATTAAATCCTGCAATGCTAATGTGAAATCCCTGTCAATTCCAGGTTCAATTAAATCGGCATTATTCTGGAAAAAGTTTACCTGAAAGGTTTTGGCATCGATTTTTCCCGTTCCTGTAAAATTGTAAACGTTACAGCTGCTAAAAGTTGCAGCAACTACCAGAATTAAAATATATTTTAAGTTTTTCATTTTTAATTTAAAATTGCTTCGCCAGTTTACCGGCATTGGTGTCAAAGATATTCATTTTCATTTAAAACATTTTGAGATGTAATCGCTTTGTTCTGCAGCTACAAATCAAATTGCTTGATTTTTCTATATAAAGTTCTTTCTGAAATACCCAATTCATCAGCCGCCGCTTTACGTTTTCCTTTGTTTTTTTCTAATGATTTTTTGATCATTTCGATTTCTTTTTGTTCTAAACGTAAAATCTCTTCCTCCTCGATAGTTTCAGCAAATAAATAATTGTCTTCTGGGATCTGATAATTGTCTTCTCTGTTAGAAGGAGTCATAACAGCCGTTCTTGGTTCTTCTTCAAAATCTATTTCACTATCATTTTCAGGAGATCCGTATATTTTTTTAATTAATGTTTTATTCGTTTCCTGAACATTAGCGCTGCCATTTTGCATAAGTTCCAATGTCAGTTTTTTCAGATCGTGCAAGTCACTTTTCATATCAAAAAGAACTTTGTATAGAATCTCTCTTTCGGTATTAAAATCACTGTCTTTCTTTTGATCGTTAATTACAGAAGGTAAATTGGTTCCCTCAGTAGGTAAATACGATTTTAAAGTAGCCAGATTAATATCGCGATTGGTTTCCAGAACAGAAATTTGTTCCGCTACATTTCGCAACTGACGAATATTTCCGTTCCATCTGAATTTTTGCAAAAGCTGTACGGCATCATCATCTAATTTTAATGGTGGCATTTTATACTTGTGTGCAAAATCAGCTACGAATTTTCTAAACAACAAATGAATATCATCATTTCTTTCGCGTAAAGGGGGTAAAGTAATTTCTACTGTTGTCAGACGATAATACAAATCTTCACGGAATTTACCTTTTTCAATAGCATTAAAAAGGTTTACGTTTGTTGCTGCGACAATTCGAACATTAGTTTTTTGTACCTGAGAAGAACCTACTTTTATAAATTCTCCATTTTCAAGCACACGCAGCAAACGCACTTGTGTAGTCAGAGGTAATTCTCCAACTTCATCCAGGAAAATTGTTCCGCCATCTGCTACTTCAAAATAACCTTCACGCGTGCTTGTGGCACCTGTAAAAGCTCCTTTTTCGTGACCAAATAGCTCACTGTCAATTGTTCCTTCCGGAATTGCTCCACAGTTTACTGCAATATATTTACCATGTTTTCTGTGCGAAAGCGAATGAATAATTCTTGGAATATTCTCTTTACCAACACCACTTTCTCCAGTTACCATTACCGAAATATCAGTTGGGGCAACCTGAATGGCTTTTTCGATGGCACGATTTAATTTAGGATCATTTCCAATAATTTCAAATCGTTGTTTTATTGCTTGAACTGTTTCCATGTATGTTTTTGTTTCAAGTTTCCTTTACTTTGTTTCAGGTTTGAGATTTCAAGTTTCAAGTTACAGAAATAACCTGAAACTTGAAACCTGAAACAATTTAATTCATGTCGCTTAACCCTACAGCTTCACCTTTTAAAGTTCCACTGGTACAGCTTGTGATTTTTACTAAAACAAAATCACCAATTTTATAATTCTCTTTTGGAAAAACTACAGTAATACTTTGAGAGTTTCTTCCTGAAAATTCTTCTGTTGATTTTTTAGAAACTTTCTCTACTAGTACTTCAACCGTTTGTCCAACAAATTCTTCACTTCTAAACCAGGCATGTTGTTGCTGTAAATCGACAATTTCCTGCAATCTTCTTGCCTTAGTTGCTTCTTCAACATCATCTTCCATCTTTCTTCCTGCCAAAGTTCCCGGGCGTTCAGAATAAGAATACATATAACCGAAATTATATTTTACATATTCCATTAAACTCATTGTATCCTTATGATCTTCTTCCGTTTCTGTTGGGAAACCGGCAATCATATCCTGTGAAATTGATGCATTTGGAACAATTGATCTGATTTTATCAATTAACCCCATATATTCTTCACGCGTATGCAAACGATTCATTTCTTTTAGAATTCGGTTGCTTCCTGACTGAACTGGAAGGTGAATATGTTTACAGATATTTGGATACTTTGCAATAACATGTAAAATGCTTTCGTGCATGTCCTGCGGATTAGATGTCGAAAAGCGAATACGCATTTTTGGAAAACCAACAGCAACCATTTCAAGTAATTGATCAAAATCGACCGCTGTAGCTTTTTGCATTTCAGAAGCATTAACAAAATCCTTTTTTAAACCGCCTCCGTACCAAAGGTAACTGTCAACGTTTTGTCCTAGAAGCGTTATTTCCTTAAAGCCTTTTTCCCATAAATCCTGAATTTCTCTCATTATACTTTGAGGTTCGCGACTACGTTCACGTCCTCGTGTAAAAGGTACAACACAAAAGGTGCACATATTATCGCATCCGCGTGTAATCGAAACCAAAGCAGTGATTCCGTTACTCATTAAACGAACAGGCGATATATCTCCGTAAGTTTCTTCTTTTGATAAAATTACATTTATAGCGTCACGTCCTTCTTCAACTTCCGCTAATAAATTTGGTAAATCTTTGTAAGCATCCGGACCTACAACAAGATCAACTATTTTTTCTTCTTCCAAAAACTGACTTTTAAGGCGTTCTGCCATACAGCCTAAAACACCCACTTTCATTTTCGGATTCGTACGTTTTACAGCATTGTATTTTTCAAGACGTTTACGGATAGTCTGTTCAGCCTTGTCTCGTATAGAACAAGTGTTAACCAAAACCAAATCAGCCTCTTCTAAAACAGATGTTGTGTTGTATCCTCCGTTAGATAAAATGGAAGCCACGACTTCACTGTCCGAAAAATTCATCGCACAGCCATAACTTTCTATAAATAGTTTTTTAGTATTCTCAGGTTTATTTTCCAGAACAAGACTTTCACCCTGTTTGCTTTCTTCAATAATCTTTTCCATTGTATAATTTCAAAGTGCAAAGATAACGTAAAACCAATAAATATGACAAGTTGGCAGAAAAAGAATTTTTAGAATAAGTTAGTTTGTGAAACCATAAATGAAGTAACCTTCAAAAATTGGGCAGTAACTTTTTAATTATCTCAAAATTAAAAATGTCTTAATCTAGTATTTTTTAAAAGTTTTAATCGAATACTATTGTTTTACTTTGCATCGTAATAATATCATTAAGGCGTTGATCAAGTGGTGTTTGCTGATTATTGTTGTTGTGTGAAATATTCAAACAACTTTTTTTAAAGCAAAAAATATTGAGAAAATGTTAAAAAAATGCAATTAGAAATTGAGACATTTATTTGATGCCTTATCGATAAAAAAAGGAAGTGTATAGTAATTTAGAGTTATTGGATTACAGTTAATTAATGAAAAGACTAACTATATTATTAGTTAAATAAAAGAGATTTTATTGATCATGATCATTTAAAAATTGTACCTATATATATTATAGAAGAGTTTACAGATAAATCTGTAATTTTTGGAAACATAATATTAAAATATCTCAAAAATGAATTAGCGGGGTTAATATTTAAAAAAAATAGATACTTTTGCTGCAGAAAAATAGACCAATGGCAAAGAATTTAGTAATAGTGGAATCACCTGCAAAGGCGAAAACGATCGAGAAATTTCTAGGAAGCGATTTTCAGGTAGAGTCTAGTTATGGTCACATAGCCGATTTACCATCAAAAGAAATAGGAGTAGATGTAGAAAATGGATTTAAACCTAAATACGAAGTTTCAGCAGAGAAAAAAGCCTTAGTAAGTAAATTAAAAACACTATCTAAAAAAGCCGAAATGGTTTGGCTGGCAAGCGATGAGGACCGCGAGGGTGAGGCTATTTCATGGCACTTGGCGGAAGAACTTAAGCTTGATATAAAAAAGACAAAAAGAATTGTTTTTCACGAAATTACAAAATCAGCGATTCTTAAAGCAATAGAGAATCCAAGAGAAATTGATTATAATCTGGTAAATGCACAACAGGCACGTCGTGTTCTGGATCGTTTAGTAGGTTATGAATTGTCTCCTGTTTTATGGAGAAAAATTAAAGGAGGACTTTCTGCAGGACGTGTACAATCAGTATCAGTTCGTTTAATTGTAGAAAGAGAACGTGAGATTCAGAATTTCAATGCAGTTGCGACTTATTCTGTAGTAGCAGAGTTTGTTAACGAAGCAGGAAAAGCGTTTAAGGCTAAATTGCCCAAAAACTTTAATACAAAAAAAGAAGCCGAAGATTTTTTAGCACAAAATATAGGTTCACAATATAAGGTAGCAGATTTAGAAACTAAACCTACCAAAAAATCGCCAACAGCACCATTTACAACATCTACTTTGCAGCAAGAAGCAGCAAGAAAGTTGTATTTGCCAGTAGGAATCACCATGCAGCTTGCGCAGCGTTTGTACGAAGCAGGACTTATTACCTATATGAGAACTGATAGTGTAAACCTTTCTAAAGATGCAATGGATGCTGCAGAAGCAGAAATTATAAAATCATACGGGAAAGAATTTTCGAAGCCACGTACTTTTGCAAACAAAAGCAAAGGAGCGCAGGAAGCCCACGAAGCAATTCGTCCTACAGATATGTCAAGACATACTGTAAATATAGATCGTGATCAGGCTCGTTTATACGATTTGATCTGGAAAAGAACATTAGCATCTCAAATGAGTGATGCACAGCTAGAGCGAACAAACGTAAAAATAGAAGCTAATAATCATAGTGAAGTTTTTACAGCCTCTGGAGAAGTATTGCTTTTTGAAGGTTTCCTTAAAGTGTATCTTGAAGGACACGATGATGACGAAGAAGAACAAGAAGGTATGTTGCCTGCGTTAAAGGTTAGTGAAAAATTAGCTAATAATTACATTACAGCGACAGAAAGATATTCAAGACCGCCGGCGCGTTATACAGAGGCGTCATTGGTAAAGAAATTAGAGGAATTAGGAATTGGACGTCCGTCTACCTATGCACCAACAATTTCAACAATCATCAACAGAAATTATGTTGAAAAAGGAACCTTAGAAGGTCAGGAAAGAAATTATACGCAGCTTACTTTACAAGCGAATAAAGTAGCCGAAAAATTACTTAAAGAAAATACAGGTTCAGACAAAGGAAAATTAGTTCCAACAGATATTGGAACAATTGTAACAGATTTCTTAGTGAAGAATTTTGGTAATATTCTGGATTATAACTTTACAGCAAAAGTAGAACAGGATTTTGACGAAATTGCAGAAGGAAATATTGACTGGGCAAGCATGATGCAGGAGTTTTACGATAAATTCCATCCAAATGTAAAAGAGGTTGAGGCCAATGCAGAACGCGAAAGCGGTGAAAGAATTTTGGGTAAAGATGCTGATGGAAGACAAGTATCTGTTCGTTTAGGAAAATTTGGCCCAATGGCTCAAATTGGAGAAGCAGACGACGAAGATAAAAAATTCGCCAGTTTAATGTCTGATCAGAATATCGGAAATATTACACTTGAAGAAGCACTTAACTTATTTTTGTTACCTAAAAGTTTAGGTGAATATAAAGGAGAAGAAGTAGAAGTAAGTAACGGGCGTTACGGACCTTATGTTCGTCACGGAAGTGTTTTTATTTCATTGCCAAGAGGAGAAGATCCACTTGGAGTTTCAAAAGACAGAGCTCAGGAATTGATTGATGAAAAAGCACTTGCTGATGCACCAATCGCAGTTTACAAAGGCGAGTCAGTTCAAAAAGGTGTGGGACGTTTTGGTCCTTTCATTAAATGGAATGGTCTTTTTGTTAATGTAAGTAAGAAATACAACTTTGATAATTTATCGCAAGCAGACGTTGAAGAGTTAATTGAAGATAAATTACAGAAAAATATAGATAAAGTTCTTCACAATTGGGAAGACGAAGGAATTTTAGTTGAAAAAGCACGTTGGGGACGATCAGTTATTACCAAAGGCAAAATTAAAATTGAATTGAGTAAAGATGTTGATGCTACAAAATTAACATTAGAAGAAGTTCAGGAAATGATTGCCAAGAAAACACCGGCGAAAAAAACACCGGCAAAAAAGGCGACAACAGCGAAGAAAGCAACAGCAACTAAAAAAGCACCGGCTAAAACAGCAGCTGCTAAAAAGAAATAAGACAAAAAAGAATAAAGAATGGAATTTGATTTTCTAGAACCAGTTAACGAAAAAATTTTAAAATTTATTAGTTCGTTATCTTCACAAGAATTGGGTAGCAAAATTGCTTTGCATACTCAGGATCAATTTCCGGATATTAGCAAAATAAATATTGCTATAGTTGGTGTTTTAGAAGATCGTAGAAATAGTGATATCATTAATGAGGTAAATCTAAATGCTGTGCGCAAAAAGCTTTACGGTATGTTTCCGGGTAATTGGGATGCGTCAATTGCTGATTTAGGAGATATTCTGGCAGGCGATTCAGTTGAAGATACTTACTTTGCTCTTAAAAAGGTAACATCTACCTTAATTAAGAATAAAGTGATTCCGATAGTCGTAGGAGGATCACAAGATTTGACCTATGCGCTATATCGTGCTTATGATGATTTGGAGCAAATGGTAAATATGGTTGCCGTAGATAATAAGTTTGATTTTGGAAAAGAAAACGAAACCGTTTCGGCTAATTCATATCTGACTAAAATTATAATCGACGAACCAAATAACCTGTTTAACTATTGTAATATAGGATATCAAACCTATTACAATTCTCAGGAAGAGATAGATTTGATCGAAAAATTGTTTTTTGATGCTTATCGTTTAGGTGAGATTTCAAATAAGATTGCATTGGCAGAGCCGGTTTTCAGAGACGCGGATTTGGTTAGTATAGATTTAAACTCTGTAAAGTCTTCGGATTCAGGTAATAATGTTACATTTGAACCGAATGGTTTTAATGGAAAAGAGATTTGTTCGTTGGCAAGATACGCTGGAATTAGTGATAAAGTTTCTTCTTTTGGAGTTTTTAATCACAATAGCAGTGTGCAGGAATCGGGTATAATTGCTCAAATTGTATGGTATTTTATAGAAGGTTATCATTATCGTTCTAAAGAGTATCCATTTGGCAGCAGAACAAATTATTTAAAGTATATAGTTCCGCTCGAAGAAGAGGAATTAATATTTTATAAAAGTGATAAAACGGATCGTTGGTGGATTGAAATTCCCTACGAATCTAATGGTCATAATAAATTGAAAAGAAATACGTTATTACCATGTTCTTACGAAGAATATTTGAGCGCTTGTAATCAAGAATTACCAGAAAGATGGTGGAAAGCGCAAAGAAAAAACGCTTTGTAGAACGAAAATTTAACGAAATTCTTGAAATAATAAAATTATTAAAAATTTGTTAAAATTAATTAGTAGGATAAGGTTTATATAATATAAAATTTAACGTTTTACATCGGTATTACACGGCAGTTTATCGACAAAATATTTTTTTTTTATTTTATTTAACATTATTTTTGAACGGTGAAATAAATTTCGTGAGTAGTGTTGTTTTTTTAATAAATAATAAATACGTTTACGGACTTATAATAATGAATAGATAATCCCAAATTTATATGAAGAAGTTTATTGCATTTGCAGCAATGTTAACACTAGTAATTGGCTGTGGTAAGTCAGGAGACAAAGGTGAGTTAGTTGGTGTTACAGGAGGGAAATGGCATCCTGAAAAACCTTATGGAATGACATTAGTTCCGGGTGGATCTTTTATTATGGGTAAATCAGATGCTGATTTAGCTAATGTGGAAGATGCTCCAACTAAAACAGTAACAGTTCGTTCTTTTTACATGGATGAGACTGAAATTACGAACAGTGAGTACCGTCAGTTTGTGGAATGGGTAAAAGATTCTACAATGAGAGTTCGTTTAGCGATTTTAGCTGATGAAACTGGACAAAAAGGTACAGGAGATGGTAAAGGGAAAAAAGCTGGTAGTATTGCTGATTTCGCATTTAACGATTCTGAGCCGGATAAAATGACGGCATACGATAAATACATGTATGATAACTACTATAGCGTTGGAACTAAAGATGATCCTTATGCTGGTAGAAAATTGAACAAAAAAGTTAAGTTAATTAGAGATACAAAAGCTTATCCAGACGAATATTACGCTGAAGTAATGGACTCTTTGTATTTGCCAATTGAAGAATCATACAACGGTTTAAGAACAGTAGATGTTAATAAATTGAAATTCCGTTATTCTTGGATGGATATTCAAGCTGCTGCTACTGCAAAAGTTGGAAAAAGAAAAGACTTCGTTAAAACGGAGCAAATAGGTGTATACCCTGATACAACAGTTTGGATTAAAGATTTCTCTTATTCATATAATGAGCCAATGCACAATGATTATTTCTGGCACAAAGCTTACGGAGATTATCCTGTAGTTGGTGTTACATGGAAACAAGCAAAAGCATTTTGTGCTTGGAGAACATTAAACAAAAACAGTTACATCAAATCTAAGAAAAAAGGACGTGATTTAGTTAACGCATTCAGATTGCCAACAGAGGCAGAATGGGAGTATGCTGCAAGAGGTGGTCTGGAATCAGCTACATACCCTTGGGGAGGTCCTTATACTAAAAGTGATAGAGGTTGTTTCTTAGCAAACTTTAAACCAAGTAGAGGAGATTATGCTGCTGATGAAGCTTTGTATACTGTTGAAGCTAAATCTTATGAAGTAAATGGATATGGTTTATACAACATGGCAGGAAACGTTTCAGAGTGGACAGATTCAGCTTACAATCCAAATGCATATGAGTATGTTTCTACAATGAATCCAAACGTTATTGATGGTAAAAACCAAAGAAAAGTTGTTCGTGGTGGATCTTGGAAAGATGTTGCTTACTTCCTACAAGTAGGTACTCGTGACCATGAGTATGCAGATTCAGCAAGAAGTTATATCGGTTTTAGAACCGTACAAGATTATATGGGAACTCAGGTAACCGGAAGTAAGAAAAGCAGCGGAAGCAAACTATAATAAATTCAATAATTAAATTCAATTACCAAATCAAATCTATTTCAAATTAAAACCTAAAAAAAAGTATTATGGCATTACTAAGTAAAAAAACAATGAATTTCGCTTATGGTATGGGAGCGGCAGTAGTAATCGTTGGAGCGTTATTCAAAATTACTCACTTCGAGATTGGACCATTAACTGGTACAGTTATGCTTTCTGTTGGATTATTAACTGAGGCTGCGATTTTTGCCCTTTCAGCTTTCGAACCTGTTGATGATGAATTAGACTGGACTCTTGTTTACCCTGAATTAGCTAACGGACAAGCTAGAAAGAAAGAAGATAAAGTTGAGAGCAACGTTGAAGCTCAAGGTTTATTATCTCAAAAATTAGATGTAATGTTGAAAGAAGCTAAAATTGACGGTGAGTTAATGTCAAGTTTAGGAAACAGCATCAAAAACTTCGAATCAGCTGCTAAAGGAATTGCTCCTACTGTAGATTCTATTGCTTCTACTAAAAAATACGGAGAAGAATTATCTCTTGCTGCTGCTCAAATGGAATCATTAAACAGCTTATATAAAGTTCAATTAGAAAGTGCATCAAGAAATGCTGAAGCTAATAAAGAAATCGCTGATAATGCATCAAAATTAAAAGAACAAATGCAATCAATGACTGCAAACATTGCTTCTTTAAACAATGTTTACGGCGGTATGCTTTCTGCAATGAGTAACAAAGGATAATTAGTTTTTAACTATTATATTAAATTTATTAATAAGAACTAATTAGAAAAAAATGGCAGGAGGAAAATTAACCCCTAGACAGAAGATGATTAACCTGATGTATCTGGTTTTCATCGCGATGTTAGCAATGAATATGTCAAAAGAAGTTTTATCTGCTTTTGGCTTGATGAATGAAAAGTTTGAAAGTGCTAATGCTGCATCAGAGCAAACAAATGCTGCGATGTTAATGTCATTAGATCAAAAAGCTGCTGAAGCAAAAGGAGAATTTGCTATTGCTGCAGTAACTGCTCATAAAGTTGAAGGAGCTTCTAAAGAGCTTTACGCATTCATCGGTGGATTAAAAGGTGACGTATTAAAAGGTTTCGAAGTAGAAAAAGAAACTGGAAAATTACCTTACGAAGCGATGGATAAAGGTGATAATCTTGATACTTGGTTTACAGGTGAGGGATATAGCGCTAAAGGTAAAGAGGTTATCGCTAAAATCGAAAAATATAAAGCTACGATGAAAGCAGCTTTAGGTACTGATAAAAAATACGCTGCTATTTTAGCTGAAGTAGAAAAGAAATTTGATCTTTCTGATGTAAAAAACAAAGAAGGTTTAAAAGACAAATATTTATCTTACCACTTTAAAGGTTTCCCAGCTGTAGCTTCTTTAGCTAAATTATCAGCTTGGCAAAGTGATATCGAAAAAACAGAATCTGATATTTATAGTGCTGCATTAGGAAAAGCTGCTGTTGCTGCTGCTTCTTACAGTAACTATCAAGCAATTGTGGTTTTAGATAAAAACGCTTACTTTCAAGGAGAAAAAGTTACAGGTAAAGTTGTTTTAGGTCGTTATGACGAAAACACTAAACCAACTTCTTTTGAAGGACCTGGGAAAATTGAAAACGGTCAAGCCGTGATCTCATTAACAGCAGGTGGTGTTGGAGAACAAAACATCAACGGACAATTTTCATTCTTAGAAGATGGTAAAAATATTCCACTTAAATTCAAAGGAACTTACGTGGTAGTACCAAGACCAAACTCTGCTACAATTTCTGCAGACAAAATGAATGTTGTTTATAGAGGAGTTGTTAACCCAATCTCTGTATCTTTTGCAGGTGTAGACGCTAACAAAATTGTTGCAAGTGCTCCTGGATTAGTTTCAGCTGGTAAAGCAGGTCAATACAACATGAGCCCGGGTCAGGGTACAGAAACTACAATTTCTGTAACGGGAACATTACCAAATGGTGATAAAGTTACTGACAAAAAAACATTTAGAATTAAAGGTATTCCTGGACCAACAGGTACAATTAGAGGAGAAATGGGTGTTGTAAAAGGACCTAAGTCTAACTTAGAAATTGCTACTATTGGAGCTAAATTACTTGATTTCGATTTCGAAGTTGGTTTAGATGTTGTTGGATTTAATTTAAAAATTACTGGTCAACCAACAGTTGTTGTTGCTGGTAACAGATTAAATGCACAATGTAAATCAGCTCTTTTGAAAGCGGGTAAAGGAGATCAGGTTACTATTTCTGAAATTAAAACAAAACTTGTTGGAGCTGGTAGTTATTTATTACCAAGAACTGCTCCGGTAATTTATGAAATACAATAATTAAGTAGGTAAACCTACGCTCAATATCTTATAATGATATCATGATGAAAGTAAGAAATTTTTTAGTAGCTATTGTCTCTATCGCTGGAGGTTTTGCTTCGAACGCGCAATCAAATTTGCTTAATGCGAAAACACCTGCACAAATTGGACTTAAAACTCCCGCACAACTTATCTCAGATAATGATAAGCCTTTAGCTTATGGATATGTAGATGATAGAGATGTTTTGATGGGGAAAACTACGTGGGAAATTATTGATTTGAACGAAAAAATCAACTTTCCATTGTACTTTCCGGTAGATACTGCTAACATTGGTCCAGACAGACGTTCTTTGTACGATGTTTTAACCAAAGCTATGAAAAAGGGTAAAATAACTGAGGTATATGCTGATAGTTACTTTAACACTAAAAAATCTTTGAAAGACATCGAAGGATCATTATCTCGTATCGATACAACAGATGCAGGTAGAGAATTAATCAACCAATACCCAGATGACTACGTAACACGTGTTGTTAAGAAAAAAGTAGTTACTGGTACAGGTAAAAAGAAAGTGGTAACGTATGTTGATGAAACAGTTCCACCTTCAAGAACAGTTCCTTCTGAGTATATCTTGAAACAAGATTTAACTTCTGCAGATGTAACACAATACAAGATCAAAGGATATTGGTATTTTGACAAACGTCAAAGTGAATTAAAATATCGTTTATTAGGTATTTGTCCTATTACTCCTGACGTGTATACGATGAATAGTGATGAGAAGGATTATATTGAGTTGTTCTGGATTTTCTATCCAAATTCAAGAGATGCGTTGCACGAAGCAAAAGCATTTAATGACAGCAACTCAGCACTTCCAATCTCATTCGATCAGATCTTAAACTCAAGACGTTTTAATGCTGTAGTGTATAAAGAAGAAAACTTGTACGGAGATCGTGAGATCAAAGATTACATGAAAGACAATGCACAAAATCAGTTGTTAGAATCTGAAAGAGTAAAAGAGAAGATTCGTAACTTCGAACAAGATATGTGGAACTACTAAGTATCTAAAATTACATTATAATAAAAACTCTTACTACCTTTGTAGTAAGAGTTTTTTTATTTTACTAATACACAAATATGATTGATTATCTCATTGTCGGATCCGGATTAGCAGGAATTTCATTTGCGGAAGTTGCGCTAAAAAACAATAAAACAATTTTAGTTATTAATGATAAATCTCAGAATTCATCAAGAATAGCCGGAGGACTATACAATCCTGTTATTTTAAAGCGATTCAGCGAAGTTTGGAAAGCACAAGAGCAACTTGTTGTAATGGATGAGTTTTACAATAACATTGAGAATAAATTAAAAACAAAGTTTAATTTCGAACTCCCAATTTTACGAAAGTTTTTTTCAATCGAAGAGCAAAACAATTGGTTTGCAGCTTCAGATAAAATAAATTTAGCTCCTTTTTTATCTACAAAACTGATTACTACAAAATACAATAGTATTGATTCTCCTTACGACTATGGGGAAGTACTACATACAGGATATGTAGATTTAGCTGCGCTATTAAACAGTTACAAAGATTATTTACTGCAAAACGATTTGTTGTTAGAAGAAACTTTTGTTAGCAGTTACATCGAGTTTTTTGATGATTCAGTTCAGTATAAAAATATCAAAGCAAGACATATCATCTTTGCAGAAGGTTTTGGATTGCATAAAAACCCCTTTTTTAATTATCTGCCATTAGATGGTACTAAAGGAGAACTATTTTTGATTAAGGCACCTAATCTCAATCTTGATGTTATTGTTAATACAAGCGTATTCATATTGCCTGTAGGAGGAGATCTTTATAAAGTGGGAGCAACATACAATTGGAATGATAAAACAGATACGCCCACTGAAGAAGCGAAACAAGAACTATTAGAGCGAATAAAAGAAATTATTACATGCGATTTTGAAATAATAGAACATTATGCAGGAGTTCGTCCAACGGTTAAAGACAGAAGACCATTAATAGGAACGCACTACGAGCGCAAATCCCTTCATATCTTAAATGGTCTGGGGACTCGAGGTGTAATGCTTGGACCTGCTATGGCACAAGCATTGTATGATTATATAGAAAATGGAATTCCATTAGACCGTGAGATTGCTATAGAACGATTCCATAAGAAATATTTAAAAAGTATTATTTCTTCCCGGCCTTAGGATCGTATGAAATGAACATATTAATGTAAATGTTTCTGGAAAGACGAAGTACGAAAGGAAAAAGAACAACTAGCGTAATAATTATAGCCAGGAAAGATTGCTCTATTGTTGTTTTGAAAAAAACAAAAGAAACAATAAAAGCGGCAATTCCTACAGCCACATTCAAGCCATAACTTACATACATTGCACCATAAAAAAAGGAAGGTTCGATTTGATATTTTAAACCGCAATGACTGCAATTGTCGTTCATTTTTAGAACTTTAGTCAAATGAAGCATGTTTTTGTCCGAATACATACTTTCATTTTGACATTTTGGACAACTTCCTGTTAAAATGCTATTTATTTTCAATCCTTTTTTTAACATTTGCAAAAAATTAAATTTCCCATTAATTCGGGGGTGTAAATTTACACAATCAATTAGTTATAAAATAACAATACAATGCTTAATATACATAATTTATCGGTTTCTTTTGGAGGTTCTTATTTGTTTGAAGAAGTAACTTTTCGTTTAGGTGCTGGAGATCGGGTTGGACTAGTTGGAAAGAATGGTGCAGGAAAATCTACCATGCTAAAAATTTTGGCAGGTGATTTCAAACCAGATTCAGGTCAGATCGCTACCGAAAAAGAAATACGATTAGGTTTTCTTCGTCAGGATATTGATTTTGAACAAGGGAGAACTGTTTTAGAAGAAGCTTATGAAGCTTTTACTGATATTAAAGTTGTAGAGAAAAAATTAGAGCAAATCAATCATCAATTGGTTACCAGAACTGATTATGAAAGCGAAGAGTACAGTCAGATTATTGAAGATCTTTCTGATTATACACATCGTTTTGAGCTTTTGGGAGGTTACAATTATGTTGGAGATACTGAGAAAATTCTTTTAGGATTAGGATTTAAAAGAGAAGTATTTAACAACCAGACGGAAACATTCTCTGGAGGTTGGAGAATGCGTATAGAACTTGCTAAACTTTTATTGCAGTCTAATGATGTTTTATTGCTGGATGAGCCTACGAATCACTTAGATATCGAAAGTATCATTTGGTTAGAGAGTTTCTTGCGTAATTATCCTGGAGTTGTGGTTATCGTTTCGCACGATAAAATGTTCCTGGATAATGTTACCAATCGTACAATAGAAATTTCATTAGGAAAAGCCTATGATTTTAATAAACCGTATTCTCAATATTTAGAATTGCGTCACGAAATCCGTGAAAAACAACTAGCCACCCAAAAGAATCAGGCAAAGAAAATTGAGGAAACAGAAAAATTAATCGAAAAATTCCGTGCAAAAGCTTCAAAAGCTTCGATGGCGCAATCGTTAATTAAAAAATTAGATAAAGTAGAAAGAATTGAAGTTGATGAAGACGATAATTCAGTAATGAATATCTCTTTTCCAGTTTCAAAAGAACCGGGAAGAGTTGTTGTTGAAGCTGAAAATGTTACTAAAGCTTACGGAGACAAGACGATTCTAAAAGATATTAATTTATTAGTAGAACGTGGAAGTAAAATTGCTTTTGTTGGACAAAATGGTCAGGGAAAGTCAACTTTTATAAAAGCTATTGTAGATGAATTTGAATATCAGGGAAGCATTAAACTAGGGCATAATGTTCAATTAGGATATTTTGCTCAAAATCAGGCAGAATACCTTGATGGAGAAATTACGTTGCTTCAAACCATGGAAGATGCAGCAATGGATACCAACCGTTCAAAAGTTCGTGATATGTTGGGTTCATTTTTATTTCGTGGAGATGATGTCGAGAAAAAAGTAAAGGTACTTTCAGGAGGAGAACGTAACCGTTTGGCACTTTGTAAATTGTTATTACAGCCAATCAATGTTTTATTAATGGATGAGCCTACGAATCACTTAGATATAAAATCTAAAAACGTTTTAAAAGCCGCTCTTCAAAAATTTGGTGGAACATTGTTGTTAGTTTCGCACGATAGAGATTTTCTTCAGGGAATGTCTAATATCGTTTATGAATTCAAAGATCAAAAAATTAAAGAATATTTAGGAGACATCAACTATTTCTTAGAGCAGCGCAATCTTGAAAATATGCGCGAAGTCGAAAAGAAAGATGTTGCAAAATCAGCAGCTCCAAAAGAAAATAATAAAGCATCGTACGAAGATCAGAAAAAAGGTAAGGCACTGCAAAACAGATTGAGTAAAGTTGAGAGTCAAATAAAACAGTTAGAAAAAGATATTCAGCACGATGATAAGTTATTAGCATCTAACTATGATAAACATATCGAAGACGCTTCTTTCTTTACGGCTTACAATAAAAAGAAACAAGATTTAGATCAATTATTACTGGATTGGGAAGTTGTTCAGGAAGAAATTGATAATTTAAGCGTTTAAAAACATTCTTATCGTTTTTAAGCTTTTACTGGAATAAAAAAATGCATTTCTGTGTTCTGAAAAAAGTTTCTTTAGATCTTTTTTCGACATGAAATGCATTTTTTTTACCTATTTAGTAACCTTATTTAATAATGCCAAGCGCTCTTGAATGCATGATGGCCTGACTGCTATCTTTAAAATAGCAAACAGAAATATTTAAATCTTCTAAGTTTTTTAAAATTACCCTTGTTTCTTTTTTTTCTCGTTTTCCAGTTTGTCTAATGTAAACAGCTTTAACCGTCAACGGAAATATTTTACATATTCGTTCGTAAAGCACTGGATCATGTTGTGAATCATCGCCTAGTAAAACATATTTTAGATGAGGATAAAATTCCAGAACATGTTTTATTTTATCAAATTTATGATCATGATTTCCTCTTCCGCTCATAAAAAAATCAGTAACTCCTCTTTTTATATCTTTCAGTAAAATAACCGCCCTTGGTAACTGATGAAGTTTAGTGAATTTGGTAATAAAGCGATATAGATTCCATTCACTGCTCGAAATATAAAAAAAGGCATTTTGTTCTTCTTTATTATTGCGTCCTGCCGAACTTAAAGCTTGATAGTGTGGAACAACGTCTTTAAAAACTTTACGGTCATTTACATTTCGAAACAAAAGAATATAGATTTTTTTGAAAATATTTTTAGTGTGAGAAATTAAAAAAGTATCATCAATATCAGATATAATGCCCAGATTTCCTTTATGAGGTCTAATAAAACTATCCTTTGATGTTATCGTTCCTCCTTTATATTTCAGACTAACTTCATATTCCATCCATCCAAAATCGAATTCTTTTTCAATCGGGATACAAAATTTAAAATAGCCGTCATCCAGCGTTTTCGAATGAATCTCCAGATTTCCACATTTCAGGTAAACATCATAATTTTTAATCGTTTTTATTCTAAATTGATTGATGATTGAAGTGGCATTTTTAAAGTTTTTCTTCTGAAAATCATAATCATAGGTTCTCTTAAAAACATGCCCCATTACAATTAATTCTTGTTCATTAGCATAACCTCGATATAATTGTAGGATTGGTTTCATTAATTGCGTATTTTTATAGAGACTGTAAATTAATTATTTTAATTGGTTTTAAAAATTAAATTTTGAAAAAGAATATCATTTTTGTGGTAAATCCTATTTCTGGAGATCTGGATAAATCAGATTTAATAGAAGCGGTACAAGAATTCGCAACAACAAATCATTTTGACCTTGAAGTTTATGAAACTACAGGTTCCAACGATATTAAACAAATACAAAAACTTTATAATGAAAATATTCCGGATCGAATTATAGTGGCCGGTGGTGATGGTACCATAAAAATGGTGGCCGAAGCGATGGAAGAGCATGATGTTATTATTGGAATTTTGCCAGCAGGTTCTGCAAATGGATTATCTGTAGATTTAAATTTGCCCTCCACAATCGAAGAAAATTTGAAAGTAGCATTTTTAAATCACTTCATTGAGATGGATATGATTTGCATTAATGGCAAGAAAAGCATCCATTTGAGTGATATTGGAATCAATGCTGATCTTGTCAAAAATTACGAAGAAAGCAATTTAAGAGGTTTTTGGGGTTATGCATTGCAGGCCTATACAACTTTAGTAGACTCAGCCGCTCCATTTGTTGCGACCATTTCAACAAATAAAGAAGTAGTCGATCATACAGCCAGAATCATTGTAATCGCAAATTCTCAAAAGTATGGAACCGGCGTAACGATTAATCCGCATGGTTCTATGAACGATGGTAAGTTTGAACTGGTAATTCTAAAAAGCCTTGATTTATTGTTACTCGGTAAAATTATTACCGGAAATATGCCAATTGATTCAGAGGATGTTGTAATTATTTCGACAGATAAAGCCACCATAAAAACAGACTACAAAGTCAATTTTCAGATTGATGGAGAATATTGCGGAGCACAGGACCTATTAGAAATACATATCTTGCACAAACAAATGAAAATTGCGATTCCGTAATCTATTTAAACGGATTACGTTCTTGCCAGTCAGTTTTGGGTTCAAGATAATTGAAGAGTTTAGCAATGTTATGATTGATAAGTGCATTGCTGTGCGTAAGTAAACCGTACATTTTAATAGGTTTCGCACCAACAGAGCTTTTGATCTCCAATGCTGTTCTGGCAAAAACAATTTCAGAAAAACCTTGGTTTACAGAATATGCAATCATATCGTAGAGCATGTTGAGATAAAGCATTCTTTCACGTTGAATTTTTTCATCGTAACCTAAAAAATAGGTATCCATTACATTTCCGTTCTTGATCAGAGTATTGAATCCAATAAGTTTTTCGTCTAAAAAATAACCATAAAAAAGAAAATTTTCTTTCATGATCTCTTTAAAAATGCGGAAATGGTTTTTGGCAAGAAAGAAAGTGTTGAAAGGAGCGTTTTTAGCAACGTGAAAATACAAATCATAAATTACATCTTCATGCGCTGTAATTTCGGCTAACGACATTTTTTGTTTTACAATTCCGTCCGCTTTTTTACGGGCTCTTTTATATTGATCGCGGTATTTTTTTGAAAGAGCATCAATGTAGTCCTGTTCGTTTTTCCAGCTTTCATTGATATCAAAAACCATATTAGGCTGAGTCGAAAAAGTATAATTGTTTTTAAATTCTGCTTTTAGAGGTTCAATTTCAGTAGCTGTAAAATCTTTTATGCTCGTGATGTGAACTTTTCGTCCTCTCTCTTTGAAATCTTTTTTTAGCTGTTTTATAGCTTTGTGAAGTGTTTTATAAACTTTTGCCTGATTAGCATTTGCCGAAAAAGAAAAAGCATTCTGTCCCGTAAGCATGTTGTTGCCTACAAATAGCACATGCGAAGCAAATTTTTTAAAAGCAAAATTTCGCACAGAAGTCTTCAAACATTGATCACGTTCTCCAAACGATTCCAATTTTTCTGCAAATAGAAATTGAGTTAAAGCAATTCCAATTAAGACATCACTTTTAAAAATGCCAATAAAATTGCAAATCATATTAACCGGAGAAGATTTTTCGAGTACTTCGAGATATTCTCTGGTCAAAAAAATGTTATTAGGAGTAAGCGAATTCCATTCTAAAGGTAATGATGATGCGCTATTGTAAATTTGGAAAGAATAAGTTGTACTCAAGAGTGAAAGCTAGTTTTCTTCCAAAATTAGATAATATTTACAACACCTCATGAAGTTTAAGTTATTATTAAGAAAACCCTGTTTGAAATTGTTTTCAAACAGGGTTTAGTTTATTTATAATTAGGCAAATTGGCATATAATACCTCCCATAAGAGTCAATACTAAAATCCAATAACCACCATGAATAAATATAAGTTTCCATGATTTCCTCTCAAACAATGCATTTATACCCAATACAGGTAAAGCAAAAAACAAACCAGCCATAAAACCGTGAAGAGCTCCGTGCTTAAAAGTGCGAAAAGCCATTCCGTAATCTGCCATAAAAGCTTGAAATGATGGTTTTGCACTTTCTATTAATGGTGGTCCGCCCACCATGCCAATTGCGCCGGATTGGTGAATTGTTAATGACATTAGCGGTATTGTTATCATTAGAGAAAAGAGATAAGTAAATCCAAATATTTTTAGCATGTTTCCTTTACTTAGATATTCCTTAGTAAAATTGTTCTCTCTCATCCAGATCGTTCCAAAAACACTTGGATGATACCAAATAAATCCTGCAAAAAGAGTTGTAATAGCTGCAAGAAGTAATGCTGTAAAGTTAATTTCCATATTGTGAGGTTTTTACGGTTAGTTCTTCAAATTTACTAAAAAATAGCCATTATTCTACGATGTAGAAAAAACAGGATAAGGTGTTAATTTTTATATTTATTGCTATACTTTATCGATATTTTCTGTTGTATGTCTGTGATTTTGTATAATTTTAGCCCTGAAAATTAATCGTGCTTATGAATGAACTTTACCCTCGTTAAAAAGTTGATTAAATTTATTTAGTTAATTGTTGAAAACCGTAATTTGTTACGGTTTTTTTCTTTTCTATAGTTTTGGTTTTAAGATTTAATTTACTGGTTACTAATACAGTATGTGGAATTTTTTGTATTGATGATAGTAGAGATTAAGATTTTGAAAAGTTGAACGATTAAATCCGTTTTTATAGATTTTTTTTGCAGTAACTTTGCGGTCGATTAAAAATTAAATAGCACTATTTATAGCAATTTATTTTTTTTTCATAACTTTAATAACGATTTTAAATCATGACTATTAAAGTACCAAAAGAATAATTTAAAACCCTTTTAATAATACAATTATGGTAGTACAGTATCAAGGTGAACAATACGGGAAATCAACCACATTCACAATAAGAATTATAGGTAATAACCTTTCTAAAAGCAGTTCTAATTATCAAATAGATTTATTAGTTGGAGATCAGCAGTTGCCTACCTTTACAACCGCTATTCATCAAAGTTTATCCAATTGTTTAAAAGAGATTTATTTGTTCAGAAAGCATCATGGGATTAATTTTAATGCTTCATCAGAAAAAGTAAACCCAAAATTAGTGCCTTACGATTTAGTATTATTTAATTACAATAAATACGCTTTGTTCATGGCGTAATTGTTTTAAGTTAACATAGATATTATAGAAGACTGTTTATTGTATAATGAACAGTTTTTTTATGCTCAGTATTGATTGATTTTTACAGCAAACAGCTTTTATGGTATAATAAAAAAAGCTCCAGATTTCTCTGAAGCCTCTTAAATTATCCTAAGGATAAGTTCCAAAACATGATTTACTAAAAAGGTTAATTACAAAATGTAGTAAAGAATCACTTTGCAATATTTTTACATTATGGTAAATTCAAATCTTTAAATCCGTTTATTTCAGTAGAAACTTCACCTAGCCATCCACCTTCGGCACGGTTACTATTATAAACTCTGACAAAGTCAATTCCTTTTAATTTTACTGATTCACCTTTTGCATTTACAGCCCAGCTAATATCGATTTGTGCTCTTACATCTCCATTAGCCCAGTTATCAGCATATCCCCATTCATAAGCAGGATTTGCCCAATTGTTTCCAACTCCGGATTTATCATATATATTAGATTTCAGGAAAGTACCTTTATAAGTAAGAGTTTCGCCTTTCCATAAAGGATAAAAAGATTGTCTGTGCCATTGGTTTTTAGCAAGATAACCAGTCGCTCCCTGATTGTCAGTCCAACGAATATAATTTGGCTCATTTAGATTTGTAGGCTCTGTTTCTGGTTTGTAATAGGTTATTTCGTAGTTTTTAATAGTAGTCGCTTTGTTATGTTCAGATCCGGCAATTTCAAACCATTCATCATCTGGTTTTCCATTTTCATTAGAATCATAAGAAACCATAATAATACCCGGTTCTGCCCAATCATTAAATGCATTACCTAATACAATAAAGTCATTGCCTTCTTTATTAATAACAGTATGATCAAATCCAAATACAATATAACCTCCAAATCCACCAAGGCTCACCATTCCATTTGCGGTAAGAGCGGTCTCCGCTTTTAGACGCATCGTTTCATCAGTGTCTGTAATCTTACCATTAGGAAGCTCATTGGTGAATTGCCCAGGCGCCGGCAAGAAATCGAATACCTGAGTAATTTTATTATTGTATGCTTTCTCATTTACAGTAACAGTAAAAGTTTTAGAATCTTCACCAACACCATTTTTTGCGATAAGCTCAATGTTGTAAGTTCCCGCTACACCAAAAATATATAATAAATCTGCAGTAGAAGATACTTCTTCGTTATTTACAAGCCATTTGTAAGTCGCACCAACAGGGTATTTTATTTGAGGTAAAACCTTAAACCATCTCATTTTGTCCAACACAAAACCACCATTTGGACTAGTTAAAGTAATCTCTGGAGTATTTGCCGGAATACTAATCGTGCGACCGTCAGCAAAAGTAAAAGTCATAATACCGTTTGTAATAGAAACAGAAATGATTTCCGCAGCATCCTTTCCTTTCTGTGCAGCTGCAGAGACACCAGTGTCTTCATCGTTAATAAACCAATTCCCATTTTGTCCAATTGCAATTTTTGGAGCTTTTCCTTCTTCTGCAATTGCTTTATTTCCACTATCTATACCATCAATCCACCAATTACCATTTTCTCCAATCTCAATAAACGACGAAGCATTACGAACAGACAGTTTAGATCCGTCACTCATTGTAATAACATAGTTACCATCTTTAGTCTCATAACTTACCACGTAAAGTCTTTTGTTTAAAACATCCAGTAGGTTTTCATATTGAGCCATTCTTTCTTTCAGGTTATTAACATCGTTTTTAAGATCGTTAATATCATCTTTATAACATCCCGACAGTAATAAAATGACTGACAACATAAGTACTATTTTCTTCATTTTTAAAAATTTAAAGGTTATTAGTTATAGTTAGTTTTTAATTCCATACAAATAAGCATACTACATCATAAAGCAGGTTAGAAAACCTACTAAGCACGAGTGCATAGCAAAATAATCTATTTATAAAAAAAATAGTTTTTAAATGAAAAATCTAAATCAAATGTTAGTTTGATAACCGTATTTTTTCCGAAACTCTGGTCCACGAAAGCTCGAATTAATAGGCAGTGGCAGGTCTCCTGACTTATTCCCATTTTGAACCGCCTTCCCACATTTATAAAATGCAGTGGCAAAAGATAAGATCGCATAAAAGCAGATCAGTCAAAATGTTGCATGGAACTTACAGTAACGGGCTTGCTCAGGATTTTCACCTGATTCCCTCTTCGTTAACTACCCTTGAAAAGTTGTAGCTAAACCATTGCGGCTGCAAATGTAACACAAACTACTATGTTAAAACATTGTTTTGCAGGAAAAAGTCCTAAACATAGTCAAAAGTAGATTTATGTAAAAAAAGTATTTCTTTTTCTAATCGTAAATGCAGAATTAGTATGAAATATTAAGTGTTAGAAAAAAAGAAACAATTAAACAAAGGTGTTTTAGATATTAGTTATTATGAAAAACAACTAAATAATAGGGTAGACGTGCCAATTTACATACGTATAGTATTTGATGCTATATCTATAGATTTGTTTTGCGACTATATATAAGGAGTAAATCAAAGAACAATAAAGAAAGCTTTTTTATTATACCTATATATAAGGAGTCAACAACCTGCAAAGTTTTGAAAACCTTGTAGGTTTAACTAAGTGTAGTGTATCAAGTATTATATAAAAAACAATAACCGACGAAGTTTCCAAAAAAAACTATTAAGTCTAACTTATCAAGTAGTATTAGTAATAAGTGAATATGGTATATATAAGTAGCAACAACCTACCAGGTTTCCAAAACCTGTTAGGTTTAATGTATATAATAACGAAGAAGTATAGTTTTGAGGAGCTATTTCCCGCTGTCCGCTACAAACGAAGTTCACTGAACTCCGACTAAAATAAAAGCTAGGTGAAGTAATCTTTAGCTTTTTAAAGGAAAAAGCCAAAGGATTTCCACTCCCATCAGGGCTAGGACAGCAGTGTAGCAAAGAACAACAATAAAAAGAAGAA